>NZ_JAQZAL010000022.1 GCF_028737205.1 Actinomycetospora lutea | reverse complement strand
CGAAGCCGCCGCCATGGCCCGCGTCCCGCTCGCGGGCACCACCTGGATCCCGGGGCAGGGGTTCTGACCGAGGGCCTACCGTGCGGGGCGTGACCGACGACCCCCTGATGAGCCACATCGGTGCCGCGAGCGAGCTCTACCGCGCCGGCGAAGTGGACGGGGCGCGTGCCGCGTTCGCGGAGCTCTGGCGCGGTGCCGTGGCCGAGGACGACGCGTTCCACCGCTGCGTGGTCGCGCACTTCGCCGCCGACGCCGAGCCCGACGTCGAGCAGGAGCTGGCGTGGGACCGCCGCGCGCTCGAGGCGGCCGACGAGGTCACCGACGAGCGCGCGCGGGAGTTCCACGCGTCGCTGGACGTCGCCGGCTTCTACCCGTCCCTGCACCTGAGCCTGGCCGACGACCTGCGCCGGGTCGGCGACGACGCGGCGGCGCGCCACCACCTCGCCCGCGCGCAGGAGGTGCTCGGGGTGCTCGGCGACGACCCGTACGGGCAGACGGTGCGCGGGGTGGCCGAGCGCCTCGCCGCCCTGTACGAGGGCGAGCGGGTCGTCACGGCCGCCCGGGTGATCGCGGCCCCGGCGGCGACGATCTTCGAGCTGATCGCCGACCCGGCCCGCAGCCGACGTGGGACGGCAACGACAACCTCGCCGACGCCGCGGGCGGGCAGCGCATCCGCGGCGTCGGCGACGTCTTCACCACGCGGCTGACCATGGGTGCGGTGCGCGAGAACCACGTGGTCGAGTTCGAGGAGGGCCGGCTGCTGGCCTGGACGCCGTCGGACCCGGGCCGGACGCCCCCGCCCGGTCATCTCTGGCGCTGGGAGCTCCAGCCGCTCGCCCCGGATCGCCACGACACCGCCCGCACCGCCGTCCGGCACACCTACGACTGGACGCACCTCGTCGACGAGCACCGCTTCGACCGCGCCCGGGCCACGACCAGCGAGCGGCTGAGGGGCTCGCTCGACCGGCTCGCCGCCGCGGCCGAGCAGTGATCAGCCGATGAGGTCCTCGACGAGGCGGTTGAACACCGCGGGCAGCTCGAGGTTGGTGAGGTGCCCGGTGCGCGGCAGGACCGCCAGCCCGGCGTCGGGGAGGGTCGCCGCGAGCATGAGGTTGGCGTCGAGCGCGTCGCGGTCGGTGTCGCCGACGACGAGCAGGGTCGGCACGGCCATCGCCGCGAGCTCCTCGCGCAGCGCGTAGAGCGAGGGCCGCGCGGCCTGGACGCCGCGCATGGTCAGCGCCGCGCCGGTGGGGTCGTGCTCGGCGAGGATCCGCAGGTGCTCGTCGTGGGCGGCGGCGTCGCGGCGGCGCAGGGGCCGGCGGGACGGGCGGTTGCCGTAGTCGGCGGCGACGGCGGCGCTGCCGTCGCGCCGGTAGGCGTCGGCGAGGGCGAGCGCGTCGGCGCGGAAGGCCTCGGCGTGGTCGGGGTGCGCGCCGTAGCCGCAGCCGGCGACGACGAGGGCGACACAGCGGTCGGGGTGCCGGAGCCCGAGGTGCAGGGTCGCGAACCCGCCCATGGAGTTGCCGACCACCACGGCGCGCCCGATCCCGAGGCCGTCGAGCACCGCGACGGCGTCGGCGACCGCGTGGTCCTGGGAGTAGGCCGCCGGGTCGGTCGGGACCGCCGAGGGCGGGTAGCCGCGCGCGTCGTAGGTGACGCAGCGCCGGTGCGCGGCGAAGTGCGCGACCTGCGGGGCCCACGAGCGGTGGTCGCCGCCGAACTCGTGCACGAACAGGATCGGGGGAAGGTCTCCGCCGTCCGGACCGTGCACCTGCACCGCCAGCTCGACCCCGTCGGAGGTGTGGACGACCGTCACTTCACCCCGCCGCGGCGCTTCGGGTCCCAGGCCAGCTCGAGGTTGCGGATGATCGCCGGCGAGTACATGCAGCGGGCCTGCCCGATGGCGAGGTTGGCCATGTAGTGCCGGAAGGTCTCCAGCGGCTCGACGCCGACGCGCATCTGGGTCCGGTTGGCGTTGACCCCGACCGGCCCGGTGGCGGTGAGGGCGTCGACGGCGTCGTCGATCGCGGCCTGCATGCCGGCCTCGTCGACGGCGAGGTCGTCGACGATCAGGCGGCCCTCGGGGGAGTCGACGTAGATGTCGCGGTTGAAGAAGATGCCCTGGCGGGCGACCTTCTCGCCGACGAAGCGGGGCAGGCGCATGTTGCCGCAGCCCGGCAGGAAGCCCTCGCGGCGGGCCGGGAGGTTGACGTAGGCCCCGGAGCGGGCGACGACCCGGTCCATGACCAGCAGGAACTGGCAGCCGCCGCCGATGGCGAAGGTGTCGACCGCGGCGATCCAC
The DNA here is from genome assembly GCF_028737205.1 of Actinomycetospora lutea. Classification (GTDB taxonomy): domain Bacteria; phylum Actinomycetota; class Actinomycetes; order Mycobacteriales; family Pseudonocardiaceae; genus Actinomycetospora; species Actinomycetospora lutea. The sequence continues at coordinate 126,049 of NZ_JAQZAL010000022.1, read as the reverse complement.
GGCTTCTCGTGGCGCCGCTCGACGACGCTGACCTCGCCGGTGCCGAGGCAGTGCCCGCGGTACCACTTGGTGATCAGGCCCAGCTCGCGCTCGACGAAGAACTCGATCAGCGAGACCTCGCCGTGGTAGAGCCGCGTGAGGTTGACCCCGGTGTCGAAGACGCGCCGCCCCGCGTAGCGCGGGTGCTCGGACTCGGCGCCCCGCAGCACGCCGACCTCGATCCGGTCGTCGAGCAGGGCGAGGTCGGTGGCGGTCTCCATCGCGGCGGTGGACTCGTCGTCCTCGGCGTTGAGGTACTTCTGGTGCGCGATCGTGAGGTGGCCGACGCCGCCGCGCCGCTCGAGCCGGCACGTGCCGAGGTCCACCCGGTCGGTCCGGCGGAACTCCTCCAGCAGCTCCTGCGCCTCGCGCCGCGGCTGCGCCATGGCGTGCAACAGGTGGTAGCCGGTGCGGGCGTCGTCGAGGACGCGGGACAGGAAGATCCCCTGGTCGACCTCCCAGCCCTCCTTGTCCTTCTGCGGGTGGCGGCGCTCGGCGGCGATCCGCTCGCGGGTCGGCGTCAGGCCGGGCACCAGCTCCGCGGCCGCGTAGGTGAGCTCCGCGGCGCGCAGCGGTCGGGTGCACCCGTCGGTCAGGGCGTCGTAGACCGCGCCGACGTGCCGGGCGAGGAAGCGCTCGCGGGCGGCCCGGCCGCGCTCGAGCACCGCCGTGGCCTGGTCCTGCTGCTCGGCGTTCCGGTCGGGCTTCGCCGGGAGCGTCCCCAGCTCGCCGTCGAGCGCGCCGAGGAACTCCGAGAGCTGCGGGGCGTCCCGGTCGAGGTCCCCGGTCGGGGCGACGGCGGTGGGCACGGTGGTCGTCATGACGTCTCCCTCGCGCGGAGGCCGCGCGCCCGGCGCGCGGCGGCGTCCGCGACGGCGTCGACGATGCCCGTGTAGCCGGTGCAGCGGCAGATGTTCCCCGACATCTCGGCGCGGATCGTGGCGCGGTCGGGATCGGGCTCGGTGTCCAGCAGGTGGGCCGCGGTCATGAGCATCCCGGGGGTGCAGGCGCCGCACTGCAGGCCGTGGCACCGCGAGAACGCCTCCTGCAGCGGGTGCAGGGTGCCGTCTCCGTCCGCGCCGCCGGCGAGGCCCTCGACGGTGGCGACCGCGGCGTCGTCGGCCTGCACGGCGAACATCAGGCAGGCGCGCACCGGCTCGCCGTCGACGACGACCGTGCACGCGCCGCAGACGCCGTGCTCGCAGCCGAGGTGGGTGCCGGTGAGACCCAGGTCCTCGCGCAGCGCGTCCGCGAGCGTGCGGCGCGGCTCGACGTCGAGGCGGTGGCGCTCGCCGTTGACCGTCAGCGTGATCTTCATGCGGGCTCCCGGACGGGACGGGGCTGCCCGGCGAGGTCCGCGAGCGCCCGGAGGGTCATCTGCTCGGTGAGCGCGCGGCGGTAGCCGGCGCTGCCGTGCAGGTCGGTGGCCGGGTCGACGTCGTCGGCGGCGGCCGCGGCGAGGATCGCGACGCGGTCGGCGGAGAGCTCCCCGTCCACGGTGGCGAGGTCGCCGGCGTCGACGAGGTGGGGCACGCCGGCCACGCCGCCGACGACGATGCGCACGCGGTCGCCGAAGCGGGCCGCGGCCACCGAGACGACGGCGAAGTCGCCGTGGCGGCGGGCGAGCTCGGCGAACCCCCACGCGTCGGGCACCGGCAGCTCGACGCCGGTGATCATCTCGGTGTCGTCGAGCGCGCTCTGCAGGGCGCCGAGGAACAGGTCGTCGGCCCGCACCCGCCGCGTGCCCGACGGGCCGGCGACCTGCACCGCGCCGTCGCAGGCGCGCAGGACGGCGGGCAGCTCGGCGGCCGGGTCGGCGTGCGCGAGGCTGCCGGCCAGCGTCCCGCGGCTGCGGATGGCCGTGTGCCCGATCCATCGGGCGGCCTCGGCCGCGAGCGGGTGCAGGCCCTGGCCCGCGAGCGCGAGGTGGCGCACGAGCGCGCCGGCGTGCAGCACCCCGTCGCGGACCTCGAGGCCGGCGAGCCCCGGGATGCGGTTGACGTCCACGAGGACGGCGGGGCGGGCCAGGCGCAGCGCGAGCACCGGGACCAGGCTCTGGCCGCCGGCGAGGATCTTGCCCTCGTCGCCGGCGGCGCCCAGGGCCGCCACGGCGTCGTCGACGCCGGTCGCGCGGTGGTAGTCGAACGGTGGGCACTTCACGGGTGCATCAGCTCCCAGACCCTCGCCGGGGTGACGGGCAGGTCGTCGATCTCCACGCCGAGCGCGTCGGCGAGCGCCCCGGCGACGACCGCGTTGGGGGCGAGCGTGCCGCCCTCGCCGACGCCGCGGACGCCGGTCGGGTTGGCCGCCGGGGTGCTGACGTGGCCGATGCGCAGCTCGGGGATCTCGCCGGCGGTGGGCATGAGGTAGTCGAGCAGCGTGCCGGTGGCGAGGTTGCCGGCGTCGTCGTAGACGAGGTGCTCGTACATCGCGCCGCCGATGCCCTGCGCGATCGAGCCGGCGATCTGCCCGTCGACGATCACGGGGTGGACGATCCGGCCGGCGTCCTCGACGCAGACCCAGTCCAGGATGCCGATCTCGCCGGTGGCGGGGTCGAACTCGAGGGCCGCGATCTGGGCGCCGGCGGCGAACGCGCCGCGGATCGGGTCGTAGAACTTCGTGCCCTCGAGACCGGGCTCGAAGCCCTCGGGCAGGCGGTCGGACTGCAGGTAGGCGACCTTGGCGACCTCGGCCAGCGAGATGATCGGCTTCTCCTGCCCGGCCATGTAGACCTGCCCGCCGCGCAGGTCGAGGTCCTCGACCGGGGCCTCCCTGAGGGCCGCGGCGAGGGCGAGGGCCTTCCCGCGGACGTGCTCGCCCGCGAGGTGGGCCGCGCCGCCGCCGATGACGGCCTGGCGGGAGGAGAAGGCCCCGAAGCCCCACAGCGACTGGTCGGTGTCGCCGATCCGGACCTCGACGGCCTCGTAGGCGACGCCCAGCGCGTCCGCGACGACCTGCGCCATCGTCGTCTCGAGGCCCTGGCCCTGGGAGGTGACGCCGGAGAACACGGTGACCGCGCCGTCGGGGTTGATGCGCACGGTGCAGGCGTCGTGGCCGGTGCGGAACGCCATGCGCGGCCCGGCGGAGGCGGCGCGGCCGAGGCCGGTCAGCTCGTTGTAGAGGCCGACCCCGATCCCGAGGGGCCGGCCGCCCTCGACGCGGCGCCGGGTCTGCTCGGCGCGCCACCGCTCGAGGTCGAACGTGGCGATCGCCTGGTCGAGGCACGCCTCGTAGGCTCCGGAGTCGTCGACCAGCCGCGAGGGCATCCGGTACGGGATGTCGGCGGGGAGGATGAGGTTGCGGCGGCGCAGCGCGATCGGGTCCATGGCCAGCGCGCGGGCGCCGGAGTCCATCAGCGCCTCCATCGCGAACACCGTCGAGGGCCGGGCGACGCCGCGGTACGGGCCGGACGGGCTGGTGTTGGTGGCGACGCCGCGCACCGTGCACCGGTAGTCCGCGAGCTTGTAGGGGCCGGTGAGCAGGCCGCCGGCCATGAGCGGCTCGATGCCCGCGGTCCACGGGTAGACGGAGTAGGCGCCGGCGTTGCACCACACGTCGGCCTGCACGGCGAGCAGCTCGCCGTCGGCGGCGAACCCCGCGCGCAAGACGTAGCGGTGGTCGCGGGCGTGGGTGGCCGCGAGCAGGTGCTCGACGCGGTCCTCGACCCACTTCAGCGCCGTCCCGGGCATCGCCATGGCCATGAGGCACAGCGCGACGTCCTCGGGGTAGAGCACGGCCTTGACGCCGAAACCGCCGCCCACGTCGGGGGCGATGACGCGGATGTTGCCCTCGGGCAGGTCGAGCAGCTCCGCGAGCTGGGTGCGCACGATCCAGGGCACCTGGGTGCCCGACAAGAACGTCAGCTTCCGGTCGGCGGCCTCGTAGCGCGCGACCCCGGCGCGGCACTCGATGGGGTTGCCGCCGTGGCGGTTGGTGGTCAGCTCCCGGTCGACGACGACGTGCGCCCCCGCGAGCGCGGCGTCGACGTCGCCGGCGCGGAAGGTCCGCGAGAGCAGCAGGTTGTCGGGCGCCTGCTCATGAACGGGGTCGTGCACCGGGTCGGTCGGTTCCGCCCAGGCGCACACGGTCGGCGTCAGCGGCTCGTAGTCGACCACCACGGCCTCGGCGCCGTCCTCGGCGAGGTAGCGGTCGTCGGCGACGACGGCGGCGACGGCCTCCCCGGCGAAGCGGACCTTCCCGCGGGCCAGCGGCGGCTGGTCGGTCTCGACGTAGCCGGGCAGCGCCGACTGCGCCCGCAGCGCGACCGGCCCGATCGCCGGGTGCTCGCCGGTGAACACCGCGGACACACCCTCGACCTCCAGCGCCTCGGCGGTGTCGATCCCGGTGATCCGTCCGTGGGCGACCGGGCTGCGCACGAACGCGACGTGGCGCATCCGCGGCAGTGCCAGGTCGGAGACGAAGCGCCCGCGCCCGGTGAGCAGGCGCGCGTCCTCCTTGCGCCGCACGGAGGTGCCGGCGGCGGGGGTGTGGTCCATCGCTCCTCCCTCGCTCACGGCATCGCGAAGCCGCCGTTGACCGACACGACCTGGCCGGTGGTCCACGACGAGCACGGCGAGGCGAGCAGCAGGATCGTCGGGGTCACGTCCTCGGGGCGGCCGAGGCGGCGCAGCGGGTAGAGCGCGGTGATCTTCTTCAGGCGCTCGTCGTCGGTACCGCCGGCGTGCGCGGAGAACCGGTCGGTCTGCACGAGCCCGATCGACACGGCGTTCGCCCGGATGCCGTGGCGGGCCAGCTCCTTGGCCAGCGACTTCGTCAGCCCCAGGGTCGACGAGCGGGCGGTGGCGGTGACGGTGAGCCCCGACTCGCCGACCCGGCCCGAGTCGCCCATGAGCGAGACGATCGCGCCGCCGCCGTGCTCGGCCATGCGCTTCGCGACGGCGTGCGAGATGCGCACCGTGCCGGTGACGGTCACGTCGATCTCGGCGGCGAACTCGTCGGCGGAGCGCTCGAGGAAGCGGCCGCGGCTGGTGACCGCCGCGTTGTTGACCAGGACCCCGATCGGCCCGAGCTCGGCCTCGACGGTGGCGAGCGCCCGGGCCACCGCGTCGTCGTCCCGGGTGTCGACGGCGACGGCGATCGCCTTGACCCCGGCGGCGCGGGCCGTCTCGGCGGCCTCCTCGGCGCCCGCGGACGAGGTGTTGTAGCCGAACGCGACCTGGGCGCCCTCGGCGGCGAAGGCCTCGCCGATCGCGCGGCCGAGGCCCTGTCCGGCCCCGGTGACCAGCACGGTGGTGCCGGCGAGCTGCAGATCCATGGACGAGCTCCTAGGTGGCGAGGAAGCGGCGCTGGCCGCCGACGGTGACGATCCGGCCGAAGGCGAGGCCGGGGAAGTGGGCGGCGGCGACGAGGGCGTCGGTGTCGGCGACCTCGTCGACGAGGCGGTGGCGCACCGCCTGCGCGGCACGGGGGTCGACGTCGAACACGGCCTCCCAGTCGGGCTCCTCGAGCTCCACCACGGAGTGCGCGACGTCCCCGATGAGCAGGGCGCGCTCCTCGCGGCTGGAGACGACGTAGGTGGTCGAGCCGGGGGTGTGGCCGGGCGTGGGGCGGGCGTCGAGGCCGGGGGCGACGGTGTGCTCGGCGTCGAAGGTCGCGAGGCGCTCCCGCAGCGGCGCGAGCTTGCGCACCGCGCCGGGGTCGGCGTCGGGCGCGTCGACGAAGTGCGTCCAGTCGGCCGCGTGGACGCGGTAGGTGGCGCGGTCGAAGACGACCTCGCCCTTGCTGGTGGCCCAGCCGACGTGGTCGAAGTGCAGGTGGGTGAACACCACGTCGGTGACCTGGTCGGTGGTGACGCCGAGCGCGGCGAGGGCGTCGAGGAGGCCGCCGCCGGCGTAGTGGTCGTTGCGGATGCGGCCCACGCCGGCGTCGACGAGCACGAGCCGGTCGCCGGTCGCAATGAGGAACCCGCCGAGCGTCAGCTCGAGGTCGCCGTGGGCGTCGAGGTGCTCGGGGTGGCAGGCCCACCGGTCGCCGCCGGGGGCGGAGAGCACCTCGCGGGCCCGTTCCCGCCCGGTCCCGTCGATCACCGGGACGATCTCGATGTCGCCGACCTTCATGCCGGGGCCCTCTCGCCGGTGAGCAGCCGCGCCAGTTCGAAGCGCTTGATCTTCCCCGACCCCGTGCGCGGGATGACGTCGACGACCCGGACGTCCGCGGGGACCTTGAACCACGAGAGGCGTTCCCGGCAGTGCGCCGCGAGCACGTCCAGGTCGGGCTCGGCGTCACCCTCGGGCACGACGAAGGCCACCGGCTCCTCGCCGAGGTCGGGGTGCGCGCGGCCGACGACGGCGGCGTCGGCGACCCCCTCGGCGACCAGCAGCACGTTCTCGATCTCGGCGGGGTAGATGTTCTCGCCGCCGCGGATGATCATCTCCTTGGTCCGCCCGCTGATCGTCAGGTAGCCGTCGGCGTCGGCCCGGGCGAGGTCGCCGGTGCGGTACCAGCCGTCGACGAGCACGCTCGCGGTCTGCTCGGGCTTGCCCCAGTAGCCGCGCATGACGCTCGGCCCGCGCACCCAGAGCTCGCCCTCGCCGCCGGGCGGGGCGTCGGTGCCGGTCGCGGGATCGACCAGCCGGACCGCGAGGCCCGGCAGCGGCAGGCCGCACGAGCCGTACGGCCGCGTCCCGTGCGGCCAGTTCATCACGACCATCGTGGAGGTCTCGGTGATGCCGTAGCCGTCGAGCAGCTGGACCCCGAAGACGCGCTCGAACTCCTCGTCGACGGCCGCCGGGAGGATCGCGCCGGCCGAGACGGCCAGGCGCAGGCGGTGGGCCGGCGGCCGGTCGCCGGCCGCCTGCAGCAGGTAGGAGAAGCCGGTGGGGACCCCGGGCAGGACGGTGTGGCGCTCCGGTCCGCCGAGCATCTCGAGGATCCGGGTGGGGGAGAAGCGCGGCAGGATGCGCTCGCCGGCCCCGGTGGCGACCACGCCCAGCACGCACATGTCCAGGGCGTAGGAGTGGAACAGCGGGAGCGCGCAGAGCACGACGTCGTCGGGGCCGAGGCCGACGATGGGTGCCCAGCACGCCGCGACCACCCAGAGGCAGCTGCGCAGGCTCAGCTCGACGCCCTTGGGGCGCCCGGTGGTGCCGGAGGTGTAGAGCATGTACGCCGTGACGTCGAGGTCGACGGGGTCGGGCGCGGCGACCCCGGGCTCGCGGGCGAGCAGGTCGGCGTACGACGCCCAGCCCGGCCGGGTGCCGCCCGCCAGCACCACGGGGACGTCGGGACCGACCAGCCCCGCGACCAGGTCGGCGTGCGCGGTGTCGGTGACCACGGCGCGGGCGCCGGAGTCGGCGAGCATGTACTCCAGCTCCGCCGGCGCCGCGTCCGGGTTGAGGCACACCGCGATCGCGCCGGCGCGGGGGACCGCGAGATAGGTCTCGGCGACCTCGACCGCGTTCCCCATCACCATGACGACGCGGTCGCCGGGCACGACCCCGAGCGCCGCGAGGTGACCGGCGAGCCGGCGCGTCGACGTGGCGAGCTGCGCCCAGGTCACCGTGCGCACGTCGTCGGCGAACGCGACGTCCTCGGGACGCCCGGCGGCGTGACCGTCGAGCAGCTCGTGGACGGGCCGGATCACCTCGGTCCGCAGCATCGCGCCTCCCCGGGCTGATGAACGCTCGTTAGTTTGACCGTAGCGAGCGTCCCGGCCTGCTCACAAGGCTCACTAACGCTCGTTCGTCGTGGCACCATGGCCGGCGTGAGCACGGACCCGGCCGACCTCGCGGTGCGGCGCGCGACGCGGACGGCGCTGAACCCCGACGTCGTCCTCGACGCCGCGCTCACGCTGTTCGCGCAGCGCGGCTACCACGGCACCGCCCTGAGCGAGATCGCCGAGGTCCTCGGGGTCCGCACGCCCAGCCTCTACAACCACATGGGGTCCAAGCACGACCTGCTGCGCACGATCGTCGACCGCACGACCGCCGGCGTGCTCGCCGACTTCCACCGCGTCCTCGACCCGGCCGACACGCCGACCCGCCAGCTGCGCGAGGCCACCCGGGTCTACGTCCACCGCCACGCCACGCACCGCCGCGAGGCGCTCGTGGTCAACCGCGACACCGGCAGCCTGTCCGAGCCCGCCTTCGGCGAGATGCAGGCCCGCCGCCGCGAGCACGAGCACGCGCTGCGCGCCGTCATCGCCGCGGGCGTGGCGGCCGGCGAGTTCCGGGTCGAGTCGCCGGCGCTCGCGTCCTTCGCCATCCGGGAGATGAGCGTGAGCGTCGCGCGGTGGTTCTCCCCGGAGGGCGCGCTCAGCGCGGAGGCCGTCGCCGAGCAGTACAGCGCGTTCGCGCTGCGCATCGTCGGCGCCTCCTAGGTCCTCGCGGGCTCGCGCCGCCGCCCGCGCAGCCACGTCCACGCGCCGGTGCACCACAGGGCCCACGCGACGAGCAGCGGCTGGAACAGCAGGCGCACGGCCCGCGCGCCGTCGGTGTCGAGACCGAACGCCGAGCGCCCCTCGAGGTACTGCGCGACGTTGCCCGGGAAGATCGCGACGAAGAACGCGGCGACGACCAGGCCGACCACGGCGCGCCGGCGGACCAGCAGGAGCACGGCCAGGCCGAGGACGATCTCGACCACCCCGGACACGACGACCACCGCGTCGGCGTCGGCCGGGAACCACGACGGCACCTGCGCGCGGAACGCCTCCCGCGCCACGGTGAGGTGCGCCGTGCCGGCCGCGAGCAGGACGAGGCCCAGCAGGACGCGGGCCACCGTGCGCAGCATCAGCTCTCCTCGCGGAACAGCTCGAACAATGTCCGGGCGAGCGCGTCGTAGGTCGCGTCGCCGAGCCGGGCGCGCAGGCGGTCGTCGACGCCGGCGACGACGCCCGTCCCGGCCCGCCGCAGGCGCGCGCCCTCCGCGGTGACGTGGAGCTCGGCGGTGCGGCCGCGGCCGGGATCGGTGTCGCGGGCGACGGCGCCGCGCTCCTCGAGCGCGGTGAGCGTGGCCTGCATGCTCTGCGGCGTGACCCCGGCGCGGCGCGCGAGCTCGCTGTAGGACAGGCCGGGGTCCGGGGCGAGGTGGCCGAGCGCGGACAGGTGGCGCATCGCGATCCCCTCCGCCTTGAGCGCACCCTCGACCTCCTCGCGGACCCGACGCCCGAGGGCCATCAGCAGGAACGCCGCGCTGGGCGGCGGCGGTCCGGCGACCTCGCCCACGCCGACCCCTTCCGTCTCGGGTTACAGTCCCACTGTAAGCACTTACAGGTGGACTGAAACCAGGGAGGCGGTCGCGTGAACGCGGTCCTGCTCGCCGTCCACGTCCTCGCGGCGATCGTCGCGATCGGTCCGGTGTGCGTCGCGGCCAGCATGTTCCCGCCCGAGGCCCGCCGGGCCCTGGGTCACGACGCCGGCGCCGCGGCCCGGCTGCCCGTGCTCGCGCGCATCTGCCGGACCTACGCGCTCGTCGGCATCGCCGTCCCGGTGTTCGGGCTGGCGACGGCGTCGTCGATGGGGGTGCTCACCGAGCCGTGGGTGCTGGTGTCGATCGCGCTCACGGTCGCGGCGGCGGGGGTGCTGGCGGGCGTGGTCCTGCCGCGCCAGCGGGCGCTGCTGGCGGGCGTCGGGGTCCGCGAGGACCTCGTCGCGTCGACCGGCCGCCTCGCCGCCGCGACGGGCGCGTTCAACCTGCCTGGGCGGTGGTGACCGTCCTGATGATCGTGCGGCCCGGCTCGAGCACGGGGGTGTGACCGGTGCCGCTGCGGGTCGCCGCGACCGTCGAGCTCGTCAGCCTCGTCGTGCTGCTCGCGAACCTCGTGACCGTCCACGTCGACGGTGTCGCCGCGCTCGTGGGGCCGATCCACGGGTGCGCGTACCTGGCGGCGATCGCGCTCACGGTGGCGCGGGCGGGATGGCGGTCGCGGGCGACGGCGGTGAGCCTGGTCCCGGGCGTGGGCGGCTGGGCCGCCGCCGCGGTTCTCGGGCCCGAGCCGTACCACCCGTCCCGCTGAGTCGTTTCCTCACCGTGACCAGACGATCACGATCGGCGTCCCCCGGCCTCGCCCGCCACGTCGTCGCCGCAGTCGGGATCTTCCTGCTCGCTCTGCTGCTGGTCACCGGCGCGGAGCTGGTCATCGGCCACCCGCTGTCCGGCGGCGTCGACGGGCAGACGTCGATGAGCACGCTGTTCGTGGCTCCCGAGGACTGACCCGGCGCTACTCGGGCGAGAACACCGCCCACACGCGCCCCGGCTCTCCTCGACCGGGCGCAGGTCCAGCCCGTAGCCCCGCCGCCGCGCGATCGCGGCGGCCTCGTCGCGGTTCACGCTCCGGATGGTCAGGCCCACCGGCCGGTCGCGCAGGACCAGCGCCGCGAGCTGCTGATCCAGCCGGCCCATCTCGAACCCCGCCGTCCACGGATCGGTGTCCGTCGCCGCCGTCGTCACGTCCTCGGGCATTCCCGCGTCCTCCTCACATCCGAGCCGCCCTGAGTGTTGACCCTGCTCGGCGTTCGTGTCTACAGTCAGCGCCGTCAGATATATCAGTTGGCTACGATGAGGTTCGCGGATGTCGATCACCGCTGCACCCGAGGGTCGCACCGTCCCGGTGCTCGCCCGGTCGCTCGCACAGGCCGACCCCGAGGTCGCCGCCGCCGTCCACCGCGAGCTCCGCCGCCAGCACGGCACGCTCGAGATGATCGCGAGCGAGAACTTCGCGCCGCTCGCGGTGATGGAGGCGCAGGGCTCGGTCCTGACCAACAAGTACGCCGAGGGCTACCCGGGCCGGCGCTACTACGGCGGCTGCGAGCACGTCGACGTCGTCGAGCAGCTCGCGATCGACCGCCTGAAGGCGCTCTTCGGCGCCGAGTTCGCCAACGTCCAGCCGCACTCCGGCGCGCAGGCCAACGCCGCGGTCATGGCCGCGCTCCTCGAGCCCGGCGACACGATCCTGGGCCTCGCGCTGGCGCACGGCGGCCACCTCACCCACGGCATGCACCTGAACTTCTCGGGACGGCTCTACGACGTCGCGGCCTACCACGTGCGCGCCGACGACCACCGCGTCGACATGGCCGAGGTCGAGCGCCTCGCCCACGAGCGGCGCCCGAAGCTGATCATCGCTGGCTGGTCGGCGTACCCGCGCCAGCAGGACTTCGCGGAGTTCCGCCGCATCGCCGACGAGGTCGGCGCCTGGTTCATGGTCGACATGGCGCACTTCGCCGGCCTCGTCGCCGCGGGCCTGCACCCGTCGCCGGTGCCGCACGCGCACGTCATCACCTCGACGACCCACAAGACCCTCGGCGGCCCGCGGGGTGGCGTGATCCTCTCCGCCGACAAGGCGCTCGCGAAGAAGCTGAACTCCAGCGTCTTCCCTGGTCAGCAGGGCGGCCCGCTCGAGCACGTGATCGCCGCCAAGGCCGTGGCGTTCAAGCTCGCGGGCGAGCCCGAGTTCCGCGACCGGCAGGTCCGCACGCTGGCCGGCGCCCGCATCCTGGCCGACCGGCTGCTCGCCGAGCGCGGCGTCGGCGTCGTCTCCGGCGGCACCGACGTGCACCTGGTCCTGGTCGACCTGCGCGACTCCGAGCTCGACGGCAAGCAGGCCGAGGACCGCCTGCACCGGGTCGGCATCACGGTCAACCGCAACGCCGTCCCGTTCGACCCCCGCCCGCCGATGGTCAGCTCCGGCGTCCGGATCGGCACCGCCGCGCTCGCCGCGCGCGGCTTCGACGACGACGACTTCGTGATCGTCGCCGACGTCGTGGCCCGGGCCCTGCGCCCGCAGGTCTCCGACACCGAGCTCGACGCGCTCGCCGCGCGCGTCGCCGCCCTCGCCGACCGCCACCCCCTCTACCCGGAGCTGCAGGCATGAGCACCACGACGGCACCGAACCCCCCGGGCGCCGACCTGCCCGAACACCCCGACCACCTCTGGGACGACGCCGAGCCGAAGAAGGTCTACGACGTCGTGATCGTGGGCGGCGGGGGCCACGGCCTCGCGACCGCGCACTACCTCGCGAAGAACCACGGCATCACCAACGTCGCGGTGCTCGAGAAGGGGTGGCTCGCGGGCGGCAACATGGCCCGCAACACCACCCTGATCCGCTCGAACTACCTGTGGGACGAGTCGGCGGGCATCTACGAGCACGCGCTCACGCTGTGGGAGGGCCTCGAGGACGACCTCGGCTACCCGATCCTGTTCAGCCAGCGCGGCGTGCTCAACCTCGCGCACACCGAGCAGGACGTCCGCGACTCGGTGCGCCGCGTCGAGGCGAACAAGCTCAACGGCATCGACGCCGAGTGGCTCGGGCCCGACGAGGTCGCGAAGGTCTGCCCGATCGTCAACGTCTCGGCCGACATCCGCTACCCGGTCCAGGGGGCGACGTTCCAGCCGCGCGCGGGCATCGCCAAGCACGACTACGTGGCCTGGGGCTTCGCGCGGCGCGCCAGCGAGGCCGGCATCGACATCATCCAGGACTGCGAGGTCACCGGCTTCGTGCGCGACGGCGACCGCGTCACCGGCGTCCGCACGACCCGCGGCACCATCGCCGCCGGCACGGTCGCCCTCTGCGCGGCCGGGCACACCTCGGTGCTGCTGGACATGCTCGGCGTGCGCGCCCCGCTGCAGTCGCACCCGCTGCAGGCGCTGGTCTCCGAGCTCCTCGAGCCGGTGCACCCGACGATCGTCATGTCGAACGCGGTGCACGTGTACGTCTCGCAGGCCCACAAGGGCGAGCTGGTGATGGGCGCCGGCGTCGACTCGTACAACGGCTACGGGCAGCGCGGTGCGTTCCACATCATCGAGCGCCAGATGGCCGCGGCCGTCGAGCTGTTCCCGGTGTTCGCCCGCGCCCACCTGCTGCGCAGCTGGGCCGGCGTCGTCGACGTCACCCCGGACGCGAGCCCGATCGTCGGCGCGACGCCCTACGAGAACGTGTTCCTCAACTGCGGGTGGGGGACCGGCGGCTTCAAGGCGACCCCGGGCCTGGGCTGGGCGTTCGCCGACACCGTCGCCCACGGCCGCCCGCACCCCCTCGTCGCGCCGTTCGGCCTCGACCGCTTCGTCACCGGAGCCCTCGTCGACGAGCACGGCGCCGCCGCCGTGGCGCACTGAGGAGCCCCCGCATGCAACTCATCGCCTGCCCCTGGTGCGGCCCCCGCGAGGAGACCGAGTTCTCCTACGGCGGCCAGGCCCACGTGGCCTACCCCGAGCACCCGGCCTCGCTGACCGACGAGCAGTGGGCGCACTTCGTGTTCTTCCGCGACAACCCCAAGGGCCCCTTCGCCGAGCGCTGGGTGCACGCCGCGGGCTGCCGCCGCTGGTTCACCGCCGTCCGTGACACCCGCACCCACCAGTTCATCGGCCCCTCGGAGTTGACCTCATGAGCCGCGTCGCCGGGTACGGCCGCGTCGACCGCAGCCGCACGATCACCATCACCGTCGACGGCACGCCCTACACCGGGCACCCGGGCGACACCGTCGCCTCGGTGCTGCTCGCCCACGGCGCGCGCCCGCAGACCACGAGCGTCAAGTACGGGCGGCCGCGCGGGATCACCTCGTCGTGGACCGAGGACCCGACCGGGCTGATCCAGGTCGAGGAGCCGTTCCCCGAGCCGATGCTGCTCGCCGCGACGGTCGAGGCCACCGACGGCCTCGTCGTGCGCGGGGTCAACGGGCAGGGTCGGCTCGCCGAGGTCCCCGACACCGCCCGGTACGACCGGCGTCACCACCACTGCGACGTGCTCGTCGTCGGCGCCGGCCCGGCGGGTCTCCTCGCCGCCCGCACCGCGGCGCGCGCCGGGCAGAGCGTCGTGCTCGTCGACGACCGGCCCGCCGCCGGCGGGACGCTCACCGGCACCGAGACGATCGACGGCGCGCCGTCCCTCGCGTTCGTCACCGACGTCGTCGCCGAGCTCGCGGCGTCGCCGACCGTGACGCACCTGCAGCGCACCACCGCCTTCGGGCACTTCGACGACGGTTTCGTGCTCGCCCTCGAGCGCCGCGGGGAGGCCGCCCGCACCCGCCAGCGCGTGCACCGCATCCGCGCCGGGCGCGTGGTGGTCGCCGCCGGGGCGATCGAGCGGCCGATCGTGTTCGAGGACAACGACCGCCCCGGCATCATGCTCGCCTCGGCGGCGCGGGACCTCCTGCACCGCCACGGCGTGCGCGCCGGCCGCGAGGTGGTCGTGTTCACCAGCGACGACGCCGCCTACGCCGCCGCGGTCGACCTGGCCGACGCGGGCGCGTCGGTGCGGGTCCTCGACGCCCGCGAGCGGGCGCCGCAGGCCTGGCGGCGGCGCTGCGACGAGCGCGGCATCCCGGTCGAGACCGGCACGCTCGTCCACGGCACCCGCGGCGACGGGCGCCTCACGGCCGCGGTCGTGGGCCCGGAGCGCCGGGAGGTCCCCTGCGACCTGCTGCTGGTCAGCGGCGGCTGGAACCCCACCGCGCACCTGGTCAGCCACGTCGGCGGATCCCTCGCCCACGACGCCGCGATCGGCGCGTTCCGTCCGGCCACACCGTTGCCGGAGGGCATCACCGCCGTCGGCGCCGCCAACGGCACGTTCGCCCTCGCCGACGTCCTGCGGGAGGCCGGCGGCCCGGACGCGCCGGTCGCCCCGGCGCAGGAGTGGCCGGAGCCGACGCTCGTGCTCTGGCACACGCCGGGGGAGGCGAGCCGGCAGTTCGTCGACATCGCGCGCGACGCCACCGTCGCCGACGTGGCCCGCGCGGTCGGCGCCGGGATGACCCACCCCGAGCACGTCAAGCGGTACACGACCATCGGCACCGCGCACGACCAGGGCAAGACCTCCGGCATCCTCGCCCTGGGCATCCTCGCCGAGCTCACCGGCCGCCCCGTCCAGGACGTCGGCACCACGACGTTCCGGCCGCCGTACACGCCGGTCGCGTTCGCCGCGCTGGCCGGGCGCGAGCGCGGCGACCTGTTCGACCCGGTGCGCACCACCGCGCTGCACGGCTGGCACGTGGCCGCCGGCGCGCAGTTCGAGGACATCGGGCAGTGGAAGCGCGCCCGGTACTACCCGCAGGCGGGTGAGGACATGACCGCCGCCGTGCTGCGCGAGTGCGCCGCGGTGCGCACGTCGGTCGGGATCATGGACGCCTCGACGCTCGGCAAGATCGACGTCCGCGGGCCCGACGCGCCGGTGCTGCTCGACCGGCTCTACACGAACATGATGTCGAGCCTGAAGGTCGGACGCGTCCGCTACGGCGTGATGTGCGGCAACGACGGCATGGTCTTCGACGACGGCACGGTGCTGCGCCTCGCCGAGGACCGCTTCCTCGTCACGACCACCACCGGCAACGCCGCGCACGTCCTCGACTGGATGGAGGAGTGGCTGCAGACCGAGTGGCCCGAGCTGCGGGTGCGGCTCACCTCGGTCACCGAGCAGTGGTCGATCGCCGCCGTCGCGGGCCCGCGCTCGCGCGACGTCATCGGGGCCGTGTTCCCGGACGTGGACGTCTCGGGAGACGCCTTCGGCTTCATGACCTGGCAGGACACGACGCTCGACGGCGTGCCGGTGCGCCTCGCGCGTATCTCGTTCTCCGGCGAGCTGGCCTACGAGGTGACGGTCAGCTCCTGGTACGCGACGGCGGTGTGGGCGCGGCTGGTCGAGGCCGGGCAGCCCCACGGCATCACGCCCTACGGCACCGAGACGATGCACGTCCTGCGCGCCGAGAAGGGCTACCCGATCATCGGGCAGGACACCGACGGCACCGTCTCGCCGCACGACCTGGGCATGGGCTGGGCCGTGTCGAAGAAGAAGGACGACTTCGTCGGCAAGCGCTCCTACGCCCGCGCGGAGAACCGCAACCCGCTGCGCAAGCAGCTGGTCTCGCTGCTCCCGACCGACGCCGCCACCAAGCTGCCCGAGGGCTCGCAGATCGTGCGCTTCTGCGACGACGGCGCGCTGCCCCCGGCGCCCGTGCCGATGCTCGGGCATGTCACCTCCAGCTACCACAGCGCCGAGCTCGCCCGGCCCTTCGCGCTCGCCCTGGTCAAGGGCGGCCGTGAGCGCCTCGGCGAGGTCGTCCACGTGCCCGTCGGCGACGAGCTCGTCGCCGCCCGTACCGGCGAGTCCGTGCTCGTCGACCCGGAAGGAGCCCGCAGAGATGGCTGATCGGATGGCTGACCGGACCCTGACCCCCGTCCACCCGCTCGCCGACCGGTGGGCCCGCCTCGCCGCCGTCGAGGACGGGACCGCGGGTGCGCTGCGCCTCGAGCTCGAGGCGCCCGTCGCCGCCGTCGACCTGCGCGTCGACCCGCGCGGCACCGGACCGGACGCCGTGGCCGCGGCCGTCGGCGGACCGCTCCCGTCCGCGCCGGACACGTGGACCGCCCACCCCACCGGCATCGCCGTGCGCCTCGGCCCCGACGAGTGGCTGCTCACCAGCACCACCGCCGACCCCGAGGAGTGGGAGTTCCACGTCGACGAGACCGCCGCCGCCCACGGCGGCATGGCCGTCGACGTGTCCGCCCAGCGCACGAGCGTGCGCGTCCTCGGCGCCGCCGCACGCGACCTGCTCGCGTTCGGCTGCGCGCTCGACCTGCGGCCCGCGGCGTTCCCGCGCGGCCGGTGCGCCCAGACCCTGCTCGGCCAGGCCGCCGTCCTGCTCGTCGCCCACGCGGTCGACGACCTGCAGATCGTCGTCCGCAGCTCCTTCGCCGGCTACGTCGCCGACTGGCTCGTCGACGCCGCCGCCGACTCCCGTTCCTGAACCACCGTCCTTGCGTGGAGACGCCATGAGCACCACACCCCGCGTCGTCGTCATCGGAGCCGGGATCGTCGGCGCCAACCTGGCCGACGAGCTCACCGCCCGCGGCTGGACCGACGTCACCGTCCTCGACCAGGGACCCCTGCCGCTCACCGGCGGGTCGACCTCGCACGCGCCCGGCCTGGTGTTCCAGACCAACGCGTCGAAGACGATGAGCGAGTTCGCCTCCTACACCGTCGAGAAGTTCCTGGCGCTCGAGGTCGACGGGGCCTGGTGCTTCAACCAGGTCGGCGGGCTCGAGGTCGCCACCACCCCCGAGCGGCTCGCCGACCTGCACCGCAAGCAGGGCTGGGCCGCCGCCCGGGGCATCCCGGCCGAGGTCGTCGACGTCGACGAGTGCGCCCGCCGGCACCCGCTGATGGACCCGTCGTGGATCCTCGGCGGCCTGCACACCCCCACCGACGGGCTCGCCAAGGCCGCCCGCGCGGTGACGGCGCTGATCCGCCGGGCGGAGTCCCGCGGCGCGGTGTTCCGCGGCTCGACCCGGGTGACCGGGGTGGCCCAGCAGGGCGGTCGCGTGACCGGGGTCGAGACCGACCACGGGCTCGTGCCGGCGGACATCGTGGTGTCCTGCGCCGGGTTCTGGGGTCGCGAGCTCGGCGAGATGGTCGGGATGCGGGTGCCGCTGCTGCCGCTGGCCCACCAGTACGTGGTCACCGGCCAGGTGCCCGACCTCGTCGGCCGCAACGACGAGCTCGTCGAGGCCCGCCTGCCGATCCTGCGCCACCAGGACCAGGACCTGTACTACCGCGAGCACCACGACCGCATCGGCATCGGCTCCTACGCCCACCGGCCGATGCCGGTCTCGCTGGCCGAGCTGCCCGAGGTGTCCGACGTCAGCGAGAGCCGCCAGCCCTCGATGCTGCCGTTCACCGAGGACGACTTCGCGCCGCAGTGGGAGGAGAGCCGCCTGCTGCTGCCCTCGCTGAACGACACGAAGATCGACACGGGCTTCAACGGCATCTTCTCGTTCACGCCCGATGGCGGGCCGCTGGTGGGGGAGTCGGCGGACGTCGCCGGGTTCTGGATCGCCGAGGCCGTCTGGGTCACCCACTCCGCCGGCGTCGCGCGCAGCGTGGCGCAGCTGCTGGTCGACGGCCGCAGCGAGATCGAGCTGCACGGCTGCTCGGTGCACCGCTTCGAGGAGTTCCAGCTCGCCGACGACTACGTCGCCGAGACCTCGCAGCAGAACTTCGTCGAGATCTACGACGTCGTGCACCCGCTGCAGCCGAAGCTCTCGCCGCGCGACGTGCGGACGAGCCCGTTCCACGCGCGCCAGACCGAGCTGGGCGCGGTGTTCCTCGAGGCCCGCGGCTGGGAGCGGCCCCAGTGGTACGAGGCGAACGCGCCGCTGGTCGCGGAGCTGCCGCCGGAGTGGCAGCCGCCGGCGCGCGACGCGTGGTCGGCGCGGTTCCACTCGCCGATCGCCGCGGTGGAGGCGTGGAGGACCCGGACCGCGGTCGCGATGTACGACATGACGTCGCTGACCCGGATCGAGGTGGCCGGGCCCGGCGCGTGCGCGATGCTCGACCGCCTGACCACCGGGAAGATGGACAAGTCGGTCGGCTCGGTGACCTACACCCTCGCGCTCGACGAGGCCGGCGGCATCCGCAGCGACCTCACCGTGGCCCGGCTCGGCGCGGAGCTCTTCCAGGTCGGCGCCAACGGCCCGCTCGACCTCGACCTGCTGCGCCGCGCGGCCGCGCGGACGGGCGACGTCACGGTGCGCGACGTCTCCGGGGGCACCTGCTGCATCGGGGTCTGGGGCCCGCTGGCCCGCGACCTCGTGGCGCCGCTGACCTCGGCCGACCTCTCCCACGAGGGCCTGAAGTTCTTCCGCTGCGTGCAGACCGAGATCGGCGGCGTCCCGGTCACCGCGATGCGGCTGTCCTACGTCGGGGAGCTCGGCTGGGAGATCTACACGACGGCCGGGTACGGGCAGCGGCTCTGGGACGTGCTGTGGCGCGCCGGGCAGCCGCTCGGTGTGGTCGCCGCGGGGCGGGCGGCCTTCAACAGCCTGCGCCTGGAGAAGGGCTACCGCAGCTGGGGCGCCGACATGACGACCGAGCACTCGCCGTACGAGGCCGGTCTGGGCTTCGCGGTGCGCCCGTCCACCAAGGGCGACTTCGTGGGCCGCGACGCCGTCACCGCGCCCGGCGCGCAGGACGTGACGCGGTCGCTGACCTGCCTGACCGTGGACGACGGGCGCAGCGTCGTGCTCGGCCACGAGCCGGTGCTGGTCGACGGCGAGCCCGCGGGCTACGTGACGTCGGCGGCGTTCGGCCACACCATCGGCCGGCCGATCGCCTACGCGTGGCTGCCCGCCGGACTCGCGCCGGGGACACCCGTGGAGATTCGCTGGTTCGGGCACCCCGTGCGTGCGACGGTGGCGAGCGAGCCGCTCGTCGACCCCGAGATGGCGCGGATCCGACGCTGAAGACACCGGCGGTCGAAGACGCAAGGGCGTCCCCCTGGGAGGCGTGATGCGCAGCGAGACGGTCGATCAGGTCCTGGAGTCCCTCGCGTCCACCGGCCCGGGCGGCCGGGGTCCGGCCGCGCTGCACGCCGCGGTGGGGGTCGCCCTGCTCGCGCGGGCGGCGCCGCCGGGCGGTGGCCCGGTGACGGACGCCGTCGACGCGCTGCGCGCGACCGCCCAGCGGCTCGCGACCGAGGGCCCGGGACCCGATCCGGTGGACGGGGCCCGGGCCGCGGTGCGCGTCATCGAGGTGGCCGAGCGGGCCCTGGACCTCGCCGAGGCGCTGCGGACCGGTCCCGGCGCGCGGCAGCGGACGGTGGCCGTCGACGTCGCCGCGGCGTCCGAGGCGCTGCGCGCGGCGGTCGGGACGGCGCGCGTCGAGGTCGAGGTCGACCTGGCCGACATCCACGACCCCGCCGTGCGCGAGGAGCTCCTGGTCGCGATCGACCCCGTCGACGACGTCGTCCTGCGCGCCGCGAAGATCACCGCGGTCGTCCGCGAGCAGCTCCTGCGCTGACCGACCCACGTGAGCGACATTCCCGGCTATCGCCGGGAATTTCGCTCACAGGGGTCAGATGACCGAGCGGATCGCCTTCTCGAAGCCCTGCACGTGCTGGCGGGCCTTGCGGGCGGCGAGGTCGGCCTCGCCGTCGGCGATCGTGCGCAGCAGGCCGGCGTGCTCCTCGACGTGGGACACGAAGTCGTGCATGCGGTCGAGGAACAGGCAGAAGATCCGCGTCGCGAGGTTGTCGTAGCGCACGAGGGTGTCCTCGAGGTGCGGGTTGCCCGCCGCGTGGTAGATCGCCCGGTGCACGCGCATGTCCCAGCGCATCAGCTCGTCGCGCGTCAGCTCGGGCACGTCGAGGCGCTCGGTGGCGTCGGCCAGCGCGGCGAGCTCCTCGCGCGTCGCGGCCGAGGCGTCCTCGGCCGCCCGGCGCGCGGCCAGGGGCTCGAGCTGGACGCGGATGTCGGAGATGTAGGCGAGGTCGGTGATGTCGACGGCCGTCGCGAAGGTGCCGCGCCGGGCGTAGGACACGACCAGCCGGTCGACCTCGAGCCGCTTGAGCGCCTCGCGGACGGGCGTGCGCCCCACCCCCAGGGACTCCACCAGCGCGACCTCGTCGATCGGCGCCATCGGCGGGATGTCCAGCATGATCAGCTTGTCCTGGATGGCCAGGTAGGCGCGCTCGGACAGCGACAGCGGGGGACTCGACTCCTGCTCGTCCGGGAGAACGGTCATGCACGGAGCGTACAACAAGGCACGCACTCCTTCTCTCTGTCGACCGATACTGATATACTAACTCAACATCAAACGCCCGACACGGCCTCCTGGGGGGTGTCCCGTGGCCATCTCGGTGTTCGACCTCTTCAAGGTCGGGATCGGTCCGTCCAGCTCGCACACGGTGGGCCCGATGCGCGCCGCGTTCCTGTTCGTCGCGCGCCTCCACGAGTCCGAGCGCCTGCACGACGTCGCGTCGGTGCGGTGCGAGCTGTTCGGCTCGCTCGGCGCGACGGGCCACGGCCACGGCAGCGTCGCGGCGGTCGTCCTCGGCCTGTGCGGCGAGCAGCCCCACCTGGTCGACCCGGTGGAGGCCGGCCCGCTGGTCGCCGCGGCCCGGACCGAGCGCCGCATCGCGCTGGCCGGCAAGCAGGTGGTCGACTTCTCGGTCGACGACGACGTCGTGCTCCACCGGACCAAGCGCCTGCCCTTCCACAGCAACGGCATGGTCTTCACCGCGCACGACGCGGCGGGCCGCCGGCTGGAGCGCCGCGAGTACTACTCGGTGGGCGGCGGCTTCGTCCTCGACGAGGACGAGACCGGCGAGCCCGTGCTGCGCGAGGACGCGACGCCCGAGCGCCACCCGTTCGGCACCGGCGACGAGCTCGTCGCGATCGCGCGCACCCACGGGCTGCGGATCAGCGACGTGGTGCTCGCCAACGAGCGGGCCTGGCGCCCCGAGGCGGAGACCCGCGCCGGGCTGCTGCACCTCTGGTCGGTGATGCGCGCGTGCGTCGAGCGCGGCTGCTCCACCGGGGGCGTGCTCCCCGGCGGCCTGAAGGTCCGCCGGCGCGCGCCCGACCTGCGCCGTCGCCTCGACGCCGAGGGCGCGGGCTGCACCGACATGGACCGCGTGACGCTCGACGCGCTCGCGGTCAACGAGGAGAACGCCGCCGGCGGGCGCGTCGTCACCGCGCCCACCAACGGCGCGGCGGGGATCGTGCCGGCGGTGCTGCACCACGCGGCGCGGTCGCTCCCGGCGTTCGACGACGACGCCGCCGTGCGCTTCCTGCTCACCGCGGGCGCGGTCGGGCTGCTGTTCAAGCGCAACGCGTCCATCTCGGGCGCCGAGGTCGGCTGCCAGGGCGAGGTCGGCTCGGCGTGCTCGATGGCCGCCGCCGGCTTCGCGGAGCTGCTCGGGGGCTCGCCCGAGCAGGTCGAGAACGCCGCCGAGATCGGCATCGAGCACAACCTCGGCCTGACCTGCGACCCCGTCGGCGGGCTCGTGCAGATCCCCTGCATCGAGCGCAACGCCGTCGCGTCGGTCAAGGCGATCACCGCCGCGCGGATGGCGGTGCGCGGGGACGGCATCCACCACGTCTCGCTCGACAAGGCCATCAAGACGATGCGCGAGACGGGTGCCGACATGAAGGTCAAGTACAAGGAGACGGCCCGCGGCGGGCTCGCTCTCAACGTCGTCGAGTGCTGACGGGAACCGCATCGTGAGCCAGTCCTTCGTCCTGACCCTGAGCTGCCCCAACCGCAGCGGCATCGTCCGGGCCGTCAGCAGCCACCTCGCCGCGCACGGCGGTGACATCGTCGAGCACCAGCAGTTCGACGACCCCGTGAGCGGGCGCCTGTTCCTGCGCACGCGCGTCGCCGCGCCCGCGGGCACCGACCTCGAGGCGCTCTCGGCGGGCTTCGCGCCGGTGGCCGAGGCGTTCGCGATGGAGCACGCGTTCCACCGGCTGGACGAGCCCCGCGTGCTCGTCATGGTCTCCACGTCGGGGCACTGCCTCAACGACCTGCTCTTCCGCTGGCGCTCGGGCAGCCTCGGCGCGCAGCTCGTGGGCGTCGTGAGCAACCACGAGACCCTGCGCCCGATGGCCGAGTCCGCCGGCCTGCCGTACTTCCACGTGCCGGTCACGCCGTCGACGAAGCCCGACGCCGAGGCCGCGATGCTGCGGATCGTCGACGAGCTCGACGCCGAGCTGGTGGTGCTCGCCCGCTACATGCAGGTCCTCTCCGACCGCACCTGCGCGGCCCTGCGCGGCCGGGCGATCAACATCCACCACTCGTTCCTGCCCGGCTTCGCCGGCGCCAAGCCCTACCACCAGGCCTACGACCGCGGCGTCAAGTTCGTCGGCGCCACCGCGCACTACGTCACCGCCGACCTCGACGAGGGCCCGATCATCGAGCAGGAGGTCGTGCGCATCGACCACTCCTACGACCCGCGCGCCCTGCAGACCGTGGGCCGCGACGCCGAGGCGCTGGCCCTCTCGCGGGCGGTGCGCTGGCACTGCGAGCGCCGGGTGCTGGTCGACGGCCACCGCACGGTGGTCTTCCGCTGACGCCCGGCCCGGTGTCCTGAGCGAAGGGCACCGTTCGTCGGGTAGACGGGCGAGGGGTGCCCTCCGCCGGGACGCGCGCCGACGGTCGCGGCGCGCCGGTGGCGACGCGCGCGCCTACTCCCCGCGGAAGCCGAGCTTCGCCGACAGCTCCGCCGCGCCGTCGCGCAGGTCGGTGACGATGGCCCGGGCGCGCCGGCGGGGCAGCCGGTAGGCGGGGCCGGTGGCCGACAGCGCCGAGCCGACGCTGCCGTCGGCGGAGAACACCGGCACGGCGACGGCGTGCATGCCGACCTCGAGCTCCTCGAACGAGCGGGCGTGCCCCTCGTCGAGGACGCGCGCCAGCTCGTTGCGCAGCACCGCGGTCTCGACGATGGTGTCGTCGGTGTAGCGGGTCAGGCGCCGCCGCAGGACCGGGCGGCGCTCGTCCTCGGGCATCCACGCGAGCAGGACCTTGCCCGCCCCGGTGGCGTGCAGGGGGCTGCGTCGCCCGACCCAGTTCTGCGAGGTGATCGCCGCCGTCCCGTACTCCTGGGCGACGGTGATGCCGGCCTCGCCGTCGGTGACGGCGATGTTGACGGTCTCGCCCAGGCTCTCGGCCAGCTGCTGGCAGATGGGCTGCCCGAGGCGCGCGACGTCGAGACGGGCCGTGGTGGCCGCCGCCAGGCGCACGACGCCGAAGCTCAGCGCGTACTTCCCGCGCTCGCCGAGCTGCTCGAGCAGGTGGCGCTGCTGGAGCGCGGCCACGAGCCGGCACGCCGTGGACTTGTGCACGTCGAGCTCCTCGGCGATCTCGGTGATCCCGAGCTCGCCGCGCGCCGCGACCATCTCCAGGATCGTGATCGCGCGGTCGACCGACTGGACGGCGGAACCCTCGGTGGCTGCCATGGCGGCGACGTCAGTCCGAGGAGTCCCGGCGGATGGCCTCGGCGAGCTCGGCGAGGAGTCCGGGGAGGCGCGCGGCGCAGGTCGGGCAGACGCAGTCGCTGCCGTGCACCGCCAGCTCGTCGGCCACGCGGAAGGCGTCGCGGTACCGCTCGGTGGAGACGCCGTCGCCGGACGGGCCGCGGTTCTCGGGGGTGATGGACATGGTGGTCTCCTGGGGACTCGGGGTGGGTCAGCCGACGCGCCGGGCGACCCAGTCGTGGAACTCGCCGATGTGGTGCTCGCTGGGCACGAGGACGCCGCCGCGGGCGTAGGAGCGCGAGTCCATCGAGACCTGGCAGCGCTCGCAGGCGTCGAAGTCCTGCTGGTTGACGCGGTGGAACAGCTCGACGGAGCGGTCGATGTCCGCCCCGGAGTCGACGACCTCGGGCAGGTACAGCCAGTCGCAGAGCACCAGCGTGCGCTCCGCAGTGAGCGGGAACATGCGGTGGAACACCACGTGGTCGGGCACGAGGTTGATGAACACCTGCGGGCGCACGGTGATGGCGTAGTAGCGCCGGTCCTGGTCCTCGGCCACCCCGGGGATGCGCTCGAGGCCCTCGGAGCCGTCGACGGTGAACCCGGCGACCTCCTCGCCGAACTCGGCGCCGTGCCCGACGAAGTACTGCGCCGCGAGACCGTTCGCGAACTCCGGCAGCACCTCGGTGAGCTCCGGGTGGATCGTCCCGCAGTGGTAGCACTCCATGAAGTTCTCGACGATCTGCTTCCAGTTCGCCCGGACGTCGTACGAGATGCGCCGGCCCAGCTTCAGGTCGGCGACCTGGTAGCCGACGATCGCGTCCGGCGACCCGAGCCGGGCCGCGACGTCGCCGATCACCGTGTCCTCGAACGGGGGCGGCTCCTCGGCCAGGCAGAGCCACACGTAGCCGAGCCACTCGCGCACGTGCACGCGGTTCAGCCCGTACTCGACCCGGTCGATGTCGGGCATCTCCCCGATGTTCGGGGCGGAGATCAGCTTGCCGTCGAGGCCGTAGGTCCACGCGTGGTACGGGCACTGGAAGGAGCGCCGCACGCTGCCCTTGTCCTCGGTGCAGATCCGCGCCCCGCGGTGGCGGCAGACGTTGAGGTAGGCGTTGACGGCGCCGTCGCGGCCGCGCGCGACGATCACGCTCTCGCGCCCGATCTGCACGGTCTCGAAGTCGCCGGCCGCGGCCAGGTCGGCGGCGAGCACCGCGCAGAACCAGCCGGTCTCGAAGATGAGGGCCTGCTCGGCCGCGAAGATCGTGGGGTCGGTGTAGTAGCGGCCCGGCAGCGTGCCGCGCAGGCTCGCCGGCAGGCCCGGCGTCGCGATCTCCGGTGCGATCTCTCCGGTGGTCATGAATCCGTGCTCCTCGAGGTACGCCGGCGGGGGAGGGGCGTCGTCCGACCGGCGGAGCGGCCGCGACCCGATGTGGGAGCGAACCGGCGGCCTGACGCCGACTCGCCGTTGAGTTGCGCTATGAGGAACACGATCCGTCATGCGCAACACCACGGTCGACGACCGCGAGGTCCCGTGTCAAGAGAGCGCGCGGGCGACTTCGCGCGGGTGTGCGTCACAGGCGCTGTCCGGACCCCTCTTGACAAGGCCGTTCACTTCTCCCACGGTCTTGAGTTGCGCAGTGAGCATCGTGTCTCGCAGTGCGCAACTCATCGCTCCAGATCGTGGGGTGTCCCCATCGCCGGTCCGTCCCCCTCGTCGAGGCCCACGGGAGGCCCCATGCACACCATCACGATCGTCGGCGGTTCGGTCGCCGGCGTCCGCTCCGCCGAGGCGCTGCGCGCCGCCGGGTACGACGGCCGGCTCGTCCTGCTCGGCGACGACGCCCACCGGCCCTACGACCGGCCCCCGCTGTCGAAGGCGTTCCTCGACGGCAGCGCCGACCTCGACGCGATCGGCCTGCTCGACGACGAGGACGAGGCCGAGCTGGACCTCGACCTGCGGCTCGGGGTCAGCGCCGCCCGCCTCGACCCGGCGGGCGGCCGGGTCGTGCTCGCCGACGGCACCGACGTGGCCACCGACGGCGTCGTCGTCGCCACCGGGGGCAGCGCCCGCCGGCTCCCCGGCAGCGCGGGCGTCGAGGGCGTGCACACGCTCCGCACGCTGGACGACGCGCTCGCGCTCCGCCGCGCGCTGCGGGACGGCGCGCCGCGCGTCGCGATCGTCGGCGGCGGATTCATCGGGGCCGAGGTCGCGTCCACCTGCCGCGCGATGGGCCTCGAGGTCACCGTCCTCGACGGGCTGCCGCTGCCGCTGGCGCCGGTCCTGGGGCCGCGCATCGCGCGCAGCTGCGTCGACCTGCACGCCGAGCACGGCACCGACCTGCGCCCGAGCACCGCGGTGGCGGGCCTCGCGACGGTGCCGGCCGGGGACGCGCGCCGCGTGGTCGGCGTCGAGCTCGGCGACGGCACGACCGTCAAGGCGGACGTCGTGGTCGTCGGCATCGGCATCACGCCGAACACCGGATGGCTCGACGGTTCCGGGCTGCGTGTCGACAACGGGGTGTGCACCGACGCCGGGATGGTCACCGACCTGCCGAACGTGGTCGCCGTCGGCGACGTCGCCCGCTGGGGCGGCACGGGCGGGCCGGGGCGGGGACACCGCCACGAGCACTGGACGAGCGCCGGCGAGCAGGCCGCCGTCGCCGCCGCCAACCTGCTCGCGGGCCGCACAGGTCGTCCAGGGGCGGTCTTCCGCCCCAGCGGCTATGTGTGGTCGGAGCAGTACGGGCGCATGCTCCAGCTCGCCGGTCACCCCTCGCCCGACGACCGCGTCGAGGTGGTCGACGGCGAACCGGCCGACGGGCGCTTCGTCGCGCGCTGGGTCGACGCCGAGGGCGTCACGACCGGCGTGTTCGGGATGGGCGACCCGCGCCGGTTCGGCCGCGTGCGCCGCACCGAACTGCGCCGCCCGACGGCCGCCTGAGCGTCCCTCAGTCCCGCGGGTCCCGCGGCTGCTCGAGCGGGACCCCGTCGGGCGAGAGCGTCGGGGGCGGCAGGTCGGCGCTGGAGGACAGCGGCGCGGCGCCGGGCAGCGGACGCCCCGCGGACTCGGTCAGGAACACGACGCTGACCACGCCGATGACGCCCGCGGCGACGAGGTAGTAGCCGGGCCAGTCGAGGTTCCCGGTGGCCGTCGTCGCCGCGGCGATGACGGTCGGCGCCGTGCCCGCGAACAGCGAGACCGCCACGTTGAACGTCAGCGCGAGCCCGCCGTAGCGCACGAGCGTGGGGAACAGGGCGGGCAGCGTGGACGGGGCGACCGCCGCGAAGCAGACCAGGCACGCGCCGATGAGGGCGAGTCCGCCGAGCTGTCCGAGCAGGCCCTGGCGCAGCAGCCACACCGCCGGCAGCCCGCCGACGACCAGCGCGAGGCTGCCCGCGAGCAGCACCGGGCGGCGCCCGATGCGGTCGGAGAGCCGTCCCAGCGAGGTGACCACCAGCAGCATCGCCACCATGACCACCACCTGCAGTGCCGTCGACGTCGCCTTCTCCGTGCCCGCCTCGCCGTGCTCGCCGAGCGTGCTCGTCAGGTAGACCGGGATGTAGTTGGTCAGGACGTAGTTGGTGATGTTCCAGGCGACGACCAGGCCGCCGGCGACGGCGAGCGCGCGCCGGTAGCGGACCCACAGGATCTGCAGGGCGCGGCGCAGCGGCATCGTCGCCAGGGCGGGCGAGCGCGCCATGAGCTGGCGGAACGCAGGCGTGTCCTCGAGGCGCAGCCGCAGGTAGATGCCCACGACGCCCAGCGGCAGGGCGAGCATGAACGGCAGGCGCCAACCCCAGGTGAGCAGGTCCTCGTCGGGGAGCACGGCGATCAGTGCGGCGCTGATCCCCGCACCGAGCGTGTAGCCGGTGAGGGTGCCGAACTCGAGCCAGCTGCCGAAGAACCCACGTCGGCGGTCCGGGGCGTACTCGGCGATCATCGTGAGCGCGCCGGTGTACTCCCCGCCCGCCGAGAAGCCCTGCAACATGCGCATGACGAGCACGAGGGTCGGGGCGGCCGCGCCGATCGCGCCGTGGCCCGGGATGAGGCCGAGCAGCACGGTGGCCACGGCCATCAGCACCACGGTCACCGAGAGCACCTTCGTGCGCCCGATGCGGTCGCCCAGCGGGCCGAAGAACAGGCCGCCGAGGGGGCGCACCAGGAACGCCGCCGCGAAGGCGCCGAGCGCGTACACGGCCGCCCACGGGCCCGCGTCGGGGAAGAACACCCTGGTCAGGACCGCACCCGCCAGGTACGAGTAGATCCCGAAGTCGTACCACTCGGCGACGTTGCCGATGGCCGCCGCGGCGGTCGCCCGGCGCATCGTGTGCTCGCCCTCGATCGCCGGTGGCACGCCGCCGCGTCGTCGCGGCTGCGCGTGCTCGGCCATGTGATCACTCCCCGGGCCGGCGGCGGTGGCTGGCTCGATCCCGCCGGGCAGTGTGGCACTCCGGCAGCGGGCCAACCCTACGCTTCTGACATATCAGAGACGTATCAGTCTCCCGACTGTTGCCGCAAGGTAAAACCTCGGATCGTCGCCCGGAGTCCTTGACGACGAACCTCCGAAGCCTCACGCTCGTGTTGCGGATGACAGGACTCGATGCGTATAGCGCAACAGGAGCCGGAATGATCTACGTGGGCGAACTGTCCGACATCCCCGTCGGGGAGTCGGTGCGGGTGCAGGGCTCGGTGGCCATCGCGGTGTTCAACGCCGACGGCGAGCTCTATGCGATCGACGACACCTGCACGCACCAGGACGCGTCGTTGTCCGACGGGTGGCTCGAGGGGTGTGCGGTCGAGTGCCCGCTGCACGCCGCGTGCTTCGACCTGCGCACCGGGCAGCCGAGCGGCCCGCCGGCGAAGAAGCCCGTGCGCACCCACGCCGTGACCGTCGCCGACGGCCTCGTCTACGTCGAGGAGACCGTGCGCGTCGAGACGCGGGAGCTCGCCCGGGCGGAGTGAGCGCGGTTCCCGGCCGGCCCGACGACACACGGGTCGGGCGTGCCGACGGCCTCGCGCCGGCGGGTGGGCGGTGCTCGCGATCGTCACCGCCATCCTGGTGGTGCTGAGCGAAGGGCCCCTTCGGTCGCCTCGACGGGCCGAGGGCGCCCTTCGCCGGCGGGGGGTCAGGCGCCGACCGACGCCGTCGCCGCGGCGGCCGGCCTGCGCAGCTTGGTGCGCGGGCCGAACAGGGCCACGACGATCGCGCCGACGACCCACATCGCGGCGATGAACACGAACACCGCCTGGTAGCCGCTGCCGTTGTACAGCGCCGCGATGATCAGCGGGCCGGCGGCGTTGGACAGGCGCCCGACGCCGTAGGAGATGCCGGTGCCGAGCGAGCGCGTGCGCGTGTCGAACAGCTCGGGGGAGTAGGCGTAGGCCAGCGCGGTGTAGCCGCGCTCGACGAGGTTGACGAGGAACCCGAAGACGACGATCAGCATCGGGTCGAAGGTCAGCCCGTAGAGCAGGCCGCAGAGCCCGATCACGGCGCCGAAGACGGCCAGGCACCACTTGCGCTCGAAGCGGTCGGTCACCGCGGCGGCGAGCAGGCAGCCCAGCGGGGCGCCGATCGTGGTCAGGGCGACGTAGAAGATCGAGTTCTCGACGCTGAAGCCCTGCTTGGCGAGCAGGGTCGGCGCCCAGCTCGAGTAGCCGAAGAAGCCGATGGTCTGCGTGACCCACAGGACGCAGAGCAGCAGGGTCGGCAGCAGGACGCGGCGCCGCAGCAGCACGCGCCACCACGGGGTGCCCGCCTCGACCGGGGCGGCGGCGACCACCGCGGGTGCCGGCTCGGGCAGCGGGCCCTTCTCGGCGGCGACCGAGTCCTCGATCTCGCGCAGGACGGCCTCGGCGCGGGCGTGGTCGCCGCGGCTCTCCAGCCAGCGCGGCGACTCCTTGAGCCGGCCGAGGAAGAAGAGGAAGAACAGGCCGAGCGCGCCCCACAGGTAGACCAGCCGCCACGACCAGTCCGAGAGCGGCACGACGAAGCTCGCGATGAGGCTGGTCGCGGGCGTGCCGCAGATGCCGATCGCGATCGCGTACGCCTGGTACTTCCCGCGGCGGGCGGCCGGGAAGAGCTCGCTGACGTAGATGACCGCGACCACCGTCATGGCCGAGAGCCCGGCCGAGGTGAGGAAGCGGAAGACGCCGAGCGACACCACGTCCCACGAGAACACCGAGACCAGCGAGAAGACGCCGAAGAAGACGACGGTGGCGGTGAGGGCGGGCTTGCGCCCGACACGGTCGGCGAGCGCGCCGGCGCCGATCGACCCGAGGAACATGCCGACGAAGGACGTCGACGTCACGTAGGCGACCTGGTCGACCGTCACGCCCCACAGCTTGAGCAGGCGTGGCGCGGTGACGGCGAAGGTGTTGATGTCGGCGAACTCGAAGAAGTACGCGAACGACACCGCGACGAGCGTGACGATGTGGAACCGCCCGATGGGCAGCCGGTCGAGGCGTTGCTGGGCGTTCGGTGCCGTGGCTGCGGTCACGGTGTCCTGCCTTTCTGGGCCGCCTGCGTCTCCTCGGGCCAGTACAGGCGCATGGGGTTGTCGACGAGGAGCCGCTGCCGGTCCTCGGGGGTGGGCGCGACGTGGCGGACGTGGTCGACGAGCAGCCCGTCGTCGGGCATGTGGTCGGTGAGGTTCGGGTGCGGCCAGTCGGTGCCCCACAGCACGCGGTCGCCGACCTCGGCGACGACGCGGCGGGCGAAGGGCACTACGTCGGCGTAGGCGTGCTGCTCGCCGTCGACCGCGGGGGGCCCGGTGACGCTCAGGCGCTCCGGGCAGCTGACCTTGACCCACAGGTCGTGGCGCTCGACGAAGCGCAGGAACCGGTCGAACTCCGGTCCCGCGGGGTCGCGGGTGACGTCCGGGCGGCCCATGTGGTCGACCACCACGGGCACCGGCAGGCGCCCGAAGAAGTCCTCGAGGTCGGGCAGGTCGGCGGCCTCGAAGTAGACGACGACGTGCCAGCCCAGCGGGGCGATCCGCTCGGTCACCGCCGCGAGCTCGTCGGTCGGCACGGCGTCGACGAGGCGCTTGACGAAGTTGAAGCGCACGCCGCGGACGCCGACGCGGTCGAGGTCGGCCAGCTCGCGGTCGGTGACGTCGCCGCGCACGGTGGCGACCCCGCGGGCGCGCCCGTCGGCGGCGTCCAGCGCGTCGACGAGCGCGCGGTTGTCGCTGCCGTGGCAGGTGGCCTGCACGATCACCTGACGCGCGAGGCCGAGGTGGTCGCGCAGCGCGGCGAGCTGCTCGCGGCCGGCGTCGGTCGGGGTGTACTTGCGCTCCGGGGCGAAGGGGAAGCGCTCGGCGGGCCCGAAGACGTGGCAGTGCGCGTCGACCGCGCCGGGGGGCAGCGCGAGCGTCGGCGACGAGGGCGCCGGGTCCCAGGTCAGCCACCCGGCGGTGGGGGCTGGTGACACGGTGTCCTCCCGTCGTCGGTGCCGGTCCGTCGGGAGGTGAGCTTCCACGGTCACCAGGATCGGCGCAAGGATTGTCAACAATTCTGTTTGCGTTCTTGGTGCTAAGGTCGCCCCTGTGAGCACCGTGGCCGAGTCCGTCGGTGGGGCGGGCGACGTGGTCGACCTCGTCCGCCGCGCGATCCACGAGGGCGAGTTCGTGCCCAACCAGCGGCTGGTCGAGGCCGACCTGTCGGTGCAGTTCGGCGCCAGCCGGGCGGCCGTGCGCACCGCGCTGGTGCAGCTCGCGGCCGAGGGGCTCGTCGAGCGGGTGCAGAACCGCGGGGCGCGGGTGCGGGCGGTCTCGCTCGCCGAGGCGATCGAGATCTCCGAGGTGCGCATGGTGGTCGAGGGCCTGTGCGCGGCCAAGGCGGCCGAGCGTGCCACCGACGACGACCTCGCCACGTTGCGGGCGATCGCCGCCGACATGCGCGACGCGGTGGAGCGCGGCGACGTCTTCGGCTACTCCGAGCTCAACCGCCGGCTGCACGCGACCGTGCGCGCCGTCGCCGGGCAGAGCGTCGCCGCCGGGGTGCTCGACCGCCTGCGCGGCCAGAACGTGCGCCACCAGTTCCGCCTGGCCCTGCTGCCGGGGCGGGCATCGGTGTCGCTGCCCCAGCACCTCGAGATCGTCGAGGCCATCTGCGCGCGCGACCCCGGCCGCGCCGAGGCCGCCATGCGCGCGCACCTCGCGAGCGTCATCGAGACGCTGCCGTCGGTCGGGGGCCCGTCCGGCGCCTGAGGTATGTCGCCCAGATTGTTGACAATCTTGGCGACACCTCCGATGCTCGGGGCAGACCGAGCGAGGAGGCAGGCATGAGGACGGTGGTGGTGACCGACCCGCCGCGCGCCGACGTCGACGACGCGGCGGCGCTGGGCGGGTACGGGGTCGCGACGGTCCACGAGGCGCTCGGGCGCACGGGCTACCTCGGGCCCGAGTTCCGGCCCGCGTGGGCCGGCGCGCGCACCGGGGGCACCGCGGTCACGGCCCTGTGCTGGCCGGGCGACAACCTGATGATCCACGTCGCGGTGGAGCAGTGCCGGCCCGGCGACGTGCTCGTCGTGGCGACCGCGTCCCCGTCCACCGACGGCCTGTTCGGTGAGCTGCTGGCGACGTCGCTGGCGCAGCGCGGGGTGCGCGGGGTGGTGCTCGCCTGCGGCCTGCGCGACGTCGCCGACCTGCGCGAGATGGGCTTCCCCGCCTGGTCGCGGGCGGTCTCGGCGCAGGGCTCGGTGAAGGCCACGGCCGGCGCGGTGAACGTCCCGGTGACCCTCGGCAACCAGATCGTGCACCCCGGCGACGTGGTGCTCGGCGACGACGACGGCGTCATGGTCGTGCCGCGCGACGACGTGGCGCGGGCGCTGACCGCGGCGCAGGTCCGCCTCGAGAAGGAGGCGGCGAGCCGCGAGGCGTTCCGGGCCGGCGAGCTCGGGCTCGACCGCTACGGGCTGCGCGACCGGTTGAAGGAGTTCGGCGTCGAGTACGTGCCGCACGCCCAGGAGCGCGGATGAGCGAGGACGGCGTCCCCGTCACGATCCTGCGCGGTGGCACCTCCCGCGGGCTCTACTTCTGCGCCGCGGACCTGCCGGCCGACCCGGACGCCCGCGACGACCTGCTGCTGCGCCTGATGGGCACGCCCGACCCGCGCCAGATCGACGGGCTCGGCGGGGCGACGTCCCTGACGAGCAAGGTCGCGGTGATCAGCCCCTCGGAGCACCCCGACGCCGACGTCGACTACCTCTTCCTCCAGCTCGGCGTGGAGGAGGCCACCGTCTCCGCCCGGCAGAACTGCGGCAACATCCTCGCCGGCGTCGGGCCGTTCGCCCTCGAGCGCGGCCTGGTCGCTGCCGCCGACGGCACCACCGACGTCCGCATCCGCATGGTCAACTCCGACAGCGTCGCCGTCGCCACCGTGGCCACCCCGGGCGGGCGGGTGACCTACCGCGGCGACGTGGCGATCGCGGGCGTCCCGGGCACGGCGGCGCCGATCACGCTCGCGTTCGCCGACACCGAGGGGTCGGCGACCGGCGCGCTGCTGCCGACCGGGCGCGTGCGCGACACCGTCGACGGCCCGTTCGGGAACACGGAGGTCACCTGCGTCGACAACGGGATGCCCGTGGTGCTGGTCCTCGCGTCCTCGGTGGGCCTGACCGGGCACGAGACCCACGAGGAGCTGGCCGCCGACGCCGCACTCGGCGCGCGGATCGACGCCCTGCGGACCACGGCCGGCGCGCTGATGGGCCTCGGGGACGTCGCCGACTCCTCGGTGCCGAAGACCGTGCTGCTCGCCGCGCCCGGCGACGGCGGCCACGTCGCCACCCGCTCGTTCATCCCGGTCCGCCCGCACACGGCCGTCGGTGTGCTGGCCGCGGTCAGCGTCGTCACCGGGATGCTGCTGCCGGGCGCGGTCGGCCACGAGATCGCCGAGGGGTGGCCGGACGGCACGACCCGGATCGACGTCGAGCACCCGACCGGTCACTTCCTCGTCGACGTCGCGGTCGACGCGTCGGCGGATCCGCCGCGCGTGCTGCGCTCGGGGGTCGTGCGCACGGCCCGCAAGCTCGCCGACGGCGTCGCGTTCCCGCGGGCGGCGTCGTGAGGATCGCCCTGCTCGGGCTCGGTGAGGCCGGGGCCGCGATCGCCCGCGACCTCGTCGCCGCCGGCGCCGACGTGCGCGGCCACGACCCGGCCGTGCCCGGGGTCGACGGGGTCGAGCACCGCGTCGACGAGGCCGACGCGGTGCGCGACGCCGAGCTGGTGCTGTCGGCCAACAGCTCGCACGACGCGGTGGCGGCCCTGACCAACGCCCGTCCCGGCCTGCGCCCCGGCACGCTCTGGGCCGACCTCAACACCGCGTCGCCCGGCACCAAGCAGGCGCTGGTGGCCGCGACCGACGTGCCCGTCGTCGACGTCGCCCTCATGTCGCCGGTGCCGGGCAAGGGCCTGCGCACGCCGATGCTGGTCTCCGGCGACGGGGCGGAGCGCTACGCCGAGGTGATGGGCGCGCTCGGGGCGGCGGTCACCGTGCTGCCCGGGCCGGCCGGCGCGGCGATCTCCCGCAAGCTCCTGCGCAGCGTCTTCTACAAGGGGCTCGCGGCGGCCGTCGTCGAGGCGCTCGCCGGGGCCGAGGCCGCGGGCTGCGCCGACTGGCTCGCCGCCGACGTCTCCGCCGAGCTCGCCGGGTTCGACGAGCACGCGATCGACCGGCTCGTCGACGGCACCCACCGCCACGCCCGGCGGCGCGCCGACGAGATGGCCGCCGCGGCCGAGCAGCTGCGCGAGCTCGGCGTCGAGCCCCGCACGGCCACCGCCGCCCACGACCTGCTCGCCGCGCTGCGGGACGGAGACGAGAAATGATCATCGACTGCCACGGCCACTACACGACCGCGCCGGCCGCGCACACGGCGTGGCGCGAGGCGCAGACCGCCGCGTTCGACGCCGGCGGCGGCGCCCCGGCCTACCCCGCCGTCACCGACGACGAGATCCGCGCGTCGGTGCAGGACAGCCAGCTGCGGCTCATGGCCGAGCGCGGCATCGACCTGACGATCTTCTCGCCGCGCGCGTCGGCGATGGGCCACCACCGCGGCGACGAGGCCGTGAGCGCGGCGTGGGCGCGGGCGTGCAACGACCTCGTCGCCCGCGTCGTCGACCTCTTCCCGCAGCACTTCGCCGGCGTCGGGCAGCTGCCCCAGTCGCCCGGGGTGCCGATCGAGCGGTCGGTCGCCGAGCTGCGCCGCTGCGTCGAGGAGCTGGGCTTCGTCGGCGTCAACCTCAACCCCGACCCCTCGGGCGGGCACTGGACCGCGCCGCCGCTGACCGACCGGCACTGGTACCCGTTCTACGAGGCCATGGTCGAGCTCGAGGTGCCTGCGATGGTGCACGTGTCCGCGGTGACCAACCCGAACTTCCACGCCACCGGCTCGCACTACCTCAACGCCGACACCACGGCGTTCATGCAGCTGCTGCAGGCCGACCTGTTCCGCGACCTCCCGGAGCTGCGGCTCGTGATCCCGCACGGCGGCGGCGCGGTGCCCTACCACTGGGGACGCTTCCGCGGGCTCGCCGACATGCTCGACCGGCCCGCGGTCGAGGACGCGCTGATGGGCAACGTCGTCTTCGACACCTGCGTCTACCACCAGCCCGGGATCGACCTGCTCGTGGACGTCGTCGAGCCCGAGAACATCCTCTTCGGCTCGGAGATGGTCGGCGCGGTGCGGGGGACCGACCCGCGCACCGGGCACGCCTTCGACGACACCCGCCGCTACGTCGAGGCGTCGGCGCTGAAGCCCGACGAGCGGGAGAAGGTCTACGAGCACAATTCCCGCCGGGTGTACCCGCGCCTCGATCGGCGGTTGCGCGAGCAGGGACGGTGAGCGTCCTCCGATGGGTCGAGCTCCGCTGCGCTCCGTCTCCCGCGTGCCAGGCTGCCGGACGTGACCGTCCTCGACCGGCGCGCCCTCAACCGGGCGACGCTGGCCCGCCAGCACCTCCTCGAGCGCGCGCCGCTCCCGGCGCTGGACGCCGTCGCGCACCTCGGTGGCCTGCAGGCCCAGGAGCCGCAGGAGCCCTACACCGGGCTGTGGTCACGGCTCGCCGGGTTCGACCCCGCCGAGCTGTCGGGCCACCTCGTCGCGCGCCGCGTGGTGCGCACCCACCTCATGCGCCGCACGGTCCACCTCGTGACGGCCGCCGACGCGCTCGCGTGGCGCTCGCGGCACGACGCGATGCTGCGCCAGCGGATGCTCGGCGTGTACCGCCGGGAGCTCGCCGACGTGGACCTCGACGAGCTCGCGGAGATCGGCGGCCGGCTCCTCGCCGAGGAGGCGCGCACGCTGCCCGACGCCGGGCGCGCGCTCACGCAGCGCTGGCCGGGGGTGGCGCCGCGGGTGCTCGGCGAGGCCCTCGGCACGGTCGTGCCGGTGGTGCAGGTGCCGCCGCGCGGGCTGTGGGGCGAGGCCGGGCCGGCGGCGTGCCTGCTCGTCGCGTCGTGGCTCGGGCGCCCCGTCGACCCGCCCGCGCCCGACGGCACCGATCCGGTGGGGGAGGCGCTGGTGCTGCGCTACCTCGCCGCGTACGGACCGGCGGCCTTGGCCGACCTGCGCGCCTGGTCGGGCCTCGCCGGGCTGCCGGCGGCGGTGGCCGCGGTGCGCGACCGGCTGGTGGGCTTCCGCGACGAGCGCGGCCGCGAGCTGCTCGACCTGCCCGACGCGCCCCGCCCCGACCCCGACACCCCGGCCCCGGTGCGCTTCCTGCCCGCGTTCGACAACGCGGTCCTCGGCTACGACGACCGCAGCCGGATCATCGACGACGCCGACCGCGGGCTCTCGGTCGCCGGCGAGCGCGTGGTGCTCGTCGACGGCCGGGTCGCGGGGACGTGGACGACGCGGGAGGGCACGGTCGAGGTCACCCCGCGGACGCGCTTCACCCGGGCCGACCGCGCCGCGGTGGCCGAGGAGGGCCGCGCCCTGGCCGGTTTCCTGTCCGGCGGGGTGCACGAGAAGGTCACCGTGGCGGCGTCACCCCGCTGAGCGGCGCCCCGCCCCCCACCAGGCGAGCAGCGCCGCGACGGCGTCCTCGGCGAACGCCCCGGGGAGGTCGGCGCCGAAGCGCTCCTGGGCGCGGGCGCGCAGGTACTGCCCGCCGAACGCCGCGCCGGCCGCGGCGGCGGTCGCCACGACGACGCCCGGCCCGCCCTCGTACCCGTCACGCCGGGCGGCGGTGTCCGCCCCGACGGCGGCGAGGCCGAGGCGCGGGGCGAGACCGGGCGCGGCCGTGCGCGGCGGCACCGCCGGGTGCTTGTCGCCGGCGGCCTCGCCGAGGGCGCCGAGGGTCGCGGCGCCCCGCCCGAACCGGCCCGCGAGCAGGCTGCTCGGTCCGCGGTCGCCGGAACGGGCGCGCCAGGCGAGCGCGGCGGCGCCGAACGTGCTGCGGGAGCCGGTGGCCGCGCCGAGGGCGGCGGCGCGGGCGAGCGTGCCCGTCGTCGCCGTGCGGGGGGAGCGCTCCGGGTGCTCGGCGCGCTCGCGGTCGTCGGCGCGGAAGGTCGCGGTGAGCGTGGCGTGGGTGGCGGCGCCGTAGGCGAGGTGCGGGACGACGTCGGCGGCCCAGTCCAGCGAGCCCCACTGTCGGGGGTCGGTGAGCCCCAGCCGGGCGGTGGGCAGGTCCGACGCGAGCATGGCGGCCGCGCCCAGCACGGGGACGCCGAGGACGGCCGGGAGGCGCACGCCCGCGCTGCGCAGGACGCCGGCCACGCCGCCGACCGCGACCCCCGTCGCGGACCCGGCGAGGCCGCCGAGGCCCTCGAGCCGGTGACGGCGCTCGCGGCGCCGGCCGGGGATCGCCACGTCGGCCCGGTCGGCGAGCGCCGAGACGGTCTCGACCGGGGTGTCGCTCGCGGGCCGGGCCCGCAGGGCCATGTCGGTCTGGGTCGCGACGTTCAGCGCGGTGGTGCCCGCGGCGCCGGCGGCGGTGCCGCGCAGGAGTCCGGTCAGCAGGGAGGTCACGCTCCGGGGACTACCCGGCGCCGGGCCCTGAGAGTCGGGGCGGCATCCGGCCCGGTCGGATCGCCCGCTCGGACTAGTTTCGCGGCGTCCGACCGGCGCTCATCGTGCGCAGACGGCCGCCCGTCTCGCGCGTGGATCCGTCACTCTCAGGGGCCGACGATCGGCCGCCGGACCTCCCCTAGCGTCTCCGGCGTGTCGAAGCGCGCGAAGCGGACGCTGTGGTCGTCGGTCTTCGTCCTCCTGCTGGTGGGGCCGCCGGCGGTGTACCTGGGCCGGGAGGGCCTCGAGGCCGACGCCCTGATGGGGCTCGGCCTCGTCGTGTCGGGGCTGGTCGCCGTGGTCGCGATGGTGCTCACGACCGTCGGCGCCTCCCGCATCCGGGCGCTCACCACGTCCCTCGGGATCGACCGGGTCATGGGCGGCCACCGGGCGCTCGGCGTCGCCGCCCTGGGGCTCGCCGCCGCGCACACGGTGCTCGCCGTCGTCCGCAGCCCGACGCTGATCGACCCCCTCGCCGCCCCGCTCGGCATCCAGCTCGGGTACGCCGCGTTCGCCGGGATGATCGTGCTCTCGGGGGCCGCGGCCTGGGGGCGCCGCCGCGGGACGCGGTACGAGTGGTGGGCGCGCCTGCACGTGGCCGCGGCCGGGCTCGCGCTCCTGCTCGCCGGGCTGCACGTGGTCTGGATGGGCGACCTGCTCGCCGACCCGGTGATGCGCGTCGTGGTCTCCGCGCTCGCCCTGCTGCTGATCGTCGTCCTCGCCCGCCGGTGGGTGTGGCAGCCGCTGTTCTCGTCGCGCGGCGCGTACGTCGTGTACGGCGTGCGGCACGAGGGCCCGGAGGTCGCGACCCTCGCGCTGACCCCGGTGTTCCGGCGTCGGGGGCTGCCGGGATTCGCGCCCGGCCAGTTCGTGTGGCTGCGCCGGCACCGGCGCGCCGTCGGCGTGCAGGAGCACCCGTTCACGATCGCCTCCAGCGCCGAACTGACCGACCGCCTCGAGCTCACCGTGCGCGCCACCGGCGACTTCACCCGCGCGCTGGCGACGATGGGGCCGGGCACCAAGGTCTGGCTCGACGGCCCGCACGGCAGCTTCACGCCCGACACCCCCGAGCGTGTGGACGGCCTGGTGCTCATCGCGGGCGGCGTCGGCATCACGCCGATGATGAGCATGCTGCGCACGCTCGCCGAGCGCGGCGACCGCCGCCGGCACCGCCTCGTGCTCGCCGAGCGGGCCGAGCAGCCGCTCTTCGGCCCCGAGCTCGAGGTCCTGGCGCGCCGGCTCGACCTCGAGGTCCTGCGCACCGCGGGCCGGCGCATCGACGCCGACCTCCTCACCGAGATCCTCCCGCGGGCCCGCGGGCGGCTCGAGTACTACGTGTGCGGGCCGCCGTCGCTGCTGTCCGGGGCCCTCGCCGCGCTCGAGGCGCTGGGCGTGCCCCCGGCGACGGTGCACAGCGAGCAGTTCGGCTGGACCGGGTCGATGCCGGCCGTCACCCCGGCCGTCACCCCGGCCGTCACCCCGGCCGTCACCCCGGCCGCCGTGCCCGCGGTCCCGGCGCCGCGGACGCCGCGCCCTCGGCAGGCCGCCGGCTCGCCCGCGGACCGGCTCCCCACCCACCCCTCGGTCCCGATCCCACGGGTCGAGGCGGGCCGGGAGGCGCCGGGGACCGGCTCGCTCAGGCGCTGAGCGGCGGCGGCTCCGGGTCCGACCACCCCTCGAACGCGGCGACGAGCTCCTCGATCGCCCGGGTGAAGCGGTGCCGGGCGTGGCCGTCGCCGAGACGGCGGTGGGGCAGACCCCTCGCGGCCTCGTCGCGCAGCGCGGCGGCGCGGTGCGCGAGGTCGTCGTCGGGGATGCGCGGCAGGAGACCGGCGACGACGTGCACGGGGACCCCGTAGCGCTCGCCGAGCGCGGCCAGGGTCCCCTCGTCGGGCGGCTCGGCGCGTCCGCCGCGCGCGAGCCACCGCGCGCGCCGCATCCGGGCCAGGCCGGGGGAGAGGTACTGCTCGAGCGCCCGGTCCAGCGGCCGGCGCCGCGGGACGAGCAGCGCGAGCGGGTAGGCGTACTCGGCGCGCCACCCCTGGTCCGCCTCGACGACGCGCCCCCACAGGGCGACGCAGCCGAGGAGCACGCCGTCACCGACCGCGGGCACCAGGAGGCGGTCGAGCACCGAGGTCGCGTAGAGCCCGCACCCGCAGTCCCACCCCGGCGGCCGGGCGCAGCCGCGCGGGCAGGCCGCCACCATCGCCGTGCGGGGCGCCCAGGTGGCCGCGACCGCGGGCGAGCGGAGGTCGGGCGCGGTCCGAGCGCCGCCCAGGAGCCACAGCCGGAAGCCGACCACCGGGATCGCGGCGTCGGGGGCCTCGGTCACGGCGGCGGGGAGGGGTGTCGGGCGCGGGTGTCAGGACCCGGCGTCGCTCGCCGGTCGCGGGCGCCGCGGGACCGGCACCGCCCCGGAGCGCGGCGTCGGCCGGGGGAGCAGGGGGCGCACCTCCGCCGGCCGCTCGGGGAAGTCACGGTCGGGGACGGGGTCGACGATCGGCTCGACCTGCAGGACCCGCCGTTGTGCTCCGATGTTCACGGACGCCACCTCTCCCGAGTCCCGCCGACGCCGTGTCGTAGGTCTCACTCGAACGGATGAAGCGAACTGTACGGCATGGGCGCGCGGTCGCGGCCGCCGTCGCCCGTCCGGTCGCCGCAGGCGCCGGGCCGTCGGTTGGCGGTCGGGGTCCCGGGACGAGCGGGGACGGTCGGCACCCCGGCGTACACGACGCCCCGTGTCCCGGTCGCCGCCGCGTGCCGCCGCTTCGTCGTGACGTGCCTGTCCCCGGCGTTTCGCCTGCTCGTCGGGGGGAATTCGCTCTGTGATCCGGCGACAGCGGCCCGCGACCCTCCTCGGTGCTCGGCGTCGTCGACAGCACGACGCCGAGGGAGTCTCCTGGTGCTCGACGAACGTGAGCAGCGCATCCTGGCCGACATCGAGCGCGAGATCGAGGGCAGCGATCCCGCGCTGGCCCGCCTCGCCCGTCCCAAGGACGATCGGCGCACCTACTGGTGGTCGATCACGGCCCTCGTGGTCGGCGTCCTGCTGGGCGTCGGCCTCGCCGCCATCGGACCCGTCGGGCACGGGCTGCTGCTGATGGTGATGTCCGCGGTCCCGATGATCGTGTGGCACTGGCGCCGGCCGGGCTCGGCGCACCCGTGGCCGACGGTGTTCCGCGGCAAGGGCTGAGGACTCACCCCACCTCGGCGAGCCGACCCTCCAGGCGGCGCGCGGCGGTGAGCAGGGCGTCCGCCCAGCGCGCCCCGGGCCGCCGTCCGATCCGGTCGACGGGGCCCGACACCGACACCGCGGCCACGACCGTGCCGTCGGCGTCCCGCACGGGGGCCGAGACGCTGGCCACGCCGGCCTCGCGCTCGGCGACGCTCTGGGCCCAGCCCCGCCGGCGGACCTCCTCGAGCACCGCCTCGGAGAACGCCGCGGCGGGTCCGCGGGACCACGCCGCCAGCACCTTGGCCCCGGACCCGGCGGCCATCGACACCCGCACCCCGACGGGCACCGTGTCGCGCAGCCCGCTCGAGGGCTCCGCCGCGGCCACGCAGACCCGGGCGTCCCCGTCGCGGCGGTAGAGCTGGATGCTCTCGCCGGTCAGGTCGCGGAGCTCGGGGAGCACCTCGTCGGCCGCCGCCAGCAACGGGTCGCCGTGCCCGTGCGCGAGCTCTCCCAGCGCGGGCCCCGGGCGCCAGCGGCCGTCGGCGTCGCGCGCCAGGAGCCGGTGCGTCTCGAGCCCGACCGCCAACCGGTGCGCGGTCGCGCGCGGCAGCCCGGTGCGCTCGCAGAGCTCGCCCAGCGCGCACGGCGTGGCCGCGGCCGCCCGCAGCACGACCACCGCCTTGTCGAGCACGCCGATACCGCTACCCTGTCCCACAGGACGACATCGTAGTCCCAGGATGTGAGAAAGAGGCAACGACGTGGGACGCACGCTCGCGGAGAAGGTCTGGGACCAGCACGTGGTCCGAGCGGGGGGAGAGGGCCAAGGAGGGGGTACGGAGCCCGACCTGCTCTACATCGACCTCCACCTCGTGCACGAGGTCACCAGCCCGCAGGCCTTCGACGGCCTGCGCATGGCCGGCAGGCCCGTGCGGCGCACCGACCTCACGGTGGCGACCGAGGACCACAACGTCCCCACCAAGGACCTCCACCTGCCCATCGCCGACGAGACCTCCGCGACGCAGGTGTCGACGCTGCGGAAGAACTGCGAGGAGTTCGGCGTCCGCCTGTTCCCCATGGGCACCGAGAACCAGGGGATCGTGCACATGATCGGTCCGGAGCAGGGGCTGACCCAGCCGGGCACGACGGTGGTCTGCGGCGACTCCCACACCTCCACCCACGGGGCGTTCGGCGCGCTCGCGTTCGGCATCGGCACGTCCGAGGTCGAGCACGTGCTGGCCACCCAGACGCTGCCGCTGCGCCCGTTCAAGACGATGGCGATCGAGATCTCCGGGTCGCTGCGCCCGGGCGTGACCAGCAAGGACGTCATCCTCGCGGTCATCGCGCAGATCGGCACCGGCGGCGGGGCGGGCTACGTGCTCGAGTACCGCGGCCAGGCCGTGCGGGAGATGACGATGGAAGCCCGCATGACCATGTGCAACATGTCGATCGAGGCCGGCGGGCGCGCCGGCATGGTCGCCCCGGACGAGACGACGTTCGCGTACCTGGAGGGCCGCCCGCACGCCCCGAAGGGCGAGCAGTGGGACGCCGCCGTCGCGGCCTGGCGCGAGCTGCGCACCGACGACGACGCCGAGTTCGACACGGTCGTGCACGTCGACGCCGACGCGCTGACGCCGTTCGTCACCTGGGGTACCAACCCCGGCCAGGGCCTGCCGCTCGCCGAGAGCGTCCCGGACCCCGCGACGATGAACGACGACGACGCGGCGGCGACGCGCAAGGCGCTGCACTACATGGCGCTCGAGCCCGGCACGAGGCTGCGCGACATCGCGGTGGACGTGGTGTTCCTCGGGTCGTGCACCAACGCGCGCATCGAGGACCTGCGCGCGGCCGCCGACGTGCTGCGGGGCCACCGCGTCGCCGACGACGTGCAGATGCTCGTGGTCCCCGGCTCCATGCACGTCAAGGCGCAGGCCGAGGCCGAGGGGCTCGACGCGGTGTTCACCGACGCGGGCGCCGAGTGGCGCTCGGCGGGCTGCTCGATGTGCCTCGGCATGAATCCCGACCAGCTCGAGCCCGGACAGCGGTGCGCGTCGACGTCGAACCGCAACTTCGAGGGCCGCCAGGGCAAGGGCGGGCGCACGCACCTCGTGTCGCCGCTC
The DNA here is from genome assembly GCF_028737205.1 of Actinomycetospora lutea. Taxonomy (GTDB): domain Bacteria; phylum Actinomycetota; class Actinomycetes; order Mycobacteriales; family Pseudonocardiaceae; genus Actinomycetospora; species Actinomycetospora lutea. The sequence goes on along the minus strand of NZ_JAQZAL010000022.1, from coordinate 83,012 downwards.
GTCGCCGCCGCGACCGCCGTCCGCGGCACGCTGTCCTCGCCCGAGGACCTCGCCGGGTCCGCCACGCCGCAGTTCGCCTGAGGGGACCCGTCATGGACAAGTTCTCGACCCACACCGGCATCGGCACGCCCCTGCGCGTGTCGAACGTCGACACCGACCAGATCATCCCGGCGGTCTACCTCAAGCGCGTCACGCGCACGGGCTTCGAGGACGGGCTGTTCGCGTCCTGGCGCGCCGACCCGCAGTTCGTGCTCAACGTCGAGCCCTTCTCGCGCGGCAGCGTCCTCGTCGCGGGCTCCGACTTCGGCACCGGCTCGTCCCGCGAGCACGCCGTCTGGGCGCTCATGGACTTCGGCTTCCGCGTCGTCATCTCGTCGCGCTTCGGCGAGATCTTCAAGGGCAACTCGTCGAAGGCCGGCCTGCTCGCCGCCACCGTCGACCAGTCCGACGTCGAGCTGCTGTGGAAGAAGATCGAGGAGCGCCCGGGCCTCGAGCTGACCGTCGACCTCGAGGCGAGGACGGTGACCGCCGACGACCTCACCGTGCGGTTCACCGTCGACGACTACACGCGTTGGCGGCTCATGGAAGGCCTCGACGACATCGGCCTGACCCTGCGCCACGCCGACGACATCGACGCCTTCGAGGCGACACGACCGGCGCACAAGCCGGTCACGATGTGAGGAGCTACCAGGGGATCGACCCGGCGTCCTCGACGTAGCCGCCGGTCGGCCCGTCGTCGGGCAGCGTCGCGAGCCGGATCGGGGTCGCCGCGCCCTGCTGCGGGGTGCGGTGGCCGCGGAACCCGTTGAGGTCGGTCGCGACGTAGCCCGGGCAGGCCAGATTGATCTTGATGTTCGTGTCGGCCAGCTCCTTGACGTACTGGACCGTGACGGCGTTGAGGAAGGTCTTCGAGGGGGAGTACGCGGCCGAGATCGGGCCGGTCTCCCCGTCGGAGGTCTGGCGGGTCAGCGAGCCGACGCCCGACGACACGTTGACGATCCGCGGGTGCGCCGAGCGGCGCAGCAGCGGCAGGAACGCGTTGGTGACCCGCACGACGCCGTAGACGTTCACCTCGACCGCCGCGCGCATCGTGTCGATGCTGACCTGCGTCGGCTCCTGCGGCCGGTCGCCGGTGATGCCGGCGTTGTTGACCAGCACGTCGAGCCGGTCGAACGACGCGGCCGCCGCGGCGACGCTCGCGTCGTCGGTGACGTCGAGCGGGACCCCGAACGCGTCGATGCCCGAGGCCTGCAGCTTCTCGACGGCCTCCTCGCGGCGGGCGTCGTCGCGCGCCCCCACGCCGACCCGCCGGCCCAGGGCGCCCAGGCCCGCGGCGATCTCGAAGCCGATGCCCTTGTTCGCCCCGGTGACCAGGGCCGTGGTCTTGTCCTCGCTCATGACGTCGATCCTGTGCCCGCGGCGGCGGGGCGGTCCAAGACCGCCTCGGTGCCCGCCCATACCCCAGAGGTATCACCGGAGCGGTATCAAGGAGGGCGTGGAGACACGCGAGCTGAGGTACTTCGTCGCGGTCGCCGAGGAACGGCACTTCGGGCGGGCCGCCGAGCGCCTCGGCATCGCCCAGCCGCCGCTCTCGCGGGCCATCCAGCAACTGGAGCGCCGTGTCGGGGCCCGGCTGCTCGACCGCACCACCCGCGGGGTCGCCCTCACCGAGGCCGGGGCGGTCCTGCTGGCCGAGGGCCGGGCGGCGCTCGACGCGGTGGACGCCGCCGAGCGCCGGGCCCGCCGCACCCACGACGGCGCGGGACTCGTCCTCGTCTCCAAGGCGGGCGCCTCGGAGGAGCTGCTCGCGAAGCTGCTCGACGCCTACGCGGCGGAGGCGTCGGCGGTCGAGGTCGACGTGCAGCTGTGCGGGCCGGGGCAGCAGGAGCGGCTCCTGCGCGACGGGCGCGCCGACGTCGCCCTGCTGCACCGCCCCTTCGACGCGACGGCCGGCTTCGACACCGAGGACCTGACGACCGAGGGGCAGGCGGTGTTCCTCCCCGCCGGGCACCCGCTCGCCGCCCGCGGCCCGCTGCGGATGGCCGACGTCGCGCAGGAGCCGCTGCCCCGGTGGCCCCTCCCCGACGGGTCGTACCCCGACGGCCCGGGCCCGCGGGTCCGGGACACCGCGCAGCTGCGCCAGCTCGTCTCGCTCGGGCGCGCGATCGCCGTGCTGCCCGAGTCCGCCCGCCACGGGCTCGCCGACGACGTCGTCGCGGTGCCCCTGGTCGACGCGCCGCCGGTCACCACCGTCATCGCGTGGCCCGCGCACAGCCGCTCGCGGGCCCTGGCCGACCTGGTCCGGGTCGCCGGCCGACTGTGAACTTCGGCTGTCCTGAGTATCGGGTGAAGGCGCTGCGCGGGCACGTGCTCGAGGAGCGGGGGGTCGCGCGGGAGATGCTCTCGATCTCGGGCTACTGGCGCCGGGGCGCCGACGAGGACACGTTCCAGGAGGAGAAGAGGGCTGCCGCCACGTCGTGATCCGGGTCGCCACGAGGACCCGGACCACTCCCGTGGCCGGAGGCCCTCAGTCCGTGAGCGCCCGCGGGCCCGGGCCGACCGAGACCATCCGCCCCACCGAGGGCACGCCGCGGTCGTCGACGAGGAAGAGCATGTACGGGCCCGGCGGGGTCAGGGCCGGGTTCTCCGGCACGTGCACCGAGACGCCGTTCGCGGCCGGGCCGACGTCGAGCGCGACCGAGCGCATGTCGGTCGTCGTCACGTGGGTGGCGGTCGACGCCTTGATCAGGCGGGCGGTGCGGACGTGGCCCGCGTCGGGCGTCGGGATCGTCGCCGTCTGGTCGCGGGCCAGCGTGGGCGGCGCGTCGGCGATCGTGGGCCGCGCGCCCCGGTAGAGGTAGGGCGGGCTGTAGATCTCGATGCGCTGCTCGAAGGTGCCCGGGACGAGGTTCTGCTCGTCGTCGAACAGCGGGTCCGAGCCTGCCGTGAGCACGCGGCCGTCGGGCAGCAGGATCGCCTCGGTGTGGTAGTCGCGCCCGACGGCCGGGTCGGCGGCGGGGGAGAGCTCGCCGGTGTCGGGGTGCAGCAGGCGCGCGATGTGGTTGTTCGTCCCGCCCTTGCCCCGGTAGTCCCGCGACCCGCCGGAGATCAGCGTCGTGTCGTCGGGCAGGTTGACGAGGTTCGGGTAGCGCACGCCCTCGGGCAGTGACGGGCCCGGCGTGAAGTGCGGCGCCGGGTCGCGCATGTCGAGGTAGTCGATCCGGCCGGTCGCCCGCGGGCTCTCGCCGACGCCGCCCCCGCCGACGACGGCCATGCGCTGGTCGTTCACCGGGCCGACGAACGACGAGCCGGCCGTCTCGAGCAGGTCGGGGTCGCGCAGGCCGGGGATGGCCGTGAAGGCCCCGGTGTCGGTGTCCCAGAAGCCGGGCTCGCGGCCCCGGTCGGCGGGCCCGTAGCCCGCGTTCGCGCCGGTGTAGACCATCCGCCCGACCCGGTCGGTCTCGAAGATCGCCGGGTAGGTCGGGAAGTAGTGGGTGAGGTCCTTGCGCTCGACGAACGCGTCGGTCCGCGGGTCGAAGAGCTCCGTCTGCCCGTTGAGGACCTCGCCGGTGCCGTCGAGGCCGGCCGTCGTCAGCACCCGGCCGTCCGACATCGGCGTGAGCGTGGCGTACCAGCGGTGGAACGCCATGTCGGAGACCCGCGACCACGTCTCCTGCACCGGGTCGAACGTGTAGGCCTGGTTGGTGCCCTGGTAGTCCTGCTTGCGCAGGGTCATCTGCTGGCCCTGGCCGTAGACGTTGCGCGCGACCGCCGGCGGCAGGCCCTCGACCTGGTACTGCGCGGGGTTCTCGTTGCTCGCGGCCGGTCCGGGGTCGACGGCCTCGACGAAGACCGGCTCCTCCGAGGCCGTCACCTGCGTGCGGCGGCCCTGGCCCGTCTTGGCCGCGGGCGGGAGCGCGGTCTCGGCGTCGGCGCGGTAGCGCACGCCGGTGGGGGAGACGAACACGGTGCCCGCCGGCAGCACCATCGGGTTGTTCGGGTCCTCGTTCTTGACCGTCATCGTGCCGGCGGCGTTGGTGACCGCGCCGTCGAGCTTCTCGTAGCGCTGCGTGCCGCCTGCGACGAGCAGGCGCCCGTCGGGCAGCGTCGTCTGGCCGCCGCAGAACATGTCGTCGGGCACCGGGATCATCCGCGACTGCCCGGTCGACGGGTCGTAGAGCAGGCTCTTGAGCGCCCGCGTCGCGAACATGTCCTCCTTGTTGCCCGACCCGGCGATGAGCAGGACCTTGCCGGTGGACAGGAGCGCCGCGTGGATCGCGTTGACGCGGTTCGGGTCCGGGACGTCGATCGTGTCCCAGTGCCCGAACTGCCGCACGTAGTCGGGGCTGTTGATCAGTTCCTCGTGGCGCCACTCGCTGATGTACGACCACGCCGGGGGGACGTTGACGCCCAGCAGGACGGCCGCGGCGACGACGACGAGGACGACCTGGCGGACGCGTCGGGTGTTCGACGGACGCACCGGGGCAAGCTCCTGCGGGGTGGACGACGGAGGCAGCGACGCCGGTGGGGAGCCCGGCGGGGAGGGAGCGGGGGCTGGGGGCGGCCCGACGCTAGCCCAATCGGAGCGGCCGTCCGCGCCCGCCCTGATTGCTCCCCGCGCGTCCCGGCACGGGCGATTCGTCCCGTGGTGCGGATCTCTAGAAGATCGCGTCGCGGTGGTAGTCCGCGGCCACGAGCTCGCCGTCGGGGCCGAACGAGAGGACCCAGACGCTGCCCTTGCGGCACGGCGGGTCGGTGAGGTCGCGCTCGGACTCCGGGGGCACGGGGGCGGCCGCGGCGAGGGCGCGCACGAGGCGCGGGATGCCCTCGCCCTGGGCGCACGCCGCGACGGTGGTACCGGCGGCGTCGGCACCGGAGGCCAGCCGGGCGAGCGTGGCGAGCGCCGCGGCCTCGTCCGCCTCGACCGCGCCGTCGCCCAGCTCCGGGGTGTCGTGCACGGCGAGCCCGGTGAGCGCGGCGTACGGCTCGAGGGTCTGCCGGCAGCGCACGATCGGGACCGCGTGCAGCGCTCCCACCCCGAACCCCGCGAGCAGCCCGGCGAGCTGCTGGGCCTGCTCGCGGCCCTCGGCGTCGAGCGGGCGCTCGGCGTCGGGCCGCGACCACTCCGTGCGCTTGCCCGCGAGGGCGTGGCGCACGAGCAGGACGGTGCGCAGGCCCGCCGGGCGCGCGGCGAAGGCGTCGAGCACGTCGCGGTCGGAGGCGTAGGTCAGCAGCGGCGCGGCGTCGGCCGGGGCCAGCCAGCGCAGCTCGTCGGTCTCGTCTCCGGGGACGAACGCGCCCTCGCGGGCCCGCGCGGCCCAGAACTCGACGACCTTCTCCTCGCCGTTCACCGGGTAGCGCACCGTCTGCAGGTGCCGGCCCAGCACGGTCGCGAAGCCGGTCTCCTCGACGATCTCGCGCACCGCGGCGTCGACGCGCGTCTCGCCCGGGTCGACCTTGCCCTTGGGCAGGCTCCAGTCGCCGCGGTGCGGACGGTGGACGACGGCGACCTCGACCTTCTCGTCGGTGCCGTCGTCCCCGGCCGGACGCCACAGCACCGCCCCCGCTGCGACCACCGTCATCGGGTCGAGCTCCGCTCCGCTGCGTCTCCCACCGGCATCGGGTCGAGCTCCGCTCCGCTGCGTCTCCCACCGGTCGGGTCGAGCTCCGCTCCGCTGCGTCTCCCACGGTCACTTCCCCGCCTGCCGCAGCAGCTGCACCTGGTGGTCGTCGACGGCCATGCCCTCGTGGTCCTCCCCGGCCGCGACGGGCCACGGATCCCAGGAGCCGTCGGGTCGCAGGATCCAGCAGCGCGTCGACGGCGACACCGCCGAGTCCATGATGTCGTCGAGCTGCGCGACGAGGCGGGGGTCGGACACCGGCACGAGCGCCTCCACGCGTCGATCGAGGTTCCGGTGCATCATGTCCGCGCTGCCGATCCAGCGCTCCTCGGCCCCGACGAAGTGGAAGATCCGGGAGTGCTCCAGGAAGCGCCCGAGGATCGAGCGCACCCGGATGTTCTCGGAGAGCCCGGGGACGCCCGCCCGCAGCGAGCACAGGCCGCGCACCACGAGGTCGACCGGGACGCCGGCCGCCGAGGCCCGGTAGAGCGCGTCGATGATCTGCTCGTCGACCAGCCCGTTGACCTTGACCCGGATGCCCGCGGTCTCGCCGCGCTCGGCGCGCTCGCGCTCCCCGTCGATCCGCTCGAGGATGCCGCGCCGCAGCCCGTACGGGGCGACCAGCAGGCGGCGGTACGACGTGCGCCGGGCGTAGCCGGTGAGCACGTTGAACAGGTCGGTGAGGTCGGCGGCGATCGTCTCGTCGGCGGTGAACAGGCCGATGTCCTCGTAGAGGCGTGCGGTCTTGGGGTTGTAGTTGCCGGTGCCGAGGTGGCAGTACCGCTTGATCGTCGAGCCCTCCTGGCGCACGACCAGCACGGCCTTGCAGTGGGTCTTGAGCCCGACGAGCCCGTAGACGACGTGCACGCCCGCGCGCTCCAGCGCCCGCGCCCAGCCGATGTTGGCGCGCTCGTCGAAGCGGGCCTTGATCTCCACCACGGCCACGACCTGCTTGCCCGCCTCGGCCGCGTCGATCAGCGACTCGACGATCGGCGAGTCGCCCGACGTGCGGTAGAGCGTCTGCTTGATCGCCAGCACCTTGGGGTCCGCCGCGGCCTGCTCGATGAAGCGGTGCACGCTCGTGGAGAACGAGTCGTAGGGGTGGTGGACGAGGACGTCCCCCTCGCGCAGGGTCGCGAACACGCTCTTGGGCGTCTCGCCCTCGCTGAACGCGGGGTGGGTCGCCGGCACGAACACCGGGTCCTTGAGCTCGGGGCGGTTCAGCCCCATGAGCTCCATGAGCGCCGAGAGGTCGAGCAGGCCGGGCACCTGCACCACGTCGTGCGGGTCGACGTCGAGCTCGCGCAGCAGCAGCTCGAGCATGTGCTCGCTCATCGTGTCGGTGATCTCGAGGCGCACCGGCGGGCCGAAGCGCCGACGCGCGAGCTCGCGCTCGAGGGCCTGCAGCAGGTCCTCGTCGCGGTCCTCCTCGACCTCGAGGTCGGCGTTGCGGGTCACCCGGAAGACGTGGTGCTCGACCACGTCCATGCCCTCGAACAGCTGGTCGAGGTTCTCGGCGATCAGGTCCTCGATCGGCAGGAACCACGCCTGCCGGTCGTGGGTCGCGGCGCCGTCGGTGTCCGGGCGGGGCTCGGGCTCGGGCCCGACCCGCACCAGGCGCGGCACGTTGTTGGGGACCTTGACGCGGGCGAAGTGCTCGGTGCCGGTCTGCGGGTCGTGCACCGCGACCGCGAGGTTGAGCGACTGGTTCGAGATGTAGGGGAACGGGTGGGCCGGGTCCACCGCGAGCGGCGTGAGCACCGGGAACACCTGGCGGGCGAACCAGTCCGAGAGCCGCGGGCGGGCCGACTCGGCGACCTGCGACCAGTCGATGATGTGGATGCCGGCCTCGTCGAGCCCCGGACGGACCTCGTCGAGGAACACCCGGGCGTGCTTGTGGGAGAGCTCCTGGGTACGGGCGGCGATGCGGACGAGCTGCTCGCGGGGCGTCAGGCCATCGGCCCCGCGCACCGCGAGACCGGCCTCGTCGCGGCGCTTCAGGCCGGCCACGCGGACCATGTAGAACTCGTCGAGGTTCGACGCGAAGATCGACAGGAACTTCGCCCGCTCGAGCAGCGGCTGGCTCGTGTCCTCGGCCAGCGCGAGCACGCGCGCGTTGAACTCCAGCCACGACAGCTCCCGGCTGTCGTAGCGGTCGGAGGGCAGGTCCGCGGCGACGGCGGGGCCCGAGGTCGGGGCCGCCGGCGCGGAGGGGGTGCGGCGCACCGACCGGGCCGTCTCGTCGGGCGCGGCCGGCGGGTGGGGGCCGGTGAGGACCGAGGGGTCGGTCGCCTCGCGGGCCCCGTCGGCTCCGTGCGCCTGCTCGATCGATCCGGTCGACGTCGCGGAGGACGCGGAGGACGCGGAAGGGCTCACGCGCCGATCGTGCCGTAGGTGTTCCGGTGTCGCGAGGGTCCGCGACGTGTGCCACCCCCGCCAGGTCCGCGCCACCGGCTCGGGTCAGGCGGCGGCGCCGACCCCGCGAGCACCGGCGGCTCGGGCGGCCGACACCGCAACGCTCCGCGCATGGGCCCCGACCTGCGGATTTCATCGACGGCGAGCAGCGCCCGAACCCCCGCGGCGCACCGTGCCCCACCACGACCTCCAGGAAGGCACCACCATGAGCCACACCCTCGACACCCCCACCGACCGCCTCCCCGCGATCGCGGGTGGCGGGCGGAGACGATCCGTCCCGCCGCCCGGTGCACCACCGCCCCGTCGCCCGGTCGGGACCCGGATCGCCGTCGGGGCGCTCGCCCTGGCCGCGGTCGCCGGCGTCGCCGGGGTGGTCGGCGGGCTGGACCCGTTCGGCACGCGGACCGCGTACGAGACGGTCTCCTTCGCCGGCGACGACCCGTTCACAGCACCGGTGGGCACGGACCGGGCGGGGCTCACGTCGACCGGTCCCGGCGGCGAGCAGGCCGGCGACACCCGCGAGATGTACGCCGCCGACCCCGCCGACCCGTCCTGTGACGCGCAGGCGCTCCTCGGTGCCCTGCAGACGGACCCGGCGCGCGCGGCCGTGTGGGCGCAGGTCCAGCGCACCACGCCCGCCGAGCTGCCCGCGTTCGTCGGGAGCCTGACGCCGGTGGTGCTGCGGGCCGACACCGCCGTGGTCGACCACGGCTACCGCGCCGGCGCGGACGTCCCCCGGTCCGCCGTGCTCGCGGCCGGCACCGCGGTGTTCGTCGACAGCTACGGCCAGCCCACGGTGAAGTGCTTCTCGGGCAACCCGCTCACACCCCGGCGCAGCAGCGAGGCCGGCGTGACGAGCGTCGTCTCCACCGCGAGCCCGATCGCGACCCACACCTTCCACCACCCCGACACGGGCGGGCCCGTCACGCGGGCCGGCACCCCCGACGTGACCGACCGCGGCCCGACCCCCGCCACCGACGGCACCCCCGACCCCGTCACGCAGGGCCCGGCGTCGCCCGACCCCGTCACCCCGGGGCCCGCGACCCCGCCGGCGCCCCCGCTGACCGGGACCTTCAACTGGGACGGGTCGATCACGCTGTCCGACGGGCGCATCCAGACCGTCGACGGCCGGATCCTCACCCTGCCGCCGCTGCCCGCCGGGGCCGTCCCGCTGCCCGACGGCGGCTACCGCGACTCCGCCGGCACCTACCGCAACCGCGACGGCTCGGCGCGCGAGTACGTGCGCCTCTCCGAGCAGGGCGGCGAGCTCGTCGTCCTGGCCCCGGACGGGACGCTCCTCGACGGCAGCGGCTCGCCGATCGGGGACCGGCGGGTCGAGGGCGTGACGATCGTGCGTGGCCACGACGGGTTCGTCACGGTGATCACCGACAACCGGGGCGACGACGACTCCGTCGTCGTGTACCACCCCCACGGCAAGCCGGTGAACATCCTCACCGGCACCGTCCGGGACGGCGTGATCCGTGACGCGGGCGGTCAGGTGCGCAACCCGGACGGCAGCATCCGCAAGGAGACCACGCTGCCCGACGGCGGCACGGTCCGTCCCGACGGCACGAACGTGCCCGCTCCCACCACCGGGCACGGCGGACCCGCGCACCCGCCGGGCGGCGGCACCCCCACGCCCACCGTGCCGATCGACCCGCCCTTCGAGCCGCGCCCGACCGGCGGCACCACGGTCCCGCCGATCGACCCGCCCGTCGAGCCCCGGGAGGACCGCGGCGAGCGCGACGGCGGCGGCACCAGCTCCGACGGCGCCGCGGGCTCCGGGGGCACGACCGCCACGGACGGCGCCGGCGGCACGGGCGGCACGGACAGCACGGGCGGCACGAACAGCACGGGCGGCGCGGGCTGACCGTCGACCGGCAGCGGGGCCCGGGGGCCGAGGTGTCCCCGGGTCCTGTCGCGTCAGGACGGCCCGGACGGGGCGCCGACCGGGCGGTGGGCCCGGTCGTCCGACCAGGCGCGGGTGGCGGGGCCGGTGCCGAGGGCGCGGGCGCGGCCCAGGTCGGCGACGGTGTCGACGTCGCTGCGCAGGCCCGGCCAGTGGCCGTCGAGGGCGACCGCGCCGCCACGCACGTGGGCCCGCGCGGAGCCCGGACCGAAGCGGGGACGCAGCGCCCGACCGGGCGCGGCGATCAGCAGCGTCGTGCCGGTGCCGTCGTGGTCGGCGACGACGGCCGCGTCGGCCCCGCCCGCGAACAGCGCCGCCGCCCGCGCCAGGGCGTCGTCGAGCTCCTCGGGGCGCAGGGACGGCAGGTCGGCCTGCAGCGCGGCGACGGCCCGAGCCTCCCGGTCGTGACGGCCGCGCCGCAGGTGCGCCTCGCCGGCGCGGACGGCGGCGTTGAGGCCCCCGCCCTCGTCGTGCACGACCTCGCGGGGCTCGCCGGCCCCGCCGAGGCGCTCGGCGGACTCGGTGGTGACGACCACGAGGCGCCCGACCCGCCGGGCGGACCGCGCGGCCGCGAGCGTGTCGCGGGCCAGCGCGAGGGCCAGCGCGTGGTGGGCCTGCTCGCGGTCGGCGTCGTCGCCGGGGAGGTCGGCCACGGCGGGGGCCAGCCGCGACTTCGCGCGGCGCAGCTCCTTGACCGGCACCACGAGGTCGACCGCGACGTCCACCTCCCCAGTCTGCCCCCGTCCGGCCCAGCGAGGTGACGGTGGCGGGTCTCGCTGGACCGCTCGCCGGGCGCGGGAGAGACTGCGCGCGTCGGGACGGTTCCCCTCCGTGCCCGAACGGACTGACGAGGCGGAGGTGGCGAGCCGGTGGCACGGGCGCGCGAGAAGGGCGGGCCGGCGGTGGCCCTGGCCGCCGCCGTGTTCTACCCGCTGACCCTGGTGCTGGCGAAGCGCCGCATGGAGGGTCTCGAGCACATCCCCGCGCAGGGGCCGGCGCTGCTGGTGTGCAACCACGTCTCCTACCTCGACCCCGTCTACACGGCGGTGTTCGTGCACAAGGCGCGGCGGGTGCCGCGCTTCCTCGCCAAGGCCTCGCTGTGGAAGCTCCCGCTGTTCGGGCGGGTGCTGCAGGGCAGCCGCCAGATCCCGGTCAGCCGCGGCTCGGCGGAGGCGGGCGCGAGCCTCGAGGCGGCGCGCACGTCGTTCGCGGACGACGGCGTCGTCGTGATCTACCCCGAGGGCACGATCACCCGCGACGAGGCCGGGTGGCCGATGGCGGCGCGCTCGGGCGCCGCGCGCCTCGCGCTCGACGCCGACGTGCCCGTCATCCCCGTCGTGCACTGGGGGACGAAGTCGGTCTACGACCACTACCGCCGCCGCTTCCGGCCCTCCTGGCGCACGACGATCACGGTGAAGGCGGGCCCGCCGATCCCGCTGGACGACCTGCGCGCCCGCCTCGCCGACCGCGGCCCGCGCCCCCTGCTGCGCGAGACCACGGAGCGGATGATGACGGCGGTGCGCGAGCTGCTCGGGGAGGTCCGCGGCGAGGCGGCGCCCGAGCCCACCCGCGGCGCGCGGGGCGAGCGGTGAGCGCGGTCCTCCCGGACGGCGTGCCTCCGCTGGACCGGGTCGCCGTGCTCGGCGCGGGCTCGTGGGGCACGACCTTCGCCAAGGTCCTCGCCGACGCGGGCACGCCGGTGATCCTGTGGGCGCGCCGGGCCGAGGTCGCCGCGACCGTGACCCGCGAGCACCGCAACCCCGAGTACCTGCCCGACATCTGGCTGCCGGCCGAGCTCGCCGCGACCGCCGACGCCGACGAGGCCCTCGAGGGCGCCCAGGCCGTCGTGCTCGCGCTCCCGGCGCAGAAGCTGCGCGAGAACCTCGAGCACTGGCGCCCGCACCTGCCCGACGGCGTGACCCTGGTCAGCCTGGCCAAGGGTGTCGAGCGCGGCACGCTGCTGCGCATGAGCGAGGTGATCTGCGAGGTCACCGGCGCCGCCCCCGACCGCGTCGCCGTCGTCTCCGGGCCCAACCTCGCGGGCGAGATCGCCGCCGAGCAGCCGACCGCGACCGTGGTGGCGTGTCGCGACCACGAGCGCGCGATCGCGGTGCAGCACGCGTGCTCCACCGGCTACTTCAAGCCCTACACGAACACCGACGTCGTCGGCTGCGAGCTGGGCGGGGCCTGCAAGAACGTCATCGCGCTCGCGTGCGGCACGGCCGCGGGGCTCGGGTACGGCGACAACACGATGGCCTCGCTGATCACGCGGGGGCTCGCCGAGATCTCGCGGCTCGCGGTGGCGCTGGGTGCCGAGCCGCTGACGCTCGCCGGGCTGGCCGGCATGGGCGACCTGGTGGCCACGTGCGCCTCGCCGCTGTCGCGCAACCGGCGCTTCGGCGAGGCGCTGGGCCGCGGGCTGTCGGTCGCCGAGGCCGAGGAGGCGAACCACGGCCAGGTCGCCGAGGGCGTGAAGTCCTGCGACGCGATCAGCGAGCTGGCCCGGCGCCACGGCGTCGACACCCCGATCGTCGACGCCGTCCGGCGGGTGTGCGACGGGGAGGTGTCGGCCAAGGAGGTCGGCGACGAACTGATCAACCGCGAGCTGAAGGTGGAGTGAGCTCTCACACGGGTCGAGCTCCGCTCCGCTTCGTCTCCCGCCCCACCGCGTTTCGTCCGGACGGCCCCGGGAACACTGATCGCGATGGACGTGCTGCAGCGGATGGGCCCGAGGACGGCGCCGGCGACGGCCGTGGCGCCGCTCGAGCTCTGCGCGCTCGCGACCACCGAGAACGCCGCCACGCTGCGCCGCCGCTTCCGGTACTGGGTCGGCACGATCACCGACCAGGACACCGCCGACGACCTCGCGCTCGCCGTGTACGAGGCGCTGGCCAACGTCGTCGACCACGCCTACGCCGAGCGCGGCGCGCCCGGCCTCATGACGCTGTGGGCCGCGGTGTCGTGCCCGCTGCTGACCGGCCGCGACCTCGTCGTCACCGTGGTCGACGAGGGTGCCTGGCGCCCGAGCAGCGGGCCGGGCTGGCGCGGCCGCGGGCTGCCGCTGATGCGCGAGCTCATGCACGCCACCGCCGTGCTGCCCGGCGCCACGGGCACCACGGTGCAGCTGCGTCGCCGGGTGCCCGTCACCGCGCGGCGCGAGCCGGCCCTGGTCTAGATCCTCGGCACGTGCGCCGGGACCGGCGTGTCCGCGGGCAGCGCCGGGCACGTCGTGACCTCGGCCACGCGCGTCTCGAGCCGCACCACGCCGGCCCAGCGGCCGTCGCCCCCGGCGACCGCGTCGCCGTCGCCCGGGGGACCCGTGCGCGCCTTGACGCTCGCCTCGGTCAGGTCGATCGCGATCACCGAGGTCGCGCCCATCTCCTTGCGGCTCGGCGCTGCGGCGTGGTCCTCCTGGCCGGGCGCGACGTGGGCGACGAGCGCGCGGAGGGCGGCGAGCGCCTCGTCGGGGTCGGTGACCGTGCGGGCGTGACCGCGGACGACCGCGCTGCGGTAGTTCGCGGAGTGGCTGAACCAGCGGCGCGCGTAGACCAGGCCGTCGATCAGCGTGACCGTGACGCAGACCTGCTCGCCGCCCCGCAGGCTCGCCGCGCCGCTCGACCCGTGCAGGTAGAGCACGTCGCCGAGGCGCGCGTGCATGGTCGGCAGCACCACGGGCTCGCCGTCGACGACGCGGCCCAGGTGCGCGACGAGCGCCTCGTCGAGCACGGCGTGCAGCTCGGCCCGGTCCTCGCGCTGGCGGTCGCGGTGGCGGCGGACGCGGGAGCGGTCGGTGGGGGAGAGCGTGCCCGGAGTCGTGGTCGTGGCGGCCATGGCCACCATGGTGGGCGCCGGAGTGGCATGCTCGAACGGCCACTTGCCGGCGAGTCCAGGAGGCCACTCGTGCGCGGTGTGTCCCCGGAGCTCGCACTCCCGCTGGACCGTGCGGCGGCGACACCGCTCGCGGTGCAGCTCGCCGAGGGGCTGCGGGCCGCCGTCGCCCGGGGCGCGCTGCGGGTCGGGGAGCGGGTGCCCTCGACCCGCGCGCTCGCCGACGAGCTCGGCGTGAGCCGCACGGTCACCGCCGCCGCCTACGACCAGCTCGTCGCCGAGGGCTGGCTCGGCCCCCGCCGCGGCGCCGGCACCTACGTGCTGGCCACCGCCCACGTGAGCGAACTTCGGGGCCATAGCCCCGAAGTTCGCTCACATGGTGGCGGAGTCGACCTGCGGCCCGGGTCGCCGTGCGTCGCGGTGCTCGACCGGCAGGCATGGCGGCGGGCCTGGCGCCGCGCCGGCGACCGGGAGCCCGCCGCCCGCCCCGAGCCCGCCGGGGTGCCCGCCTACCGCGAGGCCGTCGCGCGCCTGCTGCTGCACCACCGCGGGCTCGCCGCGACGCCCGACGACGTCCTCGCCACGTCCGGCACCACCGACGGCTTCGCCGAGATCGTGGCGGTCCTGCGCACCCACCTCGGGCGCGCACCGCGGGTCGTGGTCGAGGACCCGGGCTACGGGCGGGCCACCGCGCTGCTGCAGGACGCCGGCGCGGTCGTGGTCGGGGTGGGTGTCGACGACGAGGGCCTGCGCGTCGCGGACGTGCCGGCCGGCGTCGACGCCGTCTACCTCACCCCCGCCCACCAGTACCCGCTCGGCGCGCGCCTGCCCGTCGCCCGGCGCGCGGAGCTCGTCGCCCGCGCCCGCGCCGAGGGGCTGCTGCTCGTCGAGGACGACTACGACGGCGAGCTGCGCTACGACGTCGCCCCGCTGCCCCTGCTCGCCGGGCTGGCCCCGGACGTCACCGTGCACCTCGGCACCACGAGCAAGATCCTGACCCAGACGTTGGGCGCGGGCTGGATGGTCGCGCCGCCGCCCTGGCGCGAGGCGGTGCTGGCGCGCCGGCAGGCCACGAGCGTGCGCCCCGCGCCGGCCGGCCAGCAGGTGGTCGCCGCCCTGCACGCCGACGGCGCGCTGGCCCGCCACCTCGCCCGCCTGCGCCGCGAGCTCGCCGCCCGGCGCACCCGGGTCGTCGACGCCGTCGCCGCGGCCGGGCACACCGTGCGCGGCGACCGCGCGGGCGCGCACCTCGTCGTCCCGCTGCCCGACCGCGCCGCCGAGGACGCCCTCGTCGCCGCCGCGGCGCGGGCGGGCGTGCGCGTCGGCGGGCTCGCCGAGTACCACCTGGGTCCCGGCACCGTGTCCGGCGTGCTCGTCGGCTGGGCGGGCCCGACGGCCGCCGAGCTCGACGGGGCCCTCGCGACGCTGGCGGAGGTGCTCGGCTCCTCGCGAGGATCGGGGGCATGAGCGAGCCCCTGACCTACGGTCGCTACCTGCACCTCGACGCGCTGCTCACCGCGCAGGCGCCGCTCTCGCGCCCCGAGGCGCACGACGAGCTGCTGTTCATCATCCAGCACCAGACCTCGGAGCTCTGGCTCAAGCTCGCCCTCCACGAGCTCACCGGGGCGTGCGACGACCTCGCCGAGGACGACCTCCCGCTCGCGCTCAAGCGCCTGGCGCGGGTCAAGCACGTGCAGAAGCAGCTGATCGAGCAGTGGACGGTGCTCGCGACCCTCACGCCCACCGAGTACCAGCGCTTCCGCGGCTTCCTCGGCTCGTCCTCGGGGTTCCAGAGCTACCAGTACCGCGCCGTGGAGTTCGTCCTCGGCGCCAAGGACCCGGCGATGCTGGAGGTGCACGCCGACGACCCGGCCGCGCACGCCCTGCTCACGTCCGCGCTGGAGCGCCCGAGCCTCTACGACGAGTTCCTGCGCCTGCTGGCCCGCCGCGGCCACGCCGTGCCCGAGGACCTCCTGCGCCGCGACGTCCGCGCGCCCCACCACGAGGACGCGCGCCTCGTCGAGGTGTTCCGCGCGATCTACGACGCCCCCGAGCAGCACTGGGACGTCTACGAGACCTGCGAGGAGCTCGTCGACATCGAGGACAACCTGCAGCTCTGGCGCTTCCGCCACCTCAAGACCGTCGAGCGGACCATCGGGCTGCGCACCGGTACCGGCGGGACGAGCGGGGCGTCGTTCCTGCGCCGCGTGCTCGACCTCTCGTTCTTCCCCGAGCTCTACGCGGTCCGCACCGCCCTGTGACGGCCGCGTAGGCTCCGCCGCCATGACGGGCCGGGGAGACGGAGCGCAGCGGAGCTCGACCCGTGCGGATGAGACGGGGCGACGCCCCCGGGTGGTCGTCCTGTTCGGCGGACGCAGCAGCGAGCACAAGATCTCCTGTCTGTCCGCCGGCAGCGTGCTCGCCCACCTCGACCCGCAGCGCTACGACGTGCTCGCGGTCGGCATCACGCCCGCGGGCGAGTGGGTGCTCGGTCCCGCCGACCCGTCCGAGCTGCGCCTGCGGGGCCGCGAGCTGCCCGAGGTCACCTCCGGGCGCCCGGTCGCGCTGCCCGCCGACCCGACGCGCCGCGAGCTGGTCGCCCTCGACGACGGGGCCTCGCTCGGGCCCGTCGACGTCGTCGTGCCCGTCCTGCACGGGCCCGGCGGCGAGGACGGCACCGTGCAGGGGCTGCTCGAGATGGCCGGTGTGCCCTACGTCGGCGCCGGGGTGCTCGCGAGCGCCGCGTCGATGGACAAGGACGCCACCAAGCGCCTGCTGCGCGACGCGGGCCTCGCGGTGGGCGACGTCGTGGTGCTGGGCCGCGACCGCGCCACGCTCGGCGCGGACGAGCGCGACCGCCTCGGCCTGCCCGTGTTCGTCAAGCCCGCGCGCGCCGGGTCGTCGGTGGGCATCACCCGGGTTGCCGACTGGGCCGATCTCGAGGCGGCGGTCGCCACCGCCCGCAAGGAGGACCCGAAGGTGCTCGTCGAGGCCGCGATCGTGGGCCGCGAGATCGAGTGCGGCGTGCTCGAGCACCCCGACGGGCGCGTCGAGGCGAGCGTGCCGGCCGAGGTCCGCGTCGTCGGCGGCGACGCCGGGTGGTACGACTTCGACACCAAGTACCTCGACGACGCCTGCGAGCTCGACGTGCCCGCCAAGCTCGACGACGACGTCGCCGAGGCGGTGCGCGCCACGGCGGTCGCGGTGTTCCGGACCATGGACGTCGAGGGCCTGGCGCGCGTGGACTTCTTCCTCACCGCCGAGGGCCGGCTGGTCGTCAACGAGCTCAACACGATGCCCGGGTTCACGGCGACGTCGCTCTACCCGCGGATGTGGGCCACGGCGGGCGTCGACTACCCGACCCTGCTCACCACGCTGGTCGAGACCGCGCTCGCCCGCCGCGGGTCGTCCGGCGGCTGAGCTCACCTGCTGACGAGGGCGATCTTGACCCCGCGCGAGATGTCCTGCAGGGGCCCGGTGCCGATGTCGTCGGGCACGGTCAGGCCCACGTAGACCGCGCGGTCGGCGGTGACCCAGGTGCTGCTGCCGGGGATGCCGTCGTCGATCTCGATATAGTCCACGCCGTTGACCACCGTCGTCGTGCCGCCGCCCGCGAGCTCCGCGGGCCGGGGCAGCCCGCAGCGCATGACCACCGGCGTCGCGCCGTGCTCGCCGCCCCACGCGACGGTGGCGGGCGGCGCCGGGTCGGCGAGCACGCGGCGCGCGACCATCCCGCGCTCGGTGGCCATCTCGCCGGGCAGGCCGGAGAGCAGCCGCGAGCAGTCGGCGCTCGCCGCGGCCGGCGTCGGCACGGCCGCCACCTGCAGGCGCACGGTGTCGACGTCGGGCACCGGCTCGCGGACCAGCACGAGCGAGGCGACCATCACGCCGGCCACGAGCAGCACGGGCACGGTCAGCGCGAGGCCCACGAGCACGCGTGGGAGCCGGCGCACCACCTGTGGTGCGCGGAAGAGGACCACCGGGTCTACTCGGTGGACACGACGGGGCAGGTGAGCGTCCGGGTGATGCCCGGGACCTTCTGCACGGCGCCGACGACATCCCGCCCGAGCGTGTCGACGTCATCGGCCTCGGCGCAGACGATGACGTCGTAGGGTCCCGTGACGTCCTGGGAGCGGGTCACACCGCTGATGCCGGCCACGTCCGAGGCGACCGCGGCGGCACGACCGACCTCGGTCTGGATCAGGATGTAGGCCTGGACCACGGACGTGCCTCCTCGGGGGGACGGGCCGACGGTGACGTCGGCCAGGGTGGCAGGGAAGGTACCGCAGCGAGTCGAGGGGTGAGCCGGACGGCGAACGGGCGCGGGGGACGCGGACGATCCGAGGGGTCCTCCCGACGGAGCGCGGGCGCGCCGGCCGGGGGCGGACCCGCCCGGGCGCAGGCGCCTGCCGCCGGGACGGCGGCCGAGCTCGGGGAGTTCGGCGTCATCGACCGGCTCACCGGCGAGCGCTTCCAGCCCGAGCCCACGCTGCTCGGACCCGGCGACGACGCGGCGGTCGTCGCGGCGCCCGACGGGCGGGTCGTCACGACCGTGGACACGCTGGTCGAGGGCGTGCACTTCCGTCTCGACTGGTCGGCGCCCGAGCACGTCGGACGCAAGGCGGTGGCCGCGAACCTCGCCGACATCGCGGCGATGGGGGCCGTCCCGACCGCCCTGTTGCTCTCGCTCGCGTGCCCCGGGTCGACGAGCACCGAGGTGCTCGACGGCCTCGCGTCGGGCATCTGGGACGCCGCCGCGGACGCGGGCATCGGCGTCGTCGGCGGCGACACCGTGTCCTCGGACACCATCGTGGTCTCGATCACGGCGCTGGGCTCGCTGGAGGGCCGGGCGCCGGTCACCCGATCGGGGGCGCGGCCCGGGGACGTCGTCGCGGTGCGCGGCGTGCTGGGGTGGTCGGCGGCCGGGATGGCCGTGCTGCGCCGGGGGTTCCGCTCGCCGGTGGCGATGGTCGCCGCGCACCGCACCCCGCGCCCGCCGTGGCGCGAGGGCCCCGTCGCCGCACGGGCGGGGGCGACCTCGATGATCGACACCTCGGACGGCCTGCTCGCCGACCTCGGGCACGTCGCCGCCGCCTCGCGGGTGCACATCAACCTGTCCTCGACGCTCGTGCCGGTCGCCGACAAGCTGCGCGACGTCGCCTCGGCCCTCGGCGGCGACCCGCTGTCCTGGGCGCTCACCGGCGGCGAGGACCACTCGCTCGTGGCGACCTTCGCCTCCGAGGACGCCGTGCCCCCGGGGTGGGTCGTGTGCGGCGAGGTCCGCGCCGGCACCGGCGTCACCGTCGACGCCGACCGCTGGGGCGGCGCCGGCGACCCGGGCTACCTCCACTGGCGCTGAGGGGTACGTGAGCGGACGTCGGGGCCATCCCGACGTCCGCTCACCGGGGCCGTTCGGCCGCGCGGGCGCAGCGGGCGGCGAGGGTCGCGCAGGCGGTGCGCAGTTCCTCGGGCTCGACGTCCTCGAGGTCGGCGTCGAGCTGGCCGAAGCGCGCCGCGAGGGCCACCCACGACCACGCCCCGGCAGCGGCCCGGGTCGATCGCCTCGACCATCTCGTCGCGCACGTAGGGGGCGAGCCCCGCGGCGGGCCGGGCGACGATCGCCGCGCCGCGGCACGGCCAGCCGCCGGCGCCCTCGTTGCCTCGGTCCGGCGCCGTGGTCGCCGCTCTACGGCATGCTCACCGACCGCTTCGGCGTCACCTGGGTGATGGACGTGGCCGTCCGGTACTGACGCCCCATGTGAGCGAACTTCGGGGCTATGGCCCCGAAGTTCGCTCACATATGCAGGTCAGCCCATCTCCGGCGGCCGGACGCCGCGGATGGAGGCGTCGACGAGCTGGATCGGGTGGAGCATCGGCAGCTCGCCCTCCAGGTACTTCCGGATCTGCAGCAGGCAGCCCGGGTTCGCCGTGACCAGCACGTCGGCGCCGGTCCCGCGGATGTTGCCCGCCTTGCGCCGGCCGAGCTCGCCCGCGGCCTCGGGCTGGAGCATGTTGTAGATCCCCGCCGACCCGCAGCAGATCTCCGCCTCGGGCAGCTCGACGAGCTCGACGCCCGGGATCGACCGCAGCACCCGCCGCGGCTCCGACCGGATCTTCTGGGCGTGCCCGAGGTGGCAGGCGTCGTGGTAGACCACCTTCGCCTCGAGCGGGTGCCGCCTCGCCCGCGGGTCGGCGAGCGTCTCGTCGACGACCTCGGAGATGTCGCGCACCTTCGCGGCGAACGCCGTCGCCCGCTCGGCCCACTCGGGATCGTCGGCGAGCAGCTCGCCGTACTCCTTCATCGACGACCCGCAGCCGGCGACGTTCGTGGCGATCGTGTCCACCCGCGCGCGCTCGAACGTCGCGATGAGCTTCTTCGCCCGCGCGATCGCCTCGGTCTCGCGCCCCGCGTGCAGCCCGAGCGCCCCGCAGCACGTCTGCTCGCGCGGCGCGATGACGTCCCAGCCCTCGGCGGCGAGCACCCGCACGGTGGCCTCGTTGACCGGGTGGAAGAACACGTCCTGCACGCACCCGGTCAGCAGGCCGACCCGCCCGCGCCGTTCGGGGTGGGCGGGGTCGAACACCGCCGGCGTCCGCGCGGGGATGCGGGCGAACGCGTCGCGGACCCGCACCGGCGGCAGGAGCGACTCCATGGCGGCCAGCCGCGAGGGCAGCTTCGCCACGAGCCTGTCCATGCTGCGCGGGCGCAGCTTCTGGTAGAGCGCGCCGCCGATCGAGGCCGCGCGCAGTCGGCGCTTGTAGGGGAACAGCGCGAAGATCGCCTCGCGGAAGAGCCGGTCGCCGCGCGAGCGCGGCACGTTCCGCTCGATCTGGGGTCGCGTCGCCTCCAGCAGGCGGTCGTACTGCACGCCCGAGGGGCAGGCCGTCACGCACGCCATGCAGCCCAGGCACCGGTCGATGTGCGTGGTGAACGCGCCCTCGAGCGGGATCTCGCCCTTCTCCGCCATCTCCATGAGGTAGATGCGCCCGCGCGGCGAGTCCATCTCCTCGCCCCAGAGCGCGTAGGTGGGGCACGTCGGCAGGCAGAAGCCGCAGTGCACGCAGTCGTCGAGCAGCTCCTGCGCCGGCGGGTGGTGGTCGTCGAACGAGCCGTGGTCACCGGAGAGCAGGTCGGCCCGCTCCGGTGCGGGCTTCTCGCCGCGCTCGGAGGAGAAGTCGGGCGGCCCGGAGTAGTCGTGGGGGCCGGCGGTGGGGTGGGTGGTCATGCGCTCACTCCGGTCGGCTGAGGGATCCAGGGGGCCAGGCGGCCGCGGCCGAGGCGCTGGTCGGGATCGAGGGACGCGGCGACGGCGCGCAGCACGGTCGCCGCGGCGGGCGCGGGCCCCAACGCGGGCAGCTCGGCGCCCGCGGGGCGCTGGCGCAGCGTCGAGGTGCCGCCGGCCTCGGCGATGCGGCGGTGCGCGGCGGCGACGACGTCGGCGTCGGCGGGCACCGACACCGTCGCGACGCCCGTGCGCGGCGACGTGGTGACCTCGTCCAGGCCGCCGGTGTCGGCGTCGAGGCCGTCGAGCACCCCGGTCAGCGCCGAGGGGATGACGCCGAACCGGAGCACGGCGCGCTCCCCGCGGTGGCGGACAGAGGCCGCGTGTGCGTCCCACGCCGCGGTCGCGTCGTCCGGGGCGAGCAGCTCGCCGCCCACGGACTCGGCGAGCCGCCGCGCGCGGGCCTCGGCGCCGCTCTCCGAGCCCTCGACGACCGCGAGCAGGCGGCCCGCGTGCCACTGCACGGCCACCGCCTCGGCCGGGCTGTCGGCGATCCGGCGCGCCAGGTCCGCCGACGCGCCCCGGTCGCAGGCCACGGCCACGGTGGCGGTGGCCTGCGGGGTCGGGTGCAGGCGCAGCACGAGCCCGGCGACCACGCCGAGCGTGCCGTGGGCGCCGTGCAGCACCTTGGTGAGGTCGTAACCGGCGACGTTCTTGATCACGTGCCCGCCGGAACGGGCGACGGTGCCGTCGGCGAGCACGATCGTCGCGCCGATGACCAGGTCGCGCAGCGAGCCGTACTGCAGCGCGCGCGGCCCGGAGTCGGCGGTGGCGAACAGCCCGCCCAGCGTGGCCCCCTCGGCGGCCCGCGCCGGGTCGACGGCGACCCGCTGGTGGTGCTCGCCCAGCTCGGACTGCAGCTGCGCGAACGGCGTGCCGGCGCGGACCTCGACGGTCATGTCGCCGGGGTTGTGGGTGACGATGCCGCTCAGACCGGTCAGGTCGAGGACGGAGTCGGCGGGCGCGGGCGTGCCCGCCCAGTCGGCGGCGGTGCCGGCACCGGCGACGCGGATCGTGCCGGGACGGTCGAGGACGGCGTCGCGCAGGTCGTCAACGGTGGTGGGCGTGACGGTCTCACTCACAGGCGCTCGATCACTCCGGCTTCCTCGAGGGGATGGGGCTGGTACTTCCCCGGCCGCTCGCCGCAGAGCCGCGGCGTCGGGAAGAGCTTCCCGGGGTTGCACCGCGAGTCCGGGTCGAAGGCGAGCCGGACGCGGTG
Source organism: Actinomycetospora lutea (assembly GCF_028737205.1). Classification (GTDB taxonomy): domain Bacteria; phylum Actinomycetota; class Actinomycetes; order Mycobacteriales; family Pseudonocardiaceae; genus Actinomycetospora; species Actinomycetospora lutea. The sequence goes on along the minus strand of NZ_JAQZAL010000022.1, from coordinate 60,737 downwards.
CATGACGCCCAGGTCGTCCTCGGAGAACATCGCCGGCATCGAGCAGGCCTTGTCGGTGCCGATGCCGTGCTCGCCCGAGAGCGACCCGCCGAGCTCGACGCAGAGCTCGGCGATGTCGGTGGACAGCTTCTCGGCGACGTCGTGCTCGCCGGCGGCCTCCGAGTAGAGCACCAGCGGGTGCAGGTTGCCGTCGCCCGCGTGGAAGACGTTCGCGACGCGCAGCCCGGCGTCGCGCCCCATCTCGGCGATGCGGGTGAGCACCTCGGCCAGCCGGGTCCGCGGGACGACGCCGTCCTGGACGATGTAGTCGGGGCTGATCCGCCCGACCGCGGCGAACGCCGCCTTGCGGCCCTTCCAGACCTTCTGGCGCTCCTCGGCCTCGGTCGGCACGTGCAGGCGGGTGGCGCCGTGGCGCTCGCAGATCGCGGTGAGGTGCTCGAACTCCGCCTCGACCTCGTCGGCCGGGCCGTCCAGCTCGATGATCAGTGCCGCGGGGGACTCGACGGTGAGGCCCGCGCCGGTGGCGGCCTCGGAGGCCTCCATCGCCAGCGAGTCCATCATCTCCACCGCCGCCGGGATGATCGCCGCGTCGACGATGTCGCCGACGGTGTCGCCCGCGGCCTCGATCGACGGGAAGTCGGCGAGCACCGTCCGCACGGTCTCGGGGGTCTGCAGCAGCCGGACGGTGACCTTCGTGCAGACGCCGAGCGTGCCCTCGGAGCCGATGAACAGCCCGCGCAGGTCGGGTCCGGCCTGCTCGCCGGTCGGGCCGCCGAGGGTGACCACCGAGCCGTCGGCGAGCACGACCTCCATCTCCAGCACGTGGTTGGTGGTGAAGCCGTACTTCAGGCAGTGCGCCCCGCCGGAGTTCTCGGCGACGTTGCCGCCGATCGTGCAGACCTGCTGGCTCGACGGGTCCGGGGCGTAGTACAGCCCGTACGGTGCGGCGGCCTTGGAGATCTCGAGGTTGTAGACGCCCGGCTCGAGCACCGCGCGCCGGTTCTCGACGTCGATCTCGAGGATGCGGCGCAGCTTCTGCAGCGAGATCACCACGCCGTCGGCGACGGGCATCGCGCCGCCCGACAGGCCGGTGCCCGCACCCCGCGCGACGAACGGCATCCCGTACTTCGCACACAGCCGGACCGCCCCGGCGACCTCCTGCGCGTCGCGCGGCAGCACGACCAGCGCGGGGACCTGCCGGAAGCCGGTCAGCCCGTCGCACTCGTAGCTGCGCAGGCCGACCTCGTCGGTGATGACCCCGTTCTCCGAGAGGAGATCGGTGAACTCCCGGACCATCGCGGCATCGACCATGGTTACCTCCCCGGTTCCGCGTGACGATCCTCGCGCGCCGACCGCACCACCGCCACCAGACGGCCGGGGTCGGCGAGGTCGTCGAAGACGTGCTCGGCCCCCGCGGCGTGCAGATCCCCCACGGACGAGCGCCCCGTGGCGACGCCGACCGCGAGCGCGCCGGCCCGGTGCGCGGCCTCGACGTCGAGCGGGGTGTCGCCGACGACCACCATGACCGGCACCTCGCCGTAGCGCGCGGCGAGCGCGTCGCGGGCCTGCTCGACGACCCGCACCCGCTGCCCCGGACCCTCGCCGTAGCCGCCGAGCCCGAGGTCGATCGGGCCGTCGGCGAGCCCGACCGCGCCGAGCTTCGCCCGCGCCCCGACGCGCACGTTGCCCGTGGTCAGCGTCTGGATCACCGCGGGGTCGGCGGCGAGCGCGGCGACGGTCTCGGGGACACCGGGCAGGGTGCGGGCCACCGCGGCGAGCTCCCCGGCCCGCCGGCCCCAGCCGTCGGTGACCGCGGCGATGACGGCGTGGCCAAAGTCGTCGCCGCGGGCCACGAACGGCGCGGCGTGGTGCGCGGGCAGCGCGTCGCGCAGCGCCTCGCCGATGAGCCAGTCGGTGCGCCCGCCCATCGCGACCGCCTCGATCGGCGCGCGGTGCCCGGTGACGGTGGTGAACGCGTCACACAGCACGTCGCGCCCGACGGTGCCGCCCCACAGCAGGGTCCCGTCGATGTCCCAGCAGACCGCCACCCGTGGTGTCGGGCTCACGTCACGTCCTCCTCGGGTTGGCCGGCGAGCTCCACGCCGAGCCGGGCGGCGGCCGCGACGACCGTCGGCCCGGCGAGCTCGGCGTCGTCGGGGGAGAAGCGCGCCGCGGGGCCGGACACCGACACCGCGCACGGGGTGGGCGCGCCGGGCACGGGCGCGGCCACGCAGCGCACGCCGACCTCCTGCTCGCCCTCGTCGAGCACCCACCCGCGCGTGCGGGCGGCGGCGAGCTCGTCGCGCAGGCGGGCCGCGTCGGTGATGGTCGCCGGGGTGCGGGCGGGCATGCCGGTGCGCGCGACCACCGCGTCGACGTCGCCCGGCGTCATCGCGGCCAGCAGCGCCTTGCCGACGCCGGTGGCGTGCAGCGGCACCCGGCGTCCCACCTCGGTGAACATGCGCATCGGGTGCGGCGACGCCGCCTGGGCGAGGTAGACCGCCGCGTCGCCGTCGAGGCCCGCGAGGTTGGCCGTCTCGCCGGTCGCCGCGACGAGCTCGCGCAGCAGCGGGCCCACGCCCTCGCCCAGCACGTGGCCCGCGACGTCGCCCAGGCGCACGAGCCGGGGGCCGAGCGCGTAGCGCCGGCCGGCCTCGCGGCGGACGTGGCCCTGCGCGACGAGCGTCGCGAGCAGCCGGTGGACGCTCGCGGCCGGCAGGCCCGAGGCGGCGGCGAGCTGCGAGAGCGTCGCGCGCCCGCCCGCGTCGGCCAGGTGGTCGAGCAGGTCGAGCGCCCGGGTCAGGGACTGCACCGACGGCATCGGGGCCCACCTCCTCGGGTACGCCTGCCGCGGCACGGCGCCGCAGGGAGCTGCCGCGCCGGCGGCCGAACACGGTGGAGCGCAGTCACTCCAGCATTCCGCATGGCGGAAGTCAACTTCCGTGATGGAGAAGACGCGGGGGCATCGACGCGGGCTCGCGACGATCGCGCAGGCCCTGGGCGAGCAGCCCTCGTCGAGTTCCCACGCCCATCGACGAGATGGTCGACCGGCCGCGTGGCGGACCCGGATGGAGGAGCGAGGGCGTCCCTCGCTGCGTCCCACGCAGCGAAGGACGCCCTCGCTGCCACGCCGACGCCCACCTTCCGCGTCGCCGCGTACGACGACCCGGAGAGCGTGCGGTTCGTCGACGCCGTGCAGGCGTTCTCCCTGGAGCGCTACGGCGGCGCCGACCGCACGCCCGTCGACCCCGCCGAGTTCGCGCCGCCGCGCGGGATCTTCCTGCTCGGCAGCCTGCCGGGCACCGGTCCCGTGTGCTGCGGCGGCTGGCGGCGCCACGACGCGGCCTCGATCGAGGCCCGCGACGACCGCGTGCTGCGCCCCGGTGACGCCGAGATCAAGCGCATGTGGGTGGACCCCGCCCACCGACGGCGCGGGCTCGCGACGGCCGTGCTCGCCGCGCTCGAGGACGCCGCGCGCGACGCGGGGTGCCGGCGCACCGTCCTGGAGACCGGCACCGAGCAGCCCGAGGCGCTCGACTTCTACCGCGCGCGGGGCTACGTCGCCATCCCGCGGTTCGGGACCTACCGCGACGAGCCGTCGAGCATCTGCTTCGCCCGCGAGCTCGCCGGGGCGCCGGGTGGGTGCGGAGCGGCCGCGGGCGAGGGCTAGCGTCGGAGGCCCCGACATCGCCGTCCGTGCGGAGGCTCCCACCGTGGCCCGTCCCCTCAGCGAGTCCGTCGAGGCCGGTTGGGCCGAGGCGCTCGAGCCGGTCGCGGACACGATCGCGGCGATGGGCGACTTCCTGCGCAGCGAGGTGGCCGAGGGCCGCACCTACCTGCCGGCGGGCGCCAACGTCCTGCGGGCCTTCCAGCAGCCGTTCGCCGACGTGCGTGTGCTGATCATGGGCCAGGACCCGTACCCGACGCCGGGGCACGCGGTCGGGCTGTCGTTCTCGGTGGCGCCGGACGTGCGCCCGCTGCCGAAGAGCCTGCAGAACATCTTCCGCGAGTACGGCAGCGACCTCGGCCACCCGCCGCCCACCAGCGGGGACCTCTCGCCCTGGGCGGCGAACGGCGTGCTGCTGCTCAACAGGGTGCTGACGGTCGGGCCCGGCGCGCCGGGCTCCCACCGCAACAAGGGCTGGGAGAAGGTCACCGAGGCCGCCGTCGCCGCGCTCGTCGCGCGCCTCGACCAGCCGCTCGTCGCGGTGCTGTGGGGGCGTGACGCGCAGACGGTCAAGCCGCTGCTCGGCGAGGACGTGCCGACCGTGGAGTCGGCGCATCCCAGCCCGATGTCGGCCGACCGCGGGTTCTTCGGCTCGCGCCCGTTCAGCCGGGTCGACGAGCACCTGACCGAGCTCGGTGACGAGCCGGTCGACTGGCGCCTGCCCTAGCAGGGCTCAGCGGCGTCCCCACCGCCGGCGGCGACGGCGCTGCGGCGAGATCATGCTCCAGCTGTGGGGCGGGGTGGTCTCCGGACGGTGGCGCCCGGCGCGGCGGCGGGAGAACACGAGCCGCCAGAGGTCGACGAACCGGCGGCGCGGGCGCGGGGCCACGACGGGCAGCGGGGCCCGCGGCGCGACGACCGGCGCGGCCGAGGATGCCGCGGTCATCACCGAGTTCCTGCCCGCCGTCGCGGTGGACGCGGGGCCCCAGCCGTCGCCCCGCGGGGACACCGGGAGCGGACCGGTCGGCGCGGCGGGCGCGACGTCCGGCGGGGGAGGGGTAGGGGGAGGGGCGGCCGGGGGAGCAGAGGCCGCCGAACGGGCCTCGTCCTCGGTGAGACGCTCGGAGGTCACCCGGATCGGCGCAGGCGTGCGCCCCCGAGCCCCTGGGCGTCCCGGCTGGCTCACGCGAACCTCCGTTCGTCGCACTCCCCGACGTCGGCGACGACGTCGATCCTGACCGACGTACTGTGCAGATGCAAGAACATCTGCACCGCCGAGAGCCGTTGCACGACCGGGGGAGGTCGCATGCCCGAGCCGACGGATGCCCGCGACACGGAGGACGACGCCGCGTGGCGCAAGAGCCGACGCAGCAATCCCAAGGGGAACTGCGTCGAGGTCGCCCCGCTGCCCGACGGCGGGGTCGCCGTGCGCAACTCGCGCCACCGTGACGGGCCGGTCCTCGTCTACACCCGCGCCGAGATGACCGCCTTCCTGCTGGGCGCCAAGGACGGCGACTTCGACGACCTGCTCGCCGAGGGGGCCTGAGCCTCCTCGTCCGCGTCCGGACCGGGAGCGACTGTTACGGTCGTCTCCCTGTCCGGGCGCGCCCTCGGGCGCGCCGGCGAGCGCGTGGAGGTGCCGGCGTGGGCCCACCCGGGGAGCCCGCGGGTGCGGAGGTGCCGCCGGACCGGCCGCGCGACATCCGTGGCGCCCCCGGCGGCGGGCCGACCGTCCTGCGCATCATGCTCGGCCAGCAGCTGCGTGGCCTGCGCGAACGCGCGGGGGTGACCCGCGAGGCCGCCGGCGACCGCATCCGCGGCTCCCACGCCAAGATCAGCCGGCTGGAGAACGGGCGCACCGGGTTCAAGGAGCGCGACGTCGGCGACCTGCTCGCCCTCTACGGCGTCCACGACCCCGACGAGCGCGACGCGCTGCTCGGGCTCGCGCGCCGGGCCAACGCGCCGGGGTGGTGGCACCGGTACTCCGACCTGCTCCCGCCGTGGTTCGAGACCTACGTCGGCCTCGAGCAGGCCGCGAGCCAGATCCGCACCTACGAGCCCCAGTTCGTGCCGGGGCTGCTGCAGACCGAGGCGATGGTGCGCCACGTGACCGCGCTCGGGCACGCCTCGATGCCCGACGACGAGGTCGAGCGGCGTGTGGAGCTGCGGCTGCGGCGACAGGAGGTGCTCGACTGGGACGACGCGCCCACGTTGTGGGCGGTGCTCGACGAGGCCGCGCTGCGCCGGCTGACCGGCGGGCCCGCGGTGATGCGCGAGCAGCTCGACCACCTGATCGACGTCTCGGAGCGCCCCGGTGTGGTCGTGCAGATGGTGCCGTTCCACCTCGGCGGGCACGCCGGGGCGGGCGGCCCGTTCAGCATCCTGCGGTTCCCGCGGGAGTCCGCGGTGCCCGACGTCGTCTACCTCGAGCAGCTCACCAGCGCGCTCTACCTCGACAAGCGCGCCGACGTCGACGACTACCTGGCGACGATGGAGCTGCTCTGCGTCCAGGCGCTCGCGCCCGACGGGACGCGGGAGGCCCTGCGGACGCTGCGGGCCGAGCTCGGCTGAGCCCGCAGACCGGCTAGCGGTTGACCTTGCCGGCCTTCAGGCAGGAGGTGCAGACGTTCATGCGCTTGCGGTTGCCGTTGTCCAGGCGCGTGTGGACGACCTGCACGTTCGGGTTCCAGCGGCGGTTCGTCCGCACGTGCGAGTGCGACACCGACTTCCCGAACCCCGGGCCCTTCGCGCACACGTCACACACGGCACTCACGGCTGAACTCCTCGACACGCCGACGACTCCGCACTCACACCGGGACGGCGGGTGCGCACTGTCTCCAGCGTAACCGAGGCCCGCGCCGCCACCGGCCGCCGGGGTGTCCGGCCCGTCCGCGGCACCGCTGTCGGTGCGGGATGACATCCTCGAGGGCGTGGTCGGCATGGACACGTCGCTGCGCACGGCCCTCGGCGACAAGACCGCGCGGCCGCTGGCCAAGCAGCTCGAGCTGGCGACGGTCGGCGATCTCCTGCGCCACTATCCGCGCCGCTACGTCGCGCACAACTCGGTGACCCACTCCTCCGAGCGCGAGGACCAGCGGTTCCGGCCCGGCGAGCACGTCACGCTGCTCGGCCGGGTCGACGGGCTCGACGGCCGGCGGATGCGCCACCGCCGCGGACACGTCCTCGAGGTCGCCGTGTCGGTCGGCGGGCAGCGCTTCACGTGCACCTTCTTCAACCAGCCCTATCGCGAGCGCGACCTGCAGCCGGGCACGACGGCGCTGTTCTCGGGCGACCTCAAGCGCTACCGCAACGCCTGGCAGCTCGTGGCCCCGGAGTTCATCGTGCTCGGCGCCGGCGACAGCGGGCAGCTGCCGGGGCTGATCCCGATCTACCCGGCCAGGCGCAAGCTGCGGTCCTGGGTGATCATGATGGCGGTCCGCCAGGTGCTCGACCTGCTCGACGACCCCGAGGACCCCCTGCCCGACACGCTGCGGGCCGCCCACGGCCTCGCCTCGCTCGGCGACGCCCTGCGCCGCGTGCACCTCCCCGACAGCTGGGAGGAGCAGGCCGCGGCGCGCCGGCGTCTGGTGTGGGACGAGGCGTTCGGGCTGCAGCTCGCGATGGTGGGCCGGCGCGCGAGCGCCACGACCCGCCCGGCGCCCGCCTGCCCGCGCCGCGACGACGGGCTGGCGGCGGCGTTCGACGCGCGGCTGCCGTTCACCCTCACCGGCGCGCAGCGGCGGGTCGGCGCGTCGCTGTCCGAGGTGCTCGCCGGCGAGGAGCCGCTCAACCGCCTGCTGCAGGGCGACGTCGGCTCGGGCAAGACGATGGTGGCGCTGCGGGCGATGCTCCAGGTGGTCGACGCCGGCCGGCAGGCGGTGCTGCTCGCGCCCACCGAGGTGCTCGCCGCCCAGCACGCCCGCTCGCTGCGGGCGATGCTCGGGCCGCTGGGGCGGGCCGGCGAGCTCCCCGACGACCCCGCGGCCGACCCGGATCACGCCACCCGGGTCACGCTGCTCACCGGCTCGCTCGGGGCCAAGGCGCGGCGCGAGGCGCTGCTCGACGCCCAGTCCGGCGCCGCGGGCATCGTCGTCGGCACCCACGCGGTGATCCAGCAGGGCGTCGGGTTCGCCGACCTCGGCCTCGTCGTCGTCGACGAGCAGCACCGCTTCGGGGTCCACCAGCGCGACGAGCTGCGCTCGCGGCCCGGCACCACGACGCCGCACGTGCTGGTGATGACGGCCACGCCCATCCCGCGCACGGTCGCGCTGACCATGTACGGCGACCTCGACACCTCCGAGCTCGACGAGCTGCCGGCGGGCCGCCGGCCGATCGCCACGACGGCGGTCCCCGCGGGCGTCAAGCCCCGGTGGCTCGAGCGGGCGTGGGAGCGCGTGCACGAGGAGGTCGCCGCCGGGCACCAGGTCTACGTCGTCTGCCCGCGCATCGGCGAGGAGGGCGGCGAGCCCGGCGAGGCGTGGCCCGAGCCGCCGGCCGACGACCTGCTCGACCCGGAAGCGCCGGGGCCCGACGAGTTCGAGGAGGCCCTGCGCACGCTGCGTCCCCCCGACGAGGGGGAGCCGGAGGAGGGGTCGCGCCCGCCGCTCGCCGTCACCCAGGTCGCCCCGATGCTGGCGGAGGGCCCGTTGCAGGGGCTGCGCCTCGAGGTGCTGCACGGCCGGATGCCCACCGACGAGAAGGACGCCGTCATGCGGGCGTTCGCCGACGGGACGGTCGACGTGCTCGTGGCCACGACGGTCATCGAGGTGGGCGTCGACGTCCCGAACGCCACGATGATGATCATCATGGACGCCGACCGCTTCGGCGTCTCCCAGTTGCACCAGCTGCGCGGCCGGGTGGGTCGCGGGTCGGCGCCGTCGTCGTGCCTGCTCGTCACCGAGGCGGTCGAGGGCTCGCCCGCGCTCGATCGCCTCGAGCGGCTGGCGGCCACCCCGGACGGCTTCGAGGTCTCGCGGATCGACCTCGAGGTGCGCGACGAGGGGGACGTGCTCGGGGCCGAGCAGTCCGGACGGCGCTCCGGGCTGCACATGCTCTCGGTGCTCAAGCACGCCGACCTGGTCGAGGAGGCGCGCGACGAGGCCCGGGCCGTCGTGGCCGGCGACCCGACGCTCGCGCATCACCCGGGTCTCGCCGGACTGGTGCGGTCGGTGGTCGGCGAGGACGACGCGGCGTTCCTCGATCGGCTGTAGTCCCCGCCCGTCCGGCCGCAGGTCGACGACGAGGAGTGAGATCCACCGTTCGTCGTCACCGATTCAGGGCAGTCTCGCGGCGAGCGGTTCAGGGGCTCGATCACCCTGCCGATGAGCGCGGTGCGACGACCGGCGAGCGCGCTGTGACGGCGTGGCGTGGCGCCCGGGGGTCACGGATCGGTTACGTTCTGGTCGTCGCCCGGCATCAGCGGGGCGGCGCGCTCGGCCGCTTCGTCCGACTCCCCGTCCGGCGGCCTCCCCGGGGCGCACGACCACCCAGGACGGGGCGGGTGACCGACGTCGCGCCGCAGCTCCCCAGCGGCACGCCGTCCACGGGCCCGGAGCCGTCCCCACGGCCCCGGCCCGTCGCGAGCCGCCCGGCGGACGTGGAGTCCACGCATGACGGCTGTGCTGCCCGAGATCGCCGAGGTCCCCCCTCGCGCCCAGGGACGCCACCGGGCGCCCGAGGACGCGACGACCGGCTCGATGGGCGTCATCCCCGCCGAGCTCCGCACGCGGTCCGGCCGGGGACGTCACGGCCGGCCGGACAGCGCCTCCCACGCGCCGGCCGCCCACCCGCTCTCGCGCGCCGCCCGCACCGCCGGCCTCTCGCTCGCGGCCCTCGGGGCCGTCGCGACCGCCGGTGGTCTGGCCACGCACGGTCTCGTCGGCGGCGAGGACGCCCCGGCGACCGGTGAGCACGCGCTGGGCCCGCAGCTGGCCTCGGCCAACCTCGCGATCGCCCCGGCCGCCACGAGCGGCACGGATGCCGCCACCTCCTCGGTGCTCCCGGTCGTCAACGAGCCCGCCGCGTCGGGCGCCTCGTCGATCAAGCACGACTCGCCGGACTCCCGCGCCGCGGCCGCCCGCACGGCCCAGCAGACGCAGGAGCGCCAGGCCGCGGCCTCCACGCAGCGTTCGGAGACCACGGAGACGCAGGCCTCCTCCGCCGGCTCCTCGGCCGCGCAGCAGGCCATCTCGGCGGCGCGCGCCCAGCTGGGTGTGCCCTACGTCTGGGGCGGCACCTCCCCGAGCGGGTTCGACTGCTCCGGGCTGATCCAGTTCGCGTACGAGAAGGCCGGCGTCGATCTGCCGCGCACCTCCCGCGCCCAGGCCACCGAAGGGCAGGAGGTCAGCGCCGACAGCATGAAGCCCGGCGACCTCATCTTCTTCAACGAGCCGGTCAGCCACGCCGGCATCTACATCGGCGGTGGCAAGATGATCGAGGCGCCGCGCACGGGCTCCGACGTCAAGATCTCCGACGTCGAGCGGCGCTTGGACGACGTGAACACCGTCCGGCGCGTCCTCTGAGCACGCCACGACCGTGACGTAGAAGGGTCCGGGCCCGTCGCCCCGAACGACGGGCCCGGACCATGTGGTGTGCGGAGGCTCCCCAGCTCCCACTCACCAAGTCCGTGGGACGGGGGTAGCCCCGCGGTGCGCCGCACAAACACCCTGTGCGGGCCGATCGGTCTGTTCTGCGCGCCCACCGGTCACCCCGCCCCGTGCGATCCCTCCGTGCCGCGTGCCGGCGTCGACCGCTCGGCGCGCTCCTGCTGGTGATCGGCGCGGTGCTCCCGTCGTGTGGTGTGGCGCCGGCGGGCCCCGATCCGTGCTCGCCCGCCGTCCCCGGAGCGGTGACCCGCGCCGTCGACACGGCGGGTCCACGCCTGCACGTCACGGTCGCCGGCCCCGCGGACGCCCCGCCCGTCGTGCTCCTGCACGGGTTCCCCGAGACCGCGGCGACCTGGCGGGCCGTCGCGGCCGACCTCGCCGCCGACCACCGCGTCGTCGTCCCCGACCTGCGGGGGGCCGGGTGCTCGGGGTTCGCCCCGCCGGGCACCGACGCCTACGCCACCGCCGACCTCGCCGCCGACCTGGCCGCCGTCGCCGCGACCCTGCGCCTGCCCCCGGCGACGGTCGTCGGGCACGACCTCGGCGCCATGACCGCCGTCGCCTGGGCGCACGGCCGCGCCGACCAGGTCGCCCGCCTCGTGCTCTCCGGCGGCGGCGTGCCCGGCGTCGGCCTCGCCGAGCGCGGCCCGCCGCACCTGCGCGCCTTCGGTGACGCGCCGCCCGGCGCCGTGGAGGCGGCGCAGCGTCCCCGGCTGCGGGACTTCCTGGCCGGCTTCACCGGCAGCCCCGCGTTCCCGCTCGACGAGGCCGTTGCCGCGTACGCCCCGCCGGGGCGTCTCGTCGCCGCGATGGGCCGGTACCGCGCGCTCGACCGCGACGCCGTGGCCCGGCGCGCCGACGCCCGGCCGCTCGCGATGCCCGTGCTGGTGGTGGCCGGCGGCGCGCCGGACCTCACCGTGGACACCGTGACCCCGCTGGCGCCCGCCCGACGCGTCACGGTGATCCCGGGCGCCGGGCACTACGTGCCGGTCGAGCAGCCCGCAGCGTTCGCCGCCGCCGTCCGCGGCGCGTGATCGACGGGGACGGCGCGCCCGTGACGCAGCGAGCCCGTCGTCGCCGGGGGAGGTGACCGGGGTCAGGCGCGCAGGCGGTCGCGCAGGTCGCGGGCGCCGCGGACGGCGGCGCGGCGGACGGCCTCGGCGGCCTGGGTGTACTCCGACCCGGGCGGGTTCACGCGCGGGGGAGCGGGGTCGACGGCGCGGGTCTCCGACGCGAGGGGTGCCTGCGGCCGGGGCGACTCGGCCCGCGGCGACTGGGCCCGCTGCGGCTGGGCCTGCGGCGACTGGCCCCGCCGCGACTGGGCCAGACCCTCCGCCACGCGCTGCGCGTCCTCCCACGCCGAGGCGGCGCGGTCGACGGCGGCGGCGAACTCGGCGCGCCGGGGGCCGGAAGGCTCCTCGTCGGTGGCCAGGAACTCGGCGTCGCCCATGGCCTGCACGAACCGCGCGGTGGCGGGGACGGTGACGTCCGCGAGCGCCGGGCGGGCGGCCACGGCGTACTTGTCGGCCTCGAAGGCGGCGTACTCGGCCTGCAGGGTCGCGAACCGGTCGCGGGCGAGGTGCCAGCGCGCCGCGTCGTGCTCGGCGAGGCGCCCGACGCGGCCCTGCGGGTGGCCGTGCACGACCGTGCGCACCCGCGTGACGCCCCGGCGCACCGCGATGACGGTGGCCACGACGGCGGCGACGACCGCGGCGACGAGGTCGGCGACGGCGGCCAGCAGCGCGACGCCGAGGCCCTCGAGGTCGCCGGCGGCGACCCAGACGGCGAGGAAGATCACGGGAGAGAGGAGCGCGAGCAGCCCGGCGAGACCGTAGAGCCAGGGCGCGGCGGAACGTCGGGGTCGGTCCACGGTGTCCTCCTCGTCTCACTCCTGCTCTCCTTGATACCGCACGGCCCCGGCACACGTCGCCCGGCGCGGTAGCCTCCGCCGGCCCGGGTGCCGGGTGGACCCGGCAGGAGGGTGTCTCGATGTTCCGCAAGGTGCTCGTCGCCAACCGTGGCGAGATCGCGATCCGGGCCTTCCGGGCCGCCTACGAGCTGGGTGCGGCCACCGTCGCCGTGTTCCCGCACGAGGACCGCAACTCCGAGCACCGTCTCAAGGCCGACGAGGCCTACCAGATCGGCGAGGTCGGCCACCCCGTCCGCGCGTACCTCTCCATCGAGGAGATCATCGAGGCCGCCCGGCGCTCGGGCGCCGACGCGGTCTATCCCGGCTACGGGTTCCTCTCCGAGAACCCGGGGCTCGCCACCGCGTGCGAGCAGGCGGGCATCACCTTCATCGGCCCGCCCCCGCGCGTGCTCGCGATGGCCGGCAACAAGCACCGGGCCGTCGCCGCCGCCCGCGAGGCCGGGGTCCCGGTGCTCGACTCGTCCGACCCGTCCGACGACCTCGACACCCTGCTCGCGGCCGCGGAGTCGATGACCTACCCGGTGTTCGTCAAGGCCGTCGCGGGCGGCGGCGGGCGCGGCATGCGGCTCGTGCAGGAGCACGGCGGCATGCGCGACGCCGTGGCGGCCGCGATGAACGAGGCGTCGAGCGCGTTCGGCGACGCCACCGTGATCCTCGAGCAGGCCGTGGTCGACCCGCGGCACATCGAGGTGCAGATCCTCGCCGACGGCGACGGGCACGTGATGCACCTCTTCGAGCGCGACTGCTCGGTGCAGCGGCGCCACCAGAAGGTCGTCGAGATCGCGCCCGCGCCGCACCTGGGCCCCGAGCTGCGCGAGCGCATCTGCGCGGACGCGGTGAAGTTCGCCGAGGCGATCGGCTACGTCAACGCGGGCACCGTCGAGTTCCTGCTCGACGGCGAGGGCCACCACCACTTCATCGAGATGAACCCGCGCATCCAGGTGGAGCACACGGTCACCGAGGAGGTCGCCGACGTCGACCTCGTCGGTTCCCAGATGCGCATCGCGGCGGGGGCCACGCTCGCCGACCTGGAGCTCTCGCAGGACACGGTGGCCCTGCACGGGTTCGCCATCCAGTGCCGGATCACCACCGAGGACCCGGCCAACGAGTTCCGGCCCGACATCGGGATGATCTCGGCCTACCGCTCGGCGTCCGGGTCGGGCGTGCGGCTCGACGGCGGCACCGCGTACGCCGGCGCCGAGATCAGCGCGCACTTCGACTCCCTGCTGGTCAAGGTCACGTGCCGCGGGCGCGACTTCACCACCGCGGTGCGCCGGGCCCGCCGCGCGCTCGCCGAGTTCCGCGTGCGCGGCGTCGCCACCAACATCCCGTTCCTCATGGCCCTGCTCGACGAACCGGACTTCCGCGAGGGCCGGGTGACGACGAGCTTCATCGCCGAGCACCCCGACCTGCTCGCGGCGCGGGCCCCCGCCGACCGCGGCACCCGCCTGATGACCTACCTGGCCGACATCACCGTCAACAAGCCCTACGGCGAGCCCCCGCGCCTGGTCGACGCGCGCGAGAAGCTGCCCGCGGTCGACCTGACCACGGCGCCGCCGGACGGCTCGCGGCAGCGGCTCGGCGAGCTCGGGCCCGAGGGCTTCGCGTCCTGGCTGCGCGAGCAGACGAGCGTCCCGGTCACCGACACCACCTTCCGCGACGCGCACCAGTCGCTGCTCGCCACCCGCGTGCGCACCCGCGACCTCATCGATGTCGCGCCGCACGTCGCCCGCACCACCCCCGAGCTGCTCTCGCTCGAGTGCTGGGGCGGCGCGACCTACGACGTCGCGCTGCGCTTCCTCGCCGAGGACCCGTGGGAGCGCCTCGCGCGCCTGCGCCAGGCCGTCCCCAACCTGTGCCTGCAGATGCTGCTGCGCGGGCGCAACACCGTCGGCTACACGCCCTACCCGACCGAGGTCACCGACGCGTTCGTCGCCGAGGCCGCCCGGGTGGGCATCGACATCTTCCGGATCTTCGACGCGCTCAACGACGTGGGGCAGATGCGCCCGGCGATCGACGCCGTCCGCGCGTCCGGCGGCGCGGTGGCCGAGGTGGCGCTCTGCTACACCGGCGACCTCTCCGACCCGGGGGAGAAGCTCTACACCCTGGACTACTACCTGCGCCTCGCCGAGCAGATCGTCGACGCGGGCGCGCACGTCCTGGCGATCAAGGACATGGCGGGCCTGCTGCGCCCGCCGGCGGCGCGCACGCTCGTCACCGCCCTGCGCGAGCGCTTCGACCTCCCCGTGCACCTGCACACCCACGACACCGCCGGCGGCCAGCTCGCGACGCTGACCGCGGCGATCGACGCCGGGGTCGACGCCGTGGACGCCGCGGTCGCCTCGATGGCGGGCACGACGTCGCAGCCCTCGCTGTCCGCGCTGGTCGCGGCCACCGACCACAGCGACCGCCCGACCGGGCTCTCGCTCGACGCCGTCAACGCGCTCGAGCCCTACTGGGAGCTCGTGCGCAAGGTGTACGCGCCGTTCGAGGCCGGGCTCGCGTCGCCGACCGGGCGCGTCTACCACCACGAGATCCCCGGCGGGCAGCTGTCGAACCTGCGCCAGCAGGCCGTCGCGCTCGGGCTCGGCGACCGCTTCGAGCAGGTCGAGGACGCCTACGCGGCCGCCGACCGGATGCTCGGGCACCTGGTGAAGGTCACCCCGTCGTCGAAGGTCGTCGGCGACCTGGCCCTGCACTTCGTGGGGGCCGGGGTCGACCCGGCGGCGTTCGAGGCCGAGCCTTCCAAGTTCGACATCCCCGACTCGGTGATCGGCTTCCTGCGCGGCGAGCTGGGCGACCCGCCCGGCGGCTGGCCCGAGCCGCTGCGCACGCGCGCCCTGGAGGGCCGGACCGAGCGTCCGGGGCTCGCGGAGCTCACCGACGACGAGCGCAAGGGCCTCGAGGCCGACCGGGCCGCGACCCTCAACGACCTGCTCTTCCCCGGGCCGACCAAGGACTTCCGCGAGCACCGCCAGTCCTACGGCGACACCTCGGTGCTGCGCAGCCAGGAGTTCTTCTACGGGCTGGAGTCCGAGCGCGAGTACGCGGTCGACATCGACACCGGCGTGCAGCTGCTCATCGAGCTCCAGGCGATCTCCGAGCCCGACGAGCGCGGGATGCGCACCGTGCTGATGTCGCTCAACGGCCAGCTGCGGCCGCTGTCGGTGCGCGACCGTGCGGTCGACACCGACGTCAAGGCCGCCGAGAAGGCCGACCGCAGCAATCCGGGCCACGTGCCGGCGCCGTTCGCCGGGGTGGTCACGCTGCAGGTCGACGAGGGCGACCGCGTCGAGGCCGGGGCGACCGTGGCGACGATCGAGGCGATGAAGATGGAGGCCTCGATCACCGCGCCCACGGCGGGCACCGTCGAGCGCCTCGCGATCGGTGCGGTCCAGCAGGTCGAGGGCGGGGACCTCGTGGTCGTCCTGTCCTCGTGACCCGGATCATCGGCGGCACGGCCGGCGGGCGGCAGATCGCCGTGCCGCCGACGGGCACCCGCCCGAGCACCGACCGGGTCCGCGAGGCCCTGTTCTCGGCGCTCGAGGCCCGCGGGGCGATCGAGGACGCCGAGGTCCTCGACCTCTACGCGGGGTCCGGCGCGCTCGGGATCGAGGCGCTCTCGCGCGGGGCGTCCACGGCGATCCTCGTCGAGCGCGACCCCCGGGCGTGCGCGGTGATCCAGAGCAACGTGGGCGTCGCCGGCGTGCACGGCGCGCTCGTGCGCCGGAGCGCGGTCGAGGCGTACCTGAGGAAGACACCGGGGCCGGTCGACCTCGTCTTCGTCGACCCGCCGTACCAGGACCCCGTCGACGGCGTCCTGGCGCGCGTGCCCCGCTGGATGCGCGCGGGCGCCGTCGTCGTGGTCGAGCGCGATTCCCGCTCGCCGGCGCCGGCGTGGCCCGACGGCCTCGAGCCCGACGACCCCCGGACCTACGGCGAGACGACGCTGTACCTCGCGACCGCCCGGGGTTGACTTCGGCACGGCGGTGCGAGCGATGCGGCATCGCTGGCGTGTGACGCCAGGATCGCCACATCCTCGCCACGCGACACGCCGCGGGTCGGTCGGCGTCAGGGCCGTCCCGAGCCGATCGGACGGCCGGCGCCACGACGGTGGGCGCAGAGCGGTGCGGTGGTGGGCGGCATGCGCTGCGCCGCTCGGAGCCACTTCGCCGTGGGGGCCCTGAACGTCGCGTCGGGCGCCCACGACCGGGGAAGACCGGGCTCCCCGACGACGGGTCGAGCACCGCGGCCCGCCCGTCCCGAGCGACGGACAGCGACGTCCGGCACCCCCGGAAGGACCACCACCCCATGACCGAAGCGCTGGGCATCGAATCGATCGACCTGCACGGGTCCGTCGTCATCGGCGGCCGCACGGTGCGGATCGACATCACGACCGAGGAGACGCCGGCGCGCGACGCCGGCCGGAGCGAGGAGCCGGACGAGGCGGTCGACCGGGACGAGCTCGACGACGGGTCCGACGACCTGCCCGCGGAGGACGTCGACGACGAGGTCGAGGACGACGAGGTCGAAGACGTCGAAGACGTCGAGGACGCCGACGACCTCGAGGTGGAGGACGAGGCGGACGCCGAGGACGAGGACGCCGACGACCTCGAGGTCGAGGACGAGGCGGACGTCGAGGTGGAGGACGAGGCGGACGTCGAGGACGTCGAGGACGTCGAGGACGTCGAGGACGTCGAGGACGTCGAGGACGAGGCTGACGACGAGGACCTCGAGGACGAGGTCGACGGCCAGGTCGACGACCAGGTCGAGGACGAGGTCGAGGACGAGGTCGACGACGAGGCCGAGGAGACCGGCGAGGAGGAGCAGCGCCAGGGGCTCGCCGAGAGGTTCCACCTGCGCCGGGGCGGTCGGGGCCGGTCCGGCGAGTCCGGCGAGTCCCCGGCGTCGTCGGAGGAGGAGACGGCGCCGGCACGGAGCGGGCGGCGACGCCGGACGGAGTCCGGGACGGACGAGCCGCCGCGCCCGCGCTCGCCGCGGCGGCGGAGCACGTCGGGGTCGACCAGCTGACCGACCCCTCCGGGCGGCCGGCGCCGGGCCGGCCGCCCGGAGCCGTCAGGTCGGCTCGTCGGGCGTGTCGATCCAGGACAGGATTGCCGCGTCGACCTGCACGTCCTCGTAGGTCACGTGCGCGCGGACCTCGTTCGGGAGGTTGGTGCGCCGGCTCCCGGAGCGCGTGGCCTCGATCCGGACGTCGGGCTCCTCGTCGAAGCGCAGCCTCCGGGCCCGCACCGAGGCGCGGAACTCGATGTCGGGGGCGCGGTCCTCGCTCACCCCGTCGTCCGCCGCGCGGGGCGTGGACGGGCCGACGAACCGCGCCGCGACGTGTCCGTCGACGACGAGTTCTTCGACGACGAGCCCTGCGGTGACGAGCCCTCCTCGTCGCCGTCCCCGTCGTCGGAGGACTTCCGGGACGAGCGGCGCCGCCGGACGGCCTTCGGCGCCTGCTCCTCGGAGCCTCCGCCGGAACCCCCGCCGTCGGAACCCCCGCCGTCGGACTCCCCGTCGCCGGACTCCCCGGCGACCGCGCCGGTCGCGTCGCCGACGGCCTCGGTGGCGGTGCCGGCGACGTCCTGGACGGTGTCGCCCACCTCGCTCGTGGCGTCCGCGGCCGCCTCGCCGACGCTGCCGACCGCGTCGCCGGCGGCGTCGCCGACGGAGCTGCCGAGCTCGCCGACCGCCGACCCGGCGGCGCCGCCGATCTGCCCGACCGCGTCCCCGGCGGCGCTCCCGACCTCGCCGACCGCCTCGCCGACACCCGACCCGACCTCGCGGACGGCGTCCTGCGCGGTCCGCGCGATCGTCTCGATGATCTGCGGGTTGCGATCGATCGTGTCGAGGACCCGGTCGATGATCCGCGCGACCTCGTCGAGGCGGACCTTCAGCGTGGCCTCGGCCTGGACGCCGTCGATCTCCAGCTCGACCGAGCCCAGCTGGGCGTCGACGCCGACGTTGAGCTTGAGCAGGTTGAGCACCTCGGCCTGCAGCGAGACCTTCGCGCGCAGGTCCTGCACCTTGAGCCCGATGTGCTCGACCTCGAGCTTGGGCACGTCGAGGTAGACGTCGGGCCGGCCGCCGGCCTCGCCGCGCCCACCCTCCGGGCGCCTGCTCGTGCTGCCGGATGCGCGCCGCGCGGGCCGCTCCTCGGAGCGCCCGGCTCCGTCGTCGGTGTCGCCGGTCGGGGTGCTCGTCCGTCGCGTGCGGCGCGGGGGACCGTCAGCCATGCGTACCTCCTGCTCGGTGCCCGGAGGATGCTCCGCGGGGACCTTCCGGGAAACGGGCCCGGTCGGCCCAGCCGGCCCCGCCCGACGGCCCAGCACGACCCCCGCTGGCCAGCTCTGACAGCATCGCCGCGTGCGGTGGACCGCCCTCGGTGGGCTCCTGGCCCTGCACCTGGTGCTGGCGGCGTGCGGGCCCGGGGTCGAGCGCGTGCCCGCCGGCCCGCCGAGCGCGGAGCAGGTCGACCGGGCCCTGCGCTTCGCCGCGCTCGCCCCGCTGCCCCCGGACGCGGCCGTCACCCGCCTCGAGACCCAGGGGGGCATCGACACCCAGGTGGTGCTCGCCGTGCGGCTGCCCGCCGGATCGACCTGGCGGACCGCCTCGGGGCTGCCCGCCGACGGGACCCAGCAGCGCGTCGCCAACCCCGACGGCGCGATCGTCGTCCGCGAGGTCCGGACCGGGCCCGGCGAGCTGACGGTCACGGCCTTCACGACCTGACGGTCACCCGCTGATCGCCGCCAGGAACGCGTCGGCGCCCTCGACCTCGACGTCCCGGAGGCGCTTCCGGCGCCACGCCGCCGGGGTCACCGCCGCGTGCACCTCGACGACCCCGTCGGTGCCGGTCTCGCGATGGGTCTCGCGGTAGCCGCAGGCGGCGCTGACGCGGCGCGAGGCGGCGTTCCCCTCGGCGGCCGCGGTGACCGCGCGCGCCATGCCGAGCGGCCCGAACGCCAGCTCCAGCAGCATCAGCCGCACGCGCCGCCCGAGGCCGCGGCCCTGCTCGGCGCGCGCGAGCCAGGACGAGGTGCGCACGGTGCCCGCGGGGTCGTCGAGCTCGTGGGCCAGCACGGCGAGCCCGAGCGCCCGGCCCCCGTCGAGCACCGCGAGCGGGGCCCGCCAGCGCGCGGCCGACGGCGTCTCGCGCAGCCGCCACGCCCACTCGAGGAACCGGCGGGCGGCCACGGCGCCGTCGTCCTCGGGCCAGCCCAGGAGCTCCCCGGCGCGGCCCGGCGCCACGATGCCGCCGGGCTCGGCGACGATGTCGGCGAGCTCGAGCAGCTCCTCGTCGGTCGGCGCGAGCAGGACGGTGCCTCGGTGCGCCACGCGCAGCCCGTACTGCGGGTAGAGCGCCGCCAGGTCGGCGCGCAGGAGGTCGGCGTCCACGCAGCGCATGGTGCCGCCTCTGCGATGATCGCGACCATGGCGATCGCGGTCTGCCCCGGCTCGTTCGATCCCGTGACGCTCGGGCACGTCGACGTCGTCACCCGGGCCGCGGCGCTGTTCGACGAGGTGGTCGTCGCGGTCGCGGTCAACCCGGTCAAGCAGGGCCTGTTCACCGTCGACGAGCGCCGCGAGCTGCTCGCCACGTCCCTCGCGGGCCTCGACAACGTCCGCACCGACGCGTTCGAGGGCCTGGTCGTCGACTACTGCACCGCGATCGGCGCCGCCGCGCTGGTCAAGGGCCTGCGCTCGTCGACCGACTTCGGCTTCGAGGAGCCGATGGCGCAGATGAACCGCCACCAGACCGGGGTCGACTCGGTCTTCCTCATCACCGACCCGCGGTACTCCTACGTGTCGAGCTCGCTGGTCAAGGAGGTCGCGCGCGGGGGCGGGGACGTCGCGGCGTTCCTGGACCCCGAGGTGCACCGCCGCCTGCTCGACCGCCTGGGCTGAGCAGACCCGATGGGTCGAGCTCCCCCTCTCGGCGTGCTCCCCTGTCTGCTCCGTCTCCCCGCGACACGCCGACGGGCAGGGCGAATCCCCGGCCGCCGTGACCGGCGGCGGCACACTCACCCCCGTGTACCGCGTGTTCGAGGCGCTCGACGAGCTCGTGACCCTCTGTGAAGAGGCGCGCGGGCTCCCCATGACCACCAGCTGTGTCGTGCCGCGCGGCGACGTGCTCGAGCTGCTCGATGACGTCCGCGAGGCCATCCCGGGCGAGCTCGACGACGCGCAGGACGTCCTCGACCACCGCGACAAGCTCCTCGCCGACGCCACCGAGGAGGCCGAGCGCGCGCGGACCGAGGCGCAGGTCGAGGCCGACCGGCTGCTCGCCGAGGCCCGCGAGCAGGCCCAGCAGATGATCGCCGAGGCCGAGCACGAGGCCGAGCGCACGGTGGGCCGCGGGCGCCGCGAGTACGCCGAGCTCACCGAGCGCGCCGAGGCCGAGGCCGAGCGCATGGTCGAGGCCGGCCGGCAGAACTACGAGCGCTCGGTGGCCGACGGGCGCGCCGAGCAGGCCCGTCTCGTCGAGGCGCACGAGGTCACGCGGGCCGCGCACGTCGAGGCCGAGCGGCTCGTCGACGCCGCCACCGACGAGGCCGACCGCCGCCGCGCCGAGTGCGACCACTACGTCGACGGCACGCTCGCCGACTTCTCCGAGACGCTCGAGTCGGTGCTCGACACCGTCGGGCGCCACCGCCACCAGCTGCGCATGAACGCCCCCACCGGCCCTGCCGCCGCCGGACCGCCACGCGGCCGGGACGACGAGGAGGGCGAGTCCCGCGAGGCCGCCCCGCGCGAGGGCTGGCGCCGGTGGAGCGAGCGGCTCGGCGCCTGAGACCGCTCGCGTAGACTGATCGGTTGGGCCGCGTCGTGCGGCCGCCGAGCGCTACCCCGTCGGGACCAGAGATGACGAGCGAGAAGCCCCACCCCACCGTCGACGCGACCAGCCCCTGGGTGGTCGACGTCGCGCGCGAACTGCTGCGCAGGCCCGGCCAGATGAAGCCGCTGCGGCGCGACGTCGCGGCGCCCGAGGGCTTCGGGCTGGACATGGTCGGCGTGCCCGTCGGCGAGACGATCCACCTCGACCTGCGCCTCGAGTCGGTGATGGAGGGCGTGCTCGCCTCCGGCACGGTCCAGGCGGACGTGCGCGGTGAGTGCTCGCGCTGCCTCGAGCCGTTCACCGACCACGTCGACGTCGACCTCACCGAGCTCTACGCCTACCCCGACTCCGTCACCGACGACACGACGGACTCCGACGAGGTCAGCCGGATCGTCGACGAGCGCATCGACCTGGAGCCGGCCGTGCGCGACGCGGTCCTGCTCGAGCTGTCCGTCACCCCGCTGTGCCGCGAGGACTGCCCGGGCCCGGAGTCGCCCGACCCCGAGGCGTGGGCCTTCGTCCCGTCCGGGGAGGCCCATGAGAGAATCGATCCTCGCTGGGCCGCGCTGCAGGAGAAGTACGGCGCCGGCCGTACCGAGAACTGAGGAGAGCTGACCGAAGTGGCCGTCCCGAAGCGCCGGATGTCCCGCGCGAACACCCACGCCCGCCGCTCGCAGTGGAAGGCGTCCGTGCCGCAGCTGATGGCGTGCCAGAACAAGGCCTGCGCCAAGCCCAAGCCGCCGCACGTGGCCTGCCCGCACTGCGGCCAGTACGCCGGCCGCCGGGCCGTCACCCCGGCCTGAGGGCCGTCCCGGACGACCGCGGCATGACGGCGTCGAGCACGCAGTCGGCGGAGAACCCGACGGAGCCCACTCTCGGTGAGGTGCTCGGGGTCGATCTCGACCCGGAGCTGGTCGAGCTCGCCCTGACCCACCGCTCCTACGCGTACGAGCACGGCGGGCTCCCGACCAACGAGCGCCTCGAGTTCCTCGGCGACGCCGTGCTCGGCGTCGTCGTCACCGAGCGTCTCTACCGGGAGCACCCCGACCTCCCCGAGGGCCAGCTGGCGAAGCTGCGGGCCAGCGTCGTCAACATGCACGCGCTCGCCGGCGTCGCCCGCGAGCTCGGGCTCGGCGACCGCCTGCACCTCGGCCGCGGCGAGGAGATGACCGGCGGGCGCGACAAGCCGAGCATCCTCGGCGACGCCGTCGAGGCCGTGCTCGGCGCCGTGCACCTGCAGCACGGCATCGAGATCTCGCGCCAGGTCGTCGAGCGGCTGTTCGGCGAGCTGCTGCGCACCGCCCCGCTGCTCGGCGCCGGGCTCGACTGGAAGACGAGCCTCCAGGAGCTCACCGCCGCCTCCGACCTCGGCGTGCCCGAGTACCGGATGGTCGACGAGGGCCCCGACCACCTCAAGGTCTTCACGGCCACGGTGGTCGTCGCCGGCCACGAGCGCGGCAGCGGTGTCGGGCGCACCAAGAAGGAAGCCGAGCAGAAGGCCGCCCGCGCGGCGTACCAGTACCTCGACGGGGAGGGCGGCGCGTCCTCGGGCCAGGACGCCGAGCGCAGCGGAGCCGGACCGTCGAGTAGTGCCTGAGCTCCCCGAGGTCGAGGTCGTCCGGCGGGGTCTCGCCGCCCACGTGCTCGGCCGGCGGGTGAAGTCCGTCGAGGTCACCCACCCCCGGTCGGTCCGCCGGCAGGCCGGCGGCGCCGCCGAGCTGGGTGAGCGCCTCAGTGGCCGCGTGCTGCGGGCCGCGCGCCGCCGGGGCAAGTACCTCTGGCTCGAGCTGGGCGGACCGGACGGCGAGGTCGAGGCCGCCCTGCTGGCCCACCTCGGCATGAGCGGGCAGCTGCTCGTCCAGCCCGCCGACCGGCTCGACGAGTTGCACCTGCGCATCCGGCTGCGCTTCGACGACGACGGTCCCGAGCTGCGGTTCGTCGACCAGCGTACGTTCGGCGGGCTCACCGTCACCGACGTCACCGGCCCCGACGCCCTCCCGGTGCCCGTGGCCCACATCGGGCGCGACCCCCTCGACCCGGCGTTCGACGCCGAGGCGGCGATCGGCGCCCTGCGCCGGCGGCGCACCGGCCTCAAGCGCGCCCTGCTCGACCAGACCCTGGTGTCGGGCATCGGCAACATCTACGCCGACGAGTCGCTGTGGCGGGCGAAGCTGCACTACGAGCGCCCGACGGCCACGCTCTCGCGACCCGAGGGCCGGCGCCTGCTGGCGGCGGCGAGCGAGGTCATGGGCGAGGCCCTGGCCGCCGGCGGCACGTCGTTCGACGCGCTGTACGTGGACGTCAACGGCGACGCGGGCTACTTCGACCGTGCGCTCGCCGTGTACGGGCAGGAGGACCGGCCCTGCCCGCGCTGCGGCACCCCGATCCGGCGGGCGGCGTTCATGAACCGCTCGTCGTTCTGGTGCCCCACCTGCCAGCCCCGTCCCCGGCGCCGGCACGTCTGAGCAGCGACTACGGGGTCTCGGCGCGCACGACGTCGAGGTTGCGGAAGGAGATCGGGCCCTCGCACAGGCCGGTCATCTTGCTCGCGAACGCCGATGTCACCGGGCTGTCGGAGTTGCGCTGCGCGGCCTCCGAGCTGGGGAACTCGACGACCTCGACGTAGGTGTCGGCCCGGTCGCGGTCCCGTCCCATCACCATCCACCGGGCGGTGCGGTCGGCGCCGATCTCGGACGTCCAGCCGTCGATGAGCATGTCCATCTGGTCGTACTGCTGCGTCCGGAACTCGATGAGCTGCACGAACGCGCCGGCTCCGGTCGCCTGCGGCGCGTCGCGCAGGTGCGCCCGGAGCCCCGAGCGCAGCTCCTCGCCGTCGGTGTGTCCGTGGACGGCGACCGCGTGGGCCGCGCCGGCCTCGAGGACCTCGTCCTCCTCGCCGGTGAGGGTGAGCGTGCAGTCGTTGTCGCTGGGCACCTCGCGACAGTCGAGCATCCTGCGCATGACGGGCCTCCTGGGGCGATCGGCCGTCGGACACGGACGGCGCAGTCCCAGTCAAGTCCGGTGTGCGGTGAGCACTCGATACGGAGGCCTACGTAGACCGAACGGGTGACGACGGCTCCCGGCGCAGCGGGGGTCGCGAGACACTCGGTGACCCGCTCACCGGAGTGGTGCCCATGACCGCCGAGCGCGTCCTGACCGTGGCCCTCGACCTCGTCGCGGCCACCGCCACCGTGCGCACCTGCACGGACCTCGACCGCGCCGTGTGGCCGGGGCTCTCCGCGCTCGTCGGCGGGGCGAGCCTCGCGGCGACGGGGTTCGACGGGCGCGCGATGACGTGGCCGCGTGACGCGGCCGCCGACCCCGGGGCCCGTCCGCGCGCCGTCCTCGTCGTGCGCCGGCAGGGCGCGGAGGCGAGCGTGGCCCTGCGTCGCGAGGACCGCGACTTCACCGACCGCGACGTCGCCCTGCTCCACCTCGTGCGGCCCCACCTCGCGGACGCGTTGTGGCGCGCCGCGCACGGCCCGCCGCCGCGGCCGCTCACCGCCCGCGAGCAGGCCGTCGTGGCCAGGGTGGCCCGGGGGGCGACGGACGCGGCGATCGCGCACGAGCTCGGCATCAGCCGCCGCACCGTCGGCAAGCACCTCGAGAACGCCTACGCCGCCCTCGGCGTGCACGACCGCACGTCCGCGGCCCTTCGCCTGGCGGTACCGCCCGCCTGAGGACCCGCCCTCGCCGCTCCGTTCAGTCGTCGCGATGCAGCGAGCGGCGGATCTCCTCGAGCTTGTCGTGGGCGGCGGCCTCGTGGTCGGCCTCCTGCTCGGCCCGCGCCCGGCCCTCGGCGCTGTCGGCGACGAGCTCCTCGTACCCCGCGGCGGCCGCGGAGCGGCGCTCGATGGTCTCGCGGACGTGCTCGAACGTGGGCACGCCGTCCTCGGTGTATCCCGGCTCCGTCACACCGTCGAGGGTAGCGCCGCGGACACACGTCGGACCCCGCATCGTGAGGCGACGCGGGGTCCGGACGACGGAGCTCAGGAGCTGACGTTCTGCGACGAGCTCTCCATGAGTTGCTTGAACTCGTTCAGCGCCTTCTCGATCTTCTTCTGCGGGTCCGCGAAGAGCTTCGCGGCCGCGTCGCCCGCGGCCCCACCCGGCGTCTGCACGTGGAGGCTGACCTCGACGCCGGTGGTGTCACCGTGCGGGTCGAAGCGCACCGCGCCGCCGGTCTCGACGTGGTTGTTGCTCTGCTCGAGCGACTTCCACGCGATCTTCCGGTCGCGCTCCTCGTCGATGATCTTGGCGTCCCACTCGACGGTCTTGCCCAGCGGGCCGTCGACCACCCAGTGCGTGACGTCGGCCTGGCCG
The DNA here is from genome assembly GCF_028737205.1 of Actinomycetospora lutea. GTDB lineage: Bacteria > Actinomycetota > Actinomycetes > Mycobacteriales > Pseudonocardiaceae > Actinomycetospora > Actinomycetospora lutea. The sequence goes on along the minus strand of NZ_JAQZAL010000022.1, from coordinate 35,367 downwards.
TCCTTCGGCTCCACCGACTTCACGTCGTCCATGATCTGCGGCAGGTGGGTCAGCGGCCGCCACCACTGGTAGCACTGCGCGGCCGGGGCGTTGACCTCGAGGTAGTGCGTTGCGGTTGCCATGTCGGCGGGTTGACGTCTCGTCGCGACCCGAAACGGACGGGTTCGGGCGGCCGGAGCGACGCGCCACACGCGCCCGACCGATCCCGACGACGTGAAGCGACGTGTGGCGACGTGTCAGTCGGACCCCGGCGGTGGTGGATAGATGTGGATCCAGTCGGTCTCCATGACGGCGGGCTGCAGCCCACTCGGCGTGTTGGCATCGAGCTGCACACACGGGGTCATCGGTCCGCCCGGCTGCACGACGAGGTCGGTCACGACATACCACTGCTGGCCGTCGATCCATCCCGCGATGTGGGTCGGGGTCCACTCGACCGCGTAGTTGTGCCACTGGGAGAGGTCCACGGGTTGCCGGAAGGCCTTCCGGTCGGCGTCGCTGGTCGGGGGGTGGAGGAAAGTGCTGACCTGGCCGCTGCCCACGTCGGTCTCGGCGAAGTCGATCTCTCCGCCGGTACCGCCCGGCTTCACCGAACCAGGCGCGTTCGCCGGCCAGAGCAGCAGGACGGGGTGGTAGGGGTCGCCGTCGCTCGCTCCGGGCAGGGGTGCGGCGCGCATGCGGACCTCCCATCGGCCGTACCGCTGGGCGGTGCGGTTGGCGAGGCCGCCGGTGGTGCCCTCGGCGTCGCCAGTGATGGTGAGCACGCCGTCGCGGACGGCGACCGCGTCGGGGCTGCGCGTGCCGTTGCCGGCGTGGCCGTCGCCGTCGTACACGTCCCATCGGGTGGGGTCGACGCCGCCGTCGGTGAAGTCGTCGGAGCCCGGGCCGGGAGCACCCCACTGGTTGACCGCCGCCGCGGTGGTGTCGCCGGTGGTGGCGTCGAGCGAGAGGACCGGCTCGCCGGAGGTGGGACCGGGGGTGGACGGCGCCGTGCTGCACCCGGCGATCAGCGCGGCGGTCGTGACGGCCGTGCCGATCAGGGCGAGAGCCCGATGGCTTGTCATCAGTCGGCGTCCCTGGGACGGAGGGTCAGGGGAGGTGTCGAGGTCCTGGAGCGCAGTGACACTGTGCGGGGCGGGGATGGGCACGGCCAAGAGCACGGCCCGGATTCGGCCCCCCGCGGCGCCACGGAGGGGAGACCCCGGGTCGGCGCATGTCGGCGAGGATGAGCCACGCGGGTGGCACCTCCCTGGGCAGTTCCTGTGAGAACGATGTGGAGCGGAACGTCGGGCTCCGGCACGCGCGTGGCGAGGCGGGGCTCCGGCCCCGACGTCGGGGCCCTCGCGTAGCGTCCTCGATACCCGGGCTGGGGGAGGAGGACCGGGCGTGCACCTGAAGAGCCTCACGCTGAAGGGCTTCAAGTCCTTCGCGTCGTCCACGACGCTGCGCTTCGAGCCGGGCATCACGTGTGTGGTCGGACCCAACGGCTCGGGCAAGTCCAACGTCGTCGACGCCATCAGCTGGGTGCTGGGCGAGCAGGGGGCCAAGGCCCTGCGCGGCGGCAAGATGGAGGACGTCATCTTCGCCGGCACCTCGGGGCGGGCCCCGCTGGGCCGTGCCGAGGTCACGCTGACCATCGACAACGCCGACGGCGCGCTGCCGATCGAGTACGCCGAGGTGTCGATCACCCGGCGGGTGTTCCGCTCCGGCGCGGGCGAGTACGAGATCAACGGCAGCAGCTGCCGCCTGCTCGACGTCCAGGAGCTGCTCTCCGACTCCGGCATCGGCCGTGAGCTGCACGTCCTGGTCGGCCAGGGCCAGCTCGACGCCATCCTTCAGTCACGCCCCGAGGAGCGCCGGGCGTTCATCGAGGAGGCCGCGGGCGTCCTCAAGCACCGCAAGCGCAAGGAGAAGGCGCTGCGCAAGCTCGAGGCGATGCAGGCCAACCTCACGCGCCTGTCCGACCTCACCACCGAGCTGCGCCGCCAGCTCAAGCCCCTCGGGCGCCAGGCCGAGATCGCCCGCCGGGCCCAGACCATCCAGGCCGACCTGCGCGACGCCCGCCTGCGCCTCGCCGCCGACGACCTGGTCACCCTGCGCGGGCAGATCGAGCGTGAGCAGGCCGACGAGGACGCCGCGCGCCGCCGCCGCGACGAGACCGAGCGCGCGCTCACCGAGGTGGGCGGGCAGGTCACCGCGCTCGAGGCGGCGGTCGAGGCCGCGACCCCGGCGCACACCCGCGCGCAGGAGGGCTGGTTCCGCCTGTCGGCGCTGCAGGAGCGCCTGCGCGGCACGGTCGCGCTCGCCGCCGAGCGCCACCGGCACGTCGCGACGGCCGAGGACGCGCCCACCGGCCCCGACCCCGACGAGCTCGAGCGCCGTGCGGACGAGGCCGCCGGGCACGAGGCGGCGCTGGAGGCCGAGGTCGCCGAGGCCCGCGCCACCCTCGAGGCGCACGCCGAGGGCCGCGAGCGCGCCGAGGACGCGCTGACCACCGCCGAGCGCCGGCTCGCCGCGGCCACGCGTGCCGCCGCCGACCGCCGCGAGGGCGTGGCCACGCTCGCCGGGCAGGTGGAGACGCTGCGCGGGCGGCTGGCGTCGTCCACCGAGGAGCTCGAGCAGATCGCGAGCTCGCTGCACGAGGCGCACGAGCGCGCGGCCGTGGCCCGCGAGGAGCTGGCCGCGGTGGAGGAGGAGGCCGGTCCCGCGCCGGTGGTGGCCCAGGACGCCACGACGCCGGAGCCCGCGGCCGACGACGACCGGCCCGACCCCGAGGCCGCGCTCGACGCCGCGGTCGAGCGCCACGAGGTCGCCCGGGGCGCGGTCGACGCCGCCGGCGCGGCCCACCGCGACGCCGAGCGCGACCGCGCCCACTGGCAGGCACGCACCGACGCGCTCGCCCTCGGTCTCACGCGCCGTGACGGCGCCGGCGCCCTGCTCGCCGCCGCCGACCCCGTGCCCGGGGTGCTCGGCTCGGTCGCGGCGCTGCTGCGGGTCGGCGCGGGCGACGAGGACGCGGTCACCGCCGCGCTGGGCCCGGCGGCGGACGCAGTGGCGGTGCGCGGCCCCGAGGCGGCCGCCGACGCGCTCGACCGGCTCCACGAGACCGAGGGCGGGCGCGCGGGGCTGCTGGTGGGCGGGGGTGCCGACGGTCCGGCGTCGTCCGGACCACCGCCGGAGGGCAGCCGCTGGGCCGTCGACCTGGTCCGCGCTCCCGACGAGCTCGCCGGCGCCGTCGCGCGGGTCCTCGCCGGCGTCGTCGTCGTCGACGACCGCGCCGCCGCCCGCGCGGTCGTGCGCGACCACCCGCACCTGCGCGCGGTCACCCGTAGCGGCGACCTGCTCGGCGCCGACTGGGCGTCCGGCGGCCCGTCGGGCAACCAGAGCCTGCTCGAGATGCAGGCCGCCGCGGACGAGGCGGGCGACCGGCTCGCCGCCGCCGAGCGCCACGTCCGCGAGGCCGAGGCGGCGCTCGAGGCGGCGCGCGAGGCCGAGTCCGCCGCCCGCGCCGAGGTCGGCGTCGCCCGCCAGGTGCGTGACGACCGGCGCCGCGCCGACGCCGAGGCCCGCCGTGCCGCGGACGCCCGCCGCGCCGCCGACGACGCCGCGCGCGCCGACGCGGCCCGCCGCCACGGCCGGCTGAGCGAGACCGTACGCGCCGCCGAGGCGGAGGCCCAGCGGCTCACCGAGCGGCGCGCGGCGGTCGAGCGCACCCGCGACGAGCGCCGCGACGAGCTCGACGAGCTCACCGAGCGCCTCGCGATGGCCCAGGACGAGGCCGCCGACGACGCGGCCGGCGCCGACGCCGACGAGCACGCGGCGGCGCGCGACCAGGCGTCGGCCGCGCTCACCGCCGCCCGGGCCGCCGAGGTCGACGGCCGGCTGGCCCTGCGCACCGCCGAGGAGCGGCTGCGGGCCGTCGCGGGGCGCGCCGAGGGCATGCGCCGGCGCGCCGAGGGCGAGCGCGACGCCCGCGCCAAGGCCGCGGACCGGGCCCGCGAGCGCGCGCGGGTCGCGACGCTCACCGAGGCGGCCGTCCGGCACGGCCAGGACGCGCTGGCGCGCCTGCAGACCTCGCTCGCCCGGGCCGCCGAGGCCCGCGACGCCGCCGCGGCGGTGCGCACGGCCCGCGCCGGCGAGCTCGACACGGCCCGCGAGCGCCAGCGGGAGCTGCAGGCGGGCCTCGAGCGGCTCACCGACGCCGTGCACCGCGACGAGGTCGTCCGCGCCGAGCAGCGCACCCGCCTGCAGCAGATGGAGGCGGGCATCGGCGAGCGCTTCGGGATCGGGCTGGAGGACCTCGTCACCGAGTACGGCCCCGACGTCCCGATCCCGCCGCCGGCCGGCGAGGTCGCCGAGGTGGAGGCGGCCCGCGAGCGCGGCGAGCAGGTCGTCATGCCCCCGCCCGAGCCGTTCGACCGCGCCACCCAGCAGCGCCGCGCGACGCGCGCGGAGAAGGAGCTGGGCACGCTCGGCAAGGTCAACCCGCTCGCCCTCGAGGAGTTCGCCGCGCTCGAGGAGCGCTATCGCTTCCTGTCCACGCAGCTCGAGGACGTCAAGAACAGCCGCAAGGACCTCCTCGAGGTGGTCTCGCAGGTCGACGCCACCATCCTCGAGGTCTTCGCGACGGCCTTCGCCGACGTCGCGCGGGAGTTCAAGGCGGTGTTCCCGGTGCTCTTCCCCGGCGGCGACGGGCGCCTCGTGCTCACCGACCCCGAGGACCTGCTGGCCACCGGCGTCGAGGTCGAGGCCCGCCCGCCGGGCAAGAAGGTCAAGCGGCTCTCGCTGCTGTCGGGCGGCGAGAAGTCGCTGACGGCCGTGGCCATGCTCGTCGCGATCTTCCGGGCGCGCCCCTCGCCGTTCTACGTCATGGACGAGGTCGAGGCGGCCCTCGACGACGCCAACCTGCGGCGCCTCATCGGCCTGCTCGCCGAGCTCCGCCGCAACTCCCAGCTCGTCATCATCACCCACCAGAAGCCCACGATGGAGATCGCGGACGCGCTCTACGGCGTGAGCATGCGGGGCGACGGGATCACCGCTGTCATCTCGCAACGCCTGCGGGGCGCGGATGCGCCCGGACCGTATGCCGGGACCACCCCGTCGTAATCACTCTGCGTGCTGCTACGTTGCGCTGAGTATCACCGGCAGCCCGGATCGGGGGCGAGGACGACGCTGTCGTGGCCTCCCGGCTCGCGACCGGCGCCTCTACCGTGCTGGTGAGAGCGCTGCGAGCGGACTGACGGGGGGGCGGACATGACGGCGGTGCGGTCCGGACCGGAACCCGCTGCCCCCCTGCCCCGCACCGGGCGGCACGCGCGGCGGGAGACCGGGGCCCCGTCGGGTCCGCTGGTGCCGCTGCGCACGGTCGTCCGCACCCCGGTCCCGGACCCGATGGCGTCCGTCGGGCTCGCGCCCGGCCGCCTGGTGATCGACAGTTCCTACTCCCGCCTGTGCCCGCACCTCGGCGCGCGCCGGGTCGCGGTCAGCGTCGACGGGCTGCCATGGCGCTTCGCCTGGGGGCGCACCCCGATCGACCTGCCCGCCAGCCGGCACCTCGTCGAGATCGAGGTCGAGCAGGGCCGCGCTGGGCGCCGCGCGTGGGGCCACGTCGCCGACGCGGTGCCGGTCGCCGCGGGCAACACCGTCGAGGTCTTCTACCGCGCCCCCGCCCTGCCCCGCCTCGCCGGCTCGCTGGGCCCCTCGCGCCAGCGCACCGCCGGGTTCGCCCTGTGCGCCGCGCTCCTGGCCCTGGCCGGCGTGGCCGTCCTCGCCGGCCTGGGCCTGCTCGTCCTCGCGCTCGTCGCGCTCGCGGGCTGACGCGCGCGAGATCAGGAGCGTCGTGGTGCGCACGCCGGCGCGTGCGGGGCGCACCGTGCGCTCCTGATCTCGGGGGGACGCGGTGCCGGGCGACCGGCCGCGCGCCGTCGCCCGGCCCGACTGGGAGACTGGCGGGCGTGTCACTGAGCTCGTCGCTGACCTCCCCGCTCGACCTGCCCGCCACCGACCCGACGGTGGGCGCCGCCCTCGCTGCCCCGGCCGGCGCGGGCACGCTGTCGACCGGGCTGATCGCCACGATCGTGGTCGTCGCCGTGGTCGTCGTCCTGCTCATCGTGCTGGGCGTCGGGCTCTACCTGCGCCGGCGCCGCCAGGTCTCGCTCGCCGAGGAGCAGGAGGAGCCGGCCAAGCCGACGAAGGGCTCGTACCAGGCGGGCGGCGGGTTCAGCTTCAGCGCGGGCAGTGGCGGCAGCTCGACGCTCGCGCCACCGCGCCCCGAGCCGCAGCCCGAACCGCAGCCGGAGCCCGAACCGAGCGAGCCGGCCGAGCGCCCGGAGGCCGGCGGCCCGCAGGGCACGGCCCCGCCCGGCGCGGCCGGGGCCCCGCCGGCGACCGCGCCCGCCGAGCCCGCCGAGCCCGCCGAGCCCGCCGAGCCCGCGGCACCCGCCGAGCCCGCCGAGCCCGCGGCACCCGAGCCCGACACCGCCGCCACAGGCCCCGGCACGCCGGCGTTCCCCGACGTCGCCGCCGGCCCGCAGGCCACGGCCCCGCCGGAGGCCGCCGAGCCCGAGACCGCCGAGCAGGTGGCGCCGGAGCCGGAGACCCCCGCCGCCCCGGCCCCCGCCGGCACCACCACCGAGGACACGACCGAGACCGTCGCCCCGTCGACGGGGACGACCGTGGCGCCCGCCGCGCCGCCCGAGGAGATCCCGTCCGCCGAGGGCCGCCTCGAGCGTCTGCGCGGCCGGCTGGGGCGCTCGCGGTCGACGCTCGGGCAGGGCCTGCTGGGGCTGCTCGGCGCCGGGGACCTCGACGAGGACTCGTGGGAGGAGGTCGAGGACACCCTGCTCCTGGCCGACCTCGGCTCCGCGACCACGCAGGAGATCGTCGGCAAGCTCCGTGAGCGCATCGCCACCCGCGGCGTGCGCACCGCCGACCAGGCCCGCGAGCTGCTGCGCGAGGTGCTGGTCGAGTCGCTGGGCCCGGACATGGAGCGCTCCGTGCGCGCGCTCGCCCACGACGGGCGCCCCGCGGTGGTGCTCGTCGCCGGCGTCAACGGCACCGGCAAGACCACGACCACCGGCAAGCTCGCCCGCGTCCTCGTCGCCGACGGCCACGTCGTGCTCCTGGGGGCCGCCGACACCTTCCGCGCCGCCGCGGCCGAGCAGCTCGCGACGTGGGGCGAGCGCGCCGGCGCCGAGACGGTGCGCGGCAAGGAGGGCGCCGACCCCGCGAGCGTCGCGTTCGACGCGGTCAGGCGCGGCACGGAGTCCGGCGTGGACGCGGTGCTGCTCGACACCGCCGGGCGGCTGCACACCAAGACCGGCCTGATGGACGAGCTCGGCAAGGTCAAGCGGGTCGTCGAGCGCCAGGCCGAGGTCGACGAGGTCCTCCTGGTCCTCGACGCCACCACCGGCCAGAACGGGCTGACCCAGGCGCGGGTGTTCAGCGAGGTCGTCGACGTCACCGGCGTCGTGCTCACCAAGCTCGACGGCACCGCCAAGGGCGGCATCGTCTTCCAGGTGCAGCGCGAGCTGGGCGTGCCGGTGAAGCTCGTGGGCCTCGGCGAGGGCCCTGACGACCTCGCGCCGTTCGAGCCCGGGGCGTTCGTGGACGCGCTGCTCAAGTAGCGCTGTCGGGGGGCGTCCCTACCGTGCGCGCCATGTCCGGCATCGCGCGCCTGCAGCTGACCGCCATCGACAGCCCCGACCCCCGGGCCCTCGCGCAGTTCTACGCGACGCTCGTCGGGCTGCCGATCGACGAGTCCGCCACCGACGACGACTGGATCGAGCTCGACGGCGGCGGCGGGCCGACCCTGGCCTTCCAGCTCGCCCCCGCCCGGCGCGCGCCGGCGTGGCCCGAGGAGGGGGCGCTGCAGTTCCACCTCGACGTGGAGGTCGACGACCTCGACGCGGGCGAGGCGGCCGTCCTCGCGGCCGGCGCGACGAAGACGGCCCACCAGCCGGGGACGACCTTCCGGGTCTTCCTCGACCCCGACGGCAACCCCTTCTGCCTGGTGCTGTCCGCCGATGGAGCAGGCGATCATCGCGCACCGTCATGACGCAGGTCTCACGCCGCCCGGTCACGCCGGTCGCGAAACATGATGGTGACATCCGCGGGCGGGCTGTTAACTGCCGCGAAACGAAGCGCGCCCCCATCGGAAACACGGCCTGCGCATTCTCGCTCTTCGAAATCGGTGCCCGCGAGAAGGGAAGCTGCTGGCCGTGGAACTCGACAGCGGAACGATCGCCTGGATGTTGACCAGCACCGCGCTGGTCCTGCTCATGACGCCGGGCCTGGCGCTGTTCTACGGCGGCCAGGCGCGCTCGAAGAGCGTCCTCAACATGATGATGATGGTCTTCAGCACCTTCGCCACGGTGGGCGTGCTGTGGGTCATCTTCGGCTACTCGATGTCGTTCGGTGACGACGTCGGCGGTGGCCTGCTCGGCAACCCGGGCCAGTACTTCATGCTCTCGAGCCTGCTGTCCGAGACGGTGCAGACCGACGGCCTGCCCGACATCGCCTTCGTGGCCTTCCAGGCCATGTTCGCGATCCTCACGGTGGGTCTGATCGCGGGCGCCGCTGCGGACCGCATGAAGTTCAACTCGTGGATGGTCTTCTCCATCCTCTGGGCGACGCTGGTGTACTTCCCGATCGCCCACTGGGTGTTCGACCTCGACGCCGGCTGGATCGCCAACGGCATCGGTGCGGTCGACTTCGCCGGTGGGACGGCGGTCCACATCAACGCCGGTACGGCCGCGCTCGTGCTCTGCATCGTCCTGGGCCGCCGCCGCGGCTGGCCGCGCGAGGCCATGCGCCCGCACAACCTCACGATGGTCATGCTCGGTGCCGGTCTGCTGTGGTTCGGCTGGTTCGGGTTCAACGCCGGTTCGGCCGCGGTCGCGAACTACTCCGCCGCGTACGCGTTCCTCAACACCGTCGTCGCCACCTGCACCGCGATCTGCGGCTGGCTGATCATCGAGCAGATCCGTGACGGCAAGGCCACCTCGCTGGGCGCCGCCTCGGGCATCGTGGCCGGTCTGGTCGCCATCACCCCGGCCTGCGCGGCGGTCACCCCGCTGGGCGCCATGGCCATCGGCTTCATCGCCGGCATCGCCTGCGCCTACGGCGTCGGCCTGAAGTACCGCCTGGGCTTCGACGACTCGTTCGACGTGGTCGGCGTCCACCTCGTCGGCGGCATCGTCGGCACGCTGCTCATCGGCTTCTTCGCCTGGGACGGCTCCCCGGCGGCGGCCGCGGGCGTGTTCTACGGCGGCGGCTGGGGCCAGCTCGGCATCCAGGCGATCGCGGCCGTCGCGGTCATCGCCTACAGCGGCATCGTCACGGCGATCATCGCTCTGATCATCAAGGCCGTCATGGGCCTGCGGGTGGAGGACGACAGCGAGGCCGCGGGCATCGACGAGGGTGAGCACGCCGAGTCGGGCTACGACTTCTCCAGCCTGCGCAGCGGGGGTGGCGGATTCGGGTCCTCGCACTCGACGCTGTCCTCCGCGACGCAGGTCACCGCGACCGCAGGGAAGGAGGGCTGAGCGAGATGAAGATGGTGACGGCGATCATCAAGCCGTTCGTGCTGGAGGACGTCAAGGGTGCCCTGGAGCAGCTCGGGGTCCTGGGCATGACCGTCAGCGAGGTCCAGGGCTACGGCCGCCAGAAGGGCCACACCGAGGTCTACCGGGGTGCGGAGTACTCCGTGGACTTCGTGCCGAAGGTCCGCATCGAGGTCGTCACCGACGACACCGCCGCGGAGAAGGTCGTCGACGCGATCGCCGAGACCGCCCGCACCGGCAAGATCGGTGACGGCAAGGTCTGGGTGACCCCGGTCGAGACCGTGGTGCGCGTGCGCACCGGCGAGCGCGGGGCCGACGCGCTCTAGGGCTGCCCTGCAGTTCAGGCACCACGACGACGCCGGGTCCCCGCGACGTGGGGACCCGGCGTCGTCGTCCCGGGCACCAGCGAGAGGGGACGCGGGCCGATGGCCGTGGCGGACGCGGAGTGGAACGGCGGGATCGACGGGGGACCGTCGAGCCTCGACGACGAGCGCGGGACGACGAACGGCGACGCCGTGGACCTCGTCCGCGCCCGCGCCGCGCTGCTCGACCCGCCGCCGGGCGCGCGCCGGCTCGGCCCCGCCGCGCTGCGCGAGGCGCTGGTCGAGCTGCACGACTTCTGGCTCTCGTCGCGGGCGGCGGCGGTCGGGGTGGGGGAGGGCTCGGCGCTCGTCGCGGTCGGCGCCCTGGGCCGCCGGGAGTTCGCGCCGTACTCCGATCTCGACCTCGTGCTCGTCCACGACGGGAAGCACGGCGGTCGCGACCAGATCTCCCGGGTGGCCGACTCGCTCTGGTACCCGCTGTGGGACGCGGGCATCGGGCTGGACCACTCGGTGCGCACCGTCGGCGAGGCCGTCGAGGTCGCCACCACCGACCTGCGCGTGGCCCTGGGCCTGCTCGAGGTCCGCTACCTGGCCGGCGACCCGGAGCTGGCCGAGCGCCTCGCCGCCACCGCCCGCCAGGCCTGGCGCGCCGGCATCCGCAACCGCTTCGACGACCTGGTCGCGTCCACCGGGACGCGCTGGGCCCGCTCCGGCGAGGTCGCGCACCGCATCGAGCCCGACCTCAAGAACGGCCACGGGGGGCTGCGCGACGTCCAGCTGCTCGACGCGCTGGCCGCCGCGCAGCTCGTGGACCGGCCCACCGTCGACGTCCAGGACGCCCGGCGCCTCATGCTCGACCTGCGCGTGGAGCTGCACCGCCGCGCCGGGCGGGCCCGCGACGTGATGCAGGCCGAGGACGCGCACGAGGTGGTCGCCGCCGCCGCGAACGAGCTCGGCGTCACCGACCGCTTCGACCTCGCGCGGGCCCTCTCCGGCGCCGCCCGCACGGTCGTGTTCGCCACCGACGCCGCCCTGCGCTCGGCGCGCGCCGCCCTGCCGCGCCGGGGCCTGGCCGCGCTGCGCCGCGCGCCGGCGCGCCGCCCGCTCGACGACGGCGTCGTCGAGCACGGCGGCGAGGTGGTCCTCGCCCGCGACGCTCAGGTCTCCCGCGACCCGGCGCTGGTCCTGCGCCTCGCCGCGACGGCGGCCCGCACCCGGCTGCCGATCGCCGCGAGCACCCTGCACCGGCTCGCCGACGTGGCCCCCGAGCTGCGCGAGCCGTGGCCGCGGGCGGCGCTCTCCGAGCTGCTGGCGCTGCTCGGCGCCGGCGAGGGCACGGTCGACGTCATCGAGGCCCTCGACCGCACGGGCCTGTGGGGGCGGCTGTTCCCCGAGTGGGGCGCGGTGCGCGACCTGCCCCCGCGCGACCGCCAGCACGTGTGGACCGTCGACCGCCACCTCGTCGAGGTCACCCGCCGCGCCGCGGAGCTGACGACGCGCGTCTCGCGGCCCGACCTGCTGCTGCTCGGCGCGCTCGTGCACGACATCGGCAAGGGGCGCGACGAGGACCACTCGGTGGTCGGCGAACGTCTCGCCACCCACCTCGGCAAGCGACTGGGGCTCTGGCCCGCCGACGTCGACCTCCTCGCGGCGATGGTGCGCCACCACCTGCTGCTGCCCCACACCGCGTCGCGCCGCGACCCGGAGGACCCGGCGACGGTGGAGCGCGTCGTGGAGACCCTCGGCGCCGACCCGGTCCTGCTCGAGCTGCTGCACGCCCTCGCCGAGGCCGACTCGCTGGGCACCGGCCCGGGGGTGTGGACGCCGTGGCGGGCGACGCTGATGGGCGACCTCGTCCGGCGCTGCCGCGTCGTGATGGCCGGCGAGCCGACGCCCGGGCCGTCGACCCTGTCGGCGGAGGCCCTGGGGCTCGCCGAGACCGTGGCCGCCAGCGGCCGCCCGGAGGTGTCGGTGTCCGGCGACGGCGAGCTGACCACGATCACGATGACGGTCGCCGCGCCGGACCGCCCCGGCCTGCTCTCCCGCGCCGCGGGGGTGCTGGCGCTGCACTCGCTGCAGGTCCACACCGCCGACCTCGGCGAGCACGACGGCGTCGCCGTCGACGCCTTCACCGTCTCGCCGCGCTTCGGGCGCCTGCCCGAGGCGTCGCTGATCCGCGAGGACCTCGTGCGGGTGCTGCGCGGCTCGCTCGACCTGCCCGCGCGCCTCGAGGCCAAGGAGCGCGACTACGACCGCCCGGGGCCCGCCCCGGCTCCGAGCCGCGTGCTGTGGTTCGACGACGAGGCCACCGGGGCCGTGGTGCTCGAGCTGCGCACCGGCGACCGGATCGGGCTGCTGCACCGCGTCGCCGCGGCGCTCGAGGCCGAGGGTCTCGACGTGCGGTGGGCGCGGGTCTCGACGCTGGGCAGCTCGGTGCTCGACGCCTTCTGCCTGGAGACCGCCGAGCACGAGGTCCTCGACCCCGAGCGCCGGCAGCGGGTCGAGGAGGTCGTGCTGGCCGCGGCCACCAGCGGGCTCGCGGCGCCGGAGCGGTATCCGACGGCCTGAGCCGGCCTGAGGCGGCCTGGGACCGCCCGACACGGCGCGACCGTTAGGCTGGGGGTTCGCCCGCGGTGATGTCGTGCCGGGGCCCGCCTGCGCCGCCAGCGACACCTCGAGGAGTGCGAGCGCCGTGTTCGACGCCCTGTCCGACCGCCTCACGTCGGTCCTGTCCGACCTGCGCGGGAAGGGTCGGCTCTCCGAGACCGACATCGACACGACGTGTCGCGAGATCCGCATCGCGCTGCTCGAGGCCGACGTCGCCCTGCCCGTGGTGCGCGGGTTCGTCAAGCAGGTCAAGGAGCGGGCGCGCGGCGCCGAGGTCTCCGAGGCGCTCAACCCGGCGCAGCAGGTCGTCAAGATCGTCAACGAGGAGCTCGTCGGCATCCTCGGCGGCGAGACCCGGCGCCTGCGCTTCGCGAAGACGCCGCCGACCGTGATCATGCTCGCCGGTCTCCAGGGCTCCGGCAAGACGACCCTGGCCGGCAAGCTCGCGTTCTGGCTCAAGAGCCAGGGCCACACCCCGATGCTCGCGGCCTGCGACCTGCAGCGCCCCAACGCCGTCAACCAGCTCCAGATCGTCGGCGAGCGCGCCGGGGTCGAGGTCTTCGCGCCCGAGCCGGGCAACGGCGTCGGCGACCCGGTCGACGTCGCCCGCCGCGCCGTCGCCGACGCGCGCAGCCGCCAGTACGACGTGCTCGTCGTCGACACCGCCGGCCGCCTCGGTGTCGACGAGGAGCTGATGCGCCAGGCCGCGGACATCCGCGACGCCGTCAGCCCCGACGAGACGCTGTTCGTCCTCGACGCCATGGTCGGCCAGGACGCGGTCACCACCGCCGAGGCGTTCCGCGACGGCGTCGGCTTCTCCGGCGTCGTGCTCACCAAGCTCGACGGCGACGCCCGCGGCGGCGCCGCGCTGTCGGTCCGCGAGGTCACCGGCGAGCCGATCCTCTTCGCGTCCAACGGCGAGAAGCTCGACGAGTTCGACGTCTTCCACCCCGACCGGATGGCCTCGCGCATCCTCGGCATGGGCGACGTGCTCACCCTCATCGAGCAGGCCGAGCAGGCCTTCGAGGAGGGCCAGGCCGAGGCCGCCGCGGCCAAGATGGGCACCGGCGAGCTGACCCTCGAGGACTTCCTCGAGCAGATGATGGCCGTGCGCAAGATGGGTCCGATCGCGAACGTGCTGGGCATGCTGCCCGGCGCGAACCAGATGAAGGACCAGCTCGCCGGGCTCGACGAGAAGCACCTCGACCGCGTCCAGGCGATCATCCGCGGCATGACGCCGGCCGAGCGCGCCGACCCGAAGATCATCAACGGGTCGCGGCGGCTGCGCATCGCCAACGGGTCCGGGGTCGGCGTCACCGACGTCAACCAGCTGGTCGAGCGGTTCTTCGAGGCCCGCAAGATGATGAAGAACATGGCCGGCCAGTTCGGGCTGCCGGGCATGGGCGGCGGCCGCAAGGGCAAGCGCCAGGCGGCGAAGGCCGCGAAGAACGTCCGCAAGGGCCCGAAGCAGATGCCGGCGATCGCGGGCATCGCGCAGGAGAGCACCGGGCAGCAGGACCGTGGCGAGCGCGCGGTCGGCAGCTACCAGACCCCGGGCCTCAACCAGCTCCCGCCGGCGCTGGCGGGCATGAACGAGCTGCCCGCGGGCTTCGACCCGAGCGCGCTGAGCTTCCCCGGCAACGCCGGCGGCGGGGGCGGGCGCGGCAACGGCGGCGGCAAGAAGGGCAACAAGAAGAAGCGCAAGTAGTCAGCGCCCTCCGGCGAGCCACTTCTCCCGCCGGCGGTTCGAGGCCCGCGACAGCCAGGCGTCCTGCACGATCTCGGTGAGCTCCTCGCGCGAGAGCCGGTCGAGGTGGGCCGCGCGCAGGAGCACCGAGAGGTGCCCGTCGAAGCGCGGCGTGGTGAAGAACGGCGTGGCCGGGTCGTGCACGAGGGCGTCCTTGTCCTCCTCGGACTCCACCCAGAACATGATCACGTCGGGGTACTTCTCGCCGGTCCCCGGGTCGCGGGCGTCGGGCTGGGGCGTCCGGAAGAACACGAAGGACTTCCCGCCGACCTGGTAGACGGTGTTGCCCTTCGGCCCCTCGACGCTCGTGACGTGCGGCATCGCGGCGGCGAGGGCGTGCACGTCCTCCACGCGGGCGGGCTCCGGGCTCACGGGGGCCGACCCTAGGACGCGCACCCGCGGCCGGGTCCGCTGGTTACCCTGCGCGGCATGTCGTCGCCGCTGCGCCCGTCCCCGCCGCTGCACCTGCGCGGTGTCCTCCTCGACGGCACGGCGGAGGGGGAGCGCGTCGGCGAGCTGTGGGTCACCGAGCAGGGGCGGATCAGCCTCGACCCGGTGCCGGGCGCCGAGACGGTCGCCGACGGCGGCTGGATCCTCCCGGGCCTGGTCGACGCGCACTGCCACGTCGGCATCGGTCCCGACGGCCCCGTCGACCTCGAGGAGGCCCGCGAGCAGGGCCACACCGACGCGGCGGGCGGCGCGCTGCTGCTCCGCGACTGCGGCAGCCCCGTCGACACCCGCCCGCTCGACGACGACCCGCGGATGCCGGAGATCCTCCGCGCCGGGCGCCACCTCGCCCGCCCCAAGCGCTACATCCGCGGGCTGCCGATCGACCTCGAGCCCGACGAGCTGCCGGCGGCGGTCGCCGAGACCGCGCGGGCGAACCCGTGGGTCAAGCTCGTCGGCGACTGGATCGAGCGCGACGCGGGCGACCTCGCGCCGCTGTGGCCGGACGACGTGCTGCGCGCGGCGATGGACGCCGCCCACGCCGAGGGGGCGCGGGTCACCGCGCACGTCTTCGGCGAGGACGCGCTGCCCGGGCTGATCGGGGCGGGCATCGACGGCATCGAGCACGGCACCGGCCTGACCGACGACACGATCGCGATGATGGTCGAGCGCGGCACGGTGCTGGTCCCGACGGTCATCAACGTCGAGAACTTCCCGTCGTTCGCCGACGCGGCCGGCGACAAGTTCCCCCGCTACGGCGCCCACATGCGCGAGCTCTACGCCCGCGCGCCGCGCACGATCGCCGCCGCGATCGAGGCCGGCGTGCCGGTGTTCGCGGGCACCGACGCCGGGGGTGGCATCGAGCACGGGCGGATCGTCGACGAGGTCGCGGCGCTGTCCGGGATCGGGCTCGGGCCCGCGCGGGCGCTCGCGGCGGCGTGCGGCGACGCGCGGGCGTGGCTGCGCCGGCCCGGGCTCGAGGAGGGTGCGCCCGCCGACCTGGTGGTCACCGTCGAGGACCCCCGCGTCGACACCGACACCCTGCGCGCGCCCACGCTCGTGCTGCGGGCCGGGACGGCCCTCTAGGAGGACGGCCGGGTCCGCGCCGGCAGCCGCCGCGACAGCGCGATCGCCGCGACGAGCACGACGGCGATCACCAGCAGGGCGTCGGAGAAGGGAGCGCCCGCGCCGTCGTGCAGCGGGTTCCACGAGCCGGCGCCGCTCGCGGTGCGCGCCGCGAGCACGGTGCCCAGCACCGCCGCGCCCGTCCCGCCGCCGAGGAAGAACGCGCCCTGGTAGATGCCCAGCCCGACCCCGGCGTGCTCGGAGGGCACCGCGGCGGCCACGGCGTTGATCAGGGGCGACGTGATCGACGCGAGGGCCAGGCCGACGGCGAACGTCACCCCGGACAGGAGCAGCGCCGACCCGCCGGCCGCGGTCGAGAGCGTCGCGACGGCCGCGAGCAGCAGCGTCAGGCCGATCCCGACGAGCCGGCGCGGGCCGAGGCGGTCGGACAGCCGGCCCGCCGGCGACGAGAGCGCGGCGACCGCGACCGCGCCCGGCAGCAGCACCAGGCCCACGTGGCCGACGCCGAGCCCGTTCACGGTGGCCACGAGCAGGGGCACGAGCAGGATCGTGCCGAGGTAGCAGAACATCGCGAGGAAGCCGACCGCGACGGCCGTGAGGAACGGGCCGGGGACGAGCAGCGACGGCGGGACGAACGGGCGCCGCGTCCGCCGGATGCGCACCGCGAACCCGCCCGCGAGCGCCAGGGCGGCGAGCCCGGCGCCCCACGAGGACGGCGCGAGGCCCACCTGCTGCGCGCGCGTGAGCGCGAAGAGCCCGAGGCCCACGGCGCCGCCGAGCAGCACGCCGCCGACGAGGTCGATCTGGCGCCACGAGGGGTCGGCGCTCTGGCGGCCGTCGGGCAGCACGCGGGGCGCGATGACGAGCAGCGGGGCGACGAGCAGGGCGGCGCCGAGGAACGGCCAGCGCCAGCCGGCGAGCTCGGCGACGAAGCCCGCCAGCGGCGGCCCGAGCGCCTGGCCCGCCCCGACACCGGTGCCGACGATCCCGAAGCCGAACCCGCGGCGGCCCGGCGGCAGCGAGCGCGCGACCGCCACCGACCCGAGCGCGGGCACCGCGGCGCTCCCGAGGCCCTGCAGCACGCGCCCGACCAGGTGCACGCCGATGGTCGGCGCGAGCCCGGCGACCACGGAGCCGACGAGGAAGATCGCGATGCCGGCGGCGAACACCCGGCGCACGCCGAAGACGTCGGCGATCCGCCCGTAGAGGGGCGTGGCGACCGCGAAGCTCAGCGAGAAGGCGGTGACCACCCACGCCAGCCCGCCGGGGGAGGCGGTGTAGTCCCGGCCGATCTCGGGGACCAGCACGAGCACCATGCTGTTGGCGAGCACCGCCACGGCGACCGCGACGAGCAGCACCCCCAGCAGGAGGCCGACCCGGACCGGGGGCTCCTCGACGGCCTGCTCGGGGGTCTCGACCGGCCCGACCGTCGTCGGTCGCGGATCACTCACCCCGACAGCGTGCGCCTTCGTGTGCGCTCCAGGTCAAGGGAGGGGCGGTCCTAGGCTGGGGGATGTGAGCACCCCGACCCTCGACCTCAACGCCGATCTCGCCGAGGGCTTCGGGACCTGGTCGCTGACCGACGACGACGCGCTCCTCGACGTGATCACCTCCGCGAACGTGGCCTGCGGGTTCCACGCCGGCGACCCGCTGAGGATGCAGCGGGTCTGCGCGGCGGCCGTCGAGCGCGGCGTGACGATCGGCGCGCAGGTCTCCTACCGCGACCTCGCGGGCTTCGGGCGCCGGTTCGTCGACGTCGACCCCGCCGAGCTGACCGCCGACCTGCTCTACCAGGTCGGCGCGCTGCGGGAGTTCGCGCGCGCGGCCGGCGGGGACGTCGCCTACCTCAAGCCCCACGGCGCGCTCTACAACGCCGTCGTACACCACGACGCCCAGGCCGGCGCGGTCGTCGCGGCCGCGGACCGGGCGGGCCTGCCGGTCCTGGGCCTGCCGGGCTCCCGGTTCCTCGCCATGGCGGCCGAGGCGGGCCTGGTCGCCCACGCCGAGGCGTTCGGCGACCGCGGCTACACCCGCGAGGGCACCCTCGTGCCCCGCCGCGAGCCCGGCGCGCTGCTGCCCGACGCGGACGCGGTGGTCGAGCGCGCCCGGCGGCTGGCCGCCGAGGGGGTCGTCGTCGCCGTCGACGGCACCGAGCTCCCCACGCGGGCGGCCTCCCTGTGCCTGCACGGCGACACCCCGGACGCCGTGGCGGCGGCGCGCCGCGTCGCCGAGGCGCTGCGCGACGCCGGGGTCACCCTCGCGCCCTTCGCCTGAGGGGCGGTCTGGCACAATCGCCAGGTCATCGTGTCCGCCACCGGCGGGCGCGACCGCGCACGAGCGGGCACGCCGTCCCCGGGGACCACCCCCGGCCGGGCGGCCCCGAGCACCATCGACCGAGGAGCATCTCCGAGCAGTGGCTGTCAAGATCAAGCTGGCCCGCATAGGCAAGATCCGCGAGCCCCACTACCGCATCGTGGTCGCGGACGCCAAGAACCGCCGTGACGGTCGCGTCATCGAGCAGATCGGCGAGTACCACCCCAAGAGCCAGCCGAGCGACATCAAGATCAACTCGGAGCGCGCGCAGTACTGGCTGGGCGTCGGCGCCATCCCGACCGAGCCGGTGCACAGCCTGCTCAAGGTCACCGGCGACTGGCAGAAGTTCAAGGGCCTCCCGGGCGCCGAGGGCAAGCTCCAGCCGCAGCCGGAGAAGGTCGACAAGCAGGCCCGCTTCAACGAGGAGCTGGCCAAGGTTTCCGGCTCGGCCGAGTGAGCGAGCTCGCCGAGGCGCTCGAGCACCTCGTGCGCGGCATCGTCGCCCACCCCGACGAGGTCGCGGTCGACCTCGTCACCAACCGCCGCGGCCGCACCCTCGAGGTCCGGGTCCACCCCGACGACCTCGGCAAGGTGATCGGTCGCAACGGCCGGACCGCCACCGCCCTGCGCACCGTCGTGGGCGGCATCGGCGGTCGCGGCGTGCGTGTCGACGTCGTCGACACCGACCGCTGAGGACGCGGTGAGCACTCCGTCCGACGAGCGTGTCGTCGGCCGGGTCGTGAGGGCCCACGGCCTGCGCGGCGAGCTCGTCGTCGAGCCCCGCACCGACAACGTCGACACCCGGTTCGCCCCGGGTGCGGTGCTGTCGGTGCGGGGCCGACGTGTCCCCGGGACCGGGTCGCTGACCGTCGCCGCCGTGCGTCGCCACGGCGACCGCCTGCTCGTCACCGTCGAGGAGGTCGGCGACCGCGACGCGGCCGAGGCGCTGCGCACCGCCGAGCTCACCGCGCCCGCGCTCGCCGAGGCGCCCGAGGACCCCGACGAGTTCCACGACCACCAGCTCGAGGGGCTCACCGCCGTGCTCACCGACGGGACGACCGTCGGCACGGTGACCGCCGTGCTGCACGGCGCGGGCGGCGAGCTGCTCGCCGTCGAGCGCGCCGAGGGCGGCGAGCTCCTCGTGCCCTTCGTCGCCGCGATCGTCCCCGAGGTCGACGTGGCGGGCGGGCGTCTCGTGCTCGATCCGCCGGAAGGCCTGCTCGACCCCGCAGACTGACCGGTGACGGTGCTCGTCGGGCTCGACCTGCCCACCGCCGGCCGGGTGCGGTGGAACGGGCAGGACCTGCGCGAGACCGACTCCGCGGCCGCCCTCGAGCACCTCGCGCTCGTCGCGCAGGACCCCGTGCCGTGGCCGCTGCGCGCCGACGACACCGTGACCATCGGGCGCCTGCACCGCGACGACCCCGACGAGCGGGCCTACCTCGACGCCCTCGGGCGCTCGGGGGCGGCGGAGGTCGTCGACGACCTGCCCCGCGGCCGCGCCACCGTGCTCTCCCGCGGCTCTCCCGCGCCTTCCAGGGCGGGCGGGACCTCTCCGGGGGCCAGTAGTGGCAGCGGATGGCGGTGGCGCGCGGGCTCCACCGCGACGCAGGGGCGCGCCGACGCGGATGCCGGGTGAGCTACTCCTCCTCGGCCGGTACCCGGACCGCCAGCACGCCGGGCAGCTCGGAGAGCTCCCCGGACAGCGGCGCGAGCGGCCCGCGCCCGGTCAGCGACAGCGTCACCGTCGCGACGCGGGTGCCGCCCTCGGTGCCCCCGGCGCCGTCGGTCGCGTCCTCCCGGTCGACGTGCATGCCGGCGACGGCGAACCCGCGCTCGGTGCAGATCGAGAGCACGCGGCGCAGCACCCCGCGCCCGTCGGTGTAGGAGAGGTGCAGGTCGCGGGGCGCGCCCGAGGCGCGGGTGACCAGGCGGGCCAGCGGCCGGTAGCCCCGGGTCACGAGGTAGTGGACGACCGTGCCGCCGATGGTGAGCAGCGGCAGCCCGGCGCCGCACGCGGTCCCCACCGCGGCCGCGGTCCAGACCGTGGCCGCCGTCGTCAGCCCGCGGACCGCGTCCCGGCGGACGAAGATCAGACCGCCGCCGATGAACCCGATGCCCGAGACGATCTGTGCGGCCACCCGCGACGGGTCCAGCGAGATGTCCGGGGACGACAGCAGGTCGTTGAACCCGTACTTCGAGATCAGCATGAACGCCGCCGCCCCCACGCCGACCAGCGTGTGCGTGCGCAGGCCCGCGCTCTTGGCCGCCAGCTCGCGCTCGAGGCCGATCAGCGTGCAGAGGACCACCGCGAGCGCGAGCGGCGCGAGCAGGCGCCACTCCTGCGGGTAGGACAGGAACTGCTCCACCCCTCGCCACCTCCTCGGCTCGTGCCAGGGGCAGGATCGTGCCCGATGCGCATCGACGTCGTCACGATCTTCCCGGGCTACCTCGCCCCGCTCGACGAGGCCCTCGTCGGCCGGGCGCGGCGGGCCGGCCTGCTCGACGTCCGCGTGCACGACCTGCGCCGGTGGGCCTCGGGCGTGCACAAGGCGGTCGACGACTCGCCCTACGGCGGCGGCCCCGGGATGCTCATGACCGCGCCGGTGTGGGGTGCCGCGCTCGACGAGGTCGCCGGGTCCGGGGAGGGCGCGCCCCGCCTGCTCGTGCCGTCCCCGGCGGGCGCGCCGCTGACCCAGCGCCGGGCGGCGGGCTGGGCGGCCGAGCCGTGGCTGGTGCTCGCCTGCGGGCGCTACGAGGGCATCGACGCCCGCGTGCTGTCCGACGCCCGCCGCCGGATGCCGGTCGAGGAGGTCTCGCTGGGCGACTACGTGCTCGCGGGCGGGGAGGTCGCCGCCCTCGTCGTCGTCGAGGCGGTGTCGCGGCTGGTCCCGGGCGTGCTCGGCAACCCGGCGTCGGCGGAGCTGGACAGCTTCGCGGACGGTACCGGGGGTCTCCTCGAGGCTCCGGCGTACACGCGCCCCGAGCAGTGGCGTGACCTCGAGGTGCCCGAGGTCCTGCGCGGCGGCAACCACGCCCTCGTCGAGCGGTGGCGCCGCGACCGCTCGCTGGAGCGCACCGCCGCCGTGCGCCCCGACCTGCTCGACGCGCTCGTCGCCCGGCACGGCGCCGACGCCTTCGACGCCCGCGACCGCGAGGTGCTCGCGGCCTGCGGGTACGACCCGGCCCCCGGACCCCGCGCGGCGGCATGGCAGACTGGGGAGGTTGCCGCGGACGGCGGACGACCCGATCAGGGTCGGTGAGCGCCGTCCCGCCGCCCGAGAACCGCTTCTCCTCGGCAGGCCAGGTCACCCGCGCGCGGGCCCTGGCACCGGGGCCGTGAGACCGCGAGGACGCTGACGATGAACGCCCTGGACGAGCTCGACGCCAAGTCGCTGCGCTCCGACATCCCCGACTTCCGTGCCGGGGACACCGTGAAGGTGCACGTCCGGGTCATCGAGGGTTCACGCTCTCGTGTACAGGTCTTCCAGGGTGTCGTCATCCGTCGCCACGGTGGCGGCCTGCGCGAGACGTTCACCGTCCGCAAGGTCTCCTTCGGCGTCGGGGTGGAGCGCACCTTCCCGGTGCACTCGCCGAACATCGACCACATCGAGGTCGTCACCCGCGGTGACGTCCGCCGCGCGAAGCTGTACTACCTCCGTGAGCGCCGCGGCAAGGCCGCGAAGATCCGCGAGAAGCGCGAGACCACGCCGGCTTCCTGAGCCGACGCGACCCGGTCTCCTAACCTGTCACGCGTGCGTCCCCAGGAGCCAGGCGGGCCCCCGTTCCGGAACCACGGAACGGGCGGCGAGACGACTCGTACGGACGCGTCCGACGCCTGGGGCGGACGGGGGGCGCACGCCCGCCCGGACGACGACGAGCACCTCGCCGATCCCTACGGCGACGTCCCCGCGCCCGGCCTCGGCGGGTCGGCGCCGTACGGCTCGTCGGGCTGGAGCGGCTCCGACCGCCCCGCCGGCGGCGACGCCGCGTACGGCGACGTCGGCGGGTACGGCGACGTCGGCGGGTACAGCAACGGCCACCGACCGGACCCCCGTGACCCCCTGCGCGACGGGGACGGGTACGGCGACGTAGGCCGCGGCCTCGCCGGCCCCGGACCGCTGCCCGCGTCGTCGAACGGCTACGGAGACCCCGCGGGCGGGCACAACGGCCACGGCGGGCCCGGCCCGCACAGCCAGGCGGGCCCGCCGCCCGGCGGACCCCGCGGGCCGGCGTGGGGAGCCACGCCGCCGCCGGCGCCGCACGGCGCCCCGCAACCCGACGGCCGTCCGGTCGGGCCGCCCCCTCCGCAGGCCAACGGGCACCCCGGCCGGCCCGTGTCCCCTCCGGTGGCCCCTCCGGTGTCCCCTCCGGTGCCGCCGCAGGGCCCCGGGCCCGCCGGACCCCCTCCCGGACCCGCGGCACCGCCGCCGCCCCGGACGTCCGGCCCCACCTCGGGCCCGAACGGCGCCGCGGCCGGCACGTCCTCGTCCGCGGCGGCCGAGGACGCTCCGGCACCCACCCCCGTCGAGGGGGGCCTGGCGGGTTCCGACGGGTTCGCCTCGCGGGCCCCGCGCCCCCGGGACGAGGGCTCGTCGACCAGCACCACGGCCCTCACCGGTGGCGCCGGCGCGGGGCCGGGACGGCACCGCCGCGCCGGGCTCGGACCCGGGCGCGACGAGGAGGCCCCCGAGGACGACGCCGACGCCGGCGACGCCGGTCGCGCCGGGCGTCGCGGCAGCGGCGGCGGCAAGGCCGGGAAGGGCAAGACGAAGAAGAAGGGCTCGTTCTGGCGCGAGCTCCCGCTGCTCATCGTCGTCGCCGTGGTCCTGACGTTCGTCATCCAGACGTTCCTGGCGCGCATCTACGTCATCCCGTCGGCGTCGATGGAGCGGACGCTGCACGGCTGCAACGGCTGCGCCAACGACCGCGTCGCCGTCGACAAGATCACCTACCGGTTCTCCGACCCCGCGCCCGGCGACGTCGTCGTCTTCCGCGGCCCGCCGACCTGGGGCGACAACGGCGAGGTCGCGGGCGAGCAGCCGTCGGGGAACGTGCTGGTCCGGGGCCTGCAGAGCGGGCTGTCGCTGGTCGGCCTGGCGCCGCCCAACGAGAAGGACTTCGTCAAGCGCGTCATCGCCGTCGGCGGGCAGACCGTCGCGTGCTGCGACGCGCAGAACCGCGTCACGGTCGACGGCCGGCCCCTCACCGAGCCCTACATCTACTACCAGCCCAACCTGGGCCGCACCCAGGCGGACTTCGCGCCGGTGCGCGTGCCCGAGGGCCAGCTGTGGGTGATGGGCGACAACCGCAACAACTCCGCGGACGCCCGCGTCCACGGCCCCATCGGGGTCACCGACGTCATCGGCAAGGCACGCGTGATCGTGCTGCCCGTCGGCCGGTGGGGCGGCGTGCCCGACACCGACCCCCAGGCCCGGCCCTCGGCCCTCGGCGCGCCCGTGTGGACCTCGGGGGCCCCGCTCGCGGCCGGTGCCCTCGGCGCGGTGCCCCTCGTGGTGGTGACCCGCCGGCTGCGGCAGCGGTGGACCGCGCACGGCGGGTGGTCGTCCGGTCCCGACGAGCCTCCTCGCTCCGGCCGGTGACCACAGGAGACGCCGCGGAGCGGAGCTCGACCTCCGGCTCCGGTCACGACACGGGTCACGACACGGGTCACGACACGGGTCACGACACGGGTCACGACACGGGCCGGCGGCGCGCCGCCGGCCGCCCGGGCGGACGGCCGACCGCCCGCCGCCGCCCGCTCCCGCCGCGCACAGGCGTCCAGCCGCCGCGCGCCATCGTGCGGCGCAGCACCGAGAGCTGGGCGCTGCAGTCGGCACTCGAGCGCCACGGGCTCGGGCCGGTGGTCGGTGTCGACGAGGCCGGGCGCGGGGCCTGCGCGGGACCCCTGGCGGTCGCGGCCTGCATCCTGCGCCCCGGCGACGCGCGCCGGTTCGAGGGCCTCACCGACTCCAAGCTGCTCACCCGCGAGGAGCGCGAGGAGTTCTTCCGGGTCATCCAGCGCCGCGCCGTGGACTTCCGCGTGGTGCTCGTCGACCCGCCGGAGGTCGACCGCCGGGGGGTGCACATCGCGAACATCGACGGCATGCGCCGCGCCGTGGCGCGCCTCGACGTGCGCCCCGGCTACGTGCTCACCGACGGGTTCCCGGTCAGCGGGTTCGGCGTGCCCTCGCTGGCCGTGCCCAAGGGTGACCTCGCGGCGGCGTGTGTGGCCGCCGCCTCGGTGCTGGCGAAGGTGACCCGGGACCGGCTGATGGCGGAGCTGCACGAGAAGCACCCGGAGTACCGTTTCGACCTCCACAAGGGCTACTGCACGCCGACCCACGGCGCAGCGCTCCGCGAGCACGGGCCGTGCCCGGAGCACCGCTTCAGCTTCGTGAACGTCGCCGCCGCCGCCCGGGGCCGGAGCCCGGACGGGTTCCCGGTGGGCGTACGCCACAATGGTGCGGTGACCGTCGACGACGTGTCCGCCGAGAGCGGGGAGGCCGACGAGCTCGTGGCGCCCGAGGACATGGAGGACGTCGAGGACGTCGCGGGTGAGGGGGGAGAGGCGCGATGAGCGCGGAGGATCTCGAGAAGTACGAGACCGACATGGAGCTCTCGCTCTATCGCGAGTACCGCGACATCGTCTCGCAGTTCTCCTACGTGGTGGAGACCGAGCGCCGGTTCTACCTGGCCAACTCCGTCGACGTCGCCGTCCGCAACGCCGACGGCGAGGTCTACTTCGAGGTCACCATGTCCGACGCGTGGGTGTGGGACATGTACCGCCCGGCCCGCTTCGTCAAGAACGTGCGCGTCGTGACGTTCAAGGACGTCAACGTCGAGGAGCTGGAGAAGCCCGACCTCCGGCTCGACGAGGGCCCGTTCAGCGGCTGACGCTGCTCCGCACGGCCTGACTCGGCCGGCACCACGGCACCGGTTCGTCCCCACCCCGGGCGGTCGTCCCCAGGCGCCGAGCCGACGCTCCCGCTCGCCGGGCGCGGCCCGCCACGCTCGATCCCGCCGCCGGACCGCCCGGCGAGGACGAGGGGGCCGGGCCATGACCACCACGCGCGCCGTCACCGACGGGCCACCACCCGACCGCCGAGCGCTCGGTCGACGGGGCGAGGACGTGGCCGCGGAGCACCTCGCCGCCCGCGGGCTGACGGTGATCGAGCGCAACTGGCGCTGCCGCGAGGGCGAGCTCGACCTCGTGGCCGCCGAGGGCGACCGGCTCGTCGTCGCCGAGGTCAAGACGCGCTCGGGCACCGGGTTCGGCCTGCCCGCCGAGGCGGTGACCCGCGGCAAGGCGGCCCGCATCCGCCGGCTCGCCCAGCGCTGGCTCGCCGAACGCCACGCCGCCGGCGGGTCGGGCTTCGCCGAGGTGCGGTTCGACGTGCTCGCGGTCCTCGTCACGCGCGGTGCCGCGCCGCAGGTCGAGCACTACGAGG
Source organism: Actinomycetospora lutea (assembly GCF_028737205.1). Lineage (GTDB taxonomy): Bacteria > Actinomycetota > Actinomycetes > Mycobacteriales > Pseudonocardiaceae > Actinomycetospora > Actinomycetospora lutea. The sequence continues at coordinate 9,833 of NZ_JAQZAL010000022.1, read as the reverse complement.
GGGCGTTCTGACGTGGCGCTCGCGTGTGCGTGGGCCATCGGCCTGCGCGGGGTCGACGGCGAGGTCGTCGAGATCGAGGCCGATATCGGCCAGGGGCTGCCGGCGGTCTCGCTGGTGGGGCTGCCGGACGCGGCGCTGGCGGAGTCGCGCGACCGGGTGCGGGCCGCCGTGGTCAACAGCGGGGAGACCTGGCCGGCGCGGCGCATCACGCTCGCCCTGTCCCCGGCGACGTTGCCCAAGCAGGGCAGCGGGTACGACCTCGCGCTGGCCTGCTCGGTGCTCGCTGCGGCGCGGACGGTGCCGGTCGCGGCGCTGCGCGGCGTGGTGCTGCTCGGCGAGCTGGCCCTCGACGGGCGCGTGCGCGGGGTCCGGGGCGTGCTCCCGGCGCTGCTCGCGGCCCGTCGGCTCGGGGTGGAGCAGGCCGTGGTGCCCGCGGCGGCCGCGGTCGAGGCGGGGCTGGTCGACGGGCTCGAAGTCCTCGGTGCCGAGCACCTCTCGGACGTGCTGGGCTGGCTGCGCGGCGACCGCGCGCGGCTGCGCACCGTCCGCGGCGGAGCACGCCAGCAGGGCGGCGGCCCGCGCGAGGACCTCGCCGACGTCGTCGGGCAGCTCGGGGCGCGGCGGGCGGTGGAGGTCGCGGCCGCCGGGGGGCACCACCTGCTGATGGTGGGCCCGCCGGGCTCGGGCAAGACGATGCTGGCGCGGCGGATGACCGGGCTGCTGCCCGATCTCGACGTCGACTCGGCCCTCCAGGTGGCCGCGGTGCGGTCGCTGGCGGGCGCGCTCGACCCGCAGGAGGCGCTCCCGGCGGCGCCGCCCTTCGTCGCCCCGCACCACTCGGTGTCGTCGGCGGCGCTCGTCGGGGGCGGCAGCGGGCTCGCCCGCCCGGGTGCGGTGTCGCTCGCGCACCGCGGGGTGCTCTTCCTCGACGAGATCTACGAGTTCGGTCCCCACGTGCTGGAGATGCTGCGCACGCCCCTCGAGGACGGCGAGGTCCGGCTGGCCCGCACCGACGGGGTGGTGCGCTACCCGGCGCGGTTCCAGCTGGTGATGGCCGCGAACCCGTGCCCGTGCGCGCCGCCCCGGCCCACCGACTGCACCTGCTCGGGCCAGGAGAAACGCCGGTACACCCACCGTCTGTCCGGGCCGATGCTCGACCGCGTGGATCTCCAGGTCACCCTGAGCTCGGTCGAGGCGCTGTCGTGGGACGGCGCCTCGTCGGTGCCGCTCGAGGAGGTCCCGGAGGACACCAAGTCGGTCCGGGCCCGGGTGCTCGCCGCCCGGGCGGCCGCCCGCGAACGCTGGCGCGACGCCGGGTGGCGCACCAACGCCGAGGTGCCCGGCCCCGAGCTGCGCCGCCGCGGCCACCTGCCCCGCCCGGCCGCCGAGGTCCTCGAGCGCCAGCTGCGCTCCGGGGCGATGACCGCCCGCGGGGTCGACCGCGCGCTGCGCGTGGCGTGGACGGTCGCCGACCTCCGCGGCGCCGCGGGCCCGGAGCTGCCCGACATCGAGGAGGCGATCTCGTTCAAGGGCTTCGTCACCGAGAGCGTCCCGGGCGCGGCCCGCGACGAGGAGGTCGCGTGAGCACGCTCCCGACGACGCCGAACCCGGTCGACGCCGTCCCGGTCGACCGGGAGGTGCTGCTCGCCCGCGCCTACCTCTCGCGGGTCGCCGAGCCCCCGGCCGCGGCGCTGGCCGCCTTCGTCGACGAGGTCGGGCCCGTCGCCGCCGCCCGCCGCGTCCGCGCCGGGATCGGCGACGGGCCGGGCGCCCTGCCGCCCGAGGTCGCCCGGGAGACCTCGGCGCGGCGGGGCACCGACCGGGCGGAGGCCGACCTGGCGCTGCTCGCCGCGCGGGGCGGACGGCTGATCGTCCCCGAGGACCCGGAGTGGCCGGCGGTTGCGCTTGCCGGGCTCGGCGTGGTGGCCGGCCCCGACGGGGCGCCGGGACTCGAGGGCCCCGCGACCCGCGACGGGCCCGCCGCCCCGCTGGCGCTCTGGGCCCGCGGACCCCTGCGCCTCGACGAGGGACCGGCCGGGTGGGTGGCGGTGGTCGGGGCGCGCGCGGCGAGCGAGTACGGCCTGTGGGTCGCGCGCGACTGGTCCGCGGAGCTCGCCGACCGCGGCGTCACCGTGGTGTCGGGCGCGGCGCTGGGGGTCGACGGCGCGGCGCACCGCGGGGCCCTGGCGGTCGGCGGCGACACCGTCGCGGTGCTGGCCTGCGGCATCGACCGCGTCTATCCGCCGAAGCACGCCACGCTGCTCGAGCACGTGGCCCAGCGCGGGCTGGTGGTCACCGAGTACCCGCCGGGCGCTACCCCGGCGCGCCACCGGTTCCTGGTGCGCAACCGGATCATCGCGGCGCTCACCGCGGGGACGGTGGTGGTCGAGGCCGCGGCGCGGTCGGGCGCCATGCGGACCGCGCTCGTGGCCGGGGCGCTGGGGCGCGCGGTGATGGTGGTGCCCGGGCCGGTCACGTCGCTGATGTCGCTGGGGTGCCACGAGCTCGCCCGCCGCCCCGAGGTGTCGGTCGTCGGCCGGGTCGACCACGTCGTCGAGGAGGTGAGTCCAGTGGGGGACGGGCTCGCCGCTCCACCGGGTACCCCGACGCGTCCGACGGACGGTCTTGACCCGGGCGCGATGCGTGTGCGGGAAGCGCTTCCCCTCCACGCGGCGCGCACAGTGGTACGTCTGGCCCACGACGCCGGGGTCGATCTCGCGGAGGTGGACACCCACCTGAGGGAACTCGAGGCCCGTGGGCTCGTCGTGGAGCACGGTGGGCGGTGGCGTCGCCGACCCGGGTGAACAGGCACAGAGCGACGAACGGTTGCAGAGCGCGACGAGTGGAACCGCTCCCCGACAGTGGCCGACGGTCACCGAACGCGGTGCGGCGGTGCTTGACCGTCGCCTCTCTGATCGGGAGTCTTCACGGCGATGACCGGCACGTTCTCTCCCGACGACGCAGCCCGACGGCTGTCCGCGACGCCGCGGTCACCCGGTCGAGGGGCCTCTCGTGAGTTCCCCTTCGACCCGGTGATTTCGTCACGCTCCGCGTTCACCGACGCGGGCAGTGCGGGGACTCCGGACGGGTCGGGAACTGGCGAACCGGCCGGTCCGGATGCCGCGCGTCACGTTGCGGACGACCGATCCGCGACCGTCGGTGCCGTGCCGGCGCCGCGTCACGCCGGCGCGCCCGCGGGAGACGTCGCCGGAGACGCCGACGGTGCGGGCTCGGCCGCCCACCTCGCGGCGTTCGCAGCACACCTGCGCTACGAGCGGGCGCTCTCGCCGCACACCGTGCGGGCCTACCTGGGCGACGTGACGTCCCTGCTGGCCCACCTCCGCGGCCCGGACCTCGGGGAGGACGAACCGCTCGACCTCGACGCGCTCGACCTCGCGGGCCTGCGCGCCTGGCTCGCGGCGGTGCGGGCGCGGGGCGCGAGCCGGACGACGCTCGCGCGCCGGGCGGCGGCCGCCCGCACGTTCACCGCCTGGGCGGCCCGGACCGGGCGCGCGGCCACCGACGCGGGCGCGCGGCTCGCCTCGCCGCGGGCCCACCGGCGCCTGCCCGAGGTGCTGCGCGCCGACCAGGCCGCCGCGGCCCTGCAGGCGGCGGCCTCGGGAGCCGCCGAGGGCGACCCGGTCGCCCTGCGCGACCACCTGCTGCTGGAGCTCCTCTACGCCACCGGCGTGCGGGTCGCGGAGCTGTGCGGTCTGGACGTCGACGACGTCGACGACGGCCGCCGCACGCTGCGGGTCCTCGGCAAGGGCGGCAAGGAGCGCACCGTCGTGTACGGCGCTCCGGCCGCTGCCGCGCTCGACGCCTGGCGCCGGGAGGGGCGCCCGGCACTCGCCGTCCCGACGTCACCACCGGCGCTCCTGCTGGGCGCCCGCGGTGGTCGGCTCGACCAGCGCATCGCGCGCACGGTCGTGCACGACGCCGCCGGTGCCGTCCCGGGGGCACCCGACATCGCGCCGCACGGGCTCCGGCACTCGGCGGCGACACACCTGCTCGAGGGGGGAGCGGACTTGAGGAGCGTCCAGGAGCTGCTGGGGCACGCGTCACCGGCGACGACCCAGCTGTACACGCACGTGTCCGCCGAGCGGCTGCGCGCTGTTCACGACACCGCCCATCCCCGTGCCTGAGGCGTGGGGCGGCGTCGCGCGGGTCCCCGTGGCGACGATGTCCGCCGACACGCCCCAGCCGGGCCACCGGACGGGCCCCGAGACCGGCCCCGAGACCGGCCCGCTGCCCGCCCTGCCCGGGTCGAACTCCGATGCGGCCGTGCGCGCCGCCGGGGTGGCCGCCCGCACCCCGCGCCGGCGGGCCCCCGAGCGCCCCGACGCGACCGGTCCCGCCACCGACGGCGCGACGGCGCTGGCGCCGGTGCCCGCGCCGGCGGACGGGTCGCGCGAGGGTCGTCCCGACGGCCGGGCGCACGCCCCCGACGGTCACGTCCTGCCCGCGACGCTCGGTGGTGCGTCGCCGGGCGGGGCGGACGAGGAGGCGATGGTCGAGGCCGGCATCGCCGACCTCTGGGCCGCGTACGCCGACGACCCGCGCAAGTCGACGAAGGACCGGCTGGTGCTGCACTACGCGCCGCTGGTCAAGTACGTCGCCGGGCGCGTGGGCACCGGCCTGCCCGCCCACGTGGACGTCGCGGACCTCATCCAGTGCGGGATCTTCGGTCTCGTCGACGCCATCGAGCGCTTCGAGCCCGACCGCGGCCGCAAGTTCGAGGTCTACGCGATGCAGCGCATCCGCGGCGCGATCCTCGACGAGCTCCGCTCCCAGGACTGGGTGCCGCGCTCGGTGCGCTCCCGGGCCCGCGAGATCGAGCGCGCCATCGAGCGTCTCGAGGGGCGCGAGCAGCGCTCGTGCAGCGACTCCGAGCTCGCCGCCGAGCTGGACACCTCCACCGAGGACCTCCGCTCGACGTTCGGGCGGATCGCGATGACCAGCGTCGCCGCGCTCGACGAGCTCGTCGCCGCCGGGCGCGGGGGCGGCTCGGTGGACGGGGCGAGCGCGCCGTCGCTCGCCGACTCGTTGCCCGACACCGGCGCCGAGGACCCGCTCTCCGCGATGGAGGACCGCGAGACGCGCCGCCTGCTCGCCGAGGCGGTGGGGCAGCTCGCCGAGCGCGACCGCACCGTCGTCGGGCTCTACTACTTCGAGAACCTCACCCTCGCCGAGATCGGGCGGGTCCTCGGGGTCACCGAGTCGCGGGTCTGCCAGCTGCACACGCGCGCGGTGATGCGGCTGCGCGCCCGGCTCGCCGAGCTCCAGCACGCCTGACGCTCACGGGGGATCGGTCGGCAGCAGGCGCACCCGGCCGAGCCCGAGCAGCAGGAGCGGATCGAGGTACTCGAGCGCGCCCGCCGCGGGGTCGGCCGAGGGCCGGCGCAGGCCCCAGTGCAGGCACGCCGCCACGGGGCAGCCGCGGTGCCCGGGCTCGAGCGCGCCGAGGGTGTCCCCGCGCCGGACGTGTACGCCCGGCGTGACGGCGACCGCTACCGGCTCGTAGGTCGTGCGCAACCCCGCGGCGTGCTCCACCGAGACCACCCCGCGCCCGGCCACCCGCCCGGCGAACACCACGACGCCGTCGCCCGCGGCCATCACCGCCAGTCCGGGCCGCCCGGCCACGTCCGCGCCCCGGTGCCCGCGGCCGTAGTAGTGCGGCGGGGGGTCGAACAGCCGCGTCACCGTGCCCGGAGCGCCCGCCGTGGCCGGTGCGGCGCGGCCGTCCACCCCGGCGACGGGCCACCCGAAGGCGCCGACGGGCACCACGGGCGGGGGAGCGGGCGCGGCGACGGCCGTGCCCGCGAGCAGGGCGGCGACCAGGGCAGGGAGCACGACCAGGGCCAGGAGACATCGCGTCACACGGGGTTGGACGCAGCCGGCGCCCGATCGGCTCCCCCGGAGCTCGAGGACGACGTCGGCGCGACCTGCTCTCGGCGTGTCGCACGAGCGAGGATGTGGCGATCCTGGCGTCTGACGCCAGCGATGCCGCATCGCTCGCACCGGGCCCGTGCGCTGCCCCGAGGGCGCGGGGAAGGGGCAGGAGGCGCGCGGGTACACTCGTGACCAGCGGTTCGTCGTCTCCATCCTGTGGGGCCGCACGGGCCGACTTCGCGTGCCCTCGCAAGCGCTCGCACGATCGTGCGCTGCCGGTGCCCGGGCGGTCCCGCCTCGCAGCGGGTTTCCGGGATCGGTTCACCGAGGGCACCAGGGCGACGGCCCGACCGGGACCGTCGCGACAACCGCAGGGCCCGGTCACCGTGCCGGGCCGCCGAGAGAGGTAGTTCCACCGCATGGCCGTCGTCACGATGCGCCAGCTGCTGGACTCCGGTGTCCACTTCGGCCACCAGACCCGCCGCTGGAACCCCAAGATGCGCCGCTTCATCTTCACCGAGCGCAACGGCATCTACATCATCGACCTGCAGCAGACGCTGTCCTACGTCGATCGTGCCTACGAGTTCGTCAAGCAGACCGTCGCCCACGGCGGCACGGTGCTCTTCGTCGGCACGAAGAAGCAGGCCCAGGAGGCCATCGACGAGCAGGCGCGTCGCGTCGGCATGCCGTTCGTGAACCAGCGCTGGCTGGGCGGCATGCTCACCAACTTCCAGACCGTGCACAAGCGCCTCCAGCGCCTGAAGGAGCTGGAGGCCATGGAGCAGAGCGGGGGCTTCGAGGGTCGCACCAAGAAGGAGATCCTCATGCTCACCCGCGAGCACGACAAGCTCGAGAAGACCCTCGGCGGCATCCGCGACATGGGCCGCGTGCCCAGCGCGGTGTGGGTGGTCGACACCAAGAAGGAGCACATCGCGGTCGGCGAGGCCCGGAAGCTCAACATCCCGGTCGTCGCCATCCTCGACACCAACTGCGACCCCGACGAGGTCGACTACCCGATCCCGGGCAACGACGACGCCATCCGCTCGGCGGCGCTGCTGACCCGCGTGGTCGCCCAGGCGTGCGCCGACGGCCTGCAGGCCCGCGGCCAGCGTGATGGCGGCGAGCGCGGCGAGGACGAGCCGCTCGCCGAGTGGGAGCAGGAGCTCATGGCCCAGGGTGGCGACGGCGCCAGCGCGCCGACCGGCCTGGAGCAGGGCAGCACCAGCTCCGCGGTGGACGCGCCCGGCGACGCGCCGGTCGCCACGCCCGAGGCCGAGGCGACGACCAACGCCATCGGCGACGACACCACGCCGGTCAGCCGCCCCGAGCGCACGGCGGGCACCGTCGACGCGAACGCGGAGAGCGACGACAACGCGATCGCCGCCGCGCCCGAGGCCGGCCAGCAGAACGGTGCGCCGACCCCGCAGGGCGGGGCCGGCTGACGGTCGGCCCACGCCGACCGCGAGCACCGAGACGACGATCCACCAGACACGAGGACGGACGAGAGCCGCACCATGGCGAACTACACCGCTGCGGACGTGAAGAAGCTCCGGGACCTCACCGGGTCCGGGATGATGGACTGCAAGAAGGCCCTCGAGCAGAACGAGGGCGACATGGACAAGGCCGTCGAGGCCCTGCGCATCAAGGGTGCGAAGGACGTCGGCAAGCGGGCCGGCCGCACCACCGCCAACGGCGTGGTGGCCGCCCGCGACGGCGCGATGATCGAGCTCAACTCCGAGACCGACTTCGTCGCCAAGAACGCCGACTTCGTCCAGCTCGCCGACGACATCCTCGGCGTGGCGCTCTCGAGCGGCACCAAGGACCTCGAGTCGCTCAAGGCCGCGTCCCTCGGTGAGGGCACGGTCGAGGACAAGGTCCAGGAGCTCTCGGCGCGCATCGGCGAGAAGCTCGAGCTGCGCCGCGTCGCGCTGCTCGACGGCCCGACGGCGACCTACCTGCACCGCCGCTCCTCGGACCTGCCGCCGGCCATCGGCGTGGTCGTCGGCTACACCGGCGACGGCGACGAGGCCGCCGAGGCGGCCCGCGGCGCGGCCATGCAGGTCGCGGCGGCGCGCCCGCTCTACACCACCCGCGACGAGGTCCCCTCGGACGTGGTGGACAACGAGAAGCGCATCGCCGAGGCCACCGCCCGCGAGGAGGGCAAGCCCGAGAAGATCCTCGACAAGATCGTCGAGGGTCGCCTCAACGGCTACTACAAGGACACCGTGCTCCTCGAGCAGGACTCGGTGTCGGTGGACAAGAAGACGGTCGGCAAGGTGCTGGAGGAGGCGGGCGTGTCCGTCCGCACCTTCGCGCGCTTCGAGGTCGGCCAGCCCTGACGATCCGCCGCGGCGCCGGCACCCGGGGGAATCCGGGTGCCGGCGCCGTGACGGCGGTACCGCCGGAATCCCCGGAATCTGTGGTGGTGGAGGAGAGCGTGGCGAGTCCTCAGACCGTGTCCGACGCCGGACCCGATGCCCGCTCCGGCCATCGCCGCGTCCTGCTCAAGCTCGGCGGCGAGATGTTCGGCGGCGGCGGGGTCGGGGTCGACCCGGTCGTCGTGCAGACCGTCGCCCGCCAGATCGCGGACGTCGTCAACTCCGGCATCCAGATCGCCGTCGTCATCGGCGGCGGCAACTTCTTCCGCGGTGAGGAGCTGCACCGCTACGGCATGCAGCGCCAGCGCGCGGACTACATGGGCATGCTCGGCACGGTCATGAACTGCCTGGCCCTGCAGGACTTCCTCGAGCGCGAGCACCACATCGACACCCGGGTGCAGACCGCGATCACCATGGGCCAGGTCGCCGAGTCGTACATCCCGCGGCGCGCGATGCGCCACCTCGAGAAGGGCCGCGTCGTCATCTTCGGCGCCGGCGTCGGGATGCCCTACTTCTCCACCGACACCACGGCCGCCCAGCGGGCGCTGGAGATCGAGTGCGAGATCGTGCTCATGGCCAAGGGCGTCGACGGGGTCTACACCGCCGACCCCAAGCTCGACCCCACGGCGACGATGTTCCACGAGATCTCCCACCGCGAGGTGCTGGAGAAGGGCCTCAAGGTCGCCGACGCCACGGCCTTCAGCCTGTGCATGGACAACAACATGCCGATCATGGTGTTCAACCTGCTGGTCGACGGGAACATCGCACGCGCGGTGCGGGGTGAGAGGATCGGCACGCTGGTCCACACCCCTTCCGGTCCCTGAGGAGAGGCGACACATGATCGACGAGACGCTCCTCGACGCCGAGGAGAAGATGGAGAAGGCCGTCAGCGTCGCCAAGGAGGACCTCGGCGGCGTGCGCACCGGCCGTGCCAGCCCGGCGATGTTCAACCGCATCAACGTCGAGTACTACGGCGCCTGGACGCCGCTGAACCAGCTCGCGTCGGTGCAGGTGCCCGAGGCGCGGATGGCCGTCATCAAGCCGTACGACGCCAGCCAGCTGGGCAGTATGGAGCGCGCCATCCGCGATTCCGACCTCGGCGTCAACCCCAGCAACGACGGCCAGATCATCCGCGTCGTGTTCCCGCAGCTCTCCGAGGAGCGCCGCAAGGACATGGTCAAGGTGGCGCGCAGCAAGGGCGAGGACGCCAAGGTGTCCATCCGCAGCGTGCGGCGTCACGCCATGAGCGAGCTCCAGCGCATCGTCAAGGACGGCGAGGCCGGCGAGGACGAGGAACAGCGCGCCGAGAAGGAGCTCGAGAGCGTCACCGCGCGCTACGTCGCGGCGGTCGACGACCTCGTGAAGAACAAGGAAGCCGAGCTCCTCGAGGTCTGAGGTCCCCATGCCCTCCTCCGCATCGCGGCCCCGGCGTCCGGCCCCCGGGGTCACCGCAGCGGCCGACGCCGCCGGGTCCCCGGCGACCCCTGCGGAGGACACGCCGCCCGACGAGCCCGCCGACAAGCCCGCCGACAAGCCCGCCGACAAGCCCGCCGACAAGCCCGC
>NZ_JAQZAL010000021.1 GCF_028737205.1 Actinomycetospora lutea | reverse complement strand
GGCCAGCATGCTCGCCGACATCACGCTCAAGATTCAGGAGACACGCCCTAGGTGCAACGCTCCCGCAGGCCTATCGCGTCGAACGGGGCATGCACCTTGATGTCGTTGTCGAAGTAGACGACGATGTCGCGGCCGCTCGGCGCGGGCGGCGGCGGGTCGTCGGGCGCGACGGTGTCCTCCGAGACCGGCGCGTCGCCGCGCGCCCACGCGAGCACGAGCGCGGCCCAGCGGTCGAGCGAGGCGGCGGTGTAGCCGCTGGCGTAGAGCTCGGTGTCGCCGTGCAGGCGGACGTAGACCAGGTCGGCGGTCACGTCGTCGAGGCGCGGGAAGGTGCCCGCGGTGTCCGACACGACGAGCGCCACCCCGTGGCGGCGCAGCTGGGCGACGAACCCGGGGTCGCGGTACGTCGCGTGCCGGACCTCCATCGCGTGCCGCAGCGGACGGTCCTCGTCCGCCGTCGTACACGGGTCCTTGACCTTGTCCGAGTGGCCGGCGGCCAGGGCCGCCGCCTCGCCGGTCGTGCGCGGCAGCAGGCGCAGGAAGTCCTCGATCCGCTCGGCGTCGTAGCCGAGGTTCGGCGGGAGCTGCCAGAGCACCGGGCCCAGCTTGCCGCCGAGGGCGAGCGGGCCGGAGGCGAAGAAGTTCGCGAGCCCCTCCTCGACGCCCCGCAGCTTCTTCATGTGCGTGACGAAGCGGCCGCCCTTGACGGCGAACACGAAGTCGTCGGGCGTGCGCTCCGCCCACGTGCGGTAGCTCGAGGCTCGCTGGAGCGAGTAGAAGGAGCCGTTGATCTCGACGGTGTCGAGACGTTCGGCGAGATAGGTCAGCTCACGACGCTGGACCAGGCCCTCCGGGTAGAACACCCGCCGCCAGGGCGGGTAGATCCACCCGGAGGTCCCGATCCGTACGGCCATGCGTCAGAAGGCTGCCACGTCCAGCTCCATGATCGAGTTCTCGGCGCCCTCGATGATGGCGCGGCGCGAGGAGAGCTCGGGCAGGACGTTGCGAGCGAAGAACCGCGCCACGGCGATCTTGCCCTCGTAGAACGCCCGGTCGCGACCCGCGGTGCCGGCGTCCAGCACCTGGCCGGCCACCTCGGCCTGCCGCAGCAGCAGCCAGCCGATGAGCATGTCGCCGACGCTCAGCAGGAAGCGCACCGCGTGCTGGCCGACCTTGTAGAGGTTGGTGACCTCCTCCTGCGACGAGGTCAGGAAGCCGACCATCGCCCCCAGGGACGCCTGGACGTCGCCCAGGGCGGTGGCGAGGAGCGCCCGCTCCTCCTTGAGCCGGCCGTTCCCGCCCTCGGCGTCGAGGAACGCCTGGACCTGGCCGGCGACGTGCATGAGCGCCTGGCCGTTGTCCCGGACGATCTTGCGGAAGAAGAAGTCCTGCGCCTGGATCGCCGTGGTGCCCTCGTACAGCGAGTCGATCTTGGCGTCGCGGATGTACTGCTCGAGCGGGTAGTCCTGCAGGTAGCCCGAGCCGCCGAGGGTCTGCAGCGCCTGGATGAGCTGCTCGGACGCGCGCTCCGACCCGACGCCCTTGACGATCGGCAGCAGCAGGTCGTTGACCTTCTCCGCGAGCGCGATCTCCTCGGGGGAGACGGCCTCGGGCGCCTCGCCGAAACGGATGACGTCCTGGTAGGTCGACGTGAACGTGTACACCGCGCGCAGGCCCTCGGCGTAGGCCTTCTGCGTCATGAGGCTGCGGCGCACGTCGGGGTGGTTGGTGATCGGGACGCGCGGGGCGGTCTTGTCGGTCTGCTTGGTGAGGTCGGCGCCCTGGACGCGCTCCTTCGCGTACTCGAGCGCGCGCAGGTAGCCCGTCGACAGGGTGCCGATGGCCTTGGTGCCGACCATCATCCGCGCGTACTCGATGACCTGGAACATCTGCGCGATGCCGTCGTGCACCTCGCCGAGCAGCCAGCCGATGGCCGGCGTGTCGGTCGCCCCGAGCGTCAGCTCGCAGGTGGCCGAGGCGTTGAGGCCCATCTTGTGCTCGACGTTGGTGACGTAGGCACCGTTGCGCTCGCCCGGCTCGCCGGTGGTGTCGTCGAAGTGGAACTTGGGCACGAGGAACAGCGAGAGGCCCTTGGTGCCGGCCTTCGCGCCCTCGGGGCGGGCGAGCACCAGGTGCATGATGTTCTCGTGGAGGTCGCCGGAGTCGCCTGAGGTGATGAAGCGCTTGACGCCCTCGATCGACCAGGTGCCGTCGCCGTTGTCGCGGGCCTTGGTGCGCCCGGCGCCCACGTCGGAGCCCGCGTCAGGCTCGGTGAGCACCATCGTGGCACCCCAGCCGCGGTCGACCATGAGCTGCGCCCAGCGCTTCTGCTGCTCGGTGCCGTTGCGGTAGACCACCGAGGCGAAGTTCGGGCCCGCCATGTACATGAACACCGGGGCGTTGGCGCCGAGGATCATCTCGCCGGCCGACCACTGCACCGAGGGCGGGACGCCCATGCCGCCGATGGCGTTGTCGGCCGAGAGCCGCCACCACTCGCCGTCCCACAGCGCCCGGTAGGACTTCTTGATGCCCTCGTCGAGGTGGGCGGTGCCGGTCGCCGGGTCGAAGCGCACGGGGTTGCGGTCGCCCGACTCGTACGAGTCCGCCAGCGGCCCCTCGGCCATCGACGCGACCTCGCCCAGCAGGGCGCGCGCGGTCTCCTCGTCGGCGTCGGCGAACGGGCCGGACCCGAACCGGTCCTGGACCCGGAAGACCTCGAAGAGGTTGAACTCGATGTCGCGGACGTTCGCCCGGTAGTGGCCCATCCCGCCTCGCTCCTCACCACGTGGTGGTCGGCCAGTGGTTCTACCGACCGGTAACCCCACACTATTACCCGCAGGTAACCGCTGTCGAGATCGGTCCGGGCACCGTCGACCGTGCGAGACTCCCCGACGACCGACCGTGGTGAGGGAGGAGAAGGTGAGGGGGCGGCGTTCAGGACGGTCCCTCGACCTCCGCACGTGGCTCGCCGGCGTCGACCCGGGTCTGACGCGCCTGCGCCTGGCCTCCATCGCCGTCGCGGCGATGGTCCTCGCGGTCGGGGCGGTCGCGACCGTGCGCGGGCTGCTGGCGCCCGCCGAGCCCGTCACCGTCCTGCTCTTCGCGGGCGTGCTGGCGATGGTCTCCAACCTCGCGGTCACCGAGCCCGACCTGCCCCGACGGCGGGTCACCACCGCGCTCATGATCCTGCCCGCGGCCGCGAGCACGGTGGCCGGCGCGTTCGTCGCGCCCTACCGCGTCCCCGCCGCGGCGGCGTTCGTCGCGGTGATGGTGACCGCGGTGTGGGTGCGCCGGTACGGCCCCCGCGGGTTCGCGCTCGGCATGGCGGGCTTCATGCCCTTCTTCTTCACCCAGTTCCTCCAGGTGGCGCCCGCGCAGGTGCCGTGGCTGCTGGTCGCCGTGGTGGTCGGGATCTCCTCGACCCTGCTGCTGCGCGGGGTCGTGTTCGCCGAGCGCCCGGCCCGCACGCTGCGCCGGATGGTCACCGCGTTCCGGGCGCGGGCCCACGCCCTGGTCGGGGCCACCGACACCGTGCTCGCCGGCATCGGGAGCGGCGGCCCCGACGAGCGCGACCTCGAGACGCTGCGCCGCACCCGGGCCCGCCTGCAGGAGGTGTCGCTGCTGGTCGAGGACGCCCTCGAGCAGACCACCGCCGGGCGCGTCTGGCCCGGACTCGAGGACGACACGCTCGCCCTGCGCGTCGCCGACGCCGAGCTCGCGCTCGAGCGCCTCTCCGTCGTCACCCGGCGCCTGGCCCTGCCCCAGGACGGGGACCCGCCGGAGCCGATCGACCCGGTGGTGGTGGCGGCGCTGCGCACCGGGCTGCGGCACCTGCAGACCGCGCTGACCGCCGGGCAGGAGCACCTGGCGATCCTCGAGGCCGCCAACGACGCCCGCGCCGCCGTGGCCGGGCTCGTCGCCGACACCCGGCCCGGCCGCGAACGCGTCCAGCGCACCGCCTTCGCCGTGCGGCGGGTCGCCGACGCGATCCACCACGCCCAGGTCGACGCCCCGTCGCGGCGTCCCGACGGGGGCGCCCCCCGCGCCCCGTCACTGCCTCCCCCGCCACCGGCCGGCGGCGCACCCGCGCCCGACGCGCTCGCCCACCGGGCGGCCTCCGCCGACCCGCCCACCGACCTGCCGCCCGACGAGCGTCCGGGCCCGGCGTCCGACCGCCCCGAGGACGACGACGTGCGCCGGGAGACGGAGCGATCGGACGAGCACGCCGACGGGGGAGCTCGACCCACGGACCGGGAGACCGACCCGGCCGCGGCCGTGGAACCCGGCGGGATCGCCCTCTCCACCCGGCAGGCCGTCCAGGTCGGTGTCGCGGCGGCCCTGGCGATCGTCGTCGGCGAGCTCATCGCGCCGTCGCGCTGGTACTGGGCGGTGATCACGGCGTTCGTCGTCTTCGCGGGCACCAACAGCCGCGGCGACCTGCTCTCCCGCGGCTGGGGCCGGGTGCTGGGCACGGTCGGCGGCGTCGTCGCCGGGATGGGGCTCGCGGCCCTCGTCGGCGGCAACACGCTGCTCTCGCTGCTGCTCCTGTTCGTCTGCGTCTTCCTCGCGCTCTACCTGGTGCGGGTCTCGCCCTCGATGCTCGCCTTCTGGATCACCGCGGTGCTGGCGCTGGTCTACGGGCTCATCGGGCAGTTCAGCGTGCAGACGCTGGTGCTGCGGATCGAGGAGACCGCGATCGGGGCCGCGGCCGCGGTGGTCGCGGCTTTCCTCGTCCTGCCGCGCGGCACCCGCGCGGCCTTCGGCGAGGCCGTCGGCGACGTCGTCGACGCCATGGACCGGGTGCTGGCCGAGGCGATCGACCGGCTGGTGGGCCGCCGGCCCGGCACGCCGCCCCGGGAGGGTGTGCGGGCCATGGACGACGCGCTGGCCACCCTGCGCCAGCGCGCCCAGACCCTCGCCGCGCCCTTCGCCCGCCGCCGCGCGCGGTCGAGCTACCAGCGCGGGCTGCGGGTGCTCGTCGTGTGCGACGTCTACGCGCGCTCGCTGGCCCGCACCGCCGACCAGGTCGCCGACCCCGCCTGGGCGGCGACGCTGGACCCGGCGGCCGCGCGGGTGCGGGCCAACCTCGACGGGCTGCGCGACGTGCTGGTCCGCGGCCGGCGGGCCTCCGACGGTGGACGGGTGCGGGCCATCTCCGCCGAGCGTCTCGTCGACGCCGCCGAGGAGCACGCCGCGCGGACCGAGGACCCGCACCGCCGCACGACGATGCTGACCGCCGCTCGCCTGCTGCGCCGCATCGACCAGGCCGTGGTCGGGCTCGCCGTCGACCTGGGGGCCGCGGAGGACACCGACGGCACCGACGGCACAGCCGGCGAGGGTCAGGCGCCGAGCACCGCGTCCAGCGCGGGCGTGGCGAACACCCGGTCGGGGTCGTAGTCGTCGCGGACCCGGCGGAAGTCGGGCAGGCGGGGATAGGCCGCGACGGTGTCCTCGACGGTCCAGTCCGAACGCGACGCCCAGTGCGGGCGGCCGCCGTGGTCGCGCAGCACGCGCCAGGCGCGCTCGAGGACCGGGCCGTGGTCGATGCCGCGCGGGACGCGCACCGCCACCCAGCCCGTCGCCCGGTCGTGGGCGGGGTGCAGCCAGCCGGTCTCCGGGGGCCCGACCCGCAGGCGGACCGGGAGCCCGACCTCGAGGTGGTCGTCGGCCAGCGTCGCGAGCAGCTCGCGGGTCCCCGCGGCCATGGCGGCGCGGGGCAGCGCCCACTCGGTCTGCTCGAAGCGGACCGCGGGCGGGCTCGAGAGCACCCGGTGCATCGGGCCGGTCGCGCTGACGGTGCGGGCGAGCCGGGAGACCGCGCGGTTGAAGCGGGGCACGAGACGCGGGAGCGCGCGCTCGACGAGCGTCGCGCCGCCGAGCGCGGTCCGCCCCGTCGCCCCGGCGACGGTGACCCCGACGGTGCGCTCCGGCTCGTCCTCGTCGTCCCCGGTGTCGTCGTCGGTGGCGTGCTCGGGGCGGGGCTCGAGCCAGCGGGTCAGGGCCGTGCTCGCGGAGGGGAACACCGCGGCCTCCACGACGGGGTGCGCCGACCAGAAGTCGGACTCGAGCACCTCCTCCACGGGGCGCGGCTCGCGCGTCACCCGGACCCGGCCCGCGGGCACCACCGCGAGCTCGGCCTCCAGCACCACGCCCAGGGCGCCGAGCGAGGTCCGGGCGGCGTCGAGGTCGGCGGCGGCGACGTCGCGCAGGCGCCCGCGGCCGTCGACGAGGCGCAGGCCCACGACCGCGGCGGACAGCGAACCGACCGCCGGCCCGCTGCCGTGCATGCCGACCGCCAGCGCCCCGCCGACGGTGGGGGCGGCGAGCTCGAGCGGCGCGGCGAGCGCGAGCCCGCGGTCGGCGAGCTCGTCGTGGAGCCGGGCGAGCGTCGTGCCGGCGCGGACGCGCACGGTGGGGCCGCCGCGCCGGCCGCCGACGCCGGTGATGCCGCTGAAGGCGGAGAGGTCGACGTGCACGCCGTCGGTGACGGCGAGGGCGCTGAAGGAGTGCCCGGACCCGACCGGGCGGACGGCCTGGCCGCGCTCGGCGGCCCGGCGCACCACGGCGGAGACGCCGCTGTCGTCGAGCGGGCGCACCGTCGCCGTCGGCCGGCACTCCTGGCCGCCGGACCAGTTCGTCCACACGGCCGCCACCCTAGGGGCTCATGCCGGCCGGGGAGCGCAGCGAGGCGGGGCCGGACCGGTGCAGGGGCCGCCGCCCGCGGCGGCGGCCCCGTGCCGGTCCTCGGGCGGGGTCAGGACGCGATCGCGCCGATCGCGACGTCGACGCCGTCGATGACGTTCTTGCGGACCTTGTCGCCGGCCTCGCGGAGCTTGTCGCCCGCGTCGTCGGAGTGCCCGGTCAGCTCGCCGGAGAGCTTGTCGGCGCGCTTCGCGAGCTTGCGGGCGGCGCGGCGGCCGCGCCAGCCCAGCGACGGCTTCCCGCCGGTGTCCACCGCGGCGAGCACCAGCCCGCCGAGGATGCTGACGTTCTTGAGGAACTGCTGCTGGTCGGCCTGCTTCTCCGCCGGGTCCGACTTCTCCCAGAACGGGTGACCCGCGACCGTGGTCGGGACGAGGGTCGCGGCCAGCGCCAGCGACGCCAGCCGGGGGAACCTGTTGATCGCCAGCAGCGACCCGGCCGCGATCTTCACGCCGGCGTCGATCTTGACCAGCTGGTGCGGCTCCGACGGGACCTGCTCCGGCAGGCTCGGCGCGGCCTTCTCCAGCAGCGGCGTGGCCTTCTGGATGCGCGGTTCGGGGTTGAGCAGGGTGTCGACCCCGCCCTTGATGAAGATGGCGGCCAGCATGGGCCGGGCGAGACGACGGACGATCACGGAAGCGACCTCCACGGGGCGCGACGGACGGCTCGGGTGCGGCGCCGGGACGGGCTCGGCGCCCGACGGGGCCGCGCGGAGGCCGCAGCATAGCCCCGCAGCACCTCGCACGGACCGGTCGCCCGGAGCGCCGGGTCGCCCCGGCAGGGCGACCCGACCCGTCGGTACCCGTCGCGGGCGTCAGCGACGCAGGGCGTGCCGCCCGCCGCGGATCTCCTCGCGCCAGGCGTGCCGGCCGCCCTCGGCGCCCGCCTCGTCGGCGCGGGGACGGCGGCGACGCTCGGCGCGGCGGCGCAGCTCGTCCTCGGGGGACTCCTCCGGGGAGCTCGAGCCGCCGAGCGCGGGCGGCGGGACCGTGGGGACCTCGGCCAGGCCGCCGCGGCGGCGTCCGGAGGCGTCCTGCACCGGCAGGGGGCCGGAGCCGGGGTGCGGCTCGGGCACCGCGAGCGCGTCCCGGTCGCGGTAGGCGCGCCGGGGACGCGATCGGTCCTCGGTCAGCTCGTGGAAGATCGGGGTCGGCTCCGCCCCGGCGGTCCCGAGGCTCGCCAGGGCCCGGTCACCGCCCGCCCGCACCTCGCGCCGCCGCGCGACCGGTGCCACCGGGGACTCCGGGCGCCGCAGCGCCCCGATCCCGGCGCCCGGACGCTCCAGCGGCGAGGGCTCGTCCCACACCCACGTGCCGTAGGCATCCAGCCGCCACCCGCCCGACCCGGAACGCGCTTCCCCGGACGCCGGCTCGTCTCGCCACACCCACACGATCTCTCGACCTCCCCGACTGCTGATCGTTCAGCCCGTCCTCGTGCACCGCCGAACGGCGCAACGACATCGAGCGTCTGGCCTCTGCAACGGCAGGAGCGCGCCGAGACTTGGGGGGCGGATCGGCACGGATTCGCGGTGACACGGCCTTTCGCCCGCGACACGCCGACGGATCCCCCGGGCGTGTGTCACCCCGAAGGAGGTCGGCGGGTTTCAGGAGGGCCCGGATCGGGGGCAGCGAGCGGGGAACCGGCACCTCGGTGCTGCGCGGCGGTGCGTCAGGGACGACGATCCCCTCGTGCGATGCGTGGTCACCGGAGCGACCGGATACATCGGCGGGCGACTCGCCCCGCGGCTGGCGGCGGAGGGCCACCACGTCCGGTGCGTGGTGCGCGACCCCGACAAGGTGCGCGACGTCCCCTGGGCCGAGCAGGTCGAGATCGTGCGCGGCGACGTGCTCGACGAGGAGTCGATGCGGCGCGCGTGCGAGGGCGCCGACGTCCTCTACTACCTCGTGCACTCGCTCTCCGAGCGCGGCTTCGCGGCCGTCGACCGGCAGGCCGCCATGATCAGCGCGCAGGCCGCCCGCGAGGCCGGTGTGTCGCGGATCGTCTACCTCGGCGGCATGCACCCCGACGGGGTCGAGCTCTCCGAGCACCTCGCGTCGCGCGCCGAGGTCGGCGAGATCTTCCTGCGCTCGGGCGTCCCCACGGTCGTCCTGCAGGCCGCGGTGATCCTCGGGTCGGGCTCGGCGAGCTTCGAGATGCTGCGCTACCTCACCGAGCGGCTGCCCGTGATGCTCACGCCCTCCTGGGTGCACCACCGGGTCCAGCCGATCGCGATCCGCGACGTCCTGCACTACCTCGTGCGCGCCGTGACCCTGCCGCCCGAGGTCAACCGCACCTTCGACATCGGCGGACCGGACGTCCTAACCTACCTGCAGATGATGGAGGGGTTCGCCGACGTCGCCGGCCTGGCCAAGCGCGCGATGCTGCCCGTGCCGGTGCTGACGCCGCGGCTGTCGTCGCACTGGGTCAACCTCGTCACCCCGGTCCCGCGCTCCACCGCGGTGCCGCTCATCGACTCCCTGATCCACGAGGTCGTCGCGGCCGAGCACGACATCGACACGTTCATCCCGCCGCCCGAGGGCGGCCTCACGGGCTTCCGGCGCGCGGTGTCGCTCGCGCTGGCGCGGATCGGGTCCGGGCAGGTGGAGACGCGCTGGAGCGGCGCGAACGCCTCCTACGCGCCGTCCGATCCGCTGCCCTCGGACCCCGAGTGGGCGGGCGGCACGGTGTACACCGACGTCCGCGAGCGCCCGTCGACGGCGTCGGCGGAGAACGTCTGGCACATCGTCACCGGGATCGGTGGCGAGCGCGGCTGGTACTCGTTCCCGCTCGGCTGGTGGGCGCGCGGGGTGCTCGACCGCCTCTTCGGCGGCGTCGGCCTGCGCCGCGGGCGGCGGGACGCCGACTCGCTCAAGGTCGGCGACGCGCTCGACTGGTGGCGGGTGGAGGAGTGCCTTGACGAGGGGTCGGCCGACCGCGAGGTGGTCAGCGGGCCCGCGATGCTGCCCGGCGAGCGCCTGCTGCGCCTGCGCGCGGAGATGAAGGCGCCGGGTCTCGCGTGGCTCGAGCTGCGCGTCGCGCCGACCGAGGAGGGCTCGCTGTACCGGCAGCGGGCGATCTTCTTCCCGCACGGGCTCGCGGGGCACGCCTACTGGCGCGTCATCGCCCCGTTCCACGTCCTGGTCTTCGGCGGCATGGAACGGCGCATCGTCGCGGCCGCCGAGCGGGCCGAGCGCGGCGAGGACCCGGACCCGCCGACCGGGCTGGTGGCGCGCCTCAAGGACCGCCGCGCGCGCCGCGACGCGGAGCGGGCGCGGCCGGCGGTGCGCACCGGCTCCTGACGTCGTGGACGGGGCCCGCGGGCCCCGTCCACGAGCGGATCAGGCCGCGGCGTCCAGGGTGGCCACGGTCGCGCGGTCGAGCTCGAGCGACGCGGCCCCGCAATTCTCGTCGAGGTGCTCCAGCGAGCTGGTGCCCGGGATCGGGAGCATCACCGAGCTGCGCTGCAGCAGCCACGCCAGGGCGACCTGGGCGGGCGTCGCGCCGAACTTCTCGGCGGCACGCTCGGCCGCGTTGCCGGGCTCGGCGAGCTTGCCCGCGTCGGCGGGCGCCCACGGGATGAAGCCGATGCCGTGCTCGGTGCAGTGCCGCAGGACGTCGTCGGACGAGCGGTCCACCAGGTTGTAGCGGTTCTGCACGGAGGCGACGTCGACGATTCTCCCGGCGGCCTCGATCTCGGCCACCGACACCTGGCTCAGCCCGACCTCGCGCACCTTGCCCTCGCGCTGCAGGTCGGCGAGCAGGCCGAACTGCTCGTCGGCGGCGACGTGCGGGTCGATGCGGTGGAGCTGGAAGAGGTCGATGGTCTCCACGCCGAGGCGGCGCAGGCTCATCTCGGCCTCCTGGCGCAGGTAGTCCGGGCGCCCGCAGGGGATCCACTTGTTCGGCCCGGTGCGCAGCAGCCCGGCCTTCGTCGCGACCGTCACCCCGCGGTACGGGTACAGCGCCTCGCGGACGAGCTCCTCGCTGACGTACGGGCCGTACGAGTCGGCCGTGTCGATGAAGTCCACGCCCAGCTCGACCGCGCGCCGCAGCACCGCGAGCGCGTTGTCCGGGTCCTTCGGCGGGCCCCAGATGCCCTCGCCGGTCAGGCGCATCGCGCCGTAGCCCAGGCGGTGCACCTTCAGCGCCCCGCCCAGCATGAACTGTCCCGAGGCGGCCACGACGCCCGCTGCGACCACGTTGTCGTCGGTCATGTGCTCACCCTTCCCGGCCGTGTCAGGTCCAGCCGTGGGATCCAGACTGGCATCCCCGGCCGACCAGCGACGGCGGGCGTGTCCGATCTCCCACCGGACCCTCCCGCACGACCCCGGACGGCTGACGCCCGGGTGCGTCAGGTGGGCATGAAGTGCGCGGTGAGAGCGAGCCCGTCGGCGATCCCGCGGGCCGCGACACCGAGCGCCCGGGCGCCGTCGTCGCGGACCCGGTAGCCGCCGAGGTGGCCGTACACGACCGACCGGTCGGCGAACGGCGGCGCGTCCGGCGGGAGCTCGCTGCCCTGCGGGAGGCGCCGCACCCGGTGCGGGCTGCCGGCGAGCGCACAGAAGGTGTCGAGCACCTCGGGGAACGACGCGACCTCCCCGCACAGCACGTAGCGCCGGCCCACCTCGCCGTCGGTGAAGACCAGGAGCTGGCCCGCCGCGACGTCCTGCGCGAGCGTCCAGCCGACGCGCGTGTCGACGATGCCCCCGACCTCGCCGCGCGCCGCGGCCGCGAGCAGCTGGTTGTAGCTCAGCGGCCCCCGCGGCGAGGGCCCGTAGACGTTGACGACGGTGGCGACGACCGCGTCGAGGCCGTCGGTGGCGACGGCGTCCAGCACGACCGCCTCGGCCTCGGCCTTCGTCGTCGAGTACGGGTCGGTGAGCGCGGTGCCGCCCGCGGCGTCCTCGGCGACCAGGCAGCCGGGTCCGTCGGGGTCGGGGACGCAGATGGCCGCGCTGGTCGAGGTGTGCACCAGCCGCCGGACCCCGGCGCGGCGGACGGCCTCGACGACCCGGCGGGTGCCGCCGACGTTCAGCTCGCGCGCCTCCGGCCCCGGCACGCCCACCGCGGCCGCGAGGTGGAAGACGCCCTCGCAACCGTCCATCGCCCGGGCCAGCGAGTCGGCGTCGGCGAGGTCGGCGGCCACCCGCTCGACACCGTCGGGCAGGACGTCGGCACGGGACGGGTCGCGGACCACGGCCCGGACCGCGTACCCCTGCTCGTGCAGGTACGCGACGACCGCCGACCCGACGAACCCGGTGGCACCCGTGACGAGGAGCATCGGCGCATCGTGGCACGGACCGACACCGCCGGAGGCTCTTCCGATGTCCGACGCACCCACCGCCCGGGTCGTGCTGACCACCACCGACTCCGCCGACGACGCCGAGCGGCTGGCCCGCCTGCTCGTCGACGCGCACCTCGCGGCGTGCGTGCAGATCGCCGGCCCGGTGCGCAGCGTGTTCCGGTGGGAGGGCGCGGTCTCCGTGGAGCCGGAGTGGCAGCTCTGGCTCAAGACCGACGCTGCGCGCGTCGACGACCTCACCGCGCGGCTCGTCGTCGAGCACGGCTACGACGTGCCCGAGGTGCTCGTCCTGCCGGTGGTCGGGGGGCACGGGCCGTACCTGGGGTGGGTGACGGAGGAGACCGAGCGAGGGGACGCCCCCGACCGTTAGCCTTGGCAACGATGTCGACATCGCTGGAGCGCACGGAGCCCGCCGCCCTGCGCCGCGGCGACCCCGGGTTCCGGCCGGTCGCCGTCGGGCTGTTCTTCGCGGGCTTCACGACGTTCGCGCTGCTCTACGCCACGCAGCCGCTGCTCCCGGCGCTCGTCGACGCCTACGGGATCACGCCGGGGACGGCGTCGCTGTCGGTCTCGGTGAGCACCGCCGCCGTGGCCGTCGGCATCATCCCGGCCAGCGCGCTCTCGGAGCGCTGGGGCCGGCGCCCGGTGATGCTCGGCTCGCTGGTCGCCGCGGTGGCGCTCGGCCTCGGGGCGGCGCTCGCCCCCGACTTCGGGCTGCTGCTCGTCCTGCGCGCGCTCGAGGGCCTCGCGCTGGCCGGGCTGCCCGCGGTCGGGATGGCCTACCTCGCCGACGAGATCGACGGAGGTCACCTCGGCGGCGCCATGGGCCTCTACGTCGCCGGCAACTCGGTCGGCGGCTTCGGCGGCCGGATCTTGGTCAGCGCGCTGGCCGACCTCACCGGCTCGTGGCGCTGGGCGCTCGCCGGCATCGCGCTGCTGTCCGCCGCCTGCCTCGTCGCGTTCGCGCTGGTGCTGCCCGCCTCGCGGCGCTCCCGCCCGGCGCCCGTCGGTGTCGGGGCGCTCCTCCGCGACGTCGGGGCCCACCTGCGCGACCCGGTGATGCGCCGGCTGTTCGCCGTCGGCCTGCTCGTCATGGGCGTGTTCGTCTGCGCCTACAACTACGTGACCTTCCTGCTGCTCGGCCCGCCCTTCGCGCTGCCCCCGCTGGTCGTCGGCTTCGTGTTCGTGCTCTACGCGGTCGGCACCGCGACGTCCGCGCGGGCCGGCCGCCTCGCCGACCGCGTCGGCGCCCGGCCCGTCCTCATCGGCGCCGCCGGCGTCGCGGCGATCGGCGCCGCGGCGATGCTGATGTCCTGGGTCGCCGTCGTGATCGCCGGTCTCGTGCTGCTGACCGTCGGGTTCTTCGCCGCGCACCCCGTCGCGAGCGCGTGGGTGGGCCGGCGCGCCGAGCACGGGCGCGCCGTGGCCTCCGGGCTCTACCTCGCCGCGTTCTACGTCGGATCCTCGGTGGGCGGCACGCTCGGCGGCGTCGCCTACGGCCTCGCCGGCTGGCCCGCCACCGTCGGCTTCATGGCCGTGCTCCTGGCGCTCACCGTCGCCGTGGTGTGGCCGCTGCGGTCGCGCTGACCCCCACCCGCGGGCTTCAGCCCCGCGCGATGTCGCTGAACCGGCTGTAGTGCAGCTGGTGGGCCACGGTGATGGTCGCCGTGGGGCCGTTGCGGTGCTTGGCCAGGATCAGGTCGGCCTCGCCGGCGCGGGGGTCGTCGCGCTCGAACGCGTCGGGGCGGCTGATGAGCATGACCATGTCGGCGTCCTGCTCCAGCGACCCCGACTCGCGGAGGTCGGAGAGCATCGGCTTCTTGTCGGTGCGCTGCTCGGGACCACGGTTGAGCTGGCTGATCGCGACCAGCGGCACCTCGAGCTCCTTGGCCAGCAGCTTGAGCTGCCGGGAGAACTCCGAGACCTCCTGCTGACGGGACTCGACCTTCTTGCCCGAGGTCATCAGCTGCATGTAGTCGAGGATGATCAGCTTGAGGTCGTGGCGCTGCTTGAGCCGCCGCGCCTTGGCCCGGATCTCCATGATCGTCATGTTGGGCGAGTCGTCGATGAACAGCGGCGCCTCGCTGATCTCGCTCATGCGCCGCGCGAGCCGCGTCCAGTCGTCGTCGGTCATCGTGCCGGCGCGCATGTCGGCCAGACGGATCTTCGCCTCGGCCGACAGCAGACGCATCACGATCTCGGTGCGGCTCATCTCCAGGGAGAAGAACGCCGAGGTCAGGCCGTGCTTGACACTTGCTGACCTGGCAAAATCCATTCCCAGCGTCGATTTGCCGATCCCGGGCCGGGCGGCCACGATGATCATCTGGCCGGCGTGCAGGCCGTTGGTGACGTCGTCGAGGTCGGTGAAGCCGGTGGGCACGCCGAAGGAGACGCCGCCGCGCGAGGCGATGGCGTCGATCTCGTCCATCGTCGGCTGCAGGACGTCCTCGAGCGCCACGTAGTCCTCGGTGACGCGGCGGTCGGTGACCTCGTAGACCGCGGCCTGGGCCCGGTCGACGATGTCGTCGGTGTCGGAGCCCTCGGCGCCGTGGTAGCCGAGCTGCACGATGCGCGTGCCCGCCTCGACCAGGCGCCGCAGGATCGCCCGGTCGGCGACGATCTCGGCGTAGTAGCCGGCGTTCGCGGCCGTGGGCACCGTCGCGATGAGCGTGTGCAGGTAGGGCGCACCGCCGATGCGCAGGAGCTCGCCGCGCTTCTCGAGCTCGGCGGAGACCGTGACCGGGTCGGCGGGCTCGCCGCGGCCGTAGAGGTCGAGCACGCACTCGTAGACCGTCTGGTGGGCCGGGCGGTAGAAGTCGTCGGGCTTGAGCATCTCGACGACGTCGGCGATGGCGTCCTTGGACAGCAGGATCGCGCCGAGCACCGACTGCTCGGCCGGGAGGTCCTGGGGCGGCTGCCGGTCGAACTCCGGCGGCGCGGCGCCGGGACGTTCCGGGCCCCGCCCGGACGTCCCCCGATCGTCCAGCACCGCCACGCGGTCACTCCCTCACGCTCGCCCGGAGACCGGCACGGCCGACCCGTGCCCGTCGAACACCCGTTCTAGCAGCGCCCACCGACAGCCCGGCGGGACCGGCACGCGGCGGGTCCCGACCGCAGCCGTCGCGACCGCGTGGACGGCACGGTAGGTCCCCGTCGAGCACCGCTCCAGGGGCCCCTGGGGATGCTCTGGGGACAACCCCGGGATCGATCCACCGGGCACACCCCCGCGGTGGGCACACACCTGGGGACAACCTGTTGGCAACCACCCTTGTGGGTGCATCACCCCAGCTCAGCGACCTGTGCGCACTGTGGACAACAAGTGGATGGAGAACGCTCCGGCGCGTCGTCCGGGGCGTGTCGTCGGCGTGTCCGTCCGGTGGCGGGGCGTGGCGAGCCGAGCGGCGCCCGGGCTTCGCCGGGCGGGCCGGGGCGGGCCGGGCGCCGCCCGGCGGGCGCCCGGCTCCCGATCGGTCGGATCCACGCGCGACGGACCTGGCCGTCACCGGCCCGGACACACGTCGGGCCCGGACCGCACGGCGGCGGTCCGGGCCCGAGGTGGGTGGTGCGGGGGGTCAGGCGCCCTGGACGTCCAGGGGCAGCGCGACCGCGACGTCCGGGTGCAGCCGCACGGTGACCTCGTGGTCGCCCGTGGACTTGATGTGCCCGGCGATGTCGATGAACCGCTTGTCGAGGTTCGGGCCGCCCTGCGAGCGGACCGCGGACACGACGTCGGCCGGCGTGACCGAGCCGAAGAGGCGCCCGCCCTGCCCGGCCTTGCCGGTGACCGTGACGGTGCCGAGGCCCTGGATCTGCCCGGCGACCTCCTTGGCGTGGTCGAGGTCGCGGATCCGCTTGCCCTCCTGGGTGCGGCGGATCGTGTCGACCTGCTTCTGCGCGCCCCGGGTGGCGACGATGGCCAGGCCGCGGGGGAGCAGGAAGTTGCGGCCGTAGCCGTCCTTGACCTCGACGGTGTCGCCGGGGCCGCCCAGGTTGGGGACGTCGGCGGTGAGGATGAGCTTCACGTCGGCCTCCCTCAGCGCGCCGTCGAGGTGTAGGGCAGGAGCGCCATCTCGCGGGAGTTCTTCACCGCGACCGCGACGTCGCGCTGGTGCTGCGAGCAGTTGCCCGAGACGCGGCGCGCGCGGATCTTCCCGCGGTCGGAGATGTACTTCCGCAGGAGGTTGGTGTCCTTGTAGTCGATCAGCTGGTTCTTGTCCTTGCAGAAGGTGCAGACCTTCTTCTTGGGCTTGCGCACCGGCGGCTTCGCCATGGTGGTTCTTCTCCTGAGCAGAACTGGGATGAGTGAGATCTAGAACGGGGGCTCGTCGTCGTAACCGCCCCCACCGCCGCCGCCCGAGGAGCCCGCGGCCGGTGCCGAAGCCCACGGGTCGTCCGACCCGCCGGACCAGCCACCGCCGCCGGAGCCCCCGGAGCCGCCGGAGCCGTAACCGCCGCCCCCGTTGCCGCCGCCACCGCCGTAGCCGCCACCGCCACCGCCGCCGCGGGAGGCCTTGGTGACCGACGCCGTGGCGTAGCGCAGCGAGGGGCCGATCTCGTCGACCTCGAGCTCGATGACGGTGCGCTTCTCGCCCTCACGGGTCTCGAACGAGCGCTGCTTGAGGCGGCCCTGCACGATGACGCGCGCGCCCCGGGTGAGCGTCTCGGCGACGTTCTCCGCGGCCTGGCGCCAGATGTTGCAGCGCAGGAATAGGGCTTCGCCGTCCTTCCACTCGCCGCTCTGGCGGTCGAAGGTGCGCGGCGTCGACGCGACCGTGAAGTTGGCGACGGCGGCACCCGACGGCGTGAACCGCAGCTCCGGGTCGGCGGTGAGGTTGCCGACCACGGTGATGACCGTGTCGCCGGCCATCAGTTCGCCTTGCCCCGGCGCCCGGCGAAGGCGGGGTCGCGGCGCATGACCTTGGTGCGGAGCACGGACTCGTTCAGCGCGAGCTGCCGGTCCATCTCCTTGACGGTCGCGGGCTCGCAGTTGATGTCGAGGACGGCGTAGATGCCCTCGGCGTTCTTCTCGATCTCGTAGGACAGTCGGCGACGTCCCCAGACCTCGACGTTCTCCACGGTGCCGCCGTCGTTGCGGACGACGTTGAGGAACGTCTCGAGCGACGGAGCAACGGTGCGCTCGTCGAGGCTCGGGTCGAGGATCACGACCAGTTCATAGTGGCGCACGAGGACCACTCACCTCCTGTGGGCTCAGCGGCCACGGACGATCCGTGGCAGGAGGGGTCTCGGTCCGCCCAGATTACCAACCGGCCACGATCGTCCCGCCGAGGCCCCTACCAGGTCCGACGCAGCGGCGCGCGCCGCGGTTCCGCCGAGTTCGCGCTCAGGCGGGGACCGGCGTGCGCGGTGCCGCGGTGGTGACGTCCTCGGCCGCATCGTCCTCGGTGGCGTCCTCGGTGGCGTTCTCGGCCGCGTCGTCTTCGGTGGCGTCCTCGGCGAGCTCGTCGGCCGGCTCGGTCACGGGTGCCGCGCCCGCGGCCACCGGCGCCTTGCCGAGCACGATCCGCCGGACGGTGAACGCCGCGACGCCGGAGAGCGCGAGGACCGCGATGAGGGCGGGCACGCCCACGCCGCCGTCGGTCAGCCCGTCCACCGGCAGCGCCTGGACCTGGCTCGCGGTGGTGACGGCGCTGGCGGCGTCGTAGCCGAGGTAGGCGGGCGCGCCGGCGCGCAGGCCGGGGAACGCCGAGCCGAGCAGCATGTTCGGGTCGTAGGCCGCGAGACCCGGCGCCGGGCCGCTCGCCGAGCGCAGGAACGAGGACGGGAGCGCGCCGAAGGCGGGCGCGAACGCCGGCGCGGCGGCGGCCGCCTGCTGCGGGGTGAGCGTCGGGACCGCGGCGGCCGGCGCGGGCGTGGCGGCCTGTGAGCGCGGGGTGGTCGCCCGCGGCTGCGGGGTGGGGTCGAGCACGGCGCCGGTGCCGCGGCTGAGCTGGTCGGTCGCCGGACGCAGCGGCGGCGCCGCCTGGGCGACCCCGCTCGCGACCGGCTCCACGACCTGCACCTGCACGCGGCAGAGCAGCCCGCCGATCCCGCCGACGACCTGAGCGATCGGCTCCATCCCGCGGCGCACCTCGCGCTCGAAGGGCAGGCCGAGCTCGGGGATCACCTTGATGGTCTGGCCCGGCTCGGCGCGGACGGTCTGCCCGCAGCGCGCCTCGACGACGTCGTCGGAGCTCGGGGCCGCCATCGCGGATCCGGCTCCGAGCAGCAGCGAGCCCGTCACCAGTCCGCCGGCGAGGGCGGCGGTCAGCAGGCGGCGGGGAGCACGCAGCGCCATGAAGGGGACCTTTCTCCATCTGCCCGGGGAGTGCCGGAGGGCCCCGCGGGGGAGCGGGCCGACCGGCGGCACGTGGTGACCAACGAGGAGGTCGCCCGGTGGTGACGCCCGGACTCACCCGGCCGCCGGAGTCGTCGCCCACCGACACACCCCGATCGGAGGAGTCGCCCTCATCGAGGGACTGAAGGTCCCCGCCGCCGCAGCGGCCGCGCCACGGCGTCGATCACGGCGTCGGCACGTGACAGACGCCGCGTCTCGTCGGGCGCCCCGTCGAGCACGCCCCCGTCGGGGTCGTCGAGCCCGACCGAGAACGACGGGTCGCGCGGGGTGCGGACGGGGTCGTGCTCGGGACGCAGCACCGTCCGCACGACGAGCCCGGCGATCACGAGGACGGCGACGTCCCGCACGACGACCGCGCCGAGGAACCAGGGTGCGGGCAGGCCCTTGGCGTCGGTGCCGAGGTAGTAGTACATCCGCGGCGCCCAGACCAGCGCGTCGATCAGCATCCAGGCGAGCAGCGGGCGCCAGCGCGGGTAGGCGAGCACGGCCAGCGGCACCAGCCACAGCGAGTACTGCGGGCTCCACACCTTGTTGGTGAGCAGGAACGCCACGATGACGAGGAACGCGATCGCCGCGACGCGGGGCCGGCGCGGGGCCTTCACGACGAGGACCGCGATCGCGAGGCAGCACACCCCGAACAGGACCGCGCTGACCGCGTTGAGCACCGAGGGCGGCTGCCCGGGCGCGAGCGGACCGTCGAACCCGCTCCACCCGGTGAAGCCGGAGACCACGTTGTAGAGCGAGTCGGGGTCGGCGCCGCGCTGGCCGTTGAGCCGGAAGAATTCCCACCACCCGACGGGCGCGACGAGGGCCACCGGCAGGTTCAGCGCCGCCCAGGCCAGCACCCCAGCGCACGTGGCCTGCGCCCACGCGCGCATCCGCCCCGCCCGCAGGCACAGCAGCAGCAGCGGGAAGAGCAGGAACAGCGGGTAGAGCTTGGCGGCGGCGCCCACGCCGAGGACCAGCCCGGCGAGCCCGGGTCGTCGCCGGGCCCACGCCAGCATCCCGAGGGTGGCCGCGGCGACCGCGAGCGTGTCGAAGTTCGTGAACGCGTGCACCGCGACCAGCGGCGACACCGCGGCGATCGCGGCGTCCCACGGCCGTCCGGGTCGCAGCCGCACGACCGCCCAGACGGTCACCAGCCATGCGAGCGCCAGCCAGAACGCCGACAGGTCGAAGTACACGACCACCGCCAGCCCGCCCGGAAGCAGCCCGGCGTCGGCGCCGGCCAGCCACAGGTCCGCGAGGCGCGCGTTGGCCCACTGGAAGAACCCGGTGAGCACCGGGTACTCCATGTACCGGACCTGCTCGCTGCCGTCCTCGCGCCGGTCGACCCAGGACGTCCCGTAGGGGATGCCGCCGACGTCGAGGCGCTCGGCGGTGTAGAGCGGGACGGTGTCGGAGTAGCACATCGCCACGTACTGGCGCCCGTCGCGCCAGTCGAGCTCGAGCCCGTTGTCCCCGGGGTACTGCTGCAGGCACGGCGCCTTGGCGAACCACGCGAGCGCCAGCACCGTCACGGCGAGGAGCAGCACCACCCGCAGCGGGGTGAGGAACCGCGCCCGGCCGGCCACCGCGTGCTCGCCCAGCGGGCCGCCGACCACGGTCGACAGCGACGCGACGAACGGGTCCTCCTGGGTGGGACGGACCCGCTGGTCCGGGCCGAGCGAGGCCGGGTCGTGGGTGCGGGCCCGCGTCGGCGAGCCGGTCACGGCGACCCACCGGCGGAGAGTCGGTCAGCGCGACGGTCAACCACCAGGGACCAGAGCGCCCCCGGCGCCGTCTCCACCGCCGCCGTCACCGCCGCCTTGCCCGCCGCCGCCGCCCTGGCCGCCGCCGGCGCCGTCTCCACCGCCGGCGTCACCGGCCGCGGCGCCACCTTGCCCCTGGTCGCCACCCTGGCCCTGGCCCTGGTCGCCTCCGGCGCCCTGGCCCTGGTCACCGCCGCCCTGGCCCTGGTCGCCACCGCCACCCTGGCCCGGGTCGCCGCCCTGGCCCGGGTCGCCGCCCTGGCCCTGGTCCTCCGGCGGGCACGGCTGACCCTCGACGCACTGCTGCTCCGGCGGAGCGGTCGGCGTCGTCTGCGGCGGCGCGCCGATGGGACGGAAGTCCGAGAACTGCTCGACGGGGTCGCCCTGCACGGCGTCGTTCATGTAGCCCTGCCAGATCTGGCCGGGCACGCCGCGCCCGTAGATCGGGCGCCCGTCGCGGGTCTTGATGGGCGTGTTGTCGTCGGTCCCGACCCAGACCGCCGTCGAGATCGACGGCGTGAACCCCACCGTCCAGGCGTCGTTGTTCTGCCCGTCCACCGACGACTGCACGGTGCCGGTCTTCGCGCCGACCGGGCGCCCGCCGGCGAGCGGGATGCCGGAGTGGTCGGCCACCTGCAGCATCGACTCGGTGACGTTGCGGGCGAGCTGCTGGCTCATCCGCTGCTCGCCCGCGGGCGCGCCGGCGTCGAAGAGCACCCGGCCGTCGGCGGTGGTGACGCGGCTGACGAGGTGCGGCCGGTGGTAGACGCCGTCCGCGGCGAACGTCGCGTACGCCGCCGCCATGTCGCCGGGACGGACCTCGCGGTCGCCCAGCGAGATGCCGCCGCTGGGGTTGGGCAGCTCGGCCGAGATGCCCGCCTGGTGCGCGGCGTCGGCCACGCGCTGGGGGCCGACCTGCACGCCGAGCTGGTAGAAGACCGTGTTGATCGACTGCGTCATCGCCGTGCGCAGGTCGCAGTTGGCGCAGTTCTCGCCCTCGTTGTTCTCCACCTCGGTGCCCGCGATCGTCTGCGGGCTCGACCCGTCGAAGGTCGTGCCGAGCCCGATCGGCGACGGGTTGCGCTGCAGACCGGCGAGCAGCACGAACGGCTTGAACGACGAGCCCGGCTGGCGCTGGGCCTGGGCGTAGTCGAAGCCGGAGCCGTCCTCCCCGCCGTAGTAGGCGAGGATCGCGCCGGTGCGCGGGTCGACCGACACGAGCGACGTGCGCAGGTTCTGCGGCTGGCCGCGCAGGCGACGCTCGACGGACTCGACCGCGTCGTCCTGCCGGTCCGGGTCGATCGTCGTCGTGACCTGCAGACCCTCCTGGTTCACCTGCTGCTCGGTGATGCCGTAGGAGTTCAGCTCGGCGCGCACCGCGGAGACGATGTGCCCGCGGTCGTTGTCGGGGATGCCGCTGCGCCGGGGCTGCGGCGGGATCGCCGCGGGGAAGACCTGTCCCGCGCGCTCCGCGGCGGGCAGCCAGTTCTGGCTGACCATGCCGTCGAGGACGAAGTTCCAGCGCTGCTCGGACATGCCGCGGTCGACGGCGGGGTCCCAGCGCGACGGCGACTGGATGAGCCCGGCGAGCATCGCGCCCTCGGAGACCGAGAGCTGCGAGACGTCCCTGCCGAAGTACGCCTGCGACGCGGCCTGGATGCCGTAGGCACCGCGGCCGAAGTAGATCGTGTTGAGGTAGTTGCCGAGGATCTCCTCCTTGCTCTGCTCCTGGGAGATCTTCGCCGCGATCACCACCTCGCGGTACTTGCGCCAGATCGAGTACTCGTCGCCGACCAGCGTGTTCTTCACGTACTGCTGAGTGATCGTCGACCCGCCGCCGCTGCCGCCGGTGGCCTGCAGCCACACCGCGCGCAGGATGCCGACCGGGTCGAAGCCGAGGTTGGAGTAGAAGGAGCGGTCCTCGGCCGAGAGCACCGCCTGCTGGACGTGCAGCGGCACCTGGGTGATCGGCACCTTGATCCGGTTGCCCTGCTCGGGCACCAGCGAGGCGAGCGAGGAGCCGTTCGCGTACGAGATCGTCGCGAGCTGGTTGTTGGTGGCGTCGTCGGGCGTCGGCACCCGGAAGAAGATCCAGCCGACCGCGAAGGCGAGCACCGGGCCGAGCACGAGGAGGCCGAGCAGGACGTAGGCGATGCGCCGGAGACGGCGGTTGCGGCGCTTGCGGGGATCGGGCCCCGGGCCGGGCGGCTTCCGCCGTCCGCGCGGGGGCTCGTCGCCGCCGTCGTCCCCGCCACCGGGACGGGTGCGGGACGGCGCGACGGCGGTGCCGGACAGGCCGCCGGCGCCCATCGCCGAGCGCGACGTCGCGGCCGTCGCCGTCGGGGCCATCGCCCGCGTCGCCGAACCGTGGCGTCCCCCGTCGACGCGGGTGGGGCGTCCACCGTCGTGGGTCAGCAGGCGTGGCTCGCGCGCCGTCTCCCGGCCCTCGGGCGGGGTGACCGTGCCGACGGCGCTGCGTCGTGCGCCGGGCGCATCGACCGCGGCGCCGTTCGCCACCGTGGGAGCGTCGGTGGGGGCCGCGGGCGGGTGGTGGGTGGGGTTCCGCGACGGGGGCACCGAGCGCCAGCCGGGCGGCAGCCCGTGGTCACCCGGGTGCGGCGGGCCGGGCGGCCCCGGCGGGCGGCCGCCCTGCGGCGGGAGCGGGCGACCCGGACCGGGCTGAGGTCCCGGCGGTCCCGGCGGTCCCGGCGGGCCCGGCGGGCCCGGCGGCGGTCCGGACGGGCGGCCCGGTGCGGCCCCGTTCGGGCCCCCCGGCGGCGCTCCGCCGTGGCGGTCGCCGCGCGGGCCGGACCGGGCCGGCGGCGCGGGCGGGGTGCCGCGATCGGCACCGGGGGGTCGACCGCCCCCGCGGTCCGTGCGCCGCTCGTCGTCCACCGATCGCCTCCCGATTGCCGGGTGGTTCCTCGTCCGTCCCGTGGGGGTTCCCGTCGGACCCGGTCCCGATCGGCGTCAGGGGGAGGCGGTCCGGCGCCGCCGGCGGCCCCCTCCCGACGCATCGTCGGTTCCCAGGACGTATGACTGTACGAGGTGGTTCCACCGGCACGACCGGCAGACCTCCACGACGTGCACGGTGAACTCGCTGATCGCATCCGCCAACCGGTGGATCTCGTCGGCGGAACGAGCGGATCCGGCGGCCGCGCCGAGTCGTTCGCCGAAGACCCACATGACCTCGACGAGGGGTTCCCGCTGGCACAGCGGGCACGTCCGGGCGGTCGGCCGACCGTGGTACGAGGCGGCCTGGAGCAGGTAGGTCCCGGCGTCGCAGGCGTCCGCGGTGGCCACGCGGCCCGCGGCGACGTCGGCGAGCGCCGCGCGGCGCTGCAGCGCGTAGTCGACGACCTGACGGACTCCCGGCACGACGCCAGCCTAGCCATGCACGGCGTCCCGCGTCCCCCGCTCGCGGGCACGCCGGACGACCCGCGCGACTGTGACGTGATCGCGGATCGGCGACGCCTGATGTATCGGTCCGATATGGTAGACGCCACGGACGTCGTGATCGTCGCGGCGGGTCGGGACGCGTGGGGGAGGTGGCCGTGCTCGAGCTCGCCGTGCTGGGCCTGCTCCACGAGGCCCCCATGCACGGGTACCAGCTGCGCAAGCAGCTGCACGCCCGGCTCGGCACGTTCCGGGCGTTCTCGTGGGGGTCGCTCTACCCGACCCTGCGCCGGCTCCAACGTGCGGGGCTGATCGCCGAGACCACCGACGCGCCGGCCGACGGACCGGAGGAGGGCGCCGAGACCGTCGCGTCCTCCCGGGCGCGGGCGTCGTCCCGCAGCACCTGGGGCTCGAAGACGCGTCGGGGTCGGCGCGTGTTCGAGCTCACCGCCGAGGGCAAGGACCGCTTCGACGAGCTCCTCGCCGAGGTCGGCCCCCAGGCGTGGGACGACGAGAGCTTCGGCATCCACCTGGCCTTCTTCTCCCGCACCCCGGTCGAGGTGCGGATGCGCATCCTCGAGGGACGGCGCCGCCAGGTGGAGGAGCGCCGCGAGGGGCTGCGCTCGACGCTCTCCCGCGCCGGTGAGCAGATCGACCACTACACGCGTGAGCTGCACCGCATCGGCCTCGAGTCCACGGAGCGCGAGGTGCGCTGGCTCAACGAGCTGATCGCCGCGGAACGCGGGGAGGGCTCACCGCGGACACCCCCCGACGACGAGCCGGGCCCCGGAGCCCGTCCGACCCCCCACGGCGCCTGACTCCGCAGGTCCCGTCACCCGCCACCCCGAAAGAGACAAAGAGGAGAACAGCCATGGGTTCGGTCCGAGTGGCGATCGTGGGCGTGGGCAACTGCGCCGCGTCGCTCGTTCAGGGCGTGCACTACTACGCCGACGCCGACCCGGCCGCACGGGTGCCGGGTCTGATGCACGTCGACTTCGGCGGGTACCACGTGCGCGACCTCGAGTTCGTGGCGGCGTTCGACGTCGACGCGAAGAAGGTCGGCCAGGATCTCGCCGACGCCATCAGCGCCTCGGAGAACAACACGATCAAGTTCGCGGACGTCCCGCCGACCGGCGTGACCGTCCAGCGCGGCCACACCCTCGACGGCCTCGGCCGCTACTACCGCGAGATCATCACCGAGGCCGACAGCGAGCCGGTCGACGTCGTCGCCGCGCTGCGCGAGGCCCGCGCCGACGTGCTCGTCTCCTACCTGCCGGTGGGCAGCGAGGACGCCGACAAGTTCTACGCCCAGTGCGCCATCGACGCCGGCGTGGCCTTCGTCAACGCCCTGCCCGTGTTCATCGCGTCCGACCCCGAGTGGGCGCAGAAGTTCACCGACGCGGGCGTCCCGATCGTCGGCGACGACATCAAGTCGCAGGTCGGCGCCACGATCACCCACCGCGTGCTCGCGAAGCTCTTCGAGGACCGCGGCGTCCACCTCGACCGCACGATGCAGCTCAACGTCGGCGGCAACATGGACTTCCAGAACATGCTCGAGCGCGAGCGCCTGGAGTCCAAGAAGACCTCGAAGACGCAGTCCGTGACCTCGCAGATCGACCGCGACATGGGCAAGGGCAACGTGCACATCGGCCCGTCGGACCACGTGCCGTGGCTCGACGACCGCAAGTGGGCCTACGTGCGCCTCGAGGGCCGCGCCTTCGGCGACGTGCCCCTCTCGCTCGAGTACAAGCTCGAGGTCTGGGACTCCCCGAACTCCGCGGGCATCATCATCGACGCCGTCCGCGCCGCGAAGATCGCGATGGACCGCGGCATCGGCGGCCCGCTGCTCGCGCCGTCGTCGTACTTCATGAAGTCACCGCCCGAGCAGTACCGCGACTCGGTGGCCTACGACCGCGTCGAGGAGTTCATCCGCGGCGAGCGGGGCCCGGCCTGAGGCTCGCGGGTCGCCCTGGGTTCTGAGCGAAGGGCACTCCTCGCCCATCTACCCGACCGAAGGTGCCCTTCGCTCAGAAAGCCCCGGCGCGGCCCCGACCTCAGCGGACGATGTTCACCAGGCGTCCGGGGACGACGATGACCTTGCGCGGGTCCGCGCCCGCGAGGAGCTCGACGACCTTGGCCTCGGCGAGCGCCGCCGCACGGACGTCGTCCTCGCCGGCGGTCGCGGGCACCGTGATCCGCGAGCGGACCTTCCCGTCGACCTGGATCGGGTACTCGACGGAGTCCTCGACGAGCAGGGCCGGGTCGGCCTCGGGGAACGGGGCGTAGGCCAGCGTCTCCGGGTGGCCCAGCCGCGACCACAGCTCCTCGCCGAGGTGCGGGCACAGGGGCGCGAGCAGGAGCACCAGCGGCTCGATCACCGAGCGCGGGGCGCCGCCGTTCGGGTAGGTCTTGGTCAGGTGGTTGGCCAGCTCGATGAGCTTGGCGACCGCGGTGTTGTAGTGCATCGCCGGCAGGTCCGAGCGCACGCCGTCGATCGCCTTGTGCAGGGCGGTCAGGGTGTCGCGGTCGGGCTCGGCGTCGGAGACGCGCAGCGCGCCGGTCTGCTCGTCGATCACGAGGCGCCACACGCGCTGCAGGAAGCGGTGCGAGCCGACGACGTCGCGCGTCGACCACGGCCGCGAGGCCTCCATCGGCCCCGTCGACATCTCGTAGAGCCGGAACGTGTCGGCGCCGTACGCCTCGCACATCTCGTCGGGCGTCACCACGTTGCGCAGCGACTTGCCCATCTTCCCGTACTCCTGGCAGACCGGCTCCCCGTTCCACGTGAATCCGGTGGCCGACGACGCGTCCTCGACGACCTCCTCCGCCGGCACGTAGACCCCGCGCGCGTCGGTGTAGGCCCAGGCCTGGACGTAGCCCTGGTTGAACAGCTTGCGGAACGGCTCCGACGACGAGACGTGGCCGAGGTCGAAGAGCACCTTGTGCCAGAACCGCGAGTACAGCAGGTGCAGCACCGCGTGCTCGACGCCGCCGACGTACAGGTCCACGCCGCCGGGGTCGCCGGGCGAGCGCGGGCCCAGCCAGTAGCGCTCGACGTCGGGGTCGACGAAGCGCTCCTTGTTGTCCGGGTCGAGGTAGCGCAGGTAGTACCAGCACGACCCCGCCCACTGCGGCATCGTGTTGGTCTCGCGCAGGTACTCGGCGAAGCCGCGCTCCGGGTCCGAGGGCAGGTCCGCGGAGAACGCCACCCACTCGGTCGCGCGGGCCAGCGGCGACTCCGGCGACGAGTCCCGGTCGTCGGGCGCGAACGACTTCGGCGCGTAGTCCTCCACATCGGGCAGCAGCACCGGCAGGTCGCTGTCGGGCAGCCCCCGGGGGATCGAGGGCCCGCCGTCGCTCTCGCCCTCGGCGGCGTAGGCGATCGGGAACGGCTCGCCCCAGTAGCGCTGGCGGGAGAACAGCCAGTCGCGCAGCTTGTACTGCACGACCGCCTCGCCGTCACCGCGCCCGACGAGCCACGCGACGATCGCGGCCTTCGCCTCGTCGACGCCCAGGCCGTTCAGCGAGACCTCGTCGTTGGCCGAGTTGATCGCCGGGCCGGCGCCGACGTAGGCCTCGCCCCCGGACGCCTCGAAGTCCGCCGGCGGCTGGACCGTGCGGCGGATCGGCAGGCCGAAGACGGTCGCGAAGTCCCAGTCGCGCTGGTCCTGGCCGGGCACCGCCATGATCGCGCCGGTGCCGTAGCCCATGAGGACGTAGTCGGCGACGAACACGGGCAGCGGCTCGCCGTTGACGGGGTTGGTCGCCCAGGCGCCGGTGAACACGCCGGTCTTGTCGCGGGCCTCCTGGCGCTCGAGGTCGGAGCGCGAGGCGACGACCCGGCGGTAGCCCTCGATCGCCTCCGCGGGGGTCGCGGCGCCGCCGGTCCAGCGCCCGTCGAGGTCCTCGCCGGTCCGGGGCGACGGCCACGCGTCCGGGGCGATGACGTCGACGATCGGGTGCTCGGGGGCGACGACCATGTAGGTCGCGCCGAACAGCGTGTCGGGACGGGTGGTGAACACCTCGATGACCGCGTCCGAGCCCGCGACCGGGAACCGGACCTGCGCGCCCTGCGAGCGCCCGATCCAGTTGCGCTGCATCGTCTTGACCGAGTCGGGCCAGTCGACGCCGTCGAGGTCGTCGGCCAGGCGGTCGGCGTACGCGGTGATCCGCATCATCCACTGACGCAGGTTGCGCCGGAACACCGGGAAGTTGCCGCGCTCGGAGCGCCCGTCGGCGGTGACCTCCTCGTTGGAGAGCACCGTGCCCAGCGCGGGACACCAGTTCACCGGCGCGTCGGCCAGGTAGGCCAGCCGGTGGTCGTCGAGGACGCGGTCCTGCTCGGGGCGCGAGAGCGCGGTCCAGTCGCGGCCGTCGGGCAGCGCCCGGATGCCCGCGCGGAACTCCTCCTCGAGCTCGGTGATCGGGCGGGCGCGGTCGGCCTCGCGGTCGTACCAGGAGCCGTGGATCTGCAGGAAGATCCACTGGGTCCAGCGGTAGAAGTCGATGTCGGTGGTGGACACCGAGCGGTGCTGGTCGTGGGCCAGGCCGAGCTGGCGGATCTGGGCGCGGTAGCGCGCGATGTTCGCCTCGGTGGTGGTCCGCGGATGGGTGCCGGTCTGCACGGCGTACTGCTCGGCGGGCAGCCCGAACGCGTCGAACCCCATGGTGTGCAGCACCGTGCGCCCGGTCATGCGCAGGAAGCGGCCCAGGACGTCGGTGCCGATGAACCCCAGCGGGTGCCCGACGTGCAGGCCCGCGCCCGACGGGTACGGGAACATGTCCATCAGGTAGAACTTCTCGCCCGCGGGCCCCGGGTGGTCCGGGGACGGGTTCGCGACGGCGAAGGTGTCCGCGGACTCCCAGTGGTCCTGCCAGCGCCGCTCGATCTCGTTCGCGAGCGCGGCGGTGTAGCGGTACGGCGGGGTGCCGTTGCCGCTGCCGGCACTGTCGGCGCGGCTCGCCACCTCGGGCTCGGCGGTCACGGGTTCCTCCTGCAGTTCGACCTGGGGTCCTCCGCGGGGAGCCCGCGGTCGGGTCCGGCGCCGCACGACGGGGCACCGCGGATCCCTGCGAGGACGCATCGAGCCTACTCTGGGGGTGTGATCGTCCCGGCCCTGGTCCTGGCGGCGGCCGCCCTGGTGGTGGGCGGCGCCGGCGTGCTCGCGCTGTGCCACCGCCTGCCCCGCAACCGAGTGCTCGGCGTGCGCACGGTGTGGACCATGGGCAGCGTCGACGCCTTCCGCCGCGCCAACCGGGCCGCCGCGCCGGCGTTCGTCGGGGCCGGCGTCGCCGGGCTCGTCGGGGCGGGCGCCGCGCTCGCCGCCGCGACCACCGCCGCGGGCGTGACGATGATCGTGCTCGGCGCCCTCGCCCTGGTCGGGCTGCTCGGCGCCGGCGGCGTCGTGGGTGCGCGGTTCGCCGACGCGGAGGAGGCCGAGCACGAGGCGCTCATGGCGCTGCCGGCCACGCCGTGCACCGCGGGCGCGCCCGAGGAGCCCGCGCCCGCCGACGACTGCGCGCCCGCCACCGGCGTGTGCGGGGGGACGTGCGCGATCTGCCCCCGGTCGCAGGCCGGGGCCTGACTCACCAGCCCCAGGTGCCGCGCCCGCCCTTGAACGGGCCGACGACGTCCGCGGTGATCCAGCCGCCGTAGAACCCGCCGGGCTGGGGCTCGACGCGCTCGCCGTCGAGGGTGATCTCGTCGAACGGCGCGGGGTAGAGCGCGACCCGGTCGGCGAGCGCCGGGTAGACCGCGTCCTGGGGGTACCACCAGCCCACCTCGGTCAGCGGCGCCGCGCCCGGCACCACGATGTCGACGTAGCGCGCCGTCCCCTTCCACTCGCACACCGTGCGCCGCTGCGCGGGGCGCAGGACGCCGTCGGCGAACGCGGTGCGCGGCAGGTACCAGGTCGGCGGGTGGCTGGTCTCGAGCACGCGGACGAGATCGTCGGAATCGGCGACGACCGTCCCGGCATGGGTCACGACCGCGCGCCGACGGACGGCCTCGGCGCGGGGCGGGCGGGGGTAGTCCCACACCGATTCCTGACCGGGCCCGGGTTCGACGCGTCGCACGTGCTCGACGCTAGGTGCTCGCACCCGCCCCGGCGCGGCGAGCGAACGGGGAGTTCGTGCGCAGAGAAGCAGCGAGATACCCGTTCGCTGCGGGACAGGGCGCGTCAGTTCCGGCGCGGCTCGCTGACGTGGGTGGCGAGGAGGGCCAGGGGCACGCCCTGCCGGCGCAGGACCCCGCCCCAGAGGTCGTAGCCGGCCGGGGCGAGGACGTCGTCGGGCAGGGCGGGCACGACGTACCAGTCGCCGCGGCCGATCTCGCCCTGGAGCTGGCCGCGGTCCCAGCCCGAGTAGCCGGCGAACACGCGCAGGCCGCGGACCCGGGGCGCGAGGTCGTCGGGGTCGCCGTCGAGGTCGACGAGGGCCAGCGGCCCGCGCACGCCGACGACGCCGCCGGTGCTCGCCGGGTCCTCGCCGGTGCGCAGCGCCGCGAGGCACAGCGCCGTGCGCTGCTCGACCGGGCCGCCGACGAACACGGCGTTCGGGCGGGTCGTGTGGGGGTCCCAGCCGGGCAGGACATCGGCGACCGAGACCTCGCTGGGCCGGTTGAGCACGACCCCGAGGGTGCCCGCGGGCCGGTGGTCGATGACGAAGACGACCGAGCGCGCGAAGTTGGGGTCGGTCAGGGTCGGGGAGGCCACGAGGAGCGTCCCCGCCTCGACCTCGGCCTGCTGATGTTCACCCACACCACTGGCCACGCGCCCCATCGTCGCACCGGTGCACGGCGGGGCGGCAGGCACGTCCGCATGGTCACGGGGCGGTCACGCGGCGGTCGCGAGCACGTCCGGGCACGGATGGGCCGCCGCGACGAGGCAGCGGGCCCGTCCCGGCGTGCGCCGATCGGTCGGGCGGATTCCCGACACCGCTGCCGGGACTGCGGGCGTGCCCGACCGCGTAGCGTGGGTGCCCGTGACCGTCGCTCCCGGCCCCGCCGCGCCCGCGGCCGCCGCGACCCCGGCACGCAACCCGGTCCGGCGGCTGCGCGAGCTGCTCGTCCACCCCGGGTTCGGCAAGCTCCTGACGGTCCGGCTGGCCGCGCAGTGGGGCGACGGCGTGTTCCAGGCGGCGCTCGGCGGGCTGGTGCTCTTCAGCCCCGAGCGCGAGGCCGACCCCCTCATGGTCGCCCTGGGGCTGGCCACGGTCCTGCTGCCCTACTCGCTCATCGGCCCCTTCGCCGGCGCGCTGCTCGACCGCTGGGACCGCCGGCGCGTCATGATCGTCGCCGGCGCGCTGCGCGGGGTGCTGACGCTGCTCACGGCGGGGGTGGTCCTCGCCGGGGTCACCGGGCCGGGGCTCTACCTGGGCGCGCTGGCCACGATCGGCGTGAGCCGCTTCATCCAGGCCGGCCTGTCCGCCGCGCTGCCCCACGTGGTGGCCGACGAGCACCTCGTCGGCGCGAACTCGCTGGTCACGACGTCGGGCGCGGTGGCCGCGGCGATCGGCGCGGGCTGCGCGATCGGGCTGCGCGGGCTCATCGGCCCGCAGGACACCGACGCCGCGTGGACGACGGCCGTGGCCGCCGTGGGCTCGCTGGTCATCGTGCTGGTCGCCACGACGATCGCCCGCGGCTCGCTCGGGCCCGACGAGCGCAGCGAGGCCGCCCAGGCGCTGCGGGCCGTGGCGCACGGTCTCGTCGACGGGGCCCGCGCCGCCCGCGACGCCCCCGGCGTGCTCGCGGCGTTCGGCGCCGTCGCCGCCCACCGGCTGGCGTTCGGCATCACCACGCTCGTGGTGATGTTGCTGATGCGGAACTCGCTGACCGACGTCGGGCCGCTCAAGGCCGGGATCGCCGGGCTGGGCGAGGTGGTGGCCGCCGTCGCCGCGGGCCTCGGCGTCGCGGCGGTGGTGACGCCGTGGCTCACCGGGAAGGTCGGCCGCACGGGCACGGTCCGCGTCATGCTCGTGCTGGCCGCGGTGGCGCTGCTCTCCCTCGGTCTCCCGATGACGCTGCCCACCATCCTCGCCGGCTCGTTCGTGCTCGGCCTGGTCGGGCAGGCGATCAAGCTCTGC
The DNA here is from genome assembly GCF_028737205.1 of Actinomycetospora lutea. Taxonomy (GTDB): domain Bacteria; phylum Actinomycetota; class Actinomycetes; order Mycobacteriales; family Pseudonocardiaceae; genus Actinomycetospora; species Actinomycetospora lutea. The sequence goes on along the minus strand of NZ_JAQZAL010000021.1, from coordinate 101,128 downwards.
TCGGACGCGGCGGTGCAGCGCGAGGTCGGCGACGACGTCCGCGGGCGGGTGTTCTCGCTCTCGGACACCACCTTCAACGTCACCTACGTGATCGCCGTGGCGGGCGCGGCGTTCCTCTGCCCGCCCAGCGGGCGCTCGCCGCTGCTGCTGGTGCTCGCCGCCGCGATCTACCTGCTCGGGCTCGTGGTGCACGAGCTGGCGCTGCGCTGGCAGCAGCGCCGGGCCGGGGATCAGGGCGACACCCAGCCGGCCGCGCCGTCCCCGGCGAGGGTGTCGACGGCCCCGTCGCCGTCGGTGTCGAGCAGCAGCAGGTCCCACCGCGCCGACGGCGAGCCGGGTTCCGACGACAGGTAGGCGAGCTCGTGGCGGCCGTCGCCGTCACCGTCGACCAGCAGCTGCTCGACGCGCCCGTCGCCGTCGAGGTCGCACACCACCTCCGCACCCGGCTCGTGGTCGGCGTCCACCGCCACCCCGTCGAGCACCCCGTCGCCGTCGGTGTCCAGCCCCGCCGTGGCCTCCGCCGACCGGCCGCGCACGTCGGTCCAGCTCAGCGCTGCGCCGGTCGCCACCGGATCGGCCCCGGGGAGCGGCGCACGGACGTCCCAGAGGCCGCGACCCGACGGGTCGGTGTAGGCGTGGTCCGGGCGGCCGTCGTCGTCGAGGTCGAGCACCGAGTGGTCGGCGACGCCGTCGCCGTCGGCGTCCCACAGGGCGTCGTCGACCCGCCCGTCGCCGTCGAAGTCGAGGGCGACCGCGTCGGGGTCGCCGGTCGGGCCCAGGTCGCGGTCGGCACGCGAGACGTGGCGGTGCACCGGGCCCTCCCCGGTGCCGAAGGCGTAGCGCAAGGATCCCACACCGGGTTCGACGCAGCCTCAGTCCTCGGGTTCCCCCGCGGACCCGATCCCCTCGGCGGCGGCCCACCGCAGCAGCTCCTCGCGGGCCTCGTCGTGGTCGAGCGGCCCGCGCTCGAGCCGGACGTCCTTGAGGTGGCGCCAGGCCCTCCCCACCAGCGGGCCCGGCGGGATGCCCAGCAGCTCCATGATCGCGTTGCCGTCGAGGTCCGGGCGCACGCGCGCCAGGTCCTCCTCCTGCGCGATCCGCGTGATCCGCTCCTCGAGGTCGTCGTAGGAGCGCTGCAGCGCGGCGGCCCGGCGCTTGTTGCGCGTCGTCGAGTCCGACCGCACGAGCTTGTGCAGCCGGTCGAGCAGCGGCCCGGCGTCGGTGACGTAGCGGCGCACGGCGGAGTCGGTCCACTCGCCCTTGCCGTAGCCGTGGAAGCGCAGGTGCAGGAACACGAGCTGCGCGACGTCCTCGATGACCTGCTTGGGGTAGCGCAGCTCGCGGAGCCGCTTGCGGGTCATCTTCGCGCCGACCACCTCGTGGTGGTGGAAGCTCACCCGCCGCCCGGGCTCGACCTTGCGCGTCGCCGGCTTGCCGATGTCGTGCAGCAGGGCGGCCAGGCGCAGGACGAGGTCGGGGCCGTCCGGGCCCTCCCGCCCGATCGCCTGCTCCATGACCGTCAGCGAGTGCTCGTAGACGTCCTTGTGCTGGGCGTGCTCGTCGATCTCGAGGCGCATGGCGGGCACCTCGGGCAGCACGACGTCGGCGAGCCCGGTGTCGACCATCAGCTCGATCCCGCGCCGCGGGTGGGCGCCGAGCAGCAGCTTCGTCAGCTCCGCCTGCACCCGCTCGGCGGTGATCCGGCCCAGCTCGGGCGCCATCTCCGTCATCGCCTGCTCGACCCTCGGCGCGACCTCGAAGCCCAGCTGGGAGACGAAGCGCGCCGCCCGAAGCAGGCGCAGCGGGTCGTCGCCGAAGGAGGTCCGCGGGTCGGTCGGGGTGTCGAGGACGCCGCGCGCCAGCGCCGCCAGCCCGCCGTAGGGGTCGACGAACGTGCGGTCGGGCAGCGAGAGGGCCATCGCGTTGGCGGTGAAGTCGCGCCGCACGAGGTCGCCCTCCACGGTGTCGCCGAACGCGACCACGGGGTTGCGGGTCACGCCGTCGTAGGCGTCCGCGCGGAACGTCGTGACCTCGCAGGTCACGCCGTGGCGGACCGCGCCGACCGTGCCGTAGGCGATGCCGGTGTCCCAGACCGCCTCGGCCCAGCCCGACACCAGGCGCTGGATCGCGTCGGGCCGCGCGTCGGTGGTGAAGTCCAGGTCGGTGGAGTGCCGGCCGAGCAGCGCGTCGCGCACGCTACCGCCGACGAGGTAGAGGCGGTGGCCGGCGTCGGCGAACCGCCGGGCGAGCTCGTCCGCCACGGGGGAGTAGCTCACCATCTCGACCACCGCCGCGTGATCGGCGCCGGTCGTGGACGAAGGGGCTGGCGCGGGTCCGGGCACGACAGGACAGGCTACCGCGAGCAGGATGCGGGACCGGGAGGGCGGATCCGCCGGGACGACACCCGCGCGTCGACCCGCGGACAGATCCCCGTCACGGCGGGGGCGCCGTACGATCGCGGTCGTGTCCAGCCCGTCCCGCCGGTCCGGCGACCGGCGACGGCGTGGCTCCCGGCGGCGGATGCGCACGGTCGACGAGACCTCGGCGGGAGGCCTCGTCGTCGACGCCGCCGGCACGAGTGCGGCCCTCATCGGCCGCCTCGACCGTCGTGGGCGCCTGCTCTGGTCGCTGCCGAAGGGCCACCTCGAGGAGGGCGAGACCGCCGAGCAGGCCGCCGTGCGCGAGGTCGAGGAGGAGACCGGCATCATCGCGTCCGTGCGGGCGTTCCTCGGCAGCATCGACTACTGGTTCGTGGCCGAGGACCGCCGCATCCACAAGACCGTGCACCACTACCTGCTGCGGGCCCACGGCGGCGAGCTCTCCGACGCCGACGTCGAGGTCACCGAGGTGGCGTGGGTGCCGCTCGGCGAGCTCGACTCCCGCCTCGCCTACGCCGACGAGCGCCGCCTGGTGCGCCGCGCCGCCCAGATCCTGGAGGAGTCGGCGTGAGCCCTCCCCGCCGTCCGCGGGGAGCAGCTCGTCTCCGTCGGGCCCACGGCGCGGGCCTCGTGCTCGCGCTGGTGGGCCTGCTGCTGGTGCTGGTCGCGCCGGCCGCCACGGCGGCACCCACGGCGGCACCCACGGCGGCACCGACCGGACGCTCCGTCGACGTGGTGCTCGACACGCTCGCGCCCCGGGTGGTCACCGCCGACGGGCCGCCGGAGCTGGTCGTCAGCGGGCGGGTGGTCAACCGCTCGGCGGTCACCGCCCGCGACGTCGACGTGCGTCTCGAGCGGGGCGCCGCCGTGGCGGGCAGCCGGGCCGCGCTCGGCGCGCTCGACGGCGGGACCGGCGGCGCGGCGGTCCGGACCCCGCCGGTCGAGGTCGCCCCGGCGGTCGCCCCGGCCACCGAGGCGCCGTTCCTGGTGCGGGTGCCGCTGACCGGCCCCGGATCGCTGGGCATCGCCGCGTCGGGCGTGCACCCGATGCTGGTCGGCGTCGACGGCGCGCTCGGCAGCGCGGGCGCGACCCGCCTCGGCGCGGTCCGCTTCCTGCTGCCGGTGGTCGGCGTCCCCGGCGAGGGCCCCCCGGCGGCGCCACCGGTCGGCCGGGCCACCGCGGTCTCGCTGCTCTACCCGCTCGCCGACCGGCCCCGGCGCGTCCCGGTCCTGCCCGGCGCGCCGACCCTGCTCGCCGACGACGACCTGGCCACCTCGTTCGCCCCCGGCGGCCGGCTCGCGGGGCTCGTCGACGCCCTCGGCCGGGCGGCGCCGCCCGGCTCGGCGGCCGCGCGCTCGGTGTGCCTGGCCGTCGACGCCGACCTGCTCGAGACCGCCCAGGCCATGGCCGGCGGCTACCAGGTCCGCACCGCGGGCGGCACCGTGCCCGGCGCGGGCGCGGCGGCCGCGGGCCGGTGGCTCGACGCGGTCCGCACCCAGGCGCGGGGACGCTGCGTCACCGCCCTGCCCTACGCCGGCACCGACCTCGTCGCCACCGCGCGCGGCGCCACCGACCTCTCCGCGGCGGCGCTGAGCACCGGCACCCGGCGCGTCGGCGACATCCTCGGGACCACGCCGGTCCCCGACACCGTCTGGCCCGCCGGCGGCCTCCTCGACGAGCGGGCCCTCGCCGACCTCGCCGGGCGCGGCACCCGCGCGGTGCTCCTCGACGGCGACGTGCTCGACGGCACGCTGCCCACCGGCGCGCTCGCCCGGCTGCCCGGCGCGCCCGGACCGGCCGCCGTCACCCTCGACCCGGTCGCCCTGACGGCGCTCGGCCCGCGGACCGCCGACGACGACCCGGGGGACTCCACCAGCCCCGCCGGCACGTCCGCGCCGCTCGCCACCCAGGACGCCCTCGGGGTGCTGGGGCTGCGCGCCCTGCAGGAGGCGCCCGCGACCGGCGTCCCGCCGGTCACCGTGCTCGCCCCGCCCACCGACTGGGCCGCGAGCACCGCCGAGGCGGGCGCCCTGCTCGCGGGCGTCGACGACCTCGCCCGCCTCGGCCTCGCCCGTCCCGTCGACCTCGCCACCCTCGTCGGGCCGGTCGGCGCCGCCACCCCGCTGCCCCCGGCCACGCTCGGACCCCGCTCCCGGGACGTGGACGCGATCGCCGAGCCCCTCGTGGCGCGCGCCGTCGTGGTCCGGGACCGCCAGCGCGAGCTGCTCGCCGCCACCGAGCGCGACGGGGTCGGCGCGCCGTCCCCGTCCGACTTCGTCGAACCGCTCACCGACGGCGTCCTGCGCAGCGTCTCCGCCGCGTGGCGCGGGGATCCGCCCGCCCAGGAGGCGCAGGTCGGCGGGGTCGAACGGCAGGTCGACGAGCTGCGCGCGGCGGTGCGGGTCGTCCAGCCGTCCGGCTCGTACTCGCTGGGGACCAACGACGCCCCCCTGCTGCTCACCGTGGAGAACCGCCTGCCGGTGGCCGTGCGGGTCCAGGTCGTGCTCGAGCCCACGGCCGGCCTGCGTACCACCCCGCTGCCGGTCGTGACCGTGCCCGCGTTCGGTAGCAGGCAGGTCCAGGTCGAGGTGGAGGTCACCCGCGCCGGGCAGTTCCAGGTGGACGCGCAGGCCCGGACACCGGGGGGTGAACCTCTCGGTCCCACGGCTCGCCTGCTGCTGCGATCGACGGCCTACGGCACGATCACGGTGTGGTTGACCGCGTCCGCAGCCGTCGTGCTGGTGATCCTGGCGAGCGTCCGGATCGCTCGCCGGGTGCTGGCGGCCCGGCGCGACCGGAGGTCCCGCCGCAGACGCCGTCGCGGCCCGACGGGCCCGGACGGGCCGGGCGGGTCGGACCTCCCGACACGCGAGCTGCAGAGACGGTGACCGCCCGCGACCCGGGCCGCCGGCCGGACGACGAGCCCGCCGACGAGGTCGGGACCGGGCGCGATGCCGACGCCGCTCCCGACGCCGCTCCCGACGTCGTCCCCCCGCCGCCCGCCCACGGCGACGTCCCGCCCGACCGGCCGGGGCGTCCGACGGCCGGGCCGGCACCCGGGGCGATCGCGCCGTCCGGGCCGGCCGGTCCGCCGCCGGCCCCACCGGCCGGTGCGCCGCCGGCACGGTCGCCGCAGGGACCGCCACCGCAGGGACCACCACCGCAGGGACCACCCCGGGCACCAGCACCCTCGGGGCCGCCCCCGGGACAGGGTCCGCCGCCGGGACCCCCGCGGCCCCCGCCCGCGCCGCCCCGCGGGGCGCCCGCCCCTCCGCCCGCCCCTCCGCGGGGTGCGCCGCCGGGTCCGCCGGCCGGGCCGCCGCTCCCGTCCGGCCCCTCGCCGTCGGGCCCGCCGCCGGCCGGCCCGCCGCCGTCGGGTCGCCCCGGACGGCCCGGCGCAGGGCGTCCGGCTCCGGCCGGGACCGCTGGCGGTCCGCCCCTGCCCCCGGTCCGCCCGCCCGGCTCACCCCCGGGCGCCGCCGCGGACGAGGCGTCCACCACCGGCCTGACCGCGCCCACCGCCGCGGTCGAGGCCGTCGACACCACGGCCGCCGCCGACCCGGCCGACGCCGGGGACCTCACCGCCACGGTGCCCGGCCGCCCGGCGGTCGACCCGCACCGCACCGAGGCCCTGCGCACCGGAGCGCGCGACGAGCGGACGGTGCGCACCGCGCGCCCGGCCCCGCTCGCGTCGTGGAGCGTCGCGGGGTCGCTCGACGAGACCGTGCTGCTCCCGCGCGCGCCGCTCGAGCAGGACGCGTCCGCGGTCCCGGCGCCGCGCGCCCCCAGCGACGTCGGGCCCGGCCGCGACGACAAGGCGCTGGTGAAGGCGTCGGGCGGCATGGCGGTCGCGACCCTCGTGAGCCGTCTCACGGGCTTCCTGCGCACGCTGGGGCTCACCGCGATCGTCGGCCTGAACCTCGTCGGCAGCTCGTTCAACGTCGCCAACACCCTCCCGAACATCATCTTCGAGCTCCTGCTGGGCGGGGTGCTCACCAGCGTCGTCATCCCGGTGCTCGTCCAGGCCGCGAAGGAGGACGGCGACCGCGGAGACGCGTTCGCCCAGAAGCTGCTCTCGGGCGCGACGGTGGGCCTGCTCCTGGCGACCACGCTCGCGGTGGTCGCGGCGCCCCTGCTCATCCGCCCGTACCTGGACCCGAGCGTCGACGTCGAGCTCGCGGTCGACTTCGCCTACCTGCTCCTGCCGCAGATCTTCTTCTACGGCATGGGCGCCCTGTTCGGCGCGATCCTCAACTCGCGCGCCAACTTCGGTCCCGCGGCGTGGGCACCGGTGCTCAACAACCTCGTCGCGCTCGTCGCCCTCGGGATCTACGCGGTGCTCCCGTCGCCCCCCGTGGGCATCTCGGACACCCAGCTGCTGGTCCTGGGCGTGGGCAGCACGCTCGGGATCGTCGTGCAGGCCGCGGTGATGCTCCCGGCGATGCGCCGCGTCGGCTTCCACTGGAAGTGGCGCTTCGGGTGGGACCGCCGCCTCTCGGCGTTCGGCGGGCTCGCGGCGTGGGTCGTCGGGTACGTGCTGGTCAGCCAGGTCGGCCTCGCCGCCATCCTGCGGGTCGCCTCCGGGTCGGACGAGGGCGGACCGGCGATCTACAGCTATGCCTGGCTGCTCATCCAGGTGCCGTACGGCGTGCTCGGCGTGTCGCTGCTGACCGCCCTGATGCCCCGCATGAGCGCCGCGGCCGCGAACGGGCGCACCGACCAGGTGGTCGCCGACCTCTCGCTGGGCACCCGCCTGTCCACGGTGACCCTGCTGCCGATGAGCGCCCTGCTCACCGTCTTCGGCTCGCAGCTCGGCGTCGCGCTGTTCAGCGTCGGGCGATCGGGCCCGGAGGGCGCCGCCTCGCTCGGCGGCGCCATGGCCGCGTCCGCGTTCGGCCTGCTCCCGATGGCCGTCGTGATGCTCCAGATGCGCGTGTTCTATGCGATGAACGACGCCCGCACGCCGACGTTGATCATGGTCGTCATCACGGCGCTCAAGGTGCCGATGGCGTACCTCTGCCCGGTGCTGCTGCCGCCCGAGCAGGTCGTCCTCGGGCTCGCGGGGGTCAACGCGTTCGGGTTCGTCGTCGGCCTCGTGGTCGGCAACATCTGGCTGCGGGTGCGCCTCGGACACCTCGACACGCGCCGGGTCCTGCGCACGTTCGTGCTGACGCTGCTCGCCTCGATCGTCGCGGTGCTGGTGGCCGTGCTGTGCGTGACGCTGCTCGAGCGGGTCCTCGGCGGGAGCGCGTCGCTCGTGCTGCGGTCGTGGCTCGTGCTCGTCAGCGGCTCGGTGGTCTTCCTGGTGGTCGTCGCCGTGGCCATGCGCGTGCTGCGCGTGCCCGAGCTGGAGCCCGTGGTGTCCCGCCTGCGGCGGCTGCTCGGGCGGGGACGGGCGCCCAGCGCCTGACGTTGGTCCACGCGGGTGTCATCGGGCAACCCCGACGGCGGGCCCGGCGTCCCCCGAGGCGGACCGGTGGTCCCGTAGGCTCGCGACGTCGAGGGGGAGGTGAGGGAGGTGGCCGGCGAACCGTCGGGGGAGCGCACGCCCACGGGCCCCTCGTCCGAGGAGACCGAGGCCGTCCGGCAGGAGCCGAACGGGCACGAGTCGCGCGCGCCGCGCCGCACCGGCGTGGGCATCGACGGACCGACCATGCACGTCTCCCGCGCCGAGGCGGCCGCCGGCGCGCCCGAGAGCGGGGCGAACGGCACGACCGGCACCGCGACCCCGCCCCCCAACGGCTCCGGCGGAGGCGCCGGGCGCGCACCGCGCGGCCCCGCCGCGCAGGGACCGGGCCCCGGCGGACCGCCGGGCCCGCCGTCGGGCTCCTTCCCCGTGCCGCCCCGCCGGCCCGGGCGCGGACCCGCCGGCCCGGGCGGACCGGTGCGCCCCGGCCCGTCGTCCGGCCCGCTGCCCGCCGCCGGACAGCTCATGCCCGGCACCCTGCTGGCCGACCGCTACCGCCTCGTCGCCGAGGTGGGCCGCGACCGCAGCGCCGACGCCACCCTGTGGAAGGCGCGCGACGTGATGCTCGAGCGCGACGTCGCGATCACGCTGCTCGTCGGCCCCTGGCAGGGCGACGCGCGCGCCTCCGCGGCCCTGTCGCGCGCCACCCGGTCGGCGCACTTCGAGCACCCGCACGCCGCCCGCATCCTCGACGTCGTCCGGCCCGGCGGCAGCCCGCTCCCGCCCGGGGTGCTGGGCGCCGCGGTCGCCGACTGGACGCCGGGCCGCGACCTCGCCGAGCTCGTGGCCGACGGCCCGCTGCGCCCCAGCGCCGCCCTGCGCGTCATCGAGCCGCTGGCCGACGCGGTGGCCGCGGCGCACCGCTCCGGGCTCGTCCTCGGGCTCGACCACCCGCAGCGGGTGCGGGTCAGCGCCCGCGCGGCCACCCGCCTCGCGTTCCCGATGCCGCGCGGCGACGCCTCGAACGCCGACGACGTGCACGGTCTCGGCGCCCTGCTCTACCTGCTGCTCACGGCGCGGTGGCCCGGCAGCGAGGGCGCCCGGACCCCGGCCGGCCTGCGGCCCGCGCCGCACGGCCCCGACGGCGCGCCGGTGTCGGCGCGCCAGCTGCGTCCCGACCTGCCGACCGAGCTCGCGGCGCTGGTCGACCGCACCCTCGACGAGGACGGCGGCATCCGGACCGCCGCCGCCGTCCACCGCCTCGTGACCCAGATGCGGGAGGGCCTCGAGGACGACGGCGTGCTGCTGCCGGTGCTCGAGAACGGCCAGACGATCGACGCCGACGACCCCACCGAGGTCTGGCACGACGATGCCGTCCCGGAACCGGGCCCCGATCCCTCCCGCCGGCGCAAGCTCCGGCTCGGCGTCACCGCGCTCGTGATCGCCACCCTGGCGATCCTCGGGTTCGTGACCTACCAGGTCGTCTCGGTGGTCGCGGGCGGCGGAACCTCGGCCCCGCCGGTCGTCGTCATCCCGCCCGAGCCCTCGGCGGCCGCCCCGCCGCCCGGCACCCCGGCCCCGGCACCCGCGCCCGCCCCGGCGCCCGCGCCGGCCCCGGGCGGTCCGGTGCAGCTCTCGAGCGTCGCCGTGTACAGCCCGGCCGGCAGCCCCGACAACCCGACGCGCATCAACCGCGCGGCGGACAACGACCCGTCGACCACCTGGTCCACCTCGCAGTACCGCCAGCAGCTCCCCGCGCTCAAGCCCGGCATCGGGATGATGACCACCTTCACGGCGCCCTCGGCGGTGTCGGCGGTGACGGTCCGCTCGCCGAGCCCCGGCACGCGCATCGAGATCCGGTCCGCGCCCGCCGCCGACGTTCCCGTCGCGCAGACCCAGCTCCTGGGCACCGGGACCGTCGAGGGCGACGAGCTGCGGATCCCCCTGCAGGCGGCGCCGCCGACGGGCAACCTGCTCATCTGGATCACGGCGCTGGGCCAGGACGATGACGACCGGTACCTCAGCGAGCTCGCCGACGTGACGATCGAGCGCGCGGGTCCCTAGACCAGCTTTCCCGAACGGCCACGGCGGCGGGACACCGCGCACTAGCGTCCCGCGGCGTGCCCGACGCGCCGCCCGACCCGCGCAGCGACCGCGAGCTGCTCGCGGCGCACGTGGCGGGCCAGGCCGGCGCGTTCGACGAGCTCGTGCGCCGCTACGCCGAGCGGCTGTGGCTGCTGGCGTTCCGCACGCTCGACCACCGCGAGGACGCCGCCGACGCCGTCCAGGAGACCTTCGTGTCCGCCCTGCGCGGCGCGCACCGCTACCGCGGGGAGTCCGAGGTGTCGACGTGGCTGCACCGCATCACCGTGAACGCCTGCCTCGACCGCATCCGGCGCCGGCGCACCCACGCCGTCGAGCCGCTCGCCGGTCACGACCTGCCCGTCCCGCGCGACGGGATCGACGACCACCTCACCCGCCTGACTGTCGCCGACGCCCTCGCCACGCTCCCCGACGGCCAGCGGCTCGCCGTGGTGCTCGTCGACGTGCACGGGTTCTCGATCAGCGAGACCGCCGCGATCCTCGGCGTGCGGGAGGGCACCATCAAGAGCCGGTGCGCCCGCGCCCGGGGCCGCCTGGCCGGGGTGCTCGGCCACCTGCGGCCCCGCGACGAGACCGGGGGGAACGCCGGGGACCCCGGCGGCGTCCAATCCACGAGCGGACCGAGCGGACGGACCCGGAGGGGAGGAGGACCGTGACCGACGACGACCGCCGGCCCGACCACGCCGACCCGCCGGATCCCGACGACCCCGCCGTCGCCGCCGCCCTGGCGCGCACCCGGGCCGACCTCGCCGCCCACGGCGCGCAGACCCCGGCGATGCCGGCCGGGCTGCTCGGCGACATCGACCGGGCGCTCGCGGCGGAGCGCGCCGCCCCGCCCGCCGGCGACGAGCGCCCCGCCCGGTCCCGGCGCGTGCTCCTCGGGGCCGCGGTGGCCGTCGTCGCGGCCGCAGCGGCGGTCGCGGCGCTGGTCGCCTCCCTCACCACACCCGCGAGCCCGGCGCCCACCCCGACCGCGGCCCCCAGCGGCCCGCCCGCGCCCGTGCTCGCCGGCGGCGACGGCGTGTCGGCCCTGCGCGCCGGCCTGGGCCGCACCGACTACGGACCGCTCACCGATCCCGGACGCCTCGCCGGCTGTCTGGCCGCCCACGGGGTGCCGGCGGACGCCCGACCGGCCGGCGCACGCCAGGTCGTCGTCGACGGGCGGCCCGGCGTGCTGCTCGTCCTGCCCACCGGGGTGGCCGCGCGCTTCCGGGTGCTGGTCGTCGAGCCGGGATGCGCCGCCGGGGCACCGCTCACCGTGTCCGACACGCTCGTCGGCCGGTGAGGGGCGTGCGCCGGGGAATCCTGAGCGCCCCCGGGACGTTGACGCCCACGTGAGCGACCAGACCATCCACGACGTCATCATCGTGGGCTCGGGCCCGGCCGGGTACACGGCGGCGGTCTACGCCTCGCGCGCCCAGCTCGACGTGGTGGTGTTCGAGGGCAGCCAGTTCGGCGGCGCCCTCATGACCACCACGGGTGTCGAGAACTACCCCGGCTTCGCCGACGAGATCCAGGGCCCCGAGCTGATGGACCGCATGCGGCGCCAGGCCGAGCGGTTCGGTGCGGTCCTGCGCCCGGAGGACGTCGACGCCCTCGACCTCACCGGCGAGGTCAAGTCGGTGCGCGCGCACGGCCGCGAGTACCGCGCCCGCGCCATCATCCTCGCGATGGGCGCGCAGGCCCGCTACCTGGGCGTTCCCGGCGAGGAGAAGCTGCTCGGCCGCGGCGTCAGCGCCTGCGCCACCTGTGACGGCTTCTTCTTCCGCGACCACGACATCGTCGTGGTCGGCGGCGGCGACTCCGCGATGGAGGAGGCCACCTTCCTCACGCGTTTCGCCCGGTCGGTGACGATCCTGCACCGGCGCAGCGAGTTCCGGGCATCCGGGATCATGCTCGAGCGCGCCCGGCAGGACCCGAAGATCACCATCCGCACCGACACGGTGGTGGAGGAGGTCCTCGGCGACACGACGGTGGAGGGTGTGCGGGTCCGCAACACCATCACCGGCGAGGAGGAGACGCTCGACGTGACCGGCTTCTTCGTCGCCGTCGGCCACGACCCGCGCTCGGGCCTCGTGCGCGACGTCGTCGAGACCGACGACGAGGGCTACGTCCGCGTGGCGCTGCCGGGTACCGGCACCAACATCCCCGGCGTGTTCGCCTGCGGCGACCTCGTCGACCACACCTACCGCCAGGCCGTCACGGCCGCCGGCAGCGGGTGCCAGGCCTCGATCGACGCCGAGCGCTGGCTCGCCGAGCAGCCGAGCAACACCCGCGACACCGCCCCGCCGCCCACACCGGGCGTCGACGGTGCCGAGGTCGACGGCCTCGCCTCGATCGGTGCCTCCGACGCAGCCGTCCCCGCCCCGTCCTGATCCACACCGACATCCCGTCACCGTCCCCTGGGAGAGGAAAGCCGCGATGAGCGCGCCCGTGAACGTCACCGATGCCACCTTCGCCGACGAGGTCCTGAGCAGCGACAAGCCCGTCGTCGTCGACTTCTGGGCGACCTGGTGCGGCCCGTGCAAGATGGTCGCGCCGGTCCTCGAGGAGATCGCCGCCGAGCACGGCGACAAGCTGACCGTGGCCAAGCTCGACATCGACCAGAACCCCGCCACCGCGCGCGACTACCAGGTCATGTCGATCCCGACCCTCCTGGTCTTCCAGGGCGGCAAGCCGGTCAAGCAGATCGTCGGCGCCAAGCCGAAGTCGGTCCTGCTCGACGACCTCTCCGACGTGCTCGCCTGATCTCCTCCCCCAGGAGGACCGGCGACCGTCCATCGCACCCGGCGCCGGGTGACCGTCCCCCCCGGACGGCCGCCCGGCGCCGTCGCGTATCCGCTCGGCGAGCCCGAACCGTGACCCGCGGCCCGCGAACGACATTGCCCCGCTTCACGGCGCGGCGCCCCGGACAGGGCACAATGAGACGCCAGTGAAGCGCGACCACCCCTGGAGTCCGGATGCCGGACGCCGACGATCGGGAGCGATGTGCATGCAGCTGCTGAGCCGCGGTGACGCCGGCCCGCCGGTCGCCGAGGTCCGGGCAGCACTCGAGGAGATGGGCATCCTCGAGCCGGCCGGCCCTGGTCCGGCCCTGTTCGACGACGCCCTCGAGCAGGCCGTGCGCATCTTCCAGCAGCACCGTGGACTGATCACCGACGGCATCGTCGGGCCCGCCACCTACCGCGCCCTGCGCGACGCGCGCTGGGCCCTCGGCGATCGCATGCTGCTGCTCAACACCCAGCAGCCGCTCACCGGGGACGACGTGTTCTCCCTGCAGGAGCGCCTCCTCGAGCTCGGGTACGACTCCGGGCGCGCCGACGGCGTGTTCGGACGCCAGACCGAGCAGGCCCTGCGCAGCTTCCAGCGCGACTACGGCATGAGCCCCGACGGCATGTGCGGCCCCCGCACCCTGCGCCACCTGGGCTACCTCGGCCGCAAGGTCACCGGCGGCCGCCCGGGCCTGCTGCGCGAGCAGGAGCGCCTGCACCGCGCCGGGCCCCGGCTCTCGGGCAAGCGCATCGTCATCGACCCCGGCCACGGGGGCGCCGACCGCGGCGTCTCGGTGGGCCAGGGCGCCGACGCCGTCACCGAGGCCGGGATCGTCGCCGACGTCGCCCGCCGCCTCGAGGGCCGGATGGCCGCGGCCGGCATGGAGGCGCTGCTCTCCCACGGCCCGCACGACTGCCCCACCGACGCCGAGCGCGCCGGGTTCGCCAACTCGGCGGGGGCCGACGTGGTGCTCTCGCTGCACGTCGACGCCAACGCCAGCCCCGCCGCCAACGGGCTCGCCGCGTTCCACTTCGGCACGGGCACCGGTGCCACCTCCACGGTCGGCGAGGCCCTCGCGGGCTTCATCCACCGCGAGCTCCTCGCCCGCACCCGGATGCTCGACTGCGGCGTGCACCCGCGCCCCTGGGAGCTGCTGCGGCTCACCCGCATGCCCGCGGTGCGCGTCGAGATCGGCTACTTGACCAACGACCGCGACCGCGCCGCCCTGCTCGACCCCGGGTTCCGCGACGTCGTCGCCGAGGGCATCCTCGTCGCGGTCAAGCGGCTCTATCTGCTCGGCCAGGACGACAAGCCCACCGGCACCTTCACTTGGGCCGAGGTCCTGCAACGCGAGAGCAACCGGCCCGCCGGCGTCTGACCGCCGGGCCGCCGACCCCTCTCGCCAGACCCCTCTCGCCGGCTTGCCGCGACCCTAGGCCCGGGCCGGCGCGGCGGCCGGAGCCGTCGAGATCGTCACCGAGCCCAGGAGCTGGGCGATGGCGGCCTCGACATCCTCCTTCCAGTTGAAGCCGGTGCGCAGCTCGTAGCGCATCCGCGGCCACCGGGGGTGCGGTGCGACGGTCTTGAAGCCGACCGCGCGCAGGAACGCCGCGGGGAGCACGCACGTCGGCGTGTCCTGGTCCGTCCGGCCGTGGCCCTCGGCGCGCGGGCGCTCGGTGTCGTCGGCGAACGACTCGACGGCCTTGACCCCGCGGCGCGTGAGGTCGCGGACGACGTCCTGGATCAGGAGGCGCCCGAGGCCCTCACCGGCGAAGTCGGGCAGGACGTGCAGGCCGCACAGGAGCACGGCGTCCGGGGACACGGGCGCGGTCGGGAACGCCGCGGCGCGGGGCACCACCGTCGGCGGGGCGTAGAACGCGAACCCGGCCGGCACGCCGTCGACGTGGGCGACCCGGCCGCACGAACCCCACTCGAGGAGGACGCCGGAGACCCAGGCTTCCTTCTCGAGCTCGAGGGTGCCGAACTCCTCGGCCTGGTCGGACAGGTGTGGGGGGATCTCCCAGTAGACACAACGACGGCACTGCTTCGGCAGCTCCTCGATGTTGTCGAGGGTGACCCCGACACAGGTGCGCGACACGCGTTCCGCCTTCCCCGACTCCCCGGCATGGGGGCACGGGCTCCGCATCGTTGCGTCCGCCCGACCGTTGCCCGCGTGAGGATACGGTTCCCGCTCCGGACGGTGCCGGTCGCGGGTCCCCCGAGTGGACGAACCGTCCCCCGGAATCACCCACCGCGGTCGGACCCGGGCGCCGGCCGCGGCTCTGCGTCGATCTCAGGGCGCTCCCAGATCGACGCTGGGGGCCTGGACGATCAATCCTGGGGTAGGGGGCCCGAGGAGGAGTCCGGACCCATCAGACGCGCGATCCGCTCCAGATCGTCCACGGAGCCGAACTCGACGACGATCCGGCCCTTGCGCTGACCCAGCTCGACCTTGACCCGGGTGTCGAAGGTGTCCGACAGCCGCTCCGCGAGGTCCTGCAGCCCCGGCGCGTGAATCGGCCGGCGGGCCGGCGCCCGCTTGGCGGGCGGCTGCCCACCTCGGGCGAGGGTCACCGCCTCCTCCGCCGCGCGCACCGACAGGCCCTCGGCGACGATGCGCGCCGCGAGCTCCTCCTGCGCGCCCGCGTCGTCCAGACCGAGCAGGGCGCGGGCGTGGCCGGCCGAGAGCACCCCGGCGGCGACGCGGCGCTGCACGGCGACGGGCAGCCGGAGCAGCCGGATCGTGTTGGTGATCGCCGGGCGGCTGCGGCCGATCCGGTCGGCGAGCTGCTCGTGCGTCACGTCGAACTCGGTGAGCAGCTGCTGGTAGGCGGCCGCCTCCTCGAGCGGGTTGAGCTGGACGCGGTGGATGTTCTCGAGCAGCGCGTCGCGCAGCAGCGTGTCGTCGGGCGTGCGCCGGACGATCGCGGGGATGTGCTCGAGGCCGACCTTCTGGGCGGCCCGCCAGCGCCGCTCGCCCATGACCAGCTCGTGGGTCAGGGTGGGCCCGCCGTCGACGCCCGGCTCCGGCTCGGCCAGCTCGCGGACGACGATCGGCTGCAGCAGCCCGAACTCGCGGATGGAGTGCTCGAGCTCGGCGAGCGCCTCCTCGTCGAACACCGTGCGCGGCTGCCGCGGGTTCGGGCGGATGCCCGCCAGGCGCACCTCGCGGTACACCGCGCCGGCGACCTCGCCCGAGACCTCCGGAGCGGACGGTGCGCCGTTCGCCGTGGACGCGGGCTCCTCGGCCGGCGGTGCGGCCGTCTCCTGGCGACGGGACCCGAACACGACGTCGGCCGCCTGGTTGCCCAGGCCGTGGCGCGACGGCGCGGCGGTGCCCTCGGTCTCGGGGGGTCCGGTGGGGATCAGCGCGGCGAGGCCACGCCCCAAACCACCCCGACGCTCCACTCTCGATGGTCCAGCTCCGCTGCGCTCCGTGTCCGTCCTCTCGCTCATCGCGCTCCCTCGCCCTCCGGCTGGCGCCGCACCATCGTGCGGGCGGCGAACTCCCGGGCGGCGTCGAGGTAGCTCATCGCTCCGCGGGACCCCGGGTCGTAGGTGAGCACCGTCTGGCCGAAACCGGGCGCCTCGGAGACCTTGACGCTGCGCGGGATCACCGTGCGGAGCACGACGTCGCCGAAGTGGTTGCGCACCTCGGAGGTCACCTGGTCGGCGAGCTTGGTCCGGCCGTCGTACATGGTCAGCAGGATCGTCGACACGTGCAGCCCCGGGTTGAGGTGCGACTGCACGAGGGCGATGTTGTTGAGCAGCTGCGACAGGCCCTCCAGCGCGTAGTACTCGCACTGGATGGGGATGAGCACCTCGGGCGCGGCGACCATCGCGTTCAGGGTGAGCAGGCCCAGCGACGGCGGGCAGTCGATGAGGACGTAGTCGACGTCGAGCCGGTCGAGCGCCTCGGTCGTCAGCGCGTTCTTCAGGCGCGACTCGCGGTTGAGCATCGACACGAGCTCGATCTCCGAGCCGGCCAGGTCGATGGTCGCCGGGACGCACAGCAGCCCGTCGGAGCGCTCGCAGACCGCGGCGGCCTCGTCGATCGTCATCTCGCCGAGGAGGACCTCGTAGATCGACGGCGTCCCGCTGCGGTGGTCGACGCCCAGGGCGGTGCTGGCGTTGCCCTGCGGGTCGAGGTCGACGACGAGCACGCGCGCGCCGTGCAGGGACAGCGCCGCGGCGAGGTTCACCGTGCTGGTCGTCTTGCCGACGCCGCCCTTCTGGTTGGCGACGGTGATGATGCGGCGCTCCGACGGGCGGGGCAGCCGGTGGTCCTCGGGGTGCAGCACCCGCGCGGCGCGCGCCGCCTCCTCCGCGATCGGCGTGAGGCCCTCGCCGCCGTGCGGGTAGAGGACCTCGCCGGCACCGACCACGCCCGCGCCGACACTCGCCGCGGCGTCGCTGACGGCCTCGCGCACCTTCTCGGCGGAGGGGCGGTCGCCGCGCGTTTCACGTGGAACGGTGCGGCCGGACGGGGAGGTCGGTCGCTCAGTCACGGGCACGATCCTTCCTGCCGCGGGCGCGGCGTCCGGAACCGGGGGAGGGGCCGCGTCGCTCGCTCCGGCTTACCAGCACGACGGTGGTCGCCGCGTCTCCCACGCCGCACCGCACCACGCGGGGATCGTCGCCGCCGGCCGCACGGATCTCCTTGCGGTCCCGCTCGACCTCGCTCGCGGCGCTCGCGCCCTTCATCGCGGCCAGGATCCCACCCGGTCGCACGAGCGGCAGCGTCCAGGTCGCGAGCCGCCCGATCGGCGCCACGGCGCGCGCCGTGACGACGTCGCTCTCCCCGCACCGCCGGCGGGCCTCCCGCTCCTCCGCGCGCCCGCGGACGACGGTGACGGTCAGCCCGAGCTCGTCCACCACGCGCTCCAGCCACGCCACCCGGCGAGCCATCGGTTCCAGGAGCGTGATCGTGAGGTCGGGCCGCGCGAGCGCGAGGGGGACGCCGGGCAGGCCGGCCCCCGAACCCACGTCGACGACCGTGGCGTCCGACGGCAGGACCTCGCCGACCGCCGCACTGTTGAGGACGTGCCGGTCCCACAGCCGCGGGAGCTCGCGGGGGCCGATCACACCCTGCTCGTGACCGGGTCCGGCGAGCAGCGCGACGTACCGCTCCGCGGCCGCCAGACGGTCACCGAAGACCTCCGCGGCCGCGGCCGGCGTCTCGGGCACGGCCGGGGTGTCGATCGGGCCCGTGCTGTCCGCGGACCCGTCGTGGGTCGTGCTCACGGTCGTGTTCCACGTGGAACAGGCGTCCCGGGCACCGTGCTCAGCCCGCCGGGTGGACCACGACGCGACGGCGAGGCTCCTCGCCCTCGCTCTCGCTGCGCACCCCGCCGGCCGCGGCGACGGCGTCGTGCACGATCTTGCGCTCGAACGGCGTCATCGGGCGCAGCCGCTGGGCGCGCCCGGTGTCCTTGGCCTCCTGCGCCGCCGTGCGACCGAGGTCGGTCAGCTCCGAGCGGCGCTGCGAGCGCCAGCCGGCGACGTCGAGCATGAGGCGGTTGCGGGAGCCCGTCGACTGCTGCACCGCCAGGCGCGTCAGCTCCTGGAGGGCCTCGAGGACGTCGCCCCGGGCACCCACGAGCTTCTCGAGGTCCTTGCCGCCGTCCACGCTCACCACCGCGCGGCCGGCCTCCACGTCGAGGTCGATGTCCCCGTCGAAGTCGAGGATGTCGAGCAGGCGCTCGAGGTAGTCGCCGGCGATGTCGCCCTCGCGGACGAGCTGGTCCTCGGAACTGCGCTCCGCGCGCGTCGCGTCCGCGGCCGGGGCGGCGTCGGTCCCGCCCGACCCCGCCTGCGCCGATTCGTCCTTCTCCTGCGACGCCACCGTCTCCGACACGCCGTCTCCTTCCGCCGGGCCCCGAGGGGCCTCTCCTGGCACGCGCCGCGCCGCTCTCGCGCGCGTGCGGGTCGTGGGGTCCGGCTCGCGCTGGCGCGCGGCGGCCGGGGGACCCGCGGCGGCGAGGAGGCGGCACCGGAGGCCGCCACCACTCGCCGCCGGCGGGGCTACTTCTTCTTCTTGCCGCGCTTGTTGCCCTGGCCGGACGACGTGAGCTGGCCGCCCTTGCCGCCGCCCTTGCCGCCGCCCTTGCCGGCGTTCCCGGGGCCGCCCGAGCCGTTCGCGGACCCGTTGCCCGAGCCGTTCTTGACCTTGCCCGGGCTCGCGTTCCCGGAGCTCTGGCGCGCACCGCCGGACCGCGCCGGCCCGACCTTGCCCGGGGCACGACGTCCGGACCCGTTCTTGCCGTTGCCCGTCGCCGCGCCGTTGCGGCCGGCGGGGGACGAGGTGGACGGTGCCTCGTCGTCCGTGGCATCGCCCGTGGCGTCGCCCGTGGCGTCGTCCGTGGCATCGCCCGTGCCGTCGCCCGTGTCGTCGGCGGCGACCGTCTCGGTCTCGGCCACCTGGCGCTGCGGCTTCCGGCCCACCTGCGGCTTCTGGCCCACCTGCGGCTTCTGGCCGACCTGCGGCTTCTGGCCCGGCTTGGGGGCGAGCGCGTCACGCTGCTCGCGCGCCTGCTCCTTCTTCTCCTCCTCCTCGCGGGCGATCTTGCGGTAGATGAGGAACTGCTGGCCCAGCGTCCAGGTGTTCTGGCTCAGGAAGTAGATGAGGATCGCGATCGGGAAGAAGACACCGAAGACCAGCAGACCGGCCGGGAACAGCCACATCGTGATCTTGCCCATGATCGCCGCCTGCGGGTTCGCCGCGGCGGCCGCACTCTGGTGCTGCTGCGAGACGCGCGCCGTGAAGTGGGTCGCCACCGCCGCAGCGATCATCAGCGGGAGCGCTACCGGCAGCACGCTCGCCTGGAAGTCGCCGAAGGTGAAGGAGAAGCTGCCCGGCGCGGGCATCCCGCCCGCGACCGCCTCCGACAGCCGCACCCCGAACAGGTCGGCGTTCAGGAACGACTCGATGTCGGCCCGGTCGAAGACGTAGTTGTACGGGTAGTTCGGCTGGAACCCGCGCAGCACGTGGAACAGACCGATGAAGACCGGCAGCTGGACCAGCAGGGGCAGGCAGCCGCCGAGGGGGTTGACCCCGTGCTCCTTCTGGAGCTTCTGCATCTCCTCGGCGAGCTTGGTCCGGTCGTTCTTGTACTTCTCCTGCAGCTTCTTGATCTGCGGCTGGAACTCCTGCATCTTCCGCATCGAGCGGACCTGGCTGATGAAGGGCTTGATCAGCAGCGCGCGCAGGGTGAAGACCAGGAAGATCACCGACAGCGCCCAGCCGAAACCGTTGGCGGGCCCGAGGACGAAGCCGAACACCTCGTGCCAGAACCACATGATTCCCGACACGGGGTAGTAGATGAAGTTCAGCACTGCTCTCGCTCCTCGGTGTCCGGGGTGTCAGCCCCCGTGTCGGCGGCGCGGCGGGGCCACCCGCACCAGGTCCGGTGGTCTCGGGGCGGCACCGGGTCCAGGCCTCCAGGGTGCCAGGGTGCGCACTTGGCCACCCTGACCAGGGTCAACCCCGTGCCGATCACGACCCCGTGGGTGCGCAGCGCGCCGACGGCGTAGGCGCTGCAGCTGGGGTGGAAGCGGCACGAGGGCGGGAACATCGGCGAGATCCACCGCTGGTAGAAGCGCAGCACGGCGACCAGCGCACGGACCGCGATCGACGGGCGGCGTGCACCGGCGTCGGGGGACGCGGCCACCTCACCCACCGATCCCGTCCTCCTCGTCGGGGCCACGGCCGCGCGTCGCGGGTGTGCGCGCGCCGGTCCCGGTCGTCGGTTCCATGGTGCCCGTCCACGGGCCGGGAAGCGACCGCCCGGGCAGGGCCGTCGCGCACCCGTGGGAGCATCCGCGCCGTGTCGATCGCCGGAGGGCCGCCCACCGAACGACCCAACGCCGAGCTCGGCGGCACCCGCCGGTCGCGCGCGGTCCGCGCGGCGCTCGTCGCGGCCGCCGGCCGGGGCGCCCCCGTCGAGAAGGAGATCCTCGGACTCGCCGATCTCGTCGGTCCCGGCGACGTCTGTCTCGACGTCGGCGCCGAGTTCGGGCTCTACACGCACGTTCTCGCCGACCTCGTCGGGTCGCGCGGCACCGTGCACGCCTTCGAGCCCCAGCAGGGCGCGCACCGGGCGCTGCAGCTCGGGGTCCGCGCCGCCGGGCTGTCGTGGGTGCACCTGCACCGCCTCGCCCTCGGTGATGCGCCCGGCACCGCCGAGCTCTCCGTCCCCCGCCGTCGTGGGGTGCCCGTCCACGGGCGCGCCTACGTCACGGCGGGGGCGCGGGACGCCGGGCCGAACCGCGAGTTCGCCGGGCACCGCCTGGAGTCCGTGGCCGTCGAGACGCTCGACGCCGTGGTCGCCGACCTCGTGCCCGGTCGGGTGTCGTTGCTGAAGGCCGACGTCGAGGGCGCCGAGGGGGCGCTGCTCGACGGGGCGGTCGGCACCCTCGCCGCTCACCGGCCCCACCTCCTGCTCGAGATCGAGGACCGGCACACCCTCAAGTACGGCGTGCGGGCCGCGGAGCTGTTCGCCCGGCTCACCGGCGGTCTGGGGTACCGGGCGCACACGTGGGCGGCGGGCTGGCGGCCCGTCGCGGGAATCGTCGACACCGAGCGCAACTACCTCTTCAGTCCCTGAGCCGCAGGCGGGCGATCGCGGCGTCGAGGTCCTCACCGAGCTCGGCCGAGGTCGCGCCGGCGGCCGCGGGCTGCGCGCGGACCACCAGGTCGGTCCCCGACGGCAGCGCCTCCAGCCGGGGGCGCAGCAGGTGACGCAGCCGCCGGCTGACGCGGTGCCGCACGACCGCGGGCCCGACGGTGCGCCCCACGACGAGACCCGCCCGCGCCGGGCGGTCCGGGGTCGACGGCACCACCGAGGGCGCGAGCGCGTGCACGACGAGCCGACGCTTCCCGGCGCGCCGTCCCCGGCGCAGCACGAGACGGAAGTCCTGGGGCCGGGTGATCCGGCGGGGGCGGGGCAGCATGAGGCGGAGCCGGCGCGGTCGGGGACGACGGCCCGGCACACACGACGACGGGACCGCGTCCCCGAGGGAGCGGTCCCGTCCGTGCTGTGGTGCCGGCGGGCCGTGCCCGCACACCGATCAGGCGCTGAGCGTGTCGCGGCCCTTGCGGCGACGCGCGGCGAGCACCGCACGGCCGGCGCGCGTCCGCATGCGCAGCCGGAAGCCGTGGGTCTTCGACCGCCGACGGTTGTTCGGCTGGAACGTGCGCTTGCCCTTGGCCACTTTCGCGTTCTCCTGCTCCAGGCGCACTGCGTGATCGCAGCGCCACGGTGGGTGCCACACGCCCCCGTCGGGCGTCGGCTCCGGTCGTGACCAGGGTAGCCGGTACCGCCCGGGGCGGGCGCACCCCGGGTGCGACCACCCGGGGCGGGGAGGTTGTGGGGGCTGCCGAGACCTTGTTAGCGTCCACCACTCGCCGAGGACGCGGACCTCGGCCCCGGGTCCGGCACATGTGCCGCCCGAGCGGGGGGACACACAGAGGACCCGGGCGCTGGGGGGCGCCCGCCGCACCCGCCCGTCACCGCCGGCGAGCCGTCGTGCACAGTTGTGGACAAGACTGTGGACGCGCATGCCCACGGGCGGGTCGGACGGTCCTCACGGCGGGTCAGGGACGGAGGGGGTGCGGTGTCGGACCAGCTCTTCGACCTCGACGAGACCTGGGGTCAGGTCGTCGCCGAGCTGACCGCCGGGTCCGGCCACGGCGCCATGCTCTCCCCGCAGCAGCGGGCCTGGGTGCGGGTGACGCGACCGCTGGGGCTGCTCGACGACACCGCGTTGCTGGCCGCCCCGAGCGAGTTCGCCAAGGAGGCCATCGAGCGGGCCCTGCGCGACCCGATCGTCGCCGCTCTGTCCCGCCACATCGGCCGGCCCGTCTCGCTGGCCGTCCGCGTCGACCACAGCGCGCGGCCCGCGCCCGGGGTCGGCCCCAGCACCTCCCCGCTCCCGCGCGTGACGCTGCCCGCGTCCGGGAACGGCGACCCGTCCGCGGACGGGCACCACGACCACCACGGCACCGACACCGGCCCGGACACCGGCTACCTCGCCGCGACGTCCTCGCCGACGGAGCCGACCTCGTCGCACCGGGCCGAGGCGATCGCCGCGGCGGCCGGCGTCGGGCGGGTCACCCACAACCCGGACCGGGCGCACCCCGAGGAGGAGGTCGACGAGGTCCGCGACGGCCTCGCCGCCGTCCACGAGATCTGGCCGCCGCGCACGCCCGGCGAGCCGATGGCCGACCTGCGCCACACCGGACCCGACCCGGCGCGCGGCGCCCCGCGCTCCCAGACCCGGCTGAACGAGAAGTACACGTTCGACACCTTCGTCATCGGGGCGTCGAACCGCTTCGCGCACGCCGCCGCGGTCGCCGTCGCCGAGGCACCGGCCCGCGCCTACAACCCGCTGTTCGTCTGGGGCGACTCCGGGCTCGGCAAGACCCACCTGCTCCACGCCGTCGGGCACTACGCCCAGCGGCTGTTCTCGGGGATGCGGGTGCGGTACGTGTCGACCGAGGAGTTCACCAACGACTTCATCAACTCCCTGCGCGACGACCGCAAGGTGGCCTTCCAGCGCCGCTACCGCGACGTCGACGTGCTCCTCGTGGACGACATCCAGTTCCTCGAGGGCAAGGAGGGGACCCAGGAGGAGTTCTTCCACACCTTCAACACCCTCCACAACGCGAACAAGCAGATCGTCGTGTCCTCCGACCGTCCGCCCAAGCGGCTGGAGACGCTCGAGGACCGCCTGCGCACGCGGTTCGAGTGGGGCCTGATCACCGACATCCAGCCCCCCGAGCTCGAGACCCGCATCGCGATCCTGCGCAAGAAGGCCGCCGGCGAGCGGATGGCCGCGCCGCCCGAGGTGCTCGAGTTCATCGCCGACCGCATCGAGCGCAACATCCGCGAGCTCGAGGGCGCGCTGATCCGCGTCACGGCGTTCGCGTCGCTCAACCGGCAGCCGATCGACCTGCAGCTCGCCGAGATCGTCCTGCGCGACCTCATCCCCGACTCCCGCCAGTCGGAGATCACCGCGCCGACGATCATGGCGGTGACCGCCGAGTTCTACTCGGTGTCCATCGACGACCTCTGCGGGCCGGGCAAGACCAAGGCGCTCGCCCTCGCCCGCCAGATCGCGATGTACCTGTGCCGCGAGCTCACCGACCTCTCACTGCCCCGCATCGGGCAGACCTTCGGCAACCGCGACCACACCACGGTCATGCACGCGGACAAGAAGATCCGCAAGGAGATGGCCGAACGGCGCCGGACCTACGAACAGGTCCAGGAGCTCACCGCGCGCATCAAGCAGCGCGCCCGCGGCTAGGTCGCTCCCGGAGGAGCAGCCGTTCGCGGTGCCGGGCGGTGGCCGCGCACCCCTGTGACGCGCGCCCCTGTGCTGCGCGCCCTCCGGCAGCAGCGAGGGCGTCCCTCGCTGCCTCCCACGCAGCCAGGGACGCCCTCGCTCACCCCACGGCGCCCGGCACGCGGGGCGGCACACTGCTCCGGGCACGGAATGATGACGCTGCGTCGAGATATCGCCGCTCGTCGAGCGACCGAGCGTGACCACTGGAGCCCGCGGCGCGCGGCGAGTCGTCGCGTCCGATCGCCGAGCACCGACCCCGGTAGCACACCGCGATCGTTCGACTCCCGATCGACCCACAGCTGGGGACAAGTCTGTGGACATCCGCCCCGGGCCGGTGGAAACGGCAGGGACGAGCAGGACGAAGCGGGGTCCGTCCACCGGACACGCCGATCCGTCCCCGGATCCGGGCACCGCCCGACCCGAGGTGTCCACACCGGATCCGGCCGCCCCACCAGCGCCGACGGCCGCGATCCACACCACGCACAGGACTTACTGCTTCTACTGTTCTTCTCTCTTCAGAGAACTCCAGAAGAACAGGTGGTGTGGACGGGTGGAGCGCGCCTCGCCGTGATCGGGCGCGGGCCACCCGATCGGCTCGGATCGAGACCGGGCCCGGAGTGTCGGACCCCTCCTGCACGCTCTACCGTGATGCACCCGCGCCGGGTGCGTTCCCTCCCCGGGGACCACGACCCAGGGATCACACAGCACGGCCGAGCAGGGGGAGGACCCGCGATGAAGTTCCGCGTCGAACGAGACGCCCTCGCCGACGCCGTCGCCTTCGTCGCCCGCAGCCTGCCGAGCCGCGCGCCCGTCCCGGTCCTCGGCGGCGTCCTGCTCGACACCGACGGCGACGGGACGCTGACGGTCTCGGGGTTCGACTACGAGGTCTCCGCCCGCGTCGAGGTCCCGGCCATGATCGGCGACGCCGGCCGCGCGCTGGTGTCGGGACGCCTGCTCGCCGACATCACCCGTGCCCTGCCGCCGCACCCGGTCGACGTCACCGTCGACGGCCCGCGCGCCGCCATCGCCTGCGGCAACGCCCGCTTCAGCCTGCCGACCATGTCGGCCGAGGACTACCCGCAGCTGCCGGACATGCCGCCGGTCGCCGGCGCGCTCGCGCCCGAGGTGTTCGCCCAGGCGGTCTCGCAGGTCGCGGTGGCCGCCGGTCGGGACGACACGCTGCCGATGCTCACCGGCATCCGCATCGAGATCGACGGCTCGACGCTGACGCTCGCCGCCACCGACCGGTTCCGCCTCGCCGTCCGCGAGTTCTCCTGGGAGCCGGGCGAGAGCGCGGGCGCCGGCGAGTCGGGCGAGGTGGCGCTGCTCGCCCCCGCCAAGACGCTCGCCGAGGCGGCCAAGACGCTGACGTCCTCCGGCTCGCGCATCGAGCTCGCCCTGGCCCGCGGCGACGGCCTGCTCGGCCTCGCCGGCGGTGGGCGCCGCTCCACGACGCGGTTGCTCGACGCCGAGTTCCCGCGCTACCGCCAGCTGCTGCCCAAGGAGCACACCTCGGCGGCCGTCATCGAGATCGCCCCGCTGGTCGAGGCCATCAAGCGCGTCTCGCTGGTGGCCGAGCGCGGCACGCAGGTGCGACTCGAGTTCGGCGACGACACGCTGCGCCTCACCGCGGGCGGCGACGACGAGGGCAGCGCCGAGGAGGAGCTCTCCTGCCGCTTCGTCGGCGAGCCGCTGACCATCGCGTTCAACCCCGGCTACCTGCTCGACGGCCTGGGCGCCCTCGGTGCCGACCACGCGCACCTGTCGTTCACCACCCCGAGCCGCCCCGCGCTGCTGCGGCCCGCCTCGCCCGCCGGCGACGCGGACGGCGGCGACGCCGAACCGGCCGAGGGCGGCGCCACCGCCGTCGAGCCCGGTCCCGGCGACCACACCGACGATCTCCCGGATCCCCGTCCCGGGTATCTCTACCTCCTGATGCCGGTGCGGCTGCCGGGCTGAGACCCGCCCGCCCCCGAGACTCCCGACCCGAGCCCGGGCACGCCCCGCGGCGGGGCGGCCGACGAGAGGAACGCGACGTGCAGCTGGGGATGGTCGGTCTCGGACGCATGGGCGGCAACATGGCCGAGCGGCTCCGCGCCGCGGGTCACGAGGTCGTCGGCTACGCCAACGACGGGTCCGGCGACGTGGCGTCGCTGGCCGATCTCGTCAAGGCGCTCGCCGCGCCGCGCACCGTGTGGCTCATGGTCCCGGCCGGCGAGGCCACCCACTCCACTGTGAACAGCCTCGCCGACCTGCTCGAGGCCGGTGACCTGGTCGTCGACGGCGGCAACAGCAAGTTCACCGACGACGCCGTGCACGCGGAGCTCCTCGACACCACGGGCGTCCGCTACGTCGACTGCGGCGTCTCGGGTGGCGTGTGGGGCCGCACCGAGGGCTACGGCCTCATGGCCGGCGGCGACGCGGGCGACATCGAGCGCCTGCTGCCCGTCTTCGACGCCCTGCGGCCCGAGGGGCCCCGCGAGGAGGGCTTCGTGCACGCCGGCCCGGTCGGGGCGGGCCACTACGCGAAGATGGTCCACAACGGCGTCGAGTACGGCCTCATGCAAGCCTACGCCGAGGGCTACGAGCTGCTGTCCGCCGGCGGGCCGGTCGACAACGTCGGCGCGGTGATGAAGGCGTGGAGCCGCGGCACCGTGGTGCGCAGCTGGCTGCTCGACCTCATGGTCCGCGCCCTCGAGGCCGACCCGCACCTCGACCAGATCACCGGCTACGCCGAGGACTCCGGCGAGGGCCGCTGGACGGTCGACGAGGCGATCGTGCACGCGGTGCCGGCGCCGGTGATCTCGGCGGCGCTGTTCGCCCGCTTCGCCTCCCGGCAGGTCGACTCGCCGGCGATGAAGGCGGTCGCGGCGCTGCGCGCCCAGTTCGGCGGGCACGCTACGCACAAGGCCGGCGAGGCCGCGAACGAGCCGCCCACGGGGGGCTGAGCGCCGGCCTGGGGCGAGCGGAGCGACGGGAGGAGCTGATGTACGTCCGGGCGCTCTCGGTCACCGACTTCCGCTCCTGGGAACAGGCCGACCTCGACTTCGCGCCCGGCGTCTCGGTCCTCGTGGGCGCCAACGGCCAGGGCAAGACCAACCTGGTCGAGGCCGTCGGGTACCTGGCGACCCTGTCGTCGCACCGGGTCGCGGGCGACGCCCCGCTCATCCGGCGGGGGGCGTCGTCGGCGCTGGTGCGCGCGGTCGCGGTCAACGAGGGCCGCGAGCTCACCGTCCAGGTCGAGATCGCGAGCGGGAAGGCCAACCGGGCGCGCGTCAACCGCGCGCCGGTGCGCAGCCCCCGCGAGGTGCTCGGGATCGTGCGCACGGTGGTGTTCGCGCCCGAGGACCTCGCGCTGGTCCGGGGGGATCCGGGCGAGCGCCGCCGCTTCCTCGACGAGCTGCTGGTCTCGCGCGCGCCGCGCTGGGCCGGCGTGCGCGCCGAGTACGACAAGGTGCTGCGCCAGCGCTCCGCCCTGCTCAAGACCGCCCGCCACGCCCGCGGCGACACCAGCACGCTCGACGTCTGGGACGCCCACCTGGCCCGCGCCGGCGCGGCGCTGGTCACCGGGCGTCTGGAGCTCACCGCCGCGCTCGCGCCGCACGTCATCGCGTCCTACGCCGAGGTCGCCCCGGAGTCGGAGCCGGTCGGGGCGCGCTACCGCTCGCGCGCGGAGAGCGTCGACGCGCTGGGCGCCCCGGGCGCCGCGCTCCCGAGCGCCGAGGACGTCGAGGCGATGCTGCTCGAGGAGATGCGCCGGCGACGCGGTCAGGAGATCGAGCGCGGCGTCTGCCTCGTCGGTCCCCACCGCGACGACCTCGAGCTCACCCTCGGCGAGGGTCCGGCCAAGGGGTACGCGAGCCACGGCGAGTCGTGGTCGCTCGCCCTCGCGCTGCGTCTCGGCGGCTTCGAGCTGCTGCGCGGGGAGGGCTCGGAGCCGGTCCTGGTGCTCGACGACGTCTTCGCGGAGCTCGACGTCCGGCGCCGCCGGGCGCTCGCCCGCACCGCGGCGCGCGCCGAGCAGGTGCTCGTGACGGCCGCGGTGGACGACGATGTGCCCGGCGACCTGCAAGGAGCACGCTACGTGGTCGATTCGGGCACGGTCAGTGAGATCGCTGCCGTCAGCGGGACGACAGGGGGTGGATCTGGTGGTCCGGAGGCGTGATTCCGGGCGGGGTCCTGGGGACAGACCTGTGGATGCTGTGGACAACTCGGCCACCAGATCCGCCGCGGCCGGTCGTCCGTCCCCGGATCCGGGGCGCGAGCAGGGCGGGTCCCGCGAACAAAGTGTCCACACCCCCGAACGTGGTGATCCGGACCCCGCGACGGGAGCCGCGACGGACGGTCGGCATACCTCCCGCCGGGGTGCCGACCTCGCCCGCGACGCCCTCGCGGCGGCCCGTGCGGCCGCGGCCGAGCGGCGCGCGGCGTCGGGGGGCGGCAACGGGATCCGCAAGCCCGTCCGGCGGTCGGGGTCGGGTCTCGGCCGGCCGCGCCGACGGGGCTGGTCGGGGGCCGGCGCCGACGAGCGCGACCCGCAGACCCTCGGCCGCCTCGCCTCCCGGCTCTCCGGCGACCGCGGGTGGGCGCCCCGGCTCGCGTCCGGGTCGGTGTTCGGGCGCTGGGCCGAGCTCGTGGGCGACGAGGTGGCCGCGCACGCCCGTCCCGAGTCGCTGCGCGACGGCGTGCTGACCGTGCAGGCCGACTCGACGGCCTGGGCCACCCAGCTGCGCCTGCTCCAGCGCCAGCTGATCGGCCGCATCGCCGCGGGACTGGGCGACGGGGTCGTGACGTCCATGCGCATCCACGGGCCGGCGGCGCCGAGCTGGCGGCGCGGACCCCGCCACGTGTCGGGCCGCGGGCCGCGCGACACGTACGGCTGAGCGACGGTCACGGACCGCTCGCCCGCACGGGCCGTCGTCGCCGCACCAGAGCGCCGCAGGACCGCTGGCGGCCGGTCGGACCCTCCGGATGCCGTTTCGTGCGCCGTGTGACGCGCTGAGCCGCGTGCCGGGCCCGTTCTGCGAGGGGCGACCCGGTAGACTGGAGGCAGAACTTCCGCCCGCGCGCGCGACGCGCGGGCACGTGCCCACGCAAGGGAGACACCGGAGCCCGTGGCAGCCGCACCGAACTCGGCCCAGAAGAAGAACAACGGGGACTACAGCGCCTCGTCGATCACCGTCCTCGAGGGACTCGAGGCGGTCCGCAAGCGGCCCGGGATGTACATCGGCTCCACCGGTGAGCGCGGTCTGCACCACCTCATCTGGGAGGCCGTCGACAACTCGGTCGACGAGGCGATGGCGGGCTACGCGACGTACGTGCAGGTCACGCTGCTCGCGGACGGCGGCATCGCCGTGGTCGACGACGGTCGCGGCATCCCGGTCGACGAGCACCCGGTGGAGAAGAAGCCCGCCGTCGAGATGGTCATGACCATGCTCCACGCCGGCGGCAAGTTCGACGACAAGTCGTACGCGGTCTCCGGCGGTCTGCACGGCGTCGGCATCAGCGTCGTCAACGCGCTGTCCACCGCGCTCGACGTGGAGATCCACCGCGACGGCCAGATCTGGACCCAGCACTACGACCGCTCGGTGCCCGGGGAGCTCGTCGCGGCCGGGAGGACGAAGAAGACCGGGACGTCCATCACCTTCTGGGCGGACCCGGGCATCTTCGAGACCACGACCTACAACCTGGAGACCGTCTCGCGCCGGCTCCAGGAGATGGCGTTCCTGAACAAGGGCCTGACCATCACCCTGCGCGACGAGCGCAAGCCCGAGGGCAGCGACGTCGACGGCACGGACCTCGACGAGGCCCCGGACGCCGAGGGCTACGTGTCGAAGGTCAAGGAGCGGACCTTCCACTACCCGGGCGGCCTCGAGGACTTCGTCGCCCACATCAACCACGCCAAGGACCCGATCCACCGCAAGCCGGTGGGCTTCCAGGCGGAGGGCACCGGCCACCAGGTCGAGGTCGCGATGCAGTGGAACTCGGGCTACTCCGAGTCCGTCTACACCTTCTGCAACACGATCAACACCACCGAGGGCGGCACCCACGAGGAGGGCTTCCGCTCGGCGCTGACCGCGACGGTCAACCGCTACGCGCGCGACAAGAAGCTCATCAAGGACAAGGACCCGGCGCTCACCGGCGACGACATCCGCGAGGGTCTCGCGGCGATCGTCTCGGTGAAGGTCGCGGAGCCCCAGTTCGAGGGCCAGACCAAGACCAAGCTCGGCAACACCGAGGTCCGCTCGTTCGTCCAGAAGGTCTGCAACGAGTACCTCGCCGACTGGTTCGAGGCCAACCCGGCCGAGGCGAAGACCATCATCAACAAGGCGGTCGGCTCCGCCCAGGCGCGTCTGGCCGCCCGCAAGGCCCGCGAGCTCGTCCGCCGCAAGACGGCCGGCGATCTGGGTGGCCTGCCCGGCAAGCTCGCCGACTGCCGCAGCAACGACCCGGAGCAGAGCGAGGTCTACATCGTCGAGGGCGACTCGGCGGGTGGCTCGGCGAAGTCCGGCCGCGACTCGATGTTCCAGGCGATCCTCCCGATCCGCGGCAAGATCATCAACGTCGAGAAGGCCCGCATCGACCGCGTCCTCAAGAACAACGAGGTCCAGTCGATCATCACGGCGCTCGGCACGGGCATCCACGACGAGTTCGACCTCTCGAAGCTGCGCTACCACAAGATCGTGCTGATGGCCGACGCCGACGTCGACGGCCAGCACATCCGCACGCTGCTGCTGACCCTGCTGTTCCGGTTCATGCGGCCGCTGGTGGAGCAGGGGCACGTGTTCCTGGCGATGCCCCCGCTCTACAAGATCAAGTGGGGCGGGCGGAACGCCGAGCCGGAGTTCGCCTACAGCGACCGCGAGCGCGACAGCCTGATCGAGGCCGGCCGTGCGGCCGGCAAGAAGATCAACAAGGACGACGGCGTCCAGCGCTACAAGGGCCTCGGTGAGATGAACGCCAAGGAGCTGTGGGAGACCACGATGGACCCCGCCACCCGGCTGATGCAGCGGGTGACGCTGGACGACGCCGCCACCGCCGACGAGCTGTTCAGCGTGCTCATGGGCGAGGACGTGGAGTCCCGGCGGTCGTTCATCACCCGCAACGCCAAGGACGTGCGGTTCCTCGACGTGTAGTCGAGGTCGAGGGACGGGGGAGGCCGACGTTTCCCGTGGAACCAGGCATCCCGTCCCGAACCCGGACATGCCCCGTGACCGGCGCGAACACGCCGGCGCGGGCCGTCCGGGGGAGCCGGGGGAGCACCCCCGGCCCCGATAGGATCGACGGCGTCCGGTGCCCCGTGCGAGGGGCGCCAGGAGGGTGAGAACCGCGTGACCGAGACGACCCTGCCTCCCGGTGGACCCGGCGACCGCATCGAGCCGGTCGACATCCAGCAGGAGATGCAGCGCTCCTACATCGACTACGCGATGTCGGTCATCGTGGGTCGCGCGCTGCCGCTGGTGGAGGACGGGCTCAAGCCGGTCCACCGCCGCGTCCTGTACTCGATGTACGACTCCGGCTTCCGCCCGGACCGCAGCTACGTGAAGTGCGCCCGCGTCGTCGGCGACGTCATGGGCAACTACCACCCGCACGGCGACTCGGCGATCTACGACGCCCTCGTGCGCCTGGCCCAGCCCTGGTCGATGCGCTACCCGCTGATCGACGGCCAGGGCAACTTCGGCTCGCCGGGCAACGACCCCGCCGCGGCCATGCGCTACACCGAGTGCCGCCTCACGCCGCTCGCGATGTCGATGCTCGCGGACATCGACGAGGAGACCGTCGACTTCGCGGACAACTACGACGGCCGCACCCAGGAACCCACGGTCCTCCCCGGCCGGGTGCCCAACCTGCTGATCAACGGCAGCGCCGGCATCGCGGTCGGCATGGCCACCAACATGCCGCCGCACAACCTGCGCGAGGTGGCGGCCGGCGCGACGTGGGCGCTGGACAACCCGGAGGCCTCCGAGGAGGAGACCCTCGAGGCGCTCATGGGCTTCATCAAGGGGCCCGACTTCCCCACCGCGGGCCTCGTCGTCGGCACCGACGGCATCGAGTCGGCCTACCGCACCGGTCGCGGCTCGATCCGCATGCGCGCGGTGGTCGAGGTCGAGGAGGACGCCAAGGGCCGCACGATCCTCGTCGTCACCGAGCTGCCCTACCAGGTCAACCCGGACTCGCTCATCGAGTCGATCGCGACGCTGGTGCGCGACGGGCGCATCCAGGGCATCGCCGAGATCAACGACGAGTCGTCGGACCGGGTGGGCCGCCGGATCGTCATCACGCTGCGCCGCGACGCGGTCGCGAAGGTCGTGCTGAACAACCTCTACAAGCACACGCAGCTGCAGTACAGCTTCGGCGTCAACATGCTCTCGATCGTCGACGGCGTGCCGCGCACCCTGCGGCTCGACCAGATGATCCGGCACTGGATCCGCCACCAGATCGACGTCATCGTCCGGCGCACGCGCTACCGCCTGCGCAAGGCCGAGGAGCGGGCCCACATCCTGCGTGGTCTGGTCAAGGCGCTCGACGCCCTCGACGAGGTCATCGCGCTGATCCGCGCGTCGGAGACCGTTGACGTCGCGCGCTCCGGCCTCATGGACCTGCTCGAGATCGACGAGGTCCAGGCCCAGGCGATCCTGGACATGCAGCTGCGGCGCCTCGCCGCCCTCGAGCGCCAGAAGATCATCGACGAGCTGGCCGAGATCGAGGAGACGATCCGCGACCTCGAGGACATCCTCGCCCGCCCCGAGCGGCAGCGGCAGATCGTCCGCGACGAGCTCGGCGAGATCGTCGAGAAGTACGGCGACGACCGCCTGACGCGCCTCGTCGGCTACGACGGCGAGGTCGCCGACTCCGACCTCATCGCGGTCGAGGACATCGTCGTCACGATCACGCGCACCGGCTACGCGAAGCGCACCAAGACCGACCTCTACCGCGCGCAGAAGCGCGGCGGGCGCGGTGTGCAGGGCGCGACGCTCAAGCAGGACGACCTCGTGGCGCACTTCTTCGTCTGCTCCACGCACGACTGGCTGCTCTTCTTCACCAACAAGGGCCGCGTGTACCGGGCGAAGGCCTACGAGCTGCCCGAGGCCAACCGCAACGCCCGCGGCCAGCACGTGGCGAACCTCCTCGCGTTCCAGCCCGAGGAGCAGATCGCCCAGGTCATGCACATCAAGGACTACGACGCGGCGCCGTACCTGGTGCTCGCGACGCGTGCCGGGCTGGTGAAGAAGTCGCGGCTGACCGACTTCGACTCCAACCGCGCCGGCGGCCTCATCGGCATCAACCTGCGCGAGAACGACGAGCTGGTGGGCGCCGTGCTCTGCTCCGGCGACGACGACCTGCTGCTCGTCTCGGCCGAGGGGCAGTCGATCCGCTTCACCGCCAGCGACGACGCGCTGCGCCCGATGGGCCGCGCGACATCGGGCGTCACCGGCATGCGCTTCAACTCCGGCGACGAGCTCCTCTCGCTCGGCGTGGTCCGCGCGGGCACGTTCCTGTTGGTCGCGACCGGCGGCGGCTACGCGAAGCGCACGCCGATCGACGAGTACCCGGTGCAGAACCGCGGGGGCAAGGGCGTGCTGACCCTGCAGTACGACCGCCGTCGCGGGACCCTCGTGGGGGCGCTCATCGTCGAGCTCGACGACGAGCTGTACGCGATCACGGCGAGCGGCGGAGTGATCCGGACGACCGCCAAGGAGGTCCGCAAGGCGGGCCGCCAGACCAAGGGTGTGCGTCTGATGAACCTCGGTGAGGGTGGCACGCTGCTGGCCATCGCCCGGAACGCCGAGAACGCGGGCGACCCGGACGCCGGCGGGACGACCGCACCGCCCCAGCCGTGACGATCCCCGCCTGAGCCAGCCCTGATCTCCCGTCACCGACCGACGAGACGAGTTCTTTCGTGAGCACACCGAGCAAGCCGGACGAGCCGGGCCCCGCGACGTCGGAGACGACGGGCGGGGGCGGGACGCGGACGAGCACGCAGGAGTCCGCTCCCGACTCGGACGCCGCGCGGAACGGCGACGCGGAGTCGACGACCCGCGTCGACGCCGTCGAGGACGAGTCGGGCGCGACGTCGAGCGAGGCGAACGGGGCCGAGTCCGAGGCCTCCGGGGAGGCCGGGTCGGCCACCGGGGCGGCGTCCTCGTCCGCGGAGGGCGAGACGACGGGCGGACCGGCCGGCCCGCCCCCGCCGTGGCAGCGCGGCGGGGCGGCTGCGGGTCCGCCGTCCGGACCGATCCCGACCGGGCGGCCCGGTGGCCCGCCCGCCCCCGGTGGCGGCCAGCCGCGGCCGGGGCAGCCCGGTCCCGGAGGACCGGCGGGTCCGGGTGGTCCCGGCGGTCCGGCGGGTCCCGGCGGTCCCGGTGGTCCGGGTGGTCAGGGCGGTCCGGGTGGCGCGCACCCGCCGTCGGGGCCCTTCCCACGGCCCGGAGGGCCCGGAGGGCCTAGCCCGCAGGGTCCCGGCTCCCCGGGGCCCGGCTACGGACGCCCGCCCGGTGACGGCTCCGGCACGCCCTCGGGCGGCATCCCGATCGCCGCGCGCACCGCGCCGGCGTCCGGAACGGCGCGGCCGGCCGAGGGATCGGCGACGACGAGCTCGTCCGGGATCGACGCGCCGACCAACCAGCTCTCGCCCGAGCAGCTCGGTCTGCGCAACCGGGACGACGACACGCGTCGCGAGCCCGACGACGTCGCCGAGCTCTCGGCGGGGCGCCCGCGCACCGGCAAGGCGCCGCGACGGGCGAGCCTGCAGGTCCGCCGGTTCGACCCGTGGTCGGTGCTCAAGCTCGCCCTCGTGCTGGGCGTGGCGCTGTTCTTCGTGTGGATGTTCGCGGTCGGCGTGCTCTACGCGGTGCTCGACGGCATGGGGGTGTGGGCCCAGCTCAACGGCACCTACCAGGACCTGACGTCCGACGCGGGCGGTGGCGGCGAGCTCATCACCGCCGGCGGTGTGTTCGGCGTCGCGGCGGTCATCGGAGTCGTCAACATCATCCTGTTCACCGCGCTCGCGAGCGTCTCGGCGTTCATCTACAACATCTCCGCGGACGTCGCGGGCGGCATCGAGGTGACCCTGTCGGAGCGCGACTAGGGCGGGATCCCGGTGTCGGACGCCCGGTGACCGTCGGGTACCGTGGCGTCCGCACCTGGTGGTTGCTGCGAGGGCCCATAGCTCAGTTGGTTAGAGCGCGTCGCTGATAACGACGAGGTCGCTGGTTCAAATCCAGCTGGGCCCACCCCCACGGTGCACCCCACCGACACGAGCGGCCCCGGAGCTCCGCGCTCCGGGGCCGTCGTCATTCTCGGGAAGGATCTAGCCGGAGAAGGTCGCGGCGTGCTCGGAGCCCTTGCGCTGGGCCTCCCACGCCTCCACGACGTTGTTCGGCACACGGCCGCGGTCGGACACCTCGAAGCCCTGGGCCTTCGCCCACTCCCGGATCTGCTTCGAGGTCTCACGGTCGTAGCCGCCGGGCGACGTCGCCCGCGGGGTGCCCGTGCCGGCGCCGGAGCGGCGACGCCCGCCGCCGTTCGAACGCCGGCCGCCGGTGCGGCGCGCGGCGGCGACGTACTCGGCGAGCGCGTCGCGCAGGCGCGCGCTGTTCTTGTCGTCGAGGTCGATCTCGTAGGTCACGCCGTCGAGAGCGAACTCGACCGTCGTGATGTCCTCGGCCTCCTCGCCGGTCAGGTCGTCGACCAGGGTGACGATGGTCTTCTGTGCCATGGCTGGCGTGACTCCTCACTACATCATCGAACCGATGAGGTGCCGTCTATTCGTTGCGCGGCGAGAATAGCAAAGAAAGGACGGAGTGTTCGACGGGGAGGAGTTTCCGTGCTGCGAACGTCACGCCGACGGCGACAAATGCGAGACCAGACCGTCCAACCCGCTTCCGAACACATCCCCCGCGAACAACGCACTGAGCCGTTCGGCGTCGTCGAGGTCGCAGTCGAAGAGCACCGACCAGGCGACGAAGGATTCGCCGGTCTTGGTCACGGGGTGGACGCGGATGGTCGAGCGGTAGTCCCGGACCGGGAACGGCGATTCGAGGATCGCGTAGGTCAGGCGTCGTTCACGGTCGTCGAGGGCGACGAGGCTTTCGCGCACGACGCCGCCGTCGCCGAGGGTGAGCCGGCGCACGGCGCCCACCTGGTCGCTGCGCCCGTCGCCCTCGAGCTCGCTCGCCGCGATCGCCGGGTGCCAGGTCGGGAGCCCGTCGAAATCGCGGACCACCCGCCACACGGTGTCGGCGTCGGCGGGGACCACGGCGCTGGCGGTCAGGTCGGGCATGTCAGTCCTCCTGGGGGGTCGAGGGGCGGAGCGAGACGAACTCCCGGGTCGTGGCGGTGAGGGCCTGCTCGGTGGGCAGGCGCTCCATGCTGCTGGCGCCGTAGAAGCCGTGGCAGGCGCGCGTGCGCGAGAGGACGTACGCGGCGTCCTCGGGAGAGGACACCGGTCCACCGTGCACGAGCACGAGGACGTCGTCGCGCACCGAGCGCGCCGCCTCGGCCCATTCGTCGACGAGTGCGACACAGTCGGAGAGCGATTTCGCCGTCTGCGCCCCGATCGTCCCGCCGGTGGTCAGCCCCATGTGGCAGACGACGATGTCGGCGCCGGCCTCGGTCATCGCCCGGGCGTCCTCGACGGAGAACACATAGGGCGTCGTGAGGAGATCCTCCTCGTGCGCGGCGGCGATGAGTTCCACCTCACGGTCGAACCCCATCCCGGTCTCCTCGAGATTCACCCGGAAGGTGCCGTCGATGAGGCCGACGGTCGGAAAGTTCTGCACGCCCGCGAAGCCGAGCTCGCGCAGCTCGCGCAGGAAGCGGGGGCGGATGAGGAACGGATCGGTGCCGTTCACGCCGGCGAGGACCGGGGTGTGGCGCACGACCGGGATGACCTCGCGCGCCATCTCGACCACGATGTCGTTGGCGTTGCCGTACGCGAGCAATCCGGCGAGCGAACCGCGTCCGGCCATGCGGTACCGGCCGGAATTGTAGATGACGATGAGGTCGATCCCGCCCTCCTCCTCGCAGCGGGCGGACAGGCCGGTGCCGGCGCCACCCCCGACGATCGGCTCGCCACGGTCGACCTTGGCGCGCAGACGCTCCAGGATCTCGGCGCGGGTCACGGGCGTCCTCCGGTGATCTCCTCGAGCGCGGCGACGAGGGTCGCGGCGAACTCGGGGTCGTTGACGTGGTGCGGGCTCTCGACGACGCGGTGTCCCTCGTCGACGCGGACGTGCTCGCGCAGGGTGTCGAACAGTGCGGCGTCGGCCTCGGGGTCGGCGAAGGGCATGCCGGGCGCGTCGAGGGCCGAGACACCGCCGAGCGGCAGCACGAGGCGCACCGGGCCCGGGCAGGCGTTGAGCCGCTCGGCGAGGAACGCCGCGGCCGCGCGGTTCTCCTCGGGCGTCGTGCGCATGAGCGTCACCTGCGCGTTGTGCTCGTAGAGGGTCCGGCCGCGGAACTGCTCCGGGACGGTGTCGGGCGCCCCGAAGTTGACCATGTCGAGCGCCCCGACCGACCCGACCCACGGGACGCCGGCGCGGGCGATCGCTCCGAGGCGGTCCTCGGTGGCCGCCATGACCCCGCCGACGACGAGGTCGGCGATCTCGGTGGTGCTCACGTCGACGACGGCCTCCACGAGCCGGTCGTCGACGAGCTTCTCCATCGCGCGCCCGCCGGTGCCGGTCGCGTGGAAGACCAGGCAGTCCCACCGGTCGCTGACCGCCTCGGTGACCGCGGTGACGCACGGCGTCGTGACCCCGAACATCGTCAGACCGAGCGCCGGCTTGTCCTGCGCCGGCGGCGGCTCCGTGGCGATCATGCCGGCGAGCGCGTGCGCGGCGTTGCCGAGCACCCGCCGGCTGATCCGGTTGAGCCCGGCGACGTCGGTCACCGAGTACATGAGCGTGATGTCGACGGCGCCGACGTACGGGGCGACGTTGCCCGAGGCCACCGTCGACACCACGATCTTCGGCAGGCCCACCGGGAGGCGCTGCAGCGCCGGCGTCACGAGCGCGGTGCCGCCGGATCCGCCGAGCGCGAGCACCCCGGCGACGTCGTCGCGCTCCGGGAGCCAGCGCTCGAGCGCCGCGCTCATCGCGGTCACCGAGCTCCCGCGGTCGCCGGTGAACGCGGCGTCCCCCGCGACCTCGCGCGGGCCCACGTCCGCCGTGCCCGCGTCCGGGTCGCTGGTGCCGACGTCCACGGTCGTCACCGCGTGCCCCGCGTCCCGCAGGAGCCCGGCGACGTACCGCAGCTCCTCGCCCTTCGTGTCGAACGTGCCCACCACGTAGGCACGACCCGCCCCGGCCATCCGAGCTCCCGTCCACGACGCCGTCGTCTCGGGTGAGTCCTACCGCTCGGGGCGGGCACGGCGCGAGGCCGCCCGACGATCACCCGTTCCGAGCGAAGGGCACCTTCGCTCGGATAGATGGGCGAGGGGAGCCCGTCGCCGGCCGCTGCCGCTCGCGTGCGGCGGACGGGCGCGCGCGGACGCTGCGGTACCGTGGGCCGGGTCGTCGTGGAAAGGGGTGCGGTGAAGGCCCTCGTGTCTCTCGCCCTGGTCGCCGGGGCCGTGGTCCTCCTCCGGCGTCACCGGGAACAGCAACCCACGAAGGACGTCTGGCACGAGGCGACCACCTCGTCCTGACCCGCGGGGACGTAGCTCAATTGGCAGAGCACCGCCTTTGCAAGGCGGGGGTTGAGGGTTCGATTCCCTTCGTCTCCACCCACCATGACCTGGGCAAACGCTCTGACGGCGACGTCGCGTGAGGTCATTTCGGCTGTGGCGTGACGCGAAACGGAGCGCTACTCGGTGGCACGGCCAGCCCGAGCGAGCGAGTTCTGGTCGCCCGACCAGCACCTTCTTGATGCGCGACTGCTGTTGAGGGTGCGCTGCCCGGGACGCGCCCGTGACGCGAAATCGAAACGGTGCCGGGCGCCGGGATAGGTGGATGGAGCGCGGACACGAGGTCGGGCGGCCGTGGCCGTCCCGCGCAGCTGCTGTCCGGTCTGTGGATGGTGCAGGGTTGCTACGCGTCCTCGGGCAGGGGCAGGTTCTGCAGCCTCAGCTGTCCCCGGGCTACCAGCTTGCCGTCCCTGAGGCGGGTGATGGAGACCTGCCACAGCTGCTGGGTTCGGCCTTGGAAGATGGGCTCGGCGAGCACCTCGACCTCGTCGGCGGTGACGGGGCGGAGGAAGTCGGTGGTGTTGCTGGTCCCGACCGCGTACATGCCGCGGTCAACCACCGCGGCACACGCACCCTCGCTGGCCACCCCCTCCACGGCGATGGCGTAGATCCCTCCGTGGACGCGCCCGAACGGTTGGTGGTGCGCCTCGCCGAGGGTGAGCGTCGCCCGGACGCGCGAGCCGGAGCGCTCATGAAGTCGGTAGCCCATCGACGTGCGGATCTGCTCGACGATCGGTCCCGACGGCAGCGGTTCGATCATGGCCTGACCGTGCCCCTCTCCCGGCGCTCGGGACCGACCCCCGCGCGCTCGCGACGGCGCCTGATACCGGTCCGGGCCAACTGGTCGCGAGCGGTCTCCTCGGGGACCAGGCTCACGACGCTGATCAGCCGTTCCCGGCGGTTGCGGGCGATCATCGTCCACAGCCAGCGGCCGACCGCTTCGAACCGGTTGCCCCAGCCCACCAGGTAGGCCAGGTGCACCACGCCCCACACGAGGAAAGCCGGGCATCCCGTGAGCCGGATTCTGCCGACTTGGGCGACGGCGTGGGTCCGGCCGACGATCGCCATCGCCCCCTTGTCCCGGTACCGGAACGGCTCCGGAGTGGGGGCGCCGGCCAGGCGGGCGCCGATGACCTCGGCGACATAGCGGCCCTCCTGGATCGCGGGTTGTGCCACTCCGGGTACTCCGGGGAGGGAGACCATGTCACCGATGGCGAAGATCTCGGGGTGGCCGGGGACCGTGCAGTCCGGCGAGACGAGGAGGCGTCCGGCCCGGT
This sequence comes from Actinomycetospora lutea, assembly GCF_028737205.1. Lineage (GTDB taxonomy): Bacteria > Actinomycetota > Actinomycetes > Mycobacteriales > Pseudonocardiaceae > Actinomycetospora > Actinomycetospora lutea. Next base: position 61,155 of record NZ_JAQZAL010000021.1, on the reverse strand, counting down.
CGGTCTCAGCTCCCGCGGCTTCGGCGAGTCGTTCGGCCAGGGGCGAGGCCTTCACGCCCGCCGCCCAGATGACCGTCTTTGCGGTGATCCGGTGGTGGCTCCCGGTGTCGTCGGCGATCTCGATGCCCTCGGCATCGATGGTCGTGACCGGCGCGGATGTCTGCACCTCGACGCCGAGCTCGTGCAGGTCTGCCCGGGCACGCTGTTGCAGCGGCCGGGCGAACGGACCGAGAACGGTGGGCGCCGCGTCGAGCAACAGGACCCTCGCGCTGGTGGTGTCGATGCTGCGGAACTCGGCCGGCAGGAGCCGGTGGGCGAGGATCCCGACCTGCCCGGCGAGCTCCACCCCGGTGGGGCCGGCGCCGACGATGGCGAAGGTGAGCCACGCCTCCCGCTCGGCGGGTGTGTCGGCCTGCTCGGCCATCTCGAAGGCACCCAGAACCCGGCTGCGCAGTCGGTTCGCGTCATCGAGGCTCTTCATGGCGAGCGTGTGTGCTTCCCACTCGTCGCGACCGAAGTAGGAGTGGGTCGCTCCTGCCGCGACGATCAGGGTGTCGTAGGGCACCTCGATGCCGTGGTCCGCGACACCGTGCACGACCCGTCGGTCGAGGTCGAATCCGTCGACCTGTGCCAGCTGGACGCACACGTTGGGCTTCTTCCGGAAGATGCTGCGCAGGGCCGGGGCGATCTGACCGGGGGAGAGGACACCGGTCCCCACCTGGTAGAGCAGCGGTTGGAAGAGGTGGTGGTTGGTGCGGTCGATGAGGGTGATGTCGACCGGGAGGTGGCTGAGGGCATGCGCGGCGCGCACGCCCCCGAACCCGCCACCGACGATCACGACCCGGTGTCGGTCTCCGGAGGGCGGCTGGGACACGATGTTCCTGCCTCCTCAGGTGACGCGCTCGAAGACGGCCGCGAGACCCTGCCCACCGCCGATGCACATCGTCTCCAGGCCATAGCGGGCGCTGCGGCGGTCCATCTCCCGGGCCAGGGTGGCGAGGATGCGCACACCGGTGGCCCCGACGGGGTGACCGAGCGAGATACCCGAGCCGTTGGGGTTGACCCGCTCGTCGGCAACCGGGTCGATGCCCCATTGCTGGGCCACGGCCAGCACCTGGGAGGCGAAGGCCTCGTTGAGCTCGATGACGTCGAGGTCCTCGAACCCGAGACCGGCGCGGTCGAGGGCGGCTGCGGTGGCGGGGACCGGCCCGATCCCCATGGTCCGGGGGCGGACGCCGGCCAGGCCCCACGAGACGAGCCGCACGAGGGGGCGCAGCCCCAGCTGTTCGGCGCGCTCGGAGGTGGTCACCAGGCAGGCGGCGGCGCCGTCGTTCTGGCCGCTGGCGTTGCCGGCGGTCACGGTGGCCCCCTCGTCGCTCCGCCCGAGGATCGGGCGCAGCGCGGCCAGCTTGTCGAGCGAGGTGTCGGGCCGGATGTGCTCATCGGCGTCGACCACGGTGTCCGACTTCCGCCCCCGCACCGTGACCGGCACCAGCTCGTCGGCGAAGCGCCCCTCCTTCTGGGCGGCCGCCGCCTTCTCGTGCGAGCGCACGGCGAGCCGGTCCTGGTCCTCCCGTGAGATGGCGCATTCGCGACGGACGTTCTCGGCGGTCTCGAGCATGCCGCCGGGTACCTCGTGGTGGCGCCCGCCCGCGGTCACCCGGCCCACGGACAGCGCGTCCTTGAGCTCGATGGTGCCCGCCTTGACACCCCATCGCGGCTGGTGCGAGTAGTGCGCGGCACCGGACATGCTCTCGGCACCGCCGGCGAGCACCAGGGACGCGCCGCCGGTCTGCACCGCCATCGCCGCGTAGAGCACGGCCTGCAGGCCGGAGCCGCAGCGCCGGTCGACCTGGATGCCGGGGACGTCGACGTCGAGTCCCGCGTCCAGCGCCGCCACGCGGCCGATGGCCGGGGCGTCCATGGTGGGGTAGCAGTGGCCGAAGACGACGTCGTCGACGTCCGTCGACGCGATCCCGGTGCGCGCGACGAGCTCGCGGACGACCGTCGAGGCCAGGTCCTGGACCGGGACGTCGCGCAGGCCGCCGGCGAAGGCGCCGACCGGGGTGCGGACGGGTTCGCAGATCACCGCGTCGGTCATGAGGGAACCCCTGAGGACTGCGGCGCGGCGGAGGGGAAGCGGGGTTCGCGCTTCTCGCGCAGTGCTGTGGCGCCCTCGACGACGTCGGGGCCCATGAAGCAGAGCATCTCGTAGGCCGCGGACGCGTCGAAGGTCGGTCCGGCGGTGCGCAGCCAGCTGTTGAGCGAGCGCTTGGTCAGCCGGATGGCCTGCTGGGCGCCGGTGGCCAGGGTCTGCGCGACCCGCCGTGACTCGTCGAGCACCTGGTCGCGCGGCAGCGCCTTGGCGACCATGCCGATCCGCTCGGCCTCGGCGCCGGTGAGCATCTCGCCGGTGAGCAGGTAGTAGCGGGCCTTGGCCATCCCGGCCAGCAGCGGCCAGATGATCGCGGCGTGGTCGCCGGCGGAGACGCCCAGCTTGACGTGGCCGTCGCCGAGCTTGGCGTCCTCGGCACAGATGGCGATGTCCGCGAGCAACGCGACTACGACGCCGGCGCCGACGGCGACCCCGTTGATCGCCGACACGATCGGCTTCTCGCAATTGATGATGTTGTAGACCAGGTCGCTCATCTCGGTGAGCATCTGGGAGACCCGCTCGTGGTCGCCGGCCAGGCGCTCGACCATGGCCAGGTCCCCGCCCGCGGAGAACGCCTTGCCCGCGCCGGTGATGACCGCGACGCGCGTCTCGGGGTCGCTGGCGACGTCGTTCCAGACCCGGGCGAGCTCGCCGTGGAGCTGCTCGTCGGTGGCGTTGTACTTGTCGGGGCGGTTGATGGTGATCAGCAGGACGCCGTTGTCCTGGCGCTCGAAGTCGAGCTGCTGGTAGTCGGAGAAGTTCATGGCAGTGCTCCTCTGGGGTCGTCGGATCGGTCAGGGGGTCTCGAACAGGCCCTGGGCGTCGTCCTCGACGGCCTGGGCCCGGGCGCGGTAGTGGACCTTCTTGCCGGTGGCGGTGAGCGGGAGCTCGTCGACGAACCGGTAGGCGCGGGGCCGCTTGTACGGGGCCAGCATCGGGTGCGCCCGGCAGTGCGCCTCGCAGTCGGCGGCCGTGAGGGACGGGTCGGTGCGGATGACGTAGGCGACGACGCGCTGTCCCCAGCGCTGGTCGGGAACGCCGATCACGAGGGAGTCGGTGATGCCCGGGTGCTCGTTGAGCGCTTCCTCGACCTGCACCGGGTGCACGTTCTCGCCCCCGGAGATGAGCATGTCGTCCTTGCGGCCGACGATCGTCACGTACTCCTCGGCGTCCCAGACGGCGAGGTCGCCGAGGTGGACCCAGCCGTCGTGGAACTTCTCCGCCTCCTGGGCCGGCGAGTTGACGTAGGCGTAGCCGGCCTTCGGGGACCGGACGATCACCTCGCCGACCTCCGTGCTGTCCTGGGCGACCCGCTCGTCGGGCCGACCCGGGCGGTCCTCGTGGACCTGGACGACGCGGACGTCGTCGTCGGTGGACGCGCGACCCGCGGCACCGGCGTGGTCGGGCAGGTCGACCGGGCGCAGGAAGGTGTTCCAGAACGTCTCGGTGGTGCCGTATCCGTTGAAGATGCGGGGCGTGAGCAGCTCCTGGTAGCGCAGGCACGCCTCGCGCTCGAGCGGGGCGCCCATGGTGACGATGCCGCGCAACGCGGAGAGGTCGCGGGGCCGGTCGGACTGGGCCCGGGCGAGTATCGCCAGGTTGGTCGGGGCACCGATGAGGTAGGTCAGCCCGTGCTCGGCGACCAGATCGAGGCAGCGCTCCGGATCGAACGCGCGCATCGGCACGACCTCGGCGCCCAGGTAGAACACAGGGTTGGGCCCGCCGGAGTACAGCCCGCCGCGGTGGAACCAGGGCGTCATGTTCAGCGTGCGGTCCTCGGGGGACAGCGGGAAGTGCATGATCACGTCATGGGCACTGAAGATCTCGACCATGCTGTTGAGCGGGACGCCCTTGGGCATGCCGGTGGTGCCGGAGGTGTAGAGCCGGGTGGTCTCGTCGTAGACCGTGCGCGTTGCTGCCGGCACGGGCTTGCCGGGCGTGACCAGCTCCTCGAACGGGATCACTCCCGGCAGGGGCGTGCCGGGACCGACCGCGGCGATCACCGCGGGACGGTGCCGGGCGCGCTCCAGTGCGGCCGCGACCATCTCCGAGAGCTCGGTGTCGTACACGAAGACGGTGGGTTGGCTGTCGTCGAGGACGTGCGCGGTCTCGCCGGCGGCGAGCCGGAAGTTGACCGGCGAGCCCACCGCGCCGCAGGCCTGGGTGGCCAGGTAGAGCTGGGCGAACTCGGGACCGTTGAAGAGCTGGTGGACGACGACGTCGCCGGGGCGCACGCCGGCTGCGGCCAGCCCGGCGGCCAGGGCGTCCACCCGGTGGCCCAGCTCGGCGTAGGTCCAGCGGTCGCCGGTCGCGGGGTCGGTCATCGCGACCCGGCCGGCGTAGCGGCGGGTGTTGCGGCGGAAGCCGGCGAGATAGGTGAACTCGCGCTCGAAGTAGTTCCGGTAGGCGGTCGGGTCGTAGGTGAACATCGCAGCGTCTCTTCGTCGAGGGTGGTCCGGGTGGCGCGGGCGGGTCAGGTGAAGGCGGAGATGCCGGTGAGGTCGCGGCCGACGATCAGGGACTGGATCGAGTCGGTGCCCTCGTAGGTGTGCACGACTTCCATGTCGGTGAGGTGCCGGGCGACGTGGTGCTCGATCAGCAGCCCGTTGCCGCCGAGGATGTCGCGGGCGTCGAGGCAGACCTGCCGGGCCTTGCGCGCGTGGTGCATCTTCGCCAGCGAAGCCATCGGTCCGGTGAGACGGCCCTGTTCGTGCAGGTCGGCCATGCGGAAGCAGTAGAGCTGCATCGCGGTGATCTCGGCGAGCATCTCGGCGAGCTTGTGCTGGACGAGCTGGAAGCTCGCGATCGGCTTGCCGAACTGCTGGCGTTCCCCCGCGTAGGCCAGCGCGATCTCGTAGGCGGCGATCGCGTGGCCCAGCGATTCCCAGGCGGCCCCGCCGCGGGTGGAGGTCAGGACCCGGGTGGCGTCGCGGAACGACCGGGCCTCGTCGAGCTTGTTCTCCACCGGCACCCGCACGCCACGCAACGTGATGTCGGGCTGCCACACGGCACGCTTGCCGATCTTGCCGGTGATGAGGTCGGCGGAGTAGCCGTCGGGATAACGCCCGTCGGCGTCCTTCCCCACCACGATGGCCTTGACCCGGCCGTCCTCGACGTCCCGGGCCCACACGACGACAACGTCGGCGAAGCTGGCGTTGCCGATCCAGCGCTTGGCGCCGTCGAGCACCCAATGGTCACCGTCGCGGCGGGCGGTGGTCTCGAGACGGACGGCGTCCGAGCCGTGCCCGGGCTCGGTCAGGGCGAACGCCCCGATCATGTCCAGGGCTGCCATGCCGGGCAGCCACCGCTGCTTCTGCTCCTCGCTGCCCAGCAGCGCGATCGAGCCCATCGCGAGCCCGGTCTGCACACCGAAGAAGGTGTTGACACTCCCGTCGCCGCGCGCCAGCTCCCGGGTCAGGACGCCGGCCGCGAGGCGGCTGAGCCCCGGGCAGCCGTAGCCGGAGATCGTCGACCCGACGAGCCCCAGCTGCGCGATCTTCGGCACCAGCTCGAACGGGAACTCGGCCCGGTCCCAGTAGTCATTGATGACCGGCAGCAGGTCGCGGTCGACGAACCCCCGCACGCGGTCGCGGACGTCGCGCGCCTCGTCGGTGAGCAGCTCGTCGAGCAGGTAGTAGTCGCTGGAGGAGATCTCCGGAGGGCCGGAGGTGATGGTCGTCATCGTGGGGTCCCGTCGTCCTCGCGGGGGTACTGGGTGCCGTCGTCGGCGTAGCTGTAGAAGCCCAGCCCGGTCTTGCGGCCCAGCTCGCCGCGCTCGACGAGCTCGGTGACCGTGCGGCTGGGCCGGTCGGCCGGGTCCTCGGTCTCGGCGTAGCGGGCGAGCTTGGCGCGGTACCCGATGTCGATCCCGGTGAGATCCATGAGCTCGAACGGGCCCATCGGGTAGCCCAGCGCGGTGCGGCAGGCCGTGTCGATGTCCTGGACCGATGCGACGCCCCGCTCGAGCAGGGAGACCGCCTCGTCGCGGGCCGCACCGAGGATGCGGTTGGCGACGAAGCCGGGGACCTCCTTGCGCAGCACCACCGGGTCCTTGCCGAGCCGGCGGGCGAGCGCGGTGGTCGTGGCCACGGTCGCGGCGGACGTCTCGGGCCCGCCGACGACCTCGACGCAGCGCATCACCAGCGCCGGGTTGAAGAAGTGCATGTTGGCGACGCGGTCGGGCCGGGCAGTGGCGTCGGCGATCCGCGACGAGGCGATGGCCGAGGAGTTGGTGGTCAGGATCGTGTGCGCCGGCGCGAGAGCGTCGAGCCGGGCGAACACCTCGCGCTTGACCTCGAGGTCCTCCGCGGCGGCCTCGATGACGAAGTCGGCGCGCCGCGCCGCCGCGTCGAGGTCGGTGGTGAAGCTCAGGCGCTCGAACGCCGCGGTCACCGCCTCCTCGTCGCGCCGGCCCCTGGCGACGTCGCGGTCGAGCCGACGGCGCAGCTCGGTCGCGGCGCGGTCGAACGCCCCGGCGTCGAGGTCGAAGGCGGTCGCCCGGTAGCCCGCGAGCGCGCAGGCCATGGCGATCTGCGAGCCCATCGCGCCGCAGCCGACGACGAGGACGTCGTGCACCCCAGGTGTGTCCTGGCTGCTCATCGTCGTCACCTCCCCCGGAAGTCAGGTGTGCGCTTCTCGAGGAACGCCGCGGCGCCCTCGCGCTTGTCGTCGGTGGTGTAGAGCAGCGACTGGGCGAGGCGTTCCACGACCTGCCCGGTGCGCTGGTCGGCGTCCATCCCGGTCCGGATGACGAGCTTGGCCAGCCGGACCGCCAGCGGGCCCTTGGCGAGGATGCGGTCGGTGACGGTGCGGGTCTCGGCGAGCAGGTTCTCCGGTGCGACCACAGAGGTGACGAGCCCGGCCTGCCGGGCCTCGTCGGCCTCGAGGAAACGGCCCGTCAGGATCAGCTCGATCGCCCGCCCGGTGCCGATGAGCCGGGCCAGCCGCTGCGTGCCGCCCGCTCCGGGCAGCACCGAGAGGTTGGTCTCGGGCAGGCCGAAGCGTGCGGTGTCCGCCGCGATCCGGATGTCGCAGGCCATCGCGAGCTCGCAGCCGCCGCCGAGGGCGAAGCCGTTGACCGCGGCGATGGTCGGCTTCTCGAACGCCTCGACGTCGTCGAAGAGCCGCTGCATCTCGGCGTCGAGTCCGGTCTGCGCCGTGTAGTGCTGCAGCTGGGTGATGTCGGCGCCGGCCACGAAGGCCCGCTCGCCCGCGCCCGTGACGGCGACGACCCCCACCTGGTCGTCGTCGGCGAGTGCGGCGAACGCTACCCGTAGGTCGGCCAGGACCTGGCGGTTGAGCGCGTTGCGCGCCTCGGGCCGGTCGACGGTGATCACGGCGAGTCGGTCGGCGACGTCGACGGTGATCGTCTCGTAGCTCATGGCTGGTGTCCCGCGCTGAACGCGGGGATGCCGGTGATGGCCGCGCCCATGATCAGGGTGTGCACCTCGTCGGTGCCCTCGTACGTCCGCACGCTCTCCAGGTTGTTGGCGTGGCGCAGCGGGGAGTGGTCGAGGGTGATGCCGTTACCGCCGAGCACCGTGCGCGCCTCCCGGCAGATGGCGATCGCCTCGCGCACGTTGTTCAGCTTGCCCAGCGAGATCTGCTGGGGACGCAGCGTGCCCGCGTCCTTGAGCCGGCCGGTCTGCAGCGCGACCAGGACGCCCTTCTGGATCTCCAGCACCATGTCGACGAGCTTCTGCTGGGTCAGCTGGAAGGCGGCGATCGGGACGCCGAACTGGCGACGCTCGAGGGCGTAGGCCAGCGCGTCCTCGTAGGCGTCGCGCGCCGCGCCCATGGCGCCCCACATGATCCCGTAGCGCGCCTCGTTGAGGCAGGAGAAGGGCCCGCGCAATCCTCGGGCGTCGGGGAGCACGGCGTCGGCGGGGAGCCGGACGTCGGTCAGCGTGATCTCGGCCTGGATCGAGGCGCGCATGCCGAGCTTGGGCTCGATCGCCGTGGCGGAGAATCCGGGCGTGTCGGTGGGGACCAGGAACCCCCTGATCGATGCTGCCCCCTCGCCAGCACCGTCGCCCTCGTTCGTCTTCGCCCAGATGACGGCGACGTCGGCGATCGTGGCGAGGCCGATCCAGCGCTTGGCTCCGTGGAGCACCCACCCGTCCTCGACGCGCTCGGCGTACGTCGTCATGCTGCTCGGGTCGCTGCCCGCGCCCGGCTCGGTGAGCCCGAAGCACCCGATGAGTTCCCCGGCGGCCATGCCGGGCAGCCAGCGCTGCTTGTGGTCCTCCGAGCCGAACTTGTGGATCGCGCTCATGGCCAGCGATCCCTGCACGCTGACGAAGGTGCGCAGCCCGGAGTCGCCGGCCTCGAGCTCCATGGCCGCGAGGCCGTACTCGACAGCGCTGCGGCCGGGGCAGCCGTACCCGCTCAGGTGCATGCCGAGCAGGCGTGCCTTGCCCATCTCCCGGGCGATCTCGCGGGAGAACTGGGCGTTCTCGTACCACTCGGCGATGTGGGGCTTGATGCGCTCCTGCACGAACGCGCGCACGCGGTCGCGGAGCTCGAGCTCGTCGGCCGAGAACAGGCCGTCGAGGTCGAGGTAGTCGTGGGCCAGATCCGTCATGGTCGGTCTTCCTCCTCGCTGCCGGGACGGTCAGCTCATGGACAGGCCGCCGCTGACCGACAGCGTCTGGCCCGTGATGTAGGCGGCCTCGTCGGAGGCGAGGAACGCGACGGCGTTGGCGAGATCGGCCGGCTGCGCGAGCCGGCGCAGCGGGATCGCCTTGATCAGGGCGTCGCGCAGCTTCGGGTTGCCCTCGACGACAGAGGCGAACAGGGCCGTGTCGGTCGGACCGGGGCACACGCAGTTGGCGTTGACCTGGTGGCGGGCCATCTCCCGCGCGGTGGTCTTGGTGAACGAGATGACCCCGCCCTTGGCCGCCGAGTACACCGCCTCACCCGCGGACCCGACCCGACCCGCGTCGGAGGCGAGGTTGACCACCGAACCCGAGCCCTGCCCCGCCATGATCGGGAGTACGGTCTTGGAGGTGTTCAGGACGCCGTAGAGGTTGATCTGGATGGCCCGGTCCCAGTCAGCGGGGTCGGAGTCGACGAACGGCCCCGCCTTGTCCCAGCCCGCGTTGTTGACCAGGACGTCGATCCGCCCGAACTGCTGGTGGGCCTGGGCGACCATCGCCTCCACCGACTCGCGGGAGGTGACGTCGGTGTGCAGCCCGACCGCGCCTCCACCCAGGGCGTCAGCGGTCTCCTTGGCCGTCGCTTCGTTGATGTCGGTGACGACGACCGTGGCGCCCTCGGAGGCGAGCTTCTCGGCGATACCTCGCCCGATGCCCTGTCCCGCCCCGGTGACGATCGCGATCTTGTCCTGCAGCTTGCCCATGGCTGTTCCTGGTCCTTCCTCGAGAGTTGTTGTCGTCACGGTGCGAGCTCGCGGCCCAGGTACTGCCGGGCGATGACGAGCTTCATGATCTGAGCGGTGCCGTCGCCGATCTGTAGCCCGAGCACGTCGCGCAGTCGCTGCTCGATGGGAAGCTCGGTGCGGTAGCCGTACTGGCCGTGTAGCAACAGGCACTGGTTGATGACGTCGTAGGCGGTCTTCGGGGCCCACCACTTGCTCATCGCGGCGTCCGCGGTGTGGGGCCGGCCGACGTCCTTGAGCCAGAGCGTCCGCAGGCACAGCAGCCGCGCCGCCGACAGCAGCGTCTCGGCCTCGGCCAGCGGGAACGCCACGCCCTGGTTCTTGCTCAGCGGACGGTCGAATGCGGTGCGCTCGCCCACGTAGCGCCACGTCTCGTCGACGGTCTGCTGCGCGCACCCGAGGCACTGCAGCCCGATGAGGGCGCGGCTGAAATCGAACCCCTGCATCACCTGGGTGAAGCCCCGGCCCTCCGCGCCCAGGAGGTGGTCGGCGGGGATGCGCACCCCGTCGAGGTGGGCCGCTCCCCGGCCGACCGCCGTGGTGCCCATGTCGGAGTACGGCTCACGGGAGACTCCGGGTGCGTCGAGCGGTACCAGGAAGGCGCTGATGTCCTTGCCCCGGGACTGTGATGGTCCGGTCCGGGCGAACACGACGACCGCCGCCGCCTCCCCGGCGAACGACAGGGACTTCACGCCGTCGAGCACCCAGTCGGCGTCCTCCCCGGAGCCGTCGCGGCGGGCCGTGAGCGCAGGCATGCCCGCGTCCGACCCCGCCTGCGGCTCGGTCAGCCCGATCCCGACGATCTCCTCTCCGGCGCAGATCCGCGGTACCCACGCCTGAGCGATCTCCGGCGTCGCGTTGCCGGCGAGGATCTGGCCGACCAGCGACCCGACGACCTGCAGGTAGGCGACGTTGATGTCGCCCCGGCCGATCTCCTCGGTGACCACGCCGGCGGTGAGCCGGTCCAGACCTCGGCCACCGAGCTCTGTCGGCAGCTCCGGCGCGATGAGGCCGAGCCGGCCGATCTCACGGCGGAGCTCGGGGTCGATGCGCCCGCTGCGCTCCCGCGCCTGGTAGCCGGGCAGCAGCTCCTTCTCGGCGATGCCGCGAGCACGGTCGCGGTACTCGCGCTGCGTCTCGGTGAGCTCGAAGTCCATGGGGTGCCCCCTTCGGTGTCTGATTGACGAAGGTGGCAAACTTTGACCCGAGAGTCAATAGGCTGGGTCAGGATTTGACTTGTAGGTCAATGATCGCGATACTGTGGGGCATGGACGAGGAGGGCCGATGAGCCGTCAGCCGGTGGAGGACGCCGCGCCGGTCGGCCGTGTCCAGCGCAAGCGGGGACGCCGGGTCCAGGAAATCCTCTCCACGGCCGCCGAGCTGTTCGGCGAGCGCGGGTACGACGCGGTGAGCCTCGACGACGTCGCCGAACGGCTCGACGTCACCAAGGGGTCGCTCTACTACTACTTCCCCGGCAAGGACGAGCTGGCCGTGGCGGCCATCGAGACGCTCGGCGCCGACTGGACCGGGCGGCTCGAGCGGCTGGCCGCGACCGTCGAGGGCCCGCCCCACGAGCGGCTGCGGGCCCTCATCCGTGAGCACGTCGCTATCGCCGTCGGCGAGTACCCGGCCGCGCTACGGCTCTTCCTCGTGCCGAGCACCTGGCCCGACGACCCGCGCGAGCGCATCAAGGAACTGCGCCGGCGGCACGACCAGGTGTTCCGCGGCGTCCTCGAGGAGGGCCTCGCCTCGGGGGAGTTCGCGGTCACCGGGGTGGAGACGACGCTGCAGTGCATGCACGCCGCGATGGCCCAGGCACCGCTATGGTGCGGCGGGCTGGAGAGCGACGCGCAGGAGCGTGCTCTCGACGAGCTCGCCGACACGCTCATGAAGCTCGTCGCCGCGGCGCAGTGAACGAGACGCGAGCCGAGGGTGGGTCTGACGTTGGCGGAGTGTCGAGCTCGTCCCCATCCTCGGCCACGTGACACGTCGCCTGACACGAAACGAGGGCCATCGACGATGACCCGGAGCACCGAGTGACGCCTCGCGAGGACGTCGTTGCTGGTAGAGGCCCTGGTCAACGCGGTCGGCCATCTTTGCTAGGCGGGGGTTGAGGGTTCGATTCCCTTCGTCTCCACCGCTTCTGACCTGCAAGAACGATCGCTCGTGCGATCACTGGCGTCAGGACGTGGCACGAACCACGGCGGTGCTCGGCGTCGACTGCGCATGGCCGCCAGGGTCGCCATCACAGGCCTACGGAGAGTTGTCTCGAGATCGGGTCTCTGCCCCTGCCGACAGAAGCTGTCGAGCCAGGTAGGGCGGAGCAAGGAGGTGTACCACCATTCTGCGGTAGGGCTCGCCGCACCTCCACCATGGAGATCCACCGGGGCGGGCGGCGGTCGTGGAGACAATGCGGATGACACGGGGAATGGACCGACGAGACCGGTCAGCCGCTCCCGCTCGCTGCCTCACGTGACGTCCGGGGAATCGCCTCGGCAGGCGCCGGACACTCCGTCGGTGGGAACGTCCCCGCGCACGACCGTGCCGGAACCGGGAGCTGACTCGATCCAGAGACGACCGCCGACATTGCCGAGGCGATCTTTCATGTTCGTCACCCCGGTCGAGGTCGGCGGTGGGTCGGGCGGGTCGAAGCCGATCCCGTCGTCGGTGACCTCGAGGCGCAGCAACGCTCCGTCGTCGACCACGCGCATTGTGACCGCAGACGCGCCCCGGGCGTGCTTGATGCTGTTCTGCAGAGCCTCGAGGCAGCAGAAGTAGACCGCGGTCTCCACCTCGAGCGGATACCGGCCGACCCCGACCGTGTCCACCGTCGTGTGGATGGGGCCCCGGCGGGCGGCGGCGGCCAAGGCCTCACCAAGACCGGCGTCGGCGAGGAGGCGAGGGAAGATCCCTGCCGCCAGGTTCCGGATCTCGTCGAGCACCCGATCGATGTCCTCGCCGAGCGCTCGGAGCTGTTCGCTTCCACCGGCCTGTTCCCGCTCGATCTGCTCGGCGGCGAGCTCCGGGTTGATCCGCAACAGCACGAGCTGCTGCTGGGCGCCGTCGTGGAGATCCCGCTCGATCCGTCGCCGCTCGGGCGGCAGCTGCCGCCGCCGTCCGCCCGCGAGCGGCCTCGACCTCGGCCAGCGACGACCTCAACGCGGCCGTGAGGCGCTGCTGCCGGAGGGCGGTGACCGCACACGCGCCCACCGCCCGGACGAGGACGTGCTGCTCGCGCAGGGCGGCGTCGTAGGCGATGGCGACGACCGGTGCGCGCTCGTGCGGTATCTGGACGACGCACCGGTCCGTGTCCCGGGTGGGCAGCGCTACCGGTCGATCCCGAGAGTCCGACCATCCTCGGTCGGGGCGCGGGTAGAAGAGCTCGATCGACTGATCGGAGAGCGCGTCGGCGATGAGATCCCGGAGCTCGTCGGGGGTAGCGGCCGCGTCCAGACCCAGCGTCACCCGCTGGAGACTGCGCGCCGCGTACAGGCGCGCCCAGAGCAGACCGGCGACGAAGCTCGCCGCGAACAACGGAATGCTCAGCAGGACGAGCCAGGCGCAGGACTGCAGAACCATCGGGTCGACCCCGGTACGCCGGGCCACGAGGTAGGCCGTGTACGCGCCGAAGTGCAGGATGGCGGCCGCCCGCACCGGGATCAGTGTGCGTCGCAGCAGCGGCGAAGCCCGGCGGATCCGGGCGGCCAACACACCGATGACCAGGACGAACAGGATGATCGCCGCCAGTTCGAGCGCCGATCTCAAGGCCGCTTGGACGATCCTCGGCTCCCGGCTCAGGACCAGGAAGGCATTGAGGGGGCAGCCGTCCCCGAGGCAGGTCGTCCAGACCGACGGCGTCGGGTAGCGCTCGAGGAACAGGGCGTTGGGCAGGAAGGCCGCACCGACGAGGCAGGCCGCACCGGCCACGAGCCATGCCGTGCTCGACACCGTCGCCCTGCTGGTGCTCACGGCGTTCCTGGTCGCGTCGGTCAGCCATCCTCAACATGGTCATCCAGTCCCTGGTCCAGCCCCGGTTCATCGGCGACTCCGTGGGGCCACCGTCACGACCACCGCCGCCGCCCCCAAGAGCGCCCTCCCGGTCACCGAGCCGGGCGCGGTCCTCGACCTCAGGTGGGCGTTGGTCGATCAGCTTCGACGGGACCACGTAGCGCACTCGGCGCCGGTCCGGGCGACGGCGGCGCGCTCGCGCAGCGGGCGCCCGGTGCGCAACCGCCTGGTCTGCGCGCGGCTCAGCCCGCCACGCCCGCCGTGGCAGAGCGCCTGGTAGACGCTTCTATGTGTTGTCAAGTCCGGTTCGATAGTGAGCGACGTTGCCGGGCGGGGGTCGGCGTCCAACCCGTGGCCGCGGGTGCTGCGTCGGGATCTTGTCGGCTGGCGCAGACTTGGCGTGCATGGACGCGGTGGAACCCAAGCGCGAGCTTCGCGGCGCGGTCTATCGAGGCGACGGGGCAGCGATCGTGGCCCGGTTGGGAGAACTCGAGCCCGCGGAGGGCCTACAGCTCGGCGGGGACGGGCTGCTCATCGCGCTGGGCCAGGAGGCCGAGGGCGCCGCGGAGATGGCCCAGCAGTGGATCGGCGCGCTGCGCGAACGCGGGTGGGACGGCGATTCCGAGCTGGCCGACCAGCTCGCCACGCGGCTCGGGACCGGCGCGACCCCGATGCTGCGACCACTGCCGGTGGATCTCGAGGAGCTCGCCGGCGTCCTCGAAGGCGACCCGGTCCTGGGCGGAGGCCGGCTCGACCTGCGCAGCGGCGAGGTCTGGGCGCAGCCCGCCATCGACTACGCCCGCGAGGTTGGTGAGGAGGACGACGGCGAGGGCGACGCGCCGTGGTGGCTGCCGGTCGAGTCCGAGGGCTCCCGGGCCGGCTACCGCGACATGCAGGAGTTCATCACCAGCGTGCCCGACGAAGAACAGCGCGACCGGCTGGCGATCGCCATCCAGGGCCGCGGCGCGTTCCGCCGCTTCAAAGACGTCCTCGCGCGATGGCCCGGCGAGCTCGAGCGTTGGTGGGCCTTCTGCGAGGAGCGCCAGCGGGGTAGGGCGCGGGCGTGGCTCGCCGACGCCGGGTATTGCGTGGCTGGGCGCTCCGAGCCGGTGTCGCGCTGAAGCCCCGTTCCCGGCGCTCGGCGACGCGAGGGCGGGCTCCACGGCCGAGCCCTTCGGTCAAGCGGGCGCCATCGGCGCAGGGGTCATCGCCGTGGTGAGGAAGCGGTGCAGCCAGCGGGCGATGTAGAGCTTGAGGCAGCGCCGGACCTCCTTGAGGTTCTTGCCCTCGGCGATACGGCGAGCGACGTAGGCCCGGGTGGCCGGGCAGTCGCGCATGCGGGTGTGGGCGATCGTGTGGATGGCGCGGTTGAGCGCGCGGCCGCCGCCGCGGTTGAGCCGATGCCGGGTGGTGCGACCGCTGCTGGCCTCGATCGGGCTCGTCCCCGCGAGCGCGGCGAACGCGGCCTCGTGACGGCACCGGCCGGGGTGGGAGAAGGACACGATCACTTGGGCGGCGCAGACCGGACCGATGCCCTTGTGGTCGGTCAGCCCGGGGGCGAGGTCATCGACGATGGCCGCGAGCTGGGCCCGGTTGGTCTTGAGCTCGCGGCGCTGCTCGCGCACCGCGACCGTCAGCCGCCGGATCTCGGCGTGACGCACGGCCTGGAGGCGGGAGGCGTCTCGGGGTTGGCGACGGCGTGCCAGCTGGTCGACGGTGCTCTCGGTGAGCGCGCCGCGCGCCAGGGCCCGATCGGTGTCGTCACCCTCGCTCAACAGGGCCTTTAACCGATTCATCCGTGCGGTGCCGGTGGTGGTCAGCTCGTCGCGGGCGCACAGCAGGGTGCGCAGGGCCTCCCGGTCGCCGTCGGCGCGCGGGATGGGCAGCTTCGCGGCGTCGAGCTCCAGTGCCCAGCGCACCGCCAGGTGCGCATCGATCGCGTCAGACTTGCCTCGTCCGCGGCGGGCGCTACGGGGGCTGCTCGCACTCGATCACGGTCAACCCCGCCTCGGTCAGCGCGCGAGCCAGCCCGACGCCGTAGCTTCGGGTGCCCTCAACCGCTACCACGACCTGTGGGCCGGGCGCGTGCTCAGCGATCCAGGCGACCGCCCGGGCGTAACCGCAGGTGTCGTTGCTGATCGACGACACCGCGATCATCACGCCGCTCGGGTGGGCGATCTCAAGCTCGTGGGTATCGCGATGGGTGTCGGCGCCGACCACGGCGTCGATCACCTCGGCCAACATCGGCATCGGCCGGTGCTCCCTTCCACGGGGACAGCGGTCAGATCGGCGCCAGCCTGGGGAGGGTCACCGAGCGGCACATCTGTGAGGAGTCACGCCCCATGAGGCGGACAAGCTTCTGATCAGGCCAGCCGATGGACCAGACCGGCGCCGGCAACGCCGACGGACGCGTCTACCAGAAGGCACGCCGCAGCGGCCAGATTGTCTCCGAGTCACACCGAAGTCACCGGCACCGACCCTGACGGCCCTCCCTACCGGAGCACCGCAGCGACACACTCACAGATCGTCTCGTGGCAGAGATGCCAGGCCACCAGCAGCGGCACGTGGCCCCAGCCAGCCGGCGATCTGCTCCGGGCTCGACTCCTGCTCGAGCTCGGCCTGCACCGCCGCGCGCAGTCCGGGGTGCTCAGCGGGGTCAGACGGGGCCGGCGTGCTCGTTCCTGAGCACGAGCACGAGCACGCGCCGGGTCGGCGTCGTAGTCGCGGTCATCGGGCGGGCGGCTGCGGCGTCGTTCGCGGCTCACCGTCGAGGCGTCGCGCCCGATCCTGCGGGCGATCTCGCGGACCCCCAGCTTCTGACCCGCTTCGGGTCGTTCGGCCCTGCGGCCGGACGGGCGGGACTGCGAGCGTGGCCGTCATGGACGGGAGCGGCAGGGCCGCAGGGCATCGGCGTCGGCACCGCGTACCGCGCGACATCCAGCGGCGCGGGGCGCGCACCGGACCGCACGGCGATCGGACGCGGTGTCATGAGCCGCGAGGAGGTGGGTGGGATGTTCGAGACCGCACTTCGTGAAGGGGTCGAGCGGGCCCAGGAGGGGCTGTGGCGAGCCCGTCGTGAGGGCCTCTCCCACGAGGAGCAGGCACACGCCGCCCGTCTCCTGGACCTGGTGGACCGTGCTCGCGTCAACGGGCTCGATCCCACGGGCTGGGTCGACCCGGACGTCATGGCCGCGGCGCGGGCCGCGGCGGGAGACACCTGAACGAGGTAGGGCCTCGGCCAATGAGGCGCAATTCAATGGTGTGATCGGATGATCCCCCGAGATGCGCGGCTGTTGCGCCTCGTGTTCGCGGGGGCCCTGGCGAGGTAGTCACCGGGCCTGGACCTCGTTGTTGTGGCGACGGTGCACCTGGTTCTCGGCCCTCACGCCGCCACGACCGGCGCAACGCCTCCCGAAGCCCTGGCCGACGGCTTCTCCGGAGCCTCCCTCGCCCTGGCGATCTTCTCGGCGTCGGGGATCGTGCTCACCGTGCGCGTCGCACGCCGCCTGGCCGAGCCCGGCTCGCTCGACCTCGTGGCCGCCACGGCCTCGACCACGATCACGCTTCCCGGTACCCCGCGAGGTGGACACCGCAGCGACCGACGGCGGCCCGGCGAGCACGACCGACCACCACCCCGCCCCCGACGTGCCCCACCCCTGGCGAGCGCCCTCCGAGCGTCACACCCGGCGGCGCCGCCCGCAGCCCCGAGCCAGACGAGGGGATCCGCGGCGACGTCTCGAGCCCGCCACCGGGCTCCATCGGGCTCCACCGAGGCCCGCTCGCGATGCCCGGTCCGACCGGGACGTTCGGCCCTGGGTCGGGTCGGGGGCGGCTGTCGGAATGTCGGGGCGGACACGCCCCGAAGCGGGCGGCGTGACCATGACGTGGAGGCCGATATGACAGAAGCCATGGATCAATTGGGGCCCGTCGACTGGGTGGTCGTGCAGTTCCCGGGTGACGATTTCGGTCAGGGGCAGATCGCCCCTACCTCAATGACCTGACCGACCGTGGACTGATCCGGGTCCTCGATCTGCTGTTCCTGCGCAAGGACGCGGAGGGCACGCTCGAGGCCGCCGAGATCTCCGACCTCGACGAGAGCGAGCTCGGGGAGTTCCGGGCCGCCGAGGCCGAGCTCGCGATGGTGCTCTCCGAGCAGGACGTCGAGGACCTGGGCGCGGCGATCGAGGCGGGGACTTCGGCGGCGGTGATGGTGTGGGAGAACCTCTGGGCCGCGCCGTTCGGAGCCGCGGTGCGCCGTAGCGGGGGGCAGCTCGTCGCCAGCGGCCGGATCCCCACCCAGGCGGTCCTGGCCGCCGTCGAGGCCGACGTCGCGGAAGGAGTCTGAGATGCCACTTGCAGCCCGACGCCGACGCCGGACCGCCGCCGCGGTCGGTGGCGCCATCGTGGTCGCCCACGGGATCAACCGCCGACGCGACCGGCGTGAGGACCGGCGCGAGGACCGGCGGGAGGACCGCCGCGACGATCGTCGCGACGACGACGACGACTGACGCATCTCGCATCCGTGGCCCGCATCGGGCGGGCCCAGAAAGAGGAACCGGCGTCGCCGGTTCCGGGAACGGACATCCCGTGACCTCTACCGGACCCGGCACCTTCTCGGGTGGACAGTCGATGTACCAGGAGGGCCCGAAGTCCTACGGCTCCGACACCGACGACTGGAGCGGATGGATCTCCTTCGCCGGGATCATGATGATCCTGCTCGGGACCTTCCAGATCATCGAGGGCCTGGTCGCCCTCCTGCGCAGTTCCTACTTCGTGGTCCCGGCCACCGGCCTGGTGGTCAACGTGGACTACAACGCGTGGGGCTGGCTCCACCTGATCCTGGGCGTCCTCATCTTCGCCGCCGGGTTCGGGGTGATGGCCGGGCGCCTGTGGGCCCGCGTCGTGGGGATCGTCCTGGCCCTGATCAGCGCCGTCGTGAACCTGGCCTTCATCGCGGCGTACCCGCTGTGGGCGATCGTCGTCATCGCCGTCGACATCGCCGTCATCTACGCCCTGGCGACCAATCGCCGCGGTGCGTACGCCTGACCGTGGCGACCGCGACGGCAGCCACCGGGCTCGCGCGCGGAGGCGGCGCCGTCGTCCCTTCAGATCTCCGACCGACCCGGCTCGGGCCTTGCGCCCGGGCCGGTGACGGGAGCACGTCCGGCACGACCGCAACCCGTCGGCCGACGGGCCGGCGCCCGACCGAGGAACAGCGATGCCAGACAGCCAGGAGCGCACCACTCTGCCGATTCGACGCCACCCGTTCCGCGACACGACGGCTCGCACCCCTGGAGGGGTCGGTCCCCGGCTGGGGTCGGCGCGCGCACATCGCGCCACCGGACGGGGCGCCCAACGTCCTGCTCGTGCTGATCGAGGACGCGGGGTTCGGAAACCCGAGCACGTTTCGGTGCGACCTCTGGGGGATGGGGGACGTTCGGCCCTGTGCGTGGTCAGGGGCCGGTGTCCGACTGCCCAATTGATCGATGGCTTCTGTCCTATCGGATCCCCACCCAGGCGGTCCTGGCCGCCGTCGAGGCCGACGTCGCGGAAGGAGGTCGCGGAAGGAGTCTGAGATGCCACTTGCAGCCCGACGCCGACGCCGACGCCGGACCGCCGCCGCGGTCGGTGGCGCCATCGTGGTCGCCCAGGGGATCAACCGCCGACGCGACCGGCGTGAGGACCGGCGGGACCGGCGGGAGGACCGCCGCGACGCTCGTCGCGACGACGACTGACGCAGTCCCTCGACTCGCGCGAGGTTGTGGCGGGGCGGTCTCGATGAGCTACCTGGAACGAGATGGGGTGTCCGCCGTGCGCGGTGAGATCCAGGTCGAGGAACGTGCGTCGTCCGAGGCGTGCGGCGCATCCGAGGGATTCGCCTTCTCCGGGCGACCTCCACAGACGGTGTTGTCGTCGAGGAGATCGGGAGCGCGGATCCTCCGCAGCGGTCCTGACCCGGCCGCCCCCGAGACGGAGCCCAGCCGGCGGAGATCGTCATGACGACGACGGAGGGTGCGACGCCGACCGAGCCCGGTCGGTTCGAGGTGCTGCGAGCTCGGCATCGTTGGCTGGATCACCTGGTCCGAGCCGGCACGCGGTACGTCGACAAGCACGGCGATCACTACGCGGCCGCGGTCACCTACTTCAGCGTGCTGGCCCTGGTCCCGGTCCTGATGATGGCCTTCGCCGCCGCCGGGTACGTCCTCGCGAGCAACCCGCAGTTGCTCGCGGAGCTGCGGGAGGCCATCACGACCGCCCTGCCGCCGACGCTGGCCCCCACGGTGAACGCCATCATCGACACCGCGATCAGCCAGCGCGACGCGGTGGGCGTCATCGGTCTGGTCTTCGGGCTGATCGCCGGTCTGGGCTGGACCGCCAACCTGCGGGAGGCGCTGTCCCAGCAGTGGGATCAACGCGAGCCGACGGTGCCCCTGGTCAAGCGCTACGGCATGGACCTGCTGGCCATGGTCGGGCTCGCGCTGGCGCTGCTGGTGTCGTCCGCGGTGACCGCGATCGGTACCGGCATGACCGGCACGGTGATCGAACTGCTCGGACTCGGCCCCACCTGGTGGACCGAGCTCCTGGTCGTCCTCGTCGGGCTGGCCCTGGCCGTCCTCGCGAACTGGATCGTGCTGGTGTGGGTCGTCGCCCGGCTCCCCCGGGAACCGGTGACCGTGCGCAGCGCCGTGCGGGCGGCCGCTCTCGGCGCCGTCGCCCTCGTGGTGCTCCAGCAGGTCATGACCATCTACCTCGCCGTCGTCACGACCTCGCCGGCCGGGGTCGCGTTCGGCCCGATCCTGGGCCTGCTCGTGTTCACCAACGTCGTCGCCCGGCTGGTCCTCTTCGTGACCGCGTGGGCGGCGACGTTGCCCGAGAACGAGATCGAGCAGGTCCGCGAGCCCGCGCCCGTGATCGTGCGGCCGGCGGTCACGCTGGGAGGACGCCCGTCGTCGCGGACGACAGCCGTCCTGTTCGGAGCCGGCGCCGTGCTCGGCGCCGTGGCCGGCGCGATCACCCGCCGACGCTGAGGCCAGCCTCGATCAGCTGGAGGGCCGTCCTCCGCAGCGAGGTCCGGGCGCAGCCGTACGTAGTTGGCGGCGTGTCGCCATCGGCCCTGCTCGTATGCGGTGTTGGTCTCGACCTCGACCACCAGCTCCGGCGCGACCTGGGCGTACTCGATCTCTCCTCCGAGTGTCTGACCGAAGCCGCTCGAGGGAAGCCGTGGCGGCCAGGGATGCTCGGCGCGCGAAGGTTGCAGCAGACGCCGTCGCTGGACACGCGCGGCAAGAGGCAGCGGGCTCGTCCGGCCGACCACGCCGAGCCGGTCCCCCCGGTAGCGGCCGAGGATCCGGGCTTCCGGGTGGGCGAGGGTGCCGAACACACCGCCGACGACGGCCTCGGCGGTGTAACTCCCCCGGTCGGGGCCCATCTCGCCGAGGATGCCGAACTCCCGTTGCCAGAAGTCCGAGAACCCGCCGGCGGCCGGGCCGGGGCCGACCTCGATGAGCAGCGGACCGGTCTCGCCGAGGTCGATGACGTAGAGGATGTAGGGCGTCGTCTACACACCCGCCGTCCCCGGGCGCTACCCGGCCGTCGTCTCCATCGCCGGCTACAGCACCGTGCGCCGGCCACCGGCGCTGCGGGCGTTCTTCGCCAACGAGATCTGCACCGACTTCGTCCGCCAGTTCCAGCAGTTCGCCGGGGTGCCCAACAGCTTCTTCCTGGCGCTGTGGCTGGGGGCGAACTTCACCGACGCCCGCGACGCCGGGCGGGTGTCGCCGAACCGGCGGGCGCTGATCAGCCGCCTCACCAACGGGCCGCTGCACCCGCTGCTCGAGAAGCTGGTGCACCGCAACGTCGGGACGCTGTTCCGCAAGTTCATGGCCGCGACCCCGAGCGCGTGGGCCCGCGAGATCTTCGCGCACTGGACGTTCGACGAGAAGGACCGCGAGACGTCGACGATCCCGGAGGGCTCGACGGGCGTCCTCGGCGACCTCGAGGTGCCGTTCGTGGTGGTGCAGAACCTCGGTTACTTCAACTTCCACCAGTACGGCACCTACGACCTGTTCGAGAACGCCGGCACGCCGGCCGACCGCCGCTGGATGGTCCTCGGCCCGCCCGAGTACGACCTGCCCGTGTTCGCCTGGCAGGGCGAGGCGCTGGCCTTCTACGACCACGTCCTGCGCGGTGTGGACAACGGTTACGGCGAGCTGCCGCGCGTGCGGTACTGGGTCGACGGTGCCGACCGCTTCGCGACCTCCTCGGCGTTCCCGCCGCCGGAGGGCGAGCTGCGCCGCCTGCACCTCGCGTCCGCCGGCGCCGACCACGTCGTCCACCGACTGACCGACGCAGTCCCGGAGGAGGGGTCGAACTCCTGGGCCGCGGTCCCGCTCGGGGTGCCGATGCCCGGCGGGCTCGACGAGCTGGCGAACCAGGTCCTGTCGTTCGAGCTGCCGGTGACCGAGGACGTCGAGCTCGCCGGGGCGGTCACCGCGCGCCTGACCTTCAGCAGCAACGAGATCGACTCGTTCGTGCTCGCCCGCCTGTCGCGCGTCGACACCCACGGTGCCGCCCACCCGCTCTCGATGGGGGCGATGCGGCCGGTGGCGCGGGCGCAGGACGCCGCGCGCAGCACGACGATCGAGATCGCGATCGACCCCGGCGCCCGCGAGCCGTTGACCCCGCACGAGCCGGTGGTGCTGCGCTTCAGCCTGACGCCGGGCCCGGTCCTGCTGCGCGCCGGCGAGACCCTGCGCCTCGACCTGGCCAGCCGCACCGACCTGGTCCGCAAGGACCCGGGGGAGGGCTACCCGCAGTTCGACCTGCCGGTCCCGCCGTACCTGGCCCGCGACACGGTGCACTTCGGCGGCGAGAGCTGGATCGAGGTCACCAGCGTGCCCGGACCGGGGACGTAGCGACGGCGCGGCCGGCGACGCTGCCGGGGCGTCGGTCGAGCGGGGCAGGGCCCGGCGTCGGCCGCACGGTCGGTCGAAGGACCCTCCTCCGGCCCGCCGTCGGTCCCTGTCCGGACGGACTCCGGGTGGTGACGATCGGCGGCAGCCTGCGAGGCCGCACGCTGCCGGCGAGGGGAGGCCGTCGATGAGCACGGACGGGATCGTGGTGCTGGTCGGCGCGGTCGTGGTCGTCCTCGCGCTGGGCTGGTTCTTCTGCGGCCCCCGTCACGCGCTCGCCGCGACCCTCACCGGGGGCGTGCAACGCGTCGAGGTGACGGTGCACGGCGGCTACCAGCCCGAGGTGATCCGGGTGCGCCAGGGGCTCCCCCTGGAGCTGGTGTTCGACCGGCAGGAGAGCGGCGACTGCACGTCGCGCGTCGTGTTCCCCGACTTCGGGACCAGCGCGGCACTGCCGGCCCACTCCCGCACCACCGTGGCGCTGGACCCGGCGCGGGCCGGGACGTTCCCGTTCGCCTGCGGGATGAACATGATCCACGGCTCGCTCGTGGTCGAGACCGCCGACACTTCCGGGCACGCGGCGGGCACCGGCACGTCGACACCGCCTCCGATCACGGCGCAGGCTTCCCGCGACGCGACCGCGGACGAGGCCGCGCAGGCGCGGGAGCGGCGCGCGGAGATCACCGACCTGGGCCGACGGCTGATCGTCGGTGCTGTCCTCACTCTCCCCGTCCTCGTCGCGGTCATGGCCCACGACCTGTTCGGCGCCGAGTGGGTGCCCGGGGTCCTGCTCGACCACTGGGTACAGCTGGCGCTGATCACGCCGGTGATGCTCTACACCGGCTGGCCGATCCACCGGACCGGGTGGCTCAGCCTGGCCCACCGCAACGCCGACATGAACAGCCTCATCACCCTGGGCACGATGGCTGCCTACGGCTACAGCCTGGTGGTCACCCTCACTCCGGGCCTGCTGCCCGAGGACGTCCGGGAGGTCTACTTCGAGGCCGTCGGGGTGATCCTCACCCTCATCGTGCTGGGACGGCTGCTCGAGGCCCGCGCGAAGGCCGGCACGGGCGAGGCCATCCGGGCCCTGCTGGGGTTGCGGGCGCGGACCGCTCGCGTGGTGCGCGCGGGGACCGAGACCGAGATCGGGATCGACGAGGTCCTCGTCGGCGACGAGATCATCGTCCGGCCCGGGGAGAAGATCCCCGTCGACGCCACCGTGGTCTCGGGGAGCTCCGCGGTGGACGAGTCCATGGTCACCGGCGAACCGATCCCGGTCACCAAGCACGCCGGCGACGTGGTCATCGGGGCCACCATCAACACCACCGGTTCCCTGCATGTGCAGGCGGCCAAGGTGGGCGCCGACACGATGCTCGCCCAGATCGTCCGCATGGTGCAGCAGGCGCAGGCGTCGAAGGCGCCCATCCAGCGCCTCGCCGACGCGATCTCGGCCTACTTCGTGCCCGTCGTCATCGCGGTCGCCGTGGTCACGTTCGCCGTCTGGTACCTGACCGGGCCACCGCCGGCGCTCACCCTCGCGCTGGTGTCCGCGGTCGCCGTGCTGATCATCGCGTGCCCGTGCGCCCTCGGCCTCGCCACGCCGTTGTCGATCATGGTCGGCACGGGCAGAGGTGCGCGGGCCGGCATCCTCATCCGCTCCGCCGAAGCTCTCGAGACCGCGCAGAGGCTCGACACGGTCGTGCTGGACAAGACCGGCACCATCACCGCAGGCCGGCCGGCCCTGACCGACGTCCGAGCCGTCGGACCGACCAGCGAGCAGGATCTGCTCCGCCTGGTCGCCGCCGCCGAGGCCGACAGCGAGCACCCCCTGGCCTCGGCCATCGTCACCGCCGCCCGCGCCCGCGGAGTCGGCGACGCCACCGCGGACCGGTTCGCCTCGATCACCGGCAAGGGAGTCCGGGCCACCGTCGACGGTCACGACGTCCTGGTCGGCACCGACCGGCTCCTGACCGACGACGGTGTCGACACCGCGGCCCTCGACCCCGTCGCCGCCGAGTTCTCCGCGCACGGCGGGACGCCCATCATGGCCGCCGTCGACGGGCAACCCGCCGGCGTCGTCGCCGTGGCCGACACCGTCAAGGACGACTCCGCGGCCGCCGTCGCCGCGCTGCACCACCTCGGCCTCGACGTCGTCATGATCACGGGAGACAACGCGCGCACCGCGGCCGCCGTCGCCCGTCAGGTCGGTGTCCGCCGGGTGCTCGCCGAGGTGCTCCCCGAGCACAAGGCCGGCGAGATCCGCCGCCTGCAGTCAGAGGGACGGCGCGTCGGCATGGTCGGGGACGGGATCAACGACGCACCGGCCCTCGCGCAGGCCGACATCGGCCTCGCCATCGGGACCGGCACCGACGTCGCCATCGAAGCCGCCGACATCACCCTCATCTCCGGCTCGCTGGCCGGCGTCGTCACGGCCGTCCGGCTCTCCCGAGCCACCATGCGCAACATCCGGCAGAACCTGTTCTTCGCTCTGGTCTACAACGCTGCCGGCATCCCGATCGCGGCTGGCGTCCTCTACCCGCTGCTCGGCCTGCGGCTCAGCCCCATGCTCGCCGCCGCCGCCATGGCCCTGAGCTCGCTGTGCGTGGTCGGCAACGCCAACCGGCTGCGCCGCTACCGCGCCGCGCCGCTCGTCGACGCGCCGGTCGCCGACGTCGAACCCGTCGTCGAGACGGGAGCGGAGCTCGAGCGGCACGGCCCGGCAGGACGGGTCGGTGGCTCGTCACCACGCACGGCCGATCGCTGACCCCCGAGCGTCGGGGTCAGCCGACGGCGATCGTGGCCATCATGCCGGCGTCCTCGTGGTCGAGGATGTGGCAGTGGTAGACGCTGCGGCCGGGGTTCGCGGTGAACGGGATGCGGAGCCGGACCCAGCCACCGGCCGGCACGAGCACCACGTCCTGCAGCGTGTCGGTGGTCGGGGTGCCGGCGCTGTCGGCGAGGACCTCGAACGGCCAGGCGTGCAGGTGGAACGGGTGGGCCGTCGGGGTGGGGTTCGTGACGGTCCACTCCTCGACGGCGCCCAGAGCCACGGCCTGGTCGGTCCGTCGGGGATCGAAGGCCCGGCCGTCGAAGCCGAAGCTCATGCCCTGCCCATCCGAGCCCATGCCACCGCTCATCCCCATGGTGAACGCGAGGCGGCGAGCTCCGCTCGTCGCGCCGGCGTCCGGCGCGGGGCCTGCGGGGAAGGTCGGCAGAGGGCTCGGAGGCCGAGCGGCGCCGTCGGTGGCCAACCTGGCCAGGACCTCGGTCTGGCCACCGGCGGTCGGCCCGCCCATCATTCCCATCGCGTGGCGGAGCTCCGTGGTGGCGGTCAGCGGGAACGTCCCGGGTCGGTCGGGGCGGACGAGCACGTCGGTCCGGTTGCCGGGGGCGAGCCGGACGGTGTCGCCGGTGGTGGCGGCCGGCAGGGTGATCCCGTCGAGGGCGATGCGGGTCACGGGGTGGGCGTCGAGGTGCAGGGTCAGGGTGCGCGAGGTCGTCGCGTTGATCAGTCGCCAGCGCAGCAGCTCGCCGGCGGCGGCGTGGACGACGGGCTGGTGCTGGCCGTTGAGCAGCAGGAGCTCGCCCTGCCTCCCGACCATGCGGGTCGCGGGGGTGGCGGCGGCGGGCCCGCCGGTGTCGAGGGTGGTGTCGGTGATGAGCAGGACCCGGTCCTGCGACACGGGCGGCTCGCCGGCGGCGTCGACGACGAGCGCTCCGGCCAGACCGGCGAAGAGCTGGTCGGCGGCATGGCCGTGGGCGTGGGGGTGGTACCAGAACGTCCCGGCGGGGTGGCCGTCCGGGACGGCGATGCGGTAGTCGAACGCCTCGCCGGGCGCGATGTGGATGAACGGGTTGTCGGAGTTGCCCTGGGGGGAGACCCGCAGGCCGTGGGCGTGCAGGTTGGTGGGTCGGTCGAGTCCGTTGCGCAGCCGCACGGCGATCTCGTCGCCGGGGCGGACGCGCAGGGTGGGCCCCGGGCTGGTGCCGTTGTAGCCCCACGCCGAGGCGGGGTGTCCCCCCAGGGACGCGCCGGGTGCGACGTCGAGGTCGACGGCGAGCCGGCCGCGGCTGCTGACCAGCTCGGTCGGGGCAGCCAGCGGCTCACCGGTGGGCAGGCCGGAGCTCGGACGCGGGGTGCCGGTGGTGCCGGTTGTCCCGAGGGTCGCCCATCCCGCGGCCCCGACGGTGACCGCGGCGGTGCCGAGCCCGAGCAGCCCGAGGGCTCGTCGGCGGCTGACCCTGACGCCGGAACCGGGGCGGCCGGTCATCGGAGCTGATCGCGGCGGTGCCGGTAGTCGTCGTCGTCGATCTCGCCGCGGGCATACCGCGCGTCGAGGACCTCGCGGGCGGTGGACGTGCGGTTCGCCGTCGGAAGGGGGCGACGGCGCACCAGGACGATCGTGCCGGCGGCGATGAGCCCCAGCCCGATCACGATCAGCAACGGCCACAGCCAGCCCAGCATCGGCAGGGAACCCATCATGACGACTCCTCCTCGTCCGAGTGAGGCTGGACCGGCGGCCGCCGGCCGCTGAGGGTCGGACGGCCCGACTCGACCCAGGCGCTGGTCCCTCCCGCGACCGACACCGACCCTCGTCACCCGAGCTCCGCTCGCGCGTGTCGCTCATCGGGCGCCCAGAAGGACGCAGGGAGTGATCTCGCGGGAGTCGAACGATGATCGATCACCCGTTCGTGTTACCTTCTGGCGGTGGTCGGTCACGCGACGAGTGCGCATGAGCACTCTCGCCTCCGGGTCGGCCTCCTCGTGGTTTCCTCGCTCCTCGTTCTCGTGGCGGCCGTCGGTTTCGACGTCCTGGCCGACGAGCCACCGGTCCACCTCCTCGCTGTCGCTCTGGCTGCGCTCATCGTCGGCGCTGGTCGGTTGCGCTGGTCAGGCCGTGCCACGGGACTGTTCGTCACGATGAACCTCGCGGTGGTCGGTCAGCCGGCCGTCCACGCGCTCGGCAAGCTCCCGCAGGCCGGGGCCGAGCTCCTCCCCCATTCCCATGGCTGGCCCCACAGCCTGTCGGGGCTGTTGCTGCACGTCGCCGTGGCGATGCTGGTGGTCACGTTGGCCGTCCTGGAGCCGGCGTGCGCTTCCGTCGTTCCGCGGCTGCTGCCGCTCCTTCGCGGGTTGGTCCAGACTCCGCCTCCACGTGGCCCGGTCCGCCGTGTGCGCCCCGCACGCCGCGCGCCGAGGGTCCGCGCCCACCGTCTGCTGTTCAGCAGGCAAGCCCACCGACGAGGACCGCCCGCGCTGCCTGCGCTCGCCGCCTGATCTACGTCCGTCACCTCGAGGCGACGGAGGCCGCCGAGGTCTCCGGCTGCTCGCCGTTCCGCACTGCCTCCCACCTGCGGGCAGTGCGAGGCGTACCGGACGTCGACCTCTGGTCCAGCGAGCTCGACGGGTCCATTTCGTCTGCGCCGGCCTCCGCCGGCGACTCCCGTGAGGGCACACATGAGCCACACCGACAACCCCGAAACCCGCGACGCCGTCGACCGATCCGTTGCCTCTCGCACGGCACTCGCTGTCCGGAGACTCATGGCCGCGGGCGCCCGCGACCACGGACACGACGTGCGTGTTGCGGCCTGGACGAGCTCGGGTGCGATGGTCGGCGTTCGCCGAGCCCCGAGGCGTCTCCGCCGCCTCGGCAGGCGAGCGTGCGACGTCGCGGACCACCTCTTGACCGCGGTCGGCCTCCAGCACAGTGAGCGGCGGTTGATCGGGGAGGCGGCCGGCTACTGGGCCGACGAGGGCGCACCGACCTGGAGAGACGACTCGCACTGGCGTGGCGCGAGCGTGATCGACGACGAGATGTTCGACAAGATCGGCTCGGCACACGCGTCCCTGTACGATCAACTGGCGGCAATGGTCGGCAGTGGTACGGATCTGGGTCGAGTACTCGAGTGGGGCGTCGGGGGCGGAGCCAACGCGGTGCAGTTCGCGCCGCGAGCCGACAGCTTCATCGCCGTGGACGTCAATGCCGCGTCGACCGCGGAAGCAGCACGACACGTGCGAAGCGTCTGCAGTACGCCGGTGACGGAGATCGTCGTCGATCTGGCCGATCCGGAATCAGCTCTCCAGCGGGTGCCGAGCGAGAGCCTGGACCTGTTCGTCTGCCTCTATGTGCTCGAGCTCGTTCCCAGTCCCGAGTACGGGATGCGGCTGATGCGCATCGCGTCGGCGATGTTGCGACCTGGCGGCCTCGCATTCGTGCAGATCAAGTACGACAACGGGTCCCTGTCGACGCGCGCCTTCCGTCGGAACTATCGGCGCAACTCGTCGAACATGACCACCTATTCCTTGGACGGTTTCTGGGGCGACGTCGCCGATCTCGGACTCGATCCCGTGGGCATGGTCCTCGTTCCCGAGAACGACCTCGACCGGCGCTATGCCTATCTCCTCGTGCAGAAGGGGTCCGGGGTGGCAGCACCGCACGGGGTCGCCCAGCAACCCCGGGCCGGCGTCTGATCGTCCTGGCACTGGTCCGGACGGGTCGGGCCGGGATGTACTTCCGGGGCGTTCGCGCGCCGCGGTGGAGGGGCCGCGGCGCGGTGCCACCCGGAGGAGAGCCCGTGACGGTGCAGCTGGTGGTGGACCTGTCCTTCTGGCAGTGGGTCCTCGCGGTTCTGTTCATCCTGGGCGTCGGCCTGGTCTCCGGGCGGATCCTGGGGATCGCGCGCGGCGTCGGCCGTGCCACGGTCGCGGGCGTGCTGGGCACGCTCATCGGCCTCGTCACGGCCGTCGTGGTGCTCGGCGACACCGCCGGCGAGGCGACCTCGTCCGTCCTCGTCGTCGTCTTCGCCTTCGGTGTCCTCGCGACCATGGTCGTGAGCATCGTCCTGGAGGTCGTGCTCCGGCGCCGACCTCCCGGACGACGCCCGAGCCTGCGGACGCGCCTGGCCACGGCCGCGACCATCGTCGGGCGCCTCGTCGAGGTGCTCGGCATCGCGCGCCGGCGCGGTCTCGCCGGACGTCGGCCCCTGTCGCGCGCAGCGCTCGCGACGCCCGACGGCGCGCTGCGGGTGAAGTCCTTCCTCGAGGACTGCGGCGGCATGTTCGTCAAGTTCGGTCAGATCGCCTCGACCCGGGCGGACCTGCTGCCGCCGGCGCTCATCGTCGCTCTGAAGGAACTGCAGTCCGACGTCGCGCCGGTCCCGGTCGGGCAGGTGCGTGCCACGCTCGAGCACGAGCGCCGGGCCGGCGTGGAGGAGGTCTTCGCGACGTTCTGCGACGAGCCGCTCGCGGCCGCGTCGATCGGGCAGACACACCTCGCTCAGACCCGCGACGGCCGCGACGTCGTGGTCAAGGTGCGTCGCCCGGACGTCGAGCTCGGGGTCGCCCGCGACGCGGCCGTGCTGCGCTGGGCGAGCCGGATCGCCGTCCAGCGGTGGGAGGGCGCCCGGGCCCTCCGACTCGAGCGCGTCTCCGACGAGCTGATCCGCTCGATCGGCAAGGAGCTCGACTACACCGAGGAGGCGGCCTACGGCGCCGCCCTGCGCCGGGCGGTCCTCGCGGCCCACGTCGACGGCGTCGACGTGCCCCAGGTGATGACCGGGATGACGAGCGAGGTCGTCCTCGTGATGGAGCGCGTCCACGGGAAGACGGTCTCCGACGCCGCGGCCGTGGACGCGTGCCCGGTGCCGCGGCCGGTGCTCGCCGACCGGCTCTTCCGCGCGTTCCTCGTCGCGATGCTCGAGTCCGGGACGTTCCACGCCGACCCCCATCCCGGCAACATCCTCGTCGACGGCGACGGCACCGTCTGGTTCATCGACTTCGGCGCCGTCGGGATCATCGATCCGGTCACGTTGCGCGCCCTGCAGCTCGTCGGCCTCGGGATGGCCACCGCCGACACCGGCCTCATCGCCCGCGGGCTCCGTGAGATGTCCGGTGCCGCCGGTCCGGCCGTCGACCTCATGACGCTCGAGAGCGAGGTCAGCCGCCTGCTGTCCGAGCAGCTCTCGGGCGCCGGCTTCGACCCGCGTGCGCTGCAGGACCTGCTCACCGTCATGGAACGCCAGGGCATGCCCGTGCCCCCCGCGTTCACCCTCATCGCCCGCGCGGTGGTCACCCTGGAGGGCACGCTGCGCGGCATCGATCCCGGGTTCAACCTGGCGACGTCGGCCACCGAGCAGTTCACGTCGAGGCTGCAGGACGGTGGTGGCGACCCCGCCGCCGTGGCCCAGCGGGAGCTGCTGCGCGCGCTGCCGTCCCTGCGCACCCTGCCCGGCCTCGCCGAGGACATCGCCCTGCAGCTGCGGTCGGGGCTCGTCCGCGTGGACGTCGAGACGTTCAGCGCCGCGCGACGCTCCGCCATCACCGCGTGGGTCGACCAGGTGCTGTTCGCGGCCATCGGCGGCGTCGGGCTGCTCGTGTCGGTGCTCCTGCTCGTCGGCGCGGGCGTGGCGGGTCCCCACGCGGGCACGACCGCACTGATCGCCATCGGCTGGATCGGCCTCGTCCTCGCGACGGTGATGCTCCTGCGGGTCGTCGCCCAGATCGTCCGCCGCCAGTCGGCCGCCGAGACCGACGAACGACGAGGTGGGTGAGCACGCCACGCGAATCGCTGTATCCGGTCACCGGATTGATCGTCATGCTGGCGGCAGGAGCCCGGGCGGGTACGCGCGCCGGGGCCGGCGACACCCTCTCGGAGAGACGACATGGTCGAGCTGACGGCTGACGAGCCGCCCCAGGCCCCCGGGACCGGATCCCGCGCGACGGCGACGTCGCCGCCCGCGGCGCCCCCCGACGAACCGACAGCGGCCGGTCGGTCGGCGATGGCCCGTTTCGCCGACCGGGTGCCGGACCTCCTCGCCGGCTACCTCGCGTTCGTCGCGGCCTTCTGCGCCGTCACGGCGCTCGTGCCGCCGCTGCGCGCCCCCCTGGAGTGGCTCCGGACCGCGATCGAGGTCGTGTCGGTCGAGGCGCCGCCGAGCCTGGCCACCGCGACCTTCCTGGGCATCCTCGCCTCCGCCGTGCGCCGACGGATGCGCGCGGCGTGGTGGTTCGTCGTGGCCTACCTCGTGCTCGGCCGCGTGCTGGGTGGCGTCGAGTTCAGGATCGACACCGACGCGGACGACCTGATCACCCTGAACGTCGGGGGTACGGGGACGTGGCTGCGGCTGGTGTTCGGCGTCGCGGCGCTCGCGATCCTGCTCGTCGCCCGTGGGCGGTTCACCGCGCGGACGCAGCGGTACAGCGGGTGGCGCGCGCTGGGGACCTACCTCGCTCTCGTCCTCGCCGGCACGCTGCTCGGCTGGGGCCTGCTGCAGCTGTTCCCGGGCACGCTGAGCAGCCCCGCGGACCGGCTCGGGTGGGCGGTCACCTACGTGCTCGGCGGTCTCGGCGACCCCGGAGCGGTGGGCATCGCCGGCGCCGGACCGCGCGCGGTCACGTTCCTGTGCGGGTTGTTCGGCGCCCTCGCCGTGCTGGCCGCCGCGTACGTGCTGTTCCGGCCCCGGCCCGACCGCCGCCGGCTCGACCCCGCCGACGAGCAGCGGCTGCGCGTGCTGCTCGACCAGTACGGCGACGACGACTCGCTGGGCTACTTCGCCACCCGCCGCGACAAGGCCGCCGTGTTCTCGAGGTCGGGCAAGTCCGCGGTGACCTTCCGTGTCGTCTCCGGCGTCAGCCTCGCCAGCGGCGACCCGATCGGCGATCCGGAGGCGTGGCCGGGCGCGATCGAGGTCTGGCTCGACGAGGCGCGCCGGTACGGCTGGCTGCCGGCGGTGATGGGCGCGAGCGAGCGCGGGGCCCACGCCTACGCGGGTGCGGGGCTGAGCGTCGTCGAGCTGGGGGACGAGGCCGTCCTCGACGTCCGGGAGTTCTCGGTGGAGGGCCGGTCGATGCGGGTGGTCCGCCAGGCCGTGAGCCGGGTGGAGCGGACGGGCCACACCGTCCGCGTGCGGCGGCACGCCGACCTCTCCCCGGACGAGATGAAGGAGGTCGTCGAGCGCGCCGACGCCTGGCGCGACACCGACGCCGAGCGCGGCTTCTCGATGGCGCTCTCCCGCCTCGGCGACCCGGCCGACGGGCAGTGCGTGCTGGTCGAGTGCTTCGACGGCGGGGGAGAGCTGCGCGCGCTGCTCTCGTTCGTGCCGTGGGGCCGCCACGGGCTGTCCCTGGACCTCATGCGCCGCGATCGCACCGCCGAGAACGGCCTGACCGAGTTCATGGTGGCCTCGCTCGTCGAGCAGGCGCGCACCCTCGGGGTGGACCGCCTGTCGCTCAACTTCGCGATGTTCCGCGCCGCGTTCGAGCAGGGCGAGCGGATCGGCGCCGGCCCGGTGGTCCGGCTGTGGCGGCGCCTGCTCGTGCTGGGGTCGCGCTGGTGGCAGCTCGAGTCGCTCTACCGCGCGAACGCCAAGTACCAGCCGATCTGGACGCCGCGCTACCTGTGCTACCGCGCCGCCCGCGACCTCCCGCGGCTCGGTCTGGCCGCCGCCGCCGCGGAGGGGTTCCTCACCACCCCGAGCCTGCGGACCCTGCAACGCCGCGGCCTCGCCAGCGAGGGTGGTCCGGCCGTCGTCATTCCCCCGCCCTCCCCGGCCGAGGCGGAGGACCCCGTCGCGGCGCAGCTCGCGGCACGCCGCGCCCGGCTGCCCGAGCAGGTCCGCGTGCGGCACGCGAAGTACGAGCGGATGCTGGCCGACGGCGTCGACCCCTACCCCGTCGGCCACCCGCGCACCGCGGGCCTCGCGCAGATCCGGGCCCGGTTCGGGCACCTCGAGGCGGACGCGGCGACCGGCGAGCGCGTGGCGGTGACCGGCCGGGTCGTGCGCCTGCGCGACTTCGGCGGGCTGTGCTTCGCCGTGCTGCAGGAGGGTGACGCGCAGCTGCAGGTCATGCTCGCGGCCGACCGGCTCGGCCGCGACGGCGTGCGCGACTGGGTGCGGCAGGTCGACCTCGGCGACCACGTGGGCGTCACCGGCGAGGTCGGGACGTCCCGCCGCGGGGAGACGTCCGTGCTGGCCACCGCGTGGTCGATCACCGCGAAGTGCCTGCGCCCCCTGCCCGACAAGCGCCGCGGCCTGGCCGACCCCGAGGCCCGGGTCCGGCAGCGCTACCTCGACCTGGTGGTCAACGGCGCGGCCCGCCGCATGCTGCGCCAACGGTCGGACGCCGTGCACGCGGTGCGCGAGTGCCTCACCGGCCGGGGCTACCTCGAGGTCGAGACCCCGATGCTGCAGCCGGTGCACGGCGGAGCCAACGCCCGACCGTTCACCACCCACATCAACGCCTACGACATGCGCCTCTACCTGCGCATCGCCCCCGAGCTGTACCTCAAACGGCTCATGGTCGGGGGCGCGGAGAAGGTGTTCGAGCTCAACCGCAACTTCCGCAACGAGGGCGCGGACGCCACCCACAACCCCGAGTTCACCATGCTCGAGGCGTACGAGGCCTACGGCGACTACGACACCATGCAGACGATGGTGCAGGACATGATCCAGCAGGCCGCCCGCGCCGCGCTGGGCGGCACCGTCGTCGTCCACCAGGGCCGCGAGTACGACCTCGGCGGGACCTGGCGCGCGACGACCGTCAACGCGGCCATCTCGCACGCCCTGGGCGAGGAGATCACCGCCGACACCACCGTCGAGGAGCTGCGCCGCCACTGCGACCGCCTCGACATCCCGTACGACCCGGACTGGGGCCGCGGAGCGGTGGTCCTCGAGCTCTACGAACACCTCGTCGAGGACCACACCCTCGAGCCGACCTTCTACCGCGACTTCCCGACCGACGTCTCCCCGCTCACCCGCCAGCACCGCGACGACCCCCGGCTGGCCGAGCGCTGGGACCTGGTCTGCTTCGGCGCCGAGATCGGGACCGCCTACTCCGAGCTGGTCGACCCGATCGAGCAGCGCAGGCGGCTCACCGAGCAGTCGCTGCTGGCGGCCGGTGGGGACGCCGAGGCGATGGAGCTCGACGAGGACTTCCTGCTCGCCCTCGAGTACGCCATGCCGCCGTCGGGCGGGCTGGGGATGGGCGTCGACCGGATGGTCATGATGCTGACCGGCAGCACCATCCGCGAGAGCCTGCTGTTCCCGATCGTCCGGCCCGGGCCCTGAGACGCCGGCGATCGCGGCCCGGAGTCAGGCGCGGCCGGCGGCGTCGGACCCGAGGCTGAGCTGCCGACGGTGGAAGTCGAAGTGCCGGGTCGGGAAGCGGTACAGGTCGGCCAGGGTCATGTAGTCGTGGAAGAACGGGTCCCAGCGCGTGGGGTAGTGCATGCCCCGGGCGAGGTCGGCGTCGGTCTCGGCGTCCAGGCGGCGGTGGAGAACGGCGACGACGCGGTCGAAGAGGTAGAGCTGACCGCGGGACGCGAGGGCGGTTCCGCCGGCCCACGACCCGAGATAGTTGGCGACGTCGAAGGCCCGTGTGCCGGCGTCGAGGAGTCGCGCCCAGGTCCTGCTCGCGGACGGCGGGAGCCGGCTGAACAGGCGAGCGAGACCGATGAGCGCCCGCATGATCAGGTAGCCGAGCAGCATGTGGAACAGCAGCTGCTGGTTGTTCCAGCGGGTGCCCCGTGAGCGTCGGCGCAGATCGGCCGGCGTCGCGCGCGCGTGCAGGTCGTGGAACGTGGCGCGCGCGCCGTCGAGCTCCCGGTGGGTGGCGGCTCGGTCCACCTCGGAGAGTCTCGCTCGTCCTGGTCGGTGACGCGAGGCCCCGACCATCGGGACAGCGGCATCCCGGAGCCCGTGGGAAGGTACCGAACCGTTCGGGGCCGGCGGACGTATGTCGTCGCGACCTGTCGCTCCCGATGTCCCGCGGGATCACCGGAGGTACACCGACGTGCGCCGTGCCCTGTTCGCGATCGTTCTCGCCCTCGTGTCGGTGCTGGTCGCCGCCTGCGGCGGCGGTGCCGCCGAGCAACCGCGGGAGCTGGTCATCAGCGCCATCCCGGACCAGGACCCGCAGAAGCTGCAGCGCCTCTACGGGGCCCTGTCCGAGCGGCTGACACGCACGCTCGGCGTCCCGGTGCGCTACGTGCCGCTCACCGACTACGCCGCGTCGGTGACGTCGTACCGCCGCGGTGACCTCGACATGGTCTTCTTCGGGGGCCTCACCGGGGTCCAGGCCCGCCAGCAGGTCCCCGGCTCGGTCCCGCTGGCCCAGCGGGACGTCGACGAGCGCTTCCGCAGCGTCTTCATCGCGACGACGGCGTCCGGACTGGCGCCCGCCACCGACGTCGCCGGACTGCGCGAGGTCGGCGGGCGCAGCCTCACGTTCGGCAGCGAGTCCTCGACCTCCGGCCGATTGATGCCGCAGTACTTCCTGGACCAGGCCGGCGTCGGCCCGAACTCCTTCCGCGGCCCGAGCGGCTTCTCCGGCTCGCACGACGCCACCATCGCTCTCGTGACCTCGGGCGCCTACGAGGTCGGAGCCCTGAACGCGACGGTGTGGGACCAGCGGGTCGCCGGCGGCGGGGTCGACACCACCAAGGTGCGCGAGATCTTCCGGACGCCGACCTACCACGACTACCACTGGCTGGCCCGGCCCGACATCGACGAGCAGCTCGGCGCCGGGACGACCGACCGGATCCGTGGCGCGCTCCTCGCGCTCGACCCGGCCGACCCCGCCGACAAGAACATCCTCGACCTCTTCGGGGCCGGGTCGTTCATCCCCACCCAGCCCGCCAACTACGACCAGGTCGAGCAGGTCGGACGGTCACTGGGCCTCGTGCAGTGACGGCGCCCGACCCCGTCTTCGGCCTCTGCGGCGTAGGCCTGCGCTTCCGCGACACCCTCGCCCTGGACGGGTGCGATCTGGAGATCGGCGCGGGCGAGCGGGTCGCGGTGATCGGACCGAGCGGGGCGGGCAAGTCCAGTCTCATCGCGCTGCTGAACGGCACGCTCGCGCCCACCGAGGGCGCCGTCACCGCCCTCGGCTGCGACCTGGCGCGGGCGCGCGCCGGGGCCGCGCGCCGCGTCCGACGTCAGATCGGCACCATCCACCAGCACTTCGACCTCGTCGAGGAGCTCCGCGTGGTGCACAACGTCAACGCCGGGAGGCTGGGGCACTGGTCGTTCTGGCGGGCGGCGGTGTCGCTGCTGCGCCCGCAGGGCGTGCACGACGTGCGCGGGGCCCTGGAGCGGGTGGGCATCCCCGAGAAGATCGAGGCGCGCACCAGCACGCTCTCGGGCGGGCAGAAGCAACGGGTCGCCGTCGCCCGGGTGCTCGTGCAGCAGCCACGGGCGATCCTCGCCGACGAGCCCATCGCGAGCCTCGACCCGCGGCTCGGCGCCGAGGTCATCGAGCTGTTGACCGGGGTCAGCGCCGAGCTCGGCACCACGCTCGTCACGAGCCTGCACGACGTGTCGATGGCGCTCGGCCGCTTCGAGCGCATCGTGGCCCTGCGCGGCGGGCGCATCGTGTTCGACCGGCCTCCGTCGGCGGTGTCCCCGGGCGACGTGGACGACCTCTACGCCGCCGAACCCGCGTCGTGACCGAGACGATCCGCCCGCCCTCCGCGCCGGTGGAGCTGCGGGAGGCCGCAGCCGGTGTCCCGGGTGGGGCGGGCCGCCGTGCGAGGCGCCTGTGGGGCGGGGCGCTGCTCGTCGTCGTGCTCGCATCGGTCGCGGCGACCGGGTGGACCCAGGGTCCCCTGCTGCGGCCGGAGGGCCTCGGCCTGGTCGGCGACTTCCTCGCCGCCGCGGTGGCACCCAGCACCGACGCGGCCTTCCTCGAGATCCTCGCGGCCGCCGCGGTCACGACCGTCGCGTACGCGGCGCTCGGCACGGTGCTCAGCCTGGTGCTCGGCCTGGTCGGGGGAGTCCTGTCCTCCGAGGTGTGGTGGCTGGAGGGCCGCCACGGCGCGGCGCGGCGGCGCGGTGCCGTCGGGTGGGCGACCGTGCGCGGGCTGCTCGTGCTGCCCCGCGCGATCCACGAGGTGATCTGGGGCCTGGTCCTCCTCAGCATCCTGGGCCTGACCCCGCTCGTCGCCGTCCTCGCGATCGGCATCCCGTTCGGGGCCGTGACCGCCAAGGTGTTCGCCGAGCTCCTCGACGAGACCGCGCGCCGCCCCTTCCGCGCCGCCCTGGCGGCGGGCTCGCCACGCACCACCGCCCTGCTCTACGCGCTGATGCCCGCGGCGTGGTCGGACCTGCTGTCCTACGGCTTCTACCGCTTCGAGTGCGCGATCCGCAGCGCCGCCATCCTCGGCCTCATCGGCGCGGGCGGGCTCGGCTTCCAGCTGGCCCTGAGCCTGCAGACCCTGAACTACCGCGAGGTCTGGTCGGTGCTCTACGCGCTGATCCTGCTGAGCGCGGCGACCGACCTGTGGAGCTCGGCGGTGCGCCGGCGTCGCGCCGCGGGTGGGCGTCCCGGCGACCGCGTGATCGGGGGGTCGCTCGTCGCGGGTGCGGTGCTGGTGGTCGGCAGCCTCTGGTGGGTGCAGCTCGACCTGTCGGTGCTGACGGCCGCCGACACCTGGCGCCAGGTGCTCCTGATCGTCGAGGACGCCTGGCCCCCGGGACTGGGCACGACCACGGTCGCCGAGCTGGTGCAGGCCGCCCTGATCACCGTCGCGATGTCGGTCGTCGCGATCGTCATCGCGTTCGCCGGCGCCTCCGCCCTGGCCTTCCCGGGGTCCGCGGCCGGCGCGCGGACACCGGGCCGGTGGCTCGTGGTCATCGTGACCCGCGCCGTGCTCGTCGTGCTGCGGGCCCTGCCCCCGCCGGTGTGGGCGCTGCTGTTCCTGTTCGTCATGGCGCCGGGCCTGCTGCCCGGAGCCCTGGCCCTCGGCGTCTACACCCTCGGCGTGCTCGGGCGGCTCATGACCGAGTCGGTGGAGAACCTCGACCGGCGCCCCCGCGAGGCCATGGAGGCCCAGGGCGTCGCGAGGCCGGTGGTGTTCTGCTACGCCGTGGTTCCGGCGGCCGCACCCCGCTTCGTGGCGTTCGGCCTCTACCGGTGGGAGGTCACGATCCGCGAGACGGTCGTGGTGGGCGTGGTCGGCGCCGGCGGGCTCGGACTCCTGCTCAACGAGCAGCTCGCCGCGTTCGCCTACGCCGCCGCGCTCACGACCCTGGCGGCGATCGTCGTGCTCACGGCGCTCGTCGACGTCACGAGCGCCGGCCTGCGACGCAGCCTGCGATGACACGGCGGTGGCCGCCCGGGAGAACCCGGACGGCCACCTGGTCCCCGTCGACGGGGAGGGACGGAGCGCCCGACCGGACGCTGGTGCTCACGCTCATCTGATGTTGAGGGCCGAGTCGTCCCCGTCGGGTCGGCCCTCGAGCAGGCCGAGCAACGCCCGCGCCGGTGTCTCGAGCGGCAGTGTCGTGCGGGTGACGAGGAGGTCCGTGTCGAGCCGGTCGTCGTGGACGGTGGGACCGAACGGCCCCCAGAACGCCCCGTCGTCGGTGATCGTCAGCTCCGCCGGGAGGTCGGACTGGACCGCGGTCACGCCGAGGTTCTCGGTGTCCGCACGGCCGCGGCGCACGATCGGCCGGATGATGTGCTCGGAGTCGGGCACGCCGAGGTCGCGGTGCAGGGCGCAGAGCCGGTCCAGCTCGTTGTCCTCGATCGACTCGACGGTGGTGGCGATCCGCACGGTGATCCCCCGCTCGACCAGCGCCGGCACGGCCGCCACGACCTTGCGGAAGTTGTCCGGGGCGCGCATCTCGTCGTTGACGTCCGCGTCCGGGCGGTCGAGCGAGATCTGCAGGGCGACGTCGCGCTCCGCGAGCGGTTCGACCTTCTCGAGGAGCCGCCGGCTGAACAACGTGCCGTTGGTGAGCGCCACGACCGGGAGCTCGTCCGCGAGGCGAGCGAGCGTGTCGGGCATGTGCGGCATCAGGAACGTCTCGCCGCCGGTCACCCCGAGGTCGGTGAAACCGAGCTCCTTCGCCTGCTCCCCGACCGCGATCATCGTCTCGGGCGACAGGGCCCGCTGGGTGACCTTCGGGCCCGACTCGGTCAGGCAGTAGGTGCACTGGATGTTGCAGTGGTAGTTCGCGTACATCCACACGCGGCCCGGCATCCGCCCCTCGGCGACGGCACGGGCGATCGGACGCTCGGGAGTCTCGACGCTCACCGCAGGCCTTCCTTCTCGAGACGCTCGAGGGCGTCGGGTGAGGTCGGCAGCGCCAGCGCGGTGGCGAACCGGTTGAGCATCAGCGTCGCACCGACGACGGTGGTCAGCTCGACGATCTCGTGGTGGTCCCAGTGCCGCAGGATCGCGGCGCGCTCCTCGTCGGACACCGGCCCGCCGCCCCCGACGACGTCGACCCAGCCCAGCAGGGCCTCCTCGGCCGGGTCGCCGAACAGGCCGTCGGGCACGGGACCCGGCGTGCGCAGCGCGGCCACGTGGGCGGGGGAGAGGCCGGCGTCGAGCGCCACGACGGCGTGCGTCTCGACGCAGAACCGGCAACCCGCGAGCGCGGACGTCCGCACGATGACGATCTCCTTCGCGCGGAAGCCGATCGCCGAGGGAGCGAGGGCCGCCCCGATGAACGGCAGCGCCACCGTCAGGAGCTCGGGGACCTGGGCCAGTGCCCGCACGATGGGCCCCGGGTCACCGTCGGCGAAGTAGGGCCGCGCCAGCAGCGGGACCTGGTCCAGCTCCACCCGTTCGATCGTCGTCATCGCCTCACCGTCCGGTCGAGATGTCGCTGTCGGAAGCCTGCGGGCGGGCGCTCAGAAGGGCCACCGGTACCGGACACGCGGCGCGAGGAACCGGTCGAGGCCCGCGGTGCGTCCGGCCGGGACGATCGCGAGCAGGACCAGCGGCATGATGTCCTCCGACGGGTACTCCCAGAGGTAGCCGCCGGAGCGCAGCAGCATCAGCCAGATCGGCGCGAGCAGCAGCAGGCCGCCGACCGCGGCCAGCCGGGTCGCCACGCCGAACAGCAGCCCGAGGCCGATGAGGACCTCGACGAGGGTGAGGAACGGCCCCCAGAAGCCCCAGCTGGGCAGCACGACACCCTGGAAGAACGCCCCGAGCGGCGTGATGTAGGTCTGCGCCGCGGCCCCGCCGGCGATGGCCTGCGCGGTGGGGCTGGTGATCAGGTTGAACGAGATGAAGCCCCAGTCGTAGTTCCCGACGTCGGTGACCTTCGCGAGGCCGTTGCTGAGGAACACCAGGCCCATGAAGATGCGCAGCGCGGCGAACGCGCCGGCCATGAGCCGGTAGGGGCGCGGCGCGGTGTCCACCGTCCCCGTGGGGGTGGCCGTGTCGGTCATCGACTCGGTCCTCTCGGATCGGCGGGAGTGGTTCCCGCGGTGTTCGTGTCGCCGGCCCGCTCGGTTCGGGGGTCGGCGTGGTCGGGTGCGGTGCGGTGCCGCCGGCGGACGAGCACCCCGCCGACGACGAGCAGGAGCAGGACGGCGGCGAACGGCAGGAGGCCGACGGAGTCGACCCAGCCGGAGAGGGTCTGCTGGACCGCGCCCGCGGCGGCGACCACCGGGTCGGTGGCGCTGCCGCCGCCGATGAACAGGCGCAGCTCGTAGACCCCGTAGTAGGCGACGTAGAGCCCGACGAGCAACAGCAGTCCCCCGGACGCGCGGTTCACGGACGGGAGCAGACGCCGGAAGCGGGTCGCCGCCCCGTGCCCGGCGAGGGCGACGGCGACCGCGAGCACGCCCACGACCACGGCCATGGCGAGCCCGTACACGAGGTAGGCCAGCACACCGCCGAGCACCGAGCCGGAGCCGAAGGTGGCGGTGGTGACCGCCAGGAAGGGCCCGATCGTGCAGGACAGCGAGGCGACCGCGTAGGCGACGCCGTAACCGAGCATCGAGCCGAGTCGTCCCGTCGGGGCGCCGCCGGATGCCCGCGGCAGCAGCACGGTGAGCTCGCGCCCGGTGAGCAGCCAGGCCCCGAGGCCGATCATGACCGCGCCGACGACCACGGTCACCACCGGAAGGAACCGCTGCACCGACGAGGCGATCGGGGCGACGACGAGCCCGAACGCGCCGAACACGACGAGGAAGCCCAGGGCCATCAGGGCCGTCGCGACCAGCGCCCGGACGACCACGGTGGCCCGTCGCCGGCCCCCGCTCGTCGTGTCCTCGCCCAGCACCACGAGGGCCAGGTAGGCGGGCAGCATCGCGAACCCGCACGGGTTCAGCGCCGCGACCAGCCCGGCGGCCGCGGCGAAAGCCAGGAGCGAGGCCTCCACGGGGCGCGGCTCAGGCGCGGCCCAGCGCGGCGAGCCGCTGGGCCAGGTCGGGCTCGGCGAGGGTGCCCTTGACGACCTGGACCGAGCCGTCGGGCGCGATGAAGGCGAACGCCGGTTGCTCGGTGACGCCGAAGCGCCGCCACACCGAGGTGTCGAGGTCGGCGAGGTGGGTGAAGCCGCCGAGCTGGTAGGTCTCGACGAACTGGTTCATCGCCGGGATCTGGTCGAGGGCCGCGACGCCGACGAAGGTGACGTCCGGGTGCTGCTGCGCCGCCCGGGCGATCGAGGGCGCCTCGGATCGACAGACCGAGCACCAGGGCGCCCAGAACCACAGCACCGTGGGCCTCCCGGCGAGGCTGCGGCCGTCGAACTCCGCGCCCTGCAGGGTCCGCGAGGAGAACGCCAGCGAGTCGGGCCCGGACGGGGCGGGGGCGGCCGTCGAGCAGGCGGCGACGAGCGTCAGCGCGAGCGCGGCGACGACGACCAGGACGGACCGGACCGGTCGCATCGATGGGACCTCCGAGGTCGGTTGTGCGCGACGGTACGCGCGGCCCGCGGTGGCCGCGGCCCGGAACGGTGTGGTTCGTCGGCGGACGCGCGGCGGTTCGGCGCGGGCGATGTTGTGATGCCCCGCGTGACGAGTCCCGACGACCACCCCCTGCTCGCCGCGAAGGACCACCAGGCGCCGTCGCTGTTCGAGCCCGCGAACCTCCTGCGCGAGGCGCGACGGCAGCGCGGTCTGGAGACGATCCCGGTGCCGCGCGTCGGCATGCTCGACCCCGACGGCGACGTCGTCCGTCACCTGCAGGTCACTGGGCGGGGAACCCGGCACGAGGGCTGGGCCTGCTACCACACCGAGATGTGGACCGTGGACCTCGACGGGATCGAGGTCGGGGTCGTCGGCATGGCCGTGGGTGGGCCGTTCGCCGTGCTCGTCGCCGAGCAGCTCGCGGCGTCGGGTTGCGAGCTCCTGGTCAGCGTCACGTCGGCCGGACGGATCCGTCCGCTCGGCGCGACGCCCTACTTCGTCCTCATCGACCGGGCGCTGCGTGACGAGGGGACCAGCGCCCACTACGTCGCGCCGGGGAGGTGGAGCAGCCTGCGGCCCGGCGTGCAGAAGCGACTCGACGGGGCGTTCGACCACCTGCCCGAACCGGTCCTGACGGGATCGTCCTGGACCACCGACGCGCCCTACCGCGAGACCCGCACGGCGATCGCGGCCGCGGAGGCCGAGGGGATCGCGTGCGTGGAGATGGAGGCGGCCTCGCTCTACGCGTACGCCGAGGCCCGCGACGCCGACGTGGTCTGCCTCGCCCACATCACCAACACGATGGCGACGGCGGGCGACGACTTCGAGAAGGGTGTCGACAACGGCGTGCACGACGCCCTGGACGTGGTGCGGGCCGCGGCGGCCGCCGCCCTGGCGTGAGTGGTCCGTGGTCACCGCACCGCCCGCCCCAGCACGCGCATCCCGGTCGGATGACGGACCGACCACGTGTCCTCGACCGTGAACCCGCCGGCGCGCACGGCGGCCAGCGGGTCGGGGCCCGCGTCCTCGAGGATCACCAGCTCACCGCGGAACCGGAGGACCCGCGCGAGCTCCGCCACGACGGGCGCGGCCGGGCGCCGGTGCAGCAGCAGACGGAGCACCGCCCCGTCGATGCTCCCGCGGGCCAGCGGCAGGTCCTCGACGGGATCGTCGCGGACCCAGACCGGGGTGGCGGTCCACGCGGCGACCCCCCGGGCGTCGTGGCGCAGCGAGGGATCGGGCTCGAAGGCGTGCACGCCCGTGACGCCCGGGGGATACCAGGGGAAGGTCCGGCCGTCGCCGCAGCCGAGCTCGACGACCTCGCCGCGCAGGCCGGCGAGCGCCTCGCGCCAGACCGCGTCCTCGTCGACGTGCAGGGTCGTCATGACGTCGATCGGCGCAGCGCGAGCCAGGTGAAGGGCTGGACGGCACCCCACGGCGTGTGGTGGGACTGCGCGCGCGCGAGCACCGGGACGAACCCCGGGGCGAACTGCGCAGCCAGCGTGTCGGCGTCGTAGCGCCGGACCCGCAGACCCGAGCACTGCGCGGGCCCGTCGGGAGCGAAGGTGGCGACGACGAGGAAGCCCCCGGGCGCGACGGCGCGGGCCGCGACGTCCCCGTAGGCCTGCCGGTCGGCGGGTGCGGTGAGGAAGTGGAACACCGCGCGGTCGTGCCAGAGACCGAACGTCGTGGCCGGTGCCCAGGTCAGCACGTCCTGGGCGACCCAGTGGACCGCGTCCGCGCCCGGCACCCCTCGCAGGCGGGCCCGCGCGCGGTCGAGGGCCCCCTGCGCGACGTCGAGGACCGTGATCCGGCGGTGCCCGCGGGCCAGGAGGGCGTCGACGAGGGCGCTCTCCCCGGCCCCGACGTCGACGACGGCCCGGTCGGCGTCCAGCCCGAGCTCGTCGATCACCTGGAGCGACGTCGCCGGTGCGGACTGGGACCACGACAGTTCGTCGCTCCGCCGGTCGCGGTAGATCGTCTCCCAGTGCTCGGTCGACATCGTCGTCCTCTAGGCGGCGGTGGTCTCGACGGGGCGCCCGGCCAACCGCCACTCCAGCATCCCGGCCGCGAGGCGGACCGCTCGGCGACCTCGCCGGGTGAGGAGGCGGACCGCGTCGTAGGAGAGGACGCAGTACTCGCCGCGGCAGTACGCGACGATCTCGGTGTCGGGCAGCTCGTCGAGCCGCGCGGCGAGCTCGTCGGCCGGGATGTGCACGGCTCCCGGGATGTGGCCCGCCCGGTACTCGATCGCCGGCCGGACGTCGAGCACGACGGCGCGGCCCCGCCGGACCCGGTCGAGTAGGTCGTCGTGGCCGACCTCGTCCCAGACGGGATCGTCCTCGCGGGCGTCGTCGGGAACGAGCCGGAGGTAGGCGCGTCGGGCCGGGGTGACACCGTCGACGCGGGCCTCGGCGACCTCCCGCAGATGGGCGAAGAGGCCGGCGACGTCCTCGCCGGCCAGCGAGTAGACGATGCGCGTCCCCTCGCGCCGGCTGGTCACCAGCTGCGCCGTCCTGAGGGTCTTCAGGTGCGCCGACGCGGTCGACAGCGGCAGCCCCGCGGCGGCGGCCAGGGGCTCCACCGCGTACTCGCTCTGGGCGAGGAGATCGAGCAGCTCGAGCCGGGCGGGATGGGCCAGGGCCTTGCCGACCAGGGCGAACTGCTCGTACAGGAGCGTCT
The DNA here is from genome assembly GCF_028737205.1 of Actinomycetospora lutea. GTDB lineage: Bacteria > Actinomycetota > Actinomycetes > Mycobacteriales > Pseudonocardiaceae > Actinomycetospora > Actinomycetospora lutea. Next base: position 16,345 of record NZ_JAQZAL010000021.1, on the reverse strand, counting down.
TCGCGCGCACGCCTTCTCCATTGTTTCCGGAAGAACGGAAATAGAGTACGCGAAGCCGGTCCGGTCGAGGAAGTGGCCGCCGGTCGCGGGCGGTCAGTGCGTCGGGGCCATCAGGAGAGGTCCGGGTCGCTCACTGCTGCCCCTCCACCGACTGCGCGAAGGCGGCCAGCAGCGCGACCCAGCCTCCGCCGCCGTGCTCGATGGCGCCGTGCACGCCCTCGCCGCCGACGAGGCGCTCGAAGTGGCGGTGCTCCACCTCGACCGTGGTCTGCTCGGGCCCGTCGGCGTGGAAGCGGACCTCGATCTCGCTCGCGTGCGTCGGGTCGGGGTCGAACTGCCAGTCGCCGCCGATCTGCCAGGTGAACACCACCCGCTCCGGGGGCTCCCAGGTCAGGACCCGTCCCCAGTCGCACTCGCTGCCGTCGACGCCGCGCTCGAACCAGCGCCCGCCCTCACCCGGCTCCAGGATCACGTCGGCGACCTCGGCGGCGCCGATGTGGTACTGCCGCGGCCACCACGCCCCGAAGTGGCCGGTGAACAGCTCGAAGGCGCGCTCACGCCCGACGTTCACGGTGGTCTTGCCCTCGATCGCCGGGATCGGTGTGGTCATGGCTGCTCCTCGGTGGCGTTCTGGTCGACGAACTTGTGAAAGTCCGCCAGGGCGTGCTCCCAGACGCCGTCGAGCCAGGCTCGCAGGGCTGCGACGCCCTGTGGATCGAGCCGGTAGATGCGCCGCGTGCCCTCGGCGTGGGAGACGACGAGCCCGCCGTCCTTGAGGGCCTTGAGGTGCTGCGACACCGCGGGGCGGCTGATCGGGAGCTGTTCGGCGAGCTCGCGGACCGAGCTGGGCCGGCGCGCCAGCATCTCGAAGATCGCCCGGCGCATGGGGTCGCCCAGCAACCCCAGCCCGGCATCTCGGTAAGCTGACACGAACGGTAAGTGTAGAGCGACCGATGCCGGAACGGAAGACGCCGCACCCTGTGCGCCGACAGGTCTACGACCCGGTGCGCGCCGTCCGTTCCCGGTACGCGGCGCGGGCGGCCTCGGACGCGTGGTGGCCGGAGAGCTCGTGCAGGTCGCCGGGCACCGCGCCGCCGACCGTCGGGTGGAGGTGGACCTGCATGCGGTCGAGGTTGCCGATGGCGTGCATGAGCTCGTGCTCGACGTGCTCCGCGACGTCGTGCCCCTCCCGCAGCGACAGGTCCGCGTCGACACCGATCTCGGCGTCCCCCTCCATGCGGTGGCCCACCCAGCGCGCGCGGACCAGCCCCACCTCGCGGACCCCGTCGACGCCGGCGATCACCGCACGCATCCGGGCCACGGCGCCGGGCTCGACGCCGTCCAGGAGCCGACGCACGATGATCACCCCAGAATTGATCAGGATGCCGGTGATCACGGCAGCGATGAGGAGACCGACGATCGCGTCGGCGCGCTCGACGCCGAGCCACACCCCGACGACGCCGACGACGACCGCGACCGAGGTGAGGCCGTCGGCCCGTGCGTGCTGACCTTCCGCGATCAGGGCGGCGGAGCCGATCCGCCGCCCGGTGCGGATGCGGTGGATCGCGACGATCTCGTTGCCCAGCGCGCCCACGACGCCCGCGGCGAACACCCACCACGGGTTGGTCAGCGGTCTCGGGTCGATCAGCGCGTCGACGGACTCCCGGACGATGAGGACGATCGAGGCCAGGATGACCAGCGAGATCAGCAGGCCCACGAGCTCCTCGGCGCGCCGGAACCCGTAGGGGTACCGATCCGTCGCCGCCCGCCGGCCGAGCTGGAAGGCCATGATCAACGGGATCGTGGTGACGGCGTGCCCGAGGTTGTGCAGCGTGTCCGCGAGCAGGGCGATCGAGCCCGACGCCGCGACGATGACGACCTGGGCGATCGCGGTCGCCGTCATGCCGGCCAGCCCGATCCACGCGGTGCGGATGCCGTCGCGCGCCGAGCACTCCGCGGTGTTGATCGCGTCCACGGCGTCGTGGGCGTGTGGGACGACCGCGTGACGCACCCGCGCCAGCAGGCCGGTCCGCCGGGGCTCGTGGCCGTGGCCGTGGCCGTGTCCGTGGCCGTGCGCGTGCCGGCCGGTCGCGGACTCGTCCACGTCGGAACCTCCCTCTCGCGCCGGAGCCCCGAGTGTAGGTAACGCGTGCTCGCGTGCGCACGCGAACACGCGAAATGCCAGGGCCTGGCGGGAGCACCGGAGCGGCTGGTCCGCACGACCGGCGCCGGGCTCGGGTGGCAGGGTCGGTCGCGTGGACCGCGAGCAGCTCCCTGCCCCCGCCGAGCAGTGGTCACAGCTACCGACGCTGCCCCGCGTGGAAGCGGCGACGGAGGGGCTGCGGATGCTCGCGGACCCGACGCGCTTCCGGCTGCTGTGGCTGCTGTGCGGCGCCGAGCTCGACGTCACGACGCTGGCCGAACGGCTCGGGATCGCGCGACCGTCGGTGTCGCAACATCTCGCGAAGCTGCGCCTCGTCGGGCTCGTCACGCAGCGCCGCGACGGACGCCGCCAGGTCTATCGCGCTCGCGACACGCACGTGGGCCGCCTGCTCAGCGAGGCGGTCCGCGACGCCGACCACCGCGGGACCGCCGACGCTCCCGACGCCCACCACGCCCACCACGCCCGGCATCCCTGAGGACCCTCGGGTCAGCCCGCGTCGGCCGGATCGTCGTCCGCTCCGGGCTCCGGTGCGTCGCCCGTGTCGCCCGTGTCGGCGTCGCCGCCGGCTGCCGGGTCCTCGGTGTCGGCTGCGCCGGCGGGGTCCGGTGCGCCCGGCGCGTCGGGGACCGCGCCGGGGTCCTGCGGGCCCGACGTCTCGTCGGCGGTGTCGGACTCCGCGCTCGTCGCGGCCGCGTCGCTCGTCGCCGGGAACGCGAGGGCGACGCCGGCTCCGGCGGCGACCGCGACGAGGAGCGCGGCGACGGCGATCGCGGACCGGAGCCGCGACACGACGCCCGGGCGTGCGGCCGTGTCGGTGCTGCGCGGCGGAGCGGCGACGACGGCGTCGACGAGCGTGGCCACGCCGGTCTCCAACGGGCCTCGCCCCACGCGTCGCTGCCAGAGGATGCCGGCGGTGAGGGCGACGACCGCCTGGGCGAGGAAGAGGACCCACGGGTCGCTCGCGGGGGCGAGCCCGGTGACCACGACGTGCAGGACGTAGAAGGTCAGGGTCATCGAGCCGGCCGCGGCGAGCGGGGCCCGGGCGGCGGAGAGGATGCGGCCGGGCGTGCGGTCGGCCCAGCGGGCGACCAGGCGGTCGAGCAGGAGCATCGCGCCCAGGACCGCCAGCGAGGTGCCGATGGTGCGGGCCATGTCGAACGGGGTGGAGGAGTGCGGCAGGGTGACCGCGAGCCACCACCAGCTCGTGGTCGGCGTGACGCCGGTGGGTCCTTCGGTGAACAGCGCGGCGAGCTCCTCGGGCGCGAGGCCGGGAGCGGTGAGGACCTGCGTGAGTTCGCCGGCGGCCTCCAGGAGCAGCGCCGAGGACGCGGCGGCGATCGCGGCGAGCGCCGCCCCGCCGAGGGCGAGTGCGGCGGCGACCTTGGTGCTGTCGAGGCGCAGGCGGCCGACGGCGATGCCGACGCAGAGGTAGGCCAGCCAGTGCCAGACCGGGTAGGCGCCGGTGAACAGCAGGGTGGTGAGCAGGCCGGCGGGGTCGGTCAGCAAGAAGGTGAACGACGGGTCGAGCAGCTCGCCGGGCGGCAGCTGCGCGCGCAGCAGGAACCCGGTGACGGGGGCGATGACGACGAGCGCCGCTCCGAGCCCGGCGAGCGCGCGGGTCGAGAGGAGCACCAGCGGCACGGCGAGCATGAACAGCAGGCCGTAGTAGGTCAGGATCACGTCGATGCTCCCGAGCGCGGCCTGACCGAGGGCGAGCCCGACCGTCCCGATCGCGAGGCCCCGGACCACCAGGCGCAGCGCGTGCCGGCGCGCGGTCCCGGTGCCGGGCTCGAGGCGGCGCCGTCCGGTCAGCAGCGCGACCGAGAGGCCGGCCAGGACGCCGAACAGCGCCGCGGCGGGCCCGTTCACCAGGCGCCCGGCCAGCGTGGGCTGGTCGCCGTCGGCGAGGGGGAGCGTGTGGGCGGCGATCATCCCGAGCAGCGCGAGGCCCCGGGCGAGGTCGATGCCACGGACACGGGAGGTCGGCGCCGCGGCGGGGGTGGCGACCAGCGGGACCGTCGCGGGACGTGGTGTCGCGGCGAGCGTCACCGTCGGCGGGTCGACCGGCTGGGGTCGCGCCGGGGGGCGCACGGCCGGGAAGCGATCGGTGACCGCACCGGGCGACCTCGGGGTCCGCGGACGTGGTGGCTCGGTCGTGGTCATCGAGGGCTCCCTGGCGCCTGCGGCGGTGACCACTGAAGCCTCCGCCGCACGGGGCCCGCGCAGAATCGCCGTCGGGGCACGGGGATCGCTCATCGAGGTCAGGCTCGTGTCACCCCGGGGTAAGCCCCGGTCGGGTGGACCGGGCGGTGTCACGGCCTCGGTCGTGCAGCCACCCGGCGGAGGGCGCGGTACGCGACGCCGACCGCGACGACGATCAGGCCGGCGACGACGGCCTGCCAGGGCAGGGTGGCGGCGAGCAGCAGGCAGCCGGCGGCGCCGAGGACCTGCAGCCACCGCGGGAACCGTCGGTGCTCGCCGACCTGGGTCGCGGCCGCCAGGTTGGCGACCAGGTAGTAGGCGAGCACGCCGAACGACGAGAACCCGATCGCCCCGCGCAGGTCGACGGTCAGCACGAGCAGTGACACGACCCCGACGACGGCGACCTCGGCGCGGTGGGGCACGCGGAAGCGGGGATGCACCGCGGCGAGCCACGGGGGGAGGTCGGCGTGGCGGGCCATGGCCAGCACGGTCCGCCCGATGCCGGCGATCAGCGCCAGCAGCGCCCCGAGAGCGGCCGCCGCCCCGCCCACGGCCACGATCGGCACCGCCCAGGGGTGGTCGGCGACGGTGTCGATCAGCGGTGCCGACGAGGCGGCGAGGCGGTCGGGGCCGAGGGCGAGCAGCACGGTGACCGCGACGACCGCGTAGACACCGACGGCCACGGCCAGGGCGATGACGACGGCGCGCGGGATGGTGCGGCGCGGGTCGCTGACCTCTTCGCCCAGCGTGGCGATGCGGGCGTAGCCCGCGAAGGCGAAGAAGAGCAGACCCGCGGACTGCAGCACGCCGTACAGGCCGGGTCCGCCGAGCCCGCCCTCGCCCGGGAACCGGACGTCGGTGGGCGCGCCGAGGAGCCCGACGCCGACGACCACGGCCAGGGCGACCAGCACGATCACGACGAGGATGCGGGTGAGCCGGGCGGTGCGGGTGATGCCGCGGAAGTTCACGGCGCCCAGGGCCAGCACCGCCACCACGGCGACCGGCCGTTGCCACGCGGGCGGCACGGCGTAGGCCGCGAAGGTCAGGGCCATGGCGGCGCAGCTGGCGGTCTTGCCGACGACGAAGCCCCAGCCGGCGAGGAACCCCCACCAGTCGCCCAGGCGCTCGCGGCCGTAGACGTAGGTCCCGCCCGAGACCGGGTACTGCGCGGCGAGCTGCGCCGACGCCGTGGCGTTGCCGTACGCGACCACGGCCGCGACGGCCAGCCCGATCAGCAGTCCGGCGCCGGCAGCCGCCGCGGCCGGTGCGAAGGCGGAGAACACGCCGGCACCGACCATCGACCCGATGCCGATCAGCACCGCGTCGGTCAGCCCGAGCCGACGGGCCAGGTGGGGGTCGCTCACGACGGCTCCCTCGCTCGACCACCCCGAACAATGCATCAATTTCGTTTGATGAATCGGGTGGTCCGCGCGCATACTGCTGCGCATGCCGCTCGGGAGTCAAGACACCGTGCCGCCGGCCTTCGTGCAGCTGGCGGCGCATCCCGTGCGGTGGCGGCTCATGACCGAGCTCGCCGGGAGCGACCTCCGCGTCCGGGAGCTGGTGACGCGGCTCGCCGAGCCCCAGAACCTGGTCTCCTACCACCTGCGGCTGCTGCGCGACGGCGGGCTGGTCCGGGCCACCCGCAGCTCGGCCGATCGGCGCGACAGCTACTACCACCTCGACCTCGGCCGCTGCGCCGACGAGCTCGCCGGGAGCGGGACGGCGCTCCACCCGGCCCTGCGCACCACGCCCTCGGCACCACCGGTACGACCCGGAACGCGACCTCCCTCGATCCTGTTCGTCTGCACCGGCAACAGCGCCCGGTCGCCCGTGGCCGAGGCGCTGCTCTCCCATCGCTCGGCCGGCGCGGCCCGGGCGACGAGCGCCGGCAGCCGACCGAAGGAGCACCTGCACCCCGCCGCGGTCCGCGTCCTGCGCGAGCGGTTCGGCATCGACGTGTCCGACCGGCGTCCCCGACACCTGGACGACGTCGCCGCCGAGTCGTTCGACCTCGTCGTCACCCTGTGCGACAAGGCGCGGGAGGACTGCCCGGAGTTCCCCGGCCACGTCCGGCGCGTCCACTGGAGCATCCCGGACCCGGCCGGGCTCGACGCGCCGGACCACGCGGCCTTCGAGCGGGCCGCCGACGACATCGACGGGCGGGTCCGGCACCTGCTGCCCGTCCTCGCCACGACCGATCCCCGAGAGGATGAGCGATGAACCCGACCGACCAGTACGTCAGCGTCCGCTACCTCGTCGACGACGTCGGGGCCGCCGTCGACTTCTACGTCGACCACCTCGGGTTCACGCTCAACCGGAGCGCCGCGCCCGCCTTCGCCGACGTCCTGCGGGGTCGTCTCCGGCTCCTGCTCTCCGGCCCCGCCAGCTCCGGTGCGCGTGCCACGCCCGAGGACGCCGCGATGCCCGGCCGCAACCGCATCCATCTCGAGGTCGACGACCTGGACGTCGAGATCGGTCGCCTGCGTGCTGCCGGTCTGCCCTTCCGCAGTGACCTCGTCTCCGGGCCCGGCGGCCAGCAGGTCCTGATCGCGGACCCGGACGGCAACCTCGTGGAGCTGTTCCAGCCGGCACACCCCGGAGGGTCGGCGCGCCCGGCCGAGGTCAGGCCGACGTCCGGGTCCGCGTGAGGGCGATCCCCCCGAGACCGGCGCCGGCCAGCCCCAGGACCACGGCGACCACGGCCCCGGCGAGACCGTTGCCGGTCCCGAGCCCGCCCGCCGCGGTCGCGGCGTGCAGGCCGCCGACGATCGCGGCCACGAGCCCGAGCACCAGGGCCGCGACGGGTCGGCTCCGGGCGCCGCGACGAGCCAGGGCCACGGCGCCGAGGACCACGGCGGCCAGACCGATCACCGCGGCGACGCTCGGCACCGTCCGCCCGGCGCCGAGCTCGTAGCCGGCCACGCCGACCGCGTCCGTCGCTCGCAGCACGGCGAGGAGCAGGTCATCAGACATCGGAGAACACCTCCCGTTTCGGTACGGCGCCGAGACTGGACCCCCGGGACCACCCCGGGCGTCCCGCCACGGACGTCTGTCCGGTCTGCGGAGACCGTCGTACGGTGCGCCTCCGGGGGTGGTCCCTACCGCCGGCGGGGTACGGCCGCAGGCACCTCGCCGGGCGGACGCGTGCTGTCCCCACGAGGCGCACCATGACGCACGGGCCGCGCCCCCGGCCCGGACGGGGAGGCGGATCGATGAGCGACACCAGGGCGGACCCCCCGCGTCGCCACACGTCCTCGGCGGCGGTCGACGTCGGGCTGGGTGTCGTGCTCGCCGTGCTGGTCCTCGTCACGGCGTGGGCCGGGATCGGTCCGGTGTCGACTCCGGCCCCACGCGGGCTCGACGCCGGCGCGTTCGGCCTCGCCGCAGGCCTCGCCGCCTCGGTGGCGCTCCGTCGCCGGCATCCGCGCGCGACGCTCGCCGCGAGCAACGCGATCGTCCTGGTCTGGTTCCTGGGTCCCTACCCCGGGCGCCTCGTCGCGCTCGTCCCGTTGCTCGGCTGCTTCACCCTGGCCGCCGACCGCGGCTGGCGGTGGGGCCTGGCCGGCGCGGCCGTCACGGCCGGGGTCCAGATCCTGGCGATCCGTGTCGTCCTCGGGGACGTCGACACCGTCGGCGTGGTGCCGATCGCGGTCCTTCTCGCCGCCACCGCCGGGAGCGCGGGCGCGGCCGTCGGCTACTACCGCGCCCTGCTGGCGAGCACGCGCGCCGAGCTCGCCAGGGAGACCTCGCTCCGTGAGGAGCGGGGCCGCCGTCTGATCGCCGAGGAACGGCTGCGCATCGCCCGCGAGCTGCACGACGTGGTCGGACACTCGATGGCGACGATCAGCGTGCAGGCGGGCGTCGGCCTGCACGTCCTCGAGCAGCGTCCCGGCCAGGCCGGCGAGGCCCTGGCGGCGATCAAGGGCATCTGCGACACCGGCCTGGCCGATGTCAAGGCCGTCCTCGCGGCCCTGCGCACCTCCGACGACGTCGAGCAGCCCGCCGGACTCGACCGTCTGGCCTCGTTGCTGGAGACCGTCGAGGGTGCCGGCCTGCAGATCGAGCTCGACGTCGACCGCGACCGACCGGCGCTGCCGGTACCCGTCGACCTGGCCGCCTACCGCATCGTCCAGGAGGCGCTCACCAACGTGATCCGGCACGCCGACGCCCGCACGGTCTGGCTGGCCGTGGAGCACCAGCCGTCCCGGCTCGTCGTGCGTGTCCGTGACGACGGCACCGCGACGCCGCCGACCGACGGTGACGGGCAGGGCATCGACGGCATGCGCGAACGGGCCCGCGCGCTCGCCGGCACGCTGACGGCCGGGCCCCGCCCCGACGGCGGTTTCGAGGTCCGCGCCGAGCTCCCCGTGCCGGAGGTCCGGTGACGTCCGCCGGCGACACCCTGCGGGTGCTGATCGCCGACGACGAGGCGCTCGTCCGCGGCGGCTTCCGGGTGCTGATCGACGCCGAGCCCGGGATGACCGTGGTCGGCGAAGCGGGGGACGGTGCCACCGCGGTCGACCTCGCCCGACGGACCCGTCCCCACGTCGTGCTCATGGACATCCGGATGCCGGGCGTCGACGGGCTCGCCGCGACCCGTGAGATCGCCGGGGACGCCGACCTCGCCGGGGTCCACGTCCTCGTCCTCACGACGTTCGACCACGACGAGAACGTCATCGAGGCCCTCGGAGCCGGGGCCGCCGGCTTCCTGGTCAAGAACACCGAACCCCGCCAGCTCCTGAACGGCATCCGGGTCGTCGCGGGCGGCGAGGCCCTGCTGTCCCCCGGACCCACGCGCCGCCTCGTCGCACGCCTCGTCAGCGGCCCCGGCGCACCCCGCGTCGACCGGTCCGCGCTGACCCGGCTGACGACGCGCGAGCGGGAGATCGTCGGGCTCGTCGCCCACGGACTGGGCAACGAGGAGATCGCCGAGCACCTCACGATCAGTCCCGCGACGGTGAAGACCCACGTCGGGCGGGCCATGGTCAAGCTCGGCGTCCACGACCGCGCCCAGCTCGTCGTCGTCGCCTTCCGACACCGCCTCGTCGCACCGCCGGACCCCGCCCGCGACGGCGAGTGAGCCACGGTCGGATCACCCGACGTGGATGAGGCCGCTCCGGCGCCCGGGGCCCACGGTGTGGGCACCGAGGAACCGCGACGCGGAGGAGCAACCGATGACGTCCGACGGTGCCGCCGCCGCCTCGTCGGCGGCGACGACCGAGAAGGATGAGTCCTCCCGGTGGGAGTGGCACGTCGAGATCCCGTACGTCGGTCCGGTCGGGTGGCCGCTGACCGGCAGCCTCAGCTACCTGATCACCGTCGGCGCGCTCGCCGCGTTCGAGGTGATCCCGTGGCCCGTCGCCGGCCTGCTCGGGCTCGGTCACGTCATGGCCCGCAACCGGGACAACACGGTGGTCCGCGAGATCGGCAGTGGCCTGAAGGTGGTCGGCTGACCCGGAGCGAGCCCGGTCGGCGGGGATCGTCGAGCCCGTGCTGCGCCGGGAGGTCGCCGCCGACCGGCGGATCCGTCTGCTGTACCTCCTCGGAGCCGGGCTGCGCGAGTACGAGGGCGACGCCCTGGCCGAGGAACTGAAGTTCGCCGTCCGCCGCGCCACGTCCCACGGCGTGGGTGGCCGGCGAGGGGGAGCAGGAGCCGTGACCGTCAGCCGGCGGACTCCTGTGTCCGCACGGCCACGAGCGGGCCGGGCGGGTGCAGCAGCCCGAGGTCGACCAGGCGGTCGAGGCGACGGACGGTGAAGGGGTGCGACCGGGGCAGCTGGGCCAGACCGACCCAGAAGCCGCGCAGGAGCCGGCCCTGCTCCAGCAGCTGGGCGACGTCGACGTCGCTCTCCGTGTACCGCCCGGACGTGAGCAGGACGAGTCCGGCGGCGCCGTCCGGGGACGCCGCGGCACCGTGCCGGTCGCACGAGTACTCCCGCAGCCGCGACAGCGTGGGCCCGAGGACCGGGATGCGCGCGGAGTAGGCGACCGCGATCTGGTACCAGAGCGACACGTGATGCAGCCGGATGTGCCCCAGCTCGTGGCCGAGGACGAACCGCAGGCCGTCCCGGTTGTGGGCGTACAGGTTGGCGAAGAGCTCGCTGTGGAGCACGACGTAGTCGTGCCCGGCGGCCTGGGCGGCGAAGGCGTTGAGCTCGCCGTTGCCGTTCGTGACGAAGACGTCGGGGCATCTCGGCAGTCGCAGGGCCGCGGCGAGCTCGTCCGCCGTGCGGTACAGCTCCGGGAACTGCCGCTCCGAGAGCAGCACCGCGGTGCCCCGTACCGTCGCCCGCTGGACCTCGCGGACGACCACGAGCGCCGGCACGAACAACAACAGGGCGATCAGCGCGGCGCGGACGGCGTCCGCCCCGGCCGACCCCTGGAGCGACTCGGGCAGGAACGGGACGACGACCGCGGCCCACACGATCACCAGCACGATGACGACGTTCAGGGCGACCATGACGACGAAGAACGGGACCTCGGCGGGGTGGCGCAACGACGGTCCCCGCCCGGCGGCGCCCCGACCCGACATCGTCGTCCCCCGATCCGGCGCCGTCCGCGGGCGTCGCCCCCACCCTCACCGGACGGGACGACGCCCACGTCACCCGCACGGGATGATCTGACGCCCTCGTCCCGCCCCGTGGCTGTCGCCGTCCTGCTGGTGGCCGGATCGTCGTGGTCGCCGCCTCGAGCCGGTCCCGGACCGGGCACCGGCGTGACGCCCGGCCCCCTCGGACGACGCGCTTCCGGGATCAGGGACGGGCCTCGACGTACTGCCGGGTCGTCCCGCTGACCTGCCCGGCGGGCGCGTCGAGGCCGCTGCTGGTGACCAGCGGCTGGTCCTCCTTGTGGAACTTGCCGTCCTTCATGATCGCGTGCAGGGCGTCGTGGTCCTGCAGGATCGTGATGTCGGAGATCGGGTCGCCGTCGACGAGGACGAGGTCGGCGAGGTAGCCGGGCTGGACCTTCCCGAGCTCGTCGGGCCGCAGCATGATCTCGCCGCCCCACGCGGTGGCCGAGATGATCGCCTCCATCGGCGTGAAGCCGAGGCGCTCGACGAAGTGCTCGAGGTCGCGGGCGTAGGTGCCGTGCGGGGTCCAGGCGAAGCCGTAGTCGCCGCCGGGCAGCAGCGTGATGCCGCGCCGGTGCATCTCGCGCAGGCCCTCGGTGGCCATCTCGAGCTCCTTCTTGTACCCGACGGCCTCGGCGGCCTCCTGCGGGAACCCGAAGGCCTCGGCCTCGTAGAGCGTCGCGATCAGCCAGTTGATCCCGGGGGCGACGAACACCCAGTCCTTGTTGGCCTCGAGCATGTCCATGCCCTCGGCGTCGGTGAAGCTGGCGTGGTAGATGATGTCGACCTTGTTGCGGACACACATCTTGACGCTCTCGGCGGAGCGGGCGTGGGCGCAGACGCGCTTGCCGCGGCGGTGGGCCTCGGTGACCGCGGCGGCGACCTCCTCGTCGGAGAAGTAGGTGTCCTCGGCGCGCTGCGTGCCGGTGATCTCCTCGCCGGTCATCGACAGCTTGATCTGGTCGACGCCGAGGTCGATGAGCTGCCGGACCGCGAGCCGCATGCCCTCGGGGCCGTCGGCGAACTTGGTGATCGACTTGATGAGGGCGCCGCCGGTGACGGCGATCTCGGGGCCGTTGGCGAGGTAGCGCGGGCCCGGGATGCGCCCGGCGTTGATGGCGTCGCGGCAGACGACGTCGAGGCGCTCCTTGGCCGACGCGGCACCGAGGCACATCGTGTAGCCGGAGTCGATGTACTTCTTCGCTGACTCGACGGCGAAGAGGAGGTGCTCCTCGACGGGCATGGTGCCCAGGCCGTCGAGGTCGGCGGAGTTGTTCCAGCTGAAGTGGGTGTGCGCGTCGCACAGCCCGGACATGAGCGTGCGGCCCCGGCCCTCGACGACCTGCGCGTGCAGCGCGCGGGACTCGTCGACGGTGCCGACGGCGGCGATCCGGTCGTCCTCGACGAGCACGTCGCCGGGGTACGGGTCGGCGCCCGTGGAGTCGAGGATGGAGACGTTGCGGAAGAGGACCTTGCTCATGACGGCTCCTCGTCGTCGAGGGGTGGTGTGGGTCAGAAGAACTTGAGGAGGTGCTCGGTGACCTCGTGCGGCTTCTCGAGCGCGGTCCAGTGACCGCAGTCGGTGAGGATCTCCGCGACGGCCGAGCCGTGGGACTCGGCGAGCGCCTGGGTGACCGCGGGGGCGCCGACGCCGTCGACCGCACCGGTGAGCAGCAGCAGCGGCAGGGCCGGGTCGACCGGGCCGGGGTCGTTCGCCCCCGCCAGCGCCTCGCAGGACCGGGCGTAGCCCTCGGGGTCCTGGCGCAGGACCAGCTCGCGGACGCACGCCGCGGTCGCGGGGTGGTCGCGGCGGGTCGCCTCGGCGGTCGCGTTGGTCATCACCGCGTCGGCGACGGCGGCCATGCCCTCGGCGCGGACCTTCGCCGCGCGGTCGTGCTGGCCCTGCTGGCCGGCCTCGGGCAGCGGCGCGGGCACGGCACCCAGGAGCGCGAGGTGGCTGACGAGCTCCGGGCGGCGGGCGGCGAGGCTGCGCACGGTGATCGTCGCCATCGAGTGCCCGACGACCCTCGCCGGGCCGGCGTCGAGGTCCTCGACGAGCGCCGCGAGGTCGTTCGCGAAGCCCTCGATCGACAGTGTGCCGGCGACGGGCGAGCGCCCGGAGCCCTCCATGTCGGGCCGGATCACCGTGAACCGTTCGGCGAGCGCCGCGACCTGGGGCTGGTAGAAGTTCGACGTCCCGCCGAGACCGTGCACCAGCAGGACGGGCGGGCCGTCCCCGGTGACCTCGACGGCGAGCTCCTTGCCGTTGACCTGCACGCGTTCGTCCTCCTCGGGGAGTCGTTCAGCGGATGGTGTTGCGCAGGGCACCGAGGCCCGTGATCGCGCACTCGACGACGTCGCCGGAGCGCAGGAAGCGGGGCGGTTCGAAACCGATGCCGACGCCCGCGGGCGTGCCGGTGGCGATGACGTCGCCGGGCAGCAGCGTGATGCCCGCGGAGATCACGCGGATCAGCTCGGGCACGTCGAAGATGAGATCGGCGACCGGCGCCTTCTGGCGGGGCTCCCCGTTGACCGTGCAGGACACCTCGAGCGCGCCCAGATCGGCGATCTCGTCGGCGCTCACCGCCCACGGACCCATCGGGGCGTGGGTGTCGAGCGACTTGCCGAGCAGCCACTGCTTGTGGTCGCGCTGCACGTCGCGGGCGGTGACGTCGTTGACGATCGTGTAGCCCCACACGTGCTCCGGGGCCCGCTCGCGGGAGATGCCGCGCCCGCCGCGGCCGATGATGACGCCGAGCTCGGCCTCGTAGTCGAGCTCCCGGGTCACCGCCGGGTGGGACTCGACGTCGTCGAACGGGCCGGTGACCGCGGTCGTGGCCTTCGAGAACACGATCGGCTTGTCGGGCAGGTCCTCCGAGCGCTGCGGGGTGTCGTAGCCCGAGCGCCCGAACTCCGCGACGTGCTCGCGGTAGTTCTTGCCGACCGCGAACAGGTCGCGGCGCGGCTCCGGGATCGGCGCCCGCAGCCGCGCGCCCGCCACGACGGGCAGGTCACGCGCGTCGCCGATCGCCGGCCCGAGCCGGTCCCAGGCCTCGATGACCTCGAGCAGTGACCGGTCGCCCACCACCGCGCCCAGGTCGCCGACGGTGGTCCCGTCGTCGTCGACCCGCCCGAGCGCCTCGCGCCCGTCGGCCACGAACGTCACCAGCTTCATGGACACCTCCACCGCACCCCCGGCCGACGTCACGGGCGGCGCAATACCGATCAATCCTGACCAATCGCCGCGTGTGGTGCGTCACGGCGTCACTGGAACGACCGTACGACGCGGCGGGGTGGATGCCAATAGGACGGATGAGATAGCATTGGTCCGGTATTGGTCGGACTGCAGGTGCTCGACGGAAGCAGAGGTGGACGGTGGCCGCACCCCTCGGCGACGACCGCCCGGAGCCGGCGCCCGGCCCGGTGGTCGCCCGACTGCGCACCCTGCTCGACCAGGGACTCTCCGACGGCGCGCTGCGTACCGGGTCGAAGATCCCGACCGAGCGCGCCCTCAGTGAGAGCCTCGGCGCGTCCCGGGGAGCCGTGCGCGCGGCGCTGGCCGAGCTGGAGCGCGAAGGACGGATCACCCGTCACGTGGGACGGGGGACGTTCCTCGCCGAGCTGGGCCGGGACCTCGCGCTGCCCCCGGGAGCGAACGGACCATTGCAGACCAGTCCGGCGGAGATCATGTCGACCCGGCTGGTGCTCGAGCCGGAGGTCGCCGCGCTCGCCGCCCGCCACGCCACCCAGGCCGACATCGACCACGTCGAGCACTGCCTGCGCCGCGGCAACGCCACCACGACCTACGAGGAGTTCGAGGCCTGGGACTCCGCGCTGCACCGCGCCATCGCCGCCGCCGCGCACAACGGGCTGCTGCTCCGGCTCTTCGACACGATGAACGCCGCCCGCGACCTCCCGGTGTGGGGCAACATCAAGCGCCGGTCCGCGACTCCCGAACGCCGGCGTGGCTACGAGAGCTGCCACGGCGAGATCGTCACCGCCCTGGTGGAGCGCGACCCCGACGCTGCTCGCGAGCACATGCGCGCCCACCTCGTCGACGTCCGCACCAACCTGCTCGGCGCGCTCTGACGGTCCGCGGCGCCCTCGTCGGCGAGACGTCGGACGAGCTGATTGCCCGCAGGACGAAGTCCGCCCCGAAAGCCCGCGGCGAGCTGCCACGATGGACAGGCCGGTCCCGGACGCCGTTCCTCCCCCCGGGACGAAGTCCGGGGCCGGCCCACACCCCGGGCGGGCGGAGCGTCCCGAGCGGAGGGGCTCAGGACCTGCTCGGCACCAGGTCGGCGTGGTGGATCGCCGCGACGTCGGGATGGGCGCGCAGGCGGGCCTTGAGCAGGTTGTCGCCGAAGGTGCCGGAGATGACGTTGCCGGGGTCCCGGGTGACCCCGCGGGCCCGGCTCGCGAGCTCCGGCGCCAGGTCGATCCGGGGGACGGTGGAGTCGAGAGCGGGGTTGAAGAAGAACGGGATCGACAGGCGGGTCTCGCCGAGGGGCGGCGAGACGACGCGGTGCCTCGTCGCCTTGAGGTAGCCGTCGGTGGCGAACTCCATCAGCTCGCCGATGTTCACCACGAACGCCCCGGGCAGGGCGGGCGCGTCGAGCCACGCGCCCTCGTGCTCGACCTGGAGCCCGCCCTTGCCCGGCTCGATCATCAGCAGCGTCAGCACGCCGGGATCGTTGTGGGCGCCGACGCCCTGGCCCCGGTCCTCCCGGCCGGGGTAGCGGACGAGCTTGATCAGCGTGGACGGGCGGTCGCCGAAGGTGTCGTCGAAGACGTCGGCGGCGCTGCCGAGCGCCAGCGCCCACGACCGCATCAGCCGGCGAGCGACGACCGAGCACCGCTGCTCCCAGTCGGTGAACACCGTGCGCAGCTCGGGCTGCGCCGCCGGCCAGAGGTTGGGGCCCTCGAGGCGCATGTAGGCGGGGGCGCCCGGGTCGTCGGTGCGGGCGCGCTCGGCGCCGAGGTCGATCTGCTCGCGCCAGTCGACCCGGCCGGCGGTGAGCTCACCGCCGGTGCGGGTGTAGCCGCGGAAGTGCGGGCTGCGCAGCATCTCGATGCCCTGCTTGTCCTGCTCGGGCAGTGCGAAGAACCGCTCGGCCGTGGCGAACGCCCGGGCGGTGACGTCGTCGGGGATGCCGTGCCCGACGAGGTAGAAGAACCCGACCTCGTGCGTCGCCGTGCGCAGGGCGTCGCGGAACGCCGCGGCCGAGGCCTCGTCGCCGTCGAGCATCGCCATGTCGAGGACCGGGAGATTCGTCGACACCGGTGCGTCCATCCGCTCAGCCGCCCCAGGTCCGCAGCCAGACCGTGTCGGGCGAGCGGCGGAGTTCGACGAGGGCGTCCTCGGGGACGGGGGCCTCGGTGTCGGTCAGGACGTAGCCGCGTTC
>NZ_JAQZAL010000020.1 GCF_028737205.1 Actinomycetospora lutea | reverse complement strand
TGGACGCTCGGTGCTGGACCACGATCACCGTCGGCGCCGGAGCGAAAGGCCCGCGGACCTACCAGTGGGCCCGCGCCCGGGTCCGGCCCCTGCCCGCCGAGCGCGGCGAGCCCGAGCACTGGCTGCTCACCCGGCGCAGCCTGACCGACCCCACCGACCTGGCCTACTACCTCGCCGCCGCGCCGGCGAAGACCCCGCTGCGCGAGCTCGCCCGAATCGCGGGGGTTCGGTGGGCGATCGAGGAGACCTTCCAGACCGCGAAGAACGAGGTCGGGCTCGATCATTACCAGGTCCGGCGCTACCCGGGCTGGTATCGGCACATCACCTTGGCGATGCTCGCGCACGCCTTCCTGACCATTACCCGAGCCGGCACCCGGTCTCGGGAAAAAGGGGGCCCTGGACCCTCCCAGCCTCGATCGGCGAGCTGATCCCGCTGTCGCTGGCCGAGATCAGGCGCCTGCTCAACGCCCTGATCTGGGCCCCCGTTCACGCCGTCGAGACCGTCCTGAACTGGTCATACTGGCGCCGACGCCACCAAGCCCGCGCCCGCCACTGCCACCACGCAACCCGCACCAGCCACCTCAAAATCCGGCTGTAGTACTAGGGGCGCCCTACCGGGTAGGGGGACCGGACACGCCGCCACCCCGACCCCGTGACGGGGTCTCCACGACCTACCCTTCTCCTCGGTGCGTACTCCCCGGTCAGCCCTCCCCGGCACCGCTCGCCCGCGAGGCGACCGGTGACGACGCTGGTGCACGCCGACCAGACCTCGCCCCGCGGTGAGGAGCCCGACCGGGCGCCGCGCCTGGGCGCCCGCGCGGTCGTGGTGTGGGCGATGCTCACGATCCTGCTCGGGATCGCGGTGCCGCTGGCCCCGGTGACCGCGCAGGACACGACGGTCACCTGGCCCGACCCGGCGGCGGCCGCGGGCACGCCGGTCTCGACGCAGCTCGCGCTCAACCCGCCCCGCCCGCTCGGCTTCTCGGCCACCGTGCCGTGCGCCGCGCTGCGGGCCGGCGGCGACGTCCTGCGCACGCTGCCGGGCGACCCGCGCGGCGGCGGCCTGGTGCTGACCTCCACGGGCGCGGCCGCGAGCCTGACGGTGTCGGGACGGACCGTGGCCGCGGGGCCGATCCCGGCCGGCGACTGCGGGCTCGCGATCACCGTCGACGAGGCGGGCCTGCGCGTGGGCCAGGGCGGGGTCCCGCTGCCGCTCGCGTGCGGCGACTGCACCGACGTCCTGCCGCCGATCATGGCCCAGCTCTCGACGAGCACCGACGGCACGCCGGCCTCCGCGGGCCTCGCGGCGACGGTGCGCACCGACGACCGCTACGCCTCCACCCCCGGCGCGCTGAAGACGACCCTGCTCGTCGCGCACCTCGCCGCCCTCGCGGTGCTGCTCGTGCTCGTCTACCGCCAGGGTCGCTGGCGCGGGGTCCGGGGCGTGGTCTCCCCGCGGACGTGGCCGGCGCGCCTGCGCCGCCACCTGTCGTGGGCGGACGGCCTGGTGGTCGCGATCTCGGCGGGCTGGGTGCTCGTCGCCCCGATGAACTTCGACGACAGCTGGTACCCGCTCATGGCGCGCGACGCCGGCGAGGCGGGGTACGTCGGCAACGCCGTCTACATGTTCAACGTCACCGAGAACCCCTTCGTGGTCTCGCAGTACGCGATGCAGGCCTGGGGGGCCATCGGGGGCTTCGGACTGGTCTGGCAGCGCTGCCTGCCGCTGCTGTACGGCCTGCTGACCTGGGCGCTGCTGCGGGCGTTCTTCGTGCTGATCTCCCGGCGCACCAACGTCCGGCGCGCCTGGGTGCCCTGGGCCCTGCTGCTCGCCCACCTGCTGTGGTGGCTGCCGTTCGGGCTCACGCTGCGCCCCGAGCCGCTGATCGTGCTGCTCTCGGTCGTGGTGATCCTGCTGGTCGAGGTCGCCCGCGACCGCGGCACCCCCGTGCTCTACGTCGGCGCGGTGGTCGCGGGGGCGCTCGCGCTGGCCTGCTCGCCGACGGGTCTGGTGGCGGTGGCCCCGCTGCTGGTGGAGATCCCGCGCGCCTGGCCGCACATGATGGCCGCCCCGCGGCGCCAGCAGCTCGCCCTGGTGCTGGTGCTCGCCGCGGCCTCGTCGATCGCCGTGCCGTTCGCGTTCGCCGACGCGTCGCTGGGCGACGTCCTCGAGGCGTCGGCGGTCCACGCGTACTACTACGACACCGTCCCCTGGTACGACGAGCTCGTCCACTACCAGACCCTGCTCGGGCCGGGCCGCACACCGTGGGGGCAGCGGGCCCCGATCCTGATCACCCTCGCGGTGACGCTGCTGGTGGCGGCGGGCAGCGGGCGCAGCGGGCCGGAGGACGACGCGCTGCGCCGCGTGCTGCTGCACGCCGCGGCGACCACCGCGCTCGCCTTCGTCCTCGTCGCGGCCAGTCCCACGAAGTGGGTGCTGCACTTCCCGGTGATCGCCGCCTCGGGCACCGTGCTCATCGCGCTCGCGCTGCTGCGCGGCCCGATGCCCCGGTACGACCGCTCGCTCGCCACGGTGGGCGGGGTCGCGGTGCTCGTGATCGCGACGTCGGTGAGCTACGCCGGGTGGAACCTGTGGCGGCCCTACACCGACCGCGGCCAGTTCTTCGGCGACCACGCCGACCCCTATCCCACGCCGCTGAGCCAGAACCTGCTCGCGCCGCACCTGGGGCCGGTCTTCCTGCGCAACCCGCTCGTCTGGGTCGGGGTCGCGCTGCTCGCCTCGGCGTGGGCGGCGTGGTCGCTGCGGCGCTGGCCGCAGCGCGACCTGCCGCGCCCGAAGCCCGACCGCGCGCTGCTCGCGGTCGCGTGCGGGAGCGTCGTCGTCGGCCTGATCGCGGTGATGGTCCTCGCGCCGCTGCGTCAGTACCCGGGCTGGACGGTGGCGCTCGGCAACGCCAAGGACGTCGTGCGCGCGGGCTGCGGGCTCGAGGACAACGTCAGCGTCCTGCGCCCGACCCCGACACCGCTCGGCGCGCCCGTCACTCCGGCGGTGACCACCGGGGACTTCGTCGACGACACCGCGGCCCCGGTGCCGCAACCGGTCCCCGGCCTGGGCCGGGTCTGGCACGACACCACCGACGACTCCAGCGGACGCGGCACGGTCGTCACCGGCTGGTACCCGGTGCCCCCCGGCTCGGGCGCCACCGACGTCGTCGTGCCGATGCTCGAGTCCGGGCCGCCCGACGAGCAGGTGTCGGTCGAGTTCGGCGACGGCGCACCGGAGAACCCGCGCGTGCTGGGGCGGACCTCGATCGACTACCTCCCGCAGGCCGACGAGCGGACCTGGCAGCAGCGGCCCGTGTCGCTGCTCGACGCGCCCGGCGACCCGACGTTCGTCCGCGTCGTCGTCGACAGCACCGGGGCGCGCGGGACCGACCGGCTCGCCGTCGCCCAACCCTTCCTCGCGGAGCCGGAGCCGATCGCGCCGCTGCTCGGGGGCGAGCCCGTCCTCGTCGACCAGATGTCGGCGGTGCTCTGGCCCTGCGTCGACCAGGTCGCCTCGCACGACGGCATCGCCCCGCCCTCGACGGTCCGCATCCACGCCGACGAGGACCTGACCTCGGCGTACTACGGGCTCCAGGACAGCAAGTTCCGCGGCGGGGTGTGGCGCTTCGACACCGTCGGCGCCACCTACGTCCGCCTCGCGACCGCGGTCGCGCCGGGCCGCGAGCGTGCGAAGCCGTGGGGCCGGGTCGATCTCGTCGTCCGCGACCTCCCGACCGGCCGCTTCGGGCTCACGACGACCGAGCGCACGAAGTCCGGGTGGGAGCGCGGCCCGACGCTCGCCCGCGAGGAGTACGTGGGCGTGCAGTACCAGGGTGCGGTCGGGTAGCTAGCTCTCCGCGCGGACCTCGGTGCGCACGAGCGCGGCGGCGAGGCGGGCGAGGTCGTCGCCGGCGACCTGCTCGGCGAGCTTCTCCGCGTCCCGGGGCAGACCGAGGGCCTCGGCGGCGGCCAGGGCCTTCTCGTCGAGGTGGGGCCGGTACTCGGGCCAGACGGCCTGCACCTCGCGGACGAAGATGGACGCGCCGACCGGGCCGAGGCGCGGGACCTCGGTGAGGTATCCGCGCAGGGTCTCCAGGTCGCCGTCGGCCTCCTCGCGCATCCTCCGGAGGTCCCCGTCCCAGCGGTCGGCGACGAGCGCGGCGCCCTGCTGCAGCGCGTCGGTGGTCTGGTCCTTGCTGAGGAACCTAGCCCGCTCGAGCGCGTCGTGGACCGCGGAGCGCTGCGCGTCGCGCATCGTCCCGGGGCTGCCGAACCCCGAGTCGACGAGCTCGCGGCAGGCGCGCGTGCCGAGCTGCGCCTGGACGCGGCCGGACAGCAGGACGCTGAGCACGAGCAGGCGGTACAGCGGCGCCGGCTCGTCCTTCATCGTGATGCCGGCCTCGTCGGCGAAGGTCCGGCCGGACTGCTCGAGCAGCTCGTCGATGGTGGTCATCACCCCACGGTTACCCGGCGCACCTGGTCATACCCTCGAGGTGTGCAGAGCCCACGCCTGGTCGCCACCGACGTCGACGGGACGCTCCTCGGCGACGGGCCGGAACCCTCGCCGCGCACGCGCGCGGTGGTCCGGCGGATGGTCGACGCCGGGGTGCCCCTCGTGCTCGCCACCGGCCGCCCGCCGCGCTGGGTGCCGCGGGTGTGCGAGGCGCTCGGCGTGCACCCGCTGACCGTCGCCGCCAACGGCGCGGTGCTCTACGACGCCGCCACCGACCGGGTGCTCGCGGCGGAGACGCTCGCCGTGGACGCCCTCGCCGAGGTGGTCGAGGGGCTGCGCGAGGCGGTGCCGGGCTGCGGGGTCGCGGTCGAGCGGGTCGGCGCCGGGGCCTTCGACCGCCGCGAGGACCAGTTCGTCTCCGAGCCCGAGTACGTGCACGCCTGGCCGGTGCCCGACCACCGTCACGTCGCGCCGGGCGACCTGCTGGGCGAGCCGGTGATCAAGGTGCTGGCGCGCCACCCCAGCCGGACCAGCGCGGACATGGCGCAGGCGGCGGTGCGGGCGGTCGGGCACCTCGTCGACGTCACGTACTCGGCGGGTGGCGGGCTGCTCGAGTGCTCGCCCCGCGGGGTCCACAAGGCGCACGGCCTCGAGCGGGCGGCGGCCCACCACGGGGTGGGCGCCGGCGAGGTCGTCGCGTTCGGTGACATGCCCAACGACCTCGCCATGCTGCGCTGGGCCGGCCACGGGGTCGCGGTCGCCAACGCCCACCCGGATGTGCTCCACGTCGCGGACGAGGTCACCGCGAGCAACCTCGACGACGGTGTCGCGTCCGTGCTGGAGAGATGGTTCTGACCTCCCGACCCGGGGAGATCCGTCGAACCTTTCTCCCGCGTGGCGCGATGGACCACTGCGGGGGTCGTTGTCAAGGCCCGCGTAGCATCCCGTGCCGGAGCCCGATCACGACACACTCGCCGCAGGAGGGACGACCACGTGCTCGATCGTGCCGAGGGACCCGACGTCGTGGTCGGCCCGGCCCGGGGCGAGGTCGCGGTCCTGCGGACCGTCCAGCGCCGCATCGGCACGCCGCCGGTCGTCGGCGCGGCCCGGGCGATGTCGTTCTTCGGTGAGCACGCCGCCGGCTGGATCGCCCTCGGCGCGCTCGGCGCCGCCCTCGACGCTCCGCGCCGGCGCCAGTGGGCCACCGCGGTCGGCGGTGTCGTCGCCGCCCACGGCGCCTCGATCGCCGTCAAGCGCGTGGTGCGCCGCCGCCGTCCGCACGACCCGCGGGTGGCCGTCCACGTCGGCACCCCGAGCCGTCTGAGCTTCCCGTCCTCGCACGCCTCGTCCACCACCGCCGCCGCCCTGCTCTACGCCGGGCTCGTCGGCGGCCCCGGGGTCGGCGGCGCGGGCGTCCTCGTGCCCGGCATGGCGCTCTCGCGCCTCGTGCTGGGCGTCCACTACCCGACCGACGTGCTGGCGGGCTCGGTGCTCGGTGCGGCGTGCGCCCTCGGCGCGCGACGCCTCGTGCGCCGGGGCTCGATCGGCCGCTGGAGGACCGCATGACACCCGTCACGCCGCCCAGCCCCGCCCGCGAGCAGCAGGGCAAGCCGGACACGAACGGCACGGGGAGCACGTCGGAGACGGTCGACACGGCCGCCGCCACCGACACCCCGGAGCCCGCGCCCGTCGCCAAGGACCGGCCCCGCCCGGTCGCGGTGCCGCTCGGCCTGCTCAAGGCCATGCGCCCGCGCCAGTGGGTCAAGAACGTCCTCGTGCTCGCCGCGCCGTTCGCGGCCGGCCGGCTGCTCGACCTCACGGTGCTGCCCGACGTCGCGCTCGCCTTCGTCGCGTTCTCGCTCGCCGCGTCCGGTGTCTACCTGGTCAACGACACCAAGGACGTCGAGGCGGACCGCGCGCACCCGAAGAAGCGCCACCGCCCGATCGCGGCCGGCATCGTGCCGCCGACGCTCGCGGTGGTCACCGCCATCGTGCTGTTCGCGGGGGCGATCGCGGTCAGCCTCGTCGCCGACCCGGACCTCGCGCTGGTCACCGGCATCTACATCGTGGTGCAGCTGGCCTACTGCCTGTGGCTCAAGCACGAGCCCGTGATCGACATCTGCATCGTCTCGTCGGGCTTCCTCATGCGCGCGATCGCCGGTGGCGCCGCGGCCGGGCTGTACCTCTCGCCCTGGTTCCTGCTGACGATGGCGTTCGGCTCGCTGTTCATGGCCTCGGGCAAGCGCTACGCCGAGATGCGGCTCTCCGAGCGCACCGGCGCCAAGATCCGCAAGTCGCTGGAGCGCTACTCGGCGTCCTACCTGCGCTTCGTCTGGTCGCTCTCGGCCACCATCGTGATCATGGCCTACGGGCTGTGGGCGTTCGGCATAGGCGTCACCGCGGTGCCCGGCCGGCTGCCCTCGGCGCCGTCCACCTGGGCGATCGTCTCGGTCGTCCCCTTCGTCGTCGCGGTCCTGCGCTACGCGGTCGACGTCGACGGCGGCAACGGCGGGGAGCCCGAGGAGATCGTGCTCGGCGACCGCGTGCTGCAGGTGCTCGGCCTGGTGTGGGTCGTGCTGATGGGCCTCGCGGTCTACACGGCCGTGGCCGGCTGATGACCCGGCGGGCGCGCGAGCTCCTCTCCGGACTCGTGCGCTACGGCCTGGTCGGGCTCGCCAACGCGGCCACCTACTACGGCACCTACCTGCTGGCGCACCCGCACGCCGGCTACCTCGTCGCGCACGTGGTCGGGCTGGGCGCGGCGATGGTCGTGTCGTTCTTCCTGAACTGCCGCTTCACGTTCCGCGTGCGCCCGACGTGGACGCGGTTCCTGCTCTACCCCGCCTCGCAGGCGGTCAACATCCTGGCCACGACGGTCGGCGTCGTGGGCCTGGTGCACCTCGGCGTCGACGAGCGCCTCGCCCCGCTGCTGGCCGCGGCGCTGGCGCTGCCGGTGAGCTTCCTGGCCGCGCGGTTCGTGATCACCCGCGCGCTGATCGCCCCGAACGCGCCGGTCGTGTCCTGGGACACCCCGACCGGGCCGATCCCGCTCGGCGGACGCTGACCTCAGCGGCGCTCGACGGTCAGCGTCGTCCACGCGCCGACGTGGATCCGGTCGCCGGAGCGCAGCGCCACCGGGGTGTCCGGGGTCAGGGGGTCCTCGGCGTAGTTCAGGGTCGTGCCGTTGGTCGAGCCCGCGTCGATGACCACCCACCGGTCGCGCGGCAGCGCCATCAGCACGGCGTGCAGCTTCGAGACGCCCGGGTCGCGCCCGCCGAGGTCGATCTCCGGGGCGTCGGCGGCACCACCGCCGCGACCGATCCGCGTCTCCTCCGCGGTGAGCGTCAGCTCGCGCGGGACGACGTCGGCGGGGAACTCACCGGGGGCCGTGGCGTCGTCCGTGCCCTGCCGGGCGCGGACGAGGTCGTGGTAGTCGGGGTCGGCCCACACGGTCACGACCCACGTGCCGGCCGGGGCACCGGCCGGGGGCTCGTCGGTCACCGGTCGACCACCCCCTCCCCGTCGAGCGGGATGGGACCGGTGCGCTCGTCGGGGCCGCGCGCGTCGACGGTCACCGAGGGGCGGCCGACGGCGCCCGCGGGCGGGGCGACGGGGATCAGCGCGAGCGTCGCGTTGTCGTGGCCGCCGTCGTCCAGCGCGGCGGCGAGCAGCGCGGCGGCCGCCGCGAGCGCCGGGTGGTCCGGCACCCCCTCCTCCGCGACGTTCTCCGCGGCCGCGGTCCCGCCCAGCGCGGGCCGGGCGAGGCGGGCGAGGACCTCGGGGTCGGGCAGGTGGTTCCAGAGCCCGTCGCTGCACAGCAGCAGCAGGCCGGGCACCCCGATGCGCACCCGGCGGGCGTGCGCGGGGCCGCTCGGGGCGTCGCGGCCGAGCCAGCGGGTCAGGACGTGGGCCCGGCGGTCGCGGGCCGCCTCCTCGCGGGACATGATCCCGGCTCCCGCGATCTCCTCGGCCCACGAGTCGTCGGTGGACAGCAGCCGCGACGACCCGTCGCCGGCGAGCCAGTAGGCCCGGCTGTCACCGATCCACGAGACGACGGCCTCGCCGCCGCGCACGACGGCCGCGACGTAGGTGCAGGCGGGGTTGTCGCCCCCGCCGAGCCCGAGGTCGGCGGCCGCGGTCGCCGCGGCGGCCGAGGCCGCGGTGGCCAGGGCGTCGAGCTCGCCGGAGACCCCGGTGCCGGCGCGGCCGCCGGTGCTCGGGGCCTCGGCGGTGGCGTCGTCGTGCGGCTCGCCGGACCCGGTGGACATCGGCCCCGTGTCGCGGTGCGAGATCGCCGGGAAGCCGGTCGGCGGCGTGGCGGGCGCGGCGGCGGTCTCCAGCGCGGCCCCGACGGCGGCACCGACGGCGACCAGCGAGGCCTCGTCGCCCCGGCGCGCGGACGCCACGCCGTCGCAGACCACGGCCACCCACGTCTCGACCCGGTCCTCGCCGCTGCCCTCCACGCGGCGCCCGAGCTCGACGGCGTCCTCGTTGCGGCGCCGGCGCAGGCCCCGGTCGGTGATCGCGGCCGCGTCACCGAGGACCAGCTCGACGTGGTCGCGCAGCGCCGGGCGCGGCGTCCCGCAGCGGGGGCACGTGCCGTCGGAGGCCGCGGGCGACTCGTCGCCGCACTGCGGGCACGGCGGCGGGGTGCCGTCGGCGAGCTCGGCGCGCAGATCGGTGCGCTCGACCAGCGGCCCGCCGCCGGTCCCGGCCATCTCCATCACGGGATCGGTGCTCCTCGGGCGTCACGGGGGTCGCGGGCGGCGCCGACCGGACGGCCCCCGCCGCGTCGGGTGGGCTCATTGTCCGGGTGCGCGGCCACGGCGGCGCCGACCCCCACGCCGGAGTCGCCCGGTCGGGCGGTGTAGCCGTCGGGGTGGCCGTCGGCCGTGCCCTCGGCGTCTGTCGTGTAGCGCGCCCGCACCCGCCGCGCCTCCGCGGCGAACGCCTCCACGCTGCGGTGCCGGCGGGCGGGGTCGGGATCGGTGGCCCGGGCGAGCAGCGCCACGAGGTCCGGGTCGTCGCGCAGGACGGGGACGCCGGCCGGGTCGGGCAGGCGCAGGGCGTGGTTGCGCAGGTGGTCGAAGTCGGCGAGGAGCACGGCGAGCGTGCGCCCGAGCGCGAAGACCTCGGAGGCGACCGACGGGCCGGCCCCGCCGGGGTGGATCTCGGGGGCGACGAAGCCGGTGGTGGCCCAGACGTCGCTGTGGCGGTCCTCGACACGCCGCACGCTGCCCAGGTCGAGCACCGTGATCCCGCGGGGCCCGCGCAGCAGGTTGCTCGGGTTGAGGTCGGCGTGCAGCAGGCCGTGGCGGTGCAGCGCGGCGAGCGCGGGCACGGCGCCGAGGACGGCGTCCAGCGCGTCGGCGGGCGGGATCGGCCGCGAGGCGGAGAGCACCTCGCCGGGCACGTGGTCGAGCACGAGCAGCCGCACGGCACCGTCGCGCCCCTCGGCGCGCACGACGTCGCGGGCGCGCACGAGGCCGGGCACGTCGAGGGCGAGCAGGACCTCGGTCTCCTCCACGGCCAGCGCGCCGGCGGCCGGCCCGTCGGGACCCTCGAGGCGCCCCAGCACGACCAGGGCGCCGTCACCGGCGCGCGTCGCGGTGTACGACCAGCCCCGCGCCCCGCGGACCAGCGGGGCGTGCACCCGGTAGCGGTCGGCGCGCCCGGCGAGCTCGGCGCCCACCGCCAGGTCCGGGCGCACGTCGTACGGCGCGCCGCACCACGGGCACGTGCCGCGCTCCGGTCCCGGGCGCCCCGAGCGGCCCCGACCCACGGGCCCGTCGCAGCGCGCGCAGAACCGCGCCTGCTCGGGGACCGGGGGACCGCTGGTCCCCGGGCCGGGTCGATCCACGTCGTCCCCCCGCGTCCGGTGTGGTGCTCTACCGCTCCGTCGTCGAGCCATCGTGTCATCGCGGCACGGGCCGCCGCTCTCCGCCGTCGGGCGTCGATCATCAGCGTCCGGAGGGCACTCCCCCGTCCGGGTGGTAGGAGACACCCGCTCAGCTCAGGCGCAGGTCGATCACGGTTTCTGCGGGCGCCCCCGAGGAGGGTGGCCGGGCCGATCGGGTCGTGGCCTGCCATGCTGTCGCGGCACCGAAGCCGATCGGGGGGTTGGGTGCCGCGCCTCGAGCAGGCTCGGCGCGCGGCCGTCCGTGCGAGAGTCCGGAGGTCGTGCCGTGAGCGCAGCCGACGATGCCGACCGTCCCGTCGGGTCCCCCCTGGGTTCCACCACCGCGTCCAGCGTGGGGTCCGACGAGTTGACCGGGGACCGGTCCGCTCAGCACCGCCGTTCCGAGGGCGAGGACGTCGGCGACCTCGGCACCCGCGGCGACCGGGGCAGCATGCCCGCCCCGGGCGCCGGGACGCCCGCCGCCACGCCGAGCGACCTCGGATCCGACACGACCGCGCCCGTCGCGGCGAGCGGCCCGTCGGGCACGGCGTCCACCACGGACGCGGGCTCCGTCGCCGACGCGGCCGCGGAGGCCGAGCGCGCGCTGGCGCAGGCCGCCCGCGACGCCGAGCAGGCCGTGCGCGAGGCGCACACCGACGGCACCGAGGCCGTGGAGAAGGGCTTCGCCGACGCCCAGCGCGCCACCGAGCGCGCCTACGAGGAGGCCGCGGCGAAGAACGACCGCCTCTCCTGAGTCCGGCTGTGCCCCGGACCAGGTCGTGCCGTCGTCCGGTGGCACGGCGGGCGTCCGGCGGCCGATCCCGTCCTGCGCCGTCCGCGGTGCTCGGCCCGTCCGCACGAGGCAGGTGAGACATGGCGGTCCAGATCCGCGTCACCGCGGACGGCGTCGTCGTGCGCTTCACCGGCACCGACCGGGTCTGGGCATGCCGCCGCGGGGTCTACCTGCCGCTGAGCCGCGTGCTCCTGGCCCGTCCCATGGCCCGGCGTGACGCGGTGACGGCGAGCCCCCGCGTCCACCTCCCCGGCGTGAGCGTGCCGCGCGTGCTGCGCGCGGGCTCGTACGGCGTGGGGGAGCGCCGCCAGCTGTGGATGGTGCGGGGGGCGGAGCGCCTGCTCGCGATCTACCTGCGCGGCGACCCGTACCACCGGATCGTCGTCGAGGTCGCCGACCCCGAGGCGACGAGCCAGACGATCAACGAGGCCCTGCCCCCGCGCCGCCTGCCCGCCTGAGCGCCCCGCCTACAGCGTGTCGGCCACCAGCGGCGCGAGCAGCAGGTCGGGGTTGTTCTGGGCGACGGCCTGGAGGCGCCACTTGTGCGGGAACAGCGCGAGCATCTGGCCGTCGAGGCGGCGCGTGAGCACCTCGATGCCCACGGCCCCCTTGAGCGCCTCGGCGCCGGCCGCGTCGGTGGCGCGGGCGAGCTGGTAGTCGAGCCGGTCGAGCTTGACCGGCGCGCCGAACTCGTCGGCGAGACGGGCCGAGACCACCTCGAACTGCAGCGGCCCGACCGCGGCCAGCACCGGCGCCTGGTCACCGCGCAGGTCCGACGACAGCACCTGGATGACGCCCTCGGAGTCGAGCTGCTCGATGCCCTTGCGGAACTGCTTGGTCTTCGACATGTCCGCCACCCGGCACACCGCGAAGTGCTCCGGGGCGAAGCTCGGGATGGTCGGGAAGGTGACCGGCTCGTCGGCCCACAGCGTGTCGCCGGGCCGCAGCGCGGTCGCGTTGACGAGCCCGACGATGTCGCCGGGGAAGGCCTCCTCGATCGTCGAGCGGTCGCGCCCGAACATCGCCTGGGCGTACTTGGTGGCGAACGGGCGCCCGGTGGCGTCGTGGGTGAGCACCATGCCGCGCTCGAAGCGCCCCGAGCAGATGCGCACGAACGCGACGCGGTCGCGATGCGACCTGTCCATCGAGGCCTGCACCTTGAACACCAGCCCCGAGAACGGGGCCTCGATCGGGCGGGGCTCGCCCTTCTGGTCGGGGCGCGGCCCGGGCGGCGGGGCGAGCTCGACCAGCGCGTCGAGCAGGCGGGCCACGCCGATGTTCGACAGCGCCGACCCGAACATCACCGGGGTCGCGGTGCCGGCCTGGAACGCGGCCAGGGCTTCCGGGCTGTCGAAGCCCGCGCCGATCTCGTCGAGCAGCGCGAGCTCCTCGGTCGCCCGCTCCCAGTCCGGGCCCTCCTCGGCGGCGGCGCGGTCGGCGTCGAGCACCTCGGACGTGGCCTTCGAGGCGCCGTGCGCGGCGCGGGTGAAGCGGTGCATCGTGCCGTCGGCGCGCTCGACCAGGCCGCGCAGGTCACCGGCGATCCCGACCGGCCAGGTGATCGGCATCGGGCGCAGGCCGATCGTCTGCTCGACCTCGTCGACCAGCTCGAGCGGCTCGCGGCCCGGCCGGTCCCACTTGTTGACGAACGTCAGCACCGGGACGCCCCGGTCGCGGCAGACGTCGAAGAGCTTGAGGGTCTGCGGCTCGAGGCCCTTGGCGGCGTCGAGCAGCATCACCGCGGCGTCGACGGCGGCGAGCACGCGGTAGGTGTCCTCGGAGAAGTCGCCGTGACCGGGGGTGTCGAGCAGGTTGATGACCTGGTCGCGGTAGGCGAACTGGAGCACCGCGGAGGTCACCGAGATGCCCCGCTCGCGCTCCATGTCCATCCAGTCGGACGTGACGCCCTTGCGCCCGCCCTTGCCGTGCACCGCGCCCGCCGCCGAGATGACCTCGGCGTGCAGGGCCAGCGCCTCGGTGAGCGTGGACTTGCCCGCGTCGGGGTGGCTGATGACCGCGAAGGTGCGCCGGCGGCGTGCCTGGGTCCCGGGGTCCTCGGCCGTTGCCTCGCCGGTGGACGGGGCCGACACCGCGGTCATCGCTGTTCCTCCCTCGCGGGCCGCCCACGGTGGACGGCCCGTACCGAGGGTACGGCGGCGGTCAGGACGAGGGGCGCAGCGCCCGGAGCGGCTCGGCGAGCTCCTTGGCGAAGTGGTCGAAGAACCCGTCGACGTCGGTGCCGGCGTTGATGAGCGCGAGGTGGTCGTAGCCGCCGTCGACGAACTGCTGGGCCACCGACAGCTGCTTGTCGGTGTCCGGCCCGCAGGCGAAGGCCTCGCGCATGTGGTCGGCGGTGATGGTGGCCGTCGCCGCGTCGAAGTTGACGGGGTTGGGCAGCTCGGCCTGGACCTTCCACCCGGTGAGCCCGAACCGGAACAGCCGGCGGGCCTCCTCGGCGGCCTCGTCCTCGGTGGCGCCGAAGGCCAGCGGGACCTCGGTGTACCGCGGCCCGGTGCCGCCGGCGTCGGTGAAGGGCTGCACGAGGTCGGAGCGGGGCTCGGTGGTGAAGATGCCGTCGCCGAGCTCGGCGGCGAGCGTCGAGGCCTGCGGCCCCCCGGTGGCGACGATGATCTTCGGCAGGGTCTCGGGCAGGTCGAACACCTGCGCGTCCTCGAGCGTGAGGTGCTTGCCCTCGTAGCTCTGGTACCCGCCCTGCCACAGCAGCCGGATGATCTCCAGCGACTCGCGGAACATCTGGTGCCGCACGCTGACGCTCGGCCAGCCGCGCCCCACCACGTGCTCGCTGAGGCGCTCCCCGGAGCCGACGCCGAGCGTGAAGCGGCCGTCGGCGAGCAGCTGGGTGGTCGCGGCGGCCTGGGCGATGATCGCCGGGTGGTAGCGGATGAACGGGCAGGTCACGCCGGTGGCCAGCTCGATGCGCTCGGTCCTCGCCGCCATCGCGGCGAGCATCGACCACGCGAACCCCGAGTGCTGCTGCTCGGAGACCCACGGGTGGTAGTGGTCGGAGATCTCGACGAAGTCGAAGCCCGCCTCCTCGGCGCGCACGCACTGGCGCACCATCTCGGTGGGCGAGTAGGCCTCGGCGATCAGCTTGTAACCGATCTTCACAGCGGATACCTCCGGGTCGCGGCGACGGTCCGGCGGGTGTTCCCGATCGTCGACGGATCCCACGCGGGAGCGGCGTAACGCACCCGCCGCGGGCGACGACAGTCCGGGTGGCCCCGCGGGGCGGCGGACCCCCGACCCGCCGTCCCGCGGGCCTTCACCGTCGTGGCGACGCTCAGTTGGCCCCGGCGCCGTCGAGCGGCTTGTCGGGCTCGATGCGCGGCATGTTGCCGCCACCACCGCCCCCGCCCGAGTCGGGCTCCACCCAGATCGTCACGGCCTCACCGGCCGGCACGCGCGTGCCCGGCTCGGGCTGCTGCGCGGTCACCGTGCCCTCGACCGTGGGCGGCGTGTCCGGGTCCGGGTCGACGGCCACCACCCGCGCGGTCATCGCGACCTCGTGGGCCTGCGCCGCAGGCAGCCCCACCAGCGCGGGCACGAGCACCAGCTCGGGTGTCCTCATGTAGGGACGGTAGCCAGCTCACGGTGGCCGGTGCCACCACAGGCGCACCCGGGTGCCCTCGGTCTCGTGCTGCAGGTCGTGGCCGTCGGTGAGCCCGGAGAGCAGCAGCAGACCGCGTCCGCGGTGCCCCGGGTCGGCGGGGGGCGGACGCCAGCCGCCGCGGTCGGAGATCTCGATCTGCAGCCACGGCTGCCCGGGCGCGCCCGTGACGGCGAGCCGGGCGGTCACCCGGACGGGGCCGGCGCCCTCGGGGTAGGCGTGGTCGACGACGTTGGTCAGCGCCTCGTAGAAGGCTGTCGCGACGTCCTCGAGGCGCTCGGTCAGCGCCGTCCCGTGCGCCGCCGTGTCCTCAGCGTGCTCCCGCGTGGTGGCCCCGGCGCCCTCCGCCATGGCGCGCACCCAGTCCACGAGGCCGGTCCGCAGCGCCCGCAGGTCCGCGGCGCGCACCACGTCGTGCGCGACCTCGTGCACCACGCTGCGCGCCTCGGTGCCCGCCCTGCCGGTCATGTCCCGAGGGTCGACGCGCGCCGCCCGGTCTAACCACGGCCGTGAGGGGGATCCGCCGCCCACGCGGCGTGAGCGGGGCGTGAGATCGCGTCCTCCGGAGCCGCCCGCGGCTCGGTCGGGCGGGCGGGCATGATGGGCCGCCCGGCGCAACCGGGCGCCCCGGGGACGGCAGGAGTGGCACATGGCGCAACCGCACGCCCGGTCCGGCGCGGCCGTACCCGGCCGCCTCCGCCGGCGGGCGCGGGGCGCGCTGGTGGTGGCCGTCGCTGCGCTGGCCCTCGCCGGCTGCGCGCGCGGCCCCGAGCCGGGGGTGCCGCCGATCCCGATGTCGTCGACGACCCCGTCGGCCGCCGCGACGCCGCCGCCCCCGGGCCCGGACGGCGGGGCGCGGTTCGCCCCGTGCCACGGAGGGCTGGAGTGCGCGTCGGTGGCCGTGCCGCTCGACTACGCGAACCCCACCGGGCCGACGATGCCGATCGCCATCGCCCGGCGCCCGGCGACGAACCCGGCCGCCAGGGTCGGCGTGCTGCTCCTCAACCCCGGTGGACCCGGTGGGTCGGGGATCGAGACCGTCCAGGCCGGCGTGCTGCCCCCCGAGATCACCGACCGCTTCGACGTCATCGGCTTCGACCCGCGCGGCGTCGGCGACAGCACCGGTCTGCAGTGCCCGCTCGGGCCCGACACCCCCTACTTCGGCGACCCCGACCCGGGCGACCCGGCCGACGAGGCGGCCACGAACGACGCCGTCGACCGGTACGACGCGGCGTGCGGCCAGCGCTACCGCGACCTGCTGCCCCACCTCGGCACCCGCAACGTCGCCCGAGACATGGACCGCATCCGCGAGGCGCTGGGCGAGGACCGCATCAACTACCTCGGGTTCTCCTACGGGACGTCGATCGGCCAGACCTACGCCCAGCTCTTCCCGGACCGCCTGCGCGCGATCGTGCTCGACGGCGTGGTCGACGTGAGCAAGCCGGGCCTGGACTCCGCGCAGGCCGAGAGCTTCGAGAACTCGTTGCGGCAGTTCGACGCCGCCTGCCGCGCCGACGCGAGGTGCCCGGTGCGCGCCGACCCGATCGGGACCCTGGACCGGGTGCGCGCCCGGGTCACCGCGGCCCCGCTCCCGGTCGCGGGCACCACCCCGCTCTCGGCCGGGCTGCTCGAGATCGGCGTCGTCTACCCGCTCTACAGCAAGCAGAGCTGGCCGCAGCTCGCCTCGGCCCTCGCCGCGGCGGACCGGGGCGACGGCACGCCGATGCGCGCGCTCGCGACCGCCTACTTCCGGGGCAGCAACTCCGACACCTACAACGCGGTGACCTGCCTGGACAACGCCTGGCCCACCGACGACGCCCAGGTGCTCGCGGCCGCCCGCGCCACCGAGCTGCGCGCCCCGCACTTCTCGGGCAACGTGCTCGTCAGCGGCCTGACCTGCGCCGACTGGCCCGCCCCGCAGCAGCCGCTGACGCCGCTCGAGGGCTACACCGGCCCGCCGATGCTCATCCTGGGCACCACGAACGACCCGGCCACCCCGTACCAGAACAGCGTCGCGCTGGCCGGGCGCCTGCCGGGGTCGGTGCTCCTGAGCTACCGGGGCGACGGCCACACCGTGTACACCAACGGCGTCCCGTGCGTCGACGACGCCGTGAACCGGTACCTGCTCGACACGACCCTCCCGCCGCCGAGCACGACCTGCTGAGCGCGAGGTGCCGTAGGGTCGACGCCGGTGCGCCGGGAAGGCTGGTCGGCAGTCCTTGACGCCTGCCCGCCGGAGGATCCTCGGTGACCCGGTCGACGCCCCGCCTCTTCGCCCGCCGCTCGTGGGCCGAGACCCGCCGGATCGGCGACATCCTGCGGCGCGAGACGGTCGGCGGGGTGCTGCTGCTCGTCGGGGCCGGCGTGGCCCTGCTCTGGGCCAACTCGCCCTGGCGGGACGCCTACACCGCGCTCGCCGAGCTGCGTGTCGGTCCCGCCGCGCTGCACCTCGACCTCAGCCTCGCGACGTGGGCCGCCGACGGCCTGCTGGCGATCTTCTTCTTCGTCGCGGGCCTGGAGCTCAAGCGCGAGTTCGTGGCGGGCGACCTGCGCAGCCCGTCGCGGGCGCTCCTGCCGGTCGCGGCCGCGGTCGGCGGGATGATCGCGCCGGCGATCATCTACGCCGCGATCAACCTCGGCGGGGAGGGGCTCGCGGGCTGGGCGATCCCGACGGCGACGGACATCGCGTTCGCGCTCTCGGTGCTCGCGCTGATCGGCTCGAGCCTGCCCGACGCCCTGCGCACCTTCCTGCTCACGCTGGCCGTGGTCGACGACCTGCTCGCCATCACGATCATCGCGTTCTTCTACACCGACTCGCTCGAGATCGTGCCGCTGCTGCTCGCGCTGCTCCCGCTCGCGGCGTTCACGCTGCTCGTGCAGCGACGGGTCCGCTCCTGGTGGCTGCTGCTGCCGCTCGCGTTCCTGACGTGGGCGCTCGTGCACGAGTCGGGGGTGCACGCCACCGTGGCGGGCGTGCTGATGGGCTTCGCGGTGCCCGTCATCCGCCGCCGGGAAGGCCCCGGGCCGGGGCTCGCCGAGCACTTCGAGCACCGCTGGCGGCCCCTGTCCGCCGGGGTCGCCGTGCCGGTCTTCGCGTTCTTCGCCTCCGGCGTGACCGTCGTCGGCGGCGGGCTGTCCGCGGCCTTCGCGGACCCGATCACCCTCGGGATCGTCGCCGGGCTCGTCGTCGGCAAGGTCGTCGGCATCACGGGCGCGACCTGGCTGGTCCAGCGGATCACCCGCGCGGAGCTCTCCGAGGACCTGGCCTGGTCCGACGTCTTCGGCCTCTCCCTCCTCGCGGGCATCGGTTTCACCGTCTCCCTGCTCATCGGCGAGCTGGCGTTCGGCACCGGATCCGCGGCCGACGACCACGTGAAGATCGGCGTGCTGACGGCGTCGCTGCTCGCCGCCCTCCTCGCCACCGTGGTGCTGCGCTACCGCAACCGGACGTACCGGCGGATCCACGAGCTCGAGCGCATCGACCGTGACCACGACGACGTGCCCGACGTGTACGAGGAGGAGGAACTCGACGACGGCCGGTGACGCCGGCGCGCCGTCCATCGCAACGCGCTGGGCCGATGGCGGCGGGTCCTTGCCGCCGTGCAGAGCCAAGCGGGTGGCGTGGCGGGTGTCGGCCTTGCCGGGGCGGGAACCGGGACGCACCCTCGCCGCATGACCGGACCGGCGGGCCGCGCCGCCCGCAGCGCCACCGGCCGACGTCGGACGCCGCGCGCCGTCCGTCCGGTCGAGCCGGTGGCTCCCCTCGCTCCTGAGGAGCCTCCCGCGGGCATCGACCGCGAGGCGCTCACCCGGACCATCGCGATGGTCAACGACAAGGGCGGCGTCGGGAAGACGTCGCTCGTCGCCAACCTCGCCGGCCAGTTCGCCGCCGCCGGGTACCGGTGCCTGCTCGTCGACCTCAACCGCCAGGCCAACCTCGCCGACGACCTCGGGTTCCGGGACGGGCCCGCCGACGACCGCGGCGCCGGCCTGCTCGTGTCGGTGGTCGCCGGCACGCCGTTGCGGCCGGTCGAGGGCGTCCGCCCCGGGCTCGACATCGTGGCGGGCGGGGCGCGGCTGGTGGACCTCGTGCCGCTCATGGTCTCGCGCGTGCAGGAGCAGGGACGGGAGGCGTTCCTGGCCCTCGCCGAGGTCCTGGCCCCCGTGGCCGGCGACTACGACCTCGTCTTCATCGACTGCCCGCCCGAGACGACGATCCTCACCGACCTCGCGCTCGCCGCGGCCCGCTGGGTGCTCATGCCCACCAAGTCGGACGGCGGCGGGCTGGTCGGGATGCGGCTGGTCGGCGAGCGCTTCGCGCTGGCGCGCGAGCTCAACCCCGACCTCGGGCTGCTCGGTGCCGTGCTCTTCGCGACCGGCTCGCGGTCCCGGGTCGTGCACGCCGAGGTCCGCGAGGCCGTCGAGGAGGCCTTCGGCGGGCACTCGCCCCTGTTCACGACCTCGATCCGGCACGCGGAGCGCACCGCCCAGGACGCCCGCCGGCTGGGCAGGCTCGCGCACGAGCTCGAGCAGGAGGTGGCGGCCCAACCGGCGTGGTGGGCGTCCCTGCGTGAGGGTGGCGGGAGCGCGCGGCGCCTGTCACCGACCGCCGCGAGCGTCGCGGGTGACTACCGCGACCTCGGCGTCGAGCTGCTCACGCTGCTGCGCGCCACCGAGGAATCCACGACGCCGTCCGCGCGCCTCGACGCCCGCCCCGAGCAGGAGGCCACCCCGTGACCGCCGAGCCCAGCTTCGCCGCCGACCACTCCGACCGCGACGACCTCAGCAGCGCGTTCGGGCGTCCCGCGACGTCGAGCCTGCGCGGGATCCTGCCGCCGCGCGCCCGGCGCGGCACCGAGCAGGTCGCCGAGGAGGAGGTCGCGGGCGAGGCCGACGACGCGGTCGAGGAGGCCCGGGACGAGGGCCCCGCCGAGATCCCGGCCGAGGCCCCCGCCGAGGACCCGGCGTCGTCGGCGACGGACGCCCCGGAGACCCCCGAGACGGCCGAGACGGCCGAGACGGCCGAGCCCGCGGATGCCCCGGGCCCCGGGCCCGCCCCGCGGACCCGGCGCCGCGACGCCGGCGGCTCCCGGGCGACGCCGGCCACGGGCGTCGCCAACCGGCGGTGGGGCTCGGTGCGGATGGCGTCGCGGGAGCACGTCGAGCTGGTCGTCCTCGCGTCCCTGCGCCGCGGTCCGGCCGACGGGCGCGAGCTCGCGGCACGGCTGCGTGACGACAGCGCGGGCGGTCTGGCGCCACCCCCGACCACGGTGCAGCGCACGTTGCACCACCTCGCGCGGCACGGGCTCGTCGAGCGCGTGGACACCGACCGTCGGCGTTATCGGCTCACCATTCTGGGCACGCGTATCGCCCGCGCCCGGGTGCGCGCCTGGCGGGCGATGCGGCGCGCCGTCGACGCCGTCGTGGTCGCCTCCGACGACACGCCCGGGGACGCCTGAGACCTGAGCACTGTCCGGCATCAGCCGGTCGGCCGGTTGCGCCGGTCCGGCGATGTCTGGTGCCCTCCGCCGGCGGGGTCGAGAGCACCGTGCGACGGAGCGGGGCACGGGTCCGTGGTGTCGCGTCAGGCATCTCGCTCCGTCGTCGTGCGACTGCGGGGTGTACGGACATCACGCGTTCAGCCCAGGACGTTCTGGCGTTGGGTCGAACTTCGTGCCGAAGAACGGCCGGGAGGTTTTGGCCGTCGGTGTGACCGCCGAATGCGTGACCGCCCTTCGTGCTCCGGTGATCGACAACTGGGGCGAACGGCCCACCAGAAATTTGATCTTCCCGGTCTAGCGCTTTCGAGAACGGCGCGATGTAATGTCCGGCTCGATGGCGGCGGGCTGTGGTCCACCGCAACAGGTGAGACCAAATCCGTTCGGAGGTGCACGGTGCCCGGAACCGGCCTGAAATTGGCCCTCGCGGTCATCGGCGGCTATCTGTTGGGCCGTACGAAGAAAATGAAGCTCGCCATCATGCTGGGTGGTGCGCTCGCGGGCAAGAAAATCTCCACGGATCCGGCGGCGCTGCTCGGCATGGTGTCCAAGCTCGTCCAGGCCTCGCCGGAGCTCCAGAAGCTCGACAGCGCGGTGCGCGGCCGTCTGCTCGAGGCCGGCAAGGACGCGGCGCTGGCGGTCGCCAGCTCGCGCATGGAGGCGCTGACCGACAACCTCGTCAACCGCGTCGAGAACCTCGGCAAGCCCGCCACCGAGGCGGCGGGTGCGGCCGGGCAGGCCGTCGGCGAGACGGCCGGTGCGGCCGGCGACGCCGTGGGCCAGGCCGGTGGCGCTGTCGGTGACGTGGCCTCGACCGCGGGCGGCGCCGTCGGCGGTGCCGTGGGCGGTGCCGGCAGTGCGGTGGGCAAGACGACGCGTGGTCTCTCCGGCCGCAAGCGGCGCAAGGCCGCCGAGGAGGAGTCGGGCGACGAGGGCGTCGACGTCGCGGAGGAGACCGCGGACGAGGACGTCGAGGACGTCGAGGACGTCGACGAGGCCGAGGACACCGCCGAGACCGACGACACCGAGCGCGAGCCGGCGACGGCGAGCGCCGCCAGCTCCTCGGGCTCGGGCTCCTCGGGCCGCCGGCGCTCGACGAAGTCGTCCGGTTCCTCGGGCAGCTCGTCGGGCGGCGAGCGCCGCCGGCGCAGCACCTCGTCGGAGGAGGGCGGCGAGTCGTCCTCCCCGCGCTCGGGCAACGGCTCGACGCGCAAGAGCTCGGGGAGCCGGTCCCGGTCGTCCTCGTCCTCCTCCGAGGGCGGCAGCTCGCGCAGCCGCGCCACGGCGGGCTCGGGCTCCGGCTCGCGACGGACGGCGAAGCGCGATGACTGAGGCCGCCACGGATTCGAGCGCCGCGACGAACGGGCACCGGCCCGACGCGGACGCGTCCTCCGGTTCGCTCACCGACATGCTGCCGGTGGATCGACTCAAGCAGGCCGCGACGGCCCTGCTCAAGGCGGCCGGTGACCGGGCCGTCGGTGCCGCCCTCGACCAGGTCGAGGGCCTCACCAGCAAGCTCACCGATGTCGCCGAGAACCCGAGCGTGGGCCTGCAGTCCGCGCTGGGTGCGGGCTCGTCGATGCTGCAGGGCGGCAGCGGCGTGACCGGCGCGCTCAAGGGCGGGTTCTCGGCCGTCAAGGACAAGGCCATGGGAGCGCTCGGCATGGGCGGCGACGACAGCGACAGCGACAGCGACGAGGGCGGCAGCGGCAGCGGGGGTGGCAACTCCAGCGGTCGCGGCAAGTTCAAGTTCATGAACATCTACGAGGTCCAGGACGTCGGGGTGCCGCTGCGCGTCGCCTACGACCAGTGGACCCAGATGGCCGATTTCCCGAGCTTCATGAAGAAGGTCGAGACGGTCAACCAGGAGTCCGACGAGAAGGTCGTCTGGACCGCGAAGGTCTTCTGGTCGCGTCGCTCGTGGGAGACCACGATCCGTGAGCAGGTGCCCGACAGCCACATCCTGTGGGTCTCGTCCGGCGCCAAGGGCTCCGCGGACGGCATCGTCACGTTCAGTGAGCTCGCGCCGAACCTGACGCGCATCGTCCTGATCATGGAGTACTACCCGCAGGGCTTCTTCGAGAAGACCGGGAACCTGTGGCGGGCGGTCGGGCGCCGGGCGCGTCTCGAGTTCAAGCACTTCTGCCGCCACGTCATGATGGACACGCTGATCAACCGCGAGGAGCTCGAGGGCTGGCGCGGGGAGATCCGTGACAGCGAGGTCGTCAAGACCCACGAGGAGGCCCTCGAGGAGGAGCAGCGCGCCGCCGAGGAGGAGGGCGACGAGTACGAGGACTCCTACGAGAACGAGGCCGCCGACGAGGACCTCGAGGACGAGGACGGCGAGCTCGTGGCCGAGGACGAGGACGTCGACGAGGACGAGCTCGAGGACGGCGAGCTCGTGGCCGAGGACGAGGACGTCGACGAGGACGAGCTCGAGGACGAGTACGACGACGAGCTGGTCGACGAGGACGCCGAGGGCGAGCTCGACGAGGACCTCGAGGCCGAGGACGACCTCGACGAGGCGGAGGACGAGCTCGAGGACGAGCCGGCCGACGAGGCCGACGAGGCCGACGCCGCCGACGAGGACGAGCGTCCCCGTCGCCGCTCCCGCCGCCAGCGCACCCCGGCCTGATCCGGGCCCCCGGTTGAGGACACAGCCGGGCCGACCGTCACACGACCCGCAATCCGGCGCCGGCACCCGCCGGCGCCGGCCCCGTCGTCGTAGAGAGGGGGCACGGTGACCGTCAGCCAACGGCAAGGCGGAGGCGTGCAGAAGGAGCCGCAGGGTGGGCTCGCCGAGGTCCTCGACCTGATCCTGGACAAGGGTCTGGTCATCGATGCGTTCGTCAAGGTGTCGCTGGTCGGGATCGAGATCCTCACCATCGACGCCCGCATCGTGGTGGCCAGCGTCGACACCTACCTGCGGTTCGCCGAGGCGACCAACCGCCTGGACCTGCACGCCAAGGGCGGCAAGGATCTGGGCCAGGTCGTCGGCGGCATGACCGAGGGCGCCACCCAGGGCGGTGCGAAGGGCAAGACCAAGGGCGTGCTCGACGCCGGCAAGGAGAAGTGGGACGAAGTGCGCGGCGAGCGCCAGAGCCGTCGCGAGCAGGCGTGAAGGAGGCCGGCGTGACCACCACCGAGGACTCCACGAAGGGCTCGCAGAGCAGCGCCCGGGCGTCCTACATCTACGGCATCGTGCCGGCCGGGGTGCGCATCCCCGACGGCCTCGACCCGATCCCCTACGGCGAGGACGGCAACCAGCTCGGTCTCGTCACCGAGGGCAGGCTGGCCGCGGTCGTGAGCGACGTCGCGGCCGATCGCGCGCTGGGCACGCGCAAGGACCTCATGGCCCACGAGGCGGTGCTCAACGCGATCGCCCAGGAGACCCCCGTGCTCCCGATGCGGTTCGGGGCCGTCGTCACCGACGACGACGCCGTCGCCGAGGAGCTGCTCGCCCCGCACCAGGACTACTTCATCCGGGCGCTCGAGCAGCTCAAGGGCCACCTCGAGTTCCGCCTGCGCGGCGACTACGACCAGGACGCGGTGCTCACACGCATCCTGGAGGCCGATCCGAGCATCCAGGGGATGCGCGAGAAGATCGCCGGGGTCGACGAGGACGCCAGCTACTACGACCGGATCCGGCTCGGCGAGGCGATCTCGAAGGCCATGGACCAGCTCCGCGCCGACGACGCGCAGGCGTGCGTCGACGCGCTGTCGAAGTTCGCGGTCGCGACGGAGGTCAAGGAGGCGGGCGGCGAGAACGGCGCCGTGCACCTCGCCTTCCTCGTCCGTACCGACCACCGCAGCGACTTCGAGCGGGCGGTCGACGAGCTCGGCGATGCGTGGTCCGGGCGGGTGGAGCTGCGCCTCATCGGTCCCACCGCGGCATTCGACTTCCTCCCGGAGTTCGAGGTCCCCGACGAGGCTCAGGCCTGAGGGCGGAGACGTGGGTTTCTTCACCGAGCTGCTGCTCCTGCCCCTGGCGCCGGTCCGCGGGGTGGCCTGGGTGGGCGAGAAGATCGCCGACCAGGTCGACCACCAGATGAACGACCCCGCGGTCATCCGTGCCCAGATCGACGAGCTCGACGCGGCCTTCGAGCGCGGCGAGATCACCGAGGCCGATCGTGACGAGCAGCAGGAGGTCCTCCTGCAGCGCCTCGTGGGCGGGGGTGGCGCGTGACGCGCTCCGCCGACCGCGAGGTGGCGGCCGACGACTCGACGGACGACGACCGGGCCGACCCCCCGCTCACCGACCAGGAACGGCCTCGCCGTCGCCGCGCCAACGGCAACGGCGCGGCGCCGGAGGCCGGGGGCGAGGAACGGCCGCGTCGCCGCCGCAGGCCGGCGGACGGCGAGCAGGACGGGACCGCGACCGAGGAAAAACCGCGCCGCCGGCGCAAGCCGGCGGACGGCGGCGCGGAGGACGAGCCGCGCCGCCGCCGTCGGCCGGCCGAGAACGGGTCGGGGTCTGCGACGGAGGAGAAGCCGCGCCGCCGGCGCCGACCGGCGGGCGAGGACTCCGACGGTGACGCGCCGGAGAAGCCGCGGCGTCGGCGCCGACCGGCGGGCGAGGACTCCGAGGGTGACGCGCCGGAGAAGCCGCGGCGTCGGCGGACGCCCGAGGACACCCCGGGCGACGGCGAGGAACAGGGACGTCCGCGCCGACGTCGCGCGGCCGCCGCTGACGAGCCGGCGGACGGGGAGCGGCCCCGACGCCGGCGCCGCCCTGCGGGGGAGGACGCCCCGGACGAGGAGCGCCCGCGGCGCCGTCGACGGTCCGAGGACGACGCGGCGGCGGAGCAGGAACGCCCGCGCCGCCGCCGTCGCCGCGAGGAGCCGGCCGACCCGGAGCCCGAGCAGCAGCCCGAGGACGTGGACGAGGACCTCGACGAGGACCTCGACGAGCCGGAGGACCTCGACGAGGACGACCTCGACGGGGACGACCTCGACGAGACCGACGACGCCGACGACCTCGACGAGGCGGAGGACGCCGACGACGCCGACGACCTCGACGA
Source organism: Actinomycetospora lutea (assembly GCF_028737205.1). GTDB lineage: Bacteria > Actinomycetota > Actinomycetes > Mycobacteriales > Pseudonocardiaceae > Actinomycetospora > Actinomycetospora lutea. The sequence continues at coordinate 114,135 of NZ_JAQZAL010000020.1, read as the reverse complement.
CGAGGAGGACGACCTCGACGAGGCGGAGGACGTCGACGAGACCGACGACGAGATCGAGGACGAGGACGAGATCGAGGACGACGAGGACCTCGCCGACGAGGCCGAACCCGAACCGGAGCCCGAGCCCGAACCGGAGCCCGAGCCCGAACCGGAGCCCGAGCCGAAGAAGATCCCCGCCCGCAAGATCGCTCGGTGGGCCGCCGAGCAGGTGCAGGAGATGAGCGGCAAGGAGACCGAGACGATCACGTCGGTGCGCCGCACGGACGACGGCTTCGTCGTGGGGCTCGAGGTGGTCGAGAGCCGCAAGATCCCCGAGACTGCGGACATCCTCGCGACGTACGAGGCCGAGATGGACGCCGACGGCGAGCTCATCAGCTACCACCGAGTCAAGCGCTACACGCGGGGTCGCGGCGACGACGAGTGACGGTGGGGGACGCGGGGGACACGAGAGGAAGCAACCCATGAACGACCCGGTGCGTTGGACCGGGCAGATGCCGTCGACCCCGAACCAGGCGGCAGGCGGGTCCCCGGCACGGCAGGGCGGCGGTGGCGACGGGACGAACCTCGCCGACATCCTCGAAAGGGTCCTGGACAAGGGCATCGTCATCGCGGGCGACGTCCAGATCAACCTGCTCGACATCGAGCTGCTGACGATCAAGCTGCGGCTGATCGTCGCGTCGGTCGACCGCGCCAAGGAGATGGGGATCGACTGGTGGGAGCGCGATCCCACCCTCTCCTCCGGGCACCAGCAGCTCGAGGAGGAGAACCGGCGCCTGCGCGAGCGGCTGGAGGCGCTGGAGGGCCGCAACGGGCACGCTCCGGCCCTCGAGGGCGGCGACGACGAGGAGGAGCTCGACGAGACCGACGACGCCGACGACCTCGAGGACGCAGAGGACGTCGAGGACGCCGAGATCGTGGACGACGAGCCGGAGCCCGAGCCCGCACCGCAGCCGGCGCGCCGCAAGCGCTCAACCGGTCAGGGCGACAAGCAGGGCCAGCAGCAGGGCCAGCGGCGGCGGCGGGCCGACGGGTGAGCGACACGCTGACCTACGTGTACGCGCTCGCCCGCGACGTCGAGCCGGCGGCGGTCGGCGGCCTCACCGGCGTCGGGGGCGGGCCCGTCCGTCTGCTCACCGGGGACGGGGTGACGGCGGTGGTGAGCGACGTCGACCGCGGCGAGTTCGAGGAGCGGGCGCTCGAGGAGCGCCTGGAGGACCTCGAGTGGCTGGCGGCGACCGCGCGGGCCCACCACCACGTCGTCGACACCCTCGGGCACGACCACCTCGTCGCCCCGCTCGCGCTCGCGACCGTCTATTTCGACGACGAGCGCGTGCGGGCCGTGCTGGCCGAGGGCCGGGACACGTTCGCGGCCGCACTCGACCGCCTCGCCGGCCGTGCCGAGTGGGGACTGAAGATCTACGCGCGCAAGGGCGGCGGGGCCGCCGCCGGCGCAGAGGCGGCGAAGCCGACGTCCGGCGCCGACTACCTGCGGCAGCGGCGCAAGGCGCTGCGCGAGAGCGAGACCTCGCTCGACGACGCGCGCGCCGCCGCCGCCGAGGTGGACGCCGAGGTCAGCGCGCTCGCGGCCGCGACCCGCAGCCACCGTCTCCAGGACGCGCAGCTGTCCGGGCAGTCGGACCCGATGGTGCTCAACCACGCCTACCTCCTGCCGGTCGAGCGCGCCGACGAGCTCCGCGCCCTCGTCGCGTCCCTCGGCGACCACCCGCGGATCCGCGTGGAGGTCACCGGCCCGTGGGTGCCCTACTCCTTCGCGCAGGCGGCGCAGGGCGCTCCGTGACCGGGCCGGGTTCGGGAGAGCTCGAACCCCGGGCGACGTCGCTGTTCGGGGACGAGGAGGTCGCGCTCGTCGACCTGCTCGACCGCCTCCTGGCCGGCGGCGTCGTGCTCGCCGGCGACCTGACGATCTCGCTGGCCGGCGTCGACCTCGTGCGCATCTCGCTGCGCGCCCTCATCACGTCGATCGCGCCGGTGGAGCGACCGGGGACCCTCGCCGCCCGCGCCGAGAGAGCCGATCGCGAGCTGGAGTCCGGTCATGGCTGACGACACCGAGGAGCCGGGCCGCACCCGCGCCAACCGCATCGAGATCGACAAGGACGCGGTGCGCCGCGACCTCATGAAGCTCGTGCTCACGATCGTCGAGCTGCTCCGGCAGCTGATGGAGCGCCAGGCGATCCGGCGGGTCGAGCAGGGCGACCTCACCGAGCAGGAGGAGGAGGACCTCGGCACGTCGCTGATGCACCTCGCCGACGCGATGGACGAGCTCACCGAGCAGTTCGGGCTCACCGCGGACGACCTCAACCTCGATCTCGGACCGCTCGGTCCGCTGCTGCCCCGCGACCGGTGACAGGAGCCGCCGAACGGGCGGACTCCGCTCCGTCACGGCGGGGTACTCGGGGCCCATGACCAGCGCTCAGCGTCCGGGCAGCACCCCGTCCAGCCCCACCCCGACCGCCACCTCCGTCCCCGGCGCCGCGGGCGACCCGACGACCGTCGAGGGCACCACCGAGGTGCTCCCGTCGGTGGTCCAGAAGGTGACCGCCTTCGCCGCGCGCGAGATCCCCGGCGTCGTCGCGCTCGGCGGGAGCACGTCGCGGGCCGTCGGCGCCGTGCGCCAGACCCTGACCGGCAACACCGAGAACACCGCCGGCGTGCGGGTGGAGCTCGCCGAGCAGCAGGCCCACGTCGGCCTCGACGTCGAGATCGAGTACGGCGTGGGGGCCCGCGAGCTGGTCCGCGCGCTGCGCCGGCACGTGCCCAAGGCCGTCGAGGAGATCGCCGGCGTCACCGTCGTCGAGCTCAACATCGTCATCACCGACGTGCACCTCCCCGGGGCGGACGTGGACGCCGACGCCGACCCGGTCGCGCCGCCGGCCGCCACGCTCTGAGCTACCCCCGCAGCTCGTCGGCCCGCGCGCGGCACGCCTCGACCGTCGGGAGCGTGCCCGCCGCGCGGGCCTGCGCCAGCGTCGGCGCCGCCCGGTCCTTGTCCGACAGGACCAGGTCGTCGCGGCCGATGTGCTGCTCCCACGGGAGGCCGAGTGCGGGGTCGAGGGGATCGACGCCGTGCTCGGCCGCCGGGTCGTACGGCGTCGAGCAGAGGTAGCTGGTCACGGTGCCGTCCTCGAGCGCCAGGAAGGCGTGCCCGAGGCCCTCGGCGAGGTAGACCGCGGACATCGACACGGGGTCGAGGCGCACCGCGTCCCACCGGCCGAAGGTGGCCGACCCGACGCGGAGGTCGACGACGACGTCGAGGACCGCGCCGGCCACGCAGTGCACGTACTTCGCCTGCCCGGGCGGGACGTCGGCGTAGTGCACCCCGCGCAGCACACCGCGGCGGGACACGCTCGTGTTCGCCTGCGCCACCGCGAGGTCGTGGCCGACGGCGGCGCGGAGGTGCCGGCCCTGGAACGGCGCGGCGAACATGCCGCGGGCGTCCGGGAACACCGGCGGCGTGAACCTCCAGGCGCCGGGGACGGCCATCTCCTCGCTCTCCACGTCGGTGGAGCCTAGGGACGTGCGTGGGAGGATCGCCGTCACGCCCGGCCGAGGGAGACGATGAGTACGGTTCTGGTGACCGGTGCCGCGGGGTTCATCGGGTCGAACTTCGTGCGGTACTGGCGGCGTGAGCACCCGGGGGACCGGGTGGTGGGGCTCGACGCGCTGACCTACGCCGGGGTGCGGGAGAACGTCGAGGGTCTGCCCGGTGTGGAGTTCGTGCACGGCTCGATCGCGAACACCGAGCTGGTGGAGCACCTGTTGCGGGCTCACGGGGTGGACGTGGTGGTGAACTTCGCCGCGGAGTCGCACAACTCGCTGGCGATCCTGCGCCCCGGCGACTTCTTCGCCACCAACGTGATGGGCACCCAGGGGTTGTGCGAGGCGGTGCGCCGGGTGGGGGTCGCGCGGCTGCACCACATCTCGACCTGCGAGGTCTACGGCGACCTGCCCCTCGATGCGGACGACGCCTTCACCGAGGAGTCCCCCTACCTCCCGCGCACGCCCTACAACGCGGCGAAGGCCGGCGGTGATCACGTGGTCAGGTCCTACGGACTGACCTACGACCTGCCGGCGACGATCACCAACTGCAGCAACAACTACGGACCCTTCCAGTTCCCGGAGAAGGTCATCCCGCTGTTCACCACCCGCGCGCTCGCGGGGGAGGCGCTGCCGCTCTACGCCTCGACGAAGAACCGCCGCGAGTGGCTGCACGTCGACGACCACGCCGCCGCGATCGACGCGGTCCTCGCGCACGGGCGGATCGGGGAGACCTACAACGTCGGTTCCGGGCACGAGGTCGACATCGAGGGCATCGCCGACAGCGTGCTCGGGGCGCTGGGCCTGGGACCGGAGCTGAAGACGATCGTCCCGGACCGGCCGTCCCACGACCGGCGCTACCTGCTCGACAGCTCCAAGCTGCGCACCGAGCTCGGCTGGGCCCCGCGGATTGGGTGGGACGAGGGGATCGCGGCGACGGTGGACTGGTACCGGCAGAACGAGGCGTGGTGGCGCCCGCTGATCGGACGCAGCCCGGTCGTCGAGGGGGCCGACACGGACTGGGGCACGACGTGAAGGGGATCGTGCTGGCCGGGGGCAGTGGCTCGCGGCTGCACCCGGTGACCCGCGCGGTGTCCAAGCAGCTGCTGCCGGTCTACGACAAGCCGATGATCTACTACCCGATCTCGGTGCTGATGCTGGCCGGGATCCGCGAGATCCTGGTGATCTCCACCCCGGTCGACCTGCCCGCCTTCGAGCGTCTGCTCGGCGACGGCGCCGAGCTGGGGGTGTCGTTCTCCTACGCCGAGCAGGCCGCCCCGAACGGGCTGGCCGAGGCGTTCCTCATCGGCGCCGAGCACGTCGGTGACGACACCGCCGCGCTGGTGCTGGGCGACAACATCTTCCACGGCCAGGGCTTCTCCACCCTGCTCGAGCGGGAAGCGGCCCGGCTCGAGGCGGAGAAGGGCTGCGTGCTGTTCGGCTACCCCGTGCGCGACCCCGGCCGCTACGGCGTCGGCGAGGCCGACCCGAGCGGGCGGCTGCTCTCCATCGAGGAGAAACCCGCCCGCCCGCGCTCCAACCGGGCCATCACCGGGCTCTACTTCTACGACAACGACGTGCTCGACATCGCCGCCACCCTGAGCCCCTCCGCGCGCGGCGAACTCGAGATCACCGACGTCAACCGCGCCTACCTCGACCGCGGCGACGCCCGCCTGATCGACCTCGGGCGCGGCTTCGCCTGGCTCGACACCGGCACCCACGAATCCCTGATCGAGGCCAGCCAGTACGTCCAGGTCCTCGAGCACCGCCAGGGCGTGCGCTTCGCCTGCCTCGAGGAGATCGCCCTGGCCAAGGGATGGATCACCGCCGACCAGGCCTACCTGCTCGGCGAACGCCAGGCCAGCTCCGGCTACGGCGACTACGTCATGGACATCGCCCGCCGCGCCGGAGCGGCCACGACCTCCTAGTGCTTCTCGACGGGCTCGGTGCCGAGGAAGTCCTGGAAGTCCTTCGGGAGCTGGCTGGTGAAGTTCTGCCACTCGCCGTCGGACAGCGCGGTCTCCAGCCCCTTGGCGATCGCCCGGGCGTGCTGGCGGGCCTGCGCGACCGTGACGCCCTCGCCCTCCTGCTCGGCGATGCGCTGGTAGAAGGTGTCGACGTCGAACCGCTCGCCGGCTCCCTGGGCGGGCAGCGCGTCGGCCAGGCCGCCGGGGAGCTGGGAGGCCAGGTCCTTGGCCTCGCCGCCCTCGAGACGCTGTCCGAGGACGGTCAGCGTGGCGCGCACGGCCCGCTCGGCGCTCCGGTTGTCGGGCAGGTCGAGGCTCTCCTTGACCGCACTGACGAACTCCTGCTGCTGCATCGTTCTCCTCTCGCGCTCGTGACCCCGTGGGATCGGGACGTGCGCGGGTGCCCGGCGGTGCACGGGGCGCACACGTCGCGCGGAGGAGCGATCAGAAGAGGCTCTGGACGAACAGCACCAACGACTCGGCGAACGACACGAGGATCGCGAGGATGTTGGTCACCGTCGCCGCGGCGGTGGCCGGCGAGTCGATGATCCAGAACAGCACAAGGGCCAGAGCGAGGAGCCCTACCACCCGTTGCATGTTCCGTACGGTAACCGCCGAGGTCGTGTCCGTCACGCTGAGGTCGCCGAGCGGGTGACTTTCGGGTCCGCGGCGGACGAAACCGATGCTCCGGACGTCCCACGCCCCCGCGGGGTCAGTCGTCGAGGCGGGCGGACAGTCCGCGGTTCAGCTCCGACACCTCGAGGGTGCGCGGGCCCTCCGCGAACGTCGCGGAGGCGATCACGCCGTAGTTCACGAGCACCGCCTGGTTCTCGGTGAGCGCGTACCGGTGGACCTCGCCGTCGCTGATCAGCTGGTGGAAGCGGTCCACCACCGCGCCGAGGTCCTCCTCGAACTTGAGCGTCAGCGGGATCTGCGGGAGAGATACGTAGACCGTCACGGGTGTCCTCCACGACATTCGGCCGGACGCAGCAGAAGTTGCTCCGAGTGCCGCGCGTCGGGATGACGGCGACTACCGATCCTAGATCGGGACGCCCGGAGGGGGGTCGCGACGGGAGGCGGGCCATGGAGATCGACGGCGTCGAGGTCTTCGAGCAGACGGAGGACTACGGCTATTCCTGGCACTGGGACGATCCGCGCGGCTTCCAGTCCGAGATCCTCTGGCACCGCGAGGTCGGCCACCTCAGCCTCGGCACCCGGCTGCTGCCGGGCGGCTGGACCCACAACCGCCTCGACCCGAACGCCTGGGGCAGCGCGCGCACGATCTACGAGGCGCGCCAGGTCGTCGAGACCTACGTGACGCAGGCGGCCGCGAAGCCGGGCTGACCCTCACGGCCACCCCGGGAGGGTCTGCCGGCCGCGGGTGAGGTCGTAGGCGGTCGCCGGGTAGGGCGGGCGCAGGTCGACGACGTGGATGTCGTCGATCTCGTCGCCGACCCCGCGCACGCGCGTGGTGAGCTGGGTCGGCTCGCCGCGTGGCACCTCTCGCCTGGCGTGGCCCAGGAGGCCGCCGCGGACCGGGTTGTACGTCCAGTCGCCGAGCGCCGCGTCGGGGGTCTCACCGAAGGCGATGGCGGCCACCGCCGGCTCGGTGATCCCGTCCTGCTGGCGCGGCTGGCGCTGGCACGGGAAGAGGAAGCCGATCTGCCACGGCAGCCCGACGGGGGCGTCCGCCGGCAGGAACTGCTGCAGCGGCACCCACGGACGCTCCATCGGCGCCGTGAACGCCAGCCAGCCGCCCGTCGAGGCGCTGCGGTCGTCGGCGACGAGGCGGACCATCTCGGCCCCCGGCGGCGGGGCCGCATTCGCTGCGGAGTCCTCGCCGGAGTCCTCGGCCTCGGCCTCGGTGGCGACCGGGATGCCGGTGCCGGGGTCGACCTCGCCGGTCTGCGTCCCATCGCCGGGCGTTGGGTCCGCGTGCTCGGTCAGCGCCACCGCGCGCCAGGCGGTGGACTCGTCCTCCGTCGCCACCGGCGTGCCGCCCAACGGGACGAAGCCCGCCGGCCCCCGCCGCCCGTACTCGGCGCGCAGGGACACGTCGTCGCCGGTCCGCCCGGACACGGAGACGACGACGCCGCCCCGCTCGGGGTCCGGGAGCCGGAACCAGTCGGTGGCGAACAGGCCCTGGCGGGCGTCGGCGGTCGCGTCCGGCGCGGGCACCAGGAAGCTGCCCCAGGCCGACGTCCCGGGCGGCACGTCCGGTGGCAGCGGGCTGCGGGGGAAGAACGCGCCGGGGATGAACGGCTCGGTGCGCTCCTCGGGGAGCGGGGCCTCCGGGTCGTCGAGGGCCGGCACCGGCGCGTCCGGCGCCGGGCCGGGCAGGACCACCGGCGGCAGGGCCCGCGAGCTGCGGGGATCGAGGACGTCGATCTGCTGCGCCAGCCCGCAGCGGGTGCCGCCGGGGTCGCGCAGGGCGTCGACCTGCGGGGACCAGCCCTCCGCGGTGCGCCCGGCCGCGCGGGCGAGGTCACCGACCGTCCAGACCGTGACCGCGACGAGCAGGACACATGCCGTCACCGGCACGGACACCGCGAGCGCGAGGCGCCGCAGGTGCGGAGCCCGCCACCGCGCGAGGAGCCACACGAGCGCGGTCACGGCGACGAGCCCGAGCGCCCACCACAGCGGCCGGTCGAACTCGACGCCCCGCACCGAGGGGAAGTCGCCGGCGGCCGGCCGGCCCAGGCCCCAGTCGTAGGGCCACAGGGCGCGGCCGTGTCCGGCGAGGGCGAAGACCAGCACGGCGGCCACGCCGGACGCCACCAGCGCGACCTGGGGCACGCGCCGATGCCGGTCGATCCCGGCGAGCAGGCGCGGGGCCTCGACCAGCACGAGGGCGATGAGCACCGCCCCGAGGCCGGCGAAGGCCCCGAAGTGGTGGGTCGGCTTGCTCGGGGTGGGCAGCAGCAGGGCGAAGGCCAGCAGCGTCGACCAGCCGGCCAGCGGGAGGCGCGCCGGGACGACGAGGTCCCGCGCGCGGGCCGCGACCAGCAGCACCAGGAACCAGACGAGCGCGAGGAAGCAGACCAGGAGCGCGGTGCGGCGGGCGTAGGACCCGTGGTGGGACATGGTGTCGAGGAGCGCCTCGTACCGCAGCACCTCCTCGTACCAGACCTGCGGCCGCTGGATCGGCGCGAAGATCTCCTGCGAGCGGACGAAGTCGCGGTACGCCCCGTCGGCGAAGCCCAGCAGGCTCCCCACGGCGAGCGGGGCGAGCACCACGACCCAGCGGCCGGCCGCCGCCCAGGGCGTCGCCGAGCGCTCGCGGATGTGCCGCCACGTCGCCGGCGCCGCGGCGACCAGCGGGGCGAGCGTGATGAAACCGGTCGGCGCGGCCATCAGCCCGGCCATGGCGAGCCCGACCGCGAGCCCGAGCAGCGCGAGCCGCCGGCGCTCGAGGCCCTCGGCCACCGCGACGAGTGTCGCCACCGTGAAGAACGCGACGACCGGCTCCGGGCGGACCCCCATGTCGTAGGGAAGCCACCACGCCAGGAACGCCGCGGCGAGGGCGAGCCGGGCCAGGGCCGGGGCCCACCACGCCGACAGCCCGCGGGGCCCGAGCAGGGGCGTGGACGACACGTAGGCGCGGGCCAGGAACCAGGTCCCGATGCCCAGCGCCAGGGCCGGCAGCCGCAGCATCACCGGGCCGAACCCGACGACGCCCTCCCACCAGGACAGGACGTAGTACGGCCACGAGAACGGCGTGTACCCCTGGTTGAAGAGCTGGAAGTAGTTCGACACGTACCCCGAGAAGGGCACGTTGGCCGACATGGCGCTGTAGTAGCCGTCGTCGTCGGTCAGGGGGGCGAGGAACAGCCACGCGACGAGCACGGCGGGCACCACGACGTCCACCCCGCGGGGGCGCAGCCCGTACGGCGCCGCGCCCGCCCGCCGGCCCAGGCGGCGGCGGATCCTCGCCAGCGTGCGGGACCCGACCGGGCCCGCGGTGCGGGAGCCGTCCGCCCGCCTCGCGAGGGCGGCGAGGACGACCATCGCCGCGGCGCCGACCACGAGCGCCGCGATCGTGACCCCGATGAGCGCGGACTTCAGCGGCGCCGGGGTGTGGGCGAACGCGTCGTCGAGGTCGAGCCGCACCGCGAGGTCGTCGGGGGTCGCCCCCGGCACGGCGGGCGCCGAGGTCCGCAGCACGTCGACCTCGGGCATCGGGCTGATCGGCTCGCGGACCGGCTGGGAGTCGGGGAGCTCGTCGGGATCGACCACGGCCGGCCGGGGTCCGGTCGTGGTCAGCACGGCGCCGTCGAGTGCGACGCGCATCGTCGTGCCGTCCCCGGTCACGACGAATCCGCAGTCGCCCGGCGGGAGCGGCCCGGCGAACAGGTCGGCGCCGCCGCTGCGGACGCGCACGCCGCCGTCCCGGACGACGACCGTCAGCGCCTCCTGCTCGATGTCCGGCGACTCCGGCCCCATCGTCGCGAGGACGACGCCGTCGGGGCTCCCGGCCGCCGCCCGCGCGGTGCGGCAGCTGAACCGCGCCTCGAGGCTCGCGGGCTCGTAGGCCGTGAGCATCAGCATGGTCGGTGCCGGGTCGCGGGGGTCGGGCGGCCAGCCGACCTGCGGGGTGCTCACGCTGACCGGCGCGAACGGCAGCAGCAGCGCGCCGACGAGGGCGACCAGGCCGGCCACGGTCGCGGTCAGCGCGGCGATCGAGCGGGCCGGGCGGCCGCGGTGCGGGGGCACGTCACCCGGGTGCTGCGTGTCCCGGGTCCGGGCGTCCGTGCTCACCCTTCCGAACGCCCCCTCGATCGGTGCCCTGCGACCGCGACAGTAGTCACCGGTCCCTCCCCAGCCGTGGACGCCTGGCCGGGGGACTGCGTTGCGCGCCGATCGGGGTAACCGTCCTTCGGAACCCCGGGAGGAACCATGCCGCACGGCGTCGCACACCAGCTCATCGCGTCCCACCTGGTCGACGGCGAGATGACGCCGGGCGAGGAGATCGCCCTGCGCATCGACCAGACGCTCACACAGGACGCCACGGGCACGCTCGTCATGCAGGAGCTCGAGGCGCTCGGGCTCGACCGCGTGCAGACCGAGGTGTCGGTGCAGTACGTCGACCACAACCTGCTGCAGGCCGACGAGAAGAACGCCGAGGACCACGCCTACCTGCGCTCGGCGGCGCGCCGTTTCGGGCTCTGGTACTCGCAGCCGGGCAACGGCGTCTCGCACCCGACGCACATGCAGCGGTTCGGCAAGCCCGGCAAGACGATGATCGGCTCGGACTCGCACACCCCGGCCTGCGGGTCGCTGGGCATGCTGGCGATCGGGGTCGGCGGGCTCGAGGTCGCCATGGCGATCACCGGCCAGCCCCTGAGCATCCGGATGCCCGAGATCTGGGGTGTCGAGCTGACCGGCGAGCTGCCGCCGTGGTGCTCGGCCAAGGACGTCATCCTCGAGATGCTGCGCCGGCACGGCACCAAGGGCGGCACCAACCGGATCATCGAGTACCACGGCTCCGGGCTCGCGGGTCTGACCGCGATGGACCGGCACGTCATCACCAACATGGGCGCCGAGCTCGGCGCGACGACGAGCGTCTTCCCCGCGGACGAGGAGGTCCGCCGCTTCCTCGCGGGCGAGGACCGCGAGGACGACTTCACCGAGCTCCTCGCGGAGGAGGGCACGGAGTACGACGTCACCGAGCACATCGAGCTCTCCGAGCTCGAGCCGCTCATCGCCCAGCCGTCCTCGCCGGCCAACGTTGTCCCGGTGCGCGAGGTCGTCGGCACCCCGGTCGGGCAGGTCGTCATCGGGTCGTCGGCCAACCCGGGCCTGCGGGACTTCGCGATCGCCGCCCGCATCGTCGACGGTCGGCAGACGCACACCGGCGTCAGCTTCGACATCAACCCGACCTCGCGCCCGATCCTCGCCGACCTGACCCGGTGGGGCGGGACGACCTCGCTCATCGCCGCGGGCGCCCGCCTCCACCAGTCCGGGTGCATGGGCTGCATCGGCATGGGGCAGGCCCCGGCACCCGGCACCAACTCGCTGCGGACCTTCCCCCGCAACTTCCCCGGGCGCTCCGGCGGGGGACCGGACGACCGGGTCTGGCTCTGCTCGCCGGAGACCGCCGCGGCCAGCGCGCTGCGCGGCGAGATCACCGACCCCCGAGCGCTCGCCGACGAGCTCGGCCTCGAGTGGGGCGACCTCGACCTACCGGAGCCCACGGTGATCCCCGGGATGCTCGAGGAGCCGCCCCCGCCCGACGAGGCCGCACAGGTGGAGCTGGTCAAGGGGCCGAACATCTCCGGTCTGCCGGAGTTCGAGCCGTTCCCGGACTCCTTCGAGGTGCCGGTCCTCCTCGCGGTGGGCGACGACATCTCCACCGACGACATCTCGCCGGCGGGGGCGGAGGCGCTGCCCTACCGCTCGAACATCCCGGCCCTGGCGCGCTTCGCGTTCACCCGGATCGACCCCGACTACCCGGCAGGAGCCGAGGAGATCAAGGACTCGACCGGCCACGCGATCGTCGGCGGCGAGAACTACGGCCAGGGCTCGTCCCGCGAGCACGCCGCGATCTGCCCGCGCTACCTCGGGCTGCGTGTCGTCGTCGCCGAGTCGTTCGCCCGCATCCACTGGCAGAACCTCGCGAACTTCGGGATCCTCGCCCTCGAGTTCACGGGCGAGAAGGACCGCGAGTCCGTGGCGCAGGGCGCCACGCTGGCGTTCTCCGACCTCCACGACCAGCTCCGGGGCGGCGACGAGGTCGTCGGCACGGTCGACGGGACCGAGTTCACCTTCCGCCACCGGCTCTCCGAGCGGCAGGTCCGCATGGTCCTCGACGGCGGACTGATCCGGCAGCTCGCCGAGCAGACCTGAGCCGCGCCGGTCAGGGCAGACCCGACACCGTCCGGTGCTCGCGGACCAGCTCGTAGCGCTGCGCGGGGAAGGGCTGGCGGTACCGGAGGACCCAGAGGTCGTCGACCTCGCCGTCGACGTCGCGGAAGCGGGCGGTCAGTCGCGTGACGTCCGCCTCGCGGTGGGCGTGCCCCAGGAGCCCGCCCCGGTCGGGGTCGAACATCCAGTCGGCCAGCGCGGCCTCCCGCGTGTGGCCCATCCCGATCGCGCCCGCCGCGGGCTCGGTGACGCCGGCCTGCTGACGCGGTTGCCGCTGGCAGGGGAAGAGGAACTTGACCTGCCACGCGACCCCGACGGGGGCGTCGGCCGGCAGGACCTGGTCGAGCGCCACCCACGGCCGCTCGAACGGGGCCGTGAAGGCCGGCCGTGCCTCGGGGTCGCTGCTCCCGGCGGCGCCGAGCAGGCGGACGACGTCCGCCCCGGGGGGCGGGGCGAGGTCGTCGAGGAGGGGCACCGTCCGCCAGGCCGGCGAGCTCTCCGCGTCGGCGAGCGGGCGACCGCTGCCGACGGGCTCGAACCCCCCGGCCGTCTCGCGCCCGTACTCGACCCGGGGCGCGTCCTCGCCGTCGAGGCCACCGGACACGCCGACGACCACGGCGCCGTCCGTCGGTGGTGCGGGCAGCCGGTACCAGTCGGTGGCGACGGTGCCGGGGCGCGCGTCGGGGGTCGTCCCGGTCGCGGGGACGACGTCGTTGCCGAAGACCGGGATGCCGGCGGGCAGGTCGGGCGCGAGCGGGACGGCGTCCGTCGCGGGCTCGGCGGCCACGACCTCGACGGCGCCGGCGGCGTCGGCCGGGGGCAGCGGCGCCGACGGGGCGGCGCGCGGCAGCGCCCGCCCACCGCCCGGCGCGAGGACGTCCATCTGCCCGGCGGCGCCGCAGCGGGTCGCCCCGGGATCGTTCCAGGCGTCCGCCTGGGGCGACCACGTGGACGTGGTCGTGACCGTCGCGCGGGTGAGGTCGCCGAGCATCCAGCCGGTGGAGGTCAGGAGGAAGACGCCGACCATCGGCGGGATCGCCAGGGCGGGGGCGAGCCGGCGCCACGTCGGGGCGTACCGGGCGGCGAGCACCCACACGGCGACCGTGACCGCGACGAGCCCGAGCGCCCACCACAGCGGCTGGTCGAGGGCGAGCCCGCCGAGCGCGGGGTAGCCGCCGTAGTCCGGCACGCCGAGCCCCCAGCTGAACGGCCACAGGTTGCGTCCGTGCCCGGCCAGGGCGAACACGAGGACCGCCGCGGCCCCGGCCGCGAGCAGGGCGGGTCGGGGGACGGCGCGGCCCCGGTCGACCGCCGCGAGCAGGTGGGGGCCGTCGGCGAGGAACAGCGCCAGGAACGCCGCCCCGACCCCGGCGAGGGCGCCGAAGTGGTGGGTCGGCGCGCTCGGCGTGGGCAGGAGCAGCACGAACGCGAGCACGGTGGTCCAGCCGGCGAGGGGGAGCCGCGACGGCACGACCACGTCGCGCACGCGGGCGGCGACGAGCAGGACGAGGAACCCGACGAGGGCCAGCAGGCACACCAGGACGGCCGCCCGGCGGGCGTAGGAGCCGAAGTGCGAGTCGTCGCCGAGCAGCCAGCCGTAGCGGATCACCTCCTCGTACCAGGTCTGCGCCCGCTGGATCGGCGCGAAGATCTCCTGGGACCGGACGAAGTCCCGGTAGGCGCCGTCGGCGAAGCCCAGCAGGCTCCCCACGGCGACCGGTGCGAGGACCACGACCCAGCGACCGGCCACCGCCCACCACGAGGTCGCCTCCCGCCGGAACCGCCGCCACACCGCGGGCGCGGCGACGAGCAGGGGCGCCAGGGCGGTGAAGCCGGTCGGCGCCGCCATGAGGCCGGCGGAGGCGAGGCCGACCGCGAGGCCGAGCAGCCACGTCCGGTGGCGCTCGAGCCCCTCGGCCACGGCGACCAGCGCCGCCGCCGAGAAGAAGGCGACCACCGGCTCCGGCCGGACCCCCATGTCGTAGGGCAGCCACCAGGCGAGGAACCCCGCCGCGAGGGCCACCCGCGCCCACGGGTGCGCCCAGCGCCGCAGCCGCGTCCCGTCCCCCGTCCCGTCCCCTGGCACCGCCCCCAGGAGCCCGGCCCGCGCCACGAACACCCGGATCAGCGCCCAGGTGCCGAGGCCGAGGAGCAGCGCCGGGACGCGCAGCACCACCGGCGCGGCGCCGGCCGTCGTCTGCCACCAGGACAGGGCGTAGTAGGGCCAGGAGAAGGGCGTGAAGCCCTGGTTGGCGAGCTGGTAGTAGTTCGGCACGTACCCGGAGAACGGGACGTTGGCCGCCATGGCGCTGTAGTAGCCGTCGTCGTCGGTCATCGGCGCGAGGACCAGCCAGGCGAGCAGGGTCGCGGGGACGACGACGTCGACCGCGCGCAGCCGGACGCGCCGGATCCATCCCCGGCCCGGCAGGCGGAGCCCGCGGCGCCGCGTCCCCTCCACGGCCAGGGCGACCGCGCCGGCGAGCAGGGCGGCGACGACGAGGGCGATGAGCGTGCCCTTGAGCGGCGCCGGCCCGTGGGCGAAGGCGTCGTCGACCGTGAGGCGCACGGACAGGTCGTCGGCGCTCGCGTCCGGACGGCCCGCCGTCGAGGTCCGCAGGGCGTCGATCCCGGGCAGGGCGGAGATCGTGGCGGGCACCGGCTCGGACTCGGGCAGGACGTCCGGGTCGGGCGCAGGCGTCCGGCTGGGGACGACGGAGACCGTGCTCCCGTCGAGGACCACGCGCATCGCGTCGTCGTCGCCGGCGACGAGGAACCGGCAGTCGCCCGGCGGCACGGGGCCAGCGAAGAGGGTCGCCCCGCCGCTGCGGATCGTCACGGCGCCGTCGCGGGCCCGGACGGTGAGCGCCTCGGCGTCGACGTCCCGGGCGGCCGGACCCGTCGTCGAGAGGACGAGGCCCTCCGGCGTCGCCTCCGCGGCCCTGGCGACGCGGCAGCTGAAGCGCGCCTCGAGGTCGAGCGGGTCGTAGGCGGTCAGCATCAGCATCGTCGGCGCCGGGTCGCGGACGTCCGCGGGCCACCGGACCTCGGGCACGCTCATCGACACCGGCGCGAAGGGCAGCAGCAGCGCCCCCACGAGCGCGACCAGACCCGAGATCACCGCGACGACCCGGGCTGGCGACATCGGCGGCGGGGCGTCCGTGCTCACCAGCCGCCGCTCCCTCGTGATCGTTGAGGTCGACACGCTAACCCGGCCCCCGTGCGGGTCGTGCAGGGTGCGGTCGCGACGATCGACGGCCGGGTCCTCCACGGTCACGGGAGGGGGCACGACTACGCTGTGGGCATTGCAGCACCGAGTGAGGAGTCGCTCGCCGTGAGCGACCAGGCCCCCGGCAACGTCGGAGCCCGCAGGCTGATCGGCGCGGCCGGCCTGGGCGTGCTGGTGTCCGGGCTGATCGTCAACGTCTACCTCGCCGTGGTCGCCCGCGCCCTGCCGCCGGCCGAGTACGCGACCTTCGGGTCGTTCTGGGCGCTCGCCCTCGTGCTGGGCTTCGGTGCCTTCCTCCCTCTCGAGCAGGAGCTCGCGCGGCGCCTCCCGCTGCCCGGGGACCGTCGCGCCCTCCTGCGGGCCGCGACGGGAGCCGCCGCCGTCCTCGCCGGCATCGCCCTCGTCGTCCTCGTCGTCGCGCTGCCGATCGTGTCGCGGGCGCTCGAGGACAACCTCTCGGTCCTGCTCGCGCTCGTCGCGCTGTGCGTCGTCTCGGCCGGCCAGTTCCTCGTGCGCGGCACGCTGATCGGCACCGACCGCCTCGTCCGGCACGCCGCGGTCATGGTCCTCGACGCCGTGGTGCGCCTCGGGCTCGCCAGCGCGGTCTTCATCCTGGGCGGCGCGGACGCCGCCGCGTTCTGCTGGGCGCTAGTGGCCGCCATCGCGCTGTCGCACCTGCCCCAGCTCCCCGCGGCCTGGCGCCGGGCCGTGGCCTGGGGCCGGTACTCCGCCGGGACGCCCATGGGCCCCGTCACCACCCGGGGACTGACCCGTGCCGCGCTCCCGCTGCTGGTCGGCTCGGTGTGCGCCCAGCTCCTCCTCAACGGGCTGCCGGTGCTGGTCGTGGCGCAGGCCGCCGACGGGCAGGAGATCGCGGCCGCCGGCGTCTTCGTCGCCGCGTTCACCCTGGCGAAGGCGCCGCTGTCGATGGTGGTGCCGCTGCAGTCGGCCGTCGTCCCGACGCTGACCCGGCTGATCGCCCGCGGACGGCGCCGCGAGGTGCTCGTCCTGCTCGTCAAGGGCGTCGCGGTGCTCGTCGCGGTCGCGGCCGTCGCGGTGCCGCTCGCCTGGTGGCTCGGCCCCGCGATCGTCTCGATCATCTTCGGCGACGACTACGCCATCGGCGGGCTCGACCTCGCGCTCATCATCTGCGGCGTGCTCGCCCACATCGGGCTCGTCGTCGTCACCCAGGTCCACGTGGCCCGCGGCCGGCACGTCGACGTCGCCCTGAGCTGGATGGCCGGCCTGGCCGCCGCCGGGCTGACGTTCTGGCTCGTGCCCGGGGTGATCCTGTCCGGCGAGGTCGCCTTCCTGGTCGGGTCGGTGATCGGCGCCGTCGTGAGCTGCTCGATCCTGGCGTTGTCGCGACGCCGAGCCATCCGGGAGGAACTGTCGTGAGCCTGGAGTACGACGAGGAGTACTACCGCTTCAACGGGCAGGCCGACGACCGGCCGGCGCTGCGGTACTACACCCGGCTCGTCCGCCGCTACGCGGCCGGCGGGCCCTACCTCGACTTCGGGTGCGGCACCGGCCACCTCGTCCGCCGGCTCTCCGCCCTCGGGCCGGCGGCGGGCTTCGAGATCTCGGAGTACTCGGCGCGCACCGCCCGGGCGAACGCCCCCGGGTGCGAGGTCACCACCGACCCCGCCGAGCTCGCCGACGCCTCCTTCGGCGCCCTCACCGCGATCCACGTGCTCGAGCACCTCGAGGACGAGGTGGCGTCGCAGACCCTGACGACCTGGCGGCGCATCCTGCGCCCGGGCGGGCACGCGCTGGTCGTCATGCCCGACCCCGCCGGACGGGGGAGGAAGCTCGCCGGCGAGGCCTGGATGGGCTTCGCCGACCCGACGCACATCAACCTGAAGTCGCACGCGGAGTGGCGGGAGTTCATCACCGCCCGCGGGTTCGTCGTCGAGCGCGAGGGCACCGACGGGCTCTGGGACGTGCCCTACGGCCGGCTGCCGAAGCTGCTCGACGCGGGCCTGCACGCCGTGCCGGCGTTCCTGCAGTTCCTGTCCGGGCGCCTGGTCCTGCGGCCCGGCAGCGGCGAGTCCTCGATCTTCGTGCTGCGCCGGCCCTGAGACCGACCGTCCGCCCACGCTGACCCGGACGCGAACCGGGGGTGCCCCTGCGGCACGCTGGTCCGATGGCGACCGGGGGGTTGACGACCGATCGCGAGCCGTCCGCGGCTCCTGATGTGGGGGAGCATTCCCCGTCGGGGATCCGCCGGCTCGTGCAGGAGTGGCCGGTCGCCTGGGGCGCTCTGCTCGGCGTCGTGCTCTTCGCGGTCGCGCACGACGCGATGCCCGACGACGGACTGATCTCGCTGTCGTTCGCGCGCAACCTGGCCGAGCACGGGCAGTGGGCGTTGACGACGGGGATCGAGTCGAACACCGCGACGTCCCCCTTGAACGTCTGGCTGCTCGCCGGGTTGCACATCCTGACCGGGTACCAGGCCTTCCTGGCCGCGGGCCTCCTGTTGTGCGCCTGTCTCGCGGTGGCCGCCTGGTGGCTCCACCACCTCGGCGGCCCCGTCGCCGCCGTGGTCGGACCGGCGCTGCTGGCGACCTCGCCCGTCCTGACCTCGGCGATCGGCCTCGAACCGTTCCTGTGCTCCGCCGTGATCATCGGTGTGGTCCGCTACGGCAGCGACGCTCGATGGGGTGCGACGGGGCTCCTGACGGGTGCCGCGTTCCTCGCCCGCCCGGACCTCACGATCGCCGCCGTTGCGGCCGTCGTGGTCCTGGCGGTCACCGTGTCCCGGCGACTGGTCCTGGCCCTGCCGCTCGGCGCCGCGGTCGCGTTGCCGTGGGTGCTGTTCTCCTGGCTGCACTTCGGGTCAGCGTGGGCGAACTCGGTCGCGGTGAAGTGGGCGAACGGGTCCTGGGGTGGCTCGACGCTGTTCACGCCCGCCTTCTGGTGGCCGACGTACGGGTGGGCCACGGTCGCCGTCGCCGTGACGTTGGCGGCCGGGCTGGCGGCCCTGGGGATCGCCCTGTGGCGACAGCAGTGGTCAGCTGTCGCGATCGGTGCCGCCGGAGCCGCCCACATCGGCGCCCTCGCCTGCACCGAGACCCCGCCCATCGAGTACTACCTGGCGCCCGCCGTCACCGGGCTCGGGCTGGCGCTGGTGCTGGTCGCCGCCCGGTCGCGGCCCTGGGCGGCGGTGGTGCCCGGCCTGGTGGTGGCCGGGTGCGTGGCCGGCTCGATCGCGCACGGGTCGCTCTGGGTCGAGGGGCTCGCCCCGATGCGGCAGAACTGGGCGACCGACGCCCAGTACGCGGCGATCGCCCGCGACCTGCCCACCGACGGGGTCGTCATGGGCGGGGAGATCGGCGCGCTCGCCTTCTACTGCCAGGACCGGGGCTGCACCGTGGTGGATCCGGTGCTGTCCGACCCCGGCCGCGTCGACCACCTGGTCGCCCGGTGGCGCGCCGCCCACCCGAGCTGGGAGCTCAACTACCTCCACTACGAGGTGCCCCCGCGTACGCCGGTCAGGTATCGCCTCGAGCTCGGCCTCACCGAACCCGGACCCGGCCGCTGGCCCGTCTCGCGGTCGCCCGATCGGCACGAGTGGGCGCGCCTCCTGCCGGAGCCGGACCCGCAGGTCGCGAACTGAGCCCGCCGTGTCGGGTCCCTACGAGTCCGGCCGGATGCGGATCTCGTCGACCGGGGTGGACATCGTCGTGTTGGGCGCAGGCGTCCACCCGGCGACGGTGACGCTGTCCTTCTCGAGGCGGTAGGCGCCGGTGTCCGGGACGTACGGCCGGAGCCGGTAGACCGTCCCCGCCTCGGCGTCGGGGGCGTCGCGCAGGCGGGTGACCAGCCCGACCATCGACGAGTCCCGCGCGCTCTGGGCGAACATCCCGCCCCGGGGGATCTGCCAGATCCCGTCGAGGTCGTAGGCCAGCTCCTGGTCGCCCCACACGACGCCGAGGGTCGAGGGCTCGTTGATGCCGGCGGCCTGGACGGGCTTGCGCTGGCACGGGAACAGGAACGCGTACTGCCAGCTGACGGCCGAGGCCTCGCCGGGCACGGCGTAGTCCTGCAGCGACGTCCAGCGCTGGACCGTCGGGGCGGTGAACGCGAGCCACCCGCCGCGGGCGGTGGAGGTGTCCTCGGCGACGAGACGCATCACGGAGGCCCCGGGCGGCGGGCCGTTGCCCGCCTCGAGCAGGAGGCCGCGCCAGGTCGGGGAGTCGACGGCTCCGCCGTCCGGGTCGACGCCCAGCTCCGCCTCCCCGACGGGGACCAGGCGGTCGCCCTCCGGCCGGGCGTACTCGACGCGCAGGACGTTGCCGCCCCCGGTCCGGCCCGAGACCGACGTGGTCATGGCGGCGTCGGGCCGGTCGGGGATCGCGTACCACGGCGTGGCGAACGAGCCGACCGTCGCGTCGTCGCCGATCGCCGCCGCGGGTCCGGCGGGCGGTGGGGTGAAGCTGCCCCAGGTCGTCGCGCCCGCGACGTCCGGGGGCGGGCTCGCGGGGAACCAGCCGCCCGGGACGAACCCCGAGGGCCCGCCCGGCACGGGGGAGGGCAGCCCGGGCACGGGGCTCATCGGCCGCGCGCCGGCCGGATCCAGGACCTGCATCTGCGACGCGGCGACGCAGTCGCGCCCGAGGGGGTCGCGCACCGCGTCGGCCCAGGGCGACCAGGTGTCCGCCGTGCGCGCGGTGGCCAGGGCGAAGCTCCCGACCAGGTAGACGGTGCTCACGAGCAGCACCGCCGACGCGGTGACCGCTACGGTGAGCACGCCCAGCACCGGGCGCCACTCCGGTGCCCGCCGCCGGACCAGCACGAGCAGCGCGCCCGCGACGACGAGCCCGCCGAGGAGCCACCAGGCCGGCTGCCCGAGGGCCACGAACGCGACCGTCGGCGCCTCGCCGGCGTCCGGCAGCCCGAGCAGCCACGAGTAGGGCCAGGCGTTCGCTCCGTGCCCGGCGAGCCCCGCGACGACCGCCACCACCAGGCCCGCGCCGACCACGACCGGCGGGCGCAGCACCGGGCGCGTCGTGTCGCCGCCGGCGAGGTCGCGCAGCAGCACCGGGGCGCCGACGACCACGAGGGCGAGGACCGCGGCGCCGACCCCCGCGAGCGTGCCGAAGTGGTGGGTCCACTTGCTCGGGGTCAGCAAGAGCAGCGCGAAGCCGAGCAGCAGGGTGGTCCCCGCGAGGGCGGTGCGCGTCGGCAGGGGGCGCCCCCGGCCCCGCAGGTAGGTCGCGAGCAGGCCGAGGACGGCCAGCGCCACGAGCCCGACGAGGACGGGCGCCCGCTTGGCGTAGGCCCCCATCGGGGCGGTGTCGTCGAGCAGGTAGCCCCACCGGACGATCTCGGTGTACCAGCTCTCCTGCGACTGCATGCCGAGGAAGATCTGCTGGGCGCGCAGGAAGTCGCGCAGGGACCCGTCGGCGAACGCCAGGACGCCGACCAGCGCGCCGGGACCGGACACCGCGACCAGGCGCCCGAACGCCCGGCGGCGCGTGCCGTCGCCCCGCAGCCGCCGCCACACCGCGGGCAGGCACGCGAGCAGCGGCGCGAGGGCGACGAAGCCGGTCGGGGCCGCGGTCGCCCCGAACGCGGCGACGCCCACGGAGAGCCCCAGGAGGCTCCACCGGTCGCGCTCGAGACCGACGGCGAGCGCGAGCAGGCTGGCGACGACGCTGGTCGCGACGACGGCCTCGGCCCGCACGCCCATGTCGTAGGGCAGCCACCAGGCCAGGAACGCGATGGCCAGGGCGGCGTGCAGGGCGACGGCCCGGCCGCGGCCCGTGCCGGCGGGCAGGGCCCGCGACACGTACGCGCGCAGGAGGACCCACGTGACGAGGGCCAGGACGAGCGAGGGCACCCGGAGCAGCACGGGACTCAGGCCGATCTCGGTCTGCCACACCGAGAGGACGTAGTAGATCCACGTGAAGGGCGTGAAGCTCTGGTTGTAGAGCTGGTAGTAGTTCGCGACGTAGCCGGTGAACGGCACGTTCGCCGCCATCGCGCTGTAGTAGCCGTCGTCGTCGGTCATCGGCGCGAGGAAGGTCCACAGCACGAGCACCGCGGGCACGACGGCGTCGACCACGCGCGGGCGGGGCACGCGCCGGCGGCCGCCGCCGTGGGCCGGCGACGCGTGGCGGTCGCGCACGACCAGGGCGCCGAGCCCGACGAGCACGGCGAGGACGAGCAGCACGGTCACCGCGGTCTTGACCGGGGTCGGGCTGGTGGCGAACTGGTCGTCGAGGGTGAGCCGCACGGCGAGCCCGGCCGGGGTCCCCGGCGCCGCGGCCGGTACCGACGTCACGAGGGCGTCGACGTCGGGGAGCAGATCGGGGGCGCCACGTCCCACGACGCGCCCGTCGAGCGCGACGGTCAGCCCCCCGTCGACGTCGCCGGTCACGGCGAGGCTGCAGGCGCCGGGGGGCAGTGGGCCGTCGAACAGCGGGACCCCGCGGGAGACGACCGCGAGCCGGTCGTCGCGGGCGGTCACCAGCAGCGCCGAGGCCGGCGTCCCGGTCGACGGCGGCGGCATCGTCGCCAGCACCAGGCCGTCGCCCGCCGCCCGTGCCGCCGTGCAGTCCGCCCGCACGTCGAGGGCGAGCGGGCGCTGGGTCGTCAGGTGGAGGGCCGTCGAGGCCGGCGCCGAGGGGTCCTCGGGCCACGACACCACCGGCTGGTCGACCGTGACCGGCAGGAGCGGCAGGAGGACCGCACAGACCAGCGCCACCGCCGCGGCGGCGAGCGCCACCGGGAGCGGCCACGTCGGCGGAGCGACACCGGCGCCGGGCCTCGTGGCCTCGTCGTCACGGGACCCGGCGGTGTCCGGCGAGGTCCGGGGGGTCGCCGTCACCGGTCGCGCTCTCGTGTCGGTCTGCGGATACCGAACGCTAGCAACTACTGCCCGTGAGAGGTCGCCGCGGTCGACCCCTTTACAGTGGCCGGGCGGATCGGGCGGGCCGCGCGGACACCGAGGGAGGGCGATGGACGACGACCAGCGCAACGACCTCGTGATCGTGCTGACCTACTACGCCCCGTACGTCTCGGGTCTGACGAACGTGGCGCGGGACCTCGCCGAGGGGCTCGCGGCGCGCGGGTGGCGGGTCTGTGTCGTCGCCTCGAAGCACGACCCCGAGCTGCCGACCCACGAGGTCGTGAACGGTGTGCGGGTCGTCCGGGCGCCGGTGCTCGCGCGGGTCGGCAAGGGCACCGTCGGCCTGAACCTCACCCGCCTGGCGCTGCGCGAGATGCGCCGCTCGACGGTGGTGAACCTGCACCTCCCGCTCGTGGAGGCCGGTCTCCTCGCGCGCCTGTCGCCGCGCCCGGTCGTGTCGACCTACCACTGCGACGTGTCGCTGCCCACCGGTGACGGTCCGTTGCTGGTGCGCGCGATCAACGGCCTGCAGCACGGGGCCATCGACCTGTCGAGCCGCGTCGCGCTGCGCCGGTCGGCGGCGTCGGTGGTCAGCAGCGAGGACTACGCGCGGCACAGCCGGATGTGGCCGTCGATCGACGGCACCATGGTCGCCGTGCCGCCGCCGTGCCCGCCGCGGACCGGTGGGCGCCCGACCTTCCGGCGCGGCCCGGGCTTCCACGTGGGCTTCCTGGGGCGCATCGTCGAGGAGAAGGGCGTCGAGCACCTCGTCGACGCCTTCCTCGCGCTCGACGACCCGGACGCCCGGCTGCTCATCGGAGGCGACTTCGAGGGCGTGGCCGGGGGCAGCGTCGTCGAGACGGTGCGGCGCCACATCGGCGACGACCCGCGCATCTCGATGCTGGGCTTCCTGCCGGAGTCCGACGTCGACGACTTCTACGCCTCGCTCGACGCCTTCGCCCTGCCCTCGGTGAACGCGTTCGAGGCGTTCGGCATCGTGCAGGTCGTGGCCATGATGGCCGGGGTGCCGGCCGTGGTCAGCGACCTCCCGGGCGTCCGGACCGTCGTCGAGAACACCGGGTTCGGCGCCGTCGTCGCCCCGCGCGACGTCGCCGGCCTGACCGCCGCGCTGGCGCGCCTGCGCGACGACCCGCCCGACGCCACGACCGGGAGCGCCTCGGCCGCGGCGCTCTACAGCGTCGAGTCCGTGCTCGACGCCTACGAGGCCGTGTTCACCAAGGCCGCGGGTCGATGAGCCCGCACCCCCCACCCCGTCCACAGCCCCGAGGAGGAACCGTGGGAATCGACGAGGTCTCCCGGACCTGGACCCGACTGGGCGCGGAGGACCCGATGTGGGCGGTCCTCACCGACCGCGAGAAGGCGGGCGGGGGCTGGACCACCGACGACTTCCTGGCCACGGGCGCGCGGGAGATCGAGACGCTCCTCGGCCGGCTGGACGCCCTCGGGGCCGCGCCGGCGCGGGGCCGCGCGGTCGACTTCGGCTGCGGGGCGGGCCGCCTCACCCACGGCCTCGCGCTGGCGGGCTTCGCCGAGGTGGTCGGTCTCGACATCTCGCCCACCATGCTCGAGAAGGCCCGCGAGATCGTGACCGCGCCGGCGGCGGACTTCCGCCTCGCCGAGGGGCCGGAGCTCGAGGTCGTCGAGTCGGCGAGCGCCGACCTCGTCTACACCTGCCGGGTGCTCCAGCACATGCCCCCCGAGCTCGCGCACCGCTACGTCCGCGAGTTCTACCGGGTCGCGAAGCCCGGCGGGCTCGTCGTGTTCCAGCTGCCGACCACCCCGGCCGCGACGCCGGCCGGGTTCGCGCTGCGCGCCCTGCCCGCCCCCCTCGCCCGGCGCCTGCGCCGCGGGATGGAGATGCACGGCACCCCGGAGGACCGGGTCCACGAGCTCGTCGCGTCCTGCGGCGCGACGGTGCTGGCCGCCGACCACGACACCAGCGCCGGACCGCGCTGGGACTCGCGGCTCTACGTCACCCGCGCCGCCGCCTGACCTCGTGCCGTGACCGAGCAGCTCGGGCAGGCGCCGCCCCCGACGGTCCCCCTCGCGAGCGCCGGCGCGCGCCGCTCGCCGCTCGCCGACCGTCCGGGCCCGCCGGCGTGGAGCCGCGCCGACCTGCTCCTGGCGCTCGCCCTGTTCGTCCTCGCCGCCGCGTGGTTCCTCTGGCTGACCCGCGGGGCGTCGGCGCAGGGGGTGATCACCGGTGAGGAGGCCTCGATCACCCATCGCGACACGATGGCGCTCGCGATGGGCTGGCAGCCCTCGATGTGGAGCACGAACGCCGGCGGGCAGCTCTTCTACTGGGTCGCGGGGCACCTCGACCCCGACTACGGCCTGCTCTCCGCGCGCAAGTGGAAGGCCGTCGCCACCGCCCTGCTGGCGCCGCTGCTCTACCTGATGGCCCGGCGCCGCCTGGGCACCGGGCGGGCGGGCGGCGTGCTCGCCGGCGGGCTGGGCGTGCTGCTGCCCGGGGTCGCGGTGATGGCGTGGGTCGCGATCGAGACCCCGCTCGACGTCGTGGTCGGTCTCGCGGCCCTGCTCGTCGTCACCTCGCGACGCCGGTGGTGGTGGCTCGGCCCGGTGCTGGCCGGCCTCGCGGTGTCGCTCTACACCGCGGGCCTCGCGACCGCGGTGGCCGTCGTCGCCGTCGCGGTGACACGGGTCCGCGACGTGCGCGCGGTCGTGCCCGCCCTCGCCGGGGCGCTCGGGGGCCTGCTCCTCGTGCTGGCCCCGCTGGCGTGGTGGCGCAACGGCGGCATCGTCGTCACCGGCGGCGGCCGCAGCGGCGCCGACCTCTCCCAGGTCGGCACGCACCTGGACGAGCTCGTGCGCTACACGCTGGCCTCGGGATCGTCGTACTACTACTTCTCCGACCTGCCGGCCCTCGGCGGGCCCGCGATCGCCGTGGCGCTCCTGCTCGCCGCCGGGATCGCGCTGGCGGCCCGCGGTGCCCTGCTCTGGCCCTGGGCGGTGGCGGGGGTGTCCGCGGTCGGTCTCTACGCGGTCTCCAGCGGCGTGCCCGGCACCCGGCGCGTGGTCCTCGCGGTGGCGGTGCTCGGGCTGGCGGCCGCGGTGGGCGTCGACGTCGTGGCGCGGTGGGTGGCCGACCGCGGGCCGCGCGTGGCCCTCGCGCTCCCCGTGGTGCTGCTGATCGCGGTGGCCGTGCCGACCGTGTCGGCGACGGTGAGCTGGCGCGCCGAGCTCGCGTCGGGGGAGCGCGCGCTCCCGATCGACTGGCCCTTCCCGGTCGACCCGCGCGGCGACCAGGCCAGCACCCTCGCCCGCCTCGCCGACGAGCTGCGCGCCGGGCGCCTCGACCCGCGCGCGGTCGGGGACGGGTGGGGCGGGACCCGCACCCTCGCCATGATCTTCATGCTCGACGAGCGCGCCGGCCGGGCCCCCGCACTGACCCCGGACGACGTCGTCGCCTACTACCGGGTCTCGGAGGACTGCCCGCCGCTGGACGGCACCGCCTGCGGCTGACGCGGGGACCGAGCGGCGCGGTCAGGAGCCGCCGCGGAACAGCCGGCGCCAGTTGTCCGACGAGCCCAGCACCGGGGCGGCGGCCCGCCAGCGCTGCGCCGCGGCGGAGCCCTCGCGCGTCAGCCGCCACAGCACCCGGGCGCCGTCCCGGCCGATGGTGCGCAGGGCCTCGGGGTCGCGGCGGCGGATGCGCACGCCGCCCTGGCCCGCGTCCGTCACCGCGACCCGGTCGAACAGCGCGATGTGCCACCAGTCGGCCTCGCCGGCGCCGACGAGCCCCTCGTGGTGGGGGGTGCGGCCCAGCGCCTGCTGCAGCGCCCGCTTCGCCATGACCAGGCGCGTCCGGGTGGGCTCCGGGCCGCTGCGCACGATCGGCATCTGGGTGGGCCCGAGGTCGGGGGCCTCGTCGACGCGGTGGGCGACGGTCTCGCCGTGACCGGAGCGCAGGCCGCGCACCGCCTGCGTCGCGGACGCGCCGCCGTCCTCGGTCACCTCGGGCCCGCGCAGGAAGTCCTCGACGGCCTTGACCAGCGTCGCCGCCAGGCCGTAGTTCATGGCCAGCAGGTAGCGGGCGAGCAGGTCGCCCAGGGTCCGCACGATGCGCGACGTCGGGAAGTCGGTGTGCAGCGCGGCGGTGATCATGGCGTTGCGCAGGTTGAAGTAGCGGTGCCAGTCGTCCCAGTCCTTCCACGGGAAGTCGGCGTGCCACACCCCCGCCCCCGGCAGCGTCACCGTCGGGACCCCGTGCGCCCGGGCGCGGTAGCAGTACTCGACGTCGTCCCACTGGAAGAACAGCGGCAGCGGGTAGCCGGCCCGGCGCACCAGCTCCGCCGGGATCAGGCACGACCACCAGCCGGTGTAGCCCGCGTCGACGCGGCGGTCCTGCACGTTCTTCGTCCCGTCCGGGAAGAAGGTCGTGACGTCGGACTCGCCGACCGCGCCGGGGCTGACGAACCCGTTGGACAGCTCCTCGGGCACCGCGTACTCAGCGCCGGCGAGGACCTGCGTCGGGTGGAGCAGGTTGAGCATCTGCGCGCCGACCACGGTCGGGTGCGCGGTGTAGTGCGCGAAGGCGGCGAGGCGGACGATGACCTCGGGCTCGCACCGGATGTCGTCGTCCATGAAGATCACGTCGTGGGCGTCGTCCCCCCGCGGGCCGCCGGCCTCGACGATCTCGTGGAGCCCGCGGGTGAACCCGCCGGACCCGCCGAGGTTGGGCTGGGTCAGGTAGCGGAACCGGCTCCCGAGCCGGGCGGCGACCTCGGCGTGCCCGGGCCGCGTCTCCACGCGGTCGGTGCCCTGGTCGACGACGAGGACCTGGTGCAGCACGTCCACCGCGTCCTGCTCGCCGGTGAGGGCCTGCAGGGTGGCGACGCAGTCGTCGGCGCGGTTGTGGGTGCAGATGACGACCGAGGTGGCGCGGCGGGTCGTCGGCGCCGGCACCGTCCAGCGCGCCTCGTCCAGCACGAGCTCGTCGTCGGCGGTGGTGACCTCGATCCACAGACCGCCCCCGTCGAGGAAGCGGTCCAGCGGCGCGGCGAGCCGGACGTCCTCGTCGCGGGCGGCCCGGACGGCCACGGTGCGCGGCACGCCGTTGGTGTCCGACGCCCGCAGCGCGATGCGGCCGACCCCGCGGACCCGGGCCTCGTACCGGACCTCGCGCGCGGTCGTCCAGCGCTGCCAGTAGCTCGCGGGGAAGCGGCCGAAGTAGGTGTTGGCGCTCACCCGGCTCCACGCGCCCACCCGCACGGCGCGCCGCGCACGCTCGGCCCGCCCGGTCTCGACCTCGAGGTAGAGATCCTCCGGGAGCTCGGGCGACGGGCCGGCGAACAGCCCGCGCGCGACGACGAGGCGCTCGGCGTCGCCCGGCTCCGGCGTCGGGCGCGGGGCCGATCGTTCGGCGACGTTGGTCATGCGCGCGGGATCCTCCGGGGACGAGGGGGCTGGCGGGTCATCGATCGATCACGGCGGCGATCTGCCGGCCGACGACCGGGGCGAGCGTGGCCGAGAAGCTGGCCGTCAGGTGGTTGCTGTCGAGGTACACCAGGATGTTCCCGATCTCGGGCGGGCACCAGTGCGCGTCGCAGATGCTGTCGCTGAGGTCGAGCACCGTGGTGTTCGGGGGCGGCCCGCCCGCGATCGACAGCTGCGGCCGGTAGATGGCCGACCGGGGGACGAGGCACTCGGGCGCGCCCCGCCCGTAGGTGTCGATGCAGCTCGGGGGCGCGGTGTCGAAGCGGGGGTTGTCCCGGACGGCGAGCACGGGGACCCCGGCGTCACCCAGCCGGCGCCAGGCCTCGACGAACCCCGGCGGGGTCGACTCGGTGAGCCCGAGGCGGACGTTGCGGCTTGCGTCGGCGACCACGAGGGCCGGGCGGGTGCGGGCGACGTGGGCGATCGCGGCCTGGTTGGTGTCGGCGCACCTCCGGTCGGCGACGGTCTCCGAGCCCGTGGAGAACGGGCAGTTGCCCCGGATCAGGGTGGTGACCCGCCACCCGCGCTCGCGCGCGATCGGCGCGACGGCCGGCAGGAACTGCTGCATGTGCGAGTCGCCGACGACGACGATCGTGGGGGCGTTCGGGTCCGGCGCCCCGACGAACGTGCACTCCTCGAGCACCGGGTAGGGCAGCCAGCGGCAGTCGCCGCCGTCCTTGTAGTAGACCCAGTCGTCGGAGGACGACACGGCCGGCGGGAGCAGGGGCGCGTCGGGGGAGCCCTGGTGGACGAACCCCGCCTGCCGGCTGATCGCGCCGGGGTGGTCGGCGTCGCCCGGGGTGCCGTCGGGCTGGGCCCGCACGGTGGTCAGCCCGTGCCACACGAGCACGATGACGACCAGGGGGACGAGCGCGACCGCGGCCAGCCGGTGGTTGCCCCACCGCGAGCCCCGCCCCACGCGCGAGGTGGCGAGCGGGCGCTCGACCAGCGCGCGGGTGCCCGCGGCCAGCGCGATCGACGTGACGATCACCGCGGAGCCGAGCGCCCAGCCCGGCGCGTCCTTGTGGGTCACCTGGAGGGCGAGCAGCAGCACCGGCCAGTGCCACAGGTACAGCGGGAAGCTGATGCTGCCGAGGTACTGCAGCGGCCGCGAGGTCAGGTGCCGGTCGGCGGACAGGGCGTGCCCCGTGCTCCCCGCGACGAGCACCGCGACCGTGCAGAGCACCGGCCAGGCCGCGAGGTAGCCGGGGAACCCGCCCTCGACGTCGAGCGCCACCCCGCACGAGACCAGACCGACGACCCCCGCCCACCCGAGGACGACGCGCAGGACGACGGGGAGGTCGAGGCGGTCGATGACCAGGGCGAGCAGCGCGCCGAGGGTGAACTCCCAGACACGGGTCAGGGAGTGGAAGTAC
The DNA here is from genome assembly GCF_028737205.1 of Actinomycetospora lutea. Lineage (GTDB taxonomy): Bacteria > Actinomycetota > Actinomycetes > Mycobacteriales > Pseudonocardiaceae > Actinomycetospora > Actinomycetospora lutea. The sequence goes on along the minus strand of NZ_JAQZAL010000020.1, from coordinate 84,813 downwards.
GCCAGCTGCTGGTCGAGCGCCGTGAGCCACACCGAGTAGCCGAACGACAGGGCCGTCGCCGCCGCGAGGACCGCCGTGACCGTGCCCCGCAGGCCGGCGCCCCGGTGGCGGGCCAGGAGCACACCGCCCACGACGAGCACGGGGAACACGAGCGCGAACTGCCCCTGGATGGACAGCGACCAGAAGTGCTGGACGACGCTCGCCGTGTGGTGCGCGGCGTAGTAGTCGACCGAGTCGGCGGCGAGCTTCCAGTTCTCGGTGAAGGTCGCGGACGCCACGACCTCGCGCAGGGTCTGCGCCCACCGGGACTCGGGCAGGAAGAGCAGCGAGGCGACGACCGTGCCGGCCAGGACCACGACGGCCGGGGGGACGAGGCGGCGCAGGGTGCGGCCCCACTGCGCGACCAGGTCGATGTGCCCGCGCTCGGAGGCCCGCAGCAGCTGTCCGACCGCGAGGAAGCCGGTGAGCACGAAGAAGACGTCCACGCCGCCCGAGACGCGGCCGACCCAGACGTGGTAGATCACCACGAGGAGCGACGCCAGGGCCCGCAGCCCCTCGATCTCGGGGCGGAACCGGACCCGGGTGGGGGCGGTCGGCGGCGCCGGTGACGGGGTGGTGGGGAGGCCCGCGGCGGCGGCTCGCGGGGCGCGCGCGGCGTCCCGGTCGGCCGTCGAGGTCACGGCGCCACTCCCCTCGTCGCGTGCCGTCCGTCGATACCGATGGTGCCTGCTCGATCACCGACCGATGCCACGGGGTGCGTCCGGACGCGCTGCCGGTGCGGCGAGGAGCGGCTCGAGCTGCTCCGAGAGGACGGGACCGAGGGTCCGGGTGAAGGTCGCGCTGAGGTGGTTCGCGTCGAAGTTGACGAGGACGTTGCCGACGACCGGGGGGCACGTGGTCGGCGTGCAGAGGTGGTCCGAGGGGTCGAAGAAGGTCACGTTCGGGGGGACGTCGGGCAGGCGCCGGTAGGGCGCCACGGGGCTCAGGAGCAGGTCGCGGGGCACCGCGCACCCCGCCGCCCCGGCGCCCTCGTGCCGCACGCAGTCGACGGGGGAGCGGTCGTAGCGCGGGTTGTCGCGGATGGCCAGGACCCGGATGCCCGCGGCGTCGAGCTCCCGCCAGGCGCGCACGAACCCGGGGGGCGTGGTCTCCGTGGGCCCGATCCGGACGTCGCGCGTCGCGGTGGTCACCACCAGGTCGGGGCGCAGGGCGAGGATCTGGGCCCGCGCCGCGGCGTTCCAGGCGATGCAGCCCGGCGACCCGGGTGCGGTCTCCGAGGCGGTCGAGAAGGGGCAGGCGCCGCGCAGCATCCGGACGACCTGCCAGTGGCGCTCGGCGGCGAGCGCGTCCAGGGCGCCGGAGTACTGCTGGGCGTGGGAGTCGCCGACGACGACGATGCGCCGGACCGGGGGCCAGGGCGTCTCCTCGCCGCACACGAGCAGCGGGGGTCCGGGGTCGGCGACCCGGCACTCCTGCGGGGCCGGGAACGGCACCCAGTCCTCGGGGTGCTCGAGCGCGGGCGCGATCGCGGCGGGGCGCACTGGGACCCGCGGGCCGCCACGGTGGGCGAGCGCTCCGGGGTGGCCGGGGTCGGGGACGGGCAGGCGCTCGAGGCGGACCTCGGCCGCGGCGTCACGGCCCGGAACGGTCGTGAACGGCCCGCTGCGCGGGGGGCCCACCGACGCGGCGAGGAGCACGGCGAGGACGCCGAGCAGCAGCACCAGGCGGCCCCGGGGTCGCCGCGGGCGGGGGACGGCGACGTCCGACGCCGGGTCCGGCTCCGGGGTCGCCGGGACCCGGCCCGGCAGCGTCAGCGTCAGCGTCACCGGACCATGCAAGCGGAGAGGGCCGACGGGGTCGACGCCGTCGCGGGCGCCGGTCGGTGCGTGGAGCCGGACGGGACGCTAGGGACGCGACACCCGGTGCTCCGCCGGCGCGGCCGCCCGACCGTGCCGCCCGGCCGCCCGGCGCCGGGTCGCCGCGAGCGCCATGGCCGTGTGCCCGATCCCGAGCATGACCATGGTGGCGACGCCGACGGGCCAGTAGATGTGGCTGGTGAGGAACGACCAGGCGCCGACGACCGCGAACAGGGCCCCGGTCGCCGCGAGCACCCGCCACACGCCCGGCGCCGCGACCAGCGCGAGCACCGCGGCGAGCACGGTCGCGGCGAGGTAGGCGTAGGCGCCGCGGACGCCGAGCGCGTCGGCGATCTCGAACAGCGCCGCGACCCACGGACCGGGGCCGACGCGCATCGTCTCGTGGCCGCCGCCGATGCCGGCGAGGGCGTCGAGCGCGCCGTAGAAGGCGGCGTAGACGAGCCCGAGCACGACGGCGAGCCCCTCGAGCACCCATCCCACCGGGCCGGCGGGCTTCGACACCCGCACCACCGCCCAGGGCCCGAGGGCGAGGAGCGGGAAGAGCACGAGCCCGATGACGTGCAGGTCGCGCCACCAGGACGCTGACTCCGGGCTGAGCACCGCGGGGTGGGAGCTGCCAAGGACGGCGAGGGCCAGGGCCGGCAGGGCGGTGGCCAGGACGGCCGTGGTCGAGCGCATCCGCGGGATCCTGGCAAACGGAGCATGGTGCGCGTGTGCGGCGCGTGATCTCCACTCCCTGTCACCATCGAGACCGGCAATTCGACCACTCCTCGCCCGATCGGGTGGCCTCGTCGAGATCTTGTCGCGTTCCGTGGTCGGCAAGTGCTGCACTGACCGGGTGACAGCGGTCGACCGGGCGCCGAGGTGACGCTCCTCGCGGGCGCGCTCGCGGTCCTGGCTGCCCTGCTCTTCGCGATCGCCTCCGTCGCCCAGCGCGGCGCCGCCGCGGACGTCCCCGACGACGAGGCGCGCGGCGGCCGCCTGATCCTGCGCCTGGTCCGCTCCCCGCGCTGGTGGGCGGGCACGGTGGGCGACACCGGCGGCTTCGTCGTCCAGGCCGCGGCGCTCGGGGTGGGCTCGCTGCTGCTCGTCCAGCCGCTGCTCGTCACCACCGTGCTGTTCGCGCTCCCGCTCGAGGCGCGACTCACCGGCCGGCGCATCGGCCGCAGCGAGGTGCGGTGGGCCCTGGTGCTCGTCGCGGCCCTGGCCCTGTTCGTCGTCATCGGCGAGCCCACCGCGGGCGAGGACCGTGCCCCGCTGCGCCACTGGCTGCCCGCGCTGGTGGTCCTGCTCATCCTGCTCGCCGGCTGCGTGCTGCTGGCCGGGCGCAAGCGGGGTCCGCGCCGCGCGGCGTTGCTCGCCGTGGCCACCGGCCTCGCCTACGGCCTGGTCGCCGCGCTGACCAAGTCGGTCGTCGACGCGCTGGGCGACGGCCCCGTCGAGCTCCTGACCTCCTGGGAGACCTGGGCGCTGGTCGTCGCCGTGCTCGGCGGCACGCTGCTGCAGCAGGCGGCGTTCGGCGCCGGCCCGCTCGCGGCGTCGCTGCCCGCGGTGACGGTGGGCGAGCCGATCGTCGCCGCCGTGCTCGGCGTGGTCGTGCTCGTCGAGCAGGTCCGCGCCGACGGGGCCGAGTGGGTCCTCATCGCCCTGCTCGTGGTGCTCATGGTCGCGGCCACCGCGGCCCTCTCCCGTTCGTCGGCCGCGTCCGCGCCGACGTCGGACTCCGCCGATCGTGAGGTGTCGACCCCGTGACCGTTGACCTGTCGCTCGACATCGAGGCCCGGGCCGGCGCCGCGTGGATGCTGGGCTCGTTCGTCGTCGTCTTCCTCGCGACGCGGGTGATCGTCCGGATGATCCGCGCCGGGAAGGGGCCGTTCCGCAACCAGGCCGTGGGCGGGGTCCACCTGCACCACCTGGTGCACGGCATCTTCCTCATGCTGCTCGCGGGCGTCGGCGAGTTCACCTACCAGCCCGACCCGCCCTGGCTCTACGTGCTGGCCGCCGCGTTCGGGGCGGGCGCGGCGCTCACCCTCGACGAGTTCGCGCTCTGGCTGCACCTCTCCGACGTGTACTGGGAGCGCGAGGGCCGCGTCTCGGTCGACGCCGTCATGGTCGTGGGGGCGCTGATGGCCCTGCTCGTGGTCGGGGCCAACCCGTTCGACTCCACCGCCAACGACGGTGTCGTGGCGCTGGTCGCGACCATCGTCGTCAACGGCCTGATCGCCGTCATCGCCCTGTTCAAGGGCCGGCCGCTGCTCGGCCTGCTCGGGTTGCTCGTGCCCCTGGTGGCCCTGTTCGGCGCCGTGCGCCTGGCCCGCCCGACCTCGCCCTGGGCGCGCTGGCGCTACCCCGAGGGCTCGAAGAAGGCCGCCCGCAGCCGGCGCCGGTTCCCCGAGCGGGAGCGGCGGCGGTGGGACGCGGTCGTGGAGGCGATCGCGGGCCGGCCCAACCAGGACGAGCCCACCCCGGCGCTCGAGACCCCCGACCACGACGTCGCGCCGCGAGAGCAGGAGGGAGCACGCTGACATGGACGCCCCCACGGACGCCCAGGACGGCCACGGGGCCACCGCGCCGGCCCCCGACGAGCACGCCGACCACGCCGACCACGCCGACCACGCCGACCACGGCGTTCACCTCGGCCAGCAGGACATCCGCGCCGCCAAGCTCGCGGCGCGCCGCGCGGCCGGGGAGACCGAGCCCTACCGCTGGCCGGTCGACCACACCCTCGCCGCCATCCGCGCCGCCCACGCCGACCTCGCTCCCGACACCGTCACCGACGAGGAGGTCTGCGTCGCCGGGCGGCTCACCGGCCTGCGCCGCCAGGGCGGCCTGAGCTTCGGCACGCTGCGCGACCGCACCGGCGCCCTCCAGCTCTTCGTCGACACCGCGGTCGTCGGGCACGAGGCCCACGAGGCGATCGACGACCTCGACCGCGGCGACTGGGTCGGCGTCCGCGGCCGGGTCATGACCACCCGCCGCGGCGAGCTCTCGATCCGCGTCGACGAGTGCGCGCTGCTGGCGAAGGCCCTGCGCCCTCCGGCCGGCGGGCACCACGGGCTCGCCGACGTCGAGACGCGCTACCGCCAGCGCTACGCCGACCTGCAGGTCAACGAGCGCACCCGCGAGATCTTCCGCGTCCGCCACGCCGCCGTGCACGCGATCCGCACCCACCTCGCCGAGCAGGGCTTCACCGAGGTCGAGGGCCCGGTCCTGCAGAGCATCCAGGGCGGGGCGTCGGCGCGCCCGTTCGTCACGCACCACAACGCGCTCGACCTCGACATGTACCTGCGCATCGCGCTCGAGCTGCACCTCAAGCGCCTCATCGTCGGCGGCATGGAGCGGGTCTTCGAGCTCGGGCGGGTGTTCCGCAACGAGGGCGTCGACACCCGGCACAACCCCGAGTTCACGATGCTCGAGGCATACCAGGCCTTCGCCGACTACCACGACATGATGGACCTGACCGAGGGCATGGTGGTGGCCGCCGCGCACGCCGCCCTCGGGGACGACCTCACCGTCCGGTACCAGGGCCAGGAGATCGACGTCCGCCCGCCGTGGCCGCGGGAGCGGTTCGCCGACATGATCGCCGAGAAGACCGGCGCCCAGATGCACCCCGAGATGCCGATCGACGAGGCGCGCCGGATCCTCGACCGCCTCGGCATCGCGTGGGAGCAGGGCTGGGGCGCCGGCCGGCTGATGAAGGAGGTGTACGACGAGCGCGTCCAGCACGACGTCGTCGGCCCCGTCTTCTGCATCGACTACCCGCGCGAGGTCTCCCCGCTCGCCCGCGCGCACCGCGAGGACCCCGCCTACAGCGAGCGCTTCGAGCTGATCGTCGCCGGCTTCGAGCTGTGCAACGCCTACTCCGAGCAGAACGACCCCGTCGAACAGATGGCCGCCTTCGAGGAGGAGGCCCAGGCCAAGCGCAACGGCGACCCCGAGGCCGGCGACATCGACCTCGACTACGTCCGCGCACTCGAGTACGGCATGCCGCCCACCGGCGGGCTCGGTATCGGCATCGACCGGCTGGTGATGCTCCTGGCCAGCGTCGACTCGATCCGCGAGGTCATCCTCTTCCCGACCCTGCGCCCCGAGTTCGCGCCGCCGCCCGGCGGCGGACCGGGCGGGGCCCACCGCCCGGTGCTCCCGCCGACGCCGATGCCGGCCGCGGCGCTCACCGCGGCCGCGCCCCGGACCCCGGTGGCCGTCGCCCGGGCGGCCGCGGCACCGGACGAGGGCCCACCGACGCGCCCGTGGACGGTCACCCTGATCGCCGGGCTGACCGCGCTCGCCGGCCTGCTGCACCTGCTGGTGCACATGCCGATCGTGCACCAGCGCCTCGGCGACCGGGTCGAGCTCGACCTGGTCCCGCCCTGGTTCGCGGTCACCGGGCACGTGCTCTCGGCCGCGATCGGGCTGCTGCTGATCCTGCTGGCCGACCAGCTCGCCAAGCGCAAGCAGGCGGCGTGGCGGGTGGCGGTCGTGCTCAGCGCGCTGGCGGTGGTCGCCCACGTGCTCAAGGGCCCGCACCAGGTCGGGCTGGCGATCAGCGTCGCGCTGCTCGTGCTGCTCGTCGTCGCGCGCGGGCGGTTCCGCGCGCCCGCCGACCCCCCGTCGCTGCTGCGGCTGGTGCGCTTCGTGCCGATCTACCTCGCCTGCGTGCTGGCCTTCGGCTTCGTCTCGCTGGGCCTGCAGAGCGGGCGGATGACGCCCGAGCTGACCGTCGCCGGCGGGCTGGAGACGATCTTCGGCGGGCTGGTCGGGCTCGACGGCCCGTACACGTTCGACCGACGGGTGTTCGCCGAGACCTTCCCGGCCGCGCTGCTCGCGCTCGGGGTCGTCGGGCTCGTCGTGTTCCTGGTGCTGGTGTTCCGGCCGCTGACCGCCCGCGACCCGCACACGCGCGACGACTGGAGTCGCGCGCAGACGCTGGTGCACACCTACGGCTGGGACACCCTGGCGGCCTTCGCCCTGCGCGACGACAAGAGCTTCTTCTTCGGCTCCGACGGCCGCGCGATGATCGCCTACACCTACCTCGGCGGCTACGCGCTCGCGGCGGGGGACCCGATCGGCGACGAGGCCTCGCTGCCCGCCGTCGTCGACGAGTTCCTCGCCATGTGCGCCCAGCGCGCGTGGACCCCGGCGTTCCTCGCGGCCCGCGAGGAGGACACCCGCGAGGGCGGACTGCTCGCCTCGCGGGGCTTCCGGTCGTTCTACCTGGGCGACGAGGCGATCATCGACTGCCCGTCGTTCACGCTCGAGGGCCGCGAGCGCAAGAGCGTGCGGGCCGCGGTCCGCCGGGTCGAGCGCACCCACCGCTTCCAGCTGATCGCGGAGTCGGCCGCGTCGCCGACCCTCGTGGCGGCGCTGAACGCGATCTCGGAGAAGTGGCGGGGCAAGAACCCCGAGCGCGGGTTCACGATGTCGCTCTCGCAGGACATCACCGGCTCGGCGGCCAACAGCGACTTCCTGCTCTGCGTCGCGCTGGACGCCGACGGGGTGCCCGGCGGGTTCCTGCGCCTCGTGCCGGCCTACGGCGGCCCGGCCACCGGGACGACGTTCGGCTACACGCTCGACCTCATGCGCCACGACCCCGGCGCGCCCAACGGCATGACCGAGTTCCTCATCGCGAAGAGCGCGCTGGCGCTGGCCGAGCGGGGCGTGACGCGGCTGTCGATGAACTTCGCGATGTGGGGGCGCCTGTTCGCCGAGGACGTGCCGTTCACCGCCACGCAGAAGCTCGCGCGGCGCGCGGTCGGCGTGCTCAACCCGTTCTTCCAGGTCCGCTCGCTGCACGACTTCAACGCGAAGTTCGGGCCGCAGTGGCTGCCCCGGGTGCTCGCCTACCGCAGTCCCGCCGACCTGCCCCGCGTCGGGCTGCTCTACGCGGGCGCCGAGGGCTTCCTGGCCGTCCCGGGGCTGGGCCCGATGTTCGTGCCGGCCGCGGTCGGGGGTGCGCCCTCACCGTCGGGCGAGCCGTCGCCGACGACCGCCGCAGCGGCATGACCCCCAGCGGCGTGAGCCCCGGCGGAACGGCTGCCGAGCGGGCCGCGGCGTGAGCGTCATCGAGCGCCACCCGCGGCGCACGCGCGGCAACGGGTTCGGTGACGTCGTGCTGGTCGTGGTGCTCGTCGGGATGGCGCTGGCCGTGGTCGTGGCGATCGTCGTGCTCGCCGACGCGAGCGGGAAGAAGACGCCGCAGGGCCCGCGCGGCGCCGGGGCGCTCGACGCGCTGCAGGCCGACATCACCGCGGCCGGGCTGGTCGTCTGCTCGCGCACCGACCTGCCCGACCCGCTGGCCACCGACGCCGTCGCCGCCCGCACGCTCGTCGTCGCCGTGCGGTGTCGCGACGGCGAGACGGCGACGGTCCAGGCGGACGCCTTCGCCGACGACACCGACCGCGACGCGGCGGCGCGCAGCATCTCCGGCGTCGGGCGCCCGCGGGCGTCGTCGACGGTGCGCACCTACGGCGACCTCGTCGTGGTGGTCCAGGGTGGTGCGGAGGACGTGGTGGCCGACCGGATCGACGCGGTGCTGCTCGCGAAGGGTGCCGCGTGAACGTCAAGCCCCGTGTGGTCGGCCTCGGGGTGCTCGCCCTGGCAATGATCAACATCGCGGCGATCGTCAGCGTGCGCAACCTGCCGGTGATGGCCGAGTACGGCTGGTCGATGCTGGCGCTGTTCGCGCTCTCGATCGTCGTGTTCCTCGTGCCGATCGCGATGGTCGCCGCCGAGCTCGGCACCGGGTGGCCGCGCGACGGCGGGGTCTACGCCTGGGTCAAGGAGGCCTTCGGGGAGCGCGCCGGCTTCCTCGCGGTGTGGTGCGACTACGCCGAGAACGTCGCGTGGTTCCCGACGGTCCTGTCGTTCATGGCCGCGAGCCTCGCCTACGCGCTGGATCCGTCGCTGGCCACCGACAAGGTCTTCCTCGTCGTGGTCATGCTCGCCTTCTTCTGGGCCACGACGATCGTGAGCCTGCGCGGGGTCGGCACGTCGTCCTGGATCGGCTCGGTGGGCACGGTGGCCGGCTCGATCGTCCCGGCGATCGGCGTCGTCGTCCTCGCCGCCGCCTACCTGGCCCAGGGCAACCCGAGCCAGATCCCGTTCTCGGCCGGCGCGCTCGTGCCCGACGTCGAGCTGAACAACCTGGCCTTCCTCGGCGGGATCATCCTGCTGTTCACGGGCATGGAGATGGCGGGCTTCCACGCCCGCGACACCCGGGACCCGGGGCGCACCGTGCCGCGGGCGATCGCCCTGTGCGTCGGGGTCGTCGTCGTCTTCTCGGTGCTGGGCTCGCTCTTCCTCGCGATGGTCGTGCCCGCGAGCGAGATCAGCCTGGTCTCCGGGACGATGGAGCTGTTCAGCCGCGTGCTCGACCGCCTCGGCCTCGGGTGGGCCGTGGCCCCGCTCGCGCTGGTCGTCGCGTTCGGCGGCATCGCCCACCTCGCGCCCTGGATCCTCGGCCCGGCCAACGGTGTCGCGGCGGTGGCGGCGCAGGGCTCGGTGCCGGCGCGGCTCGGACGGCTCAACGCGCACGGCGTGCCGGTGGCCCTGCTGCTCATCCAGGGCGCGGCCGGGACCGTCTTCACGCTGCTGTTCCTGCTGGTGCCCAGCGTGAGCACGTCGTACTGGATGCTCTCGGCGGTCACCGCCCAGATCGTGATCATCATGTATTCGCTGATGTTCGCGGCCGTGGTACGGCTGCGGCACACCCAGCCCGACACCGAGCGGCCCTACCGCATCCCGGGCGGGCTGCCCGGGGTCTACGCGGTCGGCGGGATCGGGCTGCTCGGGTGCCTGGCGGCGTTCGTGCTCGGGTTCGTGCCGCCCGGCCAGCTCGCCACGGGCAGCACCATCACCTACGTGACCCTGCTCGCCGTCGCGGTCGCCGTGCTCTCCGCGCCGCCGTTCGTGTTCGCCGCCCTCGCCCGGCGGCGGGCGCGGCGGGACGCGGACTCCGACGACGAGCTCCCGGTGCCGGCGTGACCGTCGACAGCATCGGCGAGATCGACATCACGACCGACTCGTTCCTCGGCGCCGGCGCGATCCTCGCGCTGCTCGTGGTCGTGGCCCTCGCGCTGCTCCTGCGCAACCGGCTGGGCCGGATCACGCGGGCCGGCCGCATCGCGCTGATCTCGCTGACGACGGTGCTGGTGCTCGTCGGGTCCGGAGCGACCGTGAACGCGCACTTCGACTACTTCCGCACCCTCGGCGACGTGCTCGGGCTGCCGCCGTCGGACGAGGTGGAGCTCGCGGCGCTGCTGGCGCGGACCGAGCGCCCCGACCGCGGGATCGTCACGTCGATGGAGATCCCCGGCAAGGAGTCGGGCTTCGCCGGGCGGCCGGCGATGGTGTGGGTGCCGCCGGCCTGGTTCGCCCGCCCGCGTCCCGAGCTGCCGGTGGTGATGCTGCTGCACGGCACCCCCGGCATGCCGCAGGACTGGCTCGACGGCGGCCAGGCCGGGGCGACCGCCGACGCGTACGCGGCGGCGCACGGCGGGGTCGCGCCGATCCTGGTCATGCCCGACGTCAACGGCACCATCGACGGCGACAGCGAGTGCGTCGACGGCCCCGGCGGCCGCGTCGAGACCTACCTGACCGCCGACGTGCCGCGCTTCGTCCAGGACGTCTTCCACGCGGCGGCGCCCGGGCGGACCTGGGCGGTGGCGGGGCTGTCCGAGGGCGGGTCGTGCTCGCTGATGCTCGCGCTGCGCCACCCCGACCTCTTCGCGACGTTCGGCGACTACGCGGGCCTCGCCGGGCCGCGCGCCGGCGACACCAACGCCGACACGGACTCGGCGGTCACCGGGCTCTTCGGCGGCTCCCAGGCGGCGTTCCGGGCCCACGAGCCGGCGGCGCTGCTGGCCGAGCGCCGGTACGCCGAGCTCGGCGGCTGGTTCGAGGTCGGCGACGCGGACACCGAGCCGTACGCCGCGGCCGAGACGCTCGTGCCCGCCGCCCGGCGCGCGGGAATCGCGACGTGCGAGGTCGTCGTCCCCGGCGGCGGGCACACGTTCGCGCTCTTCTCCCAGGCGTTCTCGGACTCCCTGCCGTGGATCGCGGGACGCCTCGGCGCGGGGCCCCTGGTGCCCAGCTGCCCCTGAGACACCGACGGCGTCAGGCCAGCAGACCCCACCGGGCGGCGCTGCGGGCGGCCGCGGCCCGGTTGCGGGCGCCGGTCTTGGCCAGCACGTGCTCGACGTGGGTGGCCACCGTCCGCGGCCGGATCCCGAGCCGCGCGCCGATCTCCGGGTTGCTCAGCCCGTGGCCGACCCCGTCGAGCACCTCCAGCTCCCGCACGGTCAGCCCGGCCGGCGGGGCGGTCTCGCGGTGCAGCACGAGGACCCCGCGCGCGGTGGGGTGCAGCTCGACCCCGACGACGTCGCCCGCACCCGTGACGAGCAGCAGCGGGCCCGGCGGCGCCGCGCCCGCGAGCACGTCGTCGACGATCCCGGCCAGCGGGGACGGCGCGCGGACCAGGCCGGGCCGCGCCTCGGCCGAGAGCAGCTCGACGTGGCCGCCGCGGCCGACGAGCAGCCCGTGGGTGCCGTCGGCGCCGAGCGTCCCGGTGCGCGCCGCGGGCGCCGGGACGGGGTCGAGTGCGGCGGCGAGGTCGGGGGCCAGCAGCTCGAGCAGCGCGATCGTGTCGTCGTCGGGGTGCCGCCCGTCGAGCACGCTGGCGTTGAGCATGCCGACGTAGCGGTCGTCGGCGGCGAACAGGCAGAGCGTGACGCCGTCGCGGAAGCCCTGCGGGACGATGATGCTCTCGAAGATCTCGCCCCGGCGCCGGGACGGCTCGAGGTCGCGCACCCGCACCGCCCGGCCGCCCTCGCGGACCACGGTGAACAGCCGGTCGGTGTGCATCCGGGTGTCGATGAGCAGGTCGACCGCGGCGGGGTAGGACGACGCGAGCGTGCGGTGCCCGCCGCTCGGCGGGTCCCGCACGGCGAGCGAGACGCAGTCGGCGGGCACGACCTCGCCGAGGCCGGCGAGCACGGCCCGGGCGGCGCCCGGGGAACGGCTCCCGTGGCGCCGGAGGAACGACCGCAGCTCGCGGGCGGCCGCGACCGCGGACATGCTCCGGAAGCTACGCGGGGCCGGCACCGCCCGACCAGGGTCCGGCCGGCACATCCGTCATCCGACCGATGTCACGAGGAGCCGTCCGGCCCAGCATCGGCGCATGACACCCGAGGAGTACGCCGAGCTGGACGCCACCGGCCTGGCCGCGCTGCTGAGCAAGGGCGAGGTGAGCAGCGACGAGGCGCGCGACGCCGCCGTCGCCGCGATCGACACCGTGAACCCGCGCCTCAACGCCGTGGTCGGCGAGCGTTTCGACACCCCGCTCGAGCACGCCGCCGACGGACCGTTCGCCGGGGTCCCGTTCGCCATCAAGGACCTGATCGTCCACGCCGAGGGCGTCCCGCAGCGGGCCGGCACGCGGCTGCTCGGCGCGGGCGTGCCGATGCCCGCCGACACCCACCTCATGACCCGCTTCCGCCGCGCGGGGCTCGCGACCCTCGCGCTCACCGCCACCCCGGAGCTGGGGTTCAACGCGACCACCGAGTCGGTGGCGACCGGCGCCGTCCACAACCCGTGGGACACCACCCGCAGCCCCGGCGGCTCGTCGGGCGGGTCCGCGGCGCTCGTCGCGGCGCGGGCGCTGCCGGTGGCGCACGCCAACGACGGCGGCGGCTCGATCCGCATCCCGGCGGCGGCCTGCGGGCTGGTCGGCCTCAAGCCCAGCCAGGGGCGCACCTCGCCGGGTCCCGACTACGCCGACCCGCTGCTCGGCATGGGCGTCGAGTTCGCCGTGACGCGCACCGTGCGCGACACCGCGGGCCTCCTCGACGCGGTGCACGGGTACGAGCCCGGCGACCGGTACCTGCTGCCCGACCCGCCGCGCCCCTACGCCGACGAGGTGGCCGCGGGCAGCCGGCGGCTGCGGGTGGCGCTGTGGACCACCCCGTTCTCCGGGAACGGCACGGTCGACCCCCGCTGCACCGCGGCGACCGAGGCGACTGCGCGCACGCTGGAGGGCCTCGGTCACGCGGTGGAGGTCGCCGGTCCGGAGCTGGACGCGGCGGCGTTCGACGACGCCAACCTCGTGGCCTGGACGAGCTTCCTCGCCGACGGCGTCGACGTGCTCGGCGCCGCACTCGGCGTCGAGCCCGGCTCCGAGCACCTCGAGGCCGCGACGCTCGCGTGCGCCGCGCACGGCCGCACCCTCACCGCGGGCGACCTGTACGCCGCCGACCGGGTCTTCAACGCCACCCGCCGCACCGTCGCCGCGTTCCACCAGCAGTACGACGTCATCCTCACGCCGACGATGAACGTGCCGAACACCCCGCTCGGGTACCTCGACCAGGACGACCCGTCGCGCGACGCGCGCGGCTGGTACGACCACATCTTCTCGACTGCGGGCTTCACCGCGCTGTCGAACGTCACCGGCAACCCGGCGATCTCGCTGCCGCTCGGGCGCACCGAGGAGGGCTGGCCGGTCGGGGTGCAGGTCGTCGCGCCCTACGGCGACGAGTCGACGCTCATCGGGCTGGCCGCCGACCTCGAGCGGGCGATGCCCTGGAGCGGGCACCGCCCGCCGACGTCCTAGTCGTCACGGCACCTCGTCCACCGGCGGGAGCAACGGGCGTACCCGGACCCGGTGCAGCGCACCGCCCCGGCTACCGTCGGTGGCATGGGTGCGGATCCGGACCTCGTCGTCAGCCCAGATCTCGTCGTGGTGGGCTCGGGCTTCTTCGGGCTGACCGTGGCCGAGCGGGCCGCCACCGAGCTCGACAAGCGCGTGCTGGTGGTCGAGCGCCGCTCGCACCTCGGCGGCAACGCCTACTCCGAGCCCGACCCCGAGACCGGGATCGAGGTCCACCGCTACGGAGCGCACCTGTTCCACACCTCGAACAAGCGCGTGTGGGACTACGTCAACCGGTTCACCGACTTCACCGGCTACCAGCACCGCGTCTTCACGATCTACGAGGGCCGCGTCTACCCGATGCCGGTGAACCTCGCGACGATCTGCGAGTACGCGGGCCGCGCGATGAGCCCCGACGAGGCGCGCGCCTGGGTGGCCGGGCACGCCGCCGAGATCGACGTCGCCGACGCGCTGAACTTCGAGGAGAAGGGCGTCGCGCTGGTCGGCCGCCCGCTCTACGAGGCGTTCTTCGAGGGCTACACGGCCAAGCAGTGGCAGACCGACCCGAAGAACCTGCCGGCGTCGATCGTGTCGCGCCTGCCGGTGCGCTACACGTTCGACAACCGGTACTTCTCGGACACCTACGAGGGCCTGCCGGTCGACGGCTACACGGCCTGGCTCGAGCGGATGGCCGACCACCCGAACATCGAGGTCCGCCTCGACACCGACTGGTTCGACCTGCGCGATCGGTTGCCGGCCGACGTGCCGACCGTCTACACGGGCCCGCTGGACCGCTACTTCGACTTCAGCGAGGGCGAGCTCGGCTGGCGCACCCTCGACTTCGAGCCGGAGGTGCTGACGACGACCGGGGACTTCCAGGGCACCCCGGTGATGAACTACGCGGACCGCGACGTGCCGTTCACGCGCATCCACGAGTTCCGCCACTTCCACCCGGAGCGGACGTCCTACCCCAAGGACAAGACGGTGATCGTGCGCGAGTACTCGCGCTTCGCGCAGCACGGCGACGAGCCGTACTACCCGATCAACACCCCCGAGGACCGCGCCAAGCTCGAGCGCTACCGCGAGCTCGCCCGCAAGGAGGCGACCAACCGGCGCGTGCTCTTCGGCGGCCGGCTGGGGACGTACAAGTACCTGGACATGCACATGGCGATCGGGTCGGCGCTCACCCTGTTCGACAACCGCATCGCCCCGTGGTTCACCGAGGGTGCATCGTTCGACGGCGCCGACCTGGCCGACACCTGATCCAGTCACTCGTTCGGACGCTTCGGGCCCGCCCTTGATCGCGTAGCGTCACGGCTTCCTCGTCGATCTTCGGCCGGAGGCCCCCGTGTCCGCTCCCCTGTCCCCCGCCCGGCGGCGCTCCGCCGCCGGCCTCCTGGCGATGCTCTCGTGCGCCGCGGTGCTCAGCCTGTCGGCCTGCGACACGAGCAGCGAGTCGGCGGGCGGCGGGTCCGGCGGCGGCTCGGCGCCCGCGAACCACGGGGGCGGGCACCACAGCGGGACCCCGCACCCCTCGTCGACCCACCACACGACGGCGCCGAGCACCCGGCCCTCGGAGTACAACCCGGCCAACTGCCCGACCGGTCTGGTCTGCTCGACGCCGACCCCCTGACCGGGGTCGTGCCGCGCCTCGACGGAGTGGCCGGCGGGGCGACCCGCCGGGGGGCTCCCGGGCCGGCGACCCGCGCGCGGTTACCGTCGTCGGTGTGACGAGCACGGTCGGCGGGACGGTGGAGATGACGGCACGACCGGCGGGTCGCCCGGGTGCCGACGGTGCCGAGGGTGCCGCGCTGCTCCAGCGCGTCATCCTGCCCCGGCCGGCGGACCCGACGTCGGTGCGCGCGCTCTACCTCGACGAGGGCACCGCGACGTCGATGGAGACCACGGCGCCGACGGCCTACCGCCCGGGCACGTTCGACGACTCCGTCGAGGAGTACGTCGTGCACGTGCGGCGCTCCGGCGGCCGGGTGGCCGAGGTCGTGTCCCGCACCGGGGTGCGCCTCCCGGAGCGCAGCGAGGTCTCGTTCGCCGCCTACTTCAACGCCTTCCCGGCCGCCTACTGGCGCCGCTGGTCGGTGCTCGACGCGGTGTCCCTGCGCCTGCGGCTGCGCGGGCGGGGCCGCGTCGACGTCTACCGCTCGACCGCCAAGGGCGTGCCGGTGCACCTGGCCGGGCAGACCGTCGCCACCGAGGACGACACCGAGGTCGTCGTACCGGTGTCGCTGACGCCGTTCGCGGACGGCGGCTGGGTGTGGTTCGACCTCTCCAGCGACAACGACGCCCTCGAGCTCGTCTCCGGCGGCTGGTACGCCGACCGCGAGGCCCCGGGCCGCGCCGCGATCGCCGTCGGGATGCCGACGTTCAACCGCCCGTCGGACTGCGTGGCCACCCTGACGGCGCTCGGCGAGGATCCGCTGGTCAGCGAGACCCTGACCGCGGTCATCATCCCCGACCAGGGCTCCTCGAAGGTGCGCGACCAGCCCGGCTACGCGGAGGCCGCCGCGGCCCTGGGCGACCGCCTGCGGATCATCGACCAGCCCAACCTCGGCGGCTCCGGCGGCTACGCGCGGATCATGCACGAGGCGCTGGAGACCACCGACTGCGAGCAGATCCTGTTCATGGACGACGACGTCGTCCTCGAGCCGGACTCGGTGCTGCGCGCGCTCGCGTTCTCGCGGTTCGCCCGCGAGGACATGCTGGTGGGCGGGCAGATGCTCTCGCTCCAGGCGCGCTCGCACCTGCACGCGATGGGCGAGGTCGTCGACCGCGGCCACTTCTTCTGGCAGATCGCCCCGCACACCGAGGACGACCACGACTTCGCGGTCGACTCGCTGCGCGAGACGCTGTGGATGCACCGGCGCACCGACGTCGACTACAACGCCTGGTGGATGTGCCTGATCCCGCGCACGGTGGCCGAGCGCATCGGGCTGCCGCTGCCGCTGTTCATCAAGTGGGACGACTGCGAGTACGGCCTGCGCGCCGGGAGTCACGGCATCCCGACCGCCACGGTGCCGGGGGTCGCGATCTGGCACATGTCGTTCGTCGAGAAGGACGACACCTCCGACTGGCAGGCGTACTTCCACGTCCGCAACCGCCTGGTGGTCGCCGCGCTGCACGGGCCGGACAACCCGCGCGCGATGCTCGCCGATTCGCTCAAGCGCACCCTGCGCCACCTCTTCCTGCTCGAGTACTCGACGATCGCGCTGCACCACATGGCGATGCGCGACTTCCTGTCCGGGCCGAAGGCGCTGTTCGGGGCCCTGCCGACCGCGCTCGGCGCCGTCCGGGCCACGCGCGCGGAGTTCCCCGACGGCACCGTGCACCGCGGCGCCGACGACCTCCCGCGCCCGGCGCTCGGCGCCCGCGAGGCCCAGCTGTGGCCCAGGCCGCCGGTCGGCCGGATCGCGCAGGTGGCCGCGCTGGCCCGGGGCCTCGTGCACCAGATGCGTCCCGTCGACCCGGCCGCCCATGAGCGCCCGCAGCGCGACGTGCCCGCCGAGCACAGCCAGTGGTTCCTGCTCTCGATGCTCGACGGCGCCGCGGTGACGACGTCGGACGGCTCCGGGGTCACGTTCCGCAAGCGCGACCGCGAGATGTTCTGGGCGATGCTGCGCGAGTCGGTGCGCCTGCACGCCGAGGTCGGCAAGGCCTGGCCGGCCCTGCGCCGCCGCTACCGGGACGCGATGGGCGAGCTCGTGAGCCGCACCGCCTGGCGCGAGCAGGTCTTCGACCGCTTCCGCTGAATTCGCCACGGTTCTCGCTGGTGAGGCGGGAAGAAGGACCGAAGCTGTCCGCCTCCCTCCGTAGCTTTCGTGTCATCAGGGACGACGAGGAAAGTGGGCCCCGATGACGACGACCGCCACCCAGGAGACCGCCATGACCAGCACCGACACCGGCGAGCGCACCGACCTCCTCGCGGAACTGACCCAGGCCCGCCA
Organism: Actinomycetospora lutea; assembly: GCF_028737205.1. Lineage (GTDB taxonomy): Bacteria > Actinomycetota > Actinomycetes > Mycobacteriales > Pseudonocardiaceae > Actinomycetospora > Actinomycetospora lutea. The sequence goes on along the minus strand of NZ_JAQZAL010000020.1, from coordinate 67,336 downwards.
CTGGCTCGTCTTCCCCACCCGCGACCTCACCGACGAGCAGGCCGGCTCGCGTCCCACGGCCTCCCAGCTCACGCTCGGCGGGCTGATCAAGCACGTCACCAAGGTCGAGGAGGGCTGGATGCGCTTCGCGGTCTCGGGCGCCAGCCCCGAGGAGGACTTCGAACTCCCCGAGGGCATGACCCTCGACGACTTCGAGGGCTGGATCGCGAGCCTCGACGAGAAGCCGGACTGGCTGGTCGAGCGCGAGAACGAGTTCAAGCTGCTGCCCGGCGAGACGCTCGCCGGGGTGATCGCGAAGTACCACGAGACCGCGGCGCGCACCGAGGCGACGCTGGCGTCGCTGCCCGACCTCGACGTGCGCCACGCGCTGCCGAAGGCGCCGTGGCACGAGCCCGGGACGACGTGGTCGGTGCGCCGGGTGCTGATCCACATCATCGCCGAGACGACCCAGCACGCGGGCCACGCCGACATGCTGCGCGAGCACATCGACGGCGCCACCTCGATGTGAGCGGGCACCCGATCTGCTCCGTCACGGCGCCGGTGCCAGGATGCCGGGCGTGACGGAGCAGGCGGGCGCGCAGCGCAGCGAGGGCGGCAGCGACAGCAGCGGGTCGACGGACGCGACGTCCCCCGGCGCCGCGGGCGCGGACACGTCCGGGGCGGCGTCCTCCGGCGAGCAGGGGGCCGACGCGTCGGCCGCCGCTGACTCGAGCACGAGCACGTCGTCGGGGGCGGCCGCGTCGGGGGCGGCCGCGTCGGGGTCGGGCGCGGGTGGGTCGGGCGCGGGTTCGGAGGGCTCCTCGGCGTCCGCCACGACCGCGACCGCGACGAAGGACCGCCCCGCGGACGACCCGCCGCCCGACGAGGCACCGACGACGCAGCAGCGCACGCCCGACGTGTCGGGCGGATCCGGGCCCCGCGGGCGCGACGAGCGCTCGCCGCTGAACGTCGGCGAGCTCGTCTGGAAGGTCGCCACGGTCCTGGCGTCGGTGATCCGGATCGTCGCCTACGTCATCGCCGTGGTGCTGGTGGCCTACGTGCTGCTGACGCTCGTCGGGGTGAACCCGCAGAACGCGATCGCGCAGGTCGTCGGCGGCGTCGCCGACTCGACCGTGCTCGCGTTCCGCGACCTGTTCCTCGTCGCCGACCCGGTGTTCGCCGTCGTCGTCAACTACGGCCTCGCGGCCGTGTTCTGGGTGCTCGTCGCGGAGTTCGGCTCGCGTCTGGTGCGCTGGCTGGGTGCCCGGTTCTCCTGACCGGGCTCAGGTGCGGACCGCGGCCTGCCCGGCCGCGGCGCTGCCGGCGACGGCCCGCACCGGGATCAGCGTGGCGAGCCCGAGCAGCAGCACGAGCCCGATGCCCAGGATCCCCCAGCGCTGCGCGCCGAACAGGGCGATGAACAGCGCGAACATCGCCGGCGCCAGGAAGCTCACGGCACGGCCGGTGGTGGCGTAGAGGCCGAACAGCTCGCCCTCGCGCCCCGGCGGGACGATCCGGGCGAGGTAGCTGCGCGAGCAGGCCTGCGCCGGGCCGACGAACAGCGACAGGAACGTGCCGCCGATCCAGAACGCGGTGGGGCCCGACGCGACGAGCATGCCCGCGGCGGTGACGACCAGGGCCGCCAGGCAGACGACGATCACGATCTTCGGCCCGATCCGGTCGTCGAGCAGGCCGCCGACTACCGCGCCGAGCGCGGAGACGACGTTGGCGACGATCGCGAAGATGATGACGTCGCCGGGGCTCAGCCCGAAGGTGCCGGCCGCGAGCACACCGCCGAACGTGAACACCGCGGTCAGCCCGTCCCGGTAGATCGCGCTGGAGACGAGGAACCCGAGCAGGTGCCGGTCGTCGCGGTAGAGCCGCGCGAGCCGCCGGAACAGCAGCGTGTACGACGCGGCCCACCCGACGGCGGCCTCGGTGTCACCGGGCGGCGGCGGGAACGGGAAGCTCATCCGCAGCACCGGGACGGTCGACACCGCGAACCACACGGCGGCGACGAGCACGACGACCCGCACGGCCGTGCCCTCGCCCTCGAACGGGATCACCGGCGAGTCGGCGAGGAAGAGCACGAAGCAGATCAGCAACAGGACGATGCCGCCGACGTAGCCGGCCGCCCAGCCGATCCCGGACACGCGCCCGGTCCGCCCGGGCGGGGCGAGCCGGTAGATCATCGCGTTGTACTCGACCTGGGCCAGCTCGTAGGCGAAGGTCCCGACGCCGAGCAGCAGCAGGCCCCACCACAGATACGACGGCTCGGGTGCGACGAGCGCCATCAGCGCCGTGCAGAGGATGATCACCGCGGTGAGCCAGCCGAGCCGCCGCTGGCGTCCCGTCTCGGCGCCGGCGGCGTCGCTGCGCTGGCCGTAGACCGGCGCGACGAGGGCGACCAGGACCCCGGACACGCTGATCGCCGTGGCCAGCGCCGCCGACCCGCTCGCCTCGTCGGCGGCCACCGAGCCCGTCAGGTACACGGTGAAGACGAACGTCGTGACGATGTGGTTGAACGCGGCGGAGCCCCAGTCCCACGCGGCCCAGGCCGTGAGCGGGCGCCCGATGCGGGCCGTCGGTGCGGACGGCGCAGTCGAGGACGACACGCGCGAACGGTAGCGACACCGGCGGGTCCGGCGCGCGCCCCCGGACGGGCGGGTGGGCGGTCCCGGCGTGTGATGGGAAGGCGCTCCGCTGCCACCGAGCGCGCCCGGTGTGCCGCTCAGCGTTCGCCCAGATGGACGCAGGCTCCCTCGCTCGGTGACGACGACGGCGGTCCTCCGCCACTCGGTCGTGGGCGACTGATCGGTCTGTTTCACCGACCGTCCCGGACATGATCACGAGCCTGACTGATGATCACCTCCCCAGGTGTCGGGGCGCGTTCCCGACCGGGTGACGGCGAGGGCTCCGCGGGCCTTTCCGGGCGGACGATCCGTGTGCCGATGATCGCTACTGTCCGCCGCGCGGCATTCCGGTGTCGCCGGTGAAGGCTCCCCGTCGCCGTCCCGGCACGGGGAGGACCATGCGAAAGGACAACACTGTGGGAATTCTCCGTAAGTCCGTCATGGCGGCCGCGCTGATCGGTGCCGGACTGACCAGCACGACCGGTGCCGCCTTCGCGCAGGAGAGCGTCACGCAGGACGGCATGGGCAACGTCAACGAGGTCCAGACCATCGTCCCGACCAACGTCTGCAACAACGACGTGCCGGTGAACGTGCTCGGCGTCCAGGTCCCGGTCGAGGACGTCTCCGGCGCCGTGCCGATCCTGTCGGACGCCGACGGTGCCGCGGCCCAGCCCGAGTCGCAGTCGTGCGGCAACAAGGTCCACGCCGACAACTGACGTCGGAGCGCTGCTCTCCACCGCCGTCCTGTCGGTTGTCTCGATCCGGCGGAGTGGCGGGCTCCCCCTGTACACCTCACCCCGAGAAGAGACACCCATGAGCTTCCTGCGACGCGCCGCGGTGGCCGGCGCCCTGGCGGGCACCGCCCTGGCGTCGACGGCCGGCTCGGCGTTCGCCGCCGAGGCCGACAACGGCGGCGACACCACCCAGAGCGGTCTCGTCAACGTGAACGATGTGCAGACCATCGCGCCGCTGAACGCCTGCAACAACGACGTCCCGGTGAACGCGCTGGGCGTGCAGGTCCCCGTCGAGGACGTGTCGGGCGCCCTCGACCTGGGCCTGCTCGGCCACGAGGACGACAGCGACGGCGCGGCTGCCCAGCCCGAGTCGCAGTCCTGCGGCACCGGGGTCGACGCCGGCAACTGAGCCGACGTCGGCACGCGGGCCCCGGTCCTCCCCGAGGGGGCCGGGGCCCGCACGTGCGCTCGGTGGGTGGTCATATCCTCCCGTGGCGATCGGTTCGCGGACCGGAGGAAATGAACGTGCTCAAAGGATTCAAGGACTTCCTGCTGCGCGGGAACGTCGTCGACCTCGCCGTCGCCGTCGCCATCGGCGCGGCCTTCACCGCCGTCGTCACGGCCTTCACCGGCGCCTTCCTCAAGCCGCTGATCCAGGTGTTCTCCGGTGGCGGCGAATTCGCCGGCTCGTTCGTCGTGAACGGCGTCGTCTTCGACTACGCGAATTTCATCAACGCGATCATCACGTTCCTCATCACGGCCGCGGTCATCTACTTCCTCGTCGTCCTGCCGCTGAAATACGTCGAGGAGCGCCGCCGCCGCGGCGAGGAGGCCGGCCCGGCCGACCCGACCGACGTCGAGCTCCTCACCGAGATCCGCGACCTCCTGCGCGAGCAGTCCATCCGCGCCGCCACCGGCACCGGCCGCGACGGCGGCCCCGACGGCCGCATCCCCCAGCAGGACCGCTGACGCCGCCGGCACCGCACCCCAGGGTGCGAGCGATGCGGCATCGCTGGCATGTGACGCCAGGATCGCCACATTCTCGCTCGCGCGACACGCCGCGAGCCGTCGTCGCATGCGCGCCGAGGCGTTCCATGCTGACGTCCCGTGTCAGGAGAGCCGCCACGATGTTGGCCGGCACGGCGGATCGGGCTGGCGGAGAGACTGACGTCCAGCGTCAGCATGCTCCGCCAGGCTGAGATCACCCCGGCCCAGCAGGACCGGTCAGGCCCCGAGGACGGCGGGGTCGATCTCGAAGTGCACGGTCGACCAGGGGTCCGGGCGCGCGTCGTGGATCAGCGTCGCGCCGGGGAAGCTGGTCCAGAACGCGAGCGCGCCGGGCACCGAGGCATTGGTGTGCAGGCAGACGGGGTCGTAGCCCTCGCCGAGGGCCCAGCGCGCCGCCTCGACGGCGAGCATCCGGCCGACACCGAGGCGCCGGTGGCCGGGGTCGACCCACACCCGGCAGATCTGCCCCACGCGGCGCCCCTCGTACCGGCGCGTGAGCCACGACGGCACGAACTGCGGCTTCGGCCCGCCCGCGCGCACCGACGCGGTGCCGGCGAGGTCAGGGCCGTCAGGGCCGTCAGGGCCCTCGACCAGGCACACGAACAGGCGCGTCCCCGCGGCGCCGAGGTAGATCCCGGCGAGGTCGTCGACGTCGTCGTGCAGCCGCGGGTCGTGGCCGCCGAGCTCGCGCTCGAGCATCCCCGCGCATGTGCCGCGCGACGTCCGGGAGGTCCTCACGTCGCGCGGCTCGGACGAGGGGCGGCGGGACGGCGAGGGTCATGGGCGCACTGTTGCACAGACTTGGCAACGGAGAAACATGCGGTACGGCGACACCGATCGATCGGACAGACCGGCCAGGTGAGCTACTGGCTGGCCCAGTAGGAGAAGGACCGGTAGTCCGGGTAGGGCTGGAGATACGGCTGGCGCGGGCCGACGCTGACGGTCAGCTCCGGGCGGGTGATGAGCTCGCCGGGGATGACGAACGAGTCCTGGGTCCACGCGCGGTCGTCCGTGGTGAACGCCCACTCACCGGCCGGGTGCCCGTCGATGCCCACGGCGACCACGCCGGCCTGGGTGTTGCGGTCCACGAGCGGTTCGCGGGCCTCGACGCGGGCCGTGAGGGTCACCGGGACACCGGGGGTCAGCCCGCGGAGGGTGAAGTGCTCGCCACCGACGATCTCGCGGCCCGAGTCGACCACGCGGCGGCCGTCGGCGCGGTCCTCCCCGCGCAGGATCGTCATCGGCACGAGGCCGACCAGCGCACGGTCCACGGTGTAGCCGTGGCCCTCCTCGTCGACGGGATCGCCGACGTCGACGTGGTCGACGACGCGACCCGGTACCGGGCGGTCCGGCGCGTCACCGCTGCCGAGCACCGACCAGTCGGCGGCCCAGACGTCGGTCTCCGAGCACCCGCCGCTGGCCTGGCACACCCCGCCGAGCGCGACGTCGCGGGCCGGGGAGCGGGTCTGGAAGGTGGTGAGGGGCTCCTCGCCGAGCACGCCCGCCTCGGACATGTCACCGAAGCTGACCCCGTTGAACGACGGGAAGACCGCGAAGTAGGAGGGCCGCTGGTCGGCCGGCAGCCGGGAGAGCGCCTCGTACAGCGCGCCCGTCCCCTCGTTCGCGGCCTCGGCCAGACCGTTGGTGGTGAGCCCCACGAGGTCGACCACGGGGCGGTCACCGAAGTAGGCGGTCGCGCCGACGTCGTTCACCGCGATCACCGACCCCGGGGGCGTGTTCCCCCGCAGCCACTGGGCCACCGACACCGAGGCCTCGCGGATCCCGGCACCCTGCTGGGCGGAGCGCAGCGCCCAGGTCGGCAGCGTCAGCACCGCCACCAGGACCAGGACGGCGAGCAGCGCAGCACCGACCCCGCGGCCGTGGCGGGGCACCGCGCGGGCGAGGAAGCGGACGCCGAGCACCACCAGGACGAGCACCAGCGGCAGGAACGGGGTGACGTACCGACCGTTGTGCCACAGGGTGGTGATCAGCGTGGCGACCGCGAGCACGATGCCCCCGAGCCCGAGGACCAGGACGCCCGCGAGCGTGCGGTGCCGGGGTCGGTCGAGCACGAGCGCGACGGTGCCCAGGGCGGCGAGCAGCAGGGTCCCCGGAGCCACGACCGGCACACCCGTGAGCCCGCCGTAGGTCGCGACGGCCTCCCGCGCGCCGGTGACGACCCGGTCGATGACCTCCACCGTCGAGTCGAGCGGCTGGTAGAGCCAGGACTTGGCGACGACGCCGTTGTTCTCCGCCGACCCGGTGAGCGCCCGGTAGAGCAGCCGCTGCGCGAGCGCCGCGATCAGCGGCACCGTCAGCAGCGCGGCCGTCAGCACGTCCGCCCGGGCGTGCCCGCTGCCGCGACGACGGCGCTGGACCAGCGTGACGGCCGCACCGACCAGCACGGCGACGGTCAGCACCAGGCCCTCGGGTCGGGTGAGGGTCAGCAGGAGGCCGAGCAGGACGGTCAGGCGGAAGCGCCCGGTCGGCTGCTCCCGCACGAAGGCGAGGACGGTGCCGGTGGCGAGGGCGGCGACCAGGCCGACCTCCATCCCGCTCAGGGCACCCCACTGCAGCGGGCCGCACAGCGCGGTGAGGAGCCCGGCGACGACGCCGACGGTGCGGGAGGCGACCGCCCGGCCGAGGTGGTACGTCAGCACGGTCGTGGCCACCGTGCACACCACGGCGAGCGCGAGGGCCGCGTAGAGCAGCAGCCCGCCGGTCGCGCCGAGCGCGGCGGCGGCGCCCAGCACGAGCACGTAGAGCAGGCTGCTCGCACCCGTGGTCACCGGGGCGCCGGCCTGGTAGCGCAGGAACTCACCCAGGCCCATCTGCCGGGCGTACTGCAGGTGGATGTAGACGTCGTCGAGCGGCGGCGAGAACCGTCCCTGGTTGTAGGCGGCGTTCGCCAGCAGGAACCCGAGCGCGACCACGAGGGACAGGGCCCCGAGGCCCCACACCGCGGGTTCGACCCGCGACCACGGCCGCTCGGCCCGACCGCCCGGCCCGGGGGTGATGCGCGTCCCCGGCCCGCCCGGGCGCGCCCGGTCTCCTCGAGCGCGCTCGTCCTCCACCGTGGTCATCGAGCCCCCCTCGGCCACGACGCCGCGTGCGGCGCGGCGACGCCTCGCCCCCGAGACGTGGCCCGCACGCTAGCCAGGCGGGCGGACACGCCCGGCACCGGCTCGCGCGCGCCGCGACGATCGCGCCCCGACCCCCGGCCAGATGCCCCTCCTGCCGCCGACCCTCGACCCGGTGTGACCATCACTCGCCGGTGACTGCTCCGATCGTGGAACGGTGACGGAGAGCCACCGCCGGCGACGTCGTCACTCCCGTATCGAATGCCACCGCACCCCAATCCACCGATCGGAGTATCAGGGAGCGGCCACTCGGCGCCGTTGACCGGATCGAGGGTTGGCATCCGCCAATCCGTCGAACGTCGGGGAGGCGCGGTGCGGACGGTGGGGCAGGACCACGGCGGGCCGGACGGCCGCAACGACCGCGTCGGGACGAGCCTGCCGGGCATCCGGCCGATCCCCGTCCCGCGCGGTGCCGCCGCGCCCCACCCGGCGTCGCCGGTCGGTCCGGCCCCGACCGCCGAGCAGGCGGTCCGCTCCGTCGAGCAGACCGCGCCGGGCACGGGCCCGCGTCCGGTCACCCGTCCCGTGACCGTCGAGATCCCGGCCCTGACCGGTCTGCGGGCCGTGGCCGCGGTGTGGGTGCTCCTGCACCACGTCAGCTACCTGCCCGTCACCGGCTACGCGGAGTGGTTCGCCCCGGTGGCGCCGCTCGTGGCGGCGGGCCCCCTCGGCGTCGACCTCTTCTTCGCCCTCTCCGGCTTCCTGCTCGCGCGGTCCTACCTGGACCGCTGGCGGGGAGCGCCGGGTCCGCGCCAGGCGTTGGGGTTCGTCTGGGCGCGACTGGCCCGGGTGTGGCCGCTCTACGCGGTCGTGGTGGTCCTGGCCGGGCTGTGGTGTGCCGCGCGCGCCGTCCTGGGGAGCGACGGTGTGATCACGTGGCAGGGCGCCCAGCCCGGCCTGGACCCCCTGAGCTGGCTGCGCCAGCTGACCATGACGCAGATGTGGGACTCGGGCGGCATCGACGGCGTCGCGTTCGTCCTGCCCGCGTGGTCGATCAGCGCCGAGTGGGCCGCCTACCTGGCCTTCCCGCTGCTCGCCGGCGGCGCCTGGCTGCTGCGCGGCACGCCGCGGGCGGTGCTCGCCGCGCTCGCCGTCCTCGCCGCGACGCCGACCGCCGCCTTCGCCGTGCACGGCGCCCTCACCGGCGCCTGGGCGGGCTTCTGGGGCGTGCGCCTCGCGGCGGGCTTCACCGCCGGCGTGCTGACGTGGCTCGTCGTGCGCCGCGTGCCGCGCACGGCCACGGTCTCGCGCTGGGCCCACCGGGTGCTCCTGTTCGCGGTCGCCGAGGTCGTGGTCGTCGTCTACTGGGCCGCCACCGCCCCGCCCGGCACGTCCTTCAGCGCCGACGCCCGCGTCTACCTCGCCGCGCCGCTGCTGCCGGTGCTGCTCGGCGCGCTCGCGCTCACCGACGGCCCGGTGGCCCGGGTGCTCGCGACGCCGCGTCTGCGCCACGGCGGGCGCATCTCCTACGCGCTCTACCTCGTGCACTTCCCGCTCATCGAGATGGCGCTCGTCGCCATGACCCGCATCCCCGCGCTCGCGCCGGACACGGCGGCGGCCGCGCTGCTCGTGCCGCACCTCGTCGTGGCGTCGCTGGTGCTCGCGCACCTCGCGTACCGCTACGTCGAGGAGCCCGGGCAGGCGTGGATGCGCGACAAGGACCCGTCGCGGCGCCGGGGCAGCGCGCGCCGCGACACCGCCGACGTCCGTCGTCCGGAGGTCACCCCGCCCTCCGGTCGTCGGGCGGTCGGGCGGCGTGGGGGCAGCCACGCCGCCCGGCCGGCAGCGGTCGCGGCCTGAGGTCGCGGCGCCACCCCGCCACCGCGACACCGACGGGTCGAGGGTCACCCTCGCTGCCTCCGACGCAGCGAGGGTGACCCTCGCTGCTCACAGCGGCAGGCGGCGGAAGATCGGACGCGGGACGTGGCGCAGCGCCGACATGACGAAGCGCAGCGGCGCCGGCGCCCAGGCCTGCTCGCGGCGGTTGCGCACCGACGAGACGATGACCTCGGCGACCGCCTCGGGCGTCGTCGACAGCGGGGCGGCGTCGAGGCCCTCGGTCATCTTGGTGTGCACGAAGCCGGGCCGGACGACGGTGACGCCGATGCCGTCGCCGCGCAGCGCCTCGGTCAGACCGGTGTAGAACGCGTCGAGCCCGGCCTTGGTGGAGCCGTAGACGAAGTTCGACCGGCGGGCCCGCTCGGCGGCGACGGACGACAGCGCGACGAGGTGCCCGTGGCCCTGGCGGCGGAACTCGGTGGCCAGCGCGACGCCGACCGACACGGCGGCGACGTAGTTGACCTCGGCGAGCTCGACGGCGGCGTCGATGTCCTGCCAGGCCTTCTCCTGGTCGCCGAGCACGCCGAACGCGACGAGGGCGATGTCGATGTCGCCGCCGGCGAACGCCTTGCGCACGGCCTCGGTGTGCACGGCGGCGTCGCGGGCGTCGAACTCGACGGTCTCGACGGTGGCCCCGGCCCGGGTGAGGCGGGCGGCGGCGTCGGCGAGCCGCAGCGACTGGCGCCCGGCGAGCACGACCCGCACCGGCCCGCCGGCGAGGTAGCGCTCGGCGGTCGCGAGGCCGATCTCCGAGGTGCCGCCGAGCAGCAGCAGGGACGAGGGGTGGCCGACGGCGTCGATCATGGTTCTCCTCAGGGAGTGAGGCGGAGGCGGCGCGACATGTCCGACGCGAACACCCCGTCGGGGTCGGCGGCGTCGCGGACCTTGCGCCACTCGTCCAGCCGCGGGTACATGGCGGCGAAGGTGTCGTGGTCGGTGCGCGAGTCCTTGGCGGTGTAGAGGCGCCCGCCCATGGCCAGCACGCGTTCGTCGAGGGACCGGCAGAACTCCCCGAGCCCCTCGACGATCGGGAAGTCGACGCAGATGTTCCAGCCCGGCATCGGGAAGGACAGCGGCGCACGGTTGCCCTCGCCGAACTTCTTGAACACGTTGAGGAACGAGACGTGCCCGGACTCGGCGATGTCGCGGATGATCGCCCGGAACTCGGCCTCGGCGTCCAGCGGGACGATGAACTGGTACTGCAGGAAGCCCTTCGAGCCGTAGGCCCGGTTCCAGTCCCCGAACAGGTCCAGCGGGTGGTAGAAGGCGGTCAGGTTCTGGATCTGGCCGCGCTTGTTCTTCGTCTTGCGGTAGTACAGCTCGCCGATCGCCGAGAACGTCAGCTTGTTGGCCAGCCCGTTCGGGAAGACGTCGGGCAGGTCGAGCAGGGTCGGCGCGTCGAACTTCAGCGGGTCGCGCCGCAGCGTCGCGGGCAGCTCGTCGAGCCGCGCGAGCGAGCCGCGGCCCAGGGCCGCGCGGCCCAGCCCCGCGCCGGTGGAGATCGAGTCGAACCACGCCGAGGAGTAGTCGTAGGCCTCGTCGGAGCCGTCGGAGAACCGCTCGATCGTCTCGTCGAGGTCCGCCGTGCGCTCGGTGTCGGCGACGAAGTAGGCCGTCTCGGTGGGCGTCATGCGGATCGTCGCGCGCAGGATGACCCCGGTCAGGCCGATGCCCCCGACGGTGGCCCAGAACAGCTCGGCCTCCGGGCCCTCGGGCTCGAGCCGGCGCACCTCGCCCGAGGCGAGCAGCAGGTCCATCGACACGACGTGGTCGCCGAAGCTGCCGTTCGAGTGGTGGTTCTTGCCGTGGATGTCGTTGGCGATCGCGCCGCCGATGGTGACCTGGCGCGTGCCCGGCAGGACCGGCACCCAGAGGCCGAACGGCAGCGCCACGCGCATGAGCCGGTCGAGCGAGACCCCGGCGTCGAGGTCGACGAGCCCGGTGGCCGCGTCGACCGCGTGGATGCGGTCGCGCGCCGTCATGTCGAGGACGAGACCGCCGGCGTTCTGGGCGGTGTCCCCGTAGGAGCGCCCGAGACCACGGGCGATGACGCCGCGCCCGCCGGCCGTGGCGACGGCTTCCGCCAGCCGGTCGGTGGAGACGACCTCGTCGCCGGAGAGCACGGTGGCCCGCGAGGGGGCGGTGCGTGCCCACCCGGCGAGCGTCTTCTGGGTGCGCGACATCCCGGGCGAGTCTAGGGGGTGTCCAGAACGGGGACGCTCGCGCGTCCCTGCCTGCTCCAGCCGGCCACTGTCTCCGCGCCCACCTGCGGCGACAGGGTGCTCAACTCCAGCCGCGGCACCCACCGCGCGAGCCCGACCGCGTCGCGCGTCGGGTCGCCGTCGAGGTACACCGGCACGCGGATCTCGTCGACGAGCAGGCGGGGGGTGAGGAACGGGCCGCCGGTGGTCGGGCTGACCGCGATCTCGCCCGCGTCGGAGAGCCCCGGCGGGGTGACCCGCCACGGCGGGACGCCCGCGGTGCCCCCGGTGAGCGGCGGTGGGCGCAGGCATCCGAACGCGAACGCGACCGGCCAGTCGACCAGCGCGGTGCTGCCCGGCGGGACGACCGCGTCGAACGGCACCGTGCGCGGCACGCGCGGGACGCTGACCGCGAGCGGCAGGTCGGGCGACGCGCCGGCCGGGGTGGCCGTGCGCGCCTCGTCGGCGTCGCGCGCCGCGCTGGTGGCCCGGACCCGCACGAGCGTCGTGCCCTCGGGGGCGAGGGCGCGCAGGTCGCGCGGCGCGGTGCCGTCCCGCGACCCGGCGGGCGACGCGGTCACGGGGGCGCCGGACGGGGACGCCGCGAACTCGAGCGCGAGGGTGCCGCGCGCGAGGCTCCCGCTCGCGGTCACGACGACCGGTGCCTCGCGGCGCTGCGCGTCCGGGGGCAGCGCGAACCAGCCCGAGCGCAGCTCCGCGGCGCCCTCGGACACGCCGGCCGGCGCCGCCCACCCCGGCAGCGCGACGCCGCCGGCGGTCAGGGGCACCGCCGGTGCCCGCGTCCCCGTGGGCGCGAAGGAGGGCCCCGACGCCGGCAGTGCCGCCACGCCGCCCCCGAGGAGGCCGGCCGCCGGGTCCGTCTCGACCGCGAGGTCCGACGCCATCCCGCAGGGGTCGCCGCGCAGGGCGGCCAGCGCGTCCGAGCCGTAGCTGAACGTCCCGAGACGGTCGGCGGTGACCTTGAGGAACGACCCGCCCTCGAGCGCGACCACCGCGACGACGAGCACGAGCGCCAGCGCCCCCGGCGCCAGGACGCGGGCGGCGCGGCGTGGCAGGGCACCGCGCACGGCGACGAGCACGGCGAGGACCAGCGTCCCGACCATCGTCACCGGCAGCGTGATGTTCGCCAGTGGCACCCGCGCGACCTGCGGCGGGATGTCGTTCCAGAACACGCCCCACGCCGCGGCCCACGCCCACTGGTTGTTGCCGATGAGCACGAGCGTGGTGACCAGCCCGAGCCCGCCGAGCACGACCACGAGCGCGGGGCCCCGCAGCCGGTCCGCCCGCTCCACCACCCGCGGCGACCACAGCAGCACGAACAGCGTGAGCACCATCGTCCCGACGCCCGCGAGCTCGCCGAAGTGCAGCGTCCACTTCGTCGGGCTGACCACGAGCAGCACCGGGGCCAGCGCCACCAGCGCGAGCAGCCGGCGTGCGGGGGGCACGGCCACCGAGGTCGGCGCCCGGTGCAGCGCCCACACCACCGCCGGCAGTGCGAGCAGCGTCAGCAGCACCGCGAGCCGCGCCCCGATCCCGCCCTGCACGTCGCCGGGCACGAGCAGCGTCGTGTAGCGGGAGAGCTCGTTCCACCACGGCGACCCCCCGCCGATCACCTGGCGCACGCGGGTGGCCTCGAGCAGGCCCGCGAGCGACTGGTCGGCGGTCATCGGCAGCACGGCGACCGCGAGACCGGCGACGACGACGAGCGCGCGCGTCCACCCCTCGCGCACGCCGAGCCCCGCGCGCGAGAGCGCCGGCAGGGCGACGAGCAGCGGCGCGAGCCCGAGCAGCGCGCCCGGGGTCAGGGCGACGGTGAACCCGGCGAGCACCGCGGCGGCGAGCAGGGGCAGCAGCGCGCGCGTCGCGACGGCGCGCTCGGTGCACACCCACACCGCAAGCACGCCGAGCGCGAGCCACGGCTCGGGGCGCAGCGAGAGCCCGAACGGCGCCCACCAGGCGAAGAAGGCAGCGGCCGCCACCCACGTCGCCCCGCGCCCGCGCAGCGCCCGACCGAGGCGGGGCAGGCCGTGACGGCGCAGCAGCGCCCAGAGCAGCAGGCCCAGGACGGTCGCGGGCACCCGGAGCCACGGGACCGACGCCGTCCCGTCCGGCGCGAGCGACGCCCACGCCCGGGTCACCTCGTAGAACCAGCTGAACGGCGCCTCGGGCGCGTTGAGCCAGCGGTAGACGTTGCCGGTGAACCCGCTCTCGCTCCGGGAGCGCAGGATGCCGGCGATGTAGCCGTCGTCGACGGTGGCCGGGCCGATCAGGGCCCAGCCGACCAGACCGAGCGCGACGACGCCGTCGACCGGGCGCGGGCCGGGACGCCGCGGCGGGTAACGGATCGTCCAGCTCCGCTGCGCTGCGTGTCCGTACCGGAACGGCCGCCCGTCCCGCCGCCACACCGCGACGACCATCCCGGCGAGGCCCAGCAGGACGCCGACCCCGAGCAGGGTCTTGAGCACGCTCGGCGTCGTCTGGAAGCGCGTGTCGGTCCGCAGCGACACCGACAGCCCGTCGGCGGTCGGCGTCCCGGCCACGAGGGCGGCGACGACCGGCCGCACGTCCCCCTGCCGGACCGCGACCGTGCGCCCGTCGAGGGCCACCTCGGTGCGCTCGGGCGAGGACGTCACCGTGAGCGTGCACGGACCGGCGGGCGGGGGCACCGTCGCGAGCGTCTCGCCGTTGCTGCTCACGACCACCCCGTCCGGCCCGGGCCGCACCGTGAGCCCCCCGACCGGCGCCGGCGGGGTGCCGGGCGGGGTGGTGGCGAGGGTGGCCGCCCCGGGCGGCGTGGCGGCCAGCGCCGCGCAGCTCACGGCGGCGTCGAGGCGCACCGGTTGGTAGGGCATGAGCGGCAGGGACGCCGCCGGTGCGCCCTGCGGCCACGTGAAGGTGACGACGGGCTGCACCACGGGCGCGAGCGGGAACGCGATCGCGCACAGCAGCGTCAGGACCGCCGAGGCCAGCAGCAGGGTGGGGCGCCGGGAGCGGACCGGTGGGTCCGCCGTCGTCTCCGGCGCCCGCGGCTCAGCCGAGGTACTCACGACCGGAGTAGGCCTCCGACGCGAGCGTCGCGAACCGCTCGAGGCCGCCCCGCGACACCTGGTCGATCCGCAGGTCGTAGCCGTCGGTGGGGTGGTCGTAGACGATCCGGTCGACGTTGCCCCACGCCAGGGTGGGCACGCCGCCGTCGGGCACCGCCGAGAACGGGCGGACCGTGGCCCACGTCCGTTCCGACTGGACCATCGTGCCGCCCCAGGACTCGTAGGTCGGGTTCGTCAGGATGAACTCCGGGGTGTTCTCGGCGGCGGACAGGCGCAGGGTCGGGGTCGGGGCGATGCCGTGCTTGACCGCGACCTGGTCGACACAGGGCCAGAACACCGCCGAGAGCTGGTCGGCGAACGCCCCGCCCGCGACCTGCTCGGGCGGGCGGTCCTCGGCGCTCGCGAGGGTCATGACCGGCTGCATCCGGGCCAGGTGCGGCGACGCGACGGCGAGCGAGCTGTCGGGGCCGGCGACCCGGTCCTCGACGACCAGGCGCACCGCGGTGGGCCGGCTGCCCGGCAGCTGTACGGGGATCTCCTGCCACTGCCGGGCGGTGAAGCCGGGGGCCGGGGTGACGGCGACCGACTCCGCCTCGACCGGGGCGCGCGGGTCGCCGGAGGCGAACTGCACGACGATCCGCTGGCGGTCGGGCTCGTTGCCGGCGACCGGGACGATCACGTGGGTCGGCGCGCCCTCCCCGGCCGGGTCGACCGCGGGCAGGGGGTACCAGCCGGTGGTCACCGACCCGAGGCCCGTGACCCCGCCCGGCGACGACGTCGGGTCGGCGCCCGGCGGGAGCTCGACCTCGTCGTGCCACAGCGCGCCCGCCCCGGGCGCGGGCACCGGCGCCGGGTCGTCGGCGGCCAGCGCGAAGTCGCCGGTGCGGGTGTCCGGCGTGGTCGGCGCCCCGACGTCCTGCCCGGCTCGTGCCATCACCGTCGCGGCCTCGCCCAGCCCGCAGCCGCGCCCGGTGAGGGCCTGAGCCTGGCTGCCGGCGACGGTCCAGCCGGCGCCCTGGTTCAGCGGGGCGACGACCATGACCCCGACCATCAGCGCCACGAGCGCGCCGGTGGCCACCACGAGCACCGCGCGCTCCGGGGTCACCCCGAACGTGCGGCCCCCCGCGCGCCGCCGCCAGGCCAGCCACAGCCCGGCGAGCGCGGCGAGGATCAGCCACCACCACACGTCGCGCAGGTAGAAGTCGCCCCAGTGCGGCGCGAAGCTCTCGAGGTCGAGCATCGAGATCTGGGTGTCGAGGTGGTCCCCGAACGGCTGGCCGCGGTCGCTGTAGGGCTTCCAGGTGTTGGGCCCCGCGAAGCCCAGCACGGTCGCGCCGCTGATGAGCACGACCGACGCGCCGGTCACCAGCGCCCCGGCGCGGCGGGTCAGCGGCGAGCGCAGCAGCGTCAGGGCCAGCAGGATCGTGGCCGGCGCCGCGATGGCCCCGAAGTGGTTCACCCACTTCGTCGGCCCCAGCGCGAGCAGCCCGAGCGCGACGGCGACGGTGACCGCGGCGCCGAGCGTCGCGTCGCGCACCCGCCCGGCGGCCGGGCCGCGGCTGCCGCGACCGCTGCCGATCGACACGACGACCAGCAGCACCACGGTGAGCAGCACCGGCAGGCGGCGTCCCCACGTCCCGGTCTCGATCAGGGTCCGGTAGTGCGCCCACTCCTCGTACCAGGGGAAGGTCAGGTAGTACCAGCTGTGGACGTCGGTGGCCTCGATGACGTCGCCGAGGGTCGCGTCGCCGAAGCCGATCGGGATGGCGATCGTGCCCGCCGCGATCACCGCGCCCGCCGCGCCGAGCCGCGAGCGCCACCCGCGGGCCGCGAGCCATCGCCACAGCCACGGCAGCGCGACCACCACCGGCGCGGCCGCGACCAGCCCCGACGGCGACACGGTGACCGCGAGCGCCGCCAGCGCCGTCGCCGGCACCAGCGGGCCGACCGCCTCACGCCGCCGGGCCACCTCGGCGAGCACGAGCACCGCCGCGGACAGGGGGACGATGACGACCTCGGGACGCAGCGCCATCCCGTAGGGCAGCCACCACGCGAGGTGGGCGAGCAGCAGCGCCCAGGCGACCCCGGGCAGGCGCCCGCCCCGCCCGAGGATCGTCGCCAGCAGGACCCGCAGCAGCGCCCACGTCAGCAGCCCGAGCAGCAGCGGGAGCAGGCGCATCCAGAGCAGACCCCACCCCGGCAGC
Organism: Actinomycetospora lutea; assembly: GCF_028737205.1. Classification (GTDB taxonomy): domain Bacteria; phylum Actinomycetota; class Actinomycetes; order Mycobacteriales; family Pseudonocardiaceae; genus Actinomycetospora; species Actinomycetospora lutea. The sequence goes on along the minus strand of NZ_JAQZAL010000020.1, from coordinate 50,530 downwards.
CCGATCGCCTCGCCGAGGTGGCCCCAGATCGCCATGAGGTACTGCGAGAGCACGAACGGGTTCTCCGTCGTGTTGAACATGTAGATCTGGTTGCCGATGTAGCCCGTCGGCGTCGCGTTGCGGGCCATCAGCAGGTACCACGAGTCGTCGTTCTGCAGCGGCCCGACCACCACCCAGGCCGCCGAGACGACCCCGACGACGGCGTCCGCCGGGTGGGGGCGGGGCCACTCGAGCCCCGGCCCGCGTCCGCGCCACCGCCGGGTCGCCATCCAGATCGTCGCGACGAGCGCGAGCGCGTGGAGCACCAGCAGCGTCATCTTGAGCCCGCTGGGCACCGAGGAGTAGCGGTCGTCGGTGTGCACGGTCGCCGCCAGCCCCGGCGTGCCCGGCGCGTCGGTGGCGAGCTCGGCGACCTGCGGCACCAGGGCCCCCGGCCGCTCGGCGAGCACCTCCCCGTCGCGCTCGACCCGCGTGCCCTGCTGGTCGGCGACGACCCGGTAGGTGCAGTCGCCGAGGGGGAGGATCTCGGAGACCAGGGTGTCGCCCGAGCTGGTGACGATCACGCGCCCGCCGCTGGTGCCCACGGTCAGGCCCCGGCCCGGCGCGCCCGCCGACGGGGGCTGGGTGCGCAGCGCGTCGCCGCCGGGGCGCAGCGCCGCGCACGGCACGTCGGCGGTGAGCGAGAGCGGGCGGTAGGGCGTCAGCGGCAGGCTCGTCGACGACGCCGGCTGCCCGGCCTTCGGCCAGGTGACGACGGGGTCGTCGGCGAGGACCGGGGCCAGCGGGATCGCGAGCCCCAGCAGCACGGTGATCGCGCCGAGCGCGGCGAGCCACCAGCCCGCGGCCCGCGAACCGCCCCGCCGGGGCGGGCCGGTCGACTCGTCGTGGTGCTCCTCGCCGGGGGCCGGGTCGGCCCGGCCCTCCTGCGCTGCCACCACGGCCATGGGTGTCGACGATATCGACGCCCCTGCGCCACACCCCGAGGAGGTCACCGACGGGGCCGTCCCGACGGGGGCAGCGCCGCCGCGCTGTGTGCCCCTCGTACGCTCGACCCATGACCGCGACCGGGTCCGACACCGGGACCGACTCGGGCGAGCGACCCGCGCCGCTCGGCCTCAAGGCCCAGCTCGTCCGTTTCGTCGCGATCGGTGCCGTCGCCGCGGGCGTCGACCTCGGCGTCTACGCGGGCCTGCTGGCGCTCGGTGTCTGGGCGCCGCTGGCCAAGGCGATCTCGTTCATCCTCGGCACCACGACGGCCTACCTGCTCAACCGCCGCTTCACCTTCGCGTCCTCGTCCGGCGGCGCGGGCAGGTTCCTCGGCTTCGTCCTGCTCTACGGCTCGACGTTCGCGGTCAACGTCGGCGTCGCGTCGCTGGTGCTGCACGTCATGGACGCGCCGTCGGTCAACCCCGGCCCGCTCGCGGGCTTCCTCTCCTGGTTCATCGCCCAGGCCTGCGCGACGACGATCAACTTCGTCGTCATGCGCACCGTGATCTTCCGCGACTGACCCCTGCACACGCTGCGGATCGTCCCGGACCTGCGGAGCTCCGTGGTCGAGGCGATGCCCGACGGCCAGGCGCTGCTCCACACCTCGCGGCGTGACGACGCCGACGCCGCGCTGGTCGCCGCGCCCGGCGTGGCGCCCTTCACCTGGCGTCGGCTGCTGCGCGCGCTGCGCCACCCCGACCTGGAGATCCTCGAGGTCGCCGAGCCGCTCTGGCTGGGGGAGTGGCGGCGCGCCCTGCGCTACATCGCGCTGGCCAAGGCCATGCGGGTCGTGCGCCGGCGGCCGGTGGCGATCGCGACCTACGCCATCGAGAACCTCGACGCCGGCGAGCGCCTGCGCCGCCGGCCGGCCCGGCTCGCCCTGGGCGTGTCGCTGCTGAGCGTGGACACGGTCGTCTTCGGGACGACAGGCGCGTACGACAACTATCGGCGGACCTTCGGGTGGGCGCTGCGCCGCGCCCGCCACACGGTCCTGACCCCGCGGCTCGACGAGTGCACGGTGTGCGCCCCGAGCGGTGCGCCCCGCGAGCGCACGGTGCTGTTCCTCGGCACGCCGAGCGAGCGCAAGGGCTTCCCGGTGCTGCTGGAGGCGTGGGAGCGCGTCGGCGGGGCGGAGCGCGGCTGGCGCCTGGTGGTCGCCGACCCGAGCGGGGCCGACGAGCACGACCTGCCCGCGGGGGTCTCGGTCACGGTCGACCCGCCGCGCGCCGTCGTGCACCAGCTGCTGCGCGCCAGCGCCGTGGTCGCCATGCCGTCGGTGCGCGTCCCGGGCTGGCGCGAGCAGATCGGGCTGCCGCTGGTCGAGGGCCTGACCCACGGCTGCCGCGTCGTGACGACCACCGAGACCGGCCTCGCCGACGACCTGCGCGAGCACCCCGGCGTCGAGCTGACGACCCCGGGCGACCCGGCGAGCCTCGCCGAGGGCCTGAGCCGCGCCATGGAGGGCCCGGCGACGGTCGTCCCGGGCCGGCGCGGGCACACCAAGAGCGACGTCGTCGCGTGGTGGCGGGCGGCCTGCACCCTGCGCCGCTGAACGGAGCGGGACCTCGCGCGCGGGAGCTCGCGCGCGGGGGACCTCGCGGGCGGTGGAGCGAGGGTCACCCTCGCTGCCTGGGACGCAGCGAACGTGACACTCGCTGCCCGAGGCGAGCGGCGCAGCGAGCGCCGGACGACGGGGTCAGCGCGACGGCGACGGCGTGCCCGGCGGCGGGTCGCCGATGGGGCCCGGGGTGAACGTGCCCCACACCGTGCGCTGGCCGTGCGTCACGGTCGGCGCGGCGGCGTCCGGGACGTAGGGGTCGAGGCGCTCGACGATGCCCCAGTCGCGCCAGGGCTGGCCCTCGAGGTAGGTCGGCAGCTCGGTGCGCCGCTCCAGGATCTCGATCCATCCCAGCGGCCCGCCGGCGTTGGCCGACGACCAGTTCACGCCGCCGGGACGCAGCTGGCTCGCGTCGGCGATGATGCGGTAGCGCGCGACCTCGGCGATGCCGTCGCGCACGTCGAACGGCCGCAGGCACGGGCTCGCGAACTGCACGGGCCACTCGAGGTAGCCGGGGTTCTCCGGGCCGAGGATCTCGGTCAGCGGCACGAGCTGCGGGCCGCGCATCGGCGCGATCGCGAGCCAGCCGTCGGGACCGAGCGCGCGGTCCTGGGCGATCAGGCGCACCTCGTCGGCCTCCGCGCCGACCCCGCCGGCGAGGTTCAGCCGGATCTCGCGCCACCCCGGCTCGCCGAAGCGCCCGTCGTCGACCGGCTGCTGCCCGAGGACCTGCACGCGGCCGTCGGGCAGCCGGTCGGCGTACTGGATGGTGAGGAAGTTCCCGCCGTTGAGCCGCCCGGCGACGGTGAGCACGAGCGGCGTGGTGCCGTTGCGCAGGTCGTCGTTCAGCGAGTACCAGTCGGTGCGCAGGACCCCGGTCCCGGTGCCGTTCGCGTCGTACGAGCCCAGCGCCTCGTCGGCGAGCCCGTTGCGCAGCGAGTACTCGAAGCCCGACACCCCGGTGCCGCCGCCGACCGGCGGGCTGGCGCCGGCGCGCGAGAAGCCGCTGTTGGCGGGCTGCGGCTCGACGAGCTGCGCGTCGGGCGCCGACGCCGGGATGGTGTTCGCGGGCAGCGGGGCGGGCGTCGCGCTGGTGGACGCGCCGCCGGGTGCGGTGGACGTGGTCGGCGGGGTGGTGGTGGTCGTCCCGCCGCCGTCGGTGCCGGTGCTCGTGTCGCTGCCCGCCGAGCCCGCGGCGCCGTCGGTCGTGCCGGCGCCGGCGGACGGCGTCGGGGTCGCGGGCGCGACGGTCGGCAGCACCCCGGGTGCCGACGGCGCGAGACCGGTCGGCGGGGGCGCGGCGGGCAGGACGCCCGCCAGCGTCGAGCCCTCGACGCGGACGGCGTCGGCGAGGCCGCAGGAGCCGCCGAAGGGGTGCTCGACGACGTCGCCGCCCAGCGAGAAGCTGCCCTCCTGGGCCTGGATGCCGTCGGTCATCGAGATCATCTCGAAGACGAGGAGGCCGGCGCAGACCAGCGCGATCGGCGCCGAGCCGAGCCGCAGGGCCCGGGCGCGGCGCTCGACGGTGGAGCCGCCGGAGGTGCGCCGCAGCTTGCCGAGGGCCTCGCGCGGCGGGCGCAGGGCGTTGCCGACCGCGGACGAGACCGCCGGGGGCAGGGTCCGCGCCGTGGGCGGCGGGGGCGTCCCGAGCTCCTCGGGCCGCGGCACCCCGCGGATGTGCTCGATGCCGGCCCAGATCAGCAGGAGCACCGAGACGCCGAGGAGCAGCGTGTACACCGGCCAGGGCTCGGTGAGGCCGTAGCCGAACGGCCAGCCGTCCCAGAAGACCGGGCCGCCGTTGAACGGCACGCCCCAGTTGTTCGTGTACCACCACGTGTTCGGGCCGGTCGCCGCCAGCGCGAGCACCGCGAACAGCGCGGCCAGGAACAGCAGCCGGTTGCGCCGCGAGCGCAGGACGTCCGACGAGGTCGCCAGCGCCGTCAGCGCGGCCATGCCGGCCCCGAGGGCGGCGAACGCGCCGAAGTGGTGGGTCCACTTCGTGGGGGTCAGGGCGAGCACCGCGAAGGCGATGACCGACGAGCCGATGAGCCGCTGCGACGGCCCGAGCGCCGCGCCGGCGATCTTGTCGCGGCGCAGCAGCACGACGATGCAGACGCCGATGGCGAGGATCAGCAGCAGCACCGGGAAGCGCCGGGGGAGCGAGCCGTCGGCGGCCGTCCCGAACAGCGACTGGTAGCGCACGACCTCCTGGAACCAGCTCCAGTTGGGGCCGAGCAGGGTGCGCAGGCGGGTCGCCTCCCACACCGCGGCCCACGTCTGGTCGGCGTAGATCGCGACGAGCACGAGCAGCCCGGCGGCCATCACCGGCGCGAGGACGGGCAGCCAGCCACCGAAGCGGACCCGCTCCATGAGCAGCTTCCACAGCGGGCGCGCGGCGGCGAGGAACGGAGCGACCGCGATGAAGCCGGTGGGGGTCGCCGCCACCGCGAACGCCGCCGCGAGCAGCCCGAGCGCGACCGGGGCGAGCCGGCGCGTGGCGACCCCGCGCTCGACCGCGCAGAACGCCAGCAGGGCGGAGATGACGACTACGGGCTCGGGGCGCAGCCCGTTGTTGTAGGGCAGCCAGAACGCGAGGAACACCATCGCCGCGGCCCACGCCGCCGCCTTCGACCGGCGGACCTGCTGGCCCAGGCGCGGCAGCATCTCGCGGCTGATGAGGAGCCAGGAGACGATCCCCATCGCCAGCGAGGGCACCCGCAGCCAGAGCACCGAGTCGTCGATGCGGATCCATTGCGCGTAGAGCTCGTAGAACCAGCCGAACGGCGCCTCGGGGACGTTGAACCAGCGGTAGTAGTTGCCGATGTAGCCCGCCGACTCCCGGGCCCGCGCGATGCCGAGGATGTAGCCGTCGTCGGAGGTCTGGCTGCCGATGACGGCCCAGACGCCGAGCACCGCGGTGACCACGACGTCGCGCCCGGTGGGCCACCACCAGCGCTTGGGGGCGAGGCGGGGTGCGCGGCGCCCGGCGCGCACGTCGAGGGCGTGCAGCGCCCACACCCCGCCCGCCACGGCGAGCACCGCGAGGACGCCGGCGAGCACCTTGAGCGTCGTCGGCGAGGTCTCGAAGCGGGTGTCGGGCGTGATCGACACCGAGACGCCCGCGACGTCGTCCTGGCCGTCGTCGAGGTCGGAGTAGATGCCGACGACCTGCGGGCGCGCGTCGAACGGCAGCCGGATCTCCTGGCCGATGCCGAGGTCGACGAGGGTCGAGCCGGCGTCCGAGACGATCCGCACCGTGCAGTCGCCAGGCGGCACGGCGGCGTTGGCCATCTGCTGGCCGCGGTCGTTGAGGACGAGCTGGCCGTTCTCGACGGTCAGGCGCATGCCGACCTGCGCGCCCGGGTCGGACAGCGGCGGGTAGGTGGAGAGGACGGTCGCCGTCCCGGTGCTGCGCGCGTCGAGGTCCTGGACGGCCCGGCACGGCACGGTGACGCTCATCGTCTCGGGGCGGTAGGCCACCAACGGGGCGTCCACCGGACGGGTGCCGGTGGTCGCGCTCGGCCACGTGATCGTCGAGGTGTCCTGGACCACGGGCAGGAACGGGAACAGCAGCGCCAGCCCGGTGCCGAGCAGGCCGAGACCGACCGCGAGCCAGCGCAGCCAGCGGGGACCGCGGGTCGGGCGTCCCCCGTCCGGGGTCTCGGACACGCCCGCACCCGGGCGTTCCGGGCTGACGGCCTGTTCCGAGGTCAGCACGCTGCGAGGCTAGTCGGGCGCCCGGAGCGTCCAGTGAGGTGGATCCGTTCTGCGGCGGTGGGCGGGCCGTCAGCGGCGGTGGAAGCGCTCGCGGCGACCGAGGCGCACCAGCGCGAGCCACTCCCGCAGGGCGGCCGGGTCGCGGCGCGAGACGAGGAAGTACCAGGCGAAGCGCAGGTGCTCGATCGCCCCGAACCGCCGCAGGCCCGGCTGGGCGAGCAGGTACCCGCGGTTGCGGTAGGTGTAGTAGCGCTTGGCGGCGTCGCCCGGGTCCTGGGCGTGCAGGCGCCCGCCGAGCATCGGCTTGAACTCCGCCGAGCCGTCCGGGTGCAGGTAGGCGGTGGTCAGGCAGATGCCGTAGGGCAGACCGGAGCGGGCGAGGCGTCGGTGCACCTCGACCTCGTCGCCGCGCACGAACAGCCGCAGGTCCGGGACGCCGACGACGTCGAGCGTCTCCGCGCGGAACAGGGCGCCGTTGAACAGGTGCGCGATGCCGGGCATCAGCTCGTCGTCGCCGCCGTGTTCGCTGTTGTGGCGCGCGAGCTCGCTGCGTCGGTGCATCCAGCGCAGCCCCTGGCGTAGGGGGAAGGCGAGGCGGTCCGGGTCGGTGATGTCGGCGATCACCGGCGAGACCTCCGCGAGGCCGCGCCGCCGGGCGACGTCGAGCAGGGTCGCCAGCACGTGCTCGTCGGCCGGGCGCCCGTCGTCGTCGGCGAGCCAGAGCCAGTCGGTGCCGCGGGCGAGCGCGGTGAGCATGCCGAGCGCGTAGCCGCCGGCACCCCCGAGGTTGTGGTGCGAGGGCAGGTAGGTGACGGGCAGCCCGCAGTTCTCGACGACCGCGCGGGTCTCGTCGTCGGGCCCGTTGTCGACGACGACGAGGTGGTCCGGCCGCCGCGTCTGCTTCGCGATCACCGCCAGGCCGTCGACGAGCAGGTCCGCGCGGTGGCGGGTGACGACGACGGCGGTGACCGTCTCGCTGTCGCTGCTCACCCGGGCGTGCTCGCGCTGTCGAGGCGCTGGAGGATCTCCGGGCTGAGGTTCTCGAACACGTCGCGGCCCTTGTAGTGGCTGACCACCTGGCGCAGCGGGCCCTGCTCGCGGATGACGCCGCTGTCCATCCAGATCGCGGTGTCGCACAGCTCGACGAGGAACTCGTCGGAGTGCGAGGCGAACACGAGCATCCCGGAGCGCCCGACGAGGTCGCGCAGGCGGTCGCGGGCCTTCTCGAGGAACGCCGCGTCCACCGCGCCGATCCCCTCGTCGAGGATGAGGATCTCGGGGTCGATCGAGGTGACGACGCCGAGCGCGAGGCGCACGCGCATGCCGGTGGAGTAGGTGCGCAGCGGCATGTTCAGGTAGTCGCCGAGCTCGGTGAACTCGGCGATCTCGTCGACCCGGCGCTCCATCTCGCGGCGGTTCATGCCGAGGAACAGGCCGCGGATGATGATGTTCTCGTAGCCGGAGATCTCCGGGTCCATGCCGACCGCCAGGTCGAAGACCGGGGCCACGCGCCCGCGGATGCTCGCCCGGCCCCGGGTCGGCTCGTAGATGCCCGCGAGCAGGCGCAGCAGCGTCGACTTGCCGGCGCCGTTGTGCCCGACGAGCCCGACGCGGGCGCCCTGGCCCAGCGAGAGGTCGATGTCGCGCAGGGCCTCCACCACGGGGACCTTCTGGTCGCTGATCCGCCCGCCCGCGCGGCCCAGGACGGACTTCTTCAGCGACCTGTTCTTGGCGTCGAAGATCGGGAACTCGACGCTGGCCCCGCGGACCTCGATGCTGACCATCAGATCTTCTCCATGGCTGCGCTCACACCCAGTACGCGACGCGGGAGCGGTAGTTGCGCAGGGCGACCAGCGCGAGCGTCCAGCCGATGACGGTGATCCCGCCGGCGACCGCCCAGTGCGTCCAGCTCTGCACCTGACCCACGAGCGGGGCCCGGAAGATCTCGATGAAGTGGTAGAAGGGGTTCAGCTTCGCCAGGAACTCGATGATCGCCTTGGCGCTGCCGGGCGCGCCGCCGGTGAGCAGGTCGGTCGTCCAGATGATCGGCGTCATCGTGAAGAACAGCTGCATGAAGCTGCCGACGACCGGCGGGATGTCGCGGAAGCGCGCCGAGATGATCCCGAACAGCAGCGTGACCCACAGGCCGTTGACGACGATCAGCAGGAAGGCCGGGATCGCCAGCAGCGCCCACCAGCTCAGGCCGGGGTGCACGATCGCGGCCGGGTTGTTGTTGACCATCGTGTACGGCTGGTCGAGCTGCTGGAAGAAGATCGCCAGCACGATGACGTAGACGACGACGTTGTGGGCGAAGAACAGCACCTGCCGCCACACGGTGCGGAAGACGTAGATCATCAATGGCGCCGGCAGGAAGCGGATGAGGCCCTCGTTGGCGATGAAGGTCTCGGTGCCCTCCAGCACGCAGGCGCTGATGAAGTACCAGATCATGAAGCCGACGGTCACGTACGGCATGAACGTGCCGATCGGCTGGCCGAACAGCTGCGAGTAGAGCCCGCCGAGCGCCGCCGCGGTGACCGCCATGCTGATGGTGATCCACAGTGGGCCGATGACCGAGCGCCGGTAGCGCTGTTTGATGTCCTGCCAGCCGAGGTGGCCCCACAGCTCGCGCTGCGCGACCGCGGCCCGGATGTCGGCGAACGCACGCCCCCAACTGCGCGGGGACGGCGCGTCGTCGACGGGCGCCGGTTCGTCGGCGTCCTGGCGCGCGAGTGCTGGGACGGCCACGACGGATGAGCCTACCTGCGCGGGTGGTCGCTCCTCGCGGACCGGCTCGCGGGCTCCCCCGTCCGGTGCGGCTCCGCCGGGCCGCGGGTCGGTCAGAGGTACTGGCCCGTCGCGCCGGGCGAGCTCCCCGAGCCGCCGGAGCCGGCCGGCAGGCCCCGGCGCATCTGCTCGAGCTGCACCTTCGCCGCCATCTGCTGGGCGACGAGCGCGGTCTGGATGCCGTGGAACAGGCCCTCGAGCCAGCCGACGAGCTGCGCCTGGGCGATCCGCAGCTCGCCCGCCGACGGGGGCTGGTCGGCGGCGAACGGCTCGACGAGCCGGGTGAGCTCCTCGCGCAGGTCGGGCGAGAGCGCGGACTCGAGCTCGCGCAGCGACGAGGCGTGGATCTCGCGCAGCCGCCCGCGGCTCGCGTCGTCGAGGTCGGTGCCGCGGACCTCCTCGAGGAGCTGCTTGATCATCATGCCGATGCGCATGACCTTCGCCGGCTCCTCGACGCCCGCGGAGGGGTCCTCGGGGCCGTCCTCGGCGGTGGTCTCGCCGGTGGTCTGCGGGGTCTCGGCGGCGTCGTCGGCGTCGCCCGGGACCCGGACCGTGCCGACCGGCTGCCCGTCCGGTCCGACGATCATGACCTGGTCACCGGGGGTGGGGGTCTCGCTCATGGGTCCATCCTCCACCCGGCCGTACCCCGCACCCGCCCGGCGCCCGCCCACCGCCTGCCGCCGTCACCTGAGCCGACCGCCGTCGCTGCCCGCAGGGCCGCTCCGTACCCTCGCGAGCATGGCGTTCGACGTCGCTCGGGTCAGGGGCCTGGTGCCCGCCCTGGGTGACGGGTGGGCGCACCTGGACGGCCCGACGGGCATGCAGGTGCCCGAGCAGGTCGCCACCGCGGTCTCCTCGGCGCTGCGCGCGCCGGTCTCGCGCCCGGGCGGGGTGTTCCCGGCCTCGCAGCGCGGCGGCGCCATCATCGAGGCCGCGCGGCGGGCCGTCGCCGACCTCGTGGGCGCCGATCCGAAGGGCGTCGTCCTCGGACCCGGCCCCGCCCCGCTGCTCGAGCGGCTCGCCGACGCCCTGAGCGCCGACTGGGCGCTCGGCGACGAGGTCGTCGTCTCCCGCCTCGACGACACCGCGAACGTCGCGCCGTGGCATCGCGCCGCCCAGCGCACGGGCGGGCGGCTGCGCACCGCTGAGATCGACGTGGAGACCTGTGAGCTGCCGAGCTGGCAGTTCGACGAGCTGGTGGGCGACCGCACGCGCGTCGTCACCGTCACCGCCGCGTGCCCGGCGATCGGCACGCGCACCGAGGTCGCGGCGATCGCCCGCAAGGTGCACGCGCTGCCCCAGCCGGGCGCCGGGATCGAGCCGCTGATGGTCGTCGACGCCACCGCCGCGGCGCCCTTCCTGCCCCTGGACCTCGACACCATGGGCGCCGACATCATGGTGCTCTCCGCGGCGGCGTGGGGCGGTCCGCCGGTCGGGGCGCTGGTGTTCCGCAACCCCGAGCTGCTCGACCGCCTGCCCGCCGTCTCGCTCGACGCGTCGGCGAAGGGGCCCGAGCGCCTCGAGATCGGCGACGCCCCCTACGCCCTGCTCGCCGGGCTCGTCGCGTCGATCGACTACCTCGGCGACCTCGACGACAACGCCGACGGGCCCCGCCGCGAGCGCGTGCTCACGTCGATGAGCTCGGTGCGCAGCCACCAGGACGAGCTCACCGCCTACCTCGTCTCCGAGCTGCGCTACCTGCCCGGGGTCATGGTCATCGGCGAGCCACCGCGCCGGATCCCGGTCGTCGCCTTCACCGTCGCCGGCCGCACCGCGCGCGAGGTCGCCGAACGCGTCGCCGAGCACGGCGTCTGCGTGGTCACCGACACCGGCGACAGCGGCGCGCTCGAGGTCCTCGGCGGCGCCGAGGTCGGCGGCGTCGTGCGCGTCGGCCTCGCGCACTACACCACCCGCGCCGAGATCGACACGCTCGTCAACGCCCTCGCCCGCCTCTAGACAGCCTCGAGACAGCGCGCCGTGCCGGTGCGAGCGATGCGGCATCGCTGGCGTGTGACGCCAGGATCGCCACATCCTCGGTGCGCGACACGCCGGGGAGTGGGCGCACGCGGAACCACGGGCTCGCCGCCTACCCACGCCGGGAGATCACCAGGTCGACATGCACCTCGGAAGCGTCCGCGGAGGTGCCTGCCGACCAGCTGATCTCCGCGCTCAGCCCGCCAGCACCCCGTCCTCGTCGCGCACGACGAGCACGAGCTTGCCGATGACGCCGCCCTCGTCGAGCGCCGCGTGCGCGCGGGAGGCCTCGGCCACCGGGACGTACCGGTGGATCACGGGACGGACCCGGCCCTGCTCGATCAGCGGCCAGACGTCCTCGCGGGTGGCGGCGACGATCGCGCCCTTGCCGTCGGGGCCCTCGACCTCCCGGCCGCGCAGCGTGGTGGCGCTGATCGACAGGCGGCGGCCGAGCATCGAGGCGAGGTTGATCTCGGTCTTCGCGCCGCCCATCAGACCGATGATCACCAGGCGCCCGCCGATGGCGAGCGCGCTGAGGTTGGCCGTGAGCATCGAGGCGCCCATGTTGTCGAGGATGACGTCGACGCCGCGGTCGTCGGTCGCGCTCGCGACCTCGGTGGGCAGGTCGTCGTGGTAGTCGATGGCGACGTCGGCGCCCAGGTCGAGGCAGGTCTGCAGGCGCTCGGGCGAGCCGGCGGTCGCGAGGACGCGCGCGCCGAGCGCCTTGCCGATCTGGATCGCGTGGGTGCCGATGCCCCCGGTCCCGCCGTGGACGAGCAGCGTCTCGCCCTCCCGGAGGTGTCCGGTCATCGCGAGGTTCGACCACACCGTGCAGGCCACCTCGGGCAGCCCGCCCGCGTCGGTCAGCGACACCCCGTCGGGCACCGGCAGCAGCTGCGCCGCCGGCACCGCGACCCTCTCCGCGTAGCCGCCGCCGGCCAGCAGCGCGCAGACCTCGTCGCCGACCGACCAGCCGGTGACCCCCGGGCCGAGCGACGCGATGCGCCCGGAGCACTCGAGGCCGGGCACCTCGGAGGCGCCCGGGGGCGGCGGGTAGTTGCCCTGGCGCTGCATGACGTCGGCGCGGTTGACCGCCGACGCGACGACGTCGACGACGACCTCGCCGGGCCCCGGCTCCGGGTCGGGGTGCTCGACCCACTCGAGGACCTCGGGGCCACCGGACTCGCGGATGGTGATGGCGTACACGGCGCGGAACGCTATCGGCGGCGCCCGGCACCCGCGCGTTCCGTACCGCGCGTACGCCCCGACCATTATCGTGGCGTGATGGCCGAGCAGGAGCCGCGCTGGCTCGACCCCGTCGAGTGGCACGCGTGGCGCAACTACATCGCAGGTCAGGCCCTCCTCGCCGGGCGGCTCAACCGCGAGCTCTCCGACCGGCACGGCCTCTCCCTGGCCGACTACGAGATCCTCGTGCGCCTCTCCGAGCAGGAGGACCACCGGATGCGGATGAGCCTGCTGGCCGAGGAGGTCGTCGCCTCGAAGTCGCGGCTCTCCCACCAGGTGTCGCGCCTCGAGGTCGACGACCTCGTGCGCCGCGAGCTCTGCCCCTCCGACGGTCGCGGCGTCTTCGCGGTCCTCACCGAGCACGGGTTCGACGTGCTCCAGCGCGCCGCGCCCGACCATCTCGAGGGCGTGCGCGCCCACTTCGTCGACCTCCTGGACGACCACGAGCGCAAGGTCGTCGGCGACGTCTTCGAGCGCGTCGTGACCAAGCTGCGCGCCGACTCCTGACCGGCGCTTACCCTGGCCCGCGGAAGCGTGGCAGAGCGGCCGATTGCATCCGCCTTGAAAGCGGACGTCACGCAAGTGACCGGGGGTTCGAATCCCCCCGCTTCCGCAGGTGAGACCGGCGCGGACGATCTTCACGGTCGCTCCATGATCCAGTGACAGCGGTCGATGACAGCAACGGGTCACTCCTCGGGCTGGTCCGCGGTGGGCGTACCGAGCTGGTCGTCGAGCAGGCCGAGGGCCTCGCGCTGGCTGTCGAGGCTGACGTGGCCGTAGACGTTCATGGTCATCTCGATGGCCGAGTGGCCGACGATCTCCATGACGATCCGGGGGTTCACCCCGAGCGAGAGCAGCAGCGTCACGCAGGTGTGGCGCATGTCGTGGAGACGGACCCGGCGGAAGCCGTGCTTAGCGCACAGCTCCACGAACAGCCGGGACACGTAGGACGGCTCCAGCGGCGTCCCGACGCCGGTGGTGAACACGTACTCAGTGTCTTGCCAGCGCAGCCGGCCCGCGTTGGCCCGTTCCTTGGCCTGCCGGTCGCCGTGGGTGCGCAGCACGTGGACGCAGATCGGCGGCAACGGCACGGTGCGCGTCGAGCGACGTGTCTTGGTCGGTAGCTCCCGCAGCTCGCCCTCCACGCGCTGGAGCCCGCGCGTGATCCTGAGCGTGCCGGCGTCGAGGTCGACGTCCGACCAGTGCAGCCCGATCGCCTCGGACCGCCGCAGCCCCAACACGATCAGCACGACCCACAGGGCGTAGAGCCGGTGATCGGCGACCGCGGTCAGGAAGCGGCGCGCCTCGTCGGGGCTGAACGGGGGCGGTGTCGTTCCCGTCGCCGGAGTTGCGATCTTCACGCCGCGCGCGACGTTGCGGGTGACCAGCTCCTCCCGGAATGCGTGCTGGAGTGCCGCGCGCAGCGTCGAGTGAATCCACTGCACGGTGCGCGGAGTGACGCCGGCCTTCCGCAGCTTCTCGACCATCAGCCGGACATCGCGCACCGACAACGCCGTGAGCTGCTTCGAGCCGATCAGCGGCACGAGGTGCAGCCGGACGTTGGCCTCGTAGCTCGCCCACGTGTGCGGTCGGATATGGTGCCGGGCGTGCTCGAGCCACTCGCCGAGGAACGCGGCGACGGTCAGCCGGGTCGGGCCGGCGGGGACGCCCTGGTCGTTGGCCGCCTGGAGCTTGCCGATCTTCCGCAGGACGTCCTTCTCGTCCTTGCCGTAGACGTAGCGGCGCTCGATCTTGCCGGTGTGGGTGCGGACGTAGGCGGCGCCCGACCAGCGGCCGTCCTTGCGCTGCCAGGCGCTCCCGTCGCCGTTGCTGTTGCGGGTCACGCGGCGGCCTCCTCGATCAGCCGGCTGGCGTACTCCCGCACGGCCTCGGCGTGGACGCGGCGCAGCCGGCCGATCTTGACCGACACGAGGTCGCCGTTGCGGATGAGGTCGTAGACCTTGGCCCGACCGACGTGCAGGGCCTCGGCGACCTCCTCGGGGGTGAGGAACACCCGTTCCATGAATCAGTCCTCCGTGACGTGCCGGCCGAGGTGGCCGAGGTGGTTGTGGGCGGTGGTGGCGTGGGCGCCGGCGGCGTCGAGGTCGGCGACAACGCGCGCCAGGGCGTGGCCGGCCTCGGCGATGGCCCCGGCGGGCTCGCGGCCGCGGTCGTCGAAGTGCTCGGCGGGGTCGGCGCGCTGGGTGCTGCGGACCAGGAACCCGACGAGCTGCGGGAGCCGGCGCAGCAGCTCGTCGAGGGCGCCGACAACGTCGTAGGCGTCGGTGACAGTCAGCGGCGGGCCGTGGGTGGCGTGGTTGGCGAGCGCGACGCTGGCCGACGCGCCGGCGAGGTGGCGGGCGAGATCGGTCACGGCCGCTCTCCGTTCTGCGGGACGTCAGCGGCGCGGTCGGTGGCGGCGCCGAGCTGGTGGGCGAACTCGCCGGCGCTGCTCGACACGGCGGGCCCGAGCGTCGGGGAGGCGGCGAAGAGCAGGACGAGGGTCACGACCCCCGAGACCAGCGCCGGGGCGGCCTTGTGGCTCTTGACCAGCAGCGCGGTCACGAGCGCAGCGATGATGACGATTGCTGTCAGGTTCACGGCTGTACCCGCCGTCCGTGCTGCTGGACGCGGTCGACGTACTCGCCGTAGTCGCCGAGGTAGGGGACGCGGATGCGCTGACAGTCCCTGCCAAGTCCGGACAGGTAGGTGATGCCGGGCGCGGCGTTGGCGTGCTCGGGTCCGAGCGCTCGGGCGTCGGTGCCGTGGAGCATCTCCAGGGAGTCGGCCGGCACCCGGAACGAGAGCCGCAGCGCGAACTGGTCGCGGGCGTAGCCGCCGCCGACGGCGGTGGCCTCGAACCGCTGGGCCAGCATCAGGACCCGGAAAGCGGCCTTGCGGCCTTCGGAGAGCAACCGCAGGACCGCAGTGCGGATGCGCTCCGCGACCGGCACTCCTTCGCCGCGCTTGGGCTTGGGCAGCGAGTCGGCGGCGCGCAGCAGCCCCGGTGCTTCCTCGAGCACCACGAGCACCGTTGGGGTGGCCGGGGTGGGCTCGATCTTGTCCCGACGCGGCGGGATGGTCGCGAGCCGGCGGTCCATCTCGGCGACCAGGTCCTCGAGCAGCACCGCGTGCGCCTCGAGGTGGTGGGTACCGGTGACCTGGTGGGCTCGGTGGGCGGTGCCGTCCCAGGCGCGGCCGAGCAGGAGCCCGGTGATGTCCGAGCCGGCCACGAGGACGTCGGGGGCGGCGGCGAGCTGGGAGAGCAGCCCGTAGCAGAGCGCGGACTTGCCCGAGCCGTTCTGGCCCTGCACCGCGATGTGGCCGGCGTCGGCGATCGCGTCCCCGAGGGTGATGCCGTCCTCGGTGCGCCCGAGGATCACCGGCTCCGATCCGGACGCGACGGCGAGCGACGGAAGGCCGAAGCTGTCGCGCAGGGGATCGTGGTTGAGCACTATCAGTCGGACCCACCGGCTGGCGAGGGTCTCGACGCGGAGGCCGTGCCCGCCGAGAGAGTGGGCAAGGCGTGGCCCGTTCTCACGGCTGGTGAAGTCGCCGGGTTCCTGGCCGGCCATCAGCTCGACGGTCAGCGTGATAGGCGGCCCGCCGTGCACGGCGCCGACGCGCGGGGTGCGCACGGTCAGCCCGGCGGCGACGGAGACGTACTGGCACAGCCGCAGGGCGGTGCAGGCTTCGCGGAACTCGGCGGTGATGCCCTGGGCGAAGACGTGGTGCGCGGCCCACGCGTCGCGTTCGGCGCGGCGGGCCCGCCAACGTGCGACGAAGCCCGGTGGGCGGCGGTGCCCGGCGGCGGGTGGGCCGGTGCGGTCGAGGGTTCGTGTGGTGGTCATGACCGGCTGCTCCGGTGGGTGCGGGCCCGCCGGCGGCGGGTGCGGGAGGGGGAGGCGGCGACCTGGACCTGGGTGACCTCCCAGGTCGAGGAGCCGCAGGCGGGGCAGCGCTCGAGGGAGAGCTGCACGACCCCGTCGCCGGAGTCGTCGCCGATGGGGGCGGGGGTCCACTGCTCGACGCAGCCGGCCGCGCGGCAGGTCAGGACCAGCTCGTCGAGCAGCGCGGCGGTGCGGACCTGCACCCGCGAGCGAGGTGGGCGGGCGGGGGCGGCCATCAGGCGGCCGCCGTCTCGTCGCCGCTGGGCTTGCGGGCCGGGCGGACGCCGGCCCCGCCGGCGGGGCGGATGGCGGTGGCGGAGAAGGACACCTCGATGCCCTTGGCGCCGTTGCGCGCCGGCCGCACGCGGGCGGAGAGGTCGTCGAAGGTGACTTCGCTGTAGGGCGGCAGCTCGGGGGCCTCGTGGCTGACGATGCGGACGCCGTGCAGCTCGGGACGTCCGTCGCGGCCGGTGTCGAACAGGCAGTCGTAGATGCGCACCGGCGCGCCGGTGGCCTCGTCGATCAGAGGCTGTCCGCTGGACCGTCGGCCGTTGGGGCCGTCCTCCCAGCGCTCGAGGGTCTGGTTGTGCCCGGTGGCGATGGCCTTCATCCGGGCTTCGTTGATGGGCGCGTTCAGCTCGTACATCGGGGTTCTCCTGGCGGATTCGGCACCCGCGTGTCGGGGTGTGCCACTACCGTCGGGGCGGTCCGAGCGATTGACCCGGAAGAAAATTCCGGGGTCGTCGAGCTGGGCGAGAGGACGGTCTTGCCATGCGCGGGATGACCGAGTCACTGACCATCGGCGAGCGGGTGGCGTTCTACCGCCGGCGCCGTGGACTTTCCCAGGAAGTCGTCGCCGGTCTCGTCGGGCGCACCGAGGACTGGCTGAGCAAGATCGAGAACAACCGCGCCGAGCTGGATCGGCTCTCGGTGATCCGCAAGTTCGCCGACGTTCTCGACGTCTCCCTGGGCGACCTTCTCGGCGAGCCGACCTTCTTGGACTGGACCGCCGACAGTGGCACCGCGACCGTCACTGCGCTGCGAACGGCGCTGATGGACTATCGCCAGCTCAACCCGATCCTGCGCCGTACTGGAGCTACCGCAGAGCCGCCGGCGATCGTGGACCTCGAGCGCGACGTGGCAGACGTGTTCGACGCCTACCAGGCCGCCCGCTTCGGGTTCGTGACTGCGCGAACCTCGCTACTGCTGGCGGACGCCCTCCTGGCCGTGGACACCCACGAGGGCGCCGAGCTCGAGCGCGCGCACGCGCTGCTGGCCCTGTCGTACCAGGTGTCGGCGTCGACGCTGACCAAGCTGGGCGAGTGCGATCTGGCGTGGATGGCGGCGGACCGGGGCCTGACCGCGGCCCAGCGGGCCGGCGACGTCACGGTCATGGGGTCGCTGTTCCGCTCGGTCGTCCACTCCCTGCTCGCGACCGGTCGGTACGACGCCGCGGCTCAGCTCACTTCCGACGGCTCGGATTTCCTCAGCGGCTCGCTCGGCTCGGCCGATGCCGGCCTGTGGTCTGTCTATGGGTCGCTGTTCCTCGCCGGCGCTATGGCCTCCTCACGCATGGAGGACCGCGGCCTGACGCGCGACTTCCTCGAGAATGCCCAGCGTGCAGCCGGCTATCTCGGCACCGACGGCAACCACCTCTGGACCGCCTTCGGCCCGACCAACGTGGCGATCCACCGGGTGGCGACCGCCATGGAGCTGGGCGACGTCCAGGTCGCGATCGACCTTGGGCCGCGAATCGACACCACCGCCCTGCCCACTGAGCGTCGCGTCCGCCACGCCCTCGAGACTGCCCGCGCTCTCTCGACGTCCAACCGCCGAGACGAGGCCCTGGCGACGGTGCTCGGCGCGGAGCGCCTGGCCCCGGAGCAGGTCCGGCACCACTTCATCAGCCGCCAGCTCGTCTTATCGTGGATGAAGAACCCCCGTGGCACCGTCAGCGCAGAGCTGGGCGCCCTCGCCCACCGCCTCCGGCTCGCCGCCTGACCGGCCCAGGGCGGGCCCGTACCCTCGGCTCCATGTCGTCGCCAGAGGACAGCTTCGCCACCCCGCGGGTCGCCGCCGGGGCACTCTTCATTGACGCTGAAGGTCGGGTGCTACTCGTCCACCCGACCTACAAGGACACGTGGGACATCCCGGGCGGCTACGTCGAGCGCGGCGAGTCTCCCGCCGCAGCGTGCCAGCGCGAGGTCCTCGAGGAACTTGGAATCGATAGGACGCCGATCGGTCTTGCTGCAGTTGATTGGGCGCCGCACGAGCGCGAGGGTGACAAGCTTCTTTTCATCTTCGAATGCGGTGTTCTCGGGGATGATCAAGATCGCATCAGGCTTCAGCCAGAGGAGCTGGACGGGTGGCGCTGGGT
Source organism: Actinomycetospora lutea (assembly GCF_028737205.1). Lineage (GTDB taxonomy): Bacteria > Actinomycetota > Actinomycetes > Mycobacteriales > Pseudonocardiaceae > Actinomycetospora > Actinomycetospora lutea. Next base: position 31,998 of record NZ_JAQZAL010000020.1, on the reverse strand, counting down.
CCGGGAGCCCGAACTCGACGAGTACCTCATCCAGCGCCTAGCGCGCCGTGTCCGGGCTGTTGTCTCCCGGCGGACAAGTCTGAGCCTCTACTTGGAGCACGGAACATCTCCGCTGACGCGGACATCACTAGCCTAGACAGCTACCTCGGGTCGCCGGACTGTCCCGCGACGATCTGGCGTAACAGGGCGCGAGCGACGGACGATGGAGGCGACGTGACGTAGCGCTCGCCAGGCAGCGCGCACAGCGATAGTTCCTGATGCTCCAAGTATGGTGGAGGACGGCAATGAATCAAGATTCGGCCTGGCTTGTAGACGTGCCCATCGCCCACCGCGGCCTTCATGGCGAAGGGCAGCCAGAGAATAGTGTCGGCGCCTTCGTTGCGGCCAGCAAAGCTGGATACGCAATCGAGTTAGATGTGCACAAGACGCGCGACGACAAGCTTGTCGTAATCCACGATGACGACACTGAGAGGTTGACCGGAACGAAGCTCCGAGTCACTGAAGCCGATGCGAGGTCGCTCACCGACCTGCACTTGGATGGGACCGAGTATCGCATTCCTCTACTTGGGGAAGCCCTTGAAGCGTCTGGGAATTCGCCGGTTCTAGTCGAAGTGAAGTCCGGTTCTGACGCAGCGCGGATCGGTCCGCTCTTGCTCGAAGGGCTATCTAGGGCTGTCGGCCCCGTCGCTGTCCAGTCATTCGATCCTCGCATCGTCCTGTGGCTGCGACGAAACGGCTGCAACGTGCCCATCGGTCAACTGAGCGGCTCATTCAAAGGTGAGAACTTGCCGCTTGTACAGCGAGTTCTCCTCCGGATGATGATCCTGAACACCGTGTCCCGACCCGATTTCATTGCCTTTGACATTCGCAATTCTCGGGACGCTTTTCTCTGGCTATGGCGGACGCTGCTTCGGGTTCCCGTCCTGCTCTGGACGGTCCGGTCAGAACAGGAAGTCAAGTTGGCTCGCGCCCGAGGCGCGAATATCATCTTTGAAGGCATCGAGCCGTCGCCGGAGCGCGAGACCTAGGCTGCTCGTCCGGCGCTATCGCCGCGACGGGGCTACCGCAATAAGCGCGGCGAATTCACGGGGGGAGCAAGATGGGCAGCGCCCTGCTCAATATCGGGCTGAACTTGGTAGCGGTATTCTTGGTGTTTCTCTGCCGCCTTCTCGGGGTTGATCTCTACAGCAAGTTTTGGCGCGTGTCACGTCTCCTAGTCTACTCAGTACGATCAGCCCTCGGGCGCAAGACGCTTCTCCTTTACACGGACGCCCCGGACGGGATGAGAACCACCCACAACCTAGGATCAGCCCTCCAGCGATCGCTGCGAGATCGAGGTGTGCGCTGCTCGGTAAAATCCCTTCGGAGCGGCGTCGATCTGGCACGATGCCCGTTCTATTCCTTCCAGGTAATGGCGGTACTGGTCCTCATTACCGATGTCACACAGCTTTGCGCGAGGGAAAGCGACCGCAAGGCAGTGCAACGGAGACTAGAGAAGTATGCCCGGAGCGGCGGGTGCTTAGTTCTCGGCCACGACGTCATCTATAGGCGTAGCCGAAACGAGATTCTGGAGAGCCTAGCCGGTTGTTCGCTGAATCGATTTAAACAGCTCTTCGAGTCAGTAGATTATGTGAGAGTCGAAGAGGGATCGCGTCTCACCGATCACGCTCAATTGCTAAACGAGCTGCCTTCCCACATGCAGCTAGGTGACAATGAAGTCGTTATTGGTCGTTGGATGGATGATGTTGATTTCCTCTACGTATGGAAGGAGGATCAAACGGTACCACTAGTGACTCGGAGACGGGTTGGTGACGGGCGCGTCTTCTGGACAAATAGCGGAGATACGACAAAGGATGGCCCGCCTCGCGCGCTGGCTCGCCCAGAGGATGACTACATATCATTGCTGACGACACTAATGGTCCACCACTAGAGCCCCACCCCCCTTATGTTCTGTTCGCATTCGCGAGGTGCGGATCGGCTATGATGACGTGCGCCTCGACTGCTACCGCTCCAACGTCGAACTCCGCCGCCACCATAAGACGCACGGCTGCACTCACGTTCGGACCGTCGACACATCGTGAGGCCGCAGGCCACCTCTCTTAACGCGTCACAGCTAAAGCCTCGGCGCGGAACTCAGAGCACTCGCGACCGTACTAGTCTAGACGTGCCTCAATGTTCTTCCAGTGCTCATTCAGCTCTGGCGCCGCTGCCTTAGTCAGGCTGTTCGTAATATCGCGATCTGCGAGCTTCAGGATCGAGTTGAACAGCCACACCAGTCGGCAGAAGCGAGCGCCAGCGAGCGATATTGCTAGTTCGAAAAGGAATCTCACCGAGAGCGGGTCGGTTTCCCCATCGAGTACCTGGCAAGCTACGCATAAGACTGCGCCAAGGCCCGCTCCCGTGAGCAGTGCCCTCCAGTTTCGACGGAGCTCATCCGGATACAGTCTCCGAGCCGCGACTGCTCTGCTTCCGCCAGCCGACAGGTATACTGCCACCGCTATCGAACTTAGGCCCCCAAGAATCGATATAAGCGTGGCGCCAGCCCCGTAGGCGGACAGTCGCTGGGTAAGACTTGCCCAGCGTAAGAAGTCGCCTCCCCAGAAGTGAATCGTCAAAATATGCAGGGCCGGAAGCAAGACGGCCACGACGTAATCTAACCACGGTGCTTCAGACCAGACGCAACGATGGCGTCGACTTTGCTTCGTATAGTTGACTCTTGCGTTGGGGGACTATTAGCCATCTTGCTCGTCGACCGCCGACCTGAGCTCGTCCTCGTGCTGAGAAGACACATCTAGCATGGCAGAGACCGCGGAGGCGATCTTGATTGACTCACCATCGTCGTTCACGGCCGGTACGCGACGTTTAGCCGTGATCTTGTGCTCGACAAACTCTGCGATCTGCCGGTGCTCATCACCTTCGATTCCGTACAAGAGCCTAGCACTCGCTCGTTAGGCCGCGCCTGGCATAACATCACTCAGGTCCTGTAGGTCCGCCAGGAGCTCTTGCCGCTGGGAGTCCCTGCTCCGTCCCTTAGGAATCGAAATGATCATGGTGACGTTTGCGTCACCGTACTCCTCGCTAATTCGATGCAGGGCTCTAGCGAGGCGCCCCTGGCGTTTGGCCAAGGCCTGAGTGCTGGTCGTTCCAACGCGATTTCGAGCCGGCTAGCGCCGCTCGCGGTTCCCAGTCGATCAACTTCAGCTCGCGACATGAGCGGGCGCACGATTAGGCGACGGTCCGGGAAGAACTTTAGGCCATTGAGCCATTCCTCTAGCCCCTTATGGGACGGCGATGAAGTCGATCCTCGCATCGAGGCTACCACATTTCCGAATGGCAAGAAGCTGAACACTGACGTGTCTAGGTAACCGCGAGACGCGAAATCTTCCAACTCGGTCCATTCACCGGTCTCCCAGTCTACGCTCGAGAACCACTCCCCCTGCTCTTTCACGCGATGGAGTAGGAGGTGATCCTGTTCGGCGTATGTCGCGGTGTTGCCGATCTGACGATCTATTCCGTCCCATGTTCGAGTACTCAGGTCAGCCCTCGAGAGCCTCGAGAGCATCTCGTCCCACGGAAGGTGCGCCATCCTGCTCTGGACCGCTTGTTCCGACTGGACGATCTCGTAGAACGAAATTGTGCGCTCTCGCACTCGACGCAAAGTCGCCATGCTCGCTCTTTCCCCCTGTAACAAAGGTGCTAGCGCTAGTCCAGTGGGCACGGTACGCGATAACTGGCACGGGAGCTTTCTGCGCCCTGCGTGTCGCCGACTTATATCGCGTGCGCAACGAGATGTCCCTAAGTCGATCAGTGGATGCACTGTTTCCTCCTCTGTCCTCGCGCCGTGGGCTTGCCGCCCCTGCGCGCCAAGGTTGTCGGTGTCGTCGAACGTGTGTTCGATAGTGGCACGGTCCCCCGACAGGGCTGCGGCGGCAGGAGGTCCAACTGGCTTCGGGTGCCGCAGGCGTTGACGGCCTCGCGAAGCAGGCTCGTTAGCCCCGTGGCGGGCGGCGACCGTCAAACGCTCGCGTGTACCCGAGTCCATGTTCGTCGAGCCAGCGGCTGGCGGCCCTGAGCCCGCCCCGTTCAGCGATCTCAAGCAACTGCGGCTCGTAGCGATTCGCTTCGAGCCAGCTCCAGGTGGCCACCTCGAGCGCGAGCCGCGCATCCGCCTCCTGATCTTCGTCGGCGATCTCCTCGTCGGTGGCTTCACAGCCAAGGCCGGCGAAAGCGCGCAGGTCACGCTGGCCGCGGGACCAAGTGAGCTGGCGGCGGCCGTCGGAGGCTTCCTCCCATTCCCACCACCGAGCCATCGCGATCGCTTCGTAGGTGTCCGCAGCGTCGGCGAGGAGCTGCATGGGCGTACGGCCGCCGTGGCTGCGCCCCTTCTTGCCAGCGGCACCGGTGACTTCGTGGGCCATCTTGGTGAAGTAGTCGGCCAGGTCGCCGTCGCCGAGCTGGGCCTTGCGCAGGTCCCAGCCGTGTTCGTCGGAGGCGTCGAACCCCTTGCGCTCCAGGGCGCGGCGCCAGCGGCCGAACATGCGCGCCCCGACGCTGGCGGCGACGAGCTCGGCGGAGACGTCGTCGGCGAAGCACAGCAGCGCGTGGACGTGGACGTGCCAGCCGTTGGCGCCGTCGGTGACCTCCACGACCCGCGCCCAGCCGAGCAGGCCGCCGAACATGGTGGAGTCCTTGACCCAGGTTGAGCCGCTCGTGACGGCGGCCCAGGCGTAGCCGAGGACGTCCCAGCAGCCCTCTCTGGCCTTGATCCCGGCGAGTTCGATCTCCTCGGCCTCGCCGGCGCGCTCGTCGACGTCCCACCCGTTGGCCTCAGCCACCTCGCGATCAGCACGGCGCTCCTCGAGTAGATCGCGGCGCCGGCGGTCGACGGTCGACAGCCCGAGGCGGTCACCGCGGGCGTGGCGCATCGTCAAGGTGAGCATGAACGCCGAGCCGCCCCGCTCGTGGACCGCGCGCATCACCGCCGACAGGTCGTCGGCGCGGCGGGTGGCGACCTTGACCGCGCACACCGGACAGGTCCACACCGACCCGCAGTGCTTGAGCCCCCCGTAGGCCGCCGAGCGGGTGCCGTCCTTGTTCGTGATCACCCCGAGCGTCGGGCCGGCGTCCGGGCCGCCGATCTTGTGGCCGCACTGCTGCACTCGCTTCAACTGCGAGACGCGGCGGAGCTGGCGGCGGCGGGCCCAGCGGTCACGGCGACGGGAATGGGCACGCTCTTGGCGCTTGTTCTCGACGGACTCGGCGCCCTTGCCCGCACCACCAGCACGCCCCGGACCGCGACGGTCGGGGGTGTGGTCCTCGCGGCGGCGCCGTCCGGGTCGAAGAGCTGTTACCCCTTTACCGAGAACCCGCCCGCTCACCGGGCACCACCAGCGGTCAGAGCCGGCGCTGGCGCGCCGGCGTGGCCCGGCCCTGCCGGGCCACGCCTCCCCGCACCCCCAATGACTGCGTCGGGGGCGGGGCGGCGGACCCGGGCGGGCCAGCCCACCACGACCACGACAGCGACGACCTGAACCACGGCGGGCACCGGCAGCAGCACGAGGCTCGGCCTCCGGCGGCCAGGCGCTCCGCCCTGGACCAGGGCACCGACCTCAGGAGAGCCCACCCGTGCGACGAGCTCGGGGCAGTGTTGGTGGTCGGGGCGGGGCCTCACCCACGACGACGCGCCCGAGGGCTGCCAGACCGCCCGCACAGCCGCAAGCGCCACCCAGCAGCACACGAGCCGGCCCTCGACGACAGGGGCGCTTGCACCCGCACGAGCGGCCCGGCAGGGCAGAGCCCGCGCCGCCGAGGGAGAGACCCCGAAGCTCGGCCTCATGGCGCTAGCCAGAAGAGCCGGGGGCCGCGCAGTAACGCGCAGTTGGTTCAGCGCGACTGGTAGCCCATGGAGAACCTCCCGCTCCCCGTCCTCCTGCTGATTCCAATCGTTGGACTTACCTTGGGGGCCTTCGGCGCCCTCTTTCTGGTTGGCCTCCTGCACCCGTCGTCGCGTAAGAAGCGTGAGTACCAAGAAGTCCTGCAACACGGCTCGGGCACGATGAGCCTCGCAGAGGCGCGCGAGGTTACGAGTTTGGTCCACTCGGGGCAGGTTCAGCTCATAGATGCCGCGGACCACGCGCACTACCAGGACGCTGTTGCGCTCCTCAGGCAGCACGAGAGAGGCTGAGGTCAGCGCGGCTAGCTTTGCCCGGTTTCGGCTTTCTCGCTCGCGAGACCGTCGAGCTTCCGAAGGAAGGTTCAAGCAGCATCGCGGCTCCCTTCCTCTGTGGTAGCCGAAAGTCAAGCGGTGCCGACGGCGGAAAAAGCTCGAGAACGAACCACAGCGCCACGCTTCGAGTGCGCCCCACAGGACCGCGTCCCCGCGCTCGTACGCGTGTTCCATAGACGCGCACTGAGGTGGCGGGCAGTCTTCCGCAAAATGCGGACCCTCAGGACGTGGCGCGCCTTCGGTCAGCAGGGGCGGCGGCTCAGCCTCTGGGACGTCGCTCGTGGCCGGACGTGAGTTGATCTGACAGCGAAGTGTGACAGCAGCGCCGCTGTCACCGAGGGGGTTCGAGAGGGTCCGCGCACGAGAGCTTCCGCAGCTCAGAGGCCAGATCGGACGATGCCGAGGCGTCTTGAAAGCGGACGTCACGCAAGTGACCGGGGGTTCGAATCCCCCCGCTTCCGCAGGTGAGACCGGCGCGGACGATCTCGGCAGCTCCTCGCCGATCCGGTGACAGCGGCGGATCCGGCAGGGCCGTGCTCGCGCGGCCGAGGCAGGGACGCAGAGCTCCGGGCCCTCCGATTCCGCGACGGGTCGCAGCGTCGGCCGACTCAGTGAGGATTCACTCACCATTGTTCGATATCGGCAGAAGCCGGCGAAAAGGGGCGGTCGCGGCTGCTCGGCGGCAGGATCGCAACGGCAACCGGGCGTTGCCAGTGGTGCCTTCGGCGGCCACTCCGATCGAATTTTATCTGACCATCGATATGTCGAGTACGGAGAGCACTCCCCACTTCACCGTCGGTTGCTCCCGGCTATCCTGTCCTATTCAACGAGTGACTCCGGAGAAAGCGAGCTGTTCTCCTCTCTTGACTTGACGACGAGGTGGGCCGGGAACACTCTCGAACTCGGCTGTCCGAGCAACCCTGGAGGAGGAACAATGGCCACAATTCGACGTAGTGTCGTCGCGGCCGCGTTGATCGCGGCGGCGACCCTCGGTACCGCTGCGCCGGCACTCGCCAGCCCTTCCCCGCCGACCAACGGCGGCAACGGTGCTGGGCAGAGCGGTCAGTGCACGGGGCCGGCCGATGGCCGACCGGCGTCCTGCCAGTCGTCGAAGTAGGTGCTCGGCCGCGGATCTCGACCGACTCTGAGGCAACCCCCCTGCGATCAGGGCGGTACGGGCTGCGGCCTCCCCGGGAGTCCCGGGTCGCTCCGGCGACCCGGGACTTTCCCATGGGGTGTCGGCGCAAGGAATCGCGATTCCGACGGAGCCCCCGGCGGGTGTGTTCGGGAGCGGATCAGACGACTTCCCGCGACGCGAAAGTCCTCGGACCGGCTCCATCCCGACCGGATTGCGCATTCTCCGGAAGCGTCGAGTGTCGATGGCCCGCGCGCGGACGAGAAGAGCGCCTTCGAGGACGACGATCTCCGCGACGCCCCGGTCTGCAACGTTTGGGTGAACGGGCCGGTCGGGCACTCCGGGACTTCGGGCTTCTCCACGGTCGGCCCTCCGGAGCCGACCGCCGGCGTGGTCCCTGGGCTCGCGCCCATCACCTGGTCGCCCGTGGCGGCGGCCGCGAGGAGTGCTCCTGAACAGCCGCATCGACGCGGAGCTGCTGCGGATCACCGCGGACGCGGTGCTGCGCAACCTCGACCGTCTGGCCGGCGAAGGCCTCCGCCGCGACGGCGTCGAACAGGTCACCGCGCACGCGCTCGCCCTGACCTCCGACGTCCTCGACCTGGACGACCGGCCCGACCGGCAGCGCCTGCACGGCCGCGGCCTGTGGGAACTGCTCGAGGTCCTCCGCGGTCCCGTCTCCACCACGCTGCTCTCCCGGCTCGACGAGGCCCTCGGCGACGCGCCGTGACCCACGTCGGCCGGTGCGGGAGCCGGCGGGCGAGATCACGGACACACGCGCCCGAGGACCCGGGCCCGACGCCCGAAGGGCACGATGGGGCGATCGGTCCACCCGCGGTGCCGGCGTCCCCGGTTGTCCAGCAGACGGCACCCGCGAAGGAATGTTGATGCAGCAGCGCGACACCGCGTCCCCCGATCCCCCCACGGTGCTGGCACGCGCCCGCGCCGCCGCGTTCGAGGCGGAACGGCTGGCGGAGCTCGCCCTGCACACACGGGCCGAGGCCATGATCGCGTTGGCCCGCGCCGAGTCGGTGCCGCTCCCGCCGGTCGTCGAGGCCCGCCTGCACCTCCTCCTGAGCCGGCCCGGGCGCGCGCAGGTGCGCCCCTCGAACAGTGCGATCGCTGCCCGTCCCGAGGATCTCGATTCGGTCGTCGATTCCGTCGAGTTCCGTTGACCGCTGCCGACGGCGGGGCGCACCATCGAGACGGCCCTGTCCGGACGGGTTGACAGAACAGACGACGGTCGGGGCTGTCGGGGGCGTGCGTCATCGGCGCGCGCCCTCTTCCTGTATTGCTGGTGTTCGCTGGGATGTGGAGAACCGGGTGGGGGACAGCGCTCGCGCGTCGGTGGCGACGGACCGGTCACGGGCCGAGGCGCTGCCGGGTTCGCAGGCCGCTGTCCAGCGAGGATGCCTCTGCTCGGTGCTCGCCAACGCCGCCTACCGGACCGGTGCCGCGGATCTCCCGCTCGTCGACGCCGACTGTCCCCTGCACGTGCCGGGGCCGGGCGCGTCGGCGTGAGCAGGGGCCCGCACGAGAATTGACCGCGCAGTTCGGGAGTCGCTTTTCCGACACGACTCGCCGGGGCGCCGGGAAAGCGTCGGGGCCCCGCGCCGGGAAATGCGGCGACGTCTCCCCACGGTGATCGCTAGCGTGCCGTGCCGTGCCGTGCCGTGCCGTGCCGTGGACGACGGCACCGATCGGCGCACCCTGCTGCGCGACCAGCTCGCCCTCACCCGGCAGCTCGCGGAGATCGTCTGGCCCGGGGCGGCCGCGGGCGTCGACGAGCTCCGGCGGCTGCTCGATCGTTGGGACGCGTTCCTCGCCTCGCGCACGGAGGCCGAGCTCGACGCCGGCGGTGTCGTGACGTTCCCTTTCGACGACGGCCGTCCGCTGGTGGCGATCGCCGGGTGGGCGAACGTCGAGCTGACGAAGAACGTCGCCGAGATGGGGGTGCTGCGCCGGCTGGCCGAGGCGGGCTGAGAGGCCCGTCAGTCCGGGCGCTCGTCCTCGTCCGGGTCCTGCTGGCGGATGCTGTCGAGGATGTCGTCGATCTCGGTGCGGTGGCGCGGCGGCCGCACGCGGCGGCTCTCGAAGGCGAGGTGCTGGAACTGCGGCGCGAGCGCGCGCCACACCTCCTTCTTCATCGCCTCGTCGACCGCGTCGCCGAGCGCCGGGTCCGGCGCGGGGTCGTCAGCGGGCTCGTGGGCGGGCTCGCCGCCCTCGGGTGTGGACATCCGCGCCTCCGTGCCGGGGACACCAGGATGCCCCCTGCTCGCGGTGGTGAAGCCGGATTCAGTCGGTCGGCGCGAGCACGATGTCGCCTTGACCGATCCGCCGCGGCTCCGGGCGCTTCCCGCCGGCCGACACCTCGGCGACGAGGCGGGCCAGGCGCCGACCGGCCAGGCGGTAGAAGCGGGTCTGCGTCCAGCGCCCGAACACCCCGAACCCGAGCGCGATGACGGGGTTGGGGATCGTCGCCCGGCTCGAGACGCCGGTCATGACGAACTCGACGCGGCCGGTGTCAAGGTTCTTGACCACCTCGTAGAGCAGCCGCCCGCGCTCGAGGTGGTGCTCGAGCGTGCGGTAGCTCCAGCCCCAGGAGCGCTCGCGGGTGCCGTCGGCGCGGTCGCGGACCTCGTCCACCTCGGCGTCCACGCGCACGCCCATCGGGAAGCGCAGGACGAGGAAGCGCCCCTCGAGCAGCATGTCGCGGCCGACGAGCGGGGCGTCGGCGTGGAAGTACGCGTGCATGATCATGGGCTCGGCGAACTCGTAGTCGTGCACCATCCGGCACGCGAGGTCGAACGGGCCGTCGGGCACGGGCTCGCCGGGCTCCTCGTCGCCGAGCAGGTGGCGCACGCGGTCGTGGTGCCAGCCGCGCCCGTCGGTCTCGGCGGGGTCGTAGTTGAGCCCGTACGCGGCGATCTCGCGCAGGCCGCGGTCCGGATCGGGGTGGGCCGTGAACCTCACGCGGTGCCTCTCGATCGGCGGGACGGGCGGGAGCCGGACGGACCGGCGCATGCTGTCATCGCCGGACGGCTACCCAGCACCCCGTGTCGCCACGACCGCTGTTCTCCCGTCGCCCGCCGCTCGGACGCCTCCGGCGCGGCTGGGGTGCCCTGATCACGACCGGGCGTCACCTGCGCACCCTGCCGGTCCTCGACCGTGCCCAGGAGGACGGCGACGGCACCGACCTGCCCGCCCCCTGGCCCATCACCCTCGTCGACAAGCGCACCAAGACGATCGAGCAGGGGCACGGGCCGCTGTTCCACCGCACGTTCACCGTGCGGGCCGTCGACGCGCGGCACGGTGCCGCCCACCTGATCGGGATCCTCTCCCGCGACCTCGACCGCGGTGCGCCGCCGCACGTGGTGACCTTCGCCCGCGAGCGCGGTGAGCCCGGCCGCATGCTCGTCGGCGACGAGTACCGCGTCTACATGCCGGCGCCCTGGGACGGGCCGGTGCGGGTGCTCGCCCGCACCGAGACGTCGTTCCGCTTCGGCACGCTCGACGGCCACCTCGAGGCCGGCGAGATCGAGTTCCGGGCCGCCGACGTCGGGGAGGGGACCGTCGACTTCACGATCGAGGTGTGGTCCCGGGCGGGTGACCGCGTCGCGGAGCTCCTCTACGGGCGCCTCGGCGTCGGTCGCGAGATCCAGGCGAGCCTCTGGGTGCAGTTCTGCCTCGGCGCGGTGGAGCTGCTGGAGGGCCGTCGCGAGGGCCACGTGCGGGAGATCACCCGTCGGGTACCGGCCCCTGACCTGGACCGCCGCTGAGTTCAGGTCCGCCGCGGCCGCACATCAGCGTCCTCTCAGGAACCGTTCCTAGCGTCCGGCACGGTGAACGGGACACGGCAGCTGAGCTGGGACGTCGTGCGCGTCGTCGCGGTGGCGAGCGTGGTGCTCCAGCACGCCACGTACTCGGTCATCGGCGTCATGCCGTGGATGCCCCGGCTGCCGTTCGTCTGGCCGATCCAGGCCGGCGCGAACACGCTGATGGTGATCTCGGCGTTCTTCGTGTGCCGGACGCTCGCGACCCGCCCGCCGGGCCGGTGGTGGGTCGACCGGCTGGCCCGGCTGCTGCCCGCCTACGTCGTCGCCGTGCTCGTGACCTACCTGCTCACGCTCTACGCGTCGCGGTTCGGGTACTGGCGCCCCAGCGGCGTCGACCTCATCGGCAACCTCCTGCTGGTGCAGGGCTGGGACGAGCGCGTCACGTACATCGACCACTCGTACTGGACCCTGCCCGCCCAGCTCGCGATGTTCACCCTCGCCGCCGCGGCCGCCGCCTACCTCGGCCGCGGCTTCTGGCGGCGGAGCTGGACACTGCCGGCGCTGGCCTGGGGGATCATCGTCGTCCCCGCCCTGATGCTGCTGCTCGGCGCGGCGGACGGCGTGCTGAGCAGCGTCTTCCACGGCCTCGTCATGTTCCGCTGGCAGGTGTTCGGCATCGGGCTCGCCGTGTGGCTGTGGTCCCGCGGGCGCATCCACGGCGGCCACCTCGTCACGCTGGTGCTCGCGGGCCTCGCCGCCGAGAACCTCCACACCCCCGACCTGCCCTCGGTGCTCGTGCTGGCGCTCGCGGTCGTGGGCATCGCCGCCGCCGGGGCCGGGCGCGACTGGAGCGTGCTGCGGGTGGGCCGGCTGCCGCGCGTGATCACCTGGCTCGCCGGGATCTCCTACGGCATCTACCTGATGAACCAACAGATCGGCTACTTCGTCGCCTGGGGCCTGCGCGACCGCTTCGGGATCGACGGGTGGCTGCGGCTGGTCGCCGTCGTCGCCGTCGCGGTGCTGCTCGGGTGGCTGCTGACCGTGCTCGTCGAGCGGCCCGCGCACCGGTGGCTGGTGCGCCGCCCCTCGCAGGCTCAGCGGCTGAACGAGCCCGCGGCCGCGAGGAAGAGGTCGACCTCCTCGGGCGTGCCGGCGCTGACCCGGACCCCGTCGCCGGCGAACGCGCGCACGACGACCTTGTTCTCGAGCGCGTGCTCGGAGAACTCCACCGCCCGCTCGCCCAGCGGCAGCCAGACGAAGTTGGTCTGCGACGGGGGCACCTCGTACCCCAGCGAGCGCAGCTCGGAGGCCATCCGCCCGACCTCGGCGACCGCGCCCGCGCAGTCGGCGTACAGCTCGTCGAGGTGGTCGAGCGCGGCGAGCGCCCCCGCCTGCGCCGCCGACGAGACCCCGAAGGGCACCGCGACCCCGCGCAGCGCGGCCGCGAGCTCGGCCGGCCCGACGGCGTAGCCCACGCGCAGCCCGGCGAGCCGGTGGGCCTTGGAGAAGGTCCGCAGCACGCAGATGTTGTCGTACTCCTCGGCCAGCGCGAGCCCGTCGGGCACGGCCGGGTCGGAGACGAACTCGCGGTAGGCCTCGTCGAGCACCACGAGGACGTCGCTCGGGACGCGGTCGAGGAAGGCCCGCAGCGACGACTCGTCGACGGCGGTGCCCGTCGGGTTGTTCGGGTTGCAGACGAACACCAGCCGCGTGCGCGGCGTGACCGCCTCGGCCATCGCGTCGAGGTCGTGGACGTGGCCCGCGGTCAGCGGCACCCGCACGGCCTGCGCGTGGCCCGCCAGCGCGACGATCGGGTAGGCCTCGAACGACCGCCAGGCGAAGACGACCTCGTCGCCGGGCGCGCAGACCGACTGCACCAGCTGGCCGCACAGCGCCACCGAGCCGGTGCCGACGGCGATCCGCGCCGGGTCGACGCCGTGGTGCTCGGCGAGGCGGGCGGTCAGCGTCGTCACGGCGATGTCGGGGTAGCGGTTGCCCGCCTCGACGGCGCGGTGGATCGCGGCCAGCACCGCGGGCAGGGGCGGCAGCGGCATCTCGTTGCTCGCGAGCTTCACGGCCCCGGGCACGGTGCGGCCGGCAACGTAGGTGGGGAGGGCGGCGAGGTCGTCACGCAGGCGCACGGGCACGGTCACCACGGTAAACGCCCGGTGGCGTGCTCCGCCCCGACGCCGGTGGTCCTCCGGGCGCCCGGCACGTTGGCCCCCCGACGTGGAAGGCTGAACGCATGACGGGGACCCACACCGAGACCATCCCTCTGGTCGACGAGACCCAGCTGCGGGTGACGATCGCCGAGCCGGACGGGGCGGTGCGCGGTGGTGTGGTCGTCCTGCACGAGTCGCGGGGGATCACCTCGCGCACCCAGGCCATCGTCGCGGCCCTCGCGGGGGAGGGGTGGCTCGCGGTCGCGCCCCACCTCTACCACCGTGACGACCCCGGCATCGACGAGCGGACCGGCGACGACGAGGCCGTCGACCGCGCCGTCGCCACGATCTCGGGCGAGTCGGTGCTCGCCGACTCCGACGCCGCCTTCGGGATCCTCGCCGACCGCGGGATCGGGTCCGACCGCATGGGCGTCGTCGGCTTCGACCTCGGCGCCACGGCCGCGCTCGTCGTCGCCGCGCAGCGGTCGCTCGGCGCGGTCGTGACGGTGTCGGCGGCGGGCGTCTCGACGTCGCTGACGTCGGGGCTGCCGGCGCTGGTCGACGTGGTCGGGGAGCTCACCTGTCCGTGGCTGGGGCTCTACGGCGAGCAGGGCGACCCCGTCGACCCCGCCGACGTCGACCGTCTCCGCGAGGCCGCGCACGCCTCGGGCCGGGTCGTCGACGTCGTCGTCTACCCCTCCCGTGAGCACCGGTTCGACGCCGACGAGCGCGCGGCGGAGCAGCCGGATCCCCTCGAGGAGGGGAACTCGGAGGAAGCCACCAAGATGGAGGCGCGCAGCCGGGTACTCAACTGGTTGGATACCCATCTGCGCTGAAGCGCGGACGCTGCCGGAGGCCACATGACGTCGGGGGTGCGGGCTGATCGCCCCACGACGGCCGCCGTCGAGGGTCGCTTCGCCCGGTTCCGGGGGCGCCGTGTCGCCCGGGTGGTGACGTGGGCCGCGCGCGTCGCGGGCCTGCTGACGGTGCTCTCGCTCCTCACGCCCCTGCTGCGGCGGCGCCTGCAGCCGGCGACGTGGTTCGGCCTGCCGCCCGAGGCCACGCTGGTCGGCGCGGTCGTCGTCGCGACCCTCGGCGTCGGGCTGATGATGCTGGCGACGGGCCTGCGGCGCCGAAAACGGCGGGCCTGGCAGCTCGCCGTCGTGGCCTGCGTGGTGCTGATCGTCTCGCACCTCGTGGGCCGCCACGCCCTGGTGCCGACGATCGTGGTCGCCCTCCTGCTCCTCGGGCTGCTGCTGACCCGCCGCGAGTTCACGGCCCTGCCCGACCCCGTCGGGCGCCTCGCCGCCGTGCGGGTCGTGGTCCAGATGCTGCTCGGCGGCTTCGCCACCGTCTTCCTGCTGCTGCTCGTCCGACCCTCGCTCCTGGCCGGCGTACCGAGCGTCGAGGACAAGCTCGCGCAGGCGGGGCTCTCGCTGGTCGGGGTCAGCGGGCCCGTGCAGTTCCGGGCCGGCTGGTTCGACGACCTCACCGCCGTCCTCGGCCTCTCCTTCGGCATCGCCGCCCTCGTGCTCGGCGGCTACTTCCTGCTGCGCTCCTCGGAGCCCCGCCCGATGCTGGGCGAGGCCGAGGGCAACCGCATCCGCGAGCTGCTCGCCCGCCACGGCCGCGCCGACTCGCTGGGCTACTTCGCGCTGCGCCGCGACAAGTCGGTGGTGTTCTCGCCGTCGGGCAAGGCGGCGGTGGCCTACCGGGTGGTGGCCGGGGTGGCGCTGGCGTCCGGCGACCCGCTCGGCGACCTCGAGGCCTGGCCCGGCGCGATCACGGAGTTCCTCGCGGTCTGTCGCCGCTACGGCTGGGTGCCCGCGGTGCTCGGCTGCTCGGAGGCCGGGGCGCGCGTGTGGCTGCGCGAGGGCGGGCTCGACGCCCTCGAGCTCGGTGACGAGGCGGTCGTCGACGTCGCCACCTTCTCGCTGCAGGGCCGCTCGATGCGCACCGTGCGCCAGGCCGTCTCGCGGATCCAGCGTGCCGGCTACGAGACCAGCGCGCGCCGGGTGCGCGACGTGCCGGTCGAGGAGCTCGGGCAGCTCCGGGAGCTCGTGTCACATTGGCGCGGCGGGCCGGCCGAGCGCGGGTTCTCGATGGCGCTCTCGCGGATCGCCGACGGGGAGTCCGACCCCGACGCGGTGCTCGTCGTCGCGACCGCGGAGGGCGCGGTGCGGGGGCTGCTGCAGTTCGTGCCGTGGGGCAGCGACGGGCTCTCGCTCGACCTCATGATCCGCGACCCCGCGGTGCCCGACAACGGGCTCAACGAGCTGCTCATCGCCGACCTGCTCGGCGCCTGCCGCGGGCTGGGCGTCGACCGGGTGTCCCTGAACTTCGCGGTCTTCCGCTCGGCGCTCGAGCGCGGCGAGAAGATCGGCGCGGGACCCGTCGCGCGGCTGTGGGCGCGCCTGCTGCGCACGGCGTCGCGGTGGTGGCAGATCGAGACCCTCTACCGGTTCAACGCCCGCTTCGGGCCGGTGTGGGTGCCGCGGTTCCTGGTGTTCGACGCCGTCCGCGACCTGCCGCGCATCGCCGTCGCCGCCTTCGAGGCCGAGGGGTACGGCGGCCGCCCGCCGGCGCTCCTGCGCTTCCTGCGCCGGACCTGACCGCGTCCCGACCGACCGTGTCCCGCCGACCGCGTCCCCGCGCAGCGCGTCCGGGCGCAGCGAGGGACGCCCTCGCTGCCTGGTGGGCAGCCAAGGCGTCCCTCGCCCGGTGACGCGGGGGTGGACTCAGGGCCGCACGAGCACCTTGAGCGCCTCGCGGTCGTTCATCGCCCGGTAGCCGCTCGGAGTCTCGGCGAGCGGGATCTCGCGGTCGAACACCTTGCCCGGCTCGATCCGCCCGTCGAGCACGTCGGGCAGGAGCTCGTACATGTTCGCCTGCGTCGGGGCGATGCCACCGGCAACGGTCACGTTCTTCATGAACTTCTGCGCCAGGTTCGGCAGCTCGCCGCTCTGCGGCACGCCGACGATCCCGACGTGGCCGCCGGGCTTGGTGAGGTTGATCGCCGAGGTCAGCGACTGCTCGTAGCCCACGGCCTCGATCGCCGAGTGCACGCCGTCGGTGCCGAGCAGGTCGCGGACCTTCTGCTCGCCCTCCTCGCCGCGCTCGGCGACGACGTCGGTGGCGCCGAACTCGCGGCCCAGGTCGGTGCGGTCCTTGTGCCGGCCCATCAGCACGATCCGCTCGGCGCCGAGACGCCTGGCGGCCAGCACCGCGAGCAGCCCGACCGCACCGTCGCCGATCACCGCGACGTCCTTGCCGGGCCCGACCTGCGCCGACACCGCGGCGTGGTGGCCGGTGCCGAAGACGTCGGACAGGGTCAGCAGGCTCGGCATGAGCGCCGAGTCGTGCGGCACATTCAGCGTCGTCAGCGACGCGTCGGCGTACGGGACGCGGGCGGCCTCGCCCTGCCCGCCGTCGGTCTCGGCGGCCCCACGCGCTGCCGTTCGGGCAGGCGCTGGTGAGGCCGGCCCGGCAGTACTCGCACGTGCCGTCGGCGTAGTAGAACGGCGCGACGACCAGGTCGCCCTTCTGGATGCGGCTCACGTCGGAGCCGGTCTCCTCGACCACGCCGATGAACTCGTGGCCGATGCGGTCGCCGTGCTCGGTCTGCTCGCGGCTCTTGTAGGGCCAGAGGTCGCTGCCGCAGATGCACGAGTGCGTGATGCGCACGATCGCGTCGGTGGCGTGCTGCAGGGTCGGGTCCGGCACGTCCTCGACACGGATGTCGCCGGCTCCATAGATCAGGGTCGCCTTCACGGCGGGTGTCCTCCTCGTGGCGGGTTCGGTTGTGGGCTACCCGCCCTCCGGGGGCGCATGCGGCACCGTGCCCACGTCACGCCGGGCCGGGGGGTGGCGGGCAACGGTCGGGACGCCGGTGTGTACTGTTTGACCACGGAGGCCCCAGGGGGACCTCGGGAGGCTTCGCCTAGTCTGGTCTATGGCGCCGCACTGCTAATGCGGTTGGGAGTTCGGCTCCCTCCCGGGTTCAAATCCCGGAGCCTCCGCAGCTGCGGCCCGGACAGGGGCGGGGCTTACAACGAGATACTGCGCCCGTAGCTCAACGGATAGAGCATCTGACTACGGATCAGAAGGTTAGGGGTTCGAATCCCTTCGGGCGCGCGCCGGTCGAGGCAGCTCAGAGGGGTCGCAGCAGCGCTGCGGCCCCTCTGTTCATGATCGCTGGTCGACGGTCCGATCCACGAGCGTTGCTACGTTGCCGCCATGACCGAGGCCGCTGCACCGCGTCAGCGCGGGAGCGGCAGGCGCCTCCGGGACCGATGGCAGGTGCGGGTTTCCGCCGGCATCGATCGGCCCGGCAACGTCCGCTCCGAGCCAGTACTTCAGGTCGGCGTGGGACAGCAGGTACTCGCGGCCCTCCGCTGCGAGCCCGACCGCGTCGGGCAGCACGGTCAGCGGGGACCGCGCGGCGATGTCGATCGCGACGTCGACCTCCCGACGTCGACGATCGCGTCGACGATCTCCTCGGCGGCGAGTGTGAATCGCTCGGCCAGCCGGTGAGGCCGTGGGGCTTCAGCACCCGGTTCATCGTTCGCCGTGCGCGGGTGTGCCTGGGCGCGGCGGCGTCGAGCTGCACGCTCGGCGGGCGGCCATGTCTCGTCGCGCCGGATGGCGCCCAGCCCGGGTGCCGACCGCCGACGACCATGTCGCCGGCTTGCGGAACATCGACGCCCTTGCGGAACATCGACGCCACCGCGTCGTGCCGCGGCCCACTCACCGGGCGGGCAGCCACCCACCGGGCACTCCCGGATCGCGGCGTCGACCGGCAGGGGGTCGGCGAGAATGTCGAGGGCGAACGGGGTCACGGTGAGCTCCACACCACCCGGCACTGACACCGTCGGCGGCGAGCATCGGACATCGATCTCCCGGATGCCGGGAGGGGCGTGGCGGTCGGTCGGCGGACGTCCGCACCGTGGCGTGACCGCCACCCACGAGGAGCTGTCGTGACCGCCGCCCACCCCACATCCCCGACGCCTCTACGCTCCGCGCCCGAGACCTTCGCCCGCCGGGAGTGGCCTCGCGCCGCCTGGTACGCCGCCGCCTATGACGTCGAGGTGGGCGCGCACCTGCTGCCGCGCACGGTCGCCGGGGCGTCGCTCGTGCTGTTCCGGACCCCGTCCGGGGAGGCCCGGGCGCTCGAGAACGCCTGCTGGCACCGGCTGCTGCCGCTGTCGGAGGGGAAGCTGCTGGGCGACGAGGTGATGTGCGGCTACCACGGCCTGCGCTACGACGCCGACGGCCGCTGCACCTTCATGCCCTCGCAGAAGACGGTGAACCCGTCGGCCCGCGTGCGCTCCTACCCTGTGGTGGAGCGGCACCGCTTCGTCTGGGTGTGGACCGGGGATCCCGCGGACGCCGACCCGGCCACGATCCCCGATCTGCACTGGAACGACGACCCGGCATGGGCCGGCGATGGCCGGCTCATCCACGTCGACTGCAACTACAAGCTGATCGTCGACAACCTCATGGATCTCACGCACGAGACCTTCGTGCACGGCGGGAGCATCGGGCACCGGTCGGTGGCCGAGTCGCCCTTCGAGGTCACCCACGGCAAGGACGTCGTGACGGTGACCCGCTGGATGATCGACGTCGAGGCACCTCCGTTCTGGGCGCGGCAACTGGAGTGGCGGGGGGCGCCCGCGGGCAACGTCGACCGCTGGCAGATCATCCACTTCACCCCGCCCGGGACGATCGCGATCGACGTGGGCGTCGCCCCCACCGGGACGGGCGCACCCGACGGTGACCGGTCGCAGGGCGTCAACGGGTTCGTCCTCAACACGATGACCCCGGAGTCGGCCACGTCCACGCACTACTTCTGGGCCTTCGCGCGGAACTACGCCCTCACCGACCAGCGGATCACCACGCTGCTGCGCGACGGCGTTGCGGGCGTGTTCGCCGAGGACGAGGAGGTGCTCGCGGCACAGCAACGGGCCATCGACGCGCACCCCGACAAGGAGTTCTACAACCTCAACATCGACGGCGGTGCCATGTGGGCCCGCCGCATGATCGACCTGATGCTCGCCGCCGAGGACGACTCCTACGCCGCGGCGGGAGCGCGGGCCGAGCGCGACATCGCCGAGCACCACCGGGACGACCGGGGCGACGGTGCCGAGCGCGAGGTCGCGCGGGCCCGGGCGGAGGCCGAGCGCGCGCGGAGCGGGTCGTGAGCAGCACCTTCGTGCCCGCGACCGTCCGGGCGGTGCGGGCCGTGGCCGACGACGTCCGGCAGGTAGAGCTCGTGCCCGACGACGGCGTCCGTGGCTACCCGCCGGGCAGCCATCTGGACCTCGCGCTGGAGGTCGACGGGCTGCCGGTGGCGCGCTCGTACTCCGTGGTCGGCGCGGCCCCCGAGGACGGCGCGTACCGGATCGCGGTGAAGCTGCTGCCCGACAGTCGCGGCGGCTCGCGCCGGGTGCACGCGCTGGCCACGGGCGATCGTGTCGAGCTGCGCCACCCCACCAGCCACTTCGAGCTCGACCCGCGACGACCGGAGTACCTGCTCGTCGCCGGCGGCATCGGCATCACGCCGCTGGTGGGCATGGCCGAGGTACTCGCCCGCCGGCGGGAACGGACCGGGGCTCCGGTGCGCCTCGCCTACGCCGGACACCGGCGCGCAGCGATGCCCTTCGTCGACCACCTGCGCGGGTTGCTCGGCGACGGCCTGGTCACCGCCGCCGGCGAGGACGGGGAGCGCCTCGACCTCGTCGCCGAGATCGCGGGCCTGCACCCCGACGGCGAGGTCTACGTCTGCGGCCCGCCGCGCCTGACCGACGCGGTACGGGCCTGCTGGACCGATCAGGGACGCCCGGCGAAGCGGCTACGCACCGAGACCTTCGGCACCGCCGGGCGCCACCCGACGACGGCCTTCGACGTTGAGGTGCGCGACCACGGGCTCACCGTCCACGTTCCGCGCGACCGCACGCTGCTCGGCGCGCTACGCGACGCCGGCGTGGACATGGTGTGGGACTGCCTGCGCGGGGAGTGCGGGCTCTGCACCGTATCGGTTCTCGACCGCGGGGACACCGTCCTGGACCACCGCGACGTCTTCCTCCACGCCGACGAGCAGGAATCGTCGACGCGGCTCTGCGCCTGCGTGTCCCGCGCGGTGGGCGGCCAGCTCTCGATCGATACCGGCTACCGACCGTAGCCCGTCTGCGGGAGTGCCCGCTCCGGCGGGCTTCCTCTCGTCGCCCGGCCGGTGTGGGTGTGGCGAGCCGAGGTCCGAGAGGCCGTCGTGCTCATCGGCCGGGACCTCGCGATGCGGCGCCGCAGGGCGATCACCGCCTCCCGCCCACGATCCATGCTTCAGCGCCTCGATGCTCGGTCCCATCAACTGGGCGAGCTGCTCGACGACCTGTCTACGCGCGCTTCGAGGCCGAGGGGTCGAGCAACGGCTCCTCCTCGTGTTCGTCATCGCGCGGCCCGTCGTCCGGACCGTTCTCGCTCGCCAAGCGGCACGTCTGATGGGGAGGCCCGTGCCCGTTGGCCTGGGCGGGCAAAGCAGCCGAGTCGACGTGACGATCGACCGTGAGGTCGTGAGGGACCGGGAGTACACGTTCAGCGTTGAACACTGACTTGTCTCACGGGCTCGCAGAGCAGGGCGTCGGGGGCCCACCCCCGACGAGACGACAAGGTGCTCGGATGATAAGAAGATCTGGTGGAGGCTGCGGGGTGCCCCAGGTTCCGCGGAGTCGCGTGGCTGGACCGACGACGGGGTCGCCGCGCGGTCAAGCCGATGCGCGGGCGGCGGCCGTCATGTCGACGCTGCGCGTCTCGGGCAGCGCCGCGGCACACGACACGCTGACCAAGGCCAGGATGCAGAGCATGATCCCGATGGCGAATGGCCCGAAGGCGGCAGCGAGCGGGGCCGCGATCAGGGGTGGCACCGCACCCCCGAGGATCGCGGAGAGATTGTAGGCCGCGCCGGCTCCGGTGTAGCGGTGCCGGGTTTCGAAGAGCTCGGGCAGCAGGGCCCCTGCCGGGCCGTATTGCACGCCCACGATCGCGAGGGTCACCACGAGCCCGAGCCCGAACGCCCACGCGGTGCCGATGCCGAGCACCGGGAACAGCAGCAGCCCCCACGCCACCGCGACCGCGTTGGCACCCACGACGAGGCGCTTGCGCCCCACGCGATCGGAGAGCCACCCGCAGACGATCGTGGTCGCGCCGAAGGCGATCCCGGCGACGATGCCCATCGTCAGGACCGCCGGGCGGCTGAGCCCGGCGCCTGACGGGCTGGTCCCGAAGCTGGTGAGGTAGGCGGTCCCCATGTAGAAGAACGCGAAGAGCGCGATCCCCGAGCCGCCGCCGAGCAGGATCGCCCGCCCCTGATTGCGGATCGCGGAGAGAAGCGGCGTGGTGCCCAGCAGCGCGGACGCCTCCGGCCCGCCGCGGGCCTGCTGGAAGACCGGCGTCTCGCTGATCTTGAGGCGGACGTAGAGACCCGCGCCCACCAGGACGATGCTGAGCAGGAACGGGATCCGCCAGCCGTAGTCGAGGAAGACCTGGTCGGCGTCGCCGAGGGTGAGCCCCGTGACGAGGAAGGTGCCGCTGGCGAGGGCGAACGCGATCGGTGCCCCGAGCTGAGGGAAGATCGCGTAGAGGCCCCGCTTGCCCGGCGGGGCGTACTCGGCGGTGAGCAGCACCGCGCCGGCCCACTCTCCGCCCACCGCGAAGCCCTGCGCGAAACGGAGCACGACCAGCGCGACCGGCGCCGCCGCCCCGATCGTGGACGCGCCGGGGAGCAACCCGATGGCCACTGTCGCGGTCCCCATCACGAGCAGCGTCACGACCAGCGTTCGCTTGCGCCCGATGCGGTCACCGAAGTGTCCGAAGAACAGCGCCCCGACCGGCCGGGCCACGAACGCCACAGCGAACGTCGCGAAGGACGCCACGGTGCCGGCGGTCGCCCCCAGGGCCGGGAAGAAGATCTTTGGGAAGACCAGCGCCGCGGCCGTCCCGTAGATGAAGAAGTCGTAGAACTCGATCGTGGTCCCGACTGCGCTGGCGAATGCGACGCGCTGCAACGTCTTCCGATCGGCCGACCCGTTCTTCGGGACCTCGGTCATCGTCATCTCCCCACGTCGGCGGCCACCCCGCCCGGTGAGACTAGCGAGCTGTGACCCGCGTCACGACCCGACGGGTGGGGGCGACCGCTGCGCCGCCACCGGCCCAAGCGATGGCTGACATCGAGGCGTGCCGGAACCCTCGAGCACGCACGCTTGGTCGCGGGATGGCCGACCGCACTGCCGCGCGGAGGCTGGACAACGGCGACGTCGAAATCGCTCCCGAGCGGAGCGCCGTTCAGGGCGCCGGGCCGGCACCGCAAATCACGGCAGTCTTCGGCGCAGTCCCGCTCGGTATCCCCGCGGCGGACGTGCGGTTGCGCTGTATCGGCCGTGCCGGCATCGATCTCACCTGAGGTGCCGCCTCCGTTCGGAAGGGTCAAATCGGCGACTGTAGCGATTTCGGGTTCAGTGGTTCCGCTTGACTCCCAGCAATTTTTCCGGAGCATCTCCGGGCATGGCACAGAAGACGGTCGTGTCCCTCATCGACGACCTGGACGGCACCGAAGCAAACGAGACCGTTGAGTACGCTCTTGACGGCGCCACCTACGAGATCGACCTCAACGAGGAGAACGCCGAACAGCTGCGCGAAATCTTCGCTCCCTACATCTCGGCCGCCCGGCGCACCGGTGGCCGGCGCTCGAGGGGTGGCCGCTCAGGCTCCGGTTCCTCTTCGAGCAGCTCGTCCGGAACGGGCGTCGTCGGCCGAAGCAGGGAGGCCATGAAGGCCATCCGAGACTGGGCGAAGAGTGAAGGCTGGGCGGTCAGTGACCGTGGCCGCCTCCCCGGCAACGTCGTCGAGGCGTACGACGCAGCTCACAAGTAGGTACTCCCGCCCTGGGTCGGGACGGGCTCGCCTACCGCCACCTCAACGATCTCCAGCACAGTTCTCCAGTTATCTCGGCTCACGGCCGATTACGCTTGATCCGATGACGGCTCTGTGGGACCACGATGCGATCACGCTGGCCGGGATGCTGCGTGGTCGGGAGGTCTCGGCGCGTGAGGTGATCGCTGCGCACATCGAGCGGGTCGAGGCGGTCGATGGAGCCGTGAATGCGGTGGTGACCCGGTGCTTTGAGCAAGCCATGGCGAAGGCGGCGGCCGCGGACCAGGCGCTGGCCCGGGGTCATGCGCCGGGTTTGCTGCACGGGCTACCGGTC
Organism: Actinomycetospora lutea; assembly: GCF_028737205.1. Lineage (GTDB taxonomy): Bacteria > Actinomycetota > Actinomycetes > Mycobacteriales > Pseudonocardiaceae > Actinomycetospora > Actinomycetospora lutea. Next base: position 8,441 of record NZ_JAQZAL010000020.1, on the reverse strand, counting down.
GCGCACAAGGACCTCATCGACACCGCAGGGGTGCGCACTACCTACGGATCCCCACTGTTCGCCGAGCATGTGCCCGATCGCGACGATCTGGTGGTGAGCCGGATGGCTGGCGCCGGGGCGATCAGTCTGGGCAAGACCAATACCCCGGAGTTCGGCGCGGGCTCGCACACCGTGAACCGGGTGTTCGGTGCGACCCGCAATCCGTACGACTTGAGCCGTAGTGCGGGCGGGAGCAGCGGCGGGGCGGCCGCGGCGCTGGCGGCGCGGATGGTGTGTCTGGCCGACGGGAGCGACCTCGGGGGGTCGCTGCGAAACCCGGCCAGCTTCTGCAACGTCGTGGGCTTGCGGCCGTCGCCGGGCCGGGTGCCCACCTGGCCGGTCACCGACCCGGCTGACACCCTGAGCGTCCAGGGGCCGATGGCTCGAACCGTTGCGGACACGGCTCTGCTGCTCGCCGTCCTGTCCGGTCCTGACCCCCGGGCCACCCTCGCGCTCGACACGCCGCCGCCCGCGCTGGCCGCTCCGGCCGACGTGACCCGAGTGCTGGCGCAGGACCTGCAGGGGGTTCGCGTGGCCTGGAGCGCGGACCTGGGTCTGCCGGTCGAGCCCGAGGTGAGGGCCGCGCTGGCGCCTGCCCGTGCGGTACTGGCCGACGTTGGCTGCCAGATCAGGGATGCGGCACCTGACCTGACCGGCGGGGACGAGGTGTTCCGGACCTGGCGGGCGCTGCGCTTCGTGACGGCGTTCGAGCCGTTGCTGCGTGCCCACCCCGGCGCCCTCGGCCCGAACGTGACATGGAACATCGAGCGCGGCCAGGAGCTGACCGTCGCCGACCTCAGCCGGGCCACCACCTTGTGGGCGACGTTGGCCGAGCGGGTCAGCGCGTTCTTCGCCGACTTCGATGTGCTCGCCTGCCCGGTGAGCCAGGTAGCCCCGTTCGACGTGGATCTGGACTGGGTGCACCAGATCGCTGGAGTGCCGCAGCAGTCCTACCTGGACTGGATGAGATCGGCGTACCTGATTTCGGCCACCGGGCTGCCCGCGATCTCGGTGCCCGCCGGGTTCACCACCGAAGGTCTGCCCGTAGGACTGCAACTGGTCGGCGGCCGCCGGGCCGACTGGCACCTGCTCGCGGTCGCCGCCGCGGTCGAGAATCCGAGACCCCAGCGCCCCGCGGCGTCCCCGAGCCGCTAACCCCCGGCACCGTCAGGCCTGCATGACCGGTGGGACCGCGGTTGGTGCTGAGGCCGAGCTGGGGGTCCTGCCCGCCCCTCGGGAGCTCGCACCTGCGTCCTGCCCCATCCGGGCTGACGGCCACCGCTGACCGCGCTGCGGGCGGGAAGGCCGCCGGACAGGCGTGGGTCTTCTTCGCGCTCTGAAGGTCCCTTGGCTCCGGAGACCAACGATCATGGCCGTAGGTCGTGGGGAAGTGACGGGCTGCCGGTGACCCTCAGACCGGGACTGTGCGGGGGCGTCCTCCCTCGCACGTGTTCCGCCTCGATCCGCGGGTGACGGTGGCGGAGGTGGCGCGGGCGGGCGCACGCTGACGGTACGTCCGCCGGTGGCGAGAGGGGCGATCAGCGTGGTGTTCCGGATTCAGCCGCACGTCCGGCTGCACGAGTGGGTCGCCGAGGAGCACGGCTTCTTCGCTGCCGAGGGGCTGGAGTACGCCTTCGACGCGGCCGGGTTCGCGGGCGGGACCAGCAGCGTGGCCCGCGAGGACGACGCGCCGCTCGACGTGCGCAGCGGGGCCCTCGAGGACATGGCGGCGGGGCGTTCCGCCGAGGTCTCGTGCGCCTGCCACTGGGCGGTCAACGCGGCCGCCACCGAGCACCACGGCAGGATGTACGGCAACGCCTACTCGGTCTGCCCTGCCGGCATCTACGTCGCCCCGGATCGGGGGCTTCGGGAGCCCCGCGACCTGGCGGGGGTCGAGGTGGGCGTGGGTTACCACTCGGGCAGCCACTATTCGGCCCTGCAAGGCCTCGAGCCGTTCCTCCCGCGCGGCGACATCCGTCTGGGCTTCGTCGGCCGGCCCTTCGAGCGGGTTCGACTGCTGCTCGAGGGCACGGTGTCCGCGGTGAACGTGTGGGGCGCCGGGGCGTACGTGCTCGAGCAGCGCGGGTTCGCCAAGCTCGTCGACACGACGTTCGTGATGGGCTTCTTCCTGTCGCCGAGCGCGGACCCCCAGGATGTCGAGCGCTACTTCCGTGCCCTCCTGCGCGCTCAGCAGGAAATCGATCTCGAGCCGAAGCACTACACCCATTACTGGGCGCGGGAGGTGCCCGAGGATCTCCTCGCGCTGGTGGACGTGCGGCGATTCGGTCCCGGCGAGCGCGTCGTGCCCCAGCCCTATACATCGGAGATGTTCGAGCGGGCACACGCGTGGATGCAGACCTGGGACCTGCTCGATCCCGAGGCCGCCGCCGGCGCCCGCTACGAAGACGTCGTTCTGCGGGCACCGACTTTCCCCGGTCCGCATGAGCACGCTCGGTAGATCACCACCGCGGGGGTCGCCTGCGCAGGTCGCATGCGCACGAAGCACGCGATGGCACGGATGTCAGCCGGGTTCCGCTTCGGTGAGACGCCTTCGGGCATGGTCCACGCCTTGGTCAACCCACCAACACGCACAGTTCCAGGTACCCACCATGAGGTTCTGGCCCTCGCCCTTGACCGGTTGTCGAGCTCCTCGCCGATGGGTTCCGTGCGCACGCCCTCCCCGAGCGGTTGGGTGTCGTGCTCACCCGCGTCAACAACGCAGCTGAGCACTACATCTAGTCCCCGGAGCTGGCACACCTCGCCGACGATCAGTGGGGGTTTGCGCGGATTGCCGCCGTGTTGCGCCCGGCCGGTACCGCTCGGACGAGCTGTCCGGGCGGGAGACCGGGCCGATCGCTGGAGTTGGTCGGCGAGCTTGGTGATGGCCTGGCCCACGCGATGATTTCCGGGACGCTGCGGCGCCCATCGGGGCTCGACGATGACGATGGCCCGCCGAGCGCACCGAACACCGTCGCCATGGCGAGCGCGCTGCTGCCGGCGCCGAGGGGCAGCGATCCGGTAGGCGCCATCGCCGGCGTCGCCGCCCTCGGGCTGCGGGCTCTCGGCCACGATACGGCACGGCTCGCGGCCGGCCTGCGGCGTCGTCGGCCCTGCCACCGCGGTCGTTCCGGGACGGAGGACGTCGTCGGGGCGCCGCGCGTGCGACGGCCACGTCAGTAGGGTTCACCCCGCGGCATGGCGTGCAGCTCGGGGAGGGCGCACGCTGGGCGCCGGGTCGTCGGGCGAAGACGAGGAGGTTCAGCACGTGTGTGCTGCCTCGCTCCACCATGGAGCGGTCCTCGAGCGGGGCTCTCGGTGAGCGAGTCGTGGTTGGGCGACGGCTTCGTGGCGGCGCTCGATCGGGAGCTGCAGCTGGTCGAGGACGCCGACGAGATCATGATCGTCGCGGCGCAGCGTCTCGGCGAGTATGTCGGAGCCGACCGGTGCGCCTACGCGCAGGTCGAGGCCGACGAGGATCACTTCGTCATGTCCGGGGACTGGGCCTCGGGGCTGCCGCACCTGACTGGGCGGTTCGCGATGTCCCAGTTCGGCGCGGAGGCGCTGTCGTCGATGCGCCGGGGTGAGGCGTGGGTCGTCGAGGACGCCGAGATCGACCCGCGCCTCACCGACGACCAGCGCGCGGTCTACACCGCCACCGGGATCCACGCCGTGGTCTGTGTCCCGCTGACCAAGCAGCGCCGGTTCGTCGCCGCGATGGCGGTGCACCAGGCGCACCCGCGGCGCTGGGCGCCGAGGGAGATCGACCTGACGGTGACGGTGGCCAGCCGCTGCTGGGAGTCGCTGGCGCGGGCGCGGGCCGTGCGCAGCGCCCGGGGCAGCGAGGACCGGTTCCGGCTGCTGTTCGAGCGGGCGACCGACGGTATCTGGCTCGCCGATCAGGACGGCCGGTTCCTCGATGTGAACCCGGCGGCGTGCGCCATGGTCGGGCTGACGCGCGAGGAGCACGTGCGTCGGCAGGTGCAGGACCTGGTGCGCGCGGAGGACCAGGGCAGTCTGGGGCTGCTGAAGGAACGCTTGCGCCGGGGCGAGGCGGTCAACGAGACCTGGGAGATGTGCCACGCGGCCGGCGGAACGGTGGCCATCGAGCTGAGCATCTGGTTCACCCCCGACGGTCTGTGGCAGGCGATCGGGCGCGACGTCACCGCGCGTCGGCGCGCCGAGGTCGAGCGCGAGCGGCTCTACCTGGTCGAGCACGACGTGGCCCAGACCCTGCAGCGCAGTCTGCTGCCCCGCGCCGCGCCGGCGCTGGCGCGGCTCAGCACGGCGACCCGCTATCTCCCGGCCAGCGCCGAGGCCCAGGCCGGCGGGGACTGGTACGACCTGATGGTGATCGGGGAGGCTTCCGTGGCGTTGGCAGTAGGCGACGTCGTCGGGCACGGCCCGCGGGCCGCCGCTGTGATGGGGCAGCTGCGCAGCGCCCTGTCCGCCTACCTGCTCGAGGGACATCCGCCGGCCGAGGCGCTCGAGCGGCTCGACCGCTTCGCCGCCGGCGTCGAGGGCGCCTTGGGCAGTACCTGCGCGTGCCTCACCCTCGACTGGGAGACCGGCCTGCTGACCTGGGCGCTCGCGGGGCACCTCCCGCTGCTGCTCATCGATGACGACGGCGTCCGCTTCCCGAGCGGGGGCGAGGGCACCATGCTCGGCGTGCGCGAGCGCGCCGCTGCCTACCGGTCGGCCAGCCTCGCCCTGGCGCCCGGCTCGTCGGTGCTGCTCTACACCGACGGCCTCGTCGAGCGGCGTGGGGAGTCGCTGGACGAGGGCCTCGACCGGCTGCGGCACACGGCCGTCCAGGTGGGGCACCGACACCCCGAGGACCTCCTGAGTGGTCTGGTCGACGCCGCGGCCAACGGTGGCGGTGGCGGCTCCGGAGCCGGCGATGACATCGCGCTGGTCATGGTCCGGTGGATTCCCGAGCCCTTGCGTCTGCGGCTTCCGGCCACCCCCGCATCACTGCGGACCTCGCGGCAGCAGGTGACGAGGTGGGCCGCGCGGGCTGGGGTCGCTCAGGGCCATGCCGACGATCTCCACCTGGCCATCGGCGAGGCGGTCACCAACGCCATCGAGCACGCCTACACGGACGCGGACGGAGAGGTCTCGCTCGAGGTCGCCCGCACGCACTCCGGTACGGTGCGGGTCACGGTCAGCGATGAGGGCCGCTGGCGACCGCCACCGAGCGATCCCGGCCACCGCGGCCGCGGCCTGGTGCTCATCCGCGAGATCGCCGACGACGTCGAGATCCAGTGTCGCGCCGGCGGCACCAAGGTGACCTTCCTGGTACCGGACCCGGAGAGCTGACTCCGATATCGACAGCACACCTCGGCGGGTCGCGGTCGGGTTATGCCAAGATCCAGTCGAGCGAGGCCCCAGAGGTCCAGGTCAGCAGTCGCCGCGAGGTCGCGTCCGTATTCGCGTCGACACGAAGGGGCACGCGTTGACGGCGGCGACGCAGCAGGTGGAGCCGTAACCCGTGGAGACCGGCCGCAGGGAGTCCTGCTGAACGGACGCCGCGATGGTCTCGCGCCAGTCGCGTTCTCCCGAGGCAAGGTCGAGCCCGGCGAGAACCGTCGAGCAGGCCGCGGCCCACGAGACCGAGGAGGAGACAGGACGCCGCGTCCGCACGGACTACGCAGTCGACGGACACATCCCGCCACTGGCGCCCGCGTCGCCGACGTTTGCTGCTGAGCCCGTCACGTCGCGACTCGTGGGGTGCCCTGCCGACCGCCGGCGGACGACCGCTGGAAGCGACGTCCGCGCGACTCGCCGAGGGCCCCTGGTGCTCCTGGGCATCACTGGTCGCCCCATTGTTCAGAGCGCCATCCGAGATCAAGAATGATCGGACAGGTCTTCAGCGCGTGAGTGCGTAACGCACGAGCTCCTCGTTGCTCACGGCCCGCCTGATGCCACCTGGGCATTCGAGGGTGTCCTCGAAGCCGATCCGCGTGTCGAGGTTCATGCGCTGCGCGTAGTCAAGGACGGGCCAGGCCCCGGCGTCCTCGCCGTGCAGGAGGATCGGAGTGGGCATGGGGCCGAGCGCCTTGAGGATGCGCATCGCCTCGGCGACCGCCAGGCGGGGATCGGTCACGGTCACTTCGGCCAGGATCCGGGCCGTGCCTCGGGGTAGACCGGTCCGCTTGAGCTGTACGGCGTCCCCGGAGGTCCAGACTCCGAGCTCCACCCCGATGCCCACCGCGTCGAGGGCCGCGCACACCCGCTGCCACCCGCGTTCGTGGACGTTGACCGAGGCGAGGTCGGGGCGGGCGTGGGTGGGCAGCCGCCCCCACTGTTCGATGATTTCGGTGCGTGCGACGGGGTCGGGCTCGACCCATCGGGCCGTGGTGACCCCGATCTCGGTCTGCGGGGCCATCTCGCGGATCGCGCGGGTCACGGCCCCGACCGTGCTCGGATCGAGGCTCTCGCGCCCGTCGGGGTCGCGAGGATGCACGTGGACGCGCTGCACGCCGAGCGCGGAAACCGCGCGCGCGTCCCGAGCGAGGTGCCGTGGAGTCATCGGCACGGCCGGGTACGCATCAGCTGGGCGGGCACCGTTGGGGCAGCACTGCAGCACCGCAGCCTCCCCTCCTCCGGCCGGCCCCCCGATCCTCGCCAGCTTCGCCCCACTCGTCGATGCAAGCAACGTCTGCAAGCGCGTCTGCCCGGGGGTCGAAGGCTGGGCGAGCACGTCAGCACCTGATGCGCCAGGACCGCGCCCTCGCGGCTGTCTGCGAAGCCACCCCGAAGTCGTCCGCGCAGCAGTCGCCGCTCGCGGGAGGCACCCAAGTGGCCGCGCCCCTGCAGCGCCACCGTGCTGCGGCCACGGCGTCTGCCGAGGCGTGCAGGGAGGGGCTGTCAACGGCAGCTGAACCTGGACCCCCTGGCGACGGCCGAAAATGGACCCCCTGCCAGGTTGTTGATCTAGTTAGTCGTCGGTCTTGCCGGTTGCGGGGACGCGGCCGAGGTCGCGGTCTTTGAGCCGGTAGCTGTCGCCCTTGAGCGAGACGACCTCGGCGTGGTGCACCAGCCGGTCGATCATCGCGGCAGCGACGACGTCGTCGCCGAAGACTTCGCCCCACCGACCGAAGGGCTTGTTGCTGGTGACGATCAGCGAGGCCTGTTCGTAGCGGGACGAGACGAGCTGGAAGAACAGGTTCGCCGCTTCGGCTTCGAACGGGATGTAGCCGACCTCGTCGATGATCAGCAGCGGGACCCGGCCCAGCTTGGTCAGCTCGGCCTGCAGCCGGCCGGCGTGGTGGGCCTCGGCGAGGCGGGCGACCCACTCGGCGGCGGTGGCGAACAGGGTGCGGTGCCCGGCCTGACAGGCCCGGACACCCAGGCCGACCGCGAGGTGGGTCTTGCCGGTGCCGGGCGGCCCGAGGAACACCACGTTCTCGCGGGCGGTGATGAAGTCCAGGGTGCCGAGGTGGGCGAGGGTCTCGCGCTTGAGGGAGCGCTGGTGCTCGACGTCGAAGTCCTCGAGGCTCTTGCGGGCCGGGAAGCGGGCGGCGCGGATGCGGCCCTCGCCGCCGTGGGCTTCGCGGGCGGCGACCTCGCGTTGCAGGCAGGCGGCCAGGAACTCCTCGTGGGTCCAGGACTCGGTGCGGGCGCGCTCGGCGAGGCGCTCTACCGCGGCCGCGAGCGAGGGGGCCTTGAGCGCCCGGGTCAGGTAGGCCAGTTCCGAGGCGATGTTGCGTCCGCTGGTGGGCGCGCTGGAGGACACCTTGGCGGGCATCAGACCGCCTGGCCCATCGCCGGCTCGTCCCCGTCCTCGGTGCTGCTCAGACCGAACATGCGGTCGTAGTCGGCCAGGTCGCGGCAGGCGACCTCCTCGCCGCTGGGAGCCGCGGGCCGCTCGCGGTAGGCCTGCCGCAGCCGGGCCGCGGCGTCGGCGTGGGCGGGGTCGGTGATGCTCTGGTGCCGCGCCCAGCAGCGCCGATGGCGGGCGACCTGCTGCCCGTCGAGGGCTGCGGTGACCTGCTCGAGGTCGGCGCTGACGACGATCCGGCGCCCGACCGCGGTGGGGTGCACCGAGTAGTCGTTGCCGTCGAGGCGGACATAGTGGTCCCGAGGTAGCCGCAGACTGGTCGTCCAGCCCGAGGACGGCGCGACCGGCGGCAGCGCCACCATCGCGGCCCGATCCGCCTTCCACCGTTCGACCGGCCGGGCGCCGAGCCGGCGGTGGTGGCGCTGGTTGGCCCGCGCCAACCACACCCCGAGCTGGCCGTTGAAGTCCGTCGGCGACGCGAAGCGGCGTCCGGGCAGGAACGAGGTCTCCAGGTACTCGTTGGCCCGCTCGACCAGGCCCTTGGCCTCGGGATCGCGCGGTCGGCACAGGATCACCTTGATCCCCAGCGCGCCGCGGAACCCGTGCATGGCCTCGGTCAGCT
>NZ_JAQZAL010000001.1 GCF_028737205.1 Actinomycetospora lutea | reverse complement strand
GGGCGGGGCTGGGCCGGCGGGGTTGGGCAGCGAGGGCGTCGTTCGCTGCCCCGGACGCAGCGAGCGTGACCCTCGCTGCGGTCCGGGGGGCGGGGTCGCCGGCGATGACGAGATCACGGGCGGCGTCGTGCACCCCGGATCGCGCGCGGGGGGCACCAGGGCGCCCCTGATCACCCGCTGCGCGGCGCCGCGGTCTCGTCGGACACCGCCGGCTCGCCCGCCGGTTCGGGCGGCGGGGCGGCGCGGGTCCGGGCGGCGACCGCGACCGCGCCGAGCACGACCGCGCAGCCGAGCAGCTGCAGCAGGCCCGGGCGCTCGGCGAGCACCAGCGCGCCGAGCAGCACCGCGCCGACCGGCTGGAGCAGCAGGATCGAGGCGCCGGTCGAGGACGCGAGGCGGGGCAGCGCCGAGGCGATGAGCACCCAGCCGACGACCTGCCCGACGATCGCGAGGGTGATCAGCCAGCCCAGGGCGGGCCAGCCCGGCGCGAGGTCGACGCCCTGCCAGAACGAGCCGACGCCGAACGAGGTCACCGCGGCGCCGAGCGTGGCGATGGCGACGGGCGTGAACCGCTGCCCGGGGCCGGCGCCGAGGCGCACGAAGAGCAGGTATCCGGCGTAGGCCACGGCGGCGATCAGGGCCGTGACCGTGCCGCGCACCGGGGCGGGCGCCGACGCGGCGTCGCTCCCGCCGACCAGCCCGCCGGCCAGCGCGACGCCGACGAGCATCACCGGCACCGCGAGCACGAACGTGCGCCGCACCCGCTCGCCGAGGACCAGGAACGCCAGCAGCGGCAGGATCACGACCTGCGCGTTCACCACGACCGTCGACACCCCCGCGCCCACCGCGTGCACCGACTCCGCCCACAGCGTCATGTCGAGCCCCAGCAGCGCGCCGCCCACGAGCAGCACGACCGGCCGGTTCCCCGTGCGCACCGCGACCCGGCGCCGGCGGCGCCACTCGAGCAGTGCGAGCGGGGCGAGGATCGGCAGCGCGAGCGCGCAGCGGAAGAACGTCGCCGTCCCCGGGCTGACGTCGGCGAGCGCGATGAAGATCGGCGAGAACGCGATGCACAGGCTCCCGGCGACGGCGACGAGACGCGGATCGACCCGGGAGCTGCGGGGGGCGCTGACGGCGGGGCGGTCGAGGGAGCGCGTCACGCCCTCGATCGTGGGGCCGCCGATCGTTTCCGACCAGCGATGATTCCTGCCCGCGATCCGTTACGTTTGCTTCCGTGTTCGCGCTGGACCGCCTCCGCGCCCTCGACGCCCTCGCGCGGCACGGCTCGATCGCGGGCGCGGCCGCGTCCCTGCACCTCACGCCGTCGGCGGTCAGCCAGCAGCTCGCCAAGCTCGAACGGGAGGCGGGCGCGCCGCTCACCGAGCCGGCCGGGCGCGGCCTGCGCCTCACCCCCGCCGGGCGGATGCTCGCCGAGCACGCCACCGACATCCTCGCCCGCGTCGCCGCCGCCCGCCTCGACCTGGACCGCCTGCGCGACGAGGTGGTCGGCGAGCTGCGCATCGGCGCCATCCAGACCTCGGTGCACGCGCTCGCCCCGCCGACGCTGGCGCGCCTGCGCCTCGCCCACCCCGACCTGCGCGTGGCGCTGGCCGACGGCGAGGCCGAGGAGACGCTGCCCGCGGTGCTCGCCGGCGACCTCGACATCGCGGTGGTCGAGAACTGGGACGGCTCGCCGGCGCCGATCCCGCCCGGCACCTCGCGGGCGCGGCTCTGCGACGACGTCATCGACCTGCTCCTGCCCGCCGAGCACCGCCTGGCCCGGTCGGGACCGGTCACCCTCGCCGATGTCGACGACCTCGACTGGGTCGCCGACGGCGTCGACACCCGCGCGGGCGTCTGGCTGCTGCACACCCTGCGCGCCCACGGCCTCGAGCCGCGGGTGACGTGCCAGGTCCGCGGGTTCGGGATGCACGTCGAGCTGGCCGCGGGCGTCGGGGTCGCCGCGCTGGTCCCCCGCCTCGCCCGTCCCCCGCTGCCCGCGGGCGTGGTCGCGGTCCGGACCGACCCGCAGCTGCGCCGCAGCATCGACGCGGTGTGGCGCACCGACCGGGGCACGCGGGCCGTCCGTGCGGCCGTCGAGGTGTTCACCGCCGTCGCCGCCGAGCGCGACGCCGTCGCGGCCGGGTCGCCGGGCCGGACGCACCCCGCTGCGTCGGGGGCTCAGGCCTCGCCGGGCAGCAGGACGTCGGCGTCGAAGCAGGTGTGATCGCCGGTGTGGCAGGCGGCGCCGGACTGGTCGACGAGCACCAGGACGGTGTCGCCGTCGCAGTCCAGGCGGACCTCGACGACCTTCTGCACGTGGCCCGACGTCGCGCCCTTGATCCAGAGCTCGTCGCGGGAGCGCGACCAGTACGTGCCCTCGCGCGTGGCGATCGTGCGGGCCAGGGCCTCGTCGGACATCCACGCGACCATGAGGACCTCGTGGGTGTCGTACTGCTGGACGACGGCGCAGACCAGGCCGTCGGCTCCCCGCTTCAGCCGTGCCGCGATCGCCGGATCGAGATCCCAGCTCGATGGTCCGGCTCCGCTGCGCTTCGCGTCCCGGCTCACCGGATCTCCACCCCGTCGGCGCGCAGCGCGTCCTTGACCTCGCCGATCCGCATGATCCCGAAGTGGAACACGCTGGCCGCGAGCACCGCGTCCGCCCCCGCCGCCACGGCCGGCGGGAAGTGCTCGACCGCGCCGGCGCCACCGCTAGCGATCACCGGCACGTCGACGAGCGCGCGCACCTTGGTGATCATGTCGATGTCGAAGCCGGCCTTGGTGCCGTCGGCGTCCATCGAGTTCAGCAGGATCTCCCCGACGCCGAGCTCCTGGCCCCGCTGGGCCCACTCGAGCGCGTCGATGCCCGTGCCGCGCCGCCCGCCGTGGGTGGTGACCTCGAAGCCCGACGGCGTCGGCTGGGAGGGCGGGAGAGCATCGGCGGGCACGCGCCGGGCGTCGACCGACAGGACGATGCACTGCGACCCGTACCGCCGGCTCGCCTCGCCCAGGAACTCCGGGCGGGCGATGGCCGCGGTGTTGATGCCGACCTTGTCCGCGCCGGCGCGCAGCAGCTTGTCGATGTCCTCGTTGGTGCGCACCCCGCCGCCGACCGTCAGCGGGATGAACACCTGCTCGGCGGTGCGCCGGACCACGTCGTAGGTGGTCTCGCGCTCGCCGGAGGAGGCGCTGACGTCGAGGAAGGTGAGCTCGTCGGCGCCCTCGGCGTCGTAGAGCCGCGCCATCTCGACCGGGTCGCCGGCGTCGCGCAGGTCGACGAAGTTGACGCCCTTGACCACCCTGCCGGCGTCCACGTCCAGGCAGGGGATCACGCGGACGGCGACACCCATGCCGACCAGCCTAACCGCGGTGTCCGTGAGTCCTGGTGACCGCCAGGGCGTCGCGGAGCGTGAAGTTCCCGGCGTAGAGGGCCTTGCCGACGATCGCGCCCTCGACGCCCTGCGGGGCGAGCGCGTCGAGGGTGCGCAGGTCGTCGAGCGACGACACCCCGCCCGAGGCCACCACCGGCCGGTCGGTGCGCGCGCAGACGGCCTCGAGGAGCTCGGTGTTCGGGCCGGCCAGCGTGCCGTCGCGCCCGACGTCGGTGACGACGTAGCGCGCGCAGCCCTCGGCGTCGAGACGGGCGAGCACGCTCCACAGGTCGCCGCCGTCGGACACCCAGCCGCGCGCGGCCAGGCGGTGCCGCCCCTCGGTGATCTTGACGTCGAGGCCGACGGCCACCCGGTCGCCGAACTCGGCGATCGCCCGCGCGCACCAGGCGGGGTCCTCGAGCGCCGCGGTGCCGATGTTGACCCGCTCGCAGCCGGTGTCCAGCGCCCGGCGCAGGGAGGCGTCGTCGCGGATGCCGCCGGAGAGCTCCACCTTGATGTCGATCTTCTCGACCACCGACGCCAGCAGCGGCGCGTTCGAGCCGCGCCCGAAGGCGGCGTCCAGGTCCACCAGGTGCAGCCACTGCGCGCCGTCGGCGGCCCACGCCTGCGCAGCCTCCAGGGGGTCGCCGTAGCCGGTCTCGGTGCCGGCGACGCCCTGGACGAGGCGGACGGCCTGGCCGTCGACGACGTCCACGGCGGGCAGCAGGTCGATGCTCACGGCGGGCGATCGTAGCCAGGGGCGGTCAGTCGCCGAGCAGAGCCGCCCGGCGCCGCTCCAGCAGCTCGCGCTCGGCGACCGTGCGCACCAGCTCCAGCGCCCGGTCGACCTCGCCGACGGCCTCGTCGACGCGCCCGAGCGTGGTGAGCATGTCGGCGCGCACCGCGGGCAGCAGGTGGTAGCCCGCGAGCACGGGGTCGTCGCGCAGCGGCTCCAGCACCGCGAGCCCGGCCTCCGGCCCCTCGGCGCGGGCCACCGCCACCGCCCGGTTCAGCTCGACCACCGGCGACGGCGCGAGCGCGGCGAGCTCGGCGTAGAGCGCGGCGATCGCGGCCCAGTCGGTCTCGTCGGTGGAGCGGGCCCGCGCATGGCACGCGGCGATGGCGGCCTGCAGCGTGTAGCGCCCCCGCTCCCCCGCCGCCTCGGCGCGGGCGAGGGCGGCCAGACCGCGCTGCAGGAGCACCCGGTCCCACCGCGAGCGGTCCTGGTCGCCGAGCAGCACCGGTGCGCCGTCCGGACCGACGCGCGCCCGCAGCCGCGAGGCCTGCAGCTCCATGAGCGCCACGAGGCCGTGGACCTCGGGCTCCCGCGGGCTCAGGGCGGCCAGGACGCGCCCTAGCCGCATCGCCTCCACGCACAGGGTCGGGCGGGTCCAGTCGACGCCGGTGGTCGCCGCGTAGCCCTCGTTGAACACGAGGTAGATCACCTCGAGCACCGGGCCGAGCCGGGCGGTGAGCTCGTCGCCGACCGGCACCGCCAGCGCCTCCGGCCCCACCCCGGCGAGACGCTTCTTGGCCCGCGAGATCCGCTGCCCGATCGTCGGCGACGGGACGAGGAACGCGTGCGCGATCTCGTCGGTGGTCAGGCCGCCGAACAGCCGCAGGGTCAGGGCGACGCGCGACTCGCGCGCCACCGCGGGGTGGCAGGTCGCGAACAGCAGCGCGAGCACGTCGTCGCCGACCGCGGCCGCGCCGTCGCCGACCTCGGCGTCCGCGCTCGGCGCGAGCCCGGACTCGCCGGCCTCGAGGGTCTCGGTCTTGCGCGCGAGCGTCTGCTCCCGACGGATCAGGTCGATCGCGCGCCGCCGGGCGGTCGACGCCAGCCACGCCGCCGGGTTGTCCGGCACGCCCTGGGCCGGCCACTGTTCCATGGCCGCGACCAGGGCGTCGTGGGCGAGCTCCTCGGCGCGGCCGACGTCGCGCACCAGGCGCGCGACGCCGGCCACGATCCGGGCCGACTCCATCCGCCACACCGTCTCGAGGACGGCGTAGGGATCAGGACGAGCGGGATCGGTCGCGGTGAGGGTCACCCCTGCTGCTGCGCCTGGCGGGCGCGCAGTTCCTCCTCGGCCTCCATGACCTCGGGCGGCGCGATGCCCTCGAAGTCCTCGGCCTCGGCGACCTTGCGCACCTCGATGCGCTCGCCGGTGCGGAACGGTGCCCGGCGCGCCCAGGACACGGCGTCGTCGAGCGAGTCGACCTGGAGGATCCAGAACCCGCCGACGAGCTCCTTGGCCTCGGCGAACGGGCCGTCGGTGACGGTGGGCTCGTCGCCGTCGAACGCGACCAGCGCGCCCTTGGCGCTGGGCAGCAGGCCCTCGCCGGCCATCAGGACGCCGGCGTCGACCATGGCGGTGTTGAACGCGGCCATCTCCTCGAACACGGCCGGGTCCGGCGGCGTCTCGGCCTGGGCGGCCTCGTCGTACTTGAGCAGCAGCATGAAGCGCACGGGAGTCTCCTGGTGTGGGTGTTGTCGGGGGTCAGACCTGCTCGCGCTCGGCCACCCGCCGGCGCAGGGTGGCCTCGGCGTCGAGCACCTCGGCGGGAGCGATGTCCTCCAGGTCGGCCATCTCGGCGATCCGGCGGACCTGCAGCCGCACGCCCGGCCCGATCGGGCAGCGGCGCGCCCACTGCACGGCCTCCGCGCGGGAGGCGACCTCGAGGATCCAGAAGCCCGCGATGAGCTCCTTGGCCTCGGTGAACGGCCCGTCGGTGACCGTCGGGGCCTCGCCGTCGTGGGTGACGACGAAGCCGTCGCTGCTCGGCGTCAGGCCGTCGGCGGCGAGCAGCACGCCCGCCTCGACGAGGTCGGTGTTGTAGCGGCCCATCGCCTCGAAGACCTCGTCGGCCGGCGGGGCGTCGGGGCCGCCCATCGCCATGGACTCCGGGGCCTCCATGATCAGCATGTAGCGCATCGGGCTCTCCTCGCGGGTCGTCGGCGGGGCCGTCCACCCCGCCGCTCACCCCTGCGTCGAACGGGCCGGGTGGTCTTCGACACCGATCCGGAAGAATCTACGGGTCGAGCTCCGCTCCGCTTCGTCTCCCGGTTTCTACCGCAGGGCGCCGAGCCAGTTCGAGAGGAGTTCGGCCCCCGCCTCGCCCGACTTCTCGGGGTGGAACTGGGTGGCCGCGAGGGGGCCGTTCTCGACGGCGGCGACGAAGTCCTCGCCGTGGTGGGCCCAGGTGACCTTCGCCGGGCGGAAGTGCTCCGGGGCCTCCTGCTCCCAGCGCCGCGCGGCGAAGGAGTGCACGAAGTAGAAGCGGGTGTCGGGCGCCATGCCGGCGAAGAGCACGCTGTCGGCCGGAGCCCGCACCGTGTTCCACCCCATGTGCGGCAGCACGGGCGCCTGCAGCTTCTCGACGGTGCCGGGCCACTGCCCCGCGCCCTGCGCCTCCTCGCCGAACTCCACGCCGCGCTCGAAGAGCACCTGCATGCCCACGCAGATGCCGAGCACCGGTCGCCCGCCGGCGAGGCGCTGCTCGATGAGCCGCTCGCCGTGCACCGACCGCAGCCCCGCCGCGCAGGCTGCGAACGCCCCGACGCCAGGGACGACGAGCCCGTCGGCCGCCAGGGCGGCGCGTCCGTCGGCGGTGACCTCGACGTCGGCGCCCACGTGCTCGAGCGCGCGCTCGGCCGAGCGCAGGTTGCCCGACCCGTAGTCGAGGACGACGACCCGCGGGGTGCGCGTGGGCGGGCGCGGCACGGAGGGGGCGGCAGAGCTCACGGGATCCAGATTACCGAGCGGCCCGGACCCGGGACCTCGCGCGCCTCGAGCACGAGGAGCCGCCCCGGGCCGTCCCCGTCGGCCCCGTCCTCGACGACCTCGGCGTAGCCGTCGGCCGTCAGCCGACCCAGCGCGCGGTCGTACCCGCCGGCCATCCAGGCGTCCTCGGCGACGGTGGCGACGAGGAACCCGCCGGGGCGCAGCACGCGGACCAGGCCGACGAGCGCGCCGGGTCCGAGGTGGCCGGGAGCGAGCGCCCCGACGCAGGTGAGCACGCCGAACTTGCCGGACGCCCCGGGCGTGGACACGCGCAGGTCGGCGGGGCCGAGATCGTGGTAGACGCCGCGGCGCCGCGCCCGCCGCAGCATGCCCGGCGACAGGTCGAGCCCGTCGATCGACCGGAAGCCCCGCACCGCGAGCTCCGCGCCGACCAGGCCGGTGCCGCACCCCGCGTCGAGGACCTCGGTGTCGGGCCGCACGAGCGCCAGCACGCGATCGGCGACGTGCGCCGCGGTCCGGTGGCCCATGAGGGCGGCGACGTCCTCACCGTCGTAGGTGGGGGCCCACTCGTCGTAGACGCGCCGGGCCACGGACACGTCGGTGTCCGCGTCGAGGAGGGCGAGCCGAGCCGCCGCGCCCGTGGCGCTGTCCACGCTGTCCTCCCGTTCCGGTTGTGCCCGACCGAGATTTAACGGCATGGAGCGCTCCGGCTCCCGTCGGGGGCGCGCGGGAGCCCGAACCCACGAGCAGGAGTGGATAGCCGCTTCGTCAAGCGGGCAGCAGGCGCAGCACGGCGCCGCCCAGGGCGAGGAGGGCGAGCACCGCGCAGATGCCGGCCGCGATCTTGTTGCGCGACCAGAAGCTGACGACACCGCCGACGAGGAAGCCGGCGAGCGCCAGGAGTCCGACGATCAGCAGGTCGTCCCCGCTCATCGGGCCCGGCTCCGCTCCGCGTCGTGTCCCCGGGCGCTCACGACTCCAGGACGCCCTTCGTCGACGCCGGACCCTCGAGGCGGGCGTCGGGCTCGGTGGCCGCGCGCAGGGCGCGGGCGATCGCCTTGTACTCGGCCTCGGTGATGTGGTGGGGGTCGCGCCCGCCGGTGACCCGCACGTGCAGCGCGATGCCCGCGTGGAAGGCGATCGACTCGAACACGTGCCGGTTGAGCACCGTCGGGTAGTTCCCGCCGACGACGAACCCGGCCATCGACTCCGGCTCGCCGGTATGCACGCAGTAGGGCCGCCCGGACACGTCGACGACGGCCTGCGCGAGCGCCTCGTCCATCGGGACCCAGGCGTCGCCGAAGCGGCGGATGCCCGACTTGTCGCCGAGGGCCTGCTTGAGCGCCTGCCCGAGCACGATCGCGACGTCCTCGACGGTGTGGTGCGCGTCGATCTCGACGTCGCCGGTGGCCCGGACCACGAGGTCGAGCGCGCCGTGCTTGCCCAGCGCGTCGAGCATGTGGTCGAAGAACGGCACCCCGGTCGCGACCTCGGTGCGGCCCGTGCCGTCGAGGTCGATCTCGACGAGCACGCTCGACTCCTTGGTCACGCGCTCCACGCGTCCCGTGCGACTCACGGGTTCCAGGGTACGGACCGCCTACCTCCGCACCACCTGCACGTGGACCGCGCCGGTCCCGCCCGGGACCATGCTCGCCACGCGGTAACCGGCCGGCAGGTCGTGCAGGCCCTCGAAGAGCCGCTCCCCCGCCCCGGCGAGGATCGGCGCGATCACCAGGTTCAGCTCGTCGACCAGGCCCTCGGCCAGGAAGGCCCGCACGGTGGCGACGCCGCCACCGAGGCGGACGTCCCGCCCGCCGGCGGCCTCCGTCGCGCGGGCCAGCACCGCCGTCGGCGCGGCCTCGAGGAAGTGGAACGTGGTGCCGCCGTCCATCGGCAGCGACGGCCGCGGGTGATGGGTCAGGACGAACACGTCGTGGTGGTACGGCGGGTCCTCGCCCCACCAGCCCCGCCAGCTCTCGTCGGGCCACGCGCCGCGCACGGGTCCGAACATGTTCCGGCCCATGATCGTCGCGCCGATGTTCTCCTCCCCGGCGCGGAACGCGGCGTCGTCGACCCCGCTCCCCTCGCCCCGGAACGACGGCATCATCCAGTCGTGCAGCCCCTCGACGCCGTCGCCGAAGGGCGCGTCGGCCCGCTGGTCGGTCCCGGTGCCGAAGCCGTCGAGGGTGATCGTGAACGCGTGCACGCGCAGCCGGGCCATGGCGACCTCTCCGTGTGAGTGATTGCATTCCGCAACCGGTCATCGAGAAGCTAGCCCCATGCGGTGGTAAAGTGCAACCGGTTCTCGAGTCGGAGGTGCCGATGAGGCAGGACGGACGCTCGGGCTGCCCGATCAACCGGGCGGTCGAGGCGCTGGGCGACCACTGGACGCTCCTGGTCCTGCGCGACATCGTCTTCGGCGGACGCCGCCACTTCCGCGAGCTGCTGGCCGGCTCCGAGGAGGGCATCGCGTCGAACATCCTCGCCGACCGTCTGCACCGCCTGGTCGACGACGGGATGCTCACCCGTGACGACCCGGGCCGCGGGCGGCGGGCCACCTACAGCCTCACCGAGTCCTCGATCCAGCTCATCCCCGTGTTCGTCGCGCTCGGCTCCTGGGGCCTGCGCCACCGCGAGACCACCGAGGAGCTCGCCGTCCGGGCGCGGTTGCTGGAGGAGGGCGGGCCGGCGATGTGGGACGACTTCATGGCCGAGCTGCGCGTGACCCACCTCGGCGCGCCCGCCCCGGGCCACCCCCGCGAGCCGGTGCTGGAGCGCCTGCGCGCCGCCCGCGAGGCCGCCCGTCAGCCCGCCGCCAGCACCTGAGCGCTGACCTCGAGGAACCGGTCGTTCTCCTCCGGCGTGCCGACAGTGACCCGCAGCATCCCGGGGATGCCGACGTCGCGGACGAGCACGCCGGCGTCGAGGTAGGCCTGCCACGCGGCGTGCGCGTCCGCGTGCCGCGCCGGGAAGCCGCCGTAGAGCAGGAAGTTCGCGGTGCTCGGCACCACGTGCGCGCCCAGCTCGGCGAGCGCCGCGGCGATCCGGTCGCGCTCGCGGGACAGGGTGGCCACGAGCGCGAGGGTGTCGTCGGCGTGCTCGAGGGCCGCGAGCGCCGCGGCCTGGGTGAGCGCCGAGAGGTGGTAGGGCAGGCGGACGAGCATCAGCGCCTCGATCACCGCGGGCGCCGCCGCGAGGTAGCCCAGCCGCCCGCCGGCGAACGCGAACGCCTTGGACATCGTGCGGCTGACCACCAGCTTGTGACCGAGGGGCTCGAGCAGCTCGACCGCGCTCGGGCCGGACGAGAACTCGACGTAGGCCTCGTCGACGACGACCAGCCCGGTGGCCGCCTCGGCGATGGCGCGGAGCTCGTCGAGCTCGATCGACTGGCCCGTGGGGTTGTTCGGCGTCGTCACGAACAGCACGTCGGGCTGCTTCTCCCGCACGACGTCGACGGCCTGGGCGGCGTCGAGGGAGAAGTCGTCGCGGCGCGGGGCGGGCAGCCACTCGGTGCGCGTGCCCGCCGCGAGGATGGGGTGCATCGAGTAGCTGGGCTCGAAGCCCACGGCGAGGCGCCCGGGCCCGCCGAACGCCTGCAGCAGCTGCTGGAGCACCTCGTTGGACCCGTTGGCGGCCCACAGGTTCTCGGTCGCCAGCGGCACGCCGGTGGCCCGCGTCACGTAGGCGGCGAGCGCGGCGCGCAGGGCGACGTGGTCGCGGTCGGGGTAGCGGTTCAGGGTCGCGGCCGCCTCGCGCGTCGCGGCGGCCACGCTCTCCACCAGCGCGGGCGGCGGCGGGAACGGGTTCTCGTTGGTGTTGAGCGCGACCGGCACCTCGAGCTGCGGCGCGCCGTAGGGGCTGCGCCCGCGCAGGTCGTCGCGCAGCGGGAGGTCGTCGAGGGAGACGCCGCCTCCGATGACGTCGCTCACGAGCGCGGCTCCCGGCGGTCGAACCGGGCGGTGACGGCCTGCCCGTGGGCGGGCAGGTCCTCGGCGTCGGCGAGGGCGACGACGCGGTCGGCCACCTCGGCGAGCGCGTCGGCGGAGTAGTCGACGACGTGGATGCCGCGCAGGAACGTCTGCACCGACAGGCCGCTGGAGTGCCGCGCGCACCCCGCCGTGGGGAGCACGTGGTTGGAGCCCGCGCAGTAGTCGCCGAGCGAGACCGGGCTGTGCGGGCCGACGAACACCGCGCCGGCGTTGCGCACCCGCGCGGCCACCTCCCGGGCGTCCGCGGTCTGGATCTCCAGGTGCTCGGCGGCGTAGGCGTCGACCACCCGCAGGCCGTCGGCCACCGACGACACCAGGATGGTCCCGGACTGTGGCCCCGAGAGCGCCGTGGTGATCCGCTCGGTGTGCTTGGTGGTCGCCACCTGCCCCGCGAGCTCGGCGTCGACCGCGTCGGCGAGCTCCGGCGAGGTGGTCACGAGCACCGAGGCGGCCGCCGGGTCGTGCTCGGCCTGGCTGATGAGGTCGGCCGCGACGTGGACCGGGTCGGCGGTGTCGTCGGCGAGGATCGCGATCTCGGTGGTGCCGGCCTCCGAGTCGATGCCGATGCGCCCGCGCAGCACGCGCTTGGCCGCGGTGACGTAGACGTTGCCCGGGCCGGTGACCATGTCGACCGGCTCGAGGACGGTGCCGTCGGTGTCCACGCCCCCGTACGCCAGCAGCGCGACCGCCTGGGCGCCGCCGACCGCCCACACCTCGTCCACCCCGAGCAGGGCCGCGGCCGCGAGGATCAGCGGGTGCGGCCGCCCGCCGAACTCCGCCTGGGGCGGCGAGCAGACGACCAGCCCCTCGACGCCGGCCTCCTGGGCGGGCACCACGTTCATGACGACGCTGGAGGGGTAGACCGCGAGCCCGCCCGGCGCGTACAGGCCGACGCGGGCCACCGGCACCCAGCGCTCGGTGACCGTTCCGCCGGGGACCACCTGGGTCGTGGTGTCGGTGCGGCGCTGGTCGGCGTGGACGGTGCGCGCGCGCTCGATCGAGGTCTCCAGCGCGGCGCGGACGTCCGGGTCGACGCCGTCGAGCGCCTCGCGCAGGGCGGCCGTCGGCACCCGCACCGACCCGGGCCGCACGCGGTCGAAGCGCTCGGCGAACTCCAGCGCCGCCTCGGCGCCGCGCTCGCGCACCGCGTGGATCACCGGCCGCACCCGCTCGACCACCTCGTCGACGTCGACCGCCGCGCGGGGGACGATCGCCCGCAGCTCGGCGGGGGCGGGGACGGCGGCGCGCAGGTCGATCCGGGACAGCACGTCTCCAGGGTAGGCGTCCGGGCTGTTCAGCGGCCTTTCTGGGTGACCGAGTAGGAGACCGTCCGCAGGCCCGCGCCCCCGGTCCACGGCTCGAAGCCGGCCTGCACGCTGGTCAGGTACCAGGCCGGCTGCACGACGCCGGCCGACACCGCGTCGGCGACGAAGGAGTGCAGCGGCAGGTTGCTCACCGACTGCGTCGGGACCGTCCGGACGTAGGAGATCACCGGCAGGCCGTCGAGCTCGCCCTGCCAGACGTCCCAGGAGGCCCCGGCGAGGGCCACGGTGCGCGTCCTCGCCCCGATGGGCTGCACGCCGGTCGTGTTCAGCCACACCATCAGCTCGGCGCCGGTGTTGCGGCCGGGCTGGTTCGCGTTCGGGTCGAACCAGAGGTCGTAGGCGGTGTTGTACGTGCTCGCCGGGTCGGTCGGCCCGGTGGTGCTCCACGACGAGGTCACGGTGCCGAGCTGGTCCGCGCGCCGCGGGAACGGGCTCCCGCCGGTGCAGTAGCCGTAGACGCAACCCCGGTAGATCGACGGGTAGCCCGCCGGACCGGTGGTGTTGACGTGCTCGGCCGGATCGACGACGAAGCCCGAGTCGCCCCGGGCTCCGGAGTTGCTGATGCACTGGAGCGTGTCGGCGCCCCAGACGTTGTTGGCGGCCACGTACACGCCCCCGCCGAGCGGGAACGAGCCGAACTTCTCGCAGGTGCGCAGCGGCGTCGGGGCCGGTGCGGCGGCGGCCGCGCCCGCGACCAGCACCGTCGAGGCCAGCAGCGCGAGCACGGCACCGATCGTGGCGGCCACGGCCGTCACCCACCTGCGTCCCGTCGTCGTCCCCCGGTCCATCGCGCCCCCCGTCTCCTCGCGACCCCCGTGGATCGCGGTCCCGGGAGCAGAGCGACGGATACGGACGAGGCGTTACGACGCGCGCCGAGGAGCCGCTGGACGTCGGCGGCCCCTAGCCCGGGCGGCCGAGCGACGGACGGCCGAGTGCCCGGTGGCGTCATGCGCGGGGCAGCCGGGCGGCGCCGCGCGTCGAGGCCGACCCGAACACGAACCAGCGCATCGCGCCGTACATGAACACCGCCTCGCACAGCCCCGCACCCAGCCGGGCGACCTGGTAGGGCGCGCCGAGGGCCGTCACCCCGTGCGTCACGCCGAGCACGATCACCGCGTAGTTCACGGCGATCACCCCGACGTAGCGCCCGACCTGGGCTCCGACGGGGCGCTCGGGGTCGAAGTTCAGCCACCGGTTGAGCACGAAGCCCAGCGCGAACGCCGTGCCGTACGCCAGGGTCACCCCGGCCCAGAGCGGCAACCGCAGGCCGTCGACCAGCAGCGAGAGCAGCAGCAGGTCGACGGCGAAGGTGAACCCGTTGACGACCGCGAACCCGACGAGGCTCGGCGCGACGATCCGGCGCAGCGGGGCGGGCAGGACGGCGACGGCGGCCCCGCAGCCCCGTCGGAAGCGCTCGCGGGTCCGGGCCACGCCCCCATCCCAGCGGCCCGGCGCTCCGCCCCGCCGGGCATCCGGCGGCCACGGGATGACCGTCGCGTGAACTCGTCGGTCGGCCGCCCGGGTGCGTGTGGGTCGAGCACGGGGCGACACGCCACCGATCCGATCACCGCTCGGTACTGGTGTGACGGGTGGTCGGGTGGGCACTCTGCATCGCGTGAGTGCGAAAGCCGAGATCGGCGTCAGCGGCCTGGCCACGATGGGGCGCAACCTCGCCCGCAACCTGGCACGTCACGGGCACGTGGTGGCGGTGCACAACCGCAGCGCGCAGCGCACCCGGGACCTGGTGGACCACTTCTCCGACGAGGGCACGTTCGTGGGCTCGGAGTCGGCGCAGGAGTTCGTCGACGCCCTCGAGCGCCCGCGCCGGATCGTGCTGATGGTGCCCGCGGGGGCGGCGACGGACGCCGTGATCGACGAGTTCGTCCCGCTGCTCGAGCAGGGCGACGTGATCATCGACGCCGGCAACGCGCACTTCCTCGACACGCGCCGCCGCGAGAAGGCGCTGTCGGAGAAGGGCCTGAACTTCGTCGGCATGGGCGTCTCGGGCGGCGAGGAGGGTGCGCTGAACGGCCCGTCGATCATGCCGGGCGGGCCGAAGGAGGCCTACGACGCGCTGGGCCCGCTGCTCGAGGACATCGCGGCGAAGGTCGACGGCGAGCCCTGCTGCACCCACATCGGTGCCGACGGCGCGGGCCACTTCGTCAAGATGGTCCACAACGGCATCGAGTACGCCGACATGCAGCTCATCGCCGAGGCCTACGACCTGCTGCGCAAGGGCCTCGACCTCTCCCCCGCCGCGATCGCGGACACGTTCCGCTCGTGGAACTCCGGGCGCCTCGACTCCTACCTCATGGAGATCTCCTCGGAGGTCCTCTCCCACGTCGACGCCGAGTCCGGCAGGCCGTTCGTGGACGTCGTGGCCGACGAGGCCGAGCAGAAGGGCACCGGGCGCTGGACGGTCCAGGGCGCGCTCGAGCTCGGCGTCCCGGTGACCGGCATCGGCGAGGCCGTCTTCTCCCGCTCGCTGTCGGGGCACCGCGACCTGCGCGACGCCGCCCGCGACCTGCCCGGCACGTCGGGGGCGGTGCTCGAGGGCGCCGCGGCCGAGGGCTTCGCCGAGGACATCGAGCAGGCGCTCTACGCCTCCAAGATCGTCGCGTACGCCCAGGGCTTCAACCAGATCCAGGCCGGCGCGGCCGAGTACGACTGGTCGATCGACCTCGGGGCCGTCGCCTCGATCTGGCGCGGCGGCTGCATCATCCGCGCCCGCTTCCTCGATGAGATCACCGCCGCCTACCGCCGCGACCCCGAGCTGCCCACGCTGCTCACCGACTCCTCGTTCCGCGAGGCCCTGGCCGGCGCGCAGGACGCGTGGCGCCGCGTGGTGTCCGTGGCCGCGCAGCTCGGCATCCCGGCGCCGGGCTTCTCGACGGCCCTGGCCTACTACGACGCGCTGCGCTCCGAGCGGCTGCCGGCGGCGCTGATCCAGGGCCAGCGCGACTTCTTCGGCGCGCACACCTACCGGCGCACCGACCGCCCCGGCACCTTCCACACGCGCTGGGCCGAGGAGGGGCGCCCGCAGGAGGAGCGCTGACGGGCGCTCAGGTCCGGCGGTGCGCCTCGGCCGCGGTGGCGACCTCCTCCGCGACCGTCGCCGCCGCCGCGCGGCGCTGCTTCGCCTCGTAGCGGGCGAGGATCTCGCCGATGACGCCGATGAGCATGCCCCACGACGCCACGACGAACAGCCAGGTGCCCGCGCGGGTCAGGGTCGGGCTGAGGAAGAACAGGCTGCCGACCACGAAGGCGAAGTTCCCGAACAGGGCGACGCCCATGTGGACCCACGGGATGTCGTGGGCGTAGCGGCGGATGTGGCGGACATAGATCAGCAGCAGCATCCGTCGAGGGTGGTGGCGGCGCCGGGGCGGCGGGTCACCCGCCGGAGATGAACGCCGGTGGGACGGATCCGGACGGATCACACCACCGGCCGGGAGCACGGACGCCGTCCCGATCGTTGTCCCCTCATGCCGACGCTCCTCCCCGCGATCAGCGCCGCCGCTCCTCCGGCCCCACCCACCGACTCCGGCCTGGCCGGCTGGGCCGCCGAGCTCATGGCCACCCTGGGTGCGCCCGGTGCGGGCCTGATCGTCGCGCTGGAGAACCTGTTCCCGCCGATCCCGAGCGAGATCATCCTGCCGCTGGCCGGCTTCGCGGCCGGGCGCGGCGAGTTCTCGGTCCTCTCGGCGATCGTCTGGACGACCGCGGGCTCGGTGGTCGGCGCGGTCTCGCTGTACCTCATCGGCATGCTCGCCTCGGACTCCTGGCTGCGCC
The DNA here is from genome assembly GCF_028737205.1 of Actinomycetospora lutea. GTDB lineage: Bacteria > Actinomycetota > Actinomycetes > Mycobacteriales > Pseudonocardiaceae > Actinomycetospora > Actinomycetospora lutea. Next base: position 494,710 of record NZ_JAQZAL010000001.1, on the reverse strand, counting down.
GCACGCTCGCGCGCATGCCGCTGGTCCACGAGCGCGACGTGGTCAAGGCCGAGCAGTGGTTCGACCGCAACGGGCGCGCGGCCGTCTTCGTCGGCCGCATGATCCCCGGCGTGCGCTCGTTCGTCTCGATCCCCGCCGGCCAGCGCCGGATGCCGTGGTGGGAGTTCGTCGGCCTCACGGCGCTGGGCAGCCTGATCTGGAACAGCGTCTTCGTCGGCGGCGGCTACGCGCTCGGGTCGCGCTGGCACCTCGTCGAGCAGTACGCCGGGTTGTTCCAGACCGTGGTGCTCGTGCTGCTGGGCTCGCTCGTGGTGGTGATGCTCGTGCGCCGCTACCGGCGCCACCGCGAGGTCAAGAAGATGGAGGCGCCGACCCAGGTGATCGAGCGCCCCACCTTCTGGTAGCTAGGCGAGCCCCTGCTTGGAGCGGTTGCGGGCCTTGTGCCGCTCCTGGGCGTCGAGGATGACCTTGCGGATGCGCACCGCGCCCGGGGTCACCTCGACGCACTCGTCCTCGGAGCAGAACTCCAGCGACTGCTCGAGCGACAGGATGCGCGGCGGGGTGAGGCGCTCGAGGACGTCCTGCGAGGACTGACGCATGTTGGTCAGCTTCTTCTCGCGGACGATGTTGACCTCCATGTCCTCCGAGCGGGAGTTCTCGCCGACGACCATGCCCGCGTAGACCGGGGTGGTCGGTCCGACGAAGAGGTCGCCGCGGTCGGCGAGCAGGCCGACGGCGTGGCCGGTGACGGCGCCGGCGCGGTCGGCGATGAGCGAGCCGGAGATTCGGGCGCGCAGCTCGCCGACCCAGGGGCCGTAGCCGTCGAAGAGCTGGTTGGCGATGCCGGTGCCCCGGGTCTCGGTGAGGAACTCCGTGCGGAACCCGATCAGGCCGCGCGAGGGCACCCGGAACTCCATGCGGACGTTCTGCGAGGACGCCGAGTGCTGCATCTCCAGCAGATCGCCCTTGCGGGCGGCGAGCAGCTGGGTGACCGCGCCGAGGTGCTCGTCGGGGACGTCGACCGAGAGGCGCTCGAACGGCTCGTGGGTCTTGCCGTCGACGATCCTCGTGACGACCTCGGGCTTGCCGACGGTGAGCTCGAAGCCCTCGCGGCGCATCTGCTCGACGAGGATCGCCAGCGCGAGCTCGCCGCGGCCCTGGACCTCCCATGCGTCGGGGCGCTCGGTGGGCAGCACGCGCATCGACACGTTGCCGACCAGCTCGGCGTCGAGCCGGTTCTTCACCAGGCGGGCGGTGAGCTTGGTGCCCGGCTTCGGGTCGCGCCCGGCCAGCGGCGAGGTGTTGATCCCGATGGTCATGGCGATCGCCGGCTCGTCCACGGTGATCCGCGGCAGCGGGCGGGGGTCCTCGGGGTCGGCGAGGGTGTCGCCGATCGTGACCTCGGCGATGCCGGCCACGGCCACGATGTCGCCGGCGTCGGCGAACTCGGTGGACACGCGCTCGAGGGCCTCGGTGCGCAGCAGCTCGGTGACCTTGACCCGGGTGACCGAGCCGTCCGCGCGGCACCAGCCGACCTGCTGGCCGCGGCGGATCCGCCCGGAGCGCACGCGGCACAGCGCGATGCGGCCGAGGTACGACGACGCGTCGAGGTTGGTGACGTGGGCCTGCAGGACGCCGTTCGGGTCGTCGGCCGGGGCCGGGACCTGGGCCATCAGCGTGTCGAAGAGCGGCTGGAGGTCCGGCGAGTCCGGCACGGCGCCGTCCGCGGGCCGCTCGGTCGACGCCTTGCCGGCGCGCGCGCTGGCGTAGATCACGGGCAGGTCGAGCAGGCCCGCGACGACGTCGTCGTCCAGGTCGAGGTCGGTGGCCAGCTCGAGCAGCAGCTCGAGCGACTCGTCGACGACCTCGGCGCACCGGGCGTCGGCGCGGTCGGTCTTGTTCACCACGAGGATCACCGGCAGGTGGGCCGAGAGCGCCTTGCGCAGCACGAAGCGCGTCTGGGGCAGCGGGCCCTCGCTGGCGTCCACGAGCAGTACCACGCCGTCGACCATCGACAGCCCGCGCTCGACCTCGCCGCCGAAGTCGGCGTGACCGGGCGTGTCGATCACGTTGATCGTCGTGCCGTCCCGGTGGATCGCCGTGTTCTTGGCGAGGATCGTGATGCCCTTCTCGCGCTCCAGGTCGCCGGAGTCCATGACCCGGTCGACGAGCTCGGCGCGCGCCGCGAAGGCACCCGACTGGCGCAGCATGGCGTCGACGAGCGTCGTCTTGCCGTGGTCGACGTGCGCGACGATCGCGACGTTGCGCAGGTCGGCGCGTCCCGCAGGGGACTCGGGACGCTCGGGGGCGGTGACGGACACGCAGGAACTCCAGCCGGAAAAGGGAGTGGACGTCTCCCCCAGGTTACGGGGCGTGATCCCGCCCACCGCCGCCGACCGGGGTGTCGCCCACCACGTCGGCCGCGACGACCTCCCCGATGCGGGGTGCGAGCTTGGCGAGGTTGTCGCCCCAGACGACGTGGACCGCACCCGCGCGGGCCCGGTGCACCCCGTCGCCGGCCCCGCGCATCGGGGTGCAGCGCAGCTCGTCGACCGGCGTCGGGTCGAGGTGGGGCAGGACGCGCCGGACGTGGTCGACGACCGCCTCCCGGGAGCGCCGGGCGACCTCGTCGGCGCCCAGCTCCCAGGCGGTGTCGGCGTCGGGCAGGTGCCCGCCGACCGCCCAGTGCCCGGCGCGCGTGCGGTGCTGGTAGGTGCTGGCGAGGTCGCCGTCGGCGCGGGCGTCGAGGTGGCAGGGCTGGTCGGCGGGGCCCGCGAACGTGAACCGCGCGTGGTGCTCGAGCGCGGCGGGGACCTCGATGCCCAGCGGCGCCACCAGGGCCGGGGTGCCGGCGCCGGCGGCGACGACGATCGCGTCCGCCCGCTCGGTGCCGCCGTCGGCGAGGTGGACCGTGCCGTCCCCGTCGAGGGCGGCGACCTCGCCGCGCTCGGGCGCGACGGCGCCGACGAGGAAGCGGCCGGTAGCGACGAGGTCGAGCACCCCGCCGGCCGGGTCGTGCAGGACGCCGTCGACCACCCGGTGGATCGCCCCGGCCGCGGCCATCGCCTCGGCCCACGCCGGCACCCGGGGCCCGCTGACCATCGCGCGCTCGGCGCCGACGAGCGTGCGGCCCGCGGTCGTCGACCAGTCGTCCCACAGCTCCGAGGCGCGGCGGGCCTCGGCGACCAGCGCGGGGTCGCCGTGGGCGACGCGGAAGATGCGCGTGTCACCGCCCGACCGCCCGGCCATGGGCTCGCCGACGTCGAGGCAGCGCACCGTCGCCCCTGCCGTCATCAGCTGGTACGCCGTCGCCAGCCCGACGATGCCCGCGCCGACCACCGTGACCCGCATGGAGTTCAGGGTCGCACCCCGAGCCCCGCGGCCGTCGCGAGGCCGACCATGGACGTCATGAGGATCGTGGTGTGGGTTCTGGTGGGCATCGGCGCGCTGGTGGTGGTCGGCGGGGTCGTCTGGCCGCTCGTGCAGTGGCTCTTCGGTGCGCTGCTGTGGCTGGTGCCGGTGGCGCTCGTCGTCGGCGGCGGCATCTGGCTGGCCCGTCGCGGGCGCGCCGAGAAGAAGGTCGACGGCGCGCCCGGCGCGCCGCAGCAGCTGTCCTGACGTCAGCCCTGCGGGGCGCGCGGTGAGCGGGGCGCGAACACGCCCTCCACGGCGAACGCCGGCAGGACCGCCTTCGACAGCGGGCGGGACACCTCGGTGAGGCGGGCGACCCCGTCGTCGCCGAGGCGGCGCCAGGGCCCGAGGGACATCCGCGTGGTGTGGTCCTCGATCTCCCGCCGCAGCTCCTCCCCCTCGGGGGTGAGCGCGTCGCCGTCCATGAGGCCGCGCTCGGCGAGACCGGCCTTGGCGTCGGCCCACTGCTCGGGCGACCAGCCGCGGCTCTGCTGGGCGAAGGCGACGGTGAAGCCGGTGCCCGTGGCGACGTGGGTGACCAGCGCCTCGATGCCGGAGAGCCCGGCCGAGACCAGCGCGTGCAGGTGCGCGTCGCCGCGGTGCTCGCGCAGCAGGGTCACCGCATGCCAGAGGACCAGGTGCGGCTCCTCGGGCCAGGGCAGGTCGGCGTGGCCGGCGTAGAGCGGGCGGTCCTCGGGCGTCGCCCCCGCGCAGGCGCGGCGGGCCAGCGTCGCCGCCTCGTCCACGGCCGCGGACGCCACCTCGTCGCCGAGGAGGCGGCGCAGCGCGCGGTCGGCGGCGCGGAGGCGGGCGTTGACGACGTCGCCGGGCGCGGCCGACGACCACACCCCGGGCACCGTGCGCGCGATCATGGCGGGGTTGAAGTTGAAGAACGTCGCGGCGACCAGCCCGGGCCCGACCGCGCCCATCGGAGCGGCGCGCTGGGCGAAGTACTGGTCGCGGGGGCGGACCCCGATCTCCTTGAGCTCCTCGCCCGCCTCGGGGACGAAGTAGATCATCGAGTGGAGGGGCTCGAGACGCTTCGCGAGGGCGGCGGCCGCCGACGCGTCGATGCTGGGGGCGATCACGCGCCCCACCGTCTCACGCGGTTCACCGCAGCACCCGGGGCACACTGGAGGTCATGACGTCCTGGCCCGAGCGGGCTCCGCTCGGCGGGCTGGCCCCGCGTCGCCGGGCCTTCGTGCTCGCCCTGCTCGCGGTCGCCGCGGTCGTCGCGGTGCTCGTGGGCCTCGGCGTGGCCCGCGAGTACCGGGTCCCGCCGCGTGCCGACCCCGGGGTCCCGGGGGCGGTCGTCCTGGTCCCGGGCTACGGCGGCAACCGCGCGGCCTTCATCGGGCTCACCGAGCGGCTGCGCGCGGAGGGCCGCCGAGCGGTGATCGTCGAGCTGCCGTCGGGCGGCACCGGCGACCTCGTGGCCCAGGGCGCCGCGATCGACGACACCGTGCGCGGGCTCCTCGACGACGGCGCCCCCTCGGTCGACGTCGTCGGCTACTCGGCGGGCGGGGTCGCCACCCGCGTCTACCTCGACCGCGGTCGCACCGCCCCCGCCGTGCGGCGCGTGGTGACCCTGGGCTCGCCGCTGCAGGGCGCCGAGCTCGCGGCCGCCGGCGGCGCGCTCGTGCCCGGGGCCTGCCCGCGCGCCTGCCAGCAGCTCGCGCCGGGCAGCGCGCTGCTCAGCGGGATCGCGACCGCGCCGCCGGGCGTGCCGTGGCTGTCGCTGTGGACCGCCGACGACGAGACCGTCACGCCGCCCGACTCCGCGGAACTGCCCGGCACCGACGCCGTCCGCCTGCAGGACGTGTGCTCGGACGCGAGCGTCGCCCACTCCCGGCTGCCGAGCGATCCGCTCGCGGTCGGGCTGGTGCTCCGCGGCCTCGGCACCGGGCCGCTGCCCACCGCCGACCCCGACCAGTGCGACGCGCTGCGCTCGGAGGGGTCGTCGGGCGCCTAGATTCCGGTGGCGTGCCCGCCTACTGGATCAACACGTTCACCGCCGTCCACGACGCCGGCAAGCTCGCCGCGTACGTGGAGCTCGCCGGTCCCGCCATGCTCGCCGGTGGCGGGCGGTTCCTCGCGCGGGGTGCGCCCGCCGCCGTGCTGGAGGGCGACGAGGTCCCGCGGATCACCGTCATCGCGTTCCCCGACGTGGCCGCTGCCGTGGCCGCGTATCACTCGCCCGCGTACCAGCGGGCGCTGGCCGCGCTCGGCGACGGCGCGACCCGGGAGATCCGGATCGTCGACGGGGTCGAGTGAGGCGCGTCAGAAGGGTGGCTGGTCGGGGTCGGGGCGCATCGCGGTGCCGGCCGCGGGGTCGCGGTGTCGGCGCAGGCTGTGGCGTTGGGCGTCGGTGCGGGGGGCGGGGCGGTTCCTGGGTCTGTCGGGTGTCGGTGGGCGTGGTCGGAGCGCGGCGAGGGGGTCGTCGTGCTCGGTGTCGGTGCACGGTCAGGACCGGTGCGAGGCCCGGCGTGTCGCGCCACGAGGATGTGGCGATCCTGGCGTCACACGCCAGCGATGCCGCATCGCTCGCACCACCCCGCACCACCCCGGACACGCCGCACGACGGTGCCTAGCTCGTGACGTCTTTCGTCGTGAAGTTCGCCCAAGCCGCGAGCATGAGCACGAGGACGTAGCCGGCCTGGAGCCACAGGCCCGCGGTGATGTCGCGCAGGAAGATCGGGTCGCGGAAGAAGTCGACCCACGCCAGCCAGTAGCGGGTGGGCAGGTACGGGGTGACGGAGGCGGCCGCGTCGAGGCTGACCAGCACCTGGCTCGTGATCAGCGCGGCCAGCGCGCCGAGCGTGGCGCCCAGCGACGACGTCGTGACCGTCGAGAGGAACAGCGCGATCGCCCCGACGCCGAGCATCGACACCGTCACGTAGCCCATGGCGCCGAGCAGGCGGGCCGCGAGGTCGGCGGGCGAGAGCGCCTCGCCCGACAGCGACGACACCGACGACTGCGCGCGCTCGCGGGCGGCGTCGGGGTCGACCGCGGTGGCGTCGCCGGTGTCCGCGCCGGGTCGCTGCGCGCCGGCCTGCCCGCCCGACGAGGCGTCCGAGCCCCCGACCTGCCCGCCCGGCGGTGCCGCCGCCTCCGGTCCGGTGCCCGCCACGGCGTCGCTGCCGCCGGTGACCTCGGGCAGCGCCCGCACCACCGCCACCGGGTCGCCGGCCCCGAACAGCGACACCCCGACCACGTAGGAGCTGCCCGCCACCGCGAGCACCGACCCCACCACGAACACGACGACCGCGACGAGCTTGGCGAGCAGCAACGACGTGCGCCGGACCGGGCGCACCAGCAGGTAGCGCAGGGTGCCCTGGGACGACTCGCCGGCCACGGAGTCGCCCGCGATCACGGCCACCGCGACCGGCAGGAAGATCGGCAGCACCAGCGCCAGGGCGGCCGCGGGGTAGAGCGAGCCGGACTGCAGGACCGCCGACAGGAACGCCGCGCCCTGCCCGGGCGGCGGCGAGATGCGGGTCGTCGCGAGGAAGACCGCCACGATCGTGGGCAGCAGGCACAGCAGGCCGACCGCCACCCATGTCCGCGGACGGCGGACGAGCTTCTGCAGCTCCACACCGATCACGGGCCCGCCCCGTTCCGACGCGAGCGAGAGGTGTCCGACCCCGGCCCCGTCAGCGACACCACCACGTCCTCCAGGCTCCGGCGCTGCTCGACCAGCCCGTCCAGCGGCACCCCGTGCTCGACGAGGTGGCGCGCCAGCGCCGGCGGCCCGCCCGGGGCGGCGTCGACGACCAGGGTGTGGTCGTGGCGTTCGGCCACCGCGCGCCCGAGCAGCCGGGCCGCCGCGTCGGGGTCCGGCGTCCGCACGACCAGGCGCCCCGTCGGGCCGCGCACCGCGTCCAGGTCGTCCTCGAGCACGAGCCGCCCGCGGTCGACCACGCCCACCGTGGTGCACAGCGCCTCGATCTCGGCGAGCAGGTGGCTGGACAGGAACACCGTGGTGCCGGCCTCGTTCAGCTCGATCAGCAGGTCCCGGACCTCGCGGATGCCGTGGGGGTCGAGCCCGTTGGTGGGCTCGTCGAGCACGAGCAGGCGCGGCTGGTCCAGCAGCGCCCCGGCCAGCCCGAGGCGCTGGCGCATCCCGAGCGAGTACGCCCGCACCGGGCGCCGGTCGATCGCGCCGAGCCCGACGCGCTCGAGCACCTCCTCGATGCGGTCGCGGCGCCGTCGCCCGCCGGAGCGCCGCCGGGGACCCGCCGCGTCCAGCAGGGCGAGGTTGGCCCGCCCGGACAGGTGCGGGTAGGCGGCCGGGCCCTCGACCATCGCGCCGATCTCCGGCAGCACCTCGGCCACCCGCGACGGCACCGGCCGGCCCAGCACCGTGATCTCGCCCCGCGTCGCGTAGACCAGGCCGAGCAGCATCCGGACCATCGTCGTCTTGCCCGACCCGTTGGGGCCGAGGAAGCCGTAGCGCGCACCCTGCGCGACGTGCAGGTCGACGTCGTCGACGGCCACGTGGTGGCCGAAGCGCTTGGTCAGCCCGCGGGTCTCGATGACCAGGGCGGTGTCGATGGGTCGAGCTCCGCTCCGCTCCGTCTCCCGGCTCACGACCGGCCCCCCGCCAGCAGGTCGGTGGCGCCGCTGTCGATCGTGGCGGGCGGCACGAGCCCGGCGAGCGCCCACGCCCGCGCGCCGTCCTCGCTGCGGATCACCGCGAGGGTCAGCAGCGGGGTCTCCAGCGCCGAGGCCTGCCCGTCGACCGGCAGGGTGCGTCCGGCTCCGGCGCGGCCGATGCCGGCGAGCAGGGTCCCGGCGAGCTCGGGGGGCAGCGGCACCGCGATGAGCTGCCCGACCGTCGTGCCGTACTGCCCCAGCGCCGGGAACCCCCGCTCCGGGGTCTCGCGGTCCCGCCCCGCCAGGGTGTCGGGCAGCGACCGGCCGTCACCCCGGCCCAGGACGCCGAACAGGTCCGAGGTCGGGCTGCGCGTCGCGCCGGCGCCCGGTCCCCGCCGCGGCGTGAGGGCGGCGGGGTCGGGCGGTCCCTGGTCCAGCTCGCCGAACGCGGTGGTGATCAGCGGGTCGGCGACGCCCTTGGCGCGCACCTCCACCGCGACCGGCAGCCCCGTCTCCGGGTCGGCCCAGATGTCGAGGGCGCCGACCGTGGTCCCGGGGTCGGCCACGGTGACCCGCACCCCCGCCGCGTCCACCCCGGCGACCCGCCGCGCGGGCAGCTCCGTCGCCGGGTCGGTCGCGGCCGTCCCCGACAGCAGGCGGCGCGCCAGCTCGGGCGGCAGCAGGTCCTCGGGGCGGGGCAGGCGGACCTGCGGGTCGCGGGCGACGACGGTGAGCAGCTCGGCGCCGTAGTCCCACACCGCCTGCCCGTCCGGGGTGACGTAGCGGTCCCGCTCCCCCACCGGCGAGAGCACGTCGTAGCGGGCCCGGTCGGGCGCGGCGTACCAGCCGCGCATCCGGGTCACGCCCGAGAGCAGCGTCGTCACGTCGGAGAGCTGCGCGATCCGCGGCAGCCCCAGCGCCGCCCGGGCCTCGGCGTAGCCGGTCCACGGGCGGTCGGCCGACGCGGCGACGAGGTCGCGCAGCTGCTGCGGGTCGGCGCGGGCGTCACCGGGCCGGGCCGCGACCGCCGCGGGGATGCCCACGAGGAGCGCCGCCACCACGGTCACCACGGCCCAGCGCCACGCGCGTCCCGACAGTCCCGCCACCGGCGTCCCGACTCCCCTCACCGACCTCCCTCACCGACTGCTGTCGAGGGTGCCACCGAACCGCGCCGGCGGTGGCTCCCCGGTGAGGACGGCGGGTCGGGGATCAGGACCCGGACGACCGCGAGGCGCCGGACGACGCCGTCTCGTGGTCGGCCCCGGTGTCCCCGCCCTGGTCGGGGGCGTGCTCGGTACCCGGGAAGAACCGCACCTTGACCAGGCTCGCGACCGTGGTGAGCAGCAGCACACCGACGATCACGCCGAGGGAGAGCTCGATCCCGATCGTCGGGACGCCCAGGGGCTCGCCGCCGTTGACGAACGGCACGGTGTTGGTGTGCAGGGCCTCGAGCACGAGCTTGACGCCGATGAACGCCAGGATCACGCCGAGCCCGTACGACAGGTAGACGAGCTTCGTGAGCAGCCCGCCGAGCAGGAAGTAGAGCTGCCGCAGACCCATCAGCGCGAACATGTTCGCGGTGAACACGATGTAGGGGTCACGGGTGAGCCCGAAGATCGCGGGGATCGAGTCGAGCGCGAACAGCAGGTCGGTCATCCCGATCGCGATCATCACCATGAGCATCGGCGTGACGAACCACCGCAGCTTGCCCCGGCCGTCGCGGCGGCGGATGACCGAGCGCGAACCGACGAAGTCGTCGGTCACCGGCAGCACGCGGCGCACGAGGCGCAGCGCGGCGTTCTCCCGGAACTCCTCGTCCCCGTCGCCCTCCATCACGACCTTGATCGCGGTGAGGACGAGGAACGCGCCGAACAGGTAGAACACCCAGCTGAAGCGCTCGATGACCGCGGCGCCGGCGAGGATGAAGGCGCCGCGCAGCACGAGCGCGATGAGGATGCCGAAGAGCAGCACGCGGTGCTGGTGGACCTTCGGCACCGCGAACGCGCTCATGATCAGCAGGAACACGAAGAGGTTGTCGACCGAGAGCGAGTACTCGGTGATGTACCCGGCCACGAACGCGGTGGCGGGGTCCCGTCCGGCGACGAGGAACAGGCCGACCGCGAACAGCGCGGCGAGCCCGATGTAGACGCCGACCCAGCGGGCGGCCTCGCGGACGCCGACCTCGTGGGGCCGTCGGCCGACGATCGCCAGGTCGAGGGCGAGGACGGCGAGCAGGCCCACGATGGTCGCGGCCCAGACCCAGAAGGGCACGTACATGGCGAGGGGTCTCCATCTCCGGCGACGTCAGGACAGACGTGCGAACCGGAGGTCTCTCCCGCCGCCCTGCTGGCCGATCCGGCCGGGCGACCACCGGCCCCGGGCACCGGCTCCGGTCTGGCGACCGGCCCGGCGGCCGTGTTGACGAGGCCGACGCGCGGGGATACTCCCCTCCGCCACCGAGTGTGGCACCCACGTGAACTCAGCGCGACAGCGCCCCGGGTGTCGCTGCGCACCCGGACCGGTTGCTCACGACGGACACAGACCGTGAGGGTTAACGTGCGCGGGTGATCAGCCGCCCGCTCCGGGTCCTCGGGGTCGTGCTCGCCGTCGGACTGCTCGGGCTCTCGACGGTCGCCGCCGCTCCGGCTCCCGGTGGCTCGGGAGGTGGAGTGCGCAGCGAGGACGTCCGCATCGACGTGCGCGACGGCCCGGCGCGCGACCAGCCGCAGAGCCTCGACGCCACGCTCTGGCTGCCGGCGGCGGCGGGCCCGGCGCCCGCGGTGCTCGTCGCGCACGGCTTCGGCGGGAGCAAGCAGACCGTTGCGGACGAGGCACGCACCTGGGCCGAGCGGGGCTACGTCGCGCTGGCGTGGTCGGCGCGCGGGTTCGGCGCGAGCACCGGCCAGATCGCGTTGAACTCCCCCGAGTACGAGGTCGCCGACGCCCAGCAGCTCGTCGACTGGCTCGCCGCCCGTCCCGAGGTCCGCCAGGACGCGCTCGGCGACCCGCGCGTCGGCGTGACCGGGGCGTCCTACGGCGGGGCGCTCGCGCTGCTGCTCGCGGGCTACGACCGCCGCGTCGACGCCACCATCCCGATCATCACCTGGAACGACCTCGGCCAGGCTCTCTTCCCCGACCGGGCCGGCCCGGCGCCCGCGTCCACGCCCGCGGCGAGCGCCGCCGAGGGCGACGGCGTGTTCAAGCGGGCGTGGGCCTCGCTGTTCTTCGGCAGCGGGTCCCGCCCGGCGCCCGGCCAGGAGCAGGCCGCGCCGCAGGTGTGCGGGCGGTTCCTGCCCGAGGTGTGCGCGGGCTACGTCGCGGCCATCACCACCGGCCGCGAGCCCGCCGACCTGGCGAGCTTCTTCACCCGCGCCTCGCCGGCCAGCGTCGCCGGCCGCATCACCGCGCCGACCCTGCTGGTCCAGGGCGAGCGGGACACCCTCTTCGGCCTCGACCAGGCCGACGCCACGGCCCGCCAGATCGCCGCGGGCGGGGGCACGGTGGCGGTGAGCTGGTTCGCCGGCGGCCACGACGGCGGGGAGCCCGACCGGCGCACCACCGAGCGCATGCAGGCGTGGTTCGACCACCACCTCGCCGGCACCGCGCCCGACCCGGGCACCGCGTTCACCTACGTCGTGCCCTCCGGGGTGCAGGCGCGCAGCGCGCCGACCCAGCGCACGATCACCGCCAGCGTCTACCCCGGTCTCGACGGGTCCGGCGGCGCGGTGCGCACGCCGCTGGCGCTGCGGGGCGACCCGCAGGACGTCGTCGCCCCGGCCGGCGGGGCGCCCGCCGCGATCTCGTCGGTGCCCGGTCTCGCCGGGCTCGCCGGGGGCGCGGCCGGCGGGTCGGGGGACGACGAGGACTCCGAGAGCGACACGGGCGGCGGCTCCGGTGGTGGCGGCGGCTCCGGTGGTGGCGGCGGTTCCGGCGGCGGCGCCGGTGGGGGCGGCGCGGGGGGTGCGAGCGCGCTGCTCGGCCGGCTCGCGTCCGACCTGCCCGGCCAGTCGGCGCGGTTCTCGAGCGACCCGCTGCCCGCCCGCACGGTGGTCGCCGGGGCCCCGCAGGTCCGCGTGACGGTCTCGTCGGTGCCCGGGCGGCCCACGGGCGAGCCGGTGCTGTTCGCCAAGGTCTACGACGTGGCCGCCGGGGACGGCGCGCCGGGCACCCGCACGCTGCTGGGCAACGCGGTCTCGCCGGTGCGCCTGCCCGCGCCGGGCCCCACGCCCGGCGAGGTGACGGTCAGCCTCCCCGCCGTGGTGGCCACACTCGCCGCGGGCCACCGCCTCGAGGTCGTCCTGTCCACCACCGACCAGGCCTACTCCGCGGCCACCGCGCCCGCCGTGCACCGCATCGGGCTCGCCGGGGACGCGTCGCTGTCGGTGCCGACGGTGCCCGGCGACGTGCGCAGCGGGACCTCGGTGCCCCTCGCCCCGCTGATCGCGGCCGGCGTGCTGCTGCTCGGCGTGCTCGTCGCGTGGCTGGTGGCGCGGGTCCTCGCGGTGCGCCGGCGCCGCCGCGACCTCGAGCCCGGCGGCGCGCTCGCCCTCGAGGAAGGGCTGGCCGACACGCCGCTGGTGGTCCGCGGGCTGTCCAAGTGGTGGCCCAGCGGGCTCGTCGCCGTCGACGACGTCTCGTTCACCGTCGGACGCGGCCAGGTCCTGGGCCTGCTCGGGCCGAACGGAGCCGGCAAGACGACGACGCTGCGCATGCTGCTGGGTCTGATCGCCCCGACGGCGGGCGAGCTGCGCATCTTCGGGCGCCGGGTGGTGGCGGGCGCGCCGGTGCTGAGCCGCGTCGGCGCGTTCGTCGAGGGGGCGGGGTTCCTGCCGCACCTCACCGGGCGCGACAACCTCGAGCTCTACTGGGCCGCGACCGGACGCCCGCGCGCGGACGCGCACCTCGAGGAGACCCTGGAGATCGCCGGTCTGGGCGGCGCCGTCGACCGGGCCGTCCGCACCTACAGCCAGGGCATGCGCCAGCGCCTCGCCATCGCCCAGGCCATGCTCGGGCTCCCCGACCTCCTCGTGCTCGACGAGCCCACCAACGGCCTCGACCCGCCGCAGATCCACGCGATGCGGGAGGTGCTGCGGTCGTACGCCCGCGATGGGCAGCGGACCGTGCTCGTGTCCAGCCACCTGCTCGCCGAGGTCGAGCAGACCTGCGACCACGTGGTCGTCATGCACCGCGGCGAGGTCGTCGCGACCGGCGAGGTCGCCGAGCTGGTCGCGGGCGGGCAGGTCGCGGTCAACGTCGACGCCGGTCGCCGCGACGAGGCCGTGTCCGTGCTGCGCGGGCGCAACGGGGTGCGCGGGGTCGAGGCCGACGCATCGGACACCGAGGTCGTGCTGGTCGACCTCGGTGACGTCGACCGCGCCGACGTCGTGCGCTCGCTGGTGGAGTCCGGGTTCGACGTGCGCGGGGTCGGCCCCCGGCGCCGCCTCGAGGACGCGTTCCTCGCGCTGATCGGTGAGGAGGGCCCGCGCCCGTGACCACCACCCTCGACGGCACCCACACCCTGCCGGTGCGTGTCGAACTGCTGCGCCAGTGGCGGCGCCGGCGCACGCAGGTGACGCTGGCGCTGTTCGCGCTCCTGCCGGTGATCCTCTGGATCGCCTTCTCGGTCGGCGACGACCCGACCCCCGGCGCGGCCGCCACCAGCCTCACCGACCTCGCCCAGGCCTCGGGGCCGAACTTCGCGGTCTTCGCGCTGTTCTCCTCGGCGAGCTTCCTGTTCGTCGTGGTCGTGGCGCTGTTCTTCGGCGACACGGTCGCCAGCGAGGCCTCGTGGTCGTCGCTGCGCTACCTGCTCGCGATCCCGGTGCCCCGCGTGCGCCTGCTGCGCCAGAAGGCCGTCGTCGCCGCGCTGCTCTCGCTCGCGACGCTCGTCGTGCTGCCCGCGGTGGCCGTCCTGCTGGGCACCGCCGTCTACGGGGCGGGCGACTACCTCTCCCCCACCGGGGAGTCCCTGCCCTACGGCGCGGCGCTCGTGCGCATCCTGCTCGCGGTCGCGTACCTGGCGATCCACCTGCTCTGGGTGGCGGGCGTGGCCACCCTGCTCTCGGTGGTGACCGACGCCCCGCTCGGCGCGGTCGGCGGCGCGGTGCTCGTGTCGATCCTGTCCCAGATCCTCGACACGGTCGACGCGCTGGGCAGCCTGCGCAACCTCCTGCCCACCCACGAGGTGTTCGCCTTCGCCGACCTGCTCACCCTCGACGTCGACGGCACCGACCTTGCCCGCGGCGTGCTCTCGGCCCTGGTCTGGTGCATCGCCTTCGGCGCCACGGCGGTCTGGTGGTTCCGCCGCAAGGACATCACCAGCTGACCCGGACGGCGCCGGCCGACCGTGCCGGTCGACACGGGCGAGCCGTCGATCCGGGCCGCTCCCGTGCGTGGTGGGGCCGCTCCCCACCCGAGGAGCTCGTCGCGTGACCCTTTCCTGCCCGGTATCGGGCAGGGAACTGGCCCCGACGAGCCCGATCCGGCATTCTGTATCGATATGGACCCCGAGCTGGTGCGCCACGTCGCCGCCTCGACGGGTCTTCCCGGAGAGGTCGCCGCGCGCGTGGTGGCCGACGTCGTCGCCTACTACTCGGAGACCACCGAGGAGTTCGTGCGCCGGCGGCACCGGGAGCTGCAGGCCCGCGACCGTCGCAACGCCGAGATCTGGACGGTGATCGCCGACGAGCTCGCGCACCGCCCGGTCGCGCCCGGCGAGGTCAGCGAGCGGCGCCTGCGACGGATGGTCTACGGATAGAGGGGGAAGATCATGTGCGGCATCGTGGGGTACGTCGGCCAGAGACCGGCGACGAAGATCCTGGTGGACGGGCTCGCGCGGCTCGAGTACCGCGGCTACGACTCGGCCGGCCTGGCCGTCGCGCACCGCAAGGCGCTGCGCATCACCCGCTCCGCCGGCCGCGTCGACGACCTGCGCGCCGCGGTCGGTGAGGACGAGCAGCCCGGGCGCACCGGCATCGCGCACACCCGCTGGGCCACCCACGGCGAGCCGAGCGAGCGCAACGCCCACCCGCACACCGACGCGTCCGGACGCATCGCCGTCGTGCACAACGGCATCCTCGAGAACGCCGACGAGCTGCGCGCCAAGCTCGTCGCCGACGGCGTCGTGCTGAAGTCCGACACCGACACCGAGGTCCTCCCCCACCTCGTCGCCCGCGCCCTGGACGGCGGGTCGAGCTCGCTCGAGGAGGCCGTCCGCGAGACCCTGCGCGTCGTCGAGGGCACCTACGGGCTCGTCGTGCTCGACGCCCGCAACCCCGACGAGCTCGTCGTCGCCCGCAACGGCAGCCCGATCGTGCTCGGCCTCGGCGACGGCGAGATGTTCGTCGCCTCCGACGTCGCCGCGCTGGTCCGGCACACCCGCCAGGTCGTCTTCCTCGCCGACGGCGAGCTCGCGACGCTGACCGCCGCCGGCTACGAGGGCTCCCGGCTCGGCCCGCCCACCACGGTCGACGTCGACGACGCCGACTACGAGCTCGACGGGCACGAGGACTTCCTCTCCAAGGAGATCCACGAGCAGCCCGCGGCCCTGCGGCGCGTGCTGGCCGGACGCCTCGACACCCGCTTCGCCACCGCGCGCCTCGACGGCCTGCGCCTCGACCCCCGCGAGCTGCGCGGCATCCGCCGCGTGACGTTCCTGGGCTGCGGATCCGCGCTCTACGCCGGGCAGATCGGCGCCGGTCTGGTCGAGGAGCTCGCCCGCATCCCCGCCGACGCCGAGCAGGCCAGCGAGTTCCGCTACCGCAACCCGCTCGTCGACCCCGAGACGCTCTACGTCGCGGTGAGCCAGTCCGGCGAGACCATCGACACGCTCGCCGCGGTCGAGGAGCTCCAGCGCAAGGGCGGGCGCGTCGTCGGCGTCGTCAACGTCATCGGCTCGGCCATCGCGCGGCAGTGCGGCGCCGGGATGTTCCTGCACGCCGGGCCCGAGGTCTCGGTGGCCTCGACCAAGGCGTTCAGCTCGATGGCGACGTCGTTCACGCTGCTCGCGCTGCTGCTGGGCCGCGTCCGCGACCTCTCCTCCGCGCACGGCGCCCGGCTCGTCGAGGGCCTGCGCCGCCTCCCCGACGCCGTGGAGACCGCGCTGCAGTCGAGCGACCAGGTCGCCGAGGTGGCGCGGCGCTACGCCGACGCGCGCTCGATGTTCTACCTCGGCCGGGTCCGCGGGGCGGCCGTCGCCCGCGAGGGCGCCCAGAAGCTCAAGGAGATCTCCTACGTGCACGCCGAGGCGTACGCGGCCGCGGAGCTCAAGCACGGGCCGCTCGCGCTGGTCGACGCCGCCATGCCGTGCGTCGTGGTCGTCCCCGACGACGAGCTGCTCGCCAAGAACATCAGCACCATCGAACAGATCCGCGCCCGCGGCGGGCCCGTGATCGCGGTGACCAACGCCGAGCTCCCCGACGGGCTCGCCGACGCCGTGCTGCGCGTGCCGCGCCTCGAGCCCGAGCTCGACCCGATCCTGCTCGGCGTGCCGCTGCAGCTGCTGGCCTACCACTGCGCCGCGGTGCTGGGCCGCGACATCGACAAGCCCCGCAACCTCGCCAAGAGCGTGACCGTGGAGTAGCGCTAGCCGCTGACCTCGACGGTCAGCGGGCCGTCCGGGTCGGGCGCGTCGATGGTGGCGTGCCCGCCCGGGCGCAGCGCCCCGGCCACGATCCGCCGGGACAACGCCCGGTCGACGTCCCGGGTGACCGCGCGGCGCATCGGCCGGGCGCCGAGGGCCGGGTCGTGGCCCCGGGCGACGAGGACGTCGACGGCGGCGGGCGTGACGGTCAGCCCGACGTCCTGCGCGGCGAGGCGCTCGCGCGTCCCGTCGAGGAGCAGCTCGACCACGGCGCGCCGGGCGTCCTTGTCGAGCGGGGTGAAGAGCACGACCTCGTCGACGCGCCCGAGGAACTCCGGGCGCAGGGCGCGCGCGAGGGCGGCGAGCACGCTCGCGCGGGCGTCGTCGGGATCGCGGCCCTCGGTCAGGGCGGCGGCGCCGAGGTTGCTGGTCATGATCACGACGGCGTCGGCGAACGACACGGTGCGCCCGCGCCCGTCGGTGAGCCGCCCCGCATCGAGGACCCCGAGCAACAGGGCGAGCACGTCGGGGTGCGCCTTCTCGATCTCGTCGAGCAGCACCACGCACGACGGGGTGCGCCGCAGCGCCTCGGTGAGCTCGCCGGGCCGGTCGTGCCCGACGTAGCCGGGCGGCGCGCCGGTCAGGCGGCTGACGGTGTGGGCCTCGCGGAACTCGCCGAGGTCGAGGCGCACGAGACGCTCGTCCGACCCGTGCAGCGCCTCGGCCAGCGCGCGGGCGAGCTCGGTCTTGCCGACCCCGGTCGGGCCGGCGAACAGGAACGACGCGACCGGACGACCCGGCTGCCCCATGCCCGCCCGCCCCGCGAGCACGGCGTCGGTGACGGCCTCCAGCGCGTGGTCCTGGCCGACGACCCGGCGGCGCAGGTGGTCGGCGAGGCCGAGCAGGCGCGTGCGCTCCGAGTCGGTGAGGTGCGCGACCGGGAGGCCGGTCCGGTCGGCGACCACCTGGGCGACGTCGCTGACCGACACCGTCGCGGACGCGCCCGGGTCCTCGCCCCGACGCAGCCGGACGCGCGCGGCCGCGGTGTCGAGGGCGTCGATGGCCTTGTCGGGCAGGAAGCGGTCGCGGACGTGGCGGGCGGTCAGCTCGACGGCCGCGCGGCGGGCGTCCTCGGGGAGCCGCACGCCGTGGTGCTCCTCGTAGCGGGCGCGCAGCCCGTCGAGGATGGCGACGGTCTGCTCCACCGACGGCTCGTCGACGGTGATCGGGGCGAAACGTCGTTCCAGCGCGGGGTCGGACTCGACGTGACGCCGGTACTCCTCCAGCGTCGTCGCCCCGACGACCTGCAGCTCGCCCCGCGCGAGGGCGGGCTTGAGGATGTCGGCGGCGTCCATCGTGCCCTCGACCCCGGCGCCCGCCCCGACGACCGTGTGCACCTCGTCGAGGAAGAGGATCACCGCGCGCTCGGTGGCCGTGACCTCGTCGACCAGGCGCCGCAGCCGCTCCTCGAACTCGCCGCGGTACTTCGTGCCCGCGACGAGCCCGGCGAGGTCCAGCGCGACGACCCGCCGCCCCGCGGCACCCGGCACCGTGCCGGCGGCGATCTTGGCCGCGATGCCCTCGACGATCGCGGTCTTGCCGACGCCCGGGTCGCCCACCAGCACCGGGTTGTTCTTGGTGCGCCGCCCGAGGATCTCGAGGACGGCAGCGACCTCGCGCTCGCGGCCGACGACCGGGTCGAGGCGCCCGGCGCGCGCCGCGGCGGTGAGGTCGCGACCGAAGCGGTCGAGGACGGGCGTGCGGCTGCTGCCCTGCGGACGCCCCGGGTCGTCGTCCTGCTGACCGAGCCCACCCAGGTCACCGAAGCCCTCGACGAGCCGCCCGATCAGCTGCTCGAGGGGATTGGTCCAGTCGCCGGGCCCGTCGGGTCCCCGGTCGCGCCGGGCGTCGTCGCTCACGCCTCCACTATGCGCTGTAGCGACGGTCCGGCTCCGCCTGCGCTCCGTGTCCTCAGGAGGGTGTCCTCAGCAGGGTGTCCTCAGCAGGACGGCTCGACCGACAGGACGCCCGGGAGCGTCCGCACGCGGTCGGCGAACTCCGTGCACTCGGCGCTGGTCAGCGCCACGGTGCACTGGATGCACGAGCACGAGACGCCCTCGTGGACGTCGACCGAGAAGTCGGGGATGCGGTAGCCGAACGAGCACAGCGCCGACGCGAGATCCATGACCCCGGTCATGCCGCCGGTCGTGAGGATGGTGAACGGGCGGGGCAGGCGGGAGAGGCGGCGGGTGGGGGCCGGCTCGAGCATGGTCACGACGGGCTCCTGGGGGATCCGGTGGGGTGATGGATCCGAGCCAGGTCTCGGCGTGTCCGCTACGAGCCCCCTCGGGGCGAGCGGCGGTGCGCGCCGGGGCCCTGGCTCACCCGGCGCGCCGAAGTACTACCTCTCGACGACGCGGTGCCTGCACGTCGGTCATGTTACCCCCGCCACTCCGATGGTCAACTCGGGCCCGCCCCGGCGCGCCCCCACCCGCTCGCTCAGACCATGACGATCCCGCCGTCGATCATCACTGCCTGCCCGGTCATGTAGTCGGCGTCGCGGCTGGCCAGGTAGGAGACGAACGACGCGACGTCCTCGGGCGTCTGCACCCGGCCGAGCGCGATGAGCTGCGAGTACTGCTTCAGCGCCTCGCCCTTGCCGGTGCCGAGGTAGCCGCCGAGCCCCTCGTCGATCTCGTCCCACATGGTCGTGCCGACGATGCCCGGGCAGTAGGCGTTGACGGTGATCTGGTGGCTCGCGAGCTCCTTGGCCGCGGCCTGGGTCAGGGCGCGCACGGCGAACTTCGACGCGGAGTAGTGCCCGAGGTGGTCGAAGCCCTGGTGCCCGGCGATCGACGCCGCGTTGATGATCTTCCCGCCGTGCCCCTGCTCGATCATCGCCTCGGCCGCGGCCTGCAGGCACCACATCACGCCGCCGACGTTGATCGACAGCATCCGCTGCAGGTCCTCGGGCGTCACCTCGAGCAGCGTCTTCACCTGCGCGATGCCCGCGTTGGCGACCATCACGTCGATCGACCCGAACCGCTCCCGCGTGGCGGCGACCAGGGCGAACACGGCGTCGCGGTCGGCGACGTCGGTGGCGGTCGAGGCGGCCTGGCCGCCGGCGTCGGTGATCTCCTTCGCGACGCCCTGCGCGGTCGCCGCGTCGATGTCGGACACCATCACCGCGAGTCCGTCGCCCGCGAGCCGCCGCGCGATCGCGGCACCGATCCCCCGGCCGGCGCCGGTCACGACGGCGACGCGCGTCCCGGCGGCGTTCTGCGCGGCGGTCACGGGTGCACCAGGATCTTCACGTTGGTCTCCTTGTGGTCGATGAGCTCGCGGAAGCCCTGGTCGACGATGTCGTCGAGGGCGATGCGGCCGGTGATGAACTGCTCGACGTCGACGACGCCGTCGCGCACGAGGTCGATGACCTCGGGGTGCCGCCCCGCGTAGGCGAGCGAGCCGATCAGCCGGATCTCGGAGAACACCAGCGAGTTGACGTCGAACGTCGCCGGGTGGCCCCAGATCGAGACGTTGATGCAGGTCCCGCCGGGTCGCGTCGACGCGACCGCCTGAGCGAGGACCGGGTCGAGCCCGGCGCACTCGAACGTCACGTCCGCCCCGGCGCCGTCGGTGAGCTCGCGGATCGCCTCGGGCACGTCGACCTCGGTCGGGTCGAGCACGTGGTCGGCGCCGGCGCCCGGCGCCTTGGCCTTCCGCGCGTCGGCGGGCTCGATGACGATGACCTGCCCGGCACCGTTGGCGCGCAGCGCGGCGGCGGTGACCAGCCCGATCGGACCCGACCCGAACACCGCGGCGGTCTGTCCCTGCTGGATCCCCGACAGCTTGGTC
Organism: Actinomycetospora lutea; assembly: GCF_028737205.1. GTDB lineage: Bacteria > Actinomycetota > Actinomycetes > Mycobacteriales > Pseudonocardiaceae > Actinomycetospora > Actinomycetospora lutea. The sequence continues at coordinate 474,267 of NZ_JAQZAL010000001.1, read as the reverse complement.
GCGTGGTACCCGACCGCCAGGGGCTCGATGAGCGCGCCCTGCTCGGCGGTCAGGCCGCCGATCGGGTGCACCCAGCGCTGGTCGACGACCATCTTCTCGGCGAACCCGCCCTGGTCGCCGTCGAGACCGATGAAGCCCAGCGACCGGCAGATGTTGTAGCGGCCGGACCGGCACGCGACGCACGTCCCGCACACGTCGTAGGGCTCGACGACGACCCGGTCGCCCTCGGACACGCCCGTCACGCCCTGGCCGACCTCCGCGACGACGCCGGAGAACTCGTGCCCGAGCGTGATCGGGATGGCGCCGCCGGTCAACGGGTGCGGCGCCTGGGGCGTCGGGGTGAAGATCGGGCCGTCGAGGAACTCGTGCAGGTCGGTGCCGCAGATCCCGCACCACTCGACCGCGACCTGCACCTGGCCCGGGCCGGGGTGCGGCTCCGGGACGTCCTCGATCCGCACGTCCTCGCGGCCGTGGAATCGGGCAGCCTTCATGGGTCCTCCTGCGGGAGACGGAGCAGTAGACGAGCACACCGGGAGGGGGCTCGACCCATCCGGCCGATGGGGCGGCCCTCATCACACGGGAGTGAGCCGGGTCACGGCCAGGGTTGCAGGGGTGTTGCACGCGCGCCGAAGAGGTGCGCGGTGTCCGCCGCCGTCGGCGGGAGGACCTCGACGCCCGGCGCGATGCGGTAGGGGCGCGCGGCGAGCAGGCCCCCGAGCACGCGGCGCAGCCGGGAGAGCTCGGCGCGCACGGTGACGAGGTGGTCGGCGTCGTCGTAGAGCGCGCGGCTGATCGCGGCCGCGTCGAGCCCGGCGCTCCCGGCCGCCATGAGCAGGGCGACGATCTGCAGGTGGCGCCGCCCGAGGGCGTGGCGCCACACCTCGTGGCCCTCGACCAGCACCGCGGGCGGGTCGGCGGCGAGGTCGAGCCGCAGGCGGGTCCGGCTCGGGCCCGTCGCGTCCGAGGGGCGCAGCAGCCAGCCGCCCGGCACGCGGTCGGGCAGGCAGGCGCCGAGCCCGTGGATCAGCATCGCCTCGCCGGCCCGGGGCACGCCGACCCGGTCGCGCGGGGCGAGGCCCGTGGCCGCGGCGACCCAGCCGTGGTCGTCGACGACCAGCGCCGGCCCGGTCTGGCGGGCGAGCACCGGCGCCGCCACCGCCCGCAGGCTCTCGAGGCGGGTCTCGTGCGCGGCCCAGAGCCCGGTCTCGGCGAGGCGGACCGCCGTGTGCACGAGGGCCACGGTCGTCGGGTGGACCGTCGGGGCGGGCCCGGACAGGTCGACGACACCGAGCATCTCGCCCGTGCGCGGGTCGTGGATCGGGCTCGCCGTGCACGTCCACGGATGCTGGGCGCGGACGAAGTGCTCGGCGGAGAACAGCTGCACCGAGGCGTGCTCGGCGAGCGCGGTGCCGATGGCGTTCGTGCCGACCGACGCCTCGGTCCAGTCGGCACCGGGCAGGAAGCCCAGCGAGTCGGCGAGGCGGCCCACGCGCACCGCACCCTCGCGCCAGAGCACGAACCCGTCGGCGGCGGTGATCACCATGACGTGCTCGGCGTCCTCGGCCACCGCGGTGAGGCTCGCGCGCAGCTGCGGCAGCACCCCGGCGATCGGGGACGCGGCGCGCCGCTGCTCCACGATCTCCGGCGGCGCGGGGTCGTCGAGCGTGCGCCCGTCCGGCGCGACGCCGTAGGACAGGACGCGGTCCCAGGACCGGCTCACGACCCGCCGCAGCGGCGTGGTCGGGCGGCTCCCGGACAGGCGGGCGTCGTGGGCCTGGTGGAGCAGGCGTGCGTGCTGGCGCAGGTCCGTGCTGCGCGTGACCGCGCAGACCCCGTCGTCAGCATGAGGCACGAGGACCTCCTCGACGTCGACGGACCACCCCGCCGCAGCCTAAGCAGGCCCGGTGACGGGCGCCATAGAGCCGGGCGTCACTGCAGACAGAACTCGTTGCCCTCCGGGTCGGTCATGACCAGGCACCACCCGGACGGCTCGTCGACCTCGCGCACGAACCGCGCGCCGGCCGCCTCGAGCTTCTCGCGGTGCGCCTGCGCGAGCTCGCGACGGTTCTCGGCCAGGCCGCCGACGTTGACGTCGAGGTGCACGCGGTTCTTCACCGTCTTGTCCTCGGGCACCTTCTGGAACAGCACGCGCGGGCCGACGCCCTCCGGGTCGATCACCGCGTTCAGCCGGTCCCACTGGTCGCGCGGGATACCGACCTGCTCGGCGAACGCCTCCCAGGAGTCGAAGCCCGGCGGCGGGGGCTGGAGGACGTAGTCCAGGGCGAGCGCCCAGAACGCGGCCTGCCCCGCCGTGTCGTGGGCGTCGAACGTGATCTGCACACCGATGGCCATGGCGGCCAGTCTGGCGACCGTGGCGGACAGGACGCGTCCGGCACTCGGCGCGCCGCGTGTTCTCCGCGCCGGGCAGTGGGCACCCCCGCTCGGTGACCGAGCCGCTCGACGTGTTCGGCGACGCCGCCGACACCGCCACGGACCTGCCGCCGGACCTCGACGCGCTGCGCGCCCGGGCCGCCGGGTGCACCGCCTGCGAGCTGTACCGCGACACCACCGGCACCGTGTTCGGCTCCGGCCCGCCGCGGGCGCGCCTGGTGATGGTCGGCGAGCAGCCCGGCGACCAGGAGGACCGGCAGCAGGCGCCGTTCGTCGGGCCGGCCGGGCGCCTGCTCGACGAGGCCCTCGACGAGGCCGGGATCGCGCGCGACGACGCCTACGTCACCAACGCGGTCAAGCACTTCAACTTCCGCTACCAGGGCAAGCGGCGCATCCACGAGACCCCGAAGGCCGGCCACATCAAGGCCTGCCGGCCGTGGCTCGACGCCGAGCTGGCGCTGGTCGAGCCGCAGGTGCTGCTGACGCTCGGGGCGACCGCGGGCAAGGCGCTGCTCGGGTCGTCGTTCCGGATCACCGCCGAGCGCGGCGAGCCGCGGACGTGGAACGACATGGCCCTCGTGCCGACCATCCACCCGTCCGCGATCCTGCGCGCCGACCCCGCCCGCGGGCAGGACCGCGACGAGATGTTCGCGGGCTTCGTCGCCGACCTGCGGGTCGCGCGCGGGCTCCTGCGCGACTGACCTCTCCGTCCACCCCGCCGGTCACGCTCGTGCCGTCGCCGGACCCGGCGCGGGGGCCTCGCCGGCGCCGAGCAGCGCCCGCACGGCGTCGGCGATCGCGTCCGGGCGATCGATGGTCACCAGGTGCCCGGCGTCGTCGAGCAGCTGCGGCTCGGGTGCGCCGAGACGACGCGCCAGGTCCCGCTGGAGGGCGACCCACCGCGCCCGTCCGCGGCCGGCGCCCGCGGCGCCGACCAGCAGGCGCACCGGGACCTCCGGCGCGCCCCGCTCCCGCTGCCGGGCCAGCACGCCGGCCTGCAACGGTCCGTGCCCGAACCATGCGTCGAGCGTCGACGCCGCCCAGGCCCGCGAGGCGAAGGCCCGCACCGCGGCCGGTGTCATGCGGTCGCGCCCCCGCACCGAGGCCAGCCGCACGCCGAGCGCGCGGGTCCACGGACCGACGAGCGTCGCGATCCCGCTCGCCAGGACCAGCTCCGCGACGGCCCTGCCCACGCGGCTGACCGGAGCGGGCGCGAGCCGCACCCCCTGCTCGTGGGACGCGTCGACGAGCAGCGCGCCCCCACAGTCGCCCGGCCCACCGGGCCGGGCGGGACCGGCGTACAGCAGGGCCTGCACCTGCAACCCGCCCGACGAGTGACCGACGAGCAGCAGCGGCCGCGCCGCGCGGGCGACCCGGGCGGCGAGGCGGGCGGCGACGGCCTCCGGCGTCCAGTCGTCGCGCGAGCGCAGGCGCGGGGCGTCGGCCGGATCGACCACGATCACCGCGACGTCCGGGGGAAGCGCCGCCACGACGGCTTCCCACTCCCCCGGTGTCGACCCCAGTCCGGGCACGATCACCACCGTGCGCGCTCTCACCTGCGCCTCCGGACCCACCGCGACCCTCGCAGCACGACGAGCCCGATGGTCACCAGCACCCCCGAGAGCGTCAGGACCTGGACCCGCTGGACGTAGCCGACGACGCCGTCGAGCCCCAGGCCCACGGTCTCCTCGAGGACGACCAGCAGCCCCGGCACCGCGACCAGCGGGAGCCCGACCAGCATCGCGCCCTCCAGCGGCGACGCCGGCTGGTCGGCGGTACGCCCGCGGGACCGCGCGATCGCGAGCAGCAGCACGGCGAGGACCGCGGCGCCGTTGGCCGCGACGCTGGTCACCTCGTGCACCCCGAACGAGAACGCCGACCGCGACGCCTCGGCGGCGGCGCAGGCGGGGTCGGCGGAGGGGGCGCAGGCCATCGGCGCGACCGCGTCGAGCAGCGTCGCCGCGCCGAAGAGCCCGAGCGCGACGCCGGCCCACCGCACGGCCCGCACCCGGGCGCCCCGGACCACGTGCACCCCGGCGGCGACCACGACCAAGCCCACGACGCCGTCGACGGTGCGGAACACCAGGTCGTGGGGCTGGTCGAGCGCGGCGAGCTCGCTGACGTACGAGCGGGCTGGGTCGAGCGCCGTACCGAGCAACGGGGTCACCAGGAACGCGGAGTACACGACACCGGCCACCACCGTGGCCCAGCCGAGCACCCGGTCCGTGATCGTCGCGCTCCGGGTCGCGATGCCGCGCACCCGACGACCCTAGTGGGCGGCCGATCAGCTGACCCCGGCCGCGTCCATCCCCCGCATCTCCTTCTTGAGGTCGGCGATCTCGTCGCGCAGCCGCCCGGCGAGCTCGAACTGCAGGTCGCGCGCCGCGGCCATCATCTGATCGGTGAGCTGCTGGATGAGGTCGGCCAGCTCGGCGCGCGCCATGCCCGAGGTGTCGCGGTGCTCGACGATGCCCGAGCTGCCCCGACCGCCGGCCTCGCCCGCCGCGCGGCGCCCGCGCGAGCTGTTGCGCGCCGACCCGCCGACCCCGACCGACTCCTCGGTGTCCTCCGCCTCGCGGTAGACGCGGTCGAGGATGTCGGCGATGTTCTTGCGCAGCGGCTGGGGGTCGACGCCCCGCTCGGTGTTGTAGGCGATCTGCTTCTCGCGGCGCCGGTTGGTCTCGTCGATGGCGTAGCGCATCGAGTCGGTGACCGTGTCGGCGTACATGTGCACCTGGCCCGACACGTTGCGGGCCGCGCGGCCGATCGTCTGGATCAGCGAGCGCTCGCTGCGCAGGAAGCCCTCCTTGTCGGCGTCGAGGATCGCGACCAGCGACACCTCCGGCAGGTCGAGGCCCTCGCGCAGCAGGTTGATGCCGACCAGCACGTCGTACTCGCCGGAGCGCAGCTGGCGCAGCAGCTCGACGCGCCGCAGCGTGTCGACCTCGGAGTGCAGGTAGCGGACCTTGATGCCGAGCTCGAGCAGGTAGTCGGTGAGGTCCTCGGCCATCTTCTTGGTCAGCGTGGTGACCAGGACGCGCTCGTCCTTGTCGACCCGCGTGCGGATCTCGCCCACGAGGTCGTCGATCTGGCCCTTGGTCGGCTTGACGACGACCTCGGGGTCGACCAGGCCGGTGGGCCGGATGACCTGCTCGACGAACTCGCCGCCGGCCATCCGCATCTCGTAGTCGCCCGGTGTCGCCGACAGGTAGACCGTCTGGCCGATCCGGTCGGCGAACTCCTCCCACGTCAGCGGGCGGTTGTCGGTGGCCGAGGGCAGGCGGAACCCGTACTCGACGAGGTTGCGCTTGCGCGACATGTCGCCCTCGTACATGCCGCCGATCTGCGGCACGGTCACGTGCGACTCGTCGATGACCAGCAGGAAGTCCTGCGGGAAGTAGTCGATCAGCGTGGCCGGCGCGGTGCCCGGGCCGCGGCCGTCGATGTGGCGCGAGTAGTTCTCGATGCCCGAGCAGAACCCGACCTGGCGGATCATCTCGATGTCGTAGGTGGTGCGCATCCGCAGCCGCTGGGCCTCGAGCATCTTGCCCTGGCGCTCGAGCTCGGCGAGGCGCTCCTCGAGCTCGGCCTCGATCGCCTTGACCGCCTTCTCCATGCGCTCGGGCCCGGCCACGTAGTGGGTGGCCGGGAAGATGCGCACGTCGTCGACCTGGCGCACGACGTCGCCGGTGAGCGGGTTGAGGTAGTAGAGCGACTCGATCTCGTCGCCGAAGAACTCGATGCGGACCGCGAGCTCCTCGTAGGCCGGGATGATCTCCACGGTGTCGCCGCGGACCCGGAACGTGCCGCGGGCGAACGACATGTCGTTGCGGGTGTACTGCACGTCGACCAGCGCGCGCAGCAGCTGGTCGCGGTCGAGCTCGTCGCCGACGTTCAGCTGCACCGAGCGGTCGAGGTAGGACTGCGGCGTGCCGAGGCCGTAGATGCACGACACCGACGCGACCACGACGACGTCGCGGCGCGAGAGCAGGTTGGACGTCGCGGAGTGGCGCAGCCGCTCGACGTCCTCGTTGATCGAGGAGTCCTTCTCGATGTAGGTGTCGGTCTGCGCGATGTACGCCTCGGGCTGGTAGTAGTCGTAGTACGAGACGAAGTACTCGACCGCGTTGTTGGGCAGCAGCTCGCGCAGCTCGTTGGCCAGCTGGGCCGCCAGCGTCTTGTTGGGCGCCATCACCAGCGTCGGGCGCTGCACCCGCTCGATCAGCCAGGCCGCCGTCGCCGACTTGCCGGTGCCCGTGGCGCCCAGCAGCACGATGTCGTGCTCGCCGCCCTTGACCCGCCGCTCGAGGTCCTCGATGGCCGCCGGCTGGTCGCCCGCCGGGTCGTACGGACTGACGACCTCGAACGGGACACCGGTGCGCTCGATCTCGCCGACGGGTCGGAACTCGGAGTGCGCGAGGGCGTCCTCGGGGAGCCCCTCCGGGTTCTCCCCGTCGCGGGCCGAGCCCGGAACCTCTGTCGCGAAGGCCATGGGATCGAGGTTAACCGCGCCCCCCGACAGCGTCCGTCCCGCCGGCCGCCACCCGCTGCCACGAGCTCCGCAGGGGCGCGGTGTCGTAGCAGATGACCAGGCGCGCGATGCGGTCACGGTCGTCGGTGAGGGTCACGAGGTCGACCACGTCGAACGGGGCCGGCGTGCCGTCGCCGAGGACCCAGGAGTAGTGGAAGGCCAGCGCGACCTCGCGGTCGTCGGCGGGGTCGACGTAGACGCGGCGCAGCTCGGTGCTCGACGGCGACGAGTCCGCGAACAGCTCCGGGTAGAACCGCTCGGCGGGCAGCGTCCCGTACAGCGGCGACGCCACCTCCCCGCCCGGGGCGAAGCAGGCGAGGACGTCCTCGACCGAGCCGGCGTCCAGCGCGGCGAGGTAGCGGTGCACGACCTCCGGGGTCATCGCGACCTCCGCTCGGCGGCCGCCGCGAACCCGTCGAGCAGGCACTGCAGGCCGAAGTCCCACCGGGAGCCGACGGGGCCGCCGGGGTCGGCCATCACCGCGGTCAGGGCCGGGTAGCGGTCGGCGTGGGCCGCGACGAGGTCGCGCATCGTGCTCCCGCCCTCCGGGTCCGCGGTCCACGGCCGGGTGCCCGCGGTGGCCGCCGCGAGGGTGGTCCGCAGGTGCCCGAACAGCATCGTCACCGCGTCCATCCGCTCGTCGGGGGCCAGCCCGAGCGGCTCGACGACGCGGACCGCGGCCTCGACCCAGCCGACCTCGCGCGGGCCCATCACCCGCTCGCCGACGGTGATCCAGGGGATCCACGGGTGCCGCGTCCAGACGTCCGAGACCATCCTGGCGAGCTGCACGGCCTGCTCGCGCCACGTCCCGGTCAGCGCGTCCGGACCGGGCGGCTCCTCGACGGCGGCGTCGATCATGAGCGCCTCGAGCTCCTCCTTGTTCGCGACGTACCGGTAGAGCGCCATCTTGGTCAGCCCCACCTCCGCGGCCACCCGCTGCATCGACAGCCCGGCCAGCCCGTCCCGGTCCGCCACCCCGACCGCCGCCCACGCGACCTCGTCGAGCGTCAGGGCGCGGCGCGGACCGCGGCTCGGCTCCTCCGGGGCACGCCAGAGGACGTGGCCCGGCGGTCCCGCGTCGTCCGTCCCGGTCGTGCTGCTCATCCGATCCCGCCCTTGCCTCGTCGCGTCTTCTGTGTCTACCGTACACAGTGTCCACAGGACACAGTTTCTCCGACGACGGAGGTCACCATGTCGCTCACCGCTCCGGCCCCCACCCCGGCCACCGTCACCGCTCCCGTCCGTGGCCGGGCCGCGGTGCGGCGCCGCCGGCGGACGCTCGGGATCGTCGCCACGCTGGTGGTGACGCTCGCCGTGTGGTGGGTCGGGCAGCTCGCCGGCGCCGACTACTGGATCTCCGACAGCCAGGGCACCGTGCGCATCGACGCCCTGGTCACGACGCAGGTCACCGTGGTCCTCGGCCTCGTCGGCTGGGGCGTGCTCGCCCTGCTCGAACGCCTCACCCGCCACGGGACGGCGATCTGGACCGTGCTCGTCGCGGTGATCGTGGTCGCCTCGATGGTCCCCGTCCTGCTGGTCGAGGCCACGACGGCCACGCGCGTCGCCCTCGCGGCGGTCCACCTCGCCGTCGGCGCCGTCCTCGTCCCCGCCCTCGTCCGCGCCCGTTCCTGACCCGACACCGTCCCCGGAGGACCACCGTGCGATCGATCTTCGTCAACCTGCCCGTCGCCGACGTCGCCGCCAGCCGCGCGTTCTTCGACGCCCTGGGGTTCACCTTCAACGAGCAGTTCTGCGACGAGAGCACCGCGTGCCTCGTCATCGAGCAGAACGTCTTCGCCATGCTCATGACGCACGAGCGCTTCGGCGACTTCGTGATCGGCGAGGTCGCCGACCCCCGGAAGACCACCGAGGTCCTGCTGGCCCTCTCCGCCGACAGCCGCGAGGAGGTCGACCGGCTCAAGGCGGCGGCGCTCGCGAACGGCGGGGCGGAGTGGAAGGAGGACCAGGACCACGGGTTCATGTACGGCGCCTCGTTCACCGACCCGGACGGCCACGTCTGGGAGGCCGTGTGGATGGACCCCGCCGTCGTCGAGGGCTCCGCGTCCTGATCACCGTCCCCGGCACCCGCTCCCCGTCGCACGTGGGAGCGGGTGTCGTCGCGTGTGACCTAGGGTCACGCACCGTGGGCCTGCACCCGCCGAAGATCGAGACGTTCGACGTCGCCGCCGGCACCAACACCGACCCCAAGGGCTTCGTGCGCGCGGTCGACCTGTACCGCGAGGAGCCGTTCGGGCTCTACCTGAGCCGCGCGATGGTCGACCACCCGACCCTGACCCACCTGCGGTCCTGGCTGCTCCCGGCCCTCGGCATCCGCGTCACCGACTTCACCTGGCGACCCGGCCACGAGCGGCTCCAGGACCACTACATCGACGTCGTCGACGTCACCCGCGACGGCGCGACGTGGTGGACCGAGGACCACTACGTCGACCTCGTCGTGTACACGGGCGAGCGCACCGACGTCCTCGACCTCGACGAGCTCGCCGAGGCCGTCGCCGCCGGGCTCCTCGACGTCGTGCGCGCCGAGCGGGCCCTGACGACCAGCCACCGCACCCTCGCGGGCCTCGCGTCGCAGGGCCACGACCTGGACCGTTGGCTCGCGCGGCACGACGTTGTCCTGACGTGGACATGACCTGTGTCACATCGCGAATGACAGGGGTGGTATTCGGGTAGGGGTCGGCGTCGGGCCACCCGGTCGGGTGTCCTAGGGTCCACCGCCGTGAGCCCGGTCGTCTCCCGCCAGCTGGTCGAGGTCGTCGACATCCACGCCGCGACCCGCACCCTCCCCCTCGCGCCCGCGCACGTCGTCGAGCAGGAACCCGACGTCCTCGAACAGGTCCTCGAGCAGGTCCTCGAACAGGCCCTCGACCGCTGCCACGTCGCGGACGGGCACCTGCGCACCACGGTGCTGAGCCCCGAGGACCCCTTCGTGCTGGCGGAGACGTGCTGGTACGTCGCCGACCACGGCCTGCGGATACGCCGCCGCCTCCCGCGCGACGGCGACGCGGCCGGGGCGACCACGGAGATCGGCGCGGTACGGATCGTCGTCGACGGCCCGCAGTGGCGCTCCACCGATCTCCTGCTCGGCCTCGAGGTCGTGCCGGGGCGGCCGGCCCGCGTCGTGCACGACGCCGACTTCGCCGCCGCCGTCGCGGGCGGCGTGCTCTCCGGCGCGGACGCCGACGAGGCGATGAGCACCGTGCACCGCGTGCTCGGCGAGCTCGTCGACGCCCGCCACGACCTCGACACCTGGACGTGCGCGCTCGGGACGGGGTCCCTCACGCGCTTCTAGGGACGGGCCGCGGGCAGCGTGCTGATCGTCGTCCGTGCCGGCTTCGTGCGACATGATCAGGGCAGGGCGACCTCGGCGCGGACCGCGTCCGGGTCGGCGGCGACGCGGTCCGGGTCCCGACGCGCCCGCTCGCGGGCGTCGACGATCGCCTGCGCCTGCTTCGCCTCCCGGCGCTTCTTGCCGTTGAGGACCAGCACGCGGGCGGGACGGGCGGGGTCGGCGGAGCCGTGGCGCCCGGGCCCGGTGCGCGGGAAGCCGGCGGCGAGGAAGGCCTCGGCGAGGTCGTCGTCGGGCCGGGCGGCCTCCACGAGCAGGTCGACGACGTCGGGGGCGGGCAGGTCGGGGATCGCGCCCGGGCCGACGAGCTCGACGCGCCGGACGCGCTCGCCCCCGGCGGCGGCGAGGCGGGCGGCGAGGCGACGACCGACGAGCGCGCGGTCGTCGGCGGGCGCCACGATCTCGGTCGGCGCGGGGACGGCCCGCCCCTGCTCGATGTTCGCCGCGAAGGGCACGAGGCGCTCGTGCCACAGGCGCTCGACCTGCTCGCGCAGGGCGCCGGCCGCGCCCGCGTTCTCGAGCCACACGTCGGCCGCCGCGCGCCGGGCCTCGTCGTCGGCCTGTGCCGCCATGCGCGCCCGGGCGTCCTCGACGGTCATGCCGCGGGTGTCGACGAGGCGCGCGACCCGCACGTCCACCGGCGCGTCGACCACCACGACCAGCGCGAACGCCGCGCCCATCCCGTTCTCGACGAGCAGCGGGACGTCGTGGACGATCACGGCGTCGTCGGCGGCCTCGGCGGCGATCTCCGCGGTCCGGGCGCCGATCCGCGGGTGCAGGATCCCGTTCAGCTTCTGCCGCTTCGCGTCGTCGCCGAACACGATCCGCCCGAGCGCGGGACGGTCGAGCGCGCCGTCCGCGTCGAGGACGTCCTCGCCGAACGCGGCGACGACGTCGGCCAGGCCCTCGGTGCCGGGTTCGACGACCTCGCGGGCGATCCGGTCGGCGTCGATCACCACCGCGCCCAGCTCGGTGAGCGTCTCCGCCACCGTCGACTTCCCCGCCCCGATCCCACCGGTGAGCCCCAGCCTCAGCACGCCCGCAGTGTGCCCAGCGGGTGGAGGAGTCACTCGACCCGGGGTCGAGACCCGCCGGTGAGTCACTCGTGTCACGTACGCAACAGCGGTACGGTCGCGCCTCGCCCGCACCAACCGCACCACCCGTACCGAGGAGCCGCCGCGTGTTCCGTTCGCGTCGCCCCGCAGGACGCCACCGCCTCGGCGACCCCGGTCTGGTCTGGTGCCGGGCCCTGCCGCCGATCGCTGCCGCCCTCGCGGCCCCGCACATCGCCCGCCGCGGCCTCGTCGAGCGCTTCCTCGCCGGCTCGCGGCACCTGCGCCCGGCGTTCGAGCCCGCGCCCGTCGCCTTCGGGTAGCGCGCCTCCGCCGGCGCGAGCCCGCCCCGCCCGGATGAGCGAGGGCGTCCCTCGCTGCGCGTGGAGCAGCGAACGCGTCCCTCGCAGCGCACCAGGCGACCACCCGCGCGCGACGACGGGCCCCCACCCCGCGAGGGGTGAGGGCCCGTCGGTCGAGCTCAGCAGCTGGTGATCAGCCGCCCGACAGCTTCTCGCGGAGCGCCGCGAGCTGGGCGTCGCTGGCCAGCGCACCGCCGCCGCTCTGCGAGGGCGGGCCCTGGCCCGGGTCGGGCGTGTCCTCGTCGCCGCCCTCGTCGGCGGACGACGGACCGCCCGAGGAGTAATTGGCCGGCGCGGCCTCGGCCGCCTCCGCCTCCTGCTCCTGGGTGCGCTGCAGCTGCGCGATGTGCTGCTCGTAGCGGGCGTAGGCCGCCTGGTACTGGCGCTCCCACTCCTCGCGCTGCGACTCGTACCCCTCGCGCCACTCGCCGGTGTCCGGGTCGAAGCCCTCGGGGTAGATGTAGTTGCCGGCGTCGTCGTACTCGGCCGCCATGCCGTAGAGCGCCGGGTCGAACTCCGTCTCCGGCGTCATGCCCTCGTTGGCCTGCTTGAGCGAGAGCGAGATGCGGCGACGGTCGAGGTCGATGTCGATGACCTTGACCATGACGTCGTTGCCGACCTGGACGACCTGCTCGGGCACCTCGACGTGGCGCTCGGCCAGCTCCGAGATGTGGACCAGTCCCTCGATGCCCTCGTCGACGCGGACGAACGCACCGAACGGCACCAGCTTCGTGACCTTGCCGGGCACGATCTGGCCGATCTGGTGGGTGCGGGCGAACTGACGCCACGGGTCCTCCTGCGTCGCCTTCAGCGACAGGGAGACCCGCTCGCGGTCGAGGTCGACGTCGAGGACCTCGACCTTGACCTCCTGGCCCACCTCGACCACCTCGGACGGGTGGTCGATGTGCTTCCAGGACAGCTCGGAAACGTGCACCAGACCGTCGACGCCGCCGAGGTCGACGAACGCACCGAAGTTGACGATCGACGAGACCTGGCCGGACCGGATCTGGCCCTTGGCGAGCTGGTTGAGGAACTCGCTGCGCACCGCCGACTGGGTCTGCTCCAGCCACGCACGGCGGGAGAGGACGACGTTGTTGCGGTTCTTGTCCAGCTCGATGATCTTGGCCTCGATCTCCTTGCCCACGTAGGGCTGGAGGTCGCGGACGCGGCGCATCTCGACCAGCGAGGCCGGGAGGAAGCCGCGCAGGCCGATGTCGAGGATGAGGCCGCCCTTGACGACCTCGATGACGGTGCCCTTGACGGGCTCGTCGTTGTCCTTGAGCTGCTCGATCGTGCCCCAGGCGCGCTCGTACTGCGCGCGCTTCTTGGACAGGATCAGCCGGCCCTCCTTGTCCTCCTTCTGGAGGACGAGGGCTTCGACCTCGTCGCCGACGGCGACGACCTCGTTGGGGTCGACATCGTGCTTGATGGACAGCTCACGCGAGGGGATGACGCCCTCGGTCTTGTAGCCGATGTCGAGGAGGACCTCGTCCCGGTCGACCTTGACGATGGTGCCCTCGACGAGGTCGCCATCGTTGAAGTACTTGATCGTCTGGTCGATGGCGGCGAGGAAGTCCTCTTCCGACCCGATGTCGTTGATCGCGACCTGCGGGCTGGTCGACGTCGGGGCGGTGTGGGTGTCGATGGACATACGGTGGACGGCTCCGGGAACATGGTCAGATCGAGCGTGCAGGGACACCACGCGGGTGGCGTCGTCCTGACGCGCGCACCGTCGATCCCGACGAACGCCGAGGTGGAGACGAGAATCGCCGCCCACCGCTGCCTGGGTAGCGGAACGCGGACAGGGCGAGACCACTCACGTGGACCTTCATCGTAACCGCGCCCGACACGGCCCGGCAATCGGGGCACCCCGTACCGGTCCCCGGCGTGTCGCAGGCGGAACCCCCGGCGTGTCGCCGTCGCGGGGAGCCCGCCCGGGGGACGCGGACCCCGCGTCCGGGCGTGTCAGGATGCCCCGGTGCCGACCCCGCCGCCCCTCCCCGACGCGGAGGGACGCGCGGGCGCGTCGGCGGAGGAGCTGCTCGGGGCGGCCGGGGTCGCCCGGCGGGCGGTCGGGGCGGCGGAGTCGAGCGCGGCGAGCCGGGCCTGGTGGGACGCCGACGCCGACGACTACCAGGCCGAGCACGGCGCGTTCCTCGGTGACGACGACTTCGTCTGGTGCCCCGAGCGCCTGCGGGAGGCCGACGCCCACCTGCTCGGTGACCCCGCGGCGCTGCGCGGCGCCCGGGTGCTCGAGGTGGGGTGCGGGGCGGCGTCGTGCTCGCGCTGGCTCGCCGGTCGGGGCGCGCGGGTGCTCGGGCTCGACCTGTCGGCGGGCATGCTGCGCCACGCCCGCGAGGCCGACGCCCGCACCGGCGTCACCGTCCCGCTCGTGCAGGCCGACGCCGACGCGATCCCCCTGGCCGCCGCGAGCGTCGACGTCGCCTTCTCGGCGTTCGGGGCGATCCCGTTCGTCGCCGACCCCGGCGCGGTGATGCGCGAGGTGGCGCGCGTGCTGCGCCCCGGGGCGCCGTGGGTGTTCGCGGTGAACCACCCCATGCGCTGGATGTTCCCCGACGACCCCGGCCCCGACGGCCTGACCGTGTCGCAGTCGTACTTCGACCGCACGCCCTACGCGGAGGTCGACGAGCACGACCGCGCGGTCTACGTGGAGCACCACCGCACGCTCGGCGACCGGGTGGCCGACGTCGTCGGGGCCGGGCTGGTGCTGGAGCGCCTCGTGGAGCCCGAATGGCCGGAACAGTGGCCGGACGACCTCGACGCGGTGTGGGGCCAGTGGTCGCCGCTGCGCGGGCGGCTCTTCCCCGGCACCGCGATCTTCTGTTGTCGGCGGCCGGGATGATCGGGCGCTCGCGGACGACCGGCCGCTCCCCCGAGATCGTGCTCACCGAGCTGCTGCGCGACCAGCAGGCACGCTTCACCGAGATCGACGCCGGCCTGCCGCCCGCGGTGATGCCGCCGCCCGGCGACGTCCTGATCGTCGGCGGCCCCGGCGAGCAGGCCGCCGCCGTCGTCACCCACCACAGCTGGCCCGCGGGCAGCGCCCCCCTGCTGTGGTCGGCCGCCGAGGTCACCGAGCTGCACCCGGTGCTGGGGCACGCCGGCCGCGCGGCCGCCGACGCGCTGGTCACCGAGTGGCGCGCCCGGATCCCGGCGCGCGCCCTCGCAGCCGCCGACTCCGCGGCGGTGGTGACCTGGCCCAGCCGCGACGTCGCCGCCGCGCGCGCGTTCCTCGACCACGGGCTCCTGCCCCTCGCGGTGCTCGCGGTGCGCCCGCCGGGCCCGCTGCCCACGATCGCCGACCCCGACCCGGCGCTGATCCTGCGACCCGCCCACGACGACGACCTCGAGGCCTGCGTGGAGCTGGCGATGCACGAGATCGCCTACTCCAGCCTGGTCGGCGGCAGCGTGCTGCGTCCCGACGCCGAGGCGGTCAAGCGCGCGGCCCTGCGCGAGCGCCGGGCCCGCGGCGAGCCCATCTGGGTCGCCGAGCGCGACGGCGGGCTCGTCGGGCTCCTCGAGTGCGGCCTCACCGACGCGACCCCGGGCACCTGGCTCGCGGGCCTGCTGCCCCCGGGCCGCTGGGGCTACGTCAACTGCGCCTCGGTGCTGCCCGACCAGCGCGGCCGCGGGGTCGGGCACGCGCTCGTCACCGCCGCCCTACCCGGTCTCCAGCCGCCCGGCGCGCGCGGGACCTACCTCTACTACAACCCGCCGAACCCGGTCTCCTCGGTGTTCTGGCCCCGCCACGGCTATCGGCCGCTGTGGACGCTCTGGGAGGTCCGCCCGGCGTCGGCGCTGCGCTGATCCTCAGTTCCAGATCGTCACGTACACCGGCGGGCGGAAGCGGGACGGGACGACGCCGGCGTGCGGCGAACGCATGATGGCCATCGCCTCCGGGGTCGTGAGGAAGCGCGCGAAGGCCGCCGCGCCCGGGCTGCGGATCTCGGGGCGCAGGGTGGTCGCGTGCCACGGGCTGTCCCGGGGCGTCACGGCCGTCGGGACGACCCGCAGGTCGCCGCGCCGGAGCTGGTTGATCACGAGGTGCGCGGTCGCGATCGTCACGCCGCCGCCGGCGACCGCCGCCTCCCAGGCGCCCGCGTGCGAGCCGAAGACCCGGATGCGCTTCTCGGGCACGGCGAGCTCGCGCAGCAGGTCCGCGGTCGCGCTGTGCTCGTCGCCCGCGCTCGGGTCCACGAGCCAGGGCCACCCCAGCGGGCGTCCCGCCAGGCTCAGGCTCGGGGCGGCGACGACGACCAGCTGGGCGCGAAGCACCGGTTCGCTGACCAGGCGCAGCGCCGGGTCGCCGCCGATCGCCGGGCCGAGGGCGATGTCGGCGAGACGGTTGGCGACCAGGACCTCGAGCTCGGCCGTCGACGCCACGCTCGTGGAGACCTCGTAGCCCCCGGAGCGCGTGTCGAACGCGGCGGCCAGCGGGCTCGCCACGAACTCGGCCATCACCGACGCCGTCACCACCCGCAGCTCCTGCGCCCGTCCCTGGACCGATCGGACGGTCGCCTCGGCCTCCGCACCGAGCGCCACCATCTGCGAGGCCAGACCGAGCAGGCGGGATCCGGCCGGGGTGGGTTCCATGCGACCCTCGACGCGCACGACGAGCGGATCGTCGAGGTGCTTGCGCAGCACCGCGAGAGCCTGCGAGACGGCCGAGTCGGAGACCCCCAGCGCCTCCGCGGCCGCACGCACCGTGCCCAGGCGGGCCACGAGCACGAACGTGTGCAGCTGAGTGAGCGTCACCCGATCGAGTGTGGGCGCAACCCGATCGGGTCGCCAGCACCCGATGAAGCGATCGCTCAACGTCGCCTACCGCCCCCCTCCCGGCTGCACGACCATGACGGTCCGGCCGCCACGGGCGGCTCCAGCGAGGGGGGAAGGTCATGCAGGTCCCTGCCCAGTTCGCCTACGAGAAGGCCGCCACGGTCGACGAGGCGCTCGCCCTGCTCGCCCGGCACGGCCCGGAGTCCCTCGTCATCGCCGGTGGCCACAGCCTGCTGCCGATGATGAAGCTGCGGCTCGCCGAGCCGTCGACGCTCGTCGACATCAACGGACTGGCCGAGCTGGCGCACATCCGGGTGGCGGGCGACGAGGTCCGGTTCGGCGCATTGGTCCGGCACGCCGCGCTGCTCGCATCGCCGGTGGCGCGCGAGCACTTCCCGATCCTCACCGACGCCGAGCGCGTGATCGCCGACCCGATCGTGCGCAACCGCGGCACCGTCGGCGGGTCCCTGTGCCAGGCCGACCCCTCCGAGGACCTCTCGGCGGCGTTCTCGGCGCTGCGCGCGTCCGTCGTGATCCGCTCGGCGGGCGGCGAGCGCGTGGTGCCGGTCCGCGAGTTCCACCGCGGGCCCTACGAGACGGCCGTCGAGCACGGGGAGCTCCTCGTCGAGGTGCGGGTCCCGATCCGCCCCGGGATCGGCAGCGCCTACCTCAAGGTCGAACGCCGGGCCGGGGACTGGGCCGTCGCGTCCGCCGGCGCGGTGATCTCCCTGGAGGGCGACACCGTCCGCGACGTCGGCATCGGGCTGAGCGCGGTGGGCGCGCCGCACTTCGTCGCCCCCGAGGCCGAGGACGCGCTGCGCGGGGGCCCCGCCACCGACGAGGCCTTCGCCGCCGCCGGGCGGGTGGCCGCCGAGCACTGCTCACCGAGCGCCGACCAGCGGGGCCCCGTCGACTACAAGCGCCATCTCGTCTCCGAGCTCGTGACCCGGACGTTGCGGCAGGCCACGGCCCGTGCGCGGGGAGAGGACTGAGGACATGCAGATCACCGTCACCGTCAACGGAGCGCCGACGACCCGCGACGTCGAGCCGCGGCTGCTCCTGACCCACTTCCTGCGCGACGAGCTGCGGCTCACCGGGACGCACTGGGGATGCGACACCACCAACTGCGGGGCATGCGTCGTGCGCCTCGACGGCGTGCCGGTCAAGTCGTGCACCGTGCTCGCCGTGATGGCCGACGGCGCGGCCGTCGACACCGTCGAGGGCCTCGCGCACGGCGCCGAGCTGGACCCCGTCCAGGAGGGGTTCGTGACCTGTCACGGCCTCCAGTGCGGGTTCTGCACGCCCGGGATGCTGATGACCACCCGGGCCCTGCTCGACCGCGAGCCCGACCCTTCCCCCGCGACGATCCGCGAGGCGATCTCCGGGCAGATCTGCCGCTGCACCGGCTACGAGAACATCGTGCGATCCGTCCGCTGGGCCGCCGAGAAGCAGCACACCGCGGAGGTGGCACCGTGACCGGCGTCCAGGACCCCTCGGTCCAGATCCACGCGGCCGCCGAGACGCCGCGCGGCTACGGCTCGATGAAGCGCAAGGAGGACGCCCGCTTCGTCCGCGGGCGCGGGCAGTACGTCGACGACGTCGTGCTGCCGGGGATGCTCCACGGCGCCGTGCTGCGCAGCCCGGTGGCGCACGCCCGGCTCACCGCGGTCGACACGAGCGCCGCCGAGGCCCACCCGAAGGTCCACGCCGTCATCACCGGCGAGACGCTCGCGGGCCTTGGCTTGGCCTGGATGCCCACGCTGTCGCAGGACACGCAGGCGGTGCTCGCGACCGACAAGGTCCGCTTCCAGGGCCAGGAGATCGCCTTCGTGGTGGCCGACGACAAGTACGCGGCCCGGGACGCGCTGGACCTCATCGACGTGCAGTACGAACCGATCGACCCCGTCATCGACGCGCGGAGGGCACTCGACCCGGGCACCCCGGTGGTACGAGACGACCAGGAGGGCCGGACCGACAACCACATCTTCGACTGGTCCAGCGGCGACGCCACGCGCACCGACGCGGTGTTCGCGGAGGCCGAGGCGGCCGACGACCAGCTCGTCGTCGCCGCCGACGTGCTCTACCCGCGCGTGCACCCCGCCCCGCTGGAGACGTGCGGCGCGATCGCGGACATGGACCCGGTCACCGGGAAGCTCACGCTCTGGACGACCACCCAGGCGCCGCACGCGCACCGCACGCTCTACGCGATCGTGGCGGGCCTGCCCGAGCACAAGATCCGCGTGGTGTCCCCCGACATCGGCGGCGGTTTCGGCAACAAGGTCGGCATCTACCCGGGCTACGTGTGCGCGATCGTGGGCTCCATCGTCACCGGGCGGCCGGTGAAGTGGATGGAGGACCGCTCCGAGAACCTCATGAGCACCTCCTTCGCCCGCGACTACCACATGCGCGGGGAGGTGGCGGTCACCCGCGACGGGCGCCTGCGGGCGGTGCGCGTCCACGTCCTGGCCGACCACGGTGCCTTCAACGCGACCGCCCAGCCCACGAAGTTCCCGGCCGGGTTCTTCGGGGTGTTCACCGGGTCCTACGACCTCGAGGCCGCCCACTGCACGGTCACCGGGGTCTACACGAACAAGGCGTCCGGCGGCGTCGCGTACGCGTGCTCGTTCCGCATCACCGAAGCCGTCTACCTCATCGAGCGGATGGTCGACGTCGTCGCCCACGACCTCGGTATGGACCCGGCCGAGCTGCGGAAGCGCAACCTGCTGCGCCCCGACCAGTTCCCCTACCGCAGCCCGACCGGGTGGGAGTACGACTCCGGCGACTACCTCCACACCCTGGAGGTCGCGCTCGAGAAGGCCGGCTACCCGGAGCTCCGCGCCGAGCAGGCCGACCGGCGCCGCCGGCGGGAGGCGGGCGAGCGGGTCGACCTCATGGGCATCGGGCTGAGCTTCTTCACCGAGGCCGTCGGGGCCGGGCCGCGCCGCACGATGGACATCCTCGGGCTCGGCATGGCCGACGGGGCGGAGCTGCGCGTGCACCCGACCGGCAAGGCCGTGCTGCGGATCTCCGTGCAGAGCCAGGGCCAGGGCCACGAGACGACGTTCGCCCAGATCGCCGCCGCCGAGCTGGGGATGTCGCCCGACGACATCGAGGTCGTGCACGGCGACACCGACCAGACCCCGTTCGGGCTGGGCACCTACGGCTCGCGCTCCACACCGGTGTCGGGCGCGGCGACGGCGATCGTGGCGCGCAAGGTGCGCGAGCGCGCCCGGATCGTCGCCTCGGCGATGCTCGAGGTCTCGCCCGACGACCTGGAGTGGAACGACGGGCGCTGGCAGGTCGTCGGCGACCCGGAGGCGTCCCGGTCGCTGGCCGAGATCGCGATGGCCGCCCACTCGAACCTCGAGCTGCCCGACGGCGTCGAGGGTCACCTGGACGCGACGTGCGTCTACAACCCGCCGAACCTCACCTACCCGTGCGGCGCCTACGTGTGCGTCGTCGACGTCGATCCCGGCACCGGCGCCGTGCACATCCGGCGGTTCGTCGCCGTCGACGACTGCGGCGTGCGGATCAACCCCATGATCGTCGAGGGGCAGATCCACGGCGGGCTCGCCGACGGTGTGGGCATGGCCCTGATGCAGGGGATCGCGTTCGACCTCGACGGCAACTGTCTCGGCGGCTCGATGATGGACTACCTGCTGCCCACGGCGCTGGAGTGCCCGTCGTGGGAGCTGGGCGAGACCGTCACGCCCTCGCCCCACCACCCGATCGGCGCGAAGGGTGTCGGGGAGTCGGCGACGGTCGGCTCGCCGCCCGCCGTGGTGAACGCGGTGATCGACGCCCTCGCTCCCTTCGGGGTGCGGCACGCCGACATGCCGCTCACCCCCGCCGCCGTGTGGTCGGCCTCCCGGGGACGGCCGTTGCGCACCGACCTCGCGATCACGTGACGACCGCGCACGTCCTGCGCCGCGCCGGGGCGCTGCGCGACGCGGGGACACCCTTCGTCCTGGCCACGGTCGTGCGTGCCGCGAGCCCCACCAGCGCGCGGGCCGGCGACAGCGCGCTGGTCCTCCCCGACGGCACCCTCGAGGGATTCGTCGGTGGGACGTGCGCGGAGTCGACGGTGCGGGTGGAGGGCCTGCGGCTGCTGCGGGACCGTGCGACGACCCTGCTGCGCATCGTGGCCGGCGCGCCGGAGGCGGCCGGGGCGACCGAGGAGCGGGAGGGGGTGATCACGGTCGAGAACCCGTGCCTGTCCGGCGGCACACTCGAGATCTTCCTCGAGGCGATGGTGCCGCCGACCGTGGTGCACGTCCACGGGGACGCCCCCGTGGCGCGGGCCCTCGTGCGGATCGGGAAGGCGATGGACTACGACGTCCGCAGCGGCGGTGCGCCCGGGCCGGGGACCGCGGCCGTCGTCGTCGCCTCGCACGGCCGCGACGAGGAGGAGGTCCTCGCGGGCGCGCTGCGGGCGGGCGTGCCCTACGTCGGGCTCGTCGCCAGCCGGGTCCGGGGGGCGGCGGTGCTCGCCGCGCTCGAGGCCACCCCCGAGCAGCGCGCCCGGGTCCGGACCCCGGCGGGGCTCGACCTCGGCGCGACGACCCCGGCCGAGATCGCCCTGTCGATCTACGCGGAGATCGTCGCGGGGCGGGAGCGCGTGGCCGCCCCCGCTCCGGCGCCGGAGCACGGCACCGGGCCGGGCCCGGTCGCGGACCCGGTGTGCGGGATGACGGTCGCGGGCACGCCCGCCGACCCGTCGGCCGTCGTCGACGGCACGACATGGTGGTTCTGCGGGTCGGGGTGCCGCCAGGCGTTCCTGGACGAGCCCGCGCGGTTCACCACGCCGGCGGGGCGCTCGTGACGGGCCTCCCCACCGACGTCGCGGCGGTGCGCAGCGCGCTGTCCGCCACCGGCTACCTGGCCGACGACGGCCTGGCGACGGCGCTCTTCCTCGCGGTCGCCCTGCGCCAGCCGCTGCTGCTCGAGGGCGAGCCCGGCGTCGGCAAGACCCGCGCCGCGATCGCGCTCGCCGAGGTGCTCGACACCCCGCTCCTGCGCCTGCAGTGCTACGAGGGGCTGACGGCGGCCGAGGCGCTCTACGAGTGGAACCACCCCCGGCAGCTCCTCGCGATCCGGCTGGCCGAGAGCCGCGGCGAGGTCCTCGGCGACGACGACCTGTTCGGCGAGGACTTCCTGCTGGCCCGGCCGCTGCTCGCGGCGGTCACGCACCCCGGGCCACGCCCGGCGGTCCTGCTCGTGGACGAGGTCGATCGGGCCGACGACGAGTTCGAGGCGCACCTCCTCGAGCTCCTCGCGGACGGCGCGGTGACGATCCCGGAGATCGGCACCCGGCGCGCGGTCCACCGTCCGGTCGTCGTCCTGACGTCGAACCGGACCCGCGACCTGCACGACGCGCTCACCCGGCGCTGCCTGCACCACGCCATCCCGCACCCGGACACCGCCGCCGTCGAGGCGATCATCCGGGTGCGGGTGCCGGAGGTGGGCGACGTCCTGGTCGACCAGGTCGCCCGCGCGCTCGGACGGCTGCGCGAAGCCCCGCTGCTCAAGCCGCCCGGTGTCGCGGAGGCGATCGACTGGGTGCGGGCCCTGCACGCCCTCGGCGTCACCCGCCTCGACGTCGCCCAGGCCCGCCGCACGCTGGGCGCCGTGCTCAAGCACGACGAGGACCGCGAGCTCGTCGGGGCGGCGGGGCTGGAGCAGGTCGTCGGTGGACCCTGACCTCGCCACCGTCGCCGCCCGCCTCACCGGGGCCCTGCGGGCGGCCGGGGTGCCGGTCGGCGTCGGGCAGGCGGCGCGGTTCGCGGCCGCGACGGTCGCCGCCGCGCCGGCGAGCACCGGGGAGCTGTACTGGGTCGCCCGCGTGACCCTGCTGGCCGACACGGCGGCCCAGGCCGTGTTCGACGCCGTGTTCGCCGCGGTCTTCGCCACCGGGCCGGACGGCGTCGAGGACCCCGCCGACGCGCGCGGCGACCCGCACGGCCCGCCCGCCGTGTCGGGGGTCCCGACCCGGAGCGGCGTCGCCGGGACGGCGCGGGGTACTCCGGAGGGCCCGGGCTCCGGGACGCCGGACGGCGCCCCGCACGCCGTCCCGACCGCGGCCGCGGCCGCCGAGCGCCTGGGCGGCCGCGACTTCGCCGAGCTGTCCGCCGCCGAGCTCGCCGAGCTGCGCGTGGCGATGCGCCGGTTCCGGGTGGCGACACCGCCGCGCCCGTCCCGGCGGTTCCGGTCGTCGTCCCGCGGGACCGCCGTGGACCTGCGCACCACGCTGCGACGGGCCCGGCGCACCGGTGGACACCCTGTGGACCTCGCCCGCCGGGCGCGCCGCGTCCGGCCGCGGCGCCTCGTGGTGCTCTGCGACATCTCGGGGTCGATGGAGCCCTACGCGCGGGCCCTGCTCCAGATGCTGTGGTGCGCCCGTGTCGCGACGCGCGCCGAGGTGTTCACGTTCGCCACCCGCCTGACCCGCGTGACGCCGGCCCTGACACGGCGCCCGGAGATCGCCCTGACCCGGGCGGGGGCGCTCGCCCCGGACTGGTCGAGCGGCAGCCGCATCGGCGCGTCGATCGGCGAGTTCTCCCGCCGCTGGGGCCGGCGCGGGATGGCCCGTGGCGCCGTCGTCCTCGTCGTCTCCGACGGCTGGGACACCGGCGATCCCGCCGAGCTCGGTCGCGAGATGGCGCGCCTGCGGCGGGTGGCCCACCGGATCGTCTGGGCCAACCCACGCACCGCGCGCCCCGGCTACCGCCCCCTCGCGGGTGGGATCGCGGCGGCGTGGCCGTCCTGCGACGCGGTCGTCAGCGCCCACCGGCTCGACGCCCTCGACGAGCTCCTCGCCGCCCTGCGCGCGGAGTGACGCGGCTCAGGTGGAGCGCGCCAGCGCGTGCTCGACCAGGACGATCAGCGCCCGCGTGCAGGAGGCGTCGTCGCGGGCGTCGACGTGCACCAGCGGGTGGCCGGGCGGGACGGCCAGGGCGTCGCGCACGAGATCGTCGTCGACGCCGTCGGTGCCCGGGAACGCGTTGAGGGCGACGACGAACGGCAGGCCGCGGTTCTCGAAGTAGTCGATCGCGGCGAAGCAGTCGTCGATGCGGCGCAGGTCGACCAGGACGACCGCGCCGACGGCCCCGCGGGCCAGCTCGTCCCACATGAACCAGAACCGCGACTGGCCGGGGGTGCCGAACAGGTAGAGGACCAGCGAGTCGTCGATCGTCACGCGGCCGAAGTCCATGGCCACGGTCGTCGTCGTCTTCTCGGGCACGATGCTGGCGTCGTCGACGCCGTCGGACAGGCTGGTCATCTGCTGCTCGGTCGACAGCGGCGGCACCTCGGACAGCGCCGCCACGAGGGTCGTCTTGCCGACCCCGAACCCGCCCGCCACGAGGATCTTCAGCGGCAGCAGGTCGCGCCGCGCCCCGGGGGCGACGCCCGTCGTCGCCGTACCCGCCCGGCCGTCAGCGTGCACGGAGTCCATCGAGCAGCCTCTCCAGGAGTTCGCGTCGGGGGCGACCGTCGGTCCCGACCAGGGGCAGGTGGACAGCGAGGTGGTCCTCGGCGGCGAGATCGCTGACGAGGACCCGGGCGACACCGATCGGCACGCCCAGCAGGGCGCCGATCTCGGCGAGCGACTGCGGCTCGGTGCTCGCCTCGACGATCGCCCGCGCCTCGGGCGGCATCCCGGGCGCCTTCGCGAGGCCCATCTCGGTGGCGGTCACCAGGGCCTCGATGGGCATGTCGCTCCCGGCGAGCGACCTGGTCCGGCCCGCGGTGAACGCGTAGTTCGGGACGACCCGCCCGCCCTCGGCCTGCGGTCGCTGGCGGCGGTCCACGCTCACGGCGCTGACGGGTGGCCGCCACGTCCGGCGGCCACACCCGGGGTGAGGGCGTGCCCGACGCGGGACGCGAGCAGGGTCATCTCGTAGCCGACCAGGCCCATGTCGGCGGACCGGTCGGTGACCACCGCGAGCGTGGAGCCCAGGCTGATCGAGGTCGCGAACAGGTAGCCGCCGTCCATCTCCACGATGGTCTGGGTGACCGGCTCGGCGTCGAGCAGCGTCGCGGTGCCCCGCGCGAGGCTGACCAGGCCCGACACCGCGGCGCAGAGCTGGTCGGCGAGGTGCGGGTCGACCCCGTCGCTGACCGCCAGGCGCAGCCCGTCGGCGGACACGACGAGGACGTGCCGCACCCCGGGCGTGCCGCTCGCGAACTCGGAGAGCAGCCAGTCGAGTCCGCTGTCGGTCGGTGCGCTCACGTCTGCCTCCCGGAGGTGCTCCCGCGCTGCGGGTGGTCGTCGTTCTCCTCGGCCATGGCGGACCGGGCCGCGGCGCGGCTGGCCTGGTAGGCCGAGAGCGCGCTCACGGCGCCGTCACCGGACGGGGCGTCCGGGCGACCGTCCTCCCGGCCGTCCTCCCGGCCCCGGGGTGGCGCGCCGGCCTCGGGGCCGGTGCGGGCCGCGGTCACGGGCGTCGCGGCCGGGATGGAGGGCGTGCGGCGGATGAGCTCGGGCGCCAGGTGACTCTGGGGCCGGCGCCGGGCGAGGACGAGGCCGTGGGGTCCGGCGGGCGCGGGGGCGTCGCCGTCCGGGCGGCGCGGGGCGGGGGCCGCCGGACCGGCCTCGCCGTCGGGCACCGGGGCCGGCGGCGGCACGACGATCGGGTGGATGAGGCCACGTCGGGCGGGGGCCGGCGCGCCCTCGGGAGTCCCGGCGGGCGGGGTGTCCTCGAGTGTGGCGTGCGGGTCGGCCCCGTCGGCGGCGGCCGCGCCGGCGGGCTCGACGGGCGCGTCCGCGGGGGCGGCCTCGTCGTCCCCGGCGGGCGCGGCGTGGGCGGCCCGGCGGCGCTCGGCCCGGGCGGCCGGGGCGTCCGGGGTGTCCGGGGTGTCCGTGTGGTCCGGGGCCACCCGGCCCGGCCAGGCGTGCCGGCCGTTGACCGGGACGGGCCCGGAGGCGGGCCCGGAGCCGTTGCCGCGGGAAGCGGCGTGGCCGGCGTCGGCCGAGCCGCGCCGTGGCACCGGCACCGCCGAGGCCGGGACCTGCTCGAGCCCCCGGTCCCCGACCGCCGGCACGGTCGGCGCCGACTCGGCGAACAGCGCCGCCGGGAGCAGGAGGACCGCCGTCAGACCG
Source organism: Actinomycetospora lutea (assembly GCF_028737205.1). GTDB lineage: Bacteria > Actinomycetota > Actinomycetes > Mycobacteriales > Pseudonocardiaceae > Actinomycetospora > Actinomycetospora lutea. Next base: position 448,667 of record NZ_JAQZAL010000001.1, on the reverse strand, counting down.
CAGCCCGGGGTCGGGGTGAGCGAGACGCCGATCCCGTGGCGCTCGGCGAGCCGCGCGACGACGTGGAAGCCGAGCCGCCGCGCGGCCGCCGACACGTCGGTCTCCTGCGGGTGGGCGAGCAGCTCGTTGGCCGCGGCGAGCCCGGCGGGCGGCATGCCGATGCCGGTGTCCTCGATGACGAGCAGGTGTGCCCCCGGCGTGCGGTGGTAGGGGCGGCTCTGGAGCACCACGGGCGCCGACGGCGGCGAGTAGCGCGCGGCGTTCTCGACCAGCTCGGCGATCATGTGCGTGAGGTCGGCGACCGTGCTGCCCACGAGGCGCGGGCGCTCGTCGACCGCGAGCGTCACGCGGTCGAGGTCCTCGGTCTCGGCGACGCCCGCCCGCACGACGTCGCGCAGGGCCACCGGGGCCGACCACACGCGGGCCGGCTGCTCGCCGGAGAGCACGAGCAGGCTCTCGGCGTTGCGCCGGACGCGGGTCGCGAGGTGGTCCAGCCGGAAGAGGTCGGCGAGCGCGTCGGGGTCGCGCTCCCGCTCCTCGAGATCGTTGATGATGTCCAGCTGCCGGTGGAACATGCTCTGGTTGCGCCGCGCGAGGTTCAGCAGCAGTTCCGACGTGAACTCCTGCTGGCGCACCGTCGACTCGTGCAGTTCCTTGCCGAGCTCGATGCGGCGGCGCTGCTCGTCCTGCGTGATCTTCACGAAGATCGCGACGCCGGCACACGCCAGCAGGACCGCGAAACCGTGGATCGCCGACCACAGCCACGGCGAGTGCTGGGCGGCGTGGTGGTTGAAGAACAGCGTCGGCACGAGCAGCGTGCCGAGGCCGTGGGAGAGCGTCGTGAAGACGATGTTGACCGCGAACGGCACCCAGTGCTGGTACAGCATGAGGAAGCCGATGATCACGAAGAACGAGAAGTGCGCCTCGATGTAGCCGCCGGAGAGGATCACGAGGCCGCCGCACGACGCGGACAGGCCCGCCGACACGAAGATCTCGCCGGCGAGGCGGCCGGGCACGAACCACCCGCCCGCCGCCGTGAGCAGCGGGACGAGGGCGACCAGGCCGGCCAGGAGGAACGTGTTGCCGACGGCCAGCCCGAACACCAGCAGGAGGGGCGCGAGCGAGACCAGGACCCCGACGAGGAAACGGTGGCGCCGCTGCCAGGCCGCGTCGTCGACCATGTCCCCACGGGGGAGGTAGTCCATGACACGGGTCATTGCGGGCGATTCACCGTCCTTCGGGTCACCGGTCCAGTCGGTCGAACGCCGCGGAACCGTACACGCGCCGCTCACCCTGTCCTCCGGACGAAGGGCTCGATGCCCTCCCGCGACCCGACGCGCGACCCGTGCTCTCACCCACCGCAACCACACGGAGGTTGTTCGAGGGCGGACGACGTATCGGCGACGTCCGGGAGGAGTGCGCGTCCTCGACCGTTCGGTCGCGCCGGGATCCGGTGCCCGGGAGGCAGGAAATGGCTCCGAAAGAGTTCGTGGATGGGCCGCAGGTGGGACGGCGCCCGGGGACCGGGGCTCCGCGGCGGAGCGATCGGAGGGACGCGCACACCCGGACGGCTCACGGGTCGGCGAGCGAACGCGCCGGACCCGGACGAGCACGCCCCGTGATGCGGTGATCGCGCTCCGGGACGGAGGTCAGCCGGAACCGTCCGGGCGCAACCCCGAGGGATCGGTGAGGTCCGCGGGGACCTCGTCGGGCCGCCGCCCACCCCACGCGCTCGTCGCGAGCGCCCGGTACACCGCCGCGAGCGCCTCCCCCAGCGCCGGCGTCAGGCCGGCCTCGGCCTGCGTCGCGGCGATCTCGGTCATCTCGTCGACGAAGCGCCACGCCTTGGTCGCCGCCACGGCCGCCGTCGGCACGCCCGCGTCGGGGAAGTCGAGGCGGAGGTCGTCGACGACGGTCTCGAGGACGTCGTGCTCCGCCGCGGTGACGAGCGCCTGCGCGAGCAGCGCCTGGTGGCCCTTGCGGACCGAGGCCGTGCACATCTTCGCCGCGCTCGCGGCGCCCACCGGCCCGTCGATCACCAGCCAGCGCACGCCGGGCGCGACCAGCGTCGCGACCTCGCCGGCGCGCGGCCCGGACAGGAAGACGCGCGTGGGCCGCCCGGCGTCCGGGTGCGGCGGGGGCCCGGAGACGGCCCCGTCGACGAGGTCGGTCGGCAGCTCCTCCGCGACGGCCGCGACCGTCGCCGGGGCGACGGCGTCGAGCTCGGCCACGAGCGGGCGCGCCCCGGTGCGGGTGCACGCCTGCGCGACGTCGGCGCCCGCGGCGCGCGCCGCACCCGGCGGCACCACGAGCAGCAGGACGTCGACGTCGCGGACGAGGTCGTCGAGCCCGCCGGCGTCCTCCAGCACACCGCGGGCGCGGGCGACCGTGTCCGCCGAGCGCCCGGCGAGGCTCGCCAGCACGCGGTGACCGCCCGCCGTCAGGCACCCGGCGAGCGCGGTGCCCATGGCCCCGGGCGCGACGACCCCGACGACGGCCACGTCAGCCCGCGGCGCGCTCGGCCGGGGGCACGCGGCGCGCGGCCGCGGGGACGAAGCGCATCGCCGCGTCGTCGACCCGACTGCGGCGCAACGCCACGGCGTCGACGGCGTAGTTCATCGCGAGCCGCCAGGGGGCGCGGGTGCCCTGCTTCGGGAGCTCGTCGATCGAGCGCTGGACGTAGCCGGCGCCGAAGTCCAGGAACGGCGCCTCCTCGACCTCCGGGTCGCGCTCGGGCACCGCGACGCCGAGCCCGCGGTCGCGGAGGTGGCGCAGGAGCCGCACGACGTACTCGCCGACGAGGTCGACCTTGAGCGTCCACGAGGCGTTGGTGTAACCGATCATGTAGACGAGGTTCGGCACACCGGAGAGCATCATGCCCTTGTAGGCCATGGTGTCGGGCAGGTGCACCGGCTCCCCGTCGACGACGATCTCGGCGCCGCCGAACATCTGCAGCGTCAGGCCGGTGGCCGTGACCACGATGTCGGCCTCGAGCTCCTGCCCCGACCGCAGGCGGATGCCGGTCTCGGTGAACGTCTCGATGGTGTCGGTGACGATGTCGGCGTCCCCGCGGCGGATCGCCCGGAACAGGTCGCCGTCTCCGACCATGCACATCCGCTGGTCCCACGGGTCGTACCGCGGGTTGAAGTGGGTGTCGACGTCGTAGCCCGCCGGGAGGGCGGCCAGCGTGGCCTTGCGGAGCAGGCCGCGGACGAACCGCGGGAACCGCTGGCTGAGCTGGTAGAGCGTGATGATCTGGGCGATGTTCTTCGCGCGCGTCAGCGGGTCGGCGACCGCACGGGGCAGCCACCGCGAGAGCGCCTCGGCCACCACGTCGGTGCGCCCGATCGAGAGCACGTAGCTCGGCGAGCGCTGCAGCTGCGTGACGTGCGCGGCCCGGCCGTCCCCCTGGGTCCCCTCGTCGAGCAGGGCGGGCACCAGCGTCACCGCCGTGGCGCCGCTGCCGATGACCACCACACGGCGGCCGGCGTAGTCGAGCTCGGGGTCCCAGAGCTGCGGGTGCACCACGGTGCCGCCGAAGCGCTCGATGCCGGGGAGGTCGGGCGTGTAGCCGTGGTCGTAGCGGTAGTAGCCCGAGCACATCAGCAGGAACGAGCAGGTCAGCGTGCCCTCGCGCCCCGGCATCTCGAGGGTCCAGCGCTGGGCGTCGGAGTCCCACGACGCGCGGGTGACGCGGTGCCCGTAGCGGATCTTCCGGTCGACCCCGTACTCCTGCGCGGTGTCGCGCACGTACTCCAGGATCGACGGGCCGTCGGCGAGCGCCGTCGCGCTGCTCCACGGCCGGAACCGGTAGCCGAGCGTGTGCATGTCGGAGTCCGAACGGATGCCCGGGTAGCGGAACAGACTCCACGTGCCGCCGAGGTCCTCCCGCGCCTCGAGCACCGCGTAGCGGGTGCCCGGCAGGTCGCGCTCGAGGTGGCACGCCGTCCCGACCCCGGACAGGCCCGCGCCGACGATGACCACGTCGAGATGCTCGGTACTCACGCGTACCACCGTAGCGGGTGGTACCGCGACGTACCAGAGCGGCACCGCGCTCACGGTCCCGACGGATCGCGACGGCGGCGAGGTCGGCGGGACAGGAGGTCGACCTCGCTGACGATCGGGTCGGCGTCCGTCGCCCGGCGGGACCATCGTCCCTGGCCGCGGCCACCACCGGCGGCGACGGTGGTGGGTAACGGGAGTGTGCACAGGCCGGATGATCGGACGCGAGGAGCGCGATGGCAGCCGACGCCGAGGCGCCGCCCAGTACCCGGGGGGAGCGGATCGGCTGGTACTTCTACGACTGGGCCAACTCGGCATTCTCGACCACGGTGGTCACCGTTTTCCTGGGCCCCTATCTGGGGTCGATCGCCGACAACGCGGCCGACGCGAACGGCCGGGTGCACCCCTTCGGCGTCCCGGTCGCGGCCGGTTCGCTCTTCGCGTACACCGTGTCCCTGTCGGTCGTGCTCCAGGTCCTGGTGTTGCCGGTCGTGGGCGCGATCGCCGACCGGTCCCCGCACAAGAAGCAGCAGCTGGCGCTGACGGCCTACATCGGCGCGGGGGCCACGACAGCTCTGGTGTTCCTCACCGGCGACCGATACCTGCTCGGTGCGCTGCTGTTCCTGGTCGCCAACATCGCCTTCGGCGCCAGTGTGGTGGTCTACAACTCGTTCCTGCCGCAGATCGCCGGGCCCGACGACCGCGATCGGGTGTCGAGCATCGGCTGGGCGGTCGGGTACATCGGCGGCGGCCTGCTGCTCGCGCTCAATGTCGCCGCGGTCAGCGGTGCGGAGGCATTCGGTGTGTCCAGCGGCGAGATCGCCCGGTGGAGCATCGTCTCGGCCGGTGTCTGGTGGGCCGCGTTCACCACGATCCCGCTGCGGCAACTGCACGACCGACCGGCGGTCGCGGGTGCGGCAAGTGGCTCGGCCCTCCTCGACGGGTTCCGTCAGCTGGGCCGGACCTTGCGGGAGCTGAAAGGCTTCCCGTTGACCTTGTTGTTCCTGATCGCCTATGTGATCTACAACGACGGCATCCAGACGGTGATCGCACTGGCGAGCGTGTACGCCGACAAGGAGCTGCGCCTACCACAGTCGGTGCAGGTCCAGACGATCCTCCTGGTGCAGCTCCTGGCGTTCTTCGGGGCCCTGCTGCTGGGCTGGATCGCCCGCCGGTTCGGCCCCTGGAAGACCGTTCTCGGCAGCCTCGTGGTGTGGGCGGTGGTGCTCGCCGTCGCCTACACGTTGCCGGCCGGACAGCCGATACCGTTCGTCCTGCTCGGCGCACTGATCGGCCTCGTGCTCGGCGGCAGCCAGGCCCTGAGCCGGTCACTGTTCAGCCAGCTCATCCCGCAGGGCAGCGAGGCCCAGTACTTCGGCATCTACGAGATCTCCGACAAGGGGACGAGCTGGTTGGGGCCACTGCTGTTCGGGGTGACCTTCCAGGTCACCGGCAGTTACCGGACGGCGATCATCTCGCTGATCGCCTTCTTCGTGATCGGATTCGTGGCTCTCGCGGCGCTCCCCCTCCGCAACGCCATCCTGGCCGCCGGGAACACCCCGCCCCGCGTCCTGTAGTCGTGCGCTCGGGGCTTCGCGCCTGCAACCGGGCCACGCCACGCGATGGGGCCGCGGGGAGGCACCGCTCAGTGCGGAGACGTCAACGGCCGGAAGACGACGGTGCGCGTCTCGGCCGGCGACGTCCCCGGGTCGCTCCAGTACTCCTCCCACATCGGGCCCGTGTCATCGACGTGGCGGCCGCGGGCGGCGACCCCCTGACCGAGCGCGTCGTAGGCCTTGTCCAGCTCGTCGTAGGGGCCGACGTGCGTGATGGTCGCGACCTCGACCTCCGGGAGCCGGTACGGCTCGACTCCCTCGCCCGGCTCGAACTCGCGCTCGACCACGAAGCCGGACATGACGTGGAAGGCGTCCTCGTCCGCCTCGAAGATGGAGATGGCCGGGCCGGCGATGGGGACCTCGATCCGGGCGAGGTGGACCGCGACCTTGCGGAAGGCTTCGACGGCCTTCGGTCCGATGTCCTGGGGCCGGGCCTCGTACTGCACGACGGCCAGCCGACGGCCGATCTCATGGGCGAAGGTGACATCGTCGTTCCGGGGCATCGTCGTCCTTCCGGCCTGCTGGGATCGGTCTCCTGTCGCGAGGGGACCGGGAGCCGGCCGGCCGCACCAGGGACGGAGGTCCCGCACCTGGCGGTGCTGGGTGTCCTGTGCCGCCCTGGCATGCGAGCGCTAGTGCGCGGCCTGGTCCCAGGACTTCCCGAAGCCGACCGACACCTCGAGCGGCACGTCGAGCTCGAACGCCGCCCCCATCTCGCGGCGGACCAGCTCGGTGACCGCGTCCTTCTCCTCGGCGGCGACCTCGAGCACGAGCTCGTCGTGCACCTGCAGCAGGATCCGCGAGCGGAAGCCCTCGTCGCGCAGCGCCTGGTGCACCCCGAGCATCGCGACCTTGATGATGTCGGCGGCGCTGCCCTGGATCGGCGCGTTGAGCGCCATCCGCTCGGCCATCTCGCGGCGCTGGCGGTTGTCGCTCGTGAGGTCGGGCAGGTAGCGGCGGCGCCCGAGGATCGACGACGTGTAGCCGTCCTTGCGGGCCTGCGCCACGACCTGGTGCAGGTAGTCGCGCACGCCGCCGAAGCGCGCGAAGTACTCCTCCATCAGCTCCTTGGCCTCGTCGGTGGAGATCCGGAGCTGGGCGGACAGGCCGTAGGCGGACAGGCCGTACGCCAGCCCGTAGTTCATCGCCTTGATCTTGGCGCGCTGCGCCGGGTCGACCTCGTCCTCGGCCACCGAGAACACCCGCGCGGCCGTCGCCGAGTGGAAGTCGTAGCCGGACTGGAACGCCTCGATCAGCGCGTCGTCGCGGGAGAGGTGCGCCATGATGCGCATCTCGATCTGCGAGTAGTCGACGGTCATGAGGTCGGAGAACGCGCCGTCGGCGGAGTCGGAGCCGACGACGAACGTGTCGCGGATGCGCCGGCCCTCGGCGGTGCGCACCGGGATGTTCTGCAGGTTGGGGTCGGTGGAGCTCAGCCGCCCGGTGCGCGCGATGGTCTGGTTGAACGTGGTGTGGATGCGCCCGTCGTCGGACAGCGCGTCGAGCAGGCCCTTCACCGTGACCCGCAGCCGCGTCGCGTCGCGGTGCTCGAGCAGGTGCTCGAGGAAGGGGTGCGGGTTCGACTCGTTGAGCGTCTGCAGCGCGTCGGCGTCGGTGGTGTAGCCGGTCTTGGTGCGCTTGGTCTTCGGCATCTCCAGCTCGTCGAACAGCACCACCTGCAGCTGCTTCGGCGAACCGAGGTTGATCTCCTTGCCGATGACGTCGTACGCCGACTGCGCCGCGGCCTGCACGCGCGCCCCGAACTGCGACTCGAGGTCGTGCAGCGCGCTGACGTCGACCGCGACGCCGGCGGCCTCGAGGTCGGCGAGCACCGCGAGCAGCGGCAGCTCGAGCTCGGTGAGCAGGGCGGTGCCCCCGAGCTCGGCGAGGTCGGCGTCGAGCTTGTCGGCGAGGTCGATCACCGCGCGGGCACGCAGCATCTCGGCCTGCGCGAGCGCCGTGTCGGCCTCCTCCTCGCCGCCGTCGAGGGTGAGCTGCTCGCTGCCGCCCGACTCCTCGACGCGCAGCTCGCGGCGCAGGTAGCGCAGCGCGAGGTCGGCGAGGTCGAAACTGCGCTCGCCGGGGCGGGCGAGGTAGGCCGCGAGCGCGGTGTCGCTGGTGACGCCGTCGAGCGTCCAGCCGCGCGCCCGGACCGCGTGGATCGGCCCCTTGATCTCGTGGCCGGCCTTCGGGACGTCGACGTCCGCGAGCCACGTGGCGAGCGCCTTCTCGTCGGCCTCGTCCATGGCGTGCACGTCGAGGTAGGCCGACTCGCCGTCGGCGGCCGCGAGCGCGATGCCCTCGAGATCGCCGGTGCCGTGCGCCCACCGGCCCCGGAACGCGAGCCCGACCCGGCGGCCGTCGCGGGCGTGGTCGGTGAGCCAGTCGGCCACCGCGCCGGTCTCGAGCGCCGAGCCGCGGACCTCGAAGCCCTCCTCGGCCTCGGGCTCGGCGGCGGTGAGCGTGGAGAACAGCCGCTCGCGCAGCACCCGGAACTCGAGCTGGTCGAACAGCTGGTGCACGGCGTCGCGGTCCCACTGGCGGACCACGAGGTCGTCGGGACCCATCCCGATGCCCTCCACGTCGCGGACCAGCTCGGTGAGCTGGCGGTTGAGCACCACCGACGACAGGTGCTCGCGCAGCGCGTCGCCGGCCTTGCCGCGCACCTCGTCGACCCGGTCGACCAGGGCGTCGAGGGACCCGAACTCGCGGATCCACTTCTGCGCCGTCTTCTCCCCCACCCCGGGGATGCTCGGCAGGTTGTCGCTCGGGTCGCCCCGCAGCGCCGCGAAGTCGGGGTACTGGGCGGGCGTCAGCGTGTAGCGCTCCATGACCTGCTCGGGCGTGTAGCGCACGAGGTCGGACACGCCCTTGCGCGGGTAGAGCACGGTGACGTCGTCGCTGACCAGCTGGAACGCGTCGCGGTCGCCGGTGCAGATCGCCACCGTCATGCCCTGCGCCACGGCCTGGGTGGTGAGCGTGGCGATGAGGTCGTCGGCCTCGTAGCCCTCGACCGCGAGCACGGGGATCGCGAGCGTCGCCAGGACGTCCTTGATGAGGTCGATCTGGCCGCGGAACTCGTCGGGCGTGGAGCTGCGGTTGGCCTTGTAGGCCGCGTAGGTCTCGGCCCGGAAGGTCTGGCGCGAGACGTCGAACGCCACCGCGAGGTGGGTCGGCTCCTCGTCGCGCAGCAGGTTGATCAACATCGACGTGAAGCCGTAGACCGCGTTCGTGGTCTGGCCGGTCGTGGTGTTGAAGTTCTCGGTCGGCAGCGCGAAGAACGCGCGGTAGGCCAACGAGTGCCCGTCGAGCAGCAGCAGGCGCGCCCGCCCGCCCGCCGGGGCGTCCGGGACGGTCTCGGGCTTGGTCGCGGTGCTGGTCGGAGCCACGTCGAGGAGTCTAGGCGCGACCCCCGACACACCCGGGCGGCCCGGGCGGCCCCGGTGCGGCCGCCGTCCTACCCTGCGGGAATGACCAGCTCCCCGGCTCCCGAGTCCGCGGCGGTGCCCGAGATCGAGGTGCAGTACCCCGACGAGCAGCTCGCCGCGCGGATGGGCATCGAGATCACGCAGTGGGAGCGCGACCGCGTCGTCGGCACCATGCCCGTCGCCGGCAACCGGCAGCCGTTCGGCCTGCTGCACGGCGGCGCCAACGGCGTCCTCGCCGAGACCCTCGGCTCGACGGCCGCGGCGATGCACGGGTGGCCCGAGCGCCTGCCCGTCGGCCTCGAGCTGAGCTGCACCCACCACCGCTCCGCGCTGGGCGGGAGGGTCACCGGCGTCTGCACGCCCCTGTCGGTCGGCCGCACGATCGGCACGTTCGAGATCGTGATCACCGACGACGACGACCGGCGCGTCTGCACCGCCAAGCTCACCTGCGTCTACCGCGACCGCCCGCCGGGGTCGGCGAGCTGATCGCGCGCGGGGTGCCCCTGGCAGCGAGGGGGACCCTGCACCCCCGGGCGCCTCAGCTCACGCCGAGGTACGCGTCCTGGATGGTCGGGTCCGCGAGGAGCTCGGCGCCGGTGCCGGAGCGGGTGACCTCGCCGGTCTCGAGGACGTAGGCCTCGTCCGCGAGGCCCAGGGCCTGGGTGGCGTTCTGCTCCACGAGCAGCACCGTCGTGCCCTCCGCGTTGATCTCCTCGATCACCCGGAAGATCTGGGCGATGAACTGCGGGGCGAGGCCCATCGACGGCTCGTCGAGCAGCAGGAGCCGGGGGCGGGACATGAGCGCGCGGCCGATGGCGAGCATCTGCTGCTCGCCGCCGGAGAGCGTGCCGCCGGTCTGGGAGCGGCGCTCCGCGAGGCGGGGGAAGAGCTCGTACACGCGCTCGAGGTCGGCCGCGAACTCCGGGCTGCGGCGGTCCTTGCGCACGAAGGCGCCCATGTCGACGTTCTCGGCCACCGTCATGCCCGGGAAGATCCCGCGGCCCTCGGGCACCTGGCAGATGCCGCGGACCACGCGCAGGTCGGCACGGACCTTCGTGAGGTCCTCGCCGTCGAAGCGCATGGTGCCCGACTGCAGCCCCAGGATCCCCGAGATCGCCTTCATCGTCGTGGTCTTGCCGGCCCCGTTGGCGCCGATGAGGGCGACGATCTGGCCCTCCTCGACGCGCAGGGTGATCCCGCGCAGTGCCTGGATGCGTCCGTAGGCGACGTTGACGTCGTCGAGCTCGAGCAGGCTCACGACGACTCCTCCCCCGTGCTCGTGGTGGCGCCGGTGCTCGGGGTGCCGTCCGCGTCGACGGCGCCGCCCAGGTAGGCCGAGATCACCGCGGGGTCCCGGCGCACGTCGTCGGGGAGCCCGTCGGCGATCTTGCGGCCGAAGTCGAGCACCACCAGCCGGTCGGTGACGCCCAGGACGACTCGCATGTCGTGCTCGACGATGACCACGGTGTACCCGTCGTCGCGGATCTTGAGGATCAGTTCGGAGAGCGCGTCCTTCTCGGTCGCCGAGAAGCCGGCCGCCGGCTCATCGAGGCAGAGCACCTTCGGCTCGGTGGCCAGGGCGCGCGCGATCTCGAGGCGCCGCTGGTCGCCGTAGGGCAGCGCCGTGGCCTTGTCCGCCGCGCGGTGCGCGATCCCGACGAACTCCAGCAGCGCCATCGCCTTCTCGACACCCTCGCGCTCCTCGCGGCGGTGGCGCGGAAGGCGCAGCAGCGCGCCGGGGATCGACGTCCGGTGCCGCGCGTCGGTGCCGACCACGACGTTCTCCAGCGCGGTCATCGCCCCGAAGAGCCGGATGTTCTGGAACGTCCGCGCGATGCCGGTCTGGATGATCCGGTAGCGCTTCATCGTCGCGAGCGAGTCGCCCTCGAGGCGGATGTCGCCCGCGGACGGCCGGTAGACCCCGGTCATGATGTTGAAGCAGGTGGTCTTGCCGGCACCGTTGGGCCCGATCAGGCCCAGGATCTCGCCGCGCCGCACGTCGAAGGACACGTCGTCGAGCGCGGTCAGGCCGCCGAATCGGACCGTCAGCCCGTCCACCGCCAGCAGGGTCTCCCCCATGGCGACGCCGATCTCGCGGCCCGGCGCGACGGCGCCCGACACCTCGGCGTCGTGCTCGGCACGCGACGCGGCGTCCATGTGCTCGAGGTCGGTGAGCAGACCCGCCCGCGTGGGTTCGCCGATCTGTCGGGTCGAGCTCCGCTCGGCGTCGTCTCCCGGCATCACTCACCACCTCCTCGTGGCGAGGTCCCGGCGTGGTCGTCGGGTGTCGTCTCGGGCAGGTCGCCCTCCGCCCTCGTCGACGGTGTCATCCCGCTCGGGGCGACGCCGGTGCGCACCCCGAACAGCTTCTGGTACGCCTCGCGCCCGTACGCCAGCAGGTGCTGGCGCATCCCGAGCAGGCCCTGGGGCCGGAACGCCATGAGGACCATGAGGGCGACACCGAAGACCAGGAAACGGTACTGCGGTTCGAACTGGAACCGGTCCGGGATGTAGGACACCAGGAACGCGCCGACGATGACGCCGACCTTGTTCCCCGCACCGCCCAGCACGACCGCGGCGAGGTAGAGGATCGAGGTCGCGACGTCGAAACGCTGGTTGTTGACGTAGCCGACCTGCGCGGCGAACAGCGAGCCCGAGAGCCCGCCGACCGCGGCGCCGATGGCGAACGCCCAGATCTTGAAGCGGTAGGTCGGGACGCCGGTGAGCTCGGCGGCGTCCTCGTCCTCGCGCACCGCGATCCAGGCGCGGCCGACCCGGGAGCGTTCCAGGTTCCCCATCAGCATGAGCACGATGACGATCAGGCAGACCGCCAACCAGTAGAACCCGAGCACGTCGGTCTGCGTGAACACCGGCGAGCCGTCGGGGTAGCTGGCCTCCGGGCGCGCGATGTTCTGGAAGCCCCGGTTGCCGCGCAGCGGGTCGATGTTGTCGGCGAGCAGGCGGACGATCTCGCCGAAGCCCAGCGTCACGATCGCGAGGTAGTCGCCGCGCAGCCGCAGCGTCGGCGTCCCCAGGATGACCCCGGAGATCATCGTGACCAGCATGGCGATCGGGACGATCACCAGCCACGGGTAGCGCACCCCCAGCAGCGAGTCCGGGCTCGAGAGCAGCGCGGTGGTGTAGGCGCCGATCGCGAAGAAGCCGACGTACCCGAGGTCGAGCAGGCCGGCCTGCCCGATCACCACGTTGAGCCCGATGGCGATCAGCGCGAGCACGGCCGCGTTGAACAGGGCGATCGGGAAGTCGGTCGCCGGCTCGGTGGTGATGATCGGCGGGTTGAGCACCGGCAGCCAGAGCAGGAACACCACGACCGGGATCAGCAGACCCCATTGCTGGAACCGGCTGCGGGCGTTCCAGAACGTCGAGACCTGCGCCATCCGCTCTCGCATCGTCATGCCCGCGACCTCGCCAACGACTCCCCGAGGATGCCGGTCGGCCGGAACATCAGCACGACGACCAGCAGCACGAAGGCCACGATGTCGCGCCAGTCGCCGCCGAACAGGCTCTGTCCGTAGTTCTCGGCCACGCCCAGGATCAGGCCGCCGAGCAGCGCGCCGCGCAGGTTGCCGATCCCGCCGAGGACCGCGGCGGTGAACGCCTTGATGCCCAGCAGGAAGCCGCCGTTGTAGACCGCGCCCTGCGGGATGGTCATCAGGTAGAAGAGCCCGGCGACACCGGCGAGCACGCCGCCGACCAGGAACGTGATCGTGATGACCCGCTCACGGTTGACACCCATGAGCGTCGCGGTGTTCGGGTCCTGCGCCACCGCGCGGATGCCGCGCCCGAGGCGGCTGCGGTTCACGAAGGTGTCCGCGACGAAGAACATCGCGAGCGAGGCCAGGAAGATGATGATCTGCAGGTTCGTCACCGGCGCGCCGAAGATCGTGAACACCGGGGACGGCGGGAGCAGCCGGATCGTGCCCTCGGGGTTCGAGCCCCGCCAGATTCGGATGACCTGCTGGAGGACGAACGACGCGCCGATGGCGGTGATCAGGAACGCGAGGCGCGGCGCGTTGCGCCGCCGCAGTGGCCGGTAGGCCGTGCGTTCCAGCAGGACCGCGGCGAACCCCGAGACCGCCATGCCGACCAGCCCGGCGAGGACGAGGTCGACGATGATGAACCCGAGCGGCAGGTCGGGGATCGCGCCGGGCTCGAAGCCGAGCGCCAGGAACGTCAGGTACACCCCGAAGACCCCGAGGATGAAGATCTCGGAGTGCGCGAAGTTGATCAGCTGGAGCACGCCGTAGACCAGCGTGTACCCCAGCGCGACCAGCGCGTAGATGCTGCCGTAGGCCAGGCCGTTGACCGTGTTGGCCCAGAACCGGTCGATCAGCAGACCGACGTCGAAGTTGATCCAGGGCTCGGTGCTCGCGGCCAACGGTGCCGCGTGTGCGAGTACCGCGAAGGAGGAGATGACGCGCTCCCCGGGGCGTCGGGCGCCGCAGGGGCGCAGGGGCGTTTCGGGTGGTGACGCGGGATGGTGCCAGGCGGTGGCGCCGGGGGCACCGACGCCCGCCGGCCGCGCCCCTCCGCGACGATGCGGAGCGGACGCGGCCGGCGGGTGGGATCAGATCTGGCTGTCGGTGACGATCTGGTTGCCCTGCACCCGGTACATGTAGACCGGGGTCTGGGTGAGCTCACCGGTCGGGCTCCACTGGAACCGCTTGGTGAGGCCCTGGCCGTTGTAGCTGCGCACGAAGTTCAGCAGCGCCGCCCGGTCGGCCGCACCCCGGTCGATCCCCTGGAGCAGGATCGTCGTGGCGTCGTAGCCCTCGGCCGAGTAGGTCTGCGGCGGGACGCCGAAGGCCTGCCGGTAGGCGTTGGTGAAGTCGGTGAAGCCTTCCTGCGGCACGCACGGGCAGGACAGCAGGGCACCGTCGGCGGCACCGGCCGCGTTGACGACGAACTGCTCGTCCTTCACGCCGTCGGGACCGATGAACGGGGTCTGCACACCGGCGTCCCGCAGCTGCTGGACCAGCGGCGAGGCCTCCTGGTAGTAGCCCGAGTAGAAGATCGCCTGCGGGTTGGCCTGCTGGACCTGGCCGATCACCGCGGAGAACTCGCGCTGGTTGGTGCGGACGTCCGCCTGGCAGGTGGCGGCCGGGCCGAGCGCCTGCGTCACCTGCTGGGCGAGCCCGATGCCGTAGTCGGAGTCGTCCTTGATGACGCAGACGTTCTGGGCGTTCAGCCGCTGCTGGATGTAGCGGGCGATCGCCGGACCCTGGACCGCGTCGTTGCCGAGGCCCCGGAAGAAGTTCGTCCAGCCGTTCGTGCTCAGCGCCGGGTTGGTGGCCGACGGGGTGATGTTCACGAGGCCGGCGGCGTTGAGGGCCGGGCCGACCGCCCGCGACTCGCCGGAGAACGGCAGGCCCACGATGCCGAGGACCTGCGGGTTGTTGATCACGGCGGTGACCGGACCGACGGCGGTGTCCGGCGTGCCGCCGGTGTCCGCGCGCACCAGGGTGACCTGGCAGTTCGGGTTGGCCGCGTTGTGCTGGTCGACCGCCAGCTGCACCGCGTTGACGATCGCGATGCCGAGCGCCGCGTTCTGCCCGGCGATGGTGCCCGTGTAGGCGATCGACGTGCCGGGAGCGCAGCGCCCCTGCCCGTCACCGGCCGGGAGCACCGCATCGGTGGGCTGGCTGGGCGCGCCCGCCTGGGGGCCACCGCCCTGCTGCTGCCCGCCCCCCTGGTTGGCGCAGCCGCTCAGGACCAGCGCCACCGCAGCCACGAGCGCACCCGCGGCTGCGAGCCGTCGTCGGATCACGTCCACCTCCGTCACCTGCCGTCAGGGATCCACGTCGGGTCCGCGTGATCGCTCGCCCGGTCGGGTGTGGAAGGTATAGGCGTGTGCGACGCATCGCGCAAGCGGCTGCGCCGTCGTGTTGGTCCGAGACGTCCGATCTCGGTGGAGATCCGCTCCGCGACCTCGGGAGATCCGCAGGACGGTCAGTCGGCCGGACCGACGACCGTCCAGCGCCCGGCCTGCACGCGGTACACGGTGACCGCGTCGGTGACCACGTCGCCGAAGCGGTCGAACGACAGCGGGCCGGTGACGCCGTCGCCGTCGTACCCCTGCACCGACCGGACGACGTCCGGACGCCGCGCCGGCGTCCAGTCGCCGTCGTCGCCGAGGGCGCGAACGGTCGAGTCGACAAGGACGTTCGTCGCGTCGAACGTGGCCGCGCCGTAGGACCCGATGTCGTCGGGGTAGCCCGCCTGCCGGTACGCGTCGACGAACCCCCGTGCGGCGGGCAGCGTCTCGGGGGGCGGGCCGATCGACGTCCCGAGGTCGCCCTCGCGCCCACCGGCGGTGACGTACCCGGGGTTGACGATGCCGTCGCCGCCCACCACCGGCGCCGAGACCCCGCCCGCGGCGAGCGCCGCCGAGAGCGGCCCGCCCTCGGGGTACTCGCCGCCGTAGAACACCGCGTCGGGCCGGGCGGCCGCGACCCGCGAGACGACGGCGCCGCGACCCGCGCCCGGCGCCGCGGTCACCCGGGCGACGACCTGCCCGCCCTCGGTCGCGAGCTGCTTGGCGAACTCCTCGGCGATGCCCTCGCCGTAGGTCTTGCCGTCCGAGACGACGGCGACGCGGCGCTTGTTCTCCGCGCGCGTCAGGTAGCTCGCCGCGGCGGGGCCCTGCACGCCGTTGGTCGCCACGGTCCGGAAGAACGTCTGGTACTGGCGCAGCGGGGCGGTGACGGCGTTCGCCCCGCGCGTCAGGGACGTCGCGGTGCTGCCCGGCGAGATCTGGACGATGCCCGCGTCGCTCAGGACCGGCTGCACGGACTGCGCCACCGACGAGTTGAACGGCCCGAGCACGCCGATCAGCGAGGGGTCCCGGGCGAGCGTCGCGGCCGCGGCGGCACCGGTCGCCGGGTCGGCGCGGTCGTCCTGGCTCTGCACGGCGAGGTGGTAGCCGGGCACGGCGCAGCGGGCGTTGGCCTGGGTGACCGCGAGGTCCGCCGAGTTCTTCATCCCGAGACCGACCGACGCGAGCTCGCCGGAGAGCGGCGCCACGAGCCCGACGACGAGGGTGCCGCGGCTGGTGTCGCAGTCGCCGCCGTCGCCCGCCGCCCCGCCCGCTCCCCCGCAGCCGCTGAGCACCAGGGCGAGCGCCGCCGCGACCGCCCCGAGTGTCCCGACCCGACGCCGTCCCGCGCCCACTCGCCTCGCCCCCTGCCCGCCGTCGGCACCGTGTCCGTCGGCACCGTGTCCGGTGCGCGCTCCGATGCGTGGTCGAGCGCCCACGGTAGGTCACGGCTGAGTGACCACCGCGCAGGGGACGGCAGTGAGGCGTCTGTCCTGGGCAACGGGCCGACAGACAGGTGGGCCAGCGCCTGTCACCCGAACAGGGGACACACGCTGCGTAGTGTCAGCCGAAGGTCTCGACGACGGCGTCGGCGACGGCCCGCATCGTCGTGCGGCGGTCCATCGCCGTGCGCTGGATCCAGCGGAAGGCGTCGGGCTCCGACATCTTCTTCTTGGCCATGAGCAGGCCCTTGGCGCGCTCGACGGCCTTGCGGGTCTCGAGTCGCTCGGTGAGGCCGGCGACCTCCTCCTCGAGCGCCGCGACCTCGGCGTAGCGCGAGGCGGCCAGCTCGATGGCCGGCACCACGTCGGTCTTCGAGAACGGCTTGACCAGGTAGGCCATCGCCCCGGCGTCGCGGGCGGACTCGACGAGCTCGCGCTGGCTGAAGGCGGTGAGCATGACGACGGGCGCCAGTCGCTCGCCCGCGATCGTGCGCGCGGCCTCGAGCCCGTCGGTGCCGGGCATCTTGATGTCCATCATGATCAGGTTCGGCCGGAGCTCACGCGCGAGGCGCACGGCCTCCGCGCCGTCGCCGGCCTCGCCGACGACCTCGTAGCCCTCCTCGCGCAGCATCTCGACGAGGTCGAGGCGGATCAGCGCCTCGTCCTCGGCGACCACCACGCGCAGACCGGTCGGGGTCCCGGCCTCCGGAGCGCTCCCGGTCTCGCTGATGGTGTCGGCCGACTGGCTCATCGCGGCTCCTGGTCTCTCGCGTCGGTGCGCCGCCCCTCGTCGGGCCGCCCCGGTGAGACCGCGGGAGGAACGGCCGACCCGCCCTCCGGAGCACCGTCGGAGCAGGCCGTTTCGATTCAGGAGGGTACCGGGCGGAGGGCCGGGTCCCGACCGTGACGCTGGCCTCGCGGTCGCGCTCGCCGCGGTGCGACGACACGGTGCCCCCGGTGGGATTCGAACCCACACTGTACGGATTTTGAGTCCGCTGACTCTGCCGATTGGTCTACGGGGGCCGACTTCTCGGACTACTGCGGGGCAGGTCCCGGCCAGCGGCAGCATAGACGGCGGGGGCGATCGCCTTCCGGAGACCGCGAGCGGCACACGTCGCATGATCAGGAGGGCCGCGGACCTGCGCGACGTGCCCCTCGCCGCACCGCCAGCCCCACCCCGAACCCGATGCCCGCGGCGACGAGGTGGCCCACCGACGTGAAGTCCGGCCACCACCCGGTCCAGTCGGCGTCGAGCAGCGGCCACCCCGCGACGACGAGCGCGGCGGGCACACCGGCTCGGCGCGGCAGCAGCACGGTCGCGGCGGCCGCCGCGCCCTGGGCGCCGTAGCTGACGCCGACGTCGACCGCGGAGAGCACCGACGCCGGGTAGGCGCCGGCCTCGACCGCCGCGAGGATCAGCGGCACCGTCAGCACCGTCGCCCCCACGTGGCCGCCGAGGAAGGCCGCGCCGGCGGTCGCGACACCGCGGCGGGCCTCGAGCCACCAGAGCGCCCCGCCGATGCCGACGCCCACGATCGCGACGGTGCCCGGGGTGATCTCGCCGCTGTTGCCGAGGTGGAACGGGCTGGTCGCGAGGGCGCCGAGCGGGTGGTCACGCAGGTTCTCGACGTTCGTGCTGCTCCACGTCCGGGCCGCCGGGCCCGTGCCCGTGGCGGCGAGGACGACGTGGGCCGCGACGAGAGCCCCGAGGTAGGTCGCCGTCGCCGGGCCCGCGCGGACCCACCGACGCAGCGCCCGGCCCGCGACCGCCGTGCCCGCCGTCATCCCGCGCGGTGGACGCGGTTGCGGCCGGCGTTCTTCGCCGAGTAGAGCGCGCGGTCGGCCTCGCTGAGCAGCGCCTCGCCGTCGCCGGCGTGCTCGGGCAGGCCCGCGACGCCGAACGACGCCGTGAGCAGCTGCTTGTCGCCGCGGCGGAAATCCTCCTCGACGCGGACCCGCAGGCGCTCCGCGAGCGCCACGGCCTCGTCGACCCCGCCGCGCGGGACGAGGACCGCGAACTCCTCGCCGCCCCAGCGGTAGGGCGTCTCGCCGTCGTGCACGCCCGCGCGCAGGACCGCGGCGACCTCCTGGAGCACGACGTCGCCCTGCTGGTGGCCGTAGCGGTCGTTGAGCTCCTTGAAGTGGTCGAGGTCGAGAATGATCACCGACATGGGCGTCGACCACCGCTTCGCGTCGGCGACGGCGCGCTCGAGGTCGGCGTTCAGGCGGCGGCGGTTGGCGAGCTGGGTCAGCGGGTCGAACTCCGAGAGCCGCTCGGTGGCCGCGTGCAGGCGGCTGGCCTCGATCGCCGAGCCGGCCAGCGTCGCCAGCATCTCCACCGAGGAGAGCCGCTGCCCGTCCACCTCGCCGTCGGGCGGGTCCCAGCACTCGACGACCCCGATCACCCGCGCGCCCACGACCATGGGCACCGCGACCGCCGGGTCCTCCCCCGCGGTGGGGTCGCCGCGCGAGATCTGGGCGTAGCGCGCCGAGCGGCCCACCACCCCGACCGCGAGCGGGCAGTCCTCCTCCATCGGCGAGACCGACCCGCGGTCCGAGTCGTGGGCCAGCTCGAGGGCGGTGCCGTCGTCGAGCAGCAGCCACAGCAGGACGCGCCCGTCGGTGACGGCGACGGCGGCCTGCACCGTGGCGTCGATGACGTAGCGGGTGTTGAGGCTGCCCGCGATCTCGCGGGTCATGATCAGGATCGTGCGCAGCCGGTCGGTGCGGACCTGCAGGCGCTCGGCCTGCGCCGCGGTCTCCTCCTGCTGCCGGCGCAGGGCCACCGTCATCTCCGCGATGCCGTCGCGCAGGGCGACCAGTTCGGCCGACCCGGCCACCGGTTCCGGGGGTGTCAGGCGGCCCTCGCCGATGCCCCGCACCGAGGCCAGGAGCCCGTCGACCGGGGCGACCACGTGCGCGAGCAGCCGGCGCCGCGCCCGCAGCGCGACCACCAGGGCGGCACTCGCCACGACGGCGGTCACGACGATGAGGGACCGCTGGATCAGGCGGGACGCCGCATCCTGGGCCTCGATCACCTCGATGACGGCGGCGCGGGTGGCGGCGCTGGCCTCCCGGTACTCGCGCATGAGCACGTCACCGCGGGCGACGAACTCCCCGACGCGCTCGGGCGTCACCGCCTGGATCTCGCCGACCCAGCCGGACTGCCACTCGCGCTGGGTCGCGACGAGGTCGAGGACCAGCGGGAAGACTCCCGGCTGGTCGAGGGTCGCGAGCATGGCCCCCTCGGCTGCGGCGATCTCGGGCGCCCGCTGCGCCGCCTGCGCGACGAAGTAGGGATCGCGGGTCGCGAGGTAGGCGCGCAGGAGCGAGTCGGTGCCCATCACCGCGTCCTGGGAGTCCTCGACCGCGAGGAGACCGGTGCGCAGCTCGTCGCCCGCCGGCACGGTCACGAGGGCGGAGTACGACAGCCGCCCGAGGTTGATGACGACGATGACCAGGGCGGCGACCGCGACGACGGCACCCAGGCGTTGCACCTCGGTGACCATCCGCAGCGGAGGCGCCACGCCCTTCCTCCAGGGGTCCGCGGCCGGCCGGTTCCACACCCGGGAACCCCCGATGCTCACCGGATGTGCCCCCGACGGCACCGGACGCTACCGCTGCTCGGCTGTCCGGTCGACGTCTCGGGCGTCCGATTCGCGCAGCGTGACCGCCGGTCAGGGACGACGGCGGTCGCGACTGCACACCGTGAGCGCCTCCAGCAACGGGGCGAGCCGGCGGCCCTCCGCGGTGAGCGCGTACTCGGTGCGGGGCGGGCGGGTGTCGAGCACCCGCCGCTCGACGAGCCCCGCGGACTCGAGATCGGCCAGGCGCGCCGCGAGCGTCGCGGGCGGCACCTGGCCGAGGGCCTGCTCGAACTCGGAGAACCGGACCGCACCGAGGTGCGCGGCGTAGAGCACCGAGAGCGACCAGCGTCGCTCCAGCAGTGCCGTCAGCGCGCGCACCTCGGGCGGTACCGGTTCCCGCGGGCACATGTCAGGCCGCCACCTCGAGGGCCTGGCCCGGGATCGTCTCCGGCGCCGGCTCGAGGGCGACGTCGAGGACCTCGGTGATGGTCATCGACGGGTGGAACTCCAGCTGGGCGGCCACGTCGGCGGGCACGTCGTCGAGGTCGGCGCGGTTGCGCTCCGGCACGACGATCTGCGTCAGGCCCGCCGCGTGCGCGGCCAGCACCTTCTGCTTCACCCCGCCGATCGGCAGGACGCGCCCCTGCAGGGTCAGCTCGCCGGTCATGGCGACCGTGTGCCGCACGGGGCGCCCGGTCAGCAGCGACACCAGCGCAGTGGCCATGGTGACGCCGGCCGAGGGTCCGTCCTTCGGGATCGCGCCCGCGGGGACGTGCACGTGGAACGAGCGTCCCGTGAACGCGTCCTGCGCGATGCCCAGCTCCGCGGCGTGCGAGCGCACCCACGACAGGGCGATCCGGGCCGACTCCTTCATGACGTCGCCGAGCTGACCGGTCAGGACCAGGCCCTCGTCGCCCGTCATCCCGGCCGCCTCGATGAACAGGACGTCGCCGCCCGCCCCGGTCACGGCCATCCCGGTCGCGACGCCGGGGACCGCGGTCCGCGCGACGGCCTCGGTGAAGACCCGCTGCCGGCCGAGGTGCCGGCGGATGACCTCGGTGTCGACGACCACGGGACCCGAACCCGACGCCACCTCGGTGGCGATCTTGCGGGTCAGCTTGCCCAGCGAGCGGTCGAGCTGGCGGACGCCGGACTCGCGGGTGTACTCCGACACCACGAGGCGCAGCGCCGACTCGTCGGCCGTGACGTCGTCGGGCGTCAGACCCGCGCCGCGGACCTGGCGTGGCAGCAGGTGGTCCCGCGCGATCGCGACCTTCTCCTCGACGGTGTAGCCGTCGAAGGAGATGACCTCCATGCGGTCGAGCAGCGGCCCCGGGATCGTGTCCGTCTGGTTCGCCGTCGCCAGGAACACCACCTGCGACAGGTCGATCTCGACGTCGAGGTAGTGGTCGCGGAACGCGTGGTTCTGCGCCGGGTCGAGGACCTCGAGCAGCGCGGCGGACGGGTCGCCGCGCCAGTCGGCGCCGACCTTGTCCACCTCGTCGAGCAGGATCACCGGGTTCATCGTGCCCGCGTCCCGCAGCGCGCGCACCAGGCGTCCGGGCAGCGCGCCGACGTAGGTCCGCCGGTGACCGCGGATCTCGGCCTCGTCGCGGACGCCGCCGAGCGACATCCGGACGAACTCCCGGCCCATGGCCCGCGCGACCGACTCGCCGATCGACGTCTTGCCGGTGCCGGGCGGGCCGACCAGCGTCAGGATGGTGCCGGCCTTGTCCTCCTCCACGCCGCGGTCGCGGCGCAGCTTGCGGACGGCCAGGTACTCGACGATGCGGTCCTTCACGTCCTCGAGACCGGTGTGGTCGGCGTCCAGGACGCCGCGCGCCGCGGTCGGGTCGAGCTGCTCGGCGGAGCGCTGCGACCAGGGCAGGGCGAGCAGCCAGTCGAGGTAGGTCCGGATCATCGACGACTCGCCGGACTGGTCGCCGGCGCGCTCGAGGCGGGCGAGCTCGCGCTCGGCCTGCTCGCGCACGTGGTCGGGCATGCCGGCCTCGGCGATCTTCGCGCGGTAGTCGTCGCCGGAGCCGGCGTCGTCGCCGCCCTCGCCGAGCTCCTTGCGGATCGCCTCCAGCTGGCGGCGCAGCACGTACTCGCGCTGCTGCTTGGCCGCGCCGGACTCGACGTCCTCGCGCAGCGACTTGCGCACCTGCAGCTCGGCGAGCCGCTCGCGCTGCAGGCGCAGGGCGAGCTCCAGGCGCTCGCGGACGTCGAGCGTCCCGAGCAGGGCCACCTTCTCGTCGTAGGGAATCTCCGGCGCCCAGCCGGCCGTGTCGGCCAGCGCGCCGGGCTCGTCGATGCCGCGCAGGAACGCGGCACCGCGCCCGTCGTCACCGCGCAGCTCGAGGACCTCCTCGACGACGGCGCGGTAGGTGGTCTCCAGCTCACGGATCCGCCCGTCGCGCTCGGTGGCGTCCGGGTGGGTCGTCACGTCGACGCGCAGGCGGCCGTCGTCGTCGGTGCGTCCCGACCCGGCGCGGCCGCGGGCGACGCCGGTCAGCTGCACGGCGGTCACGCCGTTCGGGAGGCGCGTGCGCTCGCTGACGTCGGCGACGGTGCCGACCTCGGCGAACGTGCCCTCGCGCCGCGGGACGAGCAGGACCTGCTCGCCCGCCTCGACGGGCCCGACCTCCGCGGCCGGGATCACCACGGTCATGCCCGGGAAGACCACGTTGTCGTCGACGGGGACCAGCAACAGCTCGGTCATCTCGTCACCCCATCACTCGTTCTGATAGCAGCTACAAGAGTTGAAGTGGCGTCGGTATTCCTGGGGCGGCGGGACGGGCATGATCGCCGCATGGCCGGTGTCGACGAGCTCCTCATCCGCAACCTCCTCGAGGTCTTCGGTGAGCGCGACGGCGGGCGCCGCCGCGCCGTGATCGCCGAGCTGTACGACCAGGACGTGCTGTTCCAGGACCCCGAGGGCGCCGTGCACGGGCGCGACGCGATCGACGCGAAGGTCGCCGCGCTGCTCGGCGACGCGCCGGCCGGGTTCGTCTTCCACGCCACCGATCCCGTCCGCGTCAGCGGCGACCTCGGGGTGCTGACCTGGGCGTTCGGCCCTGCGGACGGCGCGCCCGTCGTGTCCGGCACCGACATCGCGCTGACCGCGGGCGGGCGCATCGTGCGCCTCCACACGCTGCTCGACGGCGGCGCCTGAGCCCGGTTCAGCCGGGGGCGGTGACGTCGAGGCGCGTCACGATCACCAGGGCGTCGCGCAGCAGGATCGTCACCGGCGTGCTGTCGACGACAGCGGCGAGCTGGGCACGGTGGTCGGTGTCGAGATCGGCCGCGAGGCCCACCCGCCGGTGCAGGACCGGGGGCGGGCCCGGCTCGAAGGAGACGTCGACCTCGACGCCCGACCCGTCGACGCCGAAGCGCTGCAGGAACGTGCGCACCGACATGGCGGTGCACGACGAGAGCGAGGCGGCGAGCAGCCCGTACGACGTGGCGCCGTCGGGCTCGCCGTGCTCCGCCGGCACCGTGCAGTCGACCGACAGGCCGTTGACGTCGAGACAGACGACGCGCCCGTCGCCGTCGGCGAGCCGGCCCCGGGCCCACACCGCGGGCTTGTCCATGAACACCAGCCTGGCACGGCCGGCCCGGGCCCGGCGTCGCGCGTCAGTGGTGGCTGCGCGACAGGTGCGCCCGCCGCTCCTGTTCGCTCTCGCCGCCCCACACGCCGTAGGGCTCGTTCACGCGCCGGGCCCAATCACGGCAGGGCTCGCGGACGGGGCAGCCGGCGCAGATGCGCGCGGCGTCCGCCACACGCCGGCTGCGCCGGGGGTCGCGCTCGCCGTCGGGATGGAAGAACAGCTCCGAGTTCATGCCACGGCAGGCCGCGTGGACCTGCCAGTCCCAGTGGTCGGTGATCGCCCACGGAAGTCGGGACACATCAGCCATCGATCACACCTCCTACCGACTGTCGTACACCTCGTCGGCGGAGCTCGGCGTGAGATCCCGGTCTCCTGCGCGCGCCGGTGGGCCGGGATCGGTCACTGCCCAGCGGCGTGGTTCAGGCGGCGGCCGGGACGGGTGCGGGAGCGGGCGAGGCGTCGGCGCCGTCGCGCCCGTCGCCCGACAGACCGTGCGACACCGCCGAGGTCCAGCGGAAGGGCCGCCAGCGGTCGAGCGGCACCTCGAGCCGGTCGGCCACCGCCACGAGCGCCGCGGGGTTGTGGGTCAGCCCGCAGTGGCTGCCCGGCACGACGACGTTCTCGCAGAGGTCGCCGTCGTCCTGGCGACAACCGTCGCCGTGGAGCAGCCCGTCGAACGGCGAGTAGACCGCGATCGAGCGCACCGGCACCGGCCTGCGGATCAGCTCGACGATGTCCTCGGTGTCGGCGGAGAAGCCCCAGTGCCGCTCGGCGGCCCGGAACGCGCCCGAGACCCGGTTGATCTCGGCCTCCGGCCGCCACGGCGAGCCGAGACAGACGATGCGTTCGACCGCGTCCGGGCGGATCTGTGCGAGCCAGCGCGCCATGAGACCGCCCAGGCTCCACCCGACGATCGCGATCGGGCGCCCGTGGCGCGCGTGCAGCTCGTCGAAGCGGTCGATCAGGCCGTCGAGGATCGCGTCGGTGAACCCGTGGTTGAGGCCCAGGGTCCAGCGGTGGGTGTGGAAACCCCGGGTGCGCAGGTGGGCCCGCAACGCCGCGGTGGTGATGTCGCTGGTCACGAACCCCGGGATGACGAGCACCGGCTGTCCGTCACCCCGACCGCCCTGCGGCAGGACGTGGCGCACGGTGTGCCACGCGGCCGTCTCGACCGACGCGCGGACGAGGTCGGTGGCCGTGAGCCACCAGGAGGGGAAGGGCAGGGTCGCGCCGCCGGGGTCGACGCCGGTCCGCCAGATCGGTGTGGGGGCGTCCATGACGACCACCTCCTCGTCCGGCCCCGCGCCGACGCGGTCCGGTGAACGATGACTTACCCGACCGCGTCGTCCGGCAACCCCCGGCCTCAGAAGTAGGCGCGGGTGACGAGGTCGGCCACGCAGGCCGGCTTCGCCGAGCCCTCGACCTCGATCGTCACGCGGGTGACCAGCTGCAGCCCGCCGTCGCCGACGTCGGTGGCGTCGACCAGCGTCGAGCGCGCCCGCACCCGGGTGCCCGACCGCACCGCCGACGGGAACCGGACGCGCTCCAGGCCGTAGTTGAGGCCCATCCGCGTGCCCTCGACGCGGCGCAGCCCGTCGAGCAGCAACGGCACGAGCGAGAGCGTCAGGAACCCGTGGGCGACGGTGGCGCCGAAGGGTCCCGAGGCCGCGCGCTCGGGGTCGACGTGGATCCACTGGTGGTCGCCGGTGACGTCGGCGAACCCGTCGATGCGGTCCTGGCCGATCTCCAGCCACTCCCCCGGCCCGAGCTCGCGGCCCAGCGACGCGAGGAGCTCCTCGCGTCCGTGCAAGGTCTCCATGACCCGGAAGCTACCGCGTGGCTACAGGCGCGCGGCCCGGATCGCGTCGGCGAGGGAGGTCGGCGCGCGACCCAGCAGGTTCTCGAGCGCCGGGCTGTCGGTCTCCAGCTCGCCCTTGGCCGTCGACTCCTCGAGCGCGGTGACGAAGCGGGCCGTGTCCTCGTCGGCCCCCGCCGCGCGCAGCGTGTCGGTGAACTCGGCGGACGGGAGGTCGCGGTAGGTGACCCGGGTGCCGGTGACGTCGGTGATCGTCGCGGCCAGGTCGGCCATCGAGAACGCCGGCCCGCCGAGCTCCCAGTAGCCCTGCTGGTCGGCGATGTCGCCGGTGAGCAGCGAGACGGCGGCCTCGGCGTAGTCGGCGCGGGTCGCGGCGGAGACCCGCCCGTCGCCGGAGGCACCGACGATCTCGCCGCGGGCGAGGTACTCGTCGAGGCGACCGGTGTAGTTCTCCGTGTACCAGCCGTTGCGGGCGACGGCGAACGGCAGGCCCGAGCCCTGCAGGGCGTCCTCGGTGGCAGCGTGCTCGGGCGCCAGGACGAGCTCGGTCTCGTCGGCGTGCAGCACGCTCGTGTAGACGACGAACCCGACGTCGGCGGCGTCCGCGGCGCGCAGGACTCCTGTGTGCTGCTCGAGGCGGTTGCCGACCGTCGGGCTGGACACCAGCAGGAGCCGCTCGATGCCCTCGAGGGCGGTGTCGAGGGTCTCCGGGCGGTCGTAGTCGGCCTCGCGGACGCCGACGCCGAGGTCGGCGAGGTCGCCGGCCTTGTCGGGGTGGCGCACCAGCGCGAACACGTTGCGGGCCGGGACGCCGCGACGCAGCAGCGCGTCGACCGCGAGGCGTCCGAGGTGGCCGGACGCGCCGGTGACGGCGTAGGTGGCGGTGGGGAGGACGGGCGGCTCGCTCATGCGGCGCAGGTGCCCCGTGGCCCTCGCCCCGGAAACGGCGTGGCCCGATGGGTGATGATGGACGCGTGGCGGGAGCGGTCGGCGGCGGCGTCGCCACCTACCGGAGGGTGCTCGTTCTGCCCGGTCTCGCGCCCCTCTACGCCATCGGGTTCGCCGCGCGCCTGCCGGTGACCGCGACCGGCGTCGTGCTCACGCTGCACGTCGCGATCGGGCTCGACCAGGGGTTCGCCGCGGCCGGGCTGGTCGGCGGCGCGGTCACCGCGGGCATCGCGCTCGGTGCCCCGTTCGTGGGGCGCCTCGTCGACCGCCACGGTCTGCGCCGGGTGCTCGTGCTCTGCGGGCTCGCGCAGGCCGTGTTCTGGGGCATGGTCCCGTTCCTCGACGCCGCCGCGCTCGTGCCCGCAGCGCTCGGCGCCGGGCTGCTGGCGCCGCCCGCCTTCGCGGTGGTGCGCCAGTCGCTGGCCGCGTCCGTGCCCGCCGAGCACCAGCGCCCGGCGTTCGCGCTCGACGCGATGTCGACCGAGGTCGCCTACGCCGTGGGCCCGGCCCTGGGCACCCTCGTGGTGCTCACGCTGCCCGGCACCGGGACGTGGCTCGTCGGCGCCGCGTTCGTCGTGGCCACGATCGCGCTCGGGTGGCTCGACCCGCCCGTCCGCGCCGCGGGCCGGCGTCCCGGCGAGCACCCGGCGCCGCCGGTGCGCACGTGGCTGCGCGGCGGGATGCTCGTGGCGCTGGCCTCGACGGCCGCCGCGATCCTCATGCTCACGGCCACCGAGCTGTCGGTGGTCGCGATGCTCACCGCGCGCGACGAGACCGCCTGGTTCGCGCTGGCCAACACCGTCTGGTGCGCGGCGTCGCTGGTCGGCGGCTGGATCTACGGTGCGGCGCAGCGGCCGCCGCCCACCGCGGTCCTGCTCGGGCTGCTCGCGCTCGGCTCGCTCCCGGTCGCCCTGGGCGGGCCGTGGTGGACGCTGACGCTGCTGCTGGTGCCGGCCGGGGCCTTCTGCGCACCCGCGCTGGCCGCGGCGGCCGAGACGGTGGGCCGCCTCGCACCCGACGACGCGCGGGGGGTCGCGACGGGCCTGCACGGCTCGGCGCTGATGGTCGGCGCCACCGTCGCCGCCCCGCTCACCGGCGTGCTCATCGACGGGGTCGCCCCGGCCGCCGCGGTCGCGGTGGCCGCCGGGATCACCCTGCTCGTCGCCGCCGTCGCGGCGCTCGTGACCGGGACGCGGACCGGCAGCCGGGGCCGGTGACACGGTCAGCCCTGACCGTTTATGGTGCGGTCCACGTCACCGTCACCGAAGGGACCTGATCATGGACTTGCAGGGCGTCTCGGCCCTCGTCACCGGCGGCGCGTCCGGCCTCGGGCTGGCCACCGCCAAGGCGATCACCGCGGCGGGCGGCCGCGTCGTCGTCGCCGACCTGCCGTCGTCGAACGGCAAGGAGGTCGCCGCCGACCTCGGGGGCGAGTTCGTGGCCGCCGACGTCACCGACGCCGACGCCCTGGGTTCCGCGGTCGCGGCGGCCGAGGCGGCGGGCCCGTTCCGCGCGCTCGTGCACTGCGCCGGCATCGGCAGCCTCACCCGCGTCGTGGAGAAGAACGGCGAGCCCGGCGACATGGAGGCCTTCGAGCGGGTCGTCCGCGTCAACCTCTTCGGCTCGTTCAACGCCCTGCGCCTCGCCGGCGCGGCGATCGCGCGCACCGAGCCGGTCGACGGCGAGCGCGGCGCGATGATCATGACGGCGTCGGTGGCCGCGTTCGAGGGCCAGATCGGGCAGATGGCCTACTCGGCGTCGAAGGGCGGGGTCGTGTCGATGACCCTGTGCGCGGCCCGCGACCTGGCCTCCAAGCTGGTCCGCGTCAACACGATCGCCCCGGGCCTGTTCGACACGCCGCTGTTCGCGACGCTCTCCGAGGACGTGCGCAAGGCCCTCGGCGACTCGGTGCCCAACCCGCGCCGCCTGGGCGACCCCGCCGAGTACGGGCAGATGGCGGTCGCGATGCTGCAGAACCCGATGCTCAACGGCGAGACGATCCGCCTCGACGGCGCGATCCGGATGGCGCCCCGGTGACCGCCGCCGAGGAGGAGACCGTCCTGCGCACCGAGCGCGACGGGACCACGCTGGTCATCACGATCGACCGGCCGAAGGCCCGGAACTCGGTCAACACCGCGGTCGCGCAGGGCATCGCCGACGCCCTCGACGAGCTCGACGGCGACGACGAGCTGGTCACCGGCATCCTCACGGGCGCGGGTGGATTCTTCAGCGCCGGCATGGACCTCAAGGCGTTCCTGCGCGGCGAGCGCCCGCACATCGGCGACCGCGGCTTCGCGGGCATCACCCAGCGCCCGCCGGCCAAGCCGCTGATCGCGGCGGTCGAGGGTCCGGCGCTGGCCGGGGGCTGCGAGCTCGCGCTCTCGTGCGACCTCGTCGTGGCCTCGGAGGAGGCGAGCTTCGGCATCCCCGAGGTCAAGCGCGGTCTGGCCGCCGCCGCGGGCGGGCTGCTCCGGCTGCCCGCGCGCATCCCGCGGACCGTCGCCATGGAGCTCGCCCTCACCGGCGACCCGATGTCCGCGGCGGACGCGCACCGGTGGGGCCTGGTCAACCACCTGACCGCACCCGGCGGGGCGCTCGAGGGCGCCCGCGAGCTCGCGGCCCGGATCGGTGCCAACGGCCCGCTCGCCGTGCGCGCGAGCAAGCAGGTCATCGTCGAGTCGCCGTCGTGGCCCGCGTCGGAGATGTGGGCGCGCCAGGGCGAGATCCTCGGACCGGTGCTCTCCAGCGAGGACGCCCGCGAGGGCGCCGCCGCGTTCGCCGAGAAGCGCGCCCCGGTCTGGAAGGGGCGCTGACCGGGCAGGACCGACCGAGCGGGGACGCCCGGACGACACGTCCGGGCGAATCCCTGCGTGATCAGGTGTCGACGCTCGTTGGGGCGTCGACGGCTCCGCTGATCACGAAGCCGCTTCGAACGCTTCGTGATGGGTGCTCACATGGTCACGTCAGGTCCGGTCCGCCATCGACTCCGGCCGTCTCGCCGTCCGGCCCGCCTCGCCGTGGTGGGTGCAGCCGTGGCGCTGCTGTCCGTCGGCACCGTCGCGGACGGATCGGCCACGCCGGGCCCGGGGACGGCGCCGCCGACGATCGTGCCGTGCGACCTGACCGGACCGACGGGCTGCACCCTCACGGCCGCGGGCGGCCGGGTCGGCGTCGTGGTCCCGCCGGGGGTCGACCGCGTGGTCGCCCTCGTGACCGGGGGTCAGGGCGGGTCGCCGGGCTCGGGTCGGGGTGGCGACGGCGGCGGGGGCGGCGAGACCGTTGCCGAGTTCCCCGTGCGCCGGGGGCAGGTGCTGACCGTGTGGCCGGGCACCCGTGGGGGCGCCGCGGCCGTCGGGCGGGGCCTCGTCGACGGCGGCCCGCGGGGCCGGGCGTACGGCGGGAACGACGGCGGGTCCGGCGGCGCCGCGAGCGCGGTGCTGGCCGGTTCGACGCCGTTGGTCGTCGCGGGCGGAGGCGGCGGTAGCGGCGGTGACAACGGCACCCGCGGCGGTGACGGCGGCGCGGGGGGCTCCCCCGCGGACGACGGCGAGGACGGCAACGGGACCTGCTTCGTCGGGACCCGCGACGTCCAGGTCGGCTTCCCCGGCACCGGCGGGCGGGGCGGCGGTGCGCGGACCACGCGTGGCGACGGGGGCCAGACCGGCTACCTCGGCCCCGGCGGAGGCGGTGGCGGTGGCGGTGACCCGCGTGGTGGCGGCGGCGGCACCCGCGGTGCGGGGTTGTGCGGCGGCGCGGGCGGGGGTGGCGGCGGGCGGTCCTCCGTGGGCGGCGGAGCCCGGGCGCTCGCCTACAGCGGGGTCGCGGGCAACGGGGACGGCACGATCACGCTGCGGCGCTACACCGGGAGCAGGCGCTTCGACTGCACGCGGTCCTCGGTCCCGTGGCCGGTCCCGGCGGGGGTCGCGCGAGTCTACGCGATCGCGGTGGGCGCCGAGGGGGGCCGCCCGACCGGCGTCACGGCCGGACACGCCCCGGGACACGGCGCGCGGGTGGCCGGCGACCTCGACGTCACCGGGCGCGCCGGCCTGGAGGTCACGACCGGGTGCGACGGCAACCGGGGAGCTGGCCACGGGCGGGGATCCGGCGGCTCCCGCGGCACGGCCGGCCCGGCCGACTCCGCCGACGGCGGCGGGGGCGGCGGCGCCAGCGCCATCCGCGCCGGGGACACCTCGCTGCTCGTCGCGGGCGGCGGAGGCGGCGCCGGGGGCAGCACCGCGACCGGGGCACCGAACGGGTCGCGCTACGCCGGTGGTGCCGGCGGCCAGGCCGGCCACGGGCCGGGGAAGGCGGGCGCCCGGGGCGGTGCCCGCGGTGAGGGCGACTTCGGCGACGGGGGTGGGGGCGGGCCGGGCGCGCGCCGCCCCGACCGCAACGGCGGCGACGGCGGGACCTCGTCGACGGGCGGGGGTGGCGGCGGTGGCGGCGGGGGCTGCCTGCACGGCGGCGACGGAGGCAGCCACGGCGGCGAGTTCGGCGGGGGCGGCGGCGGAGGTGCCGGCGACTCCTGCGCGGACGCCGCGCTGACCGGCGCCCGGATCACCCCGAGCACCGACCCCGGCGACGGCTTCGTGCTCCTCGTCTACTGAGGGCTCGGCCCGGTGGATGGTCCGGGTCGTCCCGACGACCCGGACACTCACGGGCGCCGGAGGTGCCCGCGTCCCCTACGATGCGGGGCCACGCCCGCCCGGGAGGGAGCCCGCATGCACCTCCACCACGCCGTCGTCGAGGCCGAGGTGCTGCTCACGCGCATCGAGCGCGGTGAGATCGAGACCGGGTGGGACGCGGCGGGCGGCTGGGACGTGCGGCGCCAGCAGCTCCTCGTCGACACCGTGCTGCGCGAGTGGCCGCTGCCCGCGATCGTCCTCGCGGGCGGCGACGAGTCCGACGTGCTGCTCGACGGCCGCGAGCGCCTGCGGGCCCTGTGGCGGTTCGTGCACGACGAGCTGCCCGTGGGCGGCACGGCGTCCGCGGACGGGGAGTACCTCGAGCAGCTCGACGGCCTGACCTACAGCCAGTTGCCCGAGCGGTTCCGGCGTCGCGTGCGGCGCCACGGCGTGCTGGTCGTGCGGGTGCCGGGCCACGCCGAGGGCGAGGTGCGGGAGCTGGTGGCGCGCTGGGACCCGACGACGCCCGCCTTCCGCGCGCCGTCGGCCGCGCCCCCGACGCCCTCGTCGGCCCCGGCGATCACCCCGCCGGAGACGGTGCCCCCGCCGCCGGCGACGCCTCCCCTGCCGGCGGCCCGCGAGCCCGGTGAGTCCTTCCGGCCGGCGGTGCCGGAGGTACCGGCGTCGCCCGCGTCGGAGCAGGCGACCGGCGCCCACCGACGGGCCGCGGCGAGCGAGCCGATCTTCGACGAGCTCTCCGCGTGGTTCCTCGAGGAGTCGGGCCCGCCGGACTCCTCCGGCTGGTCCTCCATCGCCGACCCGGCGCACGAGGCGGCGCGCTCCGCGCTGCGGGAGTCGACGGTGGAGCTGACGCCCGCCGGGCTCCCGATCCGCCAGCCCGCCGCGCGCCTCGCCCCCGGCGGCATCCAGGCCCCGGCGCAAGCGCGCCCGGCGCCCACCCCCGACGCCCGCGCGGTCGGCGAGCACCTCAACCGCTTCCGCGAGGGCGCCAGCGCCGCGCGCCACGACCTCTCCCCGCCCGCCTGACCCGGCCCGGCGTGTCGCCGCTCGAGGATGTGGCGATCCTGGCGTCACACGCCAGCGATGCCGCATCGCTCGCCAGGGCGAGGGGTCAGACGGTGTCCTCGCCGTACATCTCGCCGAGCGGGTCCATGATGAACTCGACGCGGGCGCCGTCGGGGTCGTGCGTGTAGATCGAGACCTCGGACTCGATCATGTACTCGATCCCGCGCTCGTCGAGGCGGCGCTTGATCCCGTACCACTGGCTGCCGGGCACCGAGATCGCGATGTGGTGCAGGCCCC
The DNA here is from genome assembly GCF_028737205.1 of Actinomycetospora lutea. Taxonomy (GTDB): domain Bacteria; phylum Actinomycetota; class Actinomycetes; order Mycobacteriales; family Pseudonocardiaceae; genus Actinomycetospora; species Actinomycetospora lutea. Next base: position 416,433 of record NZ_JAQZAL010000001.1, on the reverse strand, counting down.
CGAGCACCTCGGCGTAGGGGCCCGGGTCGACGCCGGGCAGGTCGAAGAACGCCAGATTGTTGCCGTTGCCGACGTCGAAGAAGAAGTGCGTCGAGCCCGCCAGGTCGCGGTTCTCGAACAGCACGGTGACCGGGAAGCCCGCCACGTTCTGGTACCACTCCACGGTCGTGCGGACGTCGCGGCAGACCAGCGCGGTGTGGTGGATGCCCTTGCCGGTCGACGGCGGACGGTTCTCGCGGGAGTGGAGGAACTCCTCGCGGATGCGGTCGCGCGCCTCGGTCAGCCGCTGCCGCTCGTCCTCGCTGATCAGTGAACTCTTCTCGGCGCTCATGCCCCGAGACCGTAGACCGTTCAACCGAGATCGTGGACCGCCAGCGAGCCCGCGTCCCGCTCGGCCTTCCCGCCGGCGGCGCCGCCGTCGCGGGTGAGCTCGGCGAGCACGCGGTAGGTCATGCCCCGCGGGCGCAGTCCGAGCTCGGCGGCGGTGTCCTCGTCGAGGCGTTCGACGAGGTTCTTGGTGACGAGACGCTGCCCGCCGGTCGCGACCTGCTCGACGCGCGCGCACTCGTTGACCTCGTCGCCCAGCGCGGTGACCTCGAGCCGGCCGCCGGTGACGATCTGGCCGATGAACAGGTCGGAGCCCCAGTGCGCGCCGACGTTCATGCGACAGTCCTGCACCCGCACGTCGGCCCCGCTCTCGGCGAGGTCGGCGACCACCGCGGCCACCACCTCCGGCAGCTCCTGCACGGCACGCAGCGCGGCGCCCGCCGCCTGCGCGTCCGACCCGTGGCCCTCGCGCAGGAAGTAGGCGCTCGCCCCGTCGCCCGCGTGCTTGCCGACGATGCCGCCGTGGCGCGCGACCAGCTCGTCGAACGCCGTCGTGACGCCGCGGATCAGCTCGAAGTAGACCGGCGTGGGCAGCCGCCGGGACAGCGGTCCCGACCCGTCGATGTCGGCGAAGACCACCGCCGCGGGCCGCTTGGCGGGCGCCGAGAGGTCGGCCATGCGCGTGAACATGGCCTCGTCGCCCTCGCTGACCAGCGCGAGCACCCGAGCCGGCAGCAGCGGCGCGTAGATCAGCACCGCGCCGAGCGGGCTCCCGTCGGGGTGGCGCAGCGTCACCCCGAGCATCCCGACGCCCCGCTGCCGCCCGCCGATTCCGGAGGCGCGCGGTGATCGCCACCGACGAGCTCTCCACGCGGCTCGTCGGCCTCGCGGTCACGCCCCGCCCCGCACACGTGGTGGAGGCCGTGCTCGCCGACCGGGCGCTCTCCGGGCGTCTGCCCGACCGGCGGGCCCGATGTGCGCGCGGCGAGTACGCCCTCGAGCAGGCCTGGGCCCGCCGCGTGCTCGCCGCCCCTACCCCGCCGCCGAGCTGGACGCGGAGGCCGCGGCCCTCGCCCACGTCCGCGCGCGGATGCGCCCCGGTGCCACTGCTCGCCCGCGTCCCGGCCCGATCGGGGACGCTGTCCCCGTGCCCACCACCCGCACCGGTCCCCACCCGGCGGCGGTCGTCGCGGTCGTCCTGCTGGCGGCGATGATCGCCGCCGCGCTGTGGAACTCCGACGAGTCGGGGACCGGCGCGCGCCAGGTGGGCGCGGCCGCCCCGGCCCCCGTCGCCGTCCCGGCCGCGGTGCCCGGTGCCTCGTGCGCCCCGACGGTGACCAACCCGGGCGGGCGCAACAACTACCGCGAGGACGCGCCGCCCGACGTGCCCCTGGGCCGCGGCCTGGTGATCACGGGAACGGTGCGGGACACCGCCTGCCGCCCGCTGCCCGGCGTGCGGGTGCAGGTGTGGCTGCAGACCTCCCTGGGCAGCGAGCGCGAGAACCGCACCACGGTCCTGACCGGGCCCGACGGCGTCTACCGCGTCACCAGCGACCCGGCCGTCGCCCAGTTCGGCGAGCCCAACGTGCACGTGGCCCACGACGTCGACGACAGCCCGTGGGCGTCGGTGTGGCAGCGCCACGTCCTGCGCTCCGACGACACCCTCGCCGTCGTCGACCTCACCCTGGCGGCGGCGTCGTGAGGTGGGTCGCCGGGGTCGCGGCGCTGGGCGGGGTGCTCCTGCTGGGCCTCGCGCTCGCCGCGCCGCACCTCGCGGAGGGCTCGCCGCTGCTGGTGGTGTCGACGCTCGCGGCCTGCGTCGCGGTCGCCGCGCTCGCGGCGCAGCCGTGGCTGACGCGCCGCCGGGTGCCCGCGCACGTGCGGGTCGGCGGGGTGATCGCCGTGCTGGTGGCCGTGCACGTGCTCGCCCTGGTGCTCGAGAGCCCCGACGACGCGCTCTACTCGATGTCGATCGACGGCCCGACGCGGGCGCGGATGGCGCTGTTCGCGACGATCCTGCTCGCCGTCGTCACGCTGCTCGGCGTGCTGCGGCGACGGCTGCGCTGGTCGGCGGCGACGTGGCGGTTCGTGCACGGAAGCCTGGCCGGCGGCGTCGTGCTCCTGGGCGTCGGGCACGCGGTGCTCATCGAGGGCGCGCTCGACGGCTGGGGCACCCCGGTCCTGCTCGCGCTCGGGGCACTCGGGGTGGTCGGGGTCGTGGTGCGGCTGGTGGCCGTCCTCCGGGCGGGAGACGGGGCGCGACAGGGCCCGACCCCCCGGGACGGTGGCGCGACGCCCCACGATCGTGGGCGGGTCCCGTCGGCGGACGACGGGCGCCCCTAGCGTCGGCGCCGTGGAGCCCACGCCGATCTTTGCCGCCCTCACCCACCCCGACGACGACCGGACCACCCCGCGCGGCACCCACGGCGCGCACGGCTCCGGTCGCTCGGTGACCGATCTGCTCCGCGAGCTGCGCCACGAGACCCCGGGCGCCGGGCGGGCGACGAGCGTCGGCCGGGTCCCCGGCCTGCTCACGTTTCCCCGCGACTGACCCCGCCCGACGACGGAATCGGTCACGAGTTCGTCCTGACGGCCCAGCGAGCACCCGCGAGGACTCCGCGGGACCCGGCCGTCGCCGTTAGGGTCGGCGACCGTGAGCGTGCCGCCTCGTCCGTTCCAGCGCCTGGCGATCGTCAACCGTGGCGAGCCCGCGATGCGCCTCATCAACGCCGTCCGGGAGTGGAACGTCGAGCACTCCGGCGTGCTCCCGCCGATCCGCACCATCGCCGTGCACACGGCGGTCGACCGCCACGCGATGGCGGTGCGCGAGGCCGACGAGGCCGTCCTCATCGGGCCCGACGATCCCGACGACATGGGACCGGTGCCCTACCTCGACCTCGCCGAGCTCGAGCGCGCGCTCGTGTCCCGCCGGGTCGACGCCGTCTGGCCGGGCTGGGGGTTCGTCAGCGAGCGCGCCGAGTTCGCCGCGCTGTGCGAGCGGCTGGGCATCACGTTCGTCGGGCCGGGCTCCGAGACCATGCAGCGGCTCGGCGACAAGATCGAGTCGAAGCGGATCGCCGAGAGCGTCGGTGTCCCGATGGCCCCGTGGAGCGGCGGGCCGGTCGCCGACGTGGACGCGGCGCGCGAGGCCGCGGAGAAGATCGGCTTCCCGCTCATGGTCAAGGCGACCGCGGGCGGCGGCGGGCGCGGTATCCGCTTCGTCGCCCGCGCCGAGGACCTCGACGACGCCTTCACCCGCGCGTCGAGCGAGGGTGAGCGCACCGCCGGGGACGGCACGGTGTTCCTCGAGGGCGCGGTGCGCGGCGGGCGGCACGTCGAGGTGCAGGTGGTCGCCGACACCCACGGCGGCGTGGTGACGCTCGGGGTGCGCGACTGCAGCGTCCAGCGCCGCAACCAGAAGGTGCTCGAGGAGTCCGCCTCCACGGCGCTCGACGCCGAGCAGGACCGGCTGCTGCGCCAGAGCGCCGCGGACCTCGCCCGCGCGGCCGGGTACGTCAACGCCGGCACCGTGGAGTTCCTCTACGACCCCGCGAACGAGGTGCTCTCGTTCATGGAGGTCAACACCCGGCTGCAGGTCGAGCACCCGGTCACCGAGGCCGTCACCGGCGTCGACGTCGTCAAGCTCCAGCTGCACGTGGCCATGGGCGGGTCGCTCGCCGACGTGCTCGGGGACGCGGTCATGGCAGACCCGATCAACCCGCCGGCCTCCGGGCACGCCATCGAGGCCCGCCTGACCGCCGAGGACCCCGAGCGCGGGTTCACCCCCGCGCCCGGCGCGATCCGCCACCTCGTGCTGCCCGCCGGTCCGGGCATCCGCGTCGACACCGGTGTGGCCGCCGGCGACGTCATCCCGCCGCAGTACGACTCGATGATCGCCAAGGTGATCGCCTGGGGCCGCACCCGCGACGAGGCCCGCGCCCGCCTGGCGCGTGCGATCCGGCAGACGGCCGTGGTCGTCGAGGGCGGCACCACCAACAAGGCGTTCCTGCTCGACCTGCTCTCGCGCCCCGAGGTCACCGAGGGCACCGCGGACACCACCTGGCTCGACACGATGATGGCCGACGGCTACACCCCGCCGCGGCGCGTCGACATCGCCCTGCTCGCGGCCGCGGTCGAGGCCCACGAGGCCCACGAGTTCCGCCAGCAGGGCCGCCTGTTCCTCTCCGCCGAGCGGGGCCGCCCCGAGGTGGGCCACGAGGTGTGGCACCAGGTCGACGTCCGCGTCGTCGGCGAGTCCTACCGGCTGCGGGTGGCCCGCACGCGCCCGTCGCACTACCGGGTCGTGCTCGACGGCGACGGCGCGGGCGGGAGACGAAGCGGAGCGGAGCTCGACCCATCCCAGACCGGGGTGGACGTCGTCGTCGAGCGCTCCGGGCGCTTCGAGCGCCGCCTCACCGTCGGCGGCCGCACGTTCGGGGTCCTGTCGGTGGCCCAGGGACCCGACTACCTCGTCGAGGTCGACGGCGCCGTGCACCGCATCGCGGGCGGCGAGGCCGGGCTCGTGCGCGCCCCCGCACCGGCCATGGTGGTCTCGATCCCCGTCTCCCCCGGCGACACCGTGACCGAGGGCGACACCGTCGCCGTCGTCGAGAGCATGAAGCTCGAGACCGCGCTGCGCGCCCCGGTGTCCGGGCGGGTGGCCGAGGTGCTGGTCGACGCCAACACCCAGGTCGAGGGCGGCTCGCGCCTGGTCCGCCTCGAGCCCGACGCCGACGACCCCGGCGCCGCGTCCGGCGAGGAGCGGGTCAGCCTGGCCGCGCTGGCCTCGCCGCTGCCCGAGGACGAGCAGGCCGACGCCCGCACGCGCGCCCGCGACGCGCTGGCCGCCCTGCGCGCGCTCGTCCTGGGCTACGACGTCGACGAGCGGGAGGCCGAGCCCCTGCTCGACGCGCTCGACCGCGCCCGCGAGGAGCTCCCGGCCGACGACGCGGGCCTGCTGCACGACGAGATCGGCATCCTGTCGATCGTCGCGGACCTCTCGGCGCTCTCGCGCAATCGCCGCCTCGAGGGCGGCCCGGACGAGCTCGACGACACCGCCGTCGACGAGGAGTCGGCGCGCAACCCGCAGGAGTACTTCTACGCCTACCTGCGCAGCCGCGACGCCGACGCCGAGGTGCTGCCCGAGTCGTTCCGGCTCAAGCTGGGCCGCGCGCTCGAGCACTACGGGGTCCCCGAGCTGGGCGCGGCGCCGGAGCTGCTCGGTCCCGCGCTCTACCGCATGTTCCTGGCGCACCGCCGCGCCGGCGCGCACCAGCCGGTGGTCGCGGCCCTGCTGCGGGCGCGCCTGCGCCGCCCGGAGTCGGTGAGCGCCGACGGCGAGGGCTACCGCGCGGTGCTCGACCACCTCGTCGCGGCCACCCAGGTGCGGCACCCCCAGATCGGCGACCTCGCCCGCCAGGTGCGGTTCCGCTGCTTCGACGCCCCGCTCATCGAGTCCGAGCGCGAGCAGACCCAGGAACGGGTCCGCGCCGAGCTCGACGCCCTCTCCGGCGACCCCGCGACCCGGTCGCGCCAGATCGACGAGATCGTCGCCTCCGGCGAGCCGATCCTCGGGCTGTTCTCCGAGCGGCACCACGCCGTGATGCTCGAGGTGATGACCCGGCGGTACTACGGGCTCATCCGCGACCTCGGCGACGTGCGCGTCGAGGAGCACGACGGCCGCCCGCTGCTCATCGCGCGGTACACCCACGACGGGCACTCCTACGTCGTCCTCGCGACCGTCGCCACGGTCGACCAGCCCGACGGCGCCACCGCCCCGGCCACGGTGTCGACCGACCTCCACCAGCTCATCGACTCGCTCCCGGCGGGCGACACCGTGCTCGTCGATCTCTACGTGACCTCCCCGCGCGGCCCGGAGGCCCCCGACGGGCCCGAGGAGCGCGCGACGCGCATCCGCCACTCCATCGGCACCGTCCCCGCCGCGGTCGGGCGCGTCACCGTCGGCATCCGGGGCACCGTCCACGACGGCGACCACGGCGGTGGGGCGACCAGCTGGTTCACCTTCCGCCCCGAGGACGGACAGCCCGTCGACGGGTCGAGCTCGGCTCCGCTCCGTCACCCGGTCGAGGACCGCACGCTGCGCGGCCTGCACCCGATGGTCGCCGAGCGCCTCGGCCTGTGGCGGCTGCGCGACTTCGAGCTCACCCGCCTGCCCTCGGCCACCGACGTGCACCTGTTCCACGCGCAGGGCCGCAACGTGCCCGAGGACCGCCGGCTCATCGTCACCGGCGACGTCCGCGACCTCACGGTGCTGCGTGGCGACGACGGGGCGGTCCGGGCGCTGCCGCAGGTGGAGGCCGTGCTCGACGCGGCGCTCGACAGCCTGCGCTCGGCGCGCGCCGCCGACGCCGACCTCGCCGCGCTGCGCTGGAACCGCGTGCTGCTCTACGTCTGGCCGGTCGTCGAGGTCCCGCTCGCCGAGCTGGACGGCATCGTGCGCACGCTCGCCCCGCGCACCGAGTCGCTGGGCATCGAGCAGGTCATGGTGCGGTTCCGGACGCCGGACGGGGAGTTCCTGCTGCGGATGTCCCGGCCGCCGGGCGCCGGGCTCACGCTGCGGGTCACCGCGCCGCCGTCGCACCCGATGGGCGAGCTCGACGCGTACACCCAGAAGGTCATCAAGGCCGCGCGCCGCGGGGCGCTCTACCCCTACGAGCTGGTCCCGCTGCTCACGCGCAGTCCCGACCAAGGCGGCGATCCGGGCACGTTCACCGAGTACGACCTCGACCCCGAGACCCTCCGGCCGGTGCCGGTCGACCGGGCGCCGGGATCCAACACCGCCAACTTCGTCCTCGGCATGGTCTCCACGCCGACGCACCGCCAGCCCGAGGGCCTCACGCGCGTGGTGCTGCTCGGCGACCCGACCCGCGCGCTGGGGGCGATCGCGGAGCCGGAGTGCCGGCGGGTGCTCGCCGCGATCGACCTCGCCCGCGAGCACCGCGTGCCCATCGAGTGGTACGCGGTCTCGGCCGGCGCGAAGATCGCCATGGACTCCGGAACGGAGAACATGGACTGGATCTCCCGGGTGCTCCGGGAGATCATCGAGTTCACCCAGCAGGGCGGCGAGATCAACGTCGTCGTCACCGGCATCAACGTCGGCGCCCAGCCCTACTGGAACGCCGAGGCCACGATGCTCATGCACACCCGCGGCGTGCTCGTCATGACCCCGGACTCGGCGATGGTGCTCACCGGCAAGCAGTCGCTGGACTACTCCGGTGGCGTGTCCGCCGAGGACAACTACGGCATCGGCGGCTACGACCGGATCATGGGCCCGAACGGCGAGGCCCAGTACTGGGCGCCGGACCTGTCGGGGGCGGTCGACGTGCTGCTCGCGCACTACCGGCACACCTACGTCGTGCCCGGCGAGCGCTTCCCCCGGCTCGCGCCGACCGACGACCCGGTCGATCGCGATGTGCGCACCGCGCCGCACCACGGTGACGGGTTCTCGGTCCTCGGCGAGATCTTCGATCCGGCCGTCAACGCCGAGCGCAAGAAGCCGTTCGACATCCGCTCGCTGATGGGCGGCGTCGCCGACGCCGACCACCCGGTGCTCGAGCGCTGGGCCGACATGCAGGCCGCGGAGTCGGTGGTGGTGCTCGACGCCCACCTCGGCGGGCAGCCGGTCGAGCTCATCGGCATCGAGTCCAAGCCGCTGCCCCGCCACGGCCCGCCGCCGGTCGACGGTCCGTCGCAGTGGACCGCGGGGACGCTGTTCCCGCGCTCGTCGAAGAAGACCGCGCGGGCCATCAACGCCGCGAGCGGCAACCGGCCGGTGGTGGTGCTCGCCAACCTGTCGGGCTTCGACGGCTCACCCGAGTCGCTGCGCGGCCTGCAGCTCGAGTACGGCGCGGAGATCGGCCGGGCGGTGGTCAACTTCGACGGGCCGATCGTGTTCTGCGTGGTCTCGCGGTACCACGGCGGCGCCTTCGTCGTGTTCTCCGGGACGCTCAACGACGAGATGGAGATCGCCGCGGTCGAGGGCTCCTACGCCTCGGTGATCGGCGGGGCGCCGGCGGCCGCCGTGGTGTTCTCCGGCGAGGTCGCCAAGCGGACCGCCGCCGACCCGCGCGTCGCCGAGCTCGAGAGCCGGATCAGCGAGCACCTCGAGCGCGGCGAGGACGTCGCCGAGCTGCGCAGCGAGCTCGCGAACGTCCGGCCGGTGGTGCGCTCGGAGAAGCTGGGCGAGGTGGCCGACGAGTTCGACACCAAGCACTCGGTGGCCCGGGCCCAGGAGATGGGCTCGGTGCACGCCATCGTCGACCCGGCGCGGCTGCGGCCCTACCTCGTCGACGCTGTGCGGCGCGGGATGGAGCGCACGCTCGCGCGGGGCTCCTCGTCGGGGTCCCCGGCGGCGTCCTCGTCCCGACCGTCGTCCTGACCCTCGCCCTCCTCGTCCCCCGTGCGGGGGGCGGGGAGGGACAGGTCCAGCTGGTCGTCCCCGGCCCGCTGGGGGCGCCGGTAGTGCGACACCACCCACCCCGACTCACGCGGGTGCCCGTGGACGAACGACATGCCCCCAGGAAACCACGGGGGTCCGACAGGTGCCCCGGCGTCGTCAGCGCACGACGAAGCCGAGGCCGCGTCCGGCGGCGGCGTCGCGGGCGCACGCGAGCACGCGGGCGAGGTCGGGATCGTCGGCCCGCTCGCCGGCCTCGACGACGATCGTGAGCGCCGCACCCTCCCCGGCACCGGCGATGACGCCGTGCAGGCGGCAGCTCAACGTGGCGGCGTCGACGGCGGGGTCGCCGGCGACGGTGACGACGACCTCGGTGGGATCGGGCATGTCGGTCGACTCACTCGACCTCGGCAGCGCAGTGGTCACGGGCCCTCCTCGGGCGCTCGGAGCGCCGGTCGGGTACGGGCGACCGCACCGTCGACCCGGACTCCTCACTGTTGTACCCCGATCGGGTCATGTCCACGCCCCGCGGCGCCCGAGACCGTCCCGTGTCCGGGCCGAGCGCCGGCCGTTTCCGGTCAGGGTTGACCGTTCTCGTCGACGGCGGGAGGCTGCGCCGCGGCAGCGGTGACGAGGAGGTCGTGTGCAGGACTTCACGGAGATCGAGTACTCGGTGGCCGACGGGATCGCCACGATCGTGCTCGACCGGGAGGCCCGGATGAACGCGTTCACGGGGCGGATGTGCGACGAGCTCGTGGCCGCCTGCGACGCGATCGACGCCGACGACGCCGTCCGGGTGCTCGTGATCACCGGGCGGGGCCGGGCGTTCTGCGCGGGCGCGGACCTGGGCGAGGGCGGGAGCACGTTCGACGACCGGGGCCGCGAGAAGGCTGCTCGCTACGGCGAGGTCGACGGCGTCGGCCGTGACCGGGGCGGCGTGGTGTCGCTGCGCCTGGCCGCCCTGCGCGTGCCCGTCATCGCGGCGGTCAACGGCGCGGCGGTGGGCGTCGGGGCGACGATGACCCTGCCGATGGACGTGCGCATCGCCGGCGAGTCGGCGCGCTTCGGCTTCGTCTTCGCGCGCCGCGGCATCGTGCCCGAGGCCGCGTCGAGCTGGTTCCTGCCCCGCGTCGTGGGGATCTCGCGCGCCATGGAGTGGGCCGTGACGGGGCGGGTGTTCGGCGCGCGCGAGGCCCTCGAGGGCGGGCTCGTGTCCCGCGTCGTGCCGGACGCGGACCTGCTCGACACCGCCTACGCGCTGGCCCGCGAGGTCGCCGAGAACACGTCGTCGGTGTCCGTGGCCGTCACGCGGCAGATGATGTGGTCGATGCTCTCGGCCTCGTCGCCGTGGGAGGCGCACGCCCTCGACTCGCGGGCGGTCGCCCTGCTCGGGCGCGACGCCGACGCCGCCGAGGGCGTCACCGCGTTCCTCGAGAAGCGCGCACCCGAGTTCCCGCTGCGGCGCACCCGCGACCACACCGACCTGGTGCCGGAATGGCCGCGGCGACCCGAGGGCCTGTAGGGGTCAGGCCGGGAGCGGCTCCGGGAGCCGGAACGCGCCGATCAGCGCGTCGAGTGCCGCGGGGTCGCCGGTGACCTCGAGCAGGCCGTCGGCCTGCGCGTCCGCGACCGGGAGCCCCCGGTAGACCACCCCGGCCAGGATCGTCGGCGAGCAGCGGACGGTGGCGGCGGCGCCGGCGACCTCGCCGCGCTCGATGTCCAGCTCGCCGTGCGCGAGGCGGACCCGGAACGGCTGCTCGTCGAGGACCAGCTGCAGCGTGGTGTCCGCGTCGGCGGCGAGCTCGGGGTGGAACATCGTCCGCAGCGAGAGGACGAACGAGTCGACCTTGATGCTGTCCGACTCGGGCAGCGACCGGGCGGCCCACCGTCCGAGCGCCTGCAGCACCGGCTCGAGCTCCTGGCCCCACTCGGTGAGCTCGTAGACCGCGGACGCGGCGGGCGGCGGCAGCCGGCGCCGGCGCAGTACGCCCGCGTCCTCGAGCTCGCGCAGGCGCTGGGAGAGCACGTTCGGGCTCGCGTGCGGCAGGCCGGCCCGCAGGTCGGTGAAGCGCTTGGGCCCCAGCACCAGTTCGCGGACGACGAGCAGCGCCCAACGCTCACCGACCAGGTCGAGCGCGTGCGCGGCGCCGCAGCCGTCGAAGTAGTCCCGTCGTGCAGCCATAGCCGCAGCCTACCACCGGATACGTCCGACGACTCGACAAGTTGCTTTGTAGGACCAAGGCGCGCCCGGCTCGTTCATCTCTGCGCGCGGCACCCGGGCGGGCGCCCTCCCGCGAGCGGGCGGGTCGTCCGGCGCGGCTCAGGTGCCCGGCGCGATGAAGAACTCGAGGGCGATGTTGTCGGGGTCGCGGAACGAGATGCCCGAGCCGTAGTGCGCCTTCTTGATGCCGCCGTGCTGGATGCCGAGCTGGTCGAGCTTGTCGCGCCACTGCTCGAGCTCGGCGGTGCCCGAGAGCCCGAAGCTGATGTGGTCGAGACCGGTACGGCGCTCGTCGGCGCGGTCCTTCGCCTCGCGCCCCATGTGCGTGTGCAGCCCGAAGAGCGAGCCGCCGTCGAGGGCGTAGACGACGTGGTGGAACTCGCCGCCCTCCTCGTCCTCGGTGAGCACCGGGTCGGCGCCGAAGAGGCGGGTGTACCACTCGGTGCTGCGCCGGATGTCGGAGACGGTGACGGCGACGTGCTGCAGGCCGGGGAAGGCCATGGACGGGCTCCTTTGCCTCGTTGGCGACGGGGTCAGTCGTGGTGCTGCCACTGCGGGGGCCGCTTCGCGAGGAAGGCCGACATGCCCTCCTGGGCGTCGCAGGTCATGGCGTTGGTCGCCATCGTCTCGCGCATCTCCTCGTAGGCGGCGTCCTCGGGCAGGTCGATCTGCCGGTAGAACGCCTCCTTGCCGATGCGCAGGGTGACCGCGCTGGCGTCGGCGACCTTGGCCGCCAGCGCCCGCACCGCCCCGTCGAGCTCGTCGGCGGCGACCACCTGGTTGACCAGGCCCCAGTCGGCGGCGGTGGCGGCGTCGATCGTCTCGCCGGTGAGCAGCAGCTGCATCGCGCGCTTGCGCCCGATCGCGCGGGTCACCGCCACCATCGGGGTGGAGCAGAACAGGCCGATCTTGACGCCCGGGGTGCCGAACACCGCGCCCTGCGCGGCGACGGCGAGGTCGCAGGCGGCGACGAGCTGGCACCCCGCGGCCACCGCCACGCCCTGCACCGCGGCGATCACCGGCTGGGGCACGGCGTGCAGCGCGGTCATGAGGTCGGTGCACACCGCGAAGACCTCGCGCTCCTCCTCGAGCGTCCGGTCGACCATCTCGGAGAGGTCGTGGCCCGCGGAGAAGGCCGGGCCCTCGGCGCGCAGCACGATCGCCCGCACGCCCGCGCGCGCCGAGACGTCGCGCAGCGCCGCGGTCAGCTCGGTCATCGTCGCGACCGACAGGGCGTTGCGCCGCTTCGGGTTGTCGAGGGTCAGCACCGCGGTCGGTCCGTCGACCTCGACGCGCACGGCGGAGGAGGTGGTCGTGTCGGTGGCCGCGATCGCGCTCATGCGTCCACGTCTATCAGTCGTGCGCGAGCGGGGCCAGATCGGGACGGGTCGCGGTGCCCCGTCCGACCGGAGGGGTCAGTGCCCGGAGGGCTCGGACTGCTCGGTGTGCCGCATCCAGATCGCCCGCCGCTCCTCGTGGGTGCGGGCGTGGTCGATGGCCGCCAGCCGCCGGCGCTGCTCGTCGTCGGCCGCGCCCTGCGCGAGCGCCCGCTCGGCCTCGGCCATCGCGAGGTCGGCCCGGGCCTCCTGCGGGGAGGACGGGCGGGGCTGGCGGTGCGAGTCCTGCGGCGCCTCGGCCGCGTCACCGTGGTCCTCGGGGTCGCCCGGGCGGCGTTCGAGCTTGTACGGGTTGTCCGGCGGGAGCTTCGCCGACGCCCGCCCGTAGGCGCCGGTGAACAGCAGCAGCATCCCGGCGCCGATCGAGAAGAAGACGTTGGGCAGCCGGAACGCCAGCAGGTTGTACGCGGTGCCGATGAGCCCCAGGTTGACGAACGCCGAGACGAGGAACAGCGTCCCGACCACCATCATCAGCGTCGACGCCAGGCGCCCGCCGCGGATCGCCGCGGCGACGAGCACCACGGCTGTGACCAGCGAGATCGTCGACAGCGCGCCGTTGGTCGAGAGCCCGAGCACCGGCGCGCCCTCGGTGTCGAAGAACGACAGCCCGCCGACGAGCCCGAGCACGCCGAACGTCGCGATGACCAGCGCCACGACGACCGCGCCGACGCGGTGCACCTTGACGACGCCCTGGTCCGGGCGCACGGCGCCCTGGTCGGTGGTCATCGCTCGTCCCGCTGCTGGGCCTCGCGCCGGGCCTCGGCACCGGTCTCGCCCGCGTAGCCGAGGTCGCGGCCCGCGGCGCGGCCGACGAAGGTGTCCGTGTCGCCGGTGCCGGTGACCGCGCCCTGGTCGCTCCGGTGCTGCTCGTGCGCGCCGCCGGTGGGCCGCGACGCGGCGGTGCGCGGGTCGTGCCCGGCGTCGGACTCGGTGGGCGTCCCGGTGGACGGGCCGACGGGCCCGCTCTCGCCGGTGAGGCGGGCGCGCCAGCGGGCGAGGGTGTCGGCGAGGGACATACGGGTGCTCCCTGGTGCGGTCGGCGGTACCCAGGAGCATCGGCCGCTCGCGACGACCCGAAACGTCCACCTCGGCACGCCCACCGCCCTCACCACCGGTGCGCGGTGCGCTCCCCGGCGTCGAGGTAGGACGGGTCGAGCCACGGTGGCACCACGGTCGGGACGTCGACCTCGGTGCTCTCGTCGCGGTAGGTGACGGTCGCCCGGTCGCCGTGCAGCTCGACGTCGACGTGCTCGAGGTTGCGGGGCTCGCCGACGTCGTGGCCCAGCGCGGCGCTGGCGAACGCCCGCAGCAGCGCCGAGTGCGAGCTGGCCAGCGCCACCGTCCCGGCGGCCTGGGCGCGGATGCCGGCCCAGGCGCGGTAGGCGATGACCTGGGGCGGCTCGAAGTGCAGGTCGGTCGCGACCATCCAGCGGTCGATCGGCCCGCCCGCCTTGGAGCCCGCGCCGAAGTCGGTGTCGAAGCGGTCGAAGGCCCGCGCCCAGTCGGGCCGCTCGCCCTCGAGCCCGATCCGGTGCTTCGCGACCCCCGACGACTCGCGCGCCTCCCCCGCGTAGAGGAACTGCAGGCTGTCGAAGCGGGCGTCGGGCACCAGCTCCCCGACAGTGACGTCGGTGCCCGGGCCGAGCTCGGCGAGCAGGACCTCCCGCAGCGTCACCGCGGTCGCGGTGCCCCGGGCGGTCGGGGCGTGCGGCATCGTCACCCGCGCGCCGGGGGGCAGCGCGGCCGCGAGCTCCTTGCCCTTCGCCCGGGCCTGCGCCTCGCCCTGCTCGGTGAGCCCGACGTCGTCGTGGTAGCCGTGGGTCTCACCGTGGCGGATCAGCAGCACCCGGGTCATGCCCTCCACCCTGGCGTGATCACCGCCGCGGGCGCACGGCGGGTTCCGCCGTGGCGAACGAGGGGTCGAACGGTGCGAGCTCCACGTCGGCCGGGGTGCGGGCGCCCGCCAGGGCCAGGGTCAGGTCCAGCTCGGCGAGGACGTCTCGGGTCACCTGCGCGACCCCGGCCGCCCCGGCCAGCGCGAGCCCGTACACCCACGGCCGCCCGAGGCACACCGCGCTCGCGCCGAGCGCCAGCGCGCGGGCGGCGTCGGAGCCGCTGCGGATCCCGGAGTCGAGCAGCACCGGCGCGCGCCCGTCGACCGCCTCGACCACGCCGGGCAGGGCGTCGAGCGTCGGCACCGACCCGTCGACCTGGCGCCCGCCGTGGTTGCTGACCAGCACCCCGTCCACGCCGTGGTCGAGCGCGCGCCGGGCGTCGTCGGGGTGCAGGACGCCCTTGAGCACCACCGGCAGGCCGGTGCGCGAGCGCAGGGTGGCGATGTCGGCCCAGGAGAGCGTGGGGCGCGAGTAGACGCGCAGGAACGTCTCGACGGCCGCGCGCGGCAGCGGCGAGCGCAGGTTGTCGACGAAGCGCCCGGGGTGGTGGCGGCTGATCTCGAGCAGCGTCCGGACCGCCGCCGGCGTCGGGCGCGGACTCCCCCGGCGCGGACCGTCGGCGGTCTCCTGCGCCAGCCGCGCGAACACCGGGTCCGACGTGTACTGCGCGATGCCCAGGCCGCGGGCGAAGGGCAGGTGCCCGAGGTCGAGGTCGCGCGGACGCCAGCCGAGCGTGGTCGTGTCGAGGGTGACGACCACCGCGCCCGCCCCGGCCGCCTCGGCGCGCTGCAGGAAGCTGTCGACGAGGTCGTCGGAGGTCGACCAGTACAGCTGCGACCACCAGCCGGCCGTGGCCCGCGGCGCGATCTCCTCCATGGCGAAGCCCGCCTGGTTGGAGACGATCATCGAGACGCCCGCGTGCGCCGCGCCCTCGGCGACGGCGAGGTCGGCGCGCCGGTGCACGAGGTCGGTGGCCCCGATCGGCGCCAGCAGCAGCGGGTGGTCGTGGCGGCGGCCGAAGAGCTCGACCGACGTGTCGCGCTCCCCCACCCCGCGCAGCATCCGCGGCACGATGCGGTGCCGCTCGAACGCGGCCCGGTTGGCGCACCGTCTCCTCGCTGCCCGCGCCGCCCGCGACGTAGGCGTGCGCCCGCCGCGACATCGCCCACCGCGCCCGACGCTCCAGCGCCGGGAACGCCGTCGGCACCGCCGGCCGGCGTCCCGTGATCCCCGCCCGGTACACCTCGTCCTGTCGCACCCGCCCGCTCTGGCTCACGCGCCCCATCCTCGCCTGTGCCGGCCCGGGGGCCACGCTTGCGTCCGTCGTCGGGGAATCCGCATCCTCGCCCGGCACAGTCGATCGAGGGAGGCGCAGTGGGCGGGACGACGTCGGCGGGGCTCGAGGCCACGGTGCGGGGCTACATGGACGCCTGCACGTCCGGGGACGCCGACGCGGTGGCCGCCTACCTCGCCGGGAACGCCCGGCACTACTTCCCGCCCGACATGTACGACGGCCCCTGGGTCGGCGCGCGGGTGATCGCCCAGCGCTGGGCCACCGCGGTCCGCGAGCGCGGGTCGTCGTGGACGGTGGACGCGATCGTCGTCGACGAGCCGCGCCGGCAGGCCGTGTGCGAGTGGACCCACCACAAGGGCTCGCTCGGGGTGATCCTGCGCGGGGCGGAGTGGTACGAGTTCGACGAGGAGGGCCGCATCACCGAGATCCGCGCCTACTACGCCTCGCCCCAGGCGCCGGGCTACGAGCGCCTCGAGCTCGGCGGCTTCGAGTACGCGGAGCGCGGCTACCCCTACGCCTGACGCGGCGTCCGGCGGCGCTCGGGCACGAGACCGAGCGCGCGGGCCCGCGCCGCGGCCTCCCGGCGGGTCCGCACGTCGAGCTTGCCCAGGATCGCCGAGACGTGGTGGTCCGCGGTCTTCTCCGAGATGACGAGGCGGGCCGCGATCTCGGCGTTGGTCAGGTTCTCGGCGAGCAGGAGCAGCACCTCGACCTGGCGGTCGCTGAGGCCGGCGGGGTTGGCCCGGGTGGCGGCGTAGGGGCCGCGCGGGATGTGCGAGACCCCCAGCGCGCGCAGCCGCTGGCGGGCCAGCCGGGCCGTCGCCCGGGCCCCGAGACCGTCGAGGATCCGCAGCGCGCGCAGGGTCGGCTCGGGCACGCCGGAGTCGAGCAGCTCGAGCGCCTGGTCGTAGGGCACCCCGTCGGCCTCCCACGCCGCGGCCGCGGCCGCCCAGTCGCCGCGCAGGCCGGCGGCGTGCACGGCGCGCGCGCCCGCCGGCACGGCGACTTCCCGCCCGAGGCGCCGCTGCCAGCGGGCCAGCTCGCCGCGGTCGAGCTCGCGGCCGGGACGGGCGGTCAGCTCCCCCAGCCGCGCGAGCGCCGCGTCGGCGTCGGCGTGGCGCCCGGTGAGCCACGCCGTCTCGATCTCCAGCAGCCCGGAGGTCCACCAGATGTCGTAGCAGTCCACGCGGGCGGCGAGGTCGCGCGCCCACGCCCGGTGGCCCGGGGCGTCGTCGTCACCCCGGCGGACGAGGAGGCGGGCCAGGGCCGGGAGCGCGTAGCGCAACGAGCCCCGCTCCGGCTCGCCCCGGGTGCCGGCGATCCCGCGCAGGCCGGCGATCGCGCCGTCCCAGTCACCGTGCACCGCCTGCAGGCGGTACCCGACCGCCTGCCACGACGTGGCGAGGAACCACGTCTCGAGCTCCTCGGCGTAGGCGATGGCCTCGTCGAGGTGGCGCCGGCACTCGTCGAAGCGCGCGAGGGCGAACAGGTCGAGGACGAGCAGCCCGTGCGCGATGAGGGTGAACGTGTGCGCCCCGGCCGCCCGGGTGGCCGCCAGCCCGTCGCGCATGAGCGCGAGGCCGGTGTCGTGCTCGCCCCCGATGACCCGCGCCCGGCCGAGGCAGGTCAGGGCCATCCCGAGGTGCTCGGGGGCCCCGGTGCGCTCGGCGGAGGCCGCGGCCGCCTCGGCGGAGGCCAGGACGTCCTCGTCGCCGATCATGGCCAGCAGCACCGAGTACCACAGCAGGGCGAAGGTCCGGGCCGGCGTCTCGGGCACCGACCCGAGCAGCTCGACGGCCCGCGCCAGGCTCACCTTCGCCTCGGCGGTCCGCGCCAGCGACCACTGCGCGGGCCCGAGCACGACCAGGGCCTCGCCCAGCCCGGCGACGTCGCCGAGCTCCTCGAGGATCCGCACCGCGACCAGCCCGTGCTCCAGCGCCTCGGCCGGCTCGTCCATCGCCCAGAGCGCCGTCGCCAGGCGGTGGCGGGCCGCCGCGACGTCGGCCGCGGGCACCAGGTGCTCGCGCTCGAGGAGCAGGCGCAGGCACCCGATCACCTGGCCGTAGCTGCCGTCGCGCGAGGCCCCGGCCGCCGCCCGCGGGGCGAGCTGGACGACGCGCTCGTCGTCGGCGGCCTCGACCGCGTGGTGCAGCACGCGCGGCAGGTCGACGTGGTCGCGGGCGAGCAGGGCGTCCAGGACCGCGGCGTGCGACCCCATCCGCTCGCTCGCCGGCAGCGAGTCCTCCACGGCGCGCCGGGCCAGCTCGTGCCGGAAGGCCACGGCGTCGGGGCGCACCTCCAGGACCCCGCGCCGCTCGGCCTCGGCGAGCACCGTGAGGTCGCCCAGCAGGGCCCGGGCCAGCGGCAGCTCGACCTGCGAGGGGACGACGGCGAGCTGCTCGAGCGCGGCCCGGGTCGCCGCCGGGAGGCCGTGGACGCGGGCCATGACGGCGTCGGCGACGGTCAGCGGGACGGCGTCCTCACCGGCCGCGACGACCTCCGTCACGTAGAACGGGTTGCCGCCGGTGAGCGCGAACAGCGACCCCGAAGTGGTCCCGGCGAGCCGCGCCACCGCGGCCTGGGAGAGCCGCGGCACGACGACCCGGTGCGCGGGCGTGCCGGTCAGCCCGCCGAGCAGGCGCTGGGCGGGGTGGTCGCGCCCGACCTCGTCGTCGCGGTAGGAGACCACCAGCACCGCGGAGGTCCGTTCGATGCGCCGCGACACATAGCGCAGCACGTCGAGGGTGGCGTCGTCGGCCCAGTGGACGTCCTCGACGACGAGCACGGTCGGCCGGCCCTCGGCGAGCTCGGCGAGCACCCCGACCAGCACGTCGTCCCGCGTGCCCTCGGCGAGGACGCGGTCGAGGCGCGGCGAGTGGCCCGCGAAGGCGTCGCGGACCGCCCCGAGCGTGCGGGGCGTGACGAGGTCGTCGCAGGCGCCGACGAGGACGCGGAAGCCGGACGGCACCGCCGCCGTGAACGACCGGATCAGGCTCGTCTTGCCGATGCCCGCCTCGCCCGCGAGGAGCACCACGCTCCCCTGCCCGGCGGCGGCCGGCGCGAGCGTCCCGGAGAGCACCTCGAGCTGCGTGGCGCGCTCGAGCAGGACGGTGCTCACCTGCCGATCGTCGCAGGTCAGCGGCCTGCGGAGAAGGAGAGCAGATCCGCGATCTGTCCGTACACGGTCGGCCACGCGGCGTGGGTGGGATCGACGAGCGTGAAGTGGTCGCCGGGCACCTCGACGAGCTCCGCGGGGTCCCCGGCGGCACGGGCGGCGTCGACGTAGGCCGCGCTGATCGCGAACGGCACCCGCTCGTCCTCCCGCGCGTGCACCGCCCGCACGGGCACGCCCAGCGGCAGCAGGGCGACCGGGTCGGCGGCGGCGTAGCGCTCGGGCACCTCGTCGGGCATCCCGCCGACGAGGTCCGGGACGGCACCGCGCCCGACGCCGTCGCGGGCCGCGTCGGCCAGCGTCAGCACCCCGGCCAGGGACACCACGCCGAGCACCGGGACCCGCGCGGCCACCCAGGCCGCGAGGTGCCCGCCCGCCGAGTGCCCGACGAGCACGGCCGGGCCGTCCACGGTGCGCAGTGCCGCCTCGACGTCCGCCGTCGTGGCCGGCCACTCCCCCTGCCCCACCCGGCGGTACTCGACGTTGACGACCGTGTGCCCGCGGGCGTGCAGGTCGGCGGCCACCGGGGCGATGTGGTCGAGCCCCACCCGGGCCCGCCAGAACCCGCCGTGGAGCAGCACGACGGTCCCGGCACCCGACCCCGGGTACACGTCGACGAACTGCCGGGGATCGTCCCCGTAGGCCCGCCGCTCACCGGACACGCAGCATCGCGTCCAGCTCGACCGCGAACCCCTTCGGCAGGGCCCGCACCCCGATCGCGGTGCGGGCGTGCTCGCCCCGCTCGCCGAACACCGCGGCGAGCAGGTCCGACGCGCCGTCGACCACCGCGGGCTGGTCGACGAAGTCGTCGGTGCACGCGACGAAGCCGCGCAGGACGAGCACCTGGGCGACGCGGTCCAGCGAGCCCAGGGCGTCGCGGGTCTGGGCGAGCAGGTTCAGCGCGCAGGCGCGGGCGGCCGCGTAGCCCTGCTCGACGCCGAGGTCGGCCCCCAGGCGCCCGGTGTGCCCGTCGGCGCCCTGCCCGGCCAGGTGCAGGACGTCGCCGGCCGTGGTCCACCCGCGGTAGTGCCCGGCGGGCCGGCGCAGCGGCGGCAGCACGAGACCCAGCTCCTCGAGCCGTGCCTCGGGAGTGACGCTCACGGCGACCACACCCTCCGCCGCCGCGGCTCCTCCGCCGGCAGCCCGAGCGCGCGGGCCACGCGGGCCACCGACCCCGCCGGGTCGGTGACCTCGAACAGCTCCGCACTCATCCCGGCCGCGCGGGCGCCGTCGAGGTTCGCGGCGAGGTCGTCGACGAACAGGCAGCGCCGCGGGTCCTCCCCCAGCGCGTCGGCCGCGACGCGGAACGCCCGCGGGTCGGGCTTGAGGACGCCGAGCTTGGCCGCCTCGAGCACCCCGTCGAACCGGGCCACCGCGGGGAAGCGCGCCGGCCAGTCGTCGCCGAACCAGTGCGCCATGTCGTTGGTGAACGCCACCACCCGCACCCGGCCCGCGAGCCGCGCGATCAGCCCGAGCACCTCGTTGCGCACGTAGGAGCAGTCGCGCCACAGCGCCCCGATGTCGAGGTCGGGGCGCCGCCGGGCGAGCCGCGCCCAGTAGTCCCGCTCCGGGGACGCGCCCGCCTCGACCGCCCGGTAGTCCTCGTCGACCCCGGTCGGGCCGGCCGGGAAGCCGGGGACGGCCGTCGACTCGAACAGGGTCGGGATGACGACCCCGCCCATGTCGAGCAGCAGGGTGCCGCTCGCGGTCCGGGTCCGCCGCAGGGCCCGCCGCCGCGCCGCGCGCACGGCGTCCGGCGGAGCGGGCTCCGGCGACCCGGGGGGCCGCGGGGCGCAGGACGTCACGGGGTCCTCGATGGTCCGGCTCCGCTGCGCTCCGCGTCCGGCTCCAGGACCGTGACGACCCCGGTGTCCCCGTCGACGCGCACCCGCTGGCCCGTCCGCAGCGTGGACACGGCGTTGCCGGTGCCGACCACCGCGGGCATCCCGTACTCGCGGCACACGATCGCGGTGTGGCTCATGATCCCGCCGACGTCGGAGACGGTGGCGGCGATCCGGGCGAACACCGGCGCCCACGACGGCGAGGTCGCCGGGCAGACGAGCACGTCGCCGGGCTGGACCTCGGTGAGCTCGTTGGGGTGCGTGACGACCCGGACCGGGCCCTCGACGATCCCGGGCGAGCCGGCGGTGCCGCGCAGGACGCCCTCGTCGCCGTCGGCGCGCAGCCACTCCGACACCGTCGAGGTCGTGATGCCCCAGAGCATCACCGTGAACGGCTCGTCGATCTGGGTCGGCGGCGGGCCGAGCGCCGGCGGCGGCTCCCACGCCCGCAGTGCCGTGTAGATCTCGCGGCGCCGGGCGATCGTCGGCCGCAGGTGGTCCGCGCCGCGGGGCCGCGAGCCGACCGACCAGGCCGCGACGCAGTCGTAGATCGCCTCGGCGACCTCGTAGCGGCGCAGGAAGAACATGTCCTCGGGCTCGTCGATCTCGCCCATCGCGGCCAGCGCGCGGGAGAGCTCGTGGGACTTCGCCCAGAACGTCGCCCACATCCAGTGCTCGATGTAGAGCACGTGCTCCTCGATGAACGCGAACACCTGGCGGGCCAGCGCCACGGTCTCGTCGAACGTGGCGCGGTCGGCGTCGTTCAGCAGCTCGCGGTAGCCGGCGGTGATCCGGTCGCGCTCGGCGAGCACCTCGTCGGTCGGGCGGTCGATCGACTCGCCCTCCTCCAGCCGCCGCAGGTACTCGCGGACCGAGGCCAGCGGGATGTCCGGCTGGTCGGCCCAGGTCGGGTAGGTGTGGTAGCCGCCGGGGTGCCCCGGGTCGGTGTTGATGAGGAACCACGGGTCGGCGGTGCGCTCCCAGTCGGCGACCCACTCGGCGCCGGCGTCGTCGGCCCGCAGGGCGTCGAACAGCGTCGCGGCGTCGTCGGTGCCCGAGAGCCGCCCGACCAGCCCGAGGCGCTGGGCCTCCTTGGCGAGGCGCTTGAGCTCGTCGTCGGGCCGGTAGAGCTCCACGCGCAGCCCGCCGACCATCCGTGAGATCGACTGGTCGGAGATGTCCGGGAACGCCTGGCGGCACAGGGCGAAGAACGTCAGGTAGGCCGCGTAGCCGATGTTGAGCAGCTCGAAGTGGTACTGGTAGGTCTCGTACATCGTCAGCACGAGCCGGTCGAAGTCCCGGATCATCCGGAACCCCGCCGAGTGTCCGACGTGCTCGAACACCGTGCTCTCGGGCTCGAGATCGGGCAGCGGGTCGAACCGCAGCGACCGGATCTCCTCCAGCTTCGCGGTGACCTTCTCCTTCCACTCCGCGTAGATCGCGTCCCAGCGCTCGTAGTAGTGCCCGGCGCGGCGGCCGAACTCCTCGGCGCGGGCCGCGATGTCCTCGGCGGGCGCGGCCACGGGGGTGACGTAGAGCCGCCCGTTCACGATCCGCTGGTCGACGCCGAACGCCGGCGGCATCGCGAAGATCCGGGTGTTGAACGCGCCCAGGGCCTGCCACCAGCACTCGCACTGGATCTCGTCGTACGGGTGCAGGACGTCGGGGTGGTGCAGGCGGTCGGCGAACCAGAACCGGCCCTCGTCCAGCTCGCGGCGCTCCGGACCGAACAGGTGGTACCAGTCGTACATCGACTCCCACCCCTCGGCGCCGGGCGGGGTCTCGATGTCGAACGGGCTCGGGAAACGGTCAGCCGCCATGGTCGGGCGTCCCTTCGTGGATGGGGCGGGCGGCACTGGTGCCGCGGGTGAGGGTCGCGAGCACCGCCGACAGGGCGCTCCGGGCACCGTCGGTCGCCGCGCGCGGGGCGCGCGTGCTCCAGACCGTCTCGGGGCGGGTCTGCAGCAGGTGGACGCGGGCCGGGCCGCCCGGATCGGCGACCGCGAACTCGCCGTCCTGCGGCACCCCGGCGTCGCGCTCGACGCGGCGGGCCAGCTCGAGGATCTCCGCGAGCTCCGCGTCGTCGAGGCACGGCTGCTCACGTCGCTCGGCCGGCACGTCGGTCTCGTGGGTGCCGGGGTGCTCGGGGTCGCGGAGCAGGCAGCGCTCCTTGCTGGCCACCTCGCGGCGCACGACCTCGCCGCTGATCTTGTCGATGACGAAGCGGTCGGGGGTCACGGTCCCGGAGACCAGAGGCTCGCCGAGACCCCAGACGGCCTCGCAGACCACGGTCGAGCGGTCGCCGTTGGCGGGGTTCAGGGTCATGAACACGCCGGCGGCGCGGGCCGGCACCATCTCCTGCACGACCACGGCCATCGCGCCGGCCGGGCCCGCGCCGGCGTGCTCGCGGTAGGACACCGCCCGCGCGGTGTAGAGGCTCGCCCAGCACCGGCAGACGGCGTCGGCGACCGCGTCGCGGCCCCGCAGCTCGAGGAAGGTGTCGTGCTCGCCCGCGAAGGACGCGCCCGCGGCGTCCTCCCCGACCGCCGACGAGCGCACCGCCACCCGCACGATGCCGCCGGCGAGCCCGTCGTAGGCCGTGCGCACGGCGTCGAGCACCGGCCCGGTGGACGTCGAGCGCAGCAGGCGCGCCCGGGCCTGCGCCGCCGCGCGCTCCACCGCGTCGATCGGGGCGTCGGGGGGCAGGTCACGCAGCGGTGCCTCCACGTCGCCCGTGTCGCCCAGCGCCGCGCGGAACGCGTCGGTGGTGACGACGAAGCCCGCCGGCACCCGCGCGCCGAGCGCGACCAGCCGGTGCAGCCCCGCGCCCTTCCCGCCGACGGCGGCGACGTCCGCGCTCGCCGGGTCGGGGAGGCCGAGGATCCAGGCCCCGCTCACGACCCGTCCCACCCGGCGACCAGCGCGATCACGGCCGCGTCCACGCAGCGGCGCCCCGTCACCGCGGCGGCGGCCTCGTCGGTGGCGACGAGCACCGTGGTCCCGGTCCCGGCGTCGAGCAGGTCGACCGCGACCCGCTGCGCGCCGGAGTCCTGGTCGCGCACCATCACCATGCGCGCCCCGCCGAGCCCGTCCACCTCGCGCTCGGACCACACCCGCCCGACGACCTCGCCGAGGATCATGACGACCCCGGGGCCTCGATCGCCCGGGCCAGGCGGTCGGCGCTCCCGTTCTCGAGCAGCGACACCGACACCCCGTGCGGCTTCGGGTACACCTGCGCGGCCCGCAGCTCGCCGTACTGCTCGATCGCCGCCGACCCCGCGTTGACGGCCTGGCGCACCGCGGCCAGCGACCCGCGCACGGCGGCGGCGAGGTAGCCGCTGCTCACCCGGTCGACGGTGACCGTCTCGACGTCGGCGGTCTTCATCATCGCCTCGATGCCCGCTGCGAGCGCCACGACGCCGCGGGTCTCGAGGATGCCGATCGCTCCGGCTCCACGTTCAGCCATGGGTCCAGCTCCGCTTCGCTCCGTGTCCCGCCGCCATGATCAGCTCCCCACCATCGCCATGTCGCCCGCCAGCGCCTGGACCGGCACGCACGGGCTCGCGAACACGATCGACTTCACGGCGCGCCCGGACACCGCCCGCGCGACCTCCTCGCCGACCTCCACGGCCTCCTCGACCGTCGCGAGATCGCCGGTGACGGCCACCGCGACGAGCCCGCCGCCGAGGCGCACCGCCCCGCGGACCTCCACCTCGGTCGCCTTGACCATGGCGTCGACCGCGTCGAAGACCGGCACGAACCCCTCGGCCTCGATGAACCCCACTGCCCGTGCCATCAGGACTCCCTCTCGGTTGACTCGCCCCGCCCGCCCGACCCGCCCCACCAGACGACCGCTGCTCCCGTGCCCCACACCGGCCCGTAGGCCAGGACCTCGCCCGGCCGGTCCACCGCGCCGCTGCCGTCCAGGAACGCGAACGCGCGGAACTGGCTGTCGGCCTGTGCCGCGTCGGCGAACTCCTCGCGCATCGCCAGCACCGCCCCGCGGTCGCCGGCGCGGATCGCGTCGAGGACCTTGCGGTTCCACCGGTCGTGCTCGGGCTCGACGCGGTCCTCCGCCGGGCGGATCCAGCGCGGCGTCAGCCCGGACGACAGCCCGCTGACGGCGACGATCCCCGGCCGGCGGCCGAGCCCCTGCGCCGCGCGCACCCCGGCCGCGGCCACGGCCGCCATCGCGGCGGGGTCGGCGTAGAGGTTGCACGACACCTGCGCCCACCGACCCCGTCCGTCCGGGTCGAGCAGCCGGGCCGCGACGACCGTGCCGGTGTCGACCGGGAAGCCCTCGTAGCGCGTGCGCCGGGCCTGCATCCCCGCGGCGTCGATCGCGTCGGCCCAGGAGTGGGCGAGCTCGGTGTCGATCGCGAGGTCGTGGTCGAGGTGGCCGTAGTCGTAGGCGTACCAGTTCTCGTCGGTGCGCCGGCCGCGCAGCCGCTCGTCGCACTGCACCTGGTGGCCGAGCACGGTGAACCACTGCGTCGAGAGCAGCAGCACGGTGTCGACGCCCGCGGCGCGCAGGCGGTCGCCGACGGTGCGCGTCGCCGCGGCCAGCTCGGCCCAGCTCGGGGCCGGGTCGCCGGCGAGCAGGTGCGGCATCGTCGGGACCAGGGCCGCGGGGGCTCGTCCGGGCGTCACGGGGCGACCCACTCCACGACCGCGTTGCCCGTCGCGATGACCGTGCCGTAGGCGAGCACGTCGCCGGCGATCGCGGGCCAGCCCATCGCGGCGAGCAGCCAGGTGAGGCTGCCCGCCTTGGTCTCCGACGAGGTGGCCTCGATGTGCTTCGGCACGGCTGCCTTGAGCCGCGACGTCGGGCCCTCGCGGATGGTCTGCAGGAGCTCCATGTCGCCCGCGTACTGGGCGTGGGTGAAGGGGCGCTCGACGCCCATGTCCTCGGGCAGGTCGGGCTCGGTGTCCCAGTGCAGGTGGCTCAGGGAGTTCGAGGCGAGCAGCACCGCGCGACGCCCGGTGCGCTCGACCGCGCGGCGGGTGGCGGCGCCGAGGGTCTCCATCTCGGTGAGCGAGGCGTCGGAGTAGAAGTAGGGGTTGTTGTTGGCCGAGAGCGACACGACCGGGAGGTCCCAGTCGGGGTTGGCCAGGTGCAGCGCCCCGATCGTCGCGTAGTCGACCCGGACCCCGTCCTCGCGCATCGCGCTGGTCACCAGCCCGGCGCGGGAGCCCTCCTCGACGATCGCCTCGGCGAGGTCGACGTCGGTGCGGAAGTCGTAGTGGTAGCGGAACAGGTGCGGGAAGATCGGCTCCACCGAGACGCCGCGCGGGTTCGGCACGCAGTTGACGTGGTGGCCGACCATGGTGATCCAGTGCGGCGCGTGCACGATGAGCACGTCGGGCCGGTGGGCGCGCAGGCGCCGGCGCAGCTCCTCGTAGCCCCAGCGCAGCACCTCCCAGCCCCCGGTGGAGCGCGGCTCGTTCTGCGGCGGGTTCTCGGCGTAGACGAGGTGCGGCGGGTGCGGCGCGAGGTAGCCGGCGACGATGCCGCCACGGCTCGCCGACCTCGGTGCGGGGGCGGGCGCGGGCTCCGTGCCGGGGGCGCGCCGGGCGGCCGAGCGACCGCTCCCGGCGGTGGCGTGGAACACACGGGCCATGGCGGCGACGCTAGGGAGAGCCCGACCCGTCACCCAGGGCGCCGTCCAACGGTGCTGGACACCGCCGTTCGGGAGCGCCCAGACTCGACCGGGTGACGGTGGCGGCGGTGAGCAAGTCCGCGGTCCTGCTGCGCGCCTTCGGGCCGACCACCGACGTGCTCTCCACCCGCGCCCTCGCGGCCCGCACGGGCATCCCGCGCAGCACCGTTCACGTGCTCGCGAGCACGCTCGCGACCGAGGGCCTCCTCGAGACCGTGCCGGGCCGGGGCTGGCGGCTCGGGCCGCTGCTCGTCGGCCTGGCCGGGCAGATCATCGAGCGCACCGGGCTCGTCGCGGCTGTCGAGGGCGGGCTCGGCGGGCTGCGCCGCGCCGCCGGGCAGGAGGTCCACGTCGCCCAGCTCGTCGGCGGCTGGACCGTCTACCTGCACCGCGAGGCCGGCCCGGTGCGAGCGCCGATGGACAACCGGGTCGGTCTGCGCGCGCCGGCCTGGCGTGGCGGCTGCGGCAAGGCGGCGCTCTCGCGGCTGGCGGCGGCCGAGGTCGACGAGCGTGTCGAGCGGCTGTGCCGCGACGAGGGCCTCGCCCCGCCCGACCGCGCCGCCCTGCACGACGAGCTCGGGGCCGCGCGCCGCGCCGGGTACGTGGTGTCGTCGACCTTCCAGGCCGGGCGGACGTCGGTCGCCGCGCCGGTGGTGGACGCCGACGGCCGCCCGGTCGGCGGGCTCTCGGTCGCCGGCCCCTCGTCGCTGTTCAGCCGCGCCGTGCTCGCCCGCTGCGCCGAGGACGTCGTGGAGGCCGCGCGCCGCGCCGCCCGGCAACTCACGTCCTGACCCGTCCCCGGCCCGTCGTGTCCCACCGAGTGGAACGCCGAGGTTCCGCCCCGGCCGTCAGCGGTGCCACGCTGCGGTCATGAGTGCGCCTGCCACGGTCCCGGCCGCCATCGTCGGCCCGGGCAACATCGGCACCGATCTGCTGGCCAAGCTCGCGCGCAGCGCGCGGGTCGACGTCACCGCCATGGTCGGCGTGGTCGAGTCCGAGGGGCTGGAACGGGCGCGCTCGGCGGGCGTCGCCGCGTCGGCCGAGGGGGTCGACTGGCTGCTGCGCCAGGACCCGCTCCCCCGCATCGTCTTCGAGGCCACCTCGGCGAAGGCGCACGCGGCGAACGCCCCGCGCTACGAGGAGGCCGGGATCACGGCGATCGACCTGACGCCCGCGCACCTCGGCCCGATGGTCTGCCCGGCGGTGAACATGCCCGAGCACCTCGACGCCCCGAACATCAACATGATCACGTGCGGCGGCCAGGCGACGATCCCCATCGTCGCCGCGGTCTCGCGGATCGCGCCGGTGGCCTATGCCGAGATCGTCGCCTCGACGGCGTCGCGCTCGGCCGGGCCGGGCACGCGCGCCAACATCGACGAGTTCACCCAGACCACCGCGCGGGCCGTCGAGGAGGTCGGCGGCGCCGAGCGTGGCAAGGCGATCATCATCCTCAACCCGGTCGAGCCGCCGATGATCATGCGGGACACCGTGTTCTGCTCGCTGCCCGAGGGGGCCGACACCGACGCCGTCGCGGGGTCGATCCACGACATGGTCGCCCGCGTCCAGCAGTACGTCCCGGGCTACACGCTGCGCGCCGAGCCGCAGTTCGACCCGCCCACCGAGAAGTGGGGCAGTGCCCACGATGGATCTGGCTACGGCCGGGTGGCCGTGTTCCTCGAGGTCAAGGGCAACGGGGACTACCTGCCGGAGTACGCCGGCAACCTCGACATCATGACCGCCGCCGCGGCGCAGGTCGGCGAGCTGGTCGCCGCCGAGATGTCGGGAGACATCAAGGGGAGCACGCCGATAGGGGAGCGGAGCCCGACCCAGGAAGCAGAGGTGCCCGCATGAGCCGGCCCGAGATTCGCCACGACGTCCGCCTCACCGACACCACGCTGCGCGACGGCAGCCACGCGCAGGCCCACCAGTTCACCGAGGAGCAGGTCCGCGACACCGTGCGCGCGCTCGACCGCGCCGGCATCGAGGTCATCGAGGTGACCCACGGCGACGGGCTGGGCGGCTCGAGCTTCAACTACGGGTTCTCGCACACGAACGAGCTCGAGCTGATCGCCGCCGCCCGCGAGGAGGCGAAGCAGGCGAAGATCGCGGTGCTGCTGGTGCCCGGCATCGGGACCGTCGAGGACCTGCGCCGCGCCCGCGACGCCGGCGCCGACGTCGTGCGCGTCGCCACCCACTGCACCGAGGCCGACGTCTCGCCCCAGCACTTCGGGGTGGCCCGCGACCTGGGCATGGAGACCGTCGGGTTCCTCATGATGGCCCACCGCACGTCGCCCGAGGACCTCGCGAAGCAGGCCCGGATCATGGTGGACGCCGGCTGCCAGTGCCCCTACGTCACCGACTCCGCGGGCGCGCTGCTCATGCACGAGGCCCGCGCCCGGTTCGAGGCGCTGCTCGCCGAGGTCGGCGACGAGGCGTGGGTCGGCTACCACGGCCACCAGAACCTCTCGATGGGCGTGGCCAACTCGGTGATCGCCGCCGAGCTGGGCGTCAAGGAGATCGACGGCTCGCTGTGCGCGCTGGGCGCGGGGTCGGGCAACTCGCCGACCGAGGTGCTCGCCGCCGTGTTCGACCGCCTGGGGATATCGACCGGCGTCGACGTCACCGCGCTGCTCGACGCCGCCGAGGACGTCGTGCGCCCCTACCTGCACCGCTGGCCGAAGATGGACCGCAACGCGATCACGCAGGGCTGGGCGGGCGTGTACTCCAGCTTCCTGCTGCACGCCGAGCACGCGGGCGAGCGCTACAAGGTCCCGGTGCCCGACATCCTGCGCCGCTGCGGCGAGCTGGGCCTCGTCGGCGGCCAGGAGGACATGATCATCGACATCGCGCTGGAGCTGGCCCGCGAGCGCGAGCAGGGGTGACGACGTGCCCGTTCTCGAGCTCCACCTCGTCGAGGGCGACCACTCCCCCGCCGAGCACGCGCGGCTGCTCGGGCTCCTGAGCCGGCGCTACGCCGAGGTGCTCGGGTCGCCGGTCGAGCGCGTGCGGGCCTACCTGACGCTGCACCCGCGGGAGCAGTGGGCGGTCGGCGGCTCGACACACGCCGAGCCGGCGCCGTACTTCACCGCGATCGTCCTCGAGGGCCGACCGGTCGAGCAGCGCCACCGGCTGCTCGCCGACCTCACCGACCTGATCGTCGACGTGCTCGGGGTGGAGCGGTCCCGCGTGCGCGGCCGGGTCATCCAGGTGCCGCCGGACGACTGGGCCATCGGGGGCGTGCCCGCCTCCGGGGCGCGGCGGGACGAGATCGCCGCACGACGCAGATGAGCGGTCGCGGGCGCCGCGCCGACACCCGGTGCGCGCTCGACCGCGGCCGCGAGTCCTTCCACCGCAGGAAGTGGCAGGACGCCTACACCGAGCTGTCGCACGCCGACGCCGACGCCGGCCTCGGGACCGCGGATCTCGAACGCCTCGCCACCGCCGCGTACCTCGTCGGCCGGGACCGCGAGTGCGACGCACTCCGCGAGCGCGGGCACCGGGAGTGCCTGCGCCGCGGCGAGGACGTCGCGGCCGCCCGGTTCGCCTTCTGGCTCGGGTTCGGCCTGCTGCTCCGCGGCGACGAGGTCCGCGCGGGCGGGTGGTTGGGTCGCGCCCGGAGACTGCTCGACGACGGCCGGCACGACTGCCCCGAGCGGGGTTACCTCCTCGTTCCCCTCGCGATCGGCGAGCTGGGCGGGGGCGACGCCACGGCGGCGCTCGCCACCTACGAACGGGTGGGCGAGATCGGCGAGCGCTTCACCGACCCGGACCTCACGGCGCTCGCACGGCTCGGACGCGGCGAGGCGCTGGCCGACACGGGCAGGACCGAGGACGCCGCGGCGCTGTTCGACGAGGTCATGGTGGCGGCCACGGCGGGCGAGCTGTCCCCGACCGTCACCGGGATCGCCTACTGCGCGGTGATCGAGGCCTGTCAGGCGATATCCGACCTCCGCCGGGCCCGGGCGTGGACGTCGGCGCTGACGCAGTGGTGCGCCGCCCAGCCCGATCTCGTCCCGTTCCGCGGCCAGTGTCTGGTCCACCGGGCCGAGATCCTGCTGCTGCAGGGCGCCTGGCCGGAGGCCGCCGACGCGGCGAGGCAGGCCTGCGAGAGCCTCGGCGCCCCGGCGGGGGCCCACGGCGCCGAGGCTCTCGGGCACCCGGCTGCCGCCGGGGCGTTCTACCAGGTCGGAGAGCTGCACCGACTGCACGGCCGAGTCGTCGAGGCCGAGGCGGCCTATCGGGAGTGCTCCCGTCGGGGGCGACAGCCCCAGCCCGGCCTGTCACTGTTGCGCCTCGCCCAGGGGCGGGGCGATGTCGCGGCCGCGGCGTTGCGCCGCGCGCTCGCGGAGGCGTCCCCGCTCGAGCGGCCCACCCTGCTCGCCGCCCACGTCGAGGTCCTCCTGGCGGCCGGCGACACGTCCGCCGCCCGCCGCGCGGCGGACGAGCTGACCACCCTCGCCACACCGGCGCACGCCCGACTGCTGCACGCGATGGCGGCCCGGGCGCAGGGCGCGGTCCTGCACGCGGAGGGCAGACCCGAGGACGCGCTGGGCACACTGCGGGCGGCCTGGCGGACGTGGCAGCTGCTCGACGTCCCGTACCAGGCTGCCCGCGTGCGGGTGCTCCTCGCGATGACCTGCCGGGACCTGGGCGACGACGACGCCGCGGAGATGGAGCTGGACGCGGCCCGCCGGGTGTTCACCGCGCTCGGAGCCGCACCCGACGTCGCCCGGGTGGCCGCACTGACCCGCGCGCCCGACCCGCTGTGCGGGCTGACCGAGCGCGAGGTGCAGGTGCTGCGTCTCGTGGCGACCGGCCGGACCAACCGTGTGATCGCGGCGGAGCTGGTCCTCAGCGAGAAGACGGTCGCCCGGCACCTCGCCAACATCTTCGCCAAGGCCGATCTGTCGTCCCGCGCGGCGGCCACCGCCTGGGCGTACGAGCACGGGCTCGTCTAGCCCGCTGCACAGAACCACCCACGCCTCCCGGCACGACTGCACAGCACGCCCGATGCGCGAGGACGCCCCTCGTTCCTAGCGTCGCCGGGGTCCCGAGTCGCCCGTCGCGAGGTGAGGAACCGATGTCCACGACCACGACCACCCCCGGCTCCCCGATCGCCGAGGTCGCGGACCGCCTCCGCGCCCGCCTGCGCGGTCCCCTGCTCCGACCCGGCGACGACGGTTTCGCGGACGCGACCCTGATCTGGAACGGGATGATCGCCAAGACGCCCGCCCTGGTCGTCCGCCCGACCGGGACCGCCGACGTCGTCGCCGCGGTCGACGCCGCCCGCGAGCACGGGCTCGCGCTCTCGGTCCGGGGCGGTGGTCACCACATCGCCGGCACCGCGCTAGTCGACGGCGGGCTCACCCTCGACATGTCGGCGCTGCGCGGGGTCGACGTCGACCCGGTCGCCCGGACGGCGACGGTGCAGCCCGGGTGCGTGCTCGGTGAGGTCGACCGCGAGACCCAGCTGCACGGACTCGCGACCCCGCTCGGCTTCATCTCGGAGGTGGGGGTGGCGGGGCTGACGCTGGGCGGCGGCCTGGGCTATCTCAGCCGACGATTCGGGTGGACGGTGGACAACCTCCTCGAGGTCGAGATCGTCACCGCCGACGGCCGGGTCCGGCGGGCGAGCCGGGACGAGTCCCCCGACCTGTTCTGGGCGATCCGCGGGGCCGGCGCCAACCTCGGCGTCGTCACCTCGTTCACGTTCCGCCTGCACGAGGTCGGGCCCATCGTCCACGGTGGGCTGATCCTGTGGCCGTTCGACCGCGCCGACGAGGTCCTCGCCGCGTACCGCACGATCGCCGCCGAGGCGCCCCGGGAGCTCAGCGTCTGGATGCTGATGCTGCACGCCCCGCCGGCACCGTTCGTCCCCGAGCCGTGGCACGGCCGCGCGGTCTGCGCCATGGCCGTCTGCTTCAGCGGCGCCCCCGAGAGCGCGGCTGCAGCGCTCGCACCCCTCCGGGCGGTGCCCGACGCGGTCGTCGACCTGGTCGGACCGATGCCCTACACCGAGGTGCAGTCCTACCTGGACGACGGCGAGCCGAAGGGCCACCACTACTACTGGAAGAGCGAGTTCGTCGCCGAGCTGACCGACGAGCTGCTCGCGACGACGCGGGACCTGTTCGTGGAGTGCCCGATCCCGGGGGCCGAGATCGGTTTCCTCCACCTTGGCGGAGCGATCGGCGACCACGACGGCGACGACGGCGTCGTCGGCAACCGGGACGCCCGCTTCGTCTTCGGCATCACCGGCATGTGGGAGCCGGGGCACCCGGGCGCGGAGGGGTTCCCCGGTTGGGTGCGGGCCGGGTGGGAACGCGTCCGGCCGTTCTCGACCGGCGGGAACTACATCAACTTCCAGACCGCCGACGAGGGCGACGAGAGGGTCCGGGCCACCTACGGACCGCGCTTCGACCGGCTCGCAAGCATCAAGGAGGCCTACGACCCGGACAACCTGTTCCGGTCCAACCGCAACGTGGTTCCCCACTGACCTCCATGCCTTGCGCGGAATATTCCTCATGCGGCATGCTCGGCGCCGTGACCACCGCACCGGACACCGGGACGTGGGCGGCGCTCGCCGACCCGCACCGCCGGGCCGTGCTCGGGCTGCTGCGCGAGCGCCCCCGGGCGGTCGGCGAGCTCGTCGACCTGCTCGGACTCAGCCAGCCCAGCACCTCGAAGCACCTGCGGGTGCTGCGCGAGGCGGGGCTGGTGCGGGCGCGGGCGGACGCCCAGCGGCGGGTGTACGAGGTCGACCCCGCGCCACTGGTCGCCCTCGACGCCTGGCTCGCGCCCTACCGGCGGCTGTGGTCCGACAGCCTCGACGCCCTCGGTCGGCGTCTCGAGGAGACCGACCCCCGGAAGGACAGCACCCCGTGAGCCCCACCGGCAGTTACCTGGAGATCGACGGCCGCCCGGCCCTGCGCTTCGTCCGCGAGTACGACCACCCCGCCGACCGGGTGTTCACGCTGCTCACCGACCCCGACGAGCTCGCGCACTGGTTCCCCGCCCGGGTCGCGCCGTCGTCGTGGGCACCAGGCGCGGCGATCACCTACTCCTTCGAGGAGGACGGCGACGGCGGGGGCGGCGAGGTCCTGGCGCACGAGCCGCCGCACCGCGTCGGGTTCTCCTGGGACGGCGAGCAGCTGTGGTTCGAGGTCGAGACCCTGCGCGAGGGCCGCACCCGGCTGACGTTCACCCACGTCATGGAGGAGCGCGACGGCGCCTCGCGCAACGCCGCCGGCTGGGACCTCTGCCTCGACGCCCTGGACGCCGCCGTCGCGGGCACCCCGGACACCCCGCCCGGCGGTCGCACCCCGGCCTGGGAGGAGCTCTACCGGGCCTACGTCGACGCCGGCGTGCCCTCGGGCGCCCCGATCCCGGGCTGAGCGCACCGCCCGAGCAGACTCGGTGTCCGTGAGCACCGACCCCATCGCCGCGCTCGAGCAGGGCCCCGAGGTCACCGACGTCGACCTCTCCGGCGCCGACCCCGAGGCGCTCCGCGAGGCGCTGACCGCCGGCGGGCGGTGGGTGCTCCGGCGCTGCGTGCTCACCGGGCTCGACCTCTCCGGCGTGGACCTCGGCACCGCGACGCTCGAGCGCTGCGACCTCACCCGGGTCCGCCTGCGCGGCGCCGTGCTCGACGGCGCGCGCATCGAGGGCGGCTCGCTCGCCCAGGCCGACCTCGCCGACGCCGACCTGACCGACGCCGTGCTCCGCGGCGTCGACCTCTCGCGCGCCCGCCTCGTCGGCGCCCGGCTCACCGACACCACGTTCCGCGACTGCCGCATGATCGGCGTCGACCTCACCGGGATGCGCAGCCTCGCGGTCACGTTCTCGGTGGACGGGTGCTCGCTCGCCCTCGCCCGGCTCGCCGACGCCGCCCTGCGCGGCTGGCGCCTCGAACGCGTCGACCTCTCCGACGCCGACCTCTCGGGCGCCGACCTGCGCGAGGCCGTCCTCACCGACTGCGCGCTGCGCGGCACGGACCTCACCCACGCCCGCCTCGAGGGCGCCGACCTGCGCGGCGCCGACCTCGGCGAGATCACCCCGGAGACGCCGGCCGTGCTGCGCGGCGCGATCGTCTCCCCCGAGCAGGCGGCCGACGTGTGCCGCGCGCTCGGCCTCCAGGTGATCTAGCCCGAGGCTCTAGGAGAGACGGTCCCCGGCCCGCAGCACCGAGGCGGGCTCGCAGCCCCGGCCCGACACGACCAGGCGGCGCGGGCGCACCCACTCGTCGGCGGTCGCGACGACCGGCCCCTCGTCGTCGGCGTCCACCTCGCCGGGCGAACGCCCCGGGCACGGGCGGCCGGTGGCGGCGAGCCGCACGACGCCGAGGTCGGCGTCGTCGCGGCGCGTCGTCGGGACGCCCCAGGGCGACGGGTAGGGGCCGTAGTCGCAGGCCCGGACGAAGTCGAGGACCTCGCGCGCGGGCTTCGCCCAGGGCACCCGGCCGTCGTGCGGCACCTCGCGGCCGAAGTACCGGCGCGTGGTGAGGTCCTGGGGGTGCCGGGGCACGGTGCCCGCGTCGAGGTGGGCGAGCAGGCGGTCGACGAGCTCCTGGCCGCGGCCGACGCACTGCACCGACACGGTGAGCGCCGTGTCCTCGGCCGTGATCGGGAAACGCGCCTCCTCGACGACGTCCCCGGTGTCGATCCCGGCCTCCATCCAGTGCAGCGTCACGCCGTGCTCGGCGTGGCCCCGCGCGACCGCCCAGCTGGGGGCGTTGAGGCCCGCGCACTCGGGAAGGGGTCCCGGGTGGAGGTTGAACGCCCCGACGCGCGGCGCGGTGAGGACCTCGGGCCGGACGAGGTGGAGCGAGTGCACGTTGAGGAGCACGTCGATCCCCGCGTCGCGGAGCTCGTCGGCGAGACCGGGGTCGCGCACGCGGTCCCCGGGCAGGGTCGGCACGCCGAGCCCGGCGGCCGCCGCGGCGACGCTGCCGCCCTCGTCGGCACGGCTCGCGGTCAGCACCATCCGCAGCCGGTGACCGCTGCGCGCGACCCGCTGCAGTGTGCGGACCCCCGCGGCCTCCTCGGCGACGAGCGCGATCTCCACGGACACCCCCCTTCGGTGGCGATCTCTATCATTCCGGGCCAATCGGGCAGAAGGGTGGCATGAGCATGGGTCGGCGGATCGCCGTGGGCCTCGGCGTGCTGCTCGCGACCGTGCTCCTGCTGGTCGGCGGCCTGTGGCTCGTCCAGCGCGAGCTCGTCTACGTGCCGTCGCCCGGCCCCGTCCCCCCGGCGGCGTCGGCGCTCGCGGAGGCCCGGGACGTCACGCTGACCACGGCCGACGGGCTGGCGCTGGGCGCGTGGTGGGTGCCCGCGCGCGGCGAGCGGCGCGAGGTGACGGTGCTGGTCGCGAACGGCAACGCCGGCGACCGCGCCGACCGTTCACGGCTGGCCGCCGCGCTCGCCGACCGGGGTCTCGACGTCCTGCTGTTCGACTACCGCGGGTTCGGCGGCAACCCCGGGAGCCCCGGCGAGGAGGGGCTGGCGACCGACGCCCGCGCGGCCCGCGACCACCTCGTGCGCGACCGCGGCGTCGCACCGCAGCGCCTGCTCTACCTGGGCGAGAGCATGGGGTCCGCCGTCGTCGCCCGGCTCGCGACCGAGGCGCCGGTCGCCGGCATGGTGCTGCGCTCGCCGTTCGTCGACCTGGCGTCGGTGGGCGAGCTCGTCTACCCGTTCCTGCCGGTGCGGGCCCTGCTCGCCGACCGGTTCCCGGTCACCGAGATGGTCGCGCGCGCCCGGGTGCCGACCACCGTCGTGCTCGGCGGGTCCGACCGCACGATCCCGCCGGCGCAGAGCCGGGCGGTGGCCGCCGCGGCCGGCGGCGAGGTCGTCGAGGTGCCCGGCGCGGACCACGACGACGCCGTCCTCGCGCACGGGCCGGCGGTGGTGGGCGCGGTGGTGGCGCTCGCCGACCGGCTCGGCTGAGCTCCGGACCCCCGGCGCTCAGATGCCCCGGCGCGCCCCCATGTCGAGCGCGAGGGTCGACCCGGTCAGCGCCGAGGCCTCGGGGTCGAGCAGCGTCGCGACCGCCCAGCCCACCTGCTCCGGGGTGACCATCGCGCCCAGCGGCGACTCGGCCCGGCGCTCGGCGAGGACGTCCTCGACGGCGATGCCCCGCGCGTCGGCCTGGGCGGACGAGAGGCGGCGCAGGCGGTCGGTGTCCGCGGGGCCGGGGGCGACGAGGTGCGCGGTGATCCCCCGCGGACCGTGGGCGTCGGCGAGCTGGCGCACGAGGTTGGCCAGGGCCGCGTTGGTGACGCCCGCGCCCGGCACGTGCGGCGAGGGCTCGGCGCCGTAGTGCCCGCCGAGCGCGACGATCCGCGAGCCCTCGCCCAACCACGGGTCGGCGGCCCGGACCAGCCGCAGCAGGCCCCCGACCTTGAGGGCCACCGCCGCGCCGAGCGCCGCGGGCTCCACGGCGTCGAGACCGCCGAGGGCGGGCAGGCCCGCGGCCTGCACGACCATGCGCACCGGCAGGTCCCGGGCCCGCAGCGCGTCGGCGATCACCTCGCCGGCGGCGTCCTCCCCGATGTCGGCCGCGCACGCCCCGATGCCCTCGTCGTCGGCCGCCAGCGCGGCGACGGCCTCGGCCGAGCGGGCGACGGCGAGCACGGGCAGCCCGCGCGAGCGCAGCCGCCGCACGATCGCTCCCCCCAGGGCACCCGTGCCGCCGACGACCACGGCCAGGGGAGACGCAGCATCGAGGGGAGCACGCCGATAGGGGAGCTCGACCATGGGGCGCGGTTCGCTCACCCCCGCACCTTCTCGTACCGCCGATCGGGGACCCACGCCCCCGTTCGGCGGCGGGCAACGTTCGCACTGGTGGAACGTGTTGCTTGCATCACAGAGCCGCCGGGATGAACGGTGGCCCAGCGCTCATCGACGAGGAGGATCAGATGGCCAACGTGGTGCCGGTGGACGAGTTCGCCACGGGCGAGTGGTACCCGGGGTTCAAGCCGGAGCACTTCGAG
Source organism: Actinomycetospora lutea (assembly GCF_028737205.1). Classification (GTDB taxonomy): domain Bacteria; phylum Actinomycetota; class Actinomycetes; order Mycobacteriales; family Pseudonocardiaceae; genus Actinomycetospora; species Actinomycetospora lutea. The sequence continues at coordinate 379,220 of NZ_JAQZAL010000001.1, read as the reverse complement.
TCGCCGTACATCGTCGACGCCGCCAGCCCCTTCAAGCCCGGCGACGAGCAGGGCTTCTGGTTCCTGGACTTCCACTGGTCGCGCGGCCTGACCCCGCTCGCCGCCACGCTGTGGAGCTCCGACGGCTACTGCTGGGGCACCCAGCACGCCGCCGAGGCCCTGCCGCTCCCGCCCGGCCGCGGCATCACCGCGCGCTTCGCCGGCACCCACCTGTACGGCTGCGCCCTGCCCGAGACCGATCCCCGCGAGATCGGCGCCCGGGCCAACCGGATCGCGACGAACCTCCCCCACTTCCTGGCGAACTACCGCTCGATCTGGGACGCCGGCCGCGACGAGCTCGAGGCGACCTGGCAGTACTTCCGCGGGGTCGACTTCACCGGCACGCCCGACCTCACCGACCTGCTGACCCAGGGCCGGCGCTACCACAAGCGCTCGATGGAGATCCACTTCGGCGTCATGTACCCGATGCTGGCCAACTTCCTCGGGTTCTACGGCGCCTGCGCCGACATGGGGATCAACCCCGCCGAGATCGGCAAGTTCCTCCAGGGCGAGGACACCAAGATCATGGAGACCGACCGCGAGCTCGACAAGCTCGCCCTGCGGGCCCGCCAGGCCGGCATCGCCGCGGTCTTCGAGGAGAACGAGCCGCACCAGCTGCGCGAGGCCCTCGGCCGTCACGGCGGCGCGGCGTCGGTCTGGCTCACCGAGTTCGACGACTTCCTGCAGATCTACGGCTGGCGCGCCGAGGCCACCTGCGACGTCGGCGTCCCGAGCTGGATCGAGGACAACACGATCCCGCTCGGCCTGGTCAAGACGTTCCTCAAGCGCGACGACGCCCACGACTTCGAGGCCGCCGCCCGCAACGCGGCCGCCGAGCGCGACGAGGCCATCGACAACGCACGCTCGGGCCTGACCCGCGAGGAGCAGGCGGTCTTCGACGCCGGTCTCGCGTCCAACCAGGCGGCGAACTTCCCCTGGTGGCAGGACGACCACAACTACTACATCGACCTCAAGGTCATGCTCCCGCTGCGGTGGGGGTGCCAGGAGCTGGCGCGGCGCGAGAACGCCGACGACAAGGACGACATGCTCTACCTGTTCTGGCCGGAGCTCCTCGACGTCGCGAGCGGGCGCCGGCCCTACGCGGGCGAGCTCAAGAGCCTCGTGGGCGAGCGCCGCCAGTACTTCGACCACTGGTTCGCGAAGCGGAGCGAGATGCCCAAGGTGCTCGGGACCATCCCCGAGGCCGTCGAGGACCCGGTGCTCATCGAGATCTTCGGGCTCAACCCGGGCGCGATCAAGGCCGTGCAGAACCCCGACGCCGCGAAGCAGACGGTGATGTCGGGCGTCGCCGCCGCCAAGGGCACCGCGCGGGGCACCGCACGGGTGCTCCAGTCGTCCGACGAGCTGCACCGCCTCGAGCCCGGCTCGATCCTCGTCTGCGAGTCGACCTCGCCGAACTGGACGCCCGCCTTCGGCAAGATCGCCGGCGCCGTGTGCGACGGGGGCGGCATGCTGTCCCACGCCGCGATCGTCGGCCGCGAGTACGGCGTCCCGACGGTCACCGCGGTCGGCATCGCCACGCTGTCGATCAGCGACGGCGACGAGATCGAGGTCGACGGCACCAACGGCACCGTCACCATCGTCACGAAGGCCACCACCACCACCCCGGACACCGGAGCCGAGACCCCTGCGGGTGTCGCCGGGTGACCGCCGCCCCGGAGGTACGCATGACCGCCGTGGATCCCGTCGAGCCCACGCCCACCACGGGTCACAGCTGCGACGCCGTCGTCTGGATCGACGAGGTCGACCCGGCGCGGGCGATCGCGGCCGGCGGCTCGAAGATGGGACGGCTCGCCGAGCTGCTGCGCTCGGGCGTGGAGGTCCCGCGGGGCTTCGCGGTCACCGTCGACGCCTACGCGCGGCACTGCCGGGAGTCGGGCCTCGACGAGCGGATCGACGCCGTGATCTCCCGGCTCGGGTCGGCGCCGGGCGAGGCCGAGGTCGAGGCGGCGTCCGCCGAGATCCGCGCGATGTTCACGGCGACGCCCGTCGGGGCGGACCTCACGGCCCGGCTCACCGAGGCCTACGAGGAGCTCTGCCTGCGCTGCGTCGACGTCAACGTGCCGGTCGCGGTGCGCTCGTCGGCCACCGGCGAGGACGCCGCCGACGCCTCGTTCGCGGGCATCTTCGACACCTACCTCGGGGTGTCGGGGATCGATCGGGTGCTCGACGCGGTCCGCAACTGCTGGGGCTCGCTGTTCACCGCCCGCGCGCTGGCCTACCGGTTGCGCAAGGGCATCAGCCACCACGCGATGCCGATCGCCGTCGGGGTCATCGAGCTCATCCACGCCCGCAGCTCGGGCGTCGCGTTCTCGGTCCACCCCGTGACCGGCAAGCCCGACCGGATCGTCATCGAGACCAACTGGGGCTGGGGCGAGGCGGTCGTGCAGGGAGTCGTCGACCCCGACCACGTGGAGGTCGGCAAGGCCGACGGCCGCGTGCTGAAGTACGACGTCGCGCACAAGCGGATCGTGTCGGCGTTCGACTTCGCGGTCGGTGCGGTCACCGAGATCGACATGCCGGCCAAGCTGGCCGACCGGCAGGTGCTCGACGACGAGCAGATCGGCGCGATCGCCTCGGCGGTGCGCGCGATCGAGGAGCACTACGGCCACCCGGTCGACGTGGAGTGGGTGATCAGCCGCCACCGCCGCGCGGGCGACCCGGTCTGCATCGTGCAGACCCGCCCCGTGACGGTGACGGCGGCCCCGGAGGAAGCGACCCCGGCCGCCTACGACCCGGTGGCGCTGGCCCAGAAGTACCTGTTCTCGGGCAAGCCGATCCCGGGTCGCTAGTCGGGTCAGGTGAGGGCGAGCCGGCGGCTGATGACCTCGGCGGTGTCGGTGACGAGCGTCGTGTAGCGGCGCATCGTGGCCGCCGCCGCCCGCGTGACGGGGACGGCGACGCTGACCGCGGCGACCGGCTCGCCCTCCCCGTCGCGGATCAGCGCGCCGACCGAGACCACGCCCAGCCGGCTCTCCTCCCGGTTGTCGGCCCAGCCCCGCTCGGCAATCTCGCGCAGGCGCCGGCGCAGCGTCGCCGGGTCGGTGATCGAGTGCGGCGTGGGCCGCTCGGGCGTCCACGCCGCGAGCCGGGCGTCGAGCTCCTCGGGCGCCAGGGCCGCGAGCAGGACCTTGCCCGTGCTCGTGGTGGTGGCCGGCAGGCGCGTCCCGACGCGGGCGAAGATCCGGACGGTGTGCGGGCTCTCGAGGCGCTCGACGTACACCGAGTCCATCCCGTCCAGTACCGCGAGCTGCACGGTCTCGCCGGTGGCGTGGCGCAGCCCGGCCATCGCCGGCATCGCCGCCTCGTGCAGGCCGACGTGCGGCGCGACGCTCGCGCCGAGCTCGTGCACGGCGAGTCCGAGCCGGTAGGTGCCGCCGGGCCCGCGCTCGAGCAGGCGCTCGTCGGCGAGGGTCGCGAGCAGCCGGTGCACCGTGCTCGTCCCGAGCCCGAGGCGGCGGGCGAGCTCGGCGACCCCGAGCTCGCGGTCGACCACCGAGAACTCCTTGAGCAGCCGCGCGGCGTTGCGGACCGAGCCCAGCTCCCAGCTCGGTCGTCCCGCCATGCGGGACAGCGTAGGGGCCCGGTCCGTCAGCGCACGGTGATCGGGACGCCCGGTGACGTGGTCCGGGTGCCGGCGGCATCGGTCGCGACGGCCGTGAGGGTGTGCGCGCCGACGGTGGTGCTCGCGGGGACCCGCCACGTCGCCTGGTACGGCGACGACGTGTCGGTGGCCACCGCCGGGGCGCCGCCGTCGAGGACGAACTCGACGCGGGTCACCCGCGGCGCCACGTTCGGTGCAAGGCCACCGATCGTCGCGCGGAGCTGGACGTTGGCGCCGCGCGCGATCGACGTGCCCGGCGCCGGGGCGGTCACGGTGACGGTCCGCGCCGGGGTCGTCGTGGTCGTCGTGGTGGTCGTGGTCGTCGTGGTGGTGGTCGTCGCCGGCGGCGTCGTCGTGGTCGACGTCGTGGTGCTCGGCGTCGTCGTGGTGACCGGCGGGGTCGTCGTGCTGCTCGTCGTGACCGGCGGGGTCGTGGTCGACGACGGCGGCGTGGTCACGGTGACGGGCACGGTCGTGGCGGTCACGGGCGGCGTGGTGGTCGTGGTCGTCACCGGCGGGCCGACCGACCCCACCGCCTCCCCGACCGTGCGCACGACGGTGCCCTGGTCCTGGCGCGCCGCCAGCCAGTCCAGGAAGGCGTTGAAGATCGTCGGGGACATCGAGTTCCCGCCGGTGCACTGCCCGTCGCAGATGCCGTGGAAGACCAGCGGCACCCAGCCACCGCCGTGGGTCTCGGCGTTCGTCACCGCGGCCTGCAGGTCCGCCAGCGTCGTCGACGACGTGACGCCCTGGATCGTCCGGAGCCGGTAGGGATCCGGCGGCGGCAGGGTCTCGGCGTAGGGGCACGGGCACAGCGGGCCGAACAGGTTGCCGACGTCGCGGCCCGAGGCGTACCCGCAGTCGCGGACGATCTGCTCGACGGTCGGGTTGACGCCCGCTTCGGGATAGGCGAAGGCGGTGACGGGCGAGAACCCCTGCGCCCGGAGCGCGGTCCGGTCGTCGCACACGGCCACCCGGGCGTCCGCGGCGCTGACCGTCGTGAGGTTGGTGTGGCGCAGCGTGTGACCGCCGATCTCGTTGCCGGCGTCGGCGATCTCGTGGATGCGGTCCCACGGCAGGTAGTACGAGCTCGACCCCACCAACCCGGAGTTGATGTAGAAGGTGCCCCGCAGTCCCCGGGACCGCAGCGACTGCATCACCGCGTAGTGGCTGGCCTGCCCGTCGTCGAACGTCAGGCTGACCGACGTCGCGGCCGTGGGCGGCGTGGTCGTCGTGGTGACCGGCGGTGTGGTGACCGGCGCGGTGGTGGTCGTCGGGCTGGTGGTCGTCGGGGTGGTCGACGGGGTGGTCGACGTCGGCGGCGAGGAGCCCGCGAGCGCCTGCGCGACGGTGCGCACGACGGTGCCCTGGCCCTGGCGCGCGGCCAGCCAGTCCAGGAACGCGTTGAAGATCGTCGGGGACATCGAGTTCCCGCCGGTGCACTGCCCGTCGCAGATGCCGTGGAAGACCAGCGGCACCCAGCCGCCCCCGTGGGTCTCGGCGTTCGTCACCGCGGCCTGCAGGTCGGCCAGCCGGGTCGCCGTGGTGACGCCGTCGATCGTGCGCAGGCGGTACGGGTCCGGTGGGGGCACCGACTCCACGTAGGGGCACGGGCACTGTGGTCCGAAGAGACTGCCCACGTCGCGGCCGCTCTGGTACCCGCAGTCGCGCACGGCCTGCTCGGCGGTCGCGTTGACGCCCGCTTCGGGGTAGGCGAACGACACCGGCGAGAACCCCTGCGCGGCCAGGGTGGTGCGGTCGTCGCAGACCTCCGCGCGGACGGTCGCGGCGCTCACGGTCGTCAGGTTCACGTGGTGCGCGGTGTGCCCGCCGATCTCGTTGCCGGCGTCGGCGATCTCGTGGATGCGGTCCCACGGCAGGTAGTAGGTGCTCGTCGCGACGAGCGCCGAGTTGATGTAGAAGGTGCCGACCATGCCCCGCGCGCGCATCGCCTGCATCGCGGTGTAGTGGGTGGCCTGGCCGTCGTCGAACGTCAGGCTGACCGTTGTCGTCGGTGCCGCCGTGGCGGAGGTCGGGCCCGCGACGAGGGCGCCGACCACGATCGCGACCAGGCCGAGCACACCGGCGAGCCGACGTCGCCGTCCTGGTGTCCCCATGGTCCGCTCCGACCGAGCCCGTCCGCACCTGCCCGGGCGGGGACGCTAGGCGCGTCCGCGGGCCGCCGCCTCCGGCATCGGACGGAGGCGGCCTACGTCGTCGGCGGCGTCAGGAGGGGTCCGGGATCGGCGGCGCCGGGATCTCGAAGGCGTTGAGCAGGGCCGAGGTCGCGAGGTACATGCCGACGAGGTGCACCAGGTCGAGCACGCCGTCGCGGCCGAACGTCTCCTCCGCGGCGGCGTAGGTCTCCGGGGTGACGCGGTGGGTGCGCACGAGCTCGTCGGCGAAGCGGTGCGCGGCGAGCTCGTCGGGCGCGAAGCCCTCGGTGGAGCCCGCCCGCAGGCCGGCGATGACCGTCTCGGACAGCCCGACGGACCGTGCCGCGGCGACGTGCGCGTAGACCTCGTAGTCGGCCTGCCACGCGACGCCGACGGTGAGGATGACGACCTCGCGGATCGGCGCGGCCAGCGACGACTGCTGCTGGTCGGCGGCGATCCAGCGGTTGAACGCCCGGCCGGGCCCGGGGCGCAGCACGAAGGCGTTGAACGGACCGAGCAGCCCGCCCCGGTCGTCGGTCGCGGCGAACCCGGAGCGCTCGGCCCACACCGCGCCGCGCTCCACGATCCGGTCCCGGACGGCGCGCTGGTCGTCGTCGAGGTCGAGCGACTCGTTGCGCGGGAGGCGCCCGCCCCAGTCGCGGTCGTCGGCGCCGGGGTGCTCGGTGATCGTCACACGCCCGACGCTAGCTCCGGGCGGGCTCGGCAGCAGGCCGGGTCGCCGCGGCGCGCCGGAGCCCCAGCGAGAGCCCGGCGGCGATCACGCACAGCGCGCCGGCCGACCACCAGGCGCCGTCGTAGGCACCCGTGAGGTCGCGGATGAGGCCGGCCCCGACGGCCGCGATCGCGGAGCCCACCTGGTGCGCCGCGAAGACCCAGCCGAAGACGATCGGCGCGCGGGACCCGAAGTGCTCCCGGCACAGGGCGACGGTCGGCGGCACGGTGGCGACCCAGTCGAGGCCGTAGAAGATGACGAACGCCCACAGCGGCGGCGCGGCGGTCGGCGCGAGCAGGAACGGCAGCACCAGCAGCGACGCGCCGCGCAGCACGTAGTAGACGGCGAGCAGCTTGCGCGGGTCGACGCGGTCGGTGAGGTAGCCGGAGGCGATCGTGCCCGCGACGTCGAACACCCCGACCACCGCGAGCAGCCCCGCGGCGGTGGTGGCGGGCATGCCGTGGTCGTGCGCGGCGGGCACGAAGTGGGTGTTGAGCAGGCCGACGGTGGTCGCGCCGCAGATCGCGAACCCGCCCGCGAGCAGCCAGAACGTGCGCGTGCGGGCGGCGTCGAGCAGCACGGTGACGGTGCGGCGGGCCGCGCCGCCCGAGACGACCTCCTCGGGCTCGGCCTCCCCCGGCGCGGCCCCGTAGGCGAGCGTGCCGACGTCCGACGGCCGGTCGCGCAGCAGGAGCAGGACCAGCGGGACGACGACGAGTGCCCCGGCCGCGACCACCAGCGACGCGAACCGCCAGCCCACCGACCCCGCCAGCGAGGCCATGAGCGGCAGGAACACCAGCCCACCGGCCGCCTGCGCGGCGGTGAGCACACCCGAGACGAGCCCGCGGCGGGCCACGAACCAGCGCCCGGTCACCGTCGCGACGAACGCCAGCGCCATCGACCCGGTGCCGACCCCGACGAGCACGCCCCAGAGCAGGACCAGCTGCCAGGCCTCGGACATGAACACCGTGAGGCCGCTGCCCGCCGCGACGAGCAGCAGGGCGATCGCGACGACGCGCCGCATCCCGAAGCGCTCCATCAGCGCCGCCGCGAACGGCGACATCACGCCGTAGAGCAGCAGGTTCAGCGACACCGCCGACGAGATGGTCGCGGTCGACCAGCCGAACTCGGCGTGCAGCGGCTCGACGAACACCCCGGGCGCCGACCGGAACCCCGAGGCGCCGAGCAGCGTCACGAACGCGGTCGCGGCCACGGCCCAGGGCCAGGCGTTCCGGCGGGCCGGGGAGCGGGTGCGGGGCGGGCTCGGGGCCGGGGGGTCGGGCCGCGTCTCGGTCACGAGGGGACAGCCTGACCCACCGCTCGGCGCCGGGCCAGTGGCCGGAACGCCATGTCGTGCAAGAATCCGGCCATGGCCGCTCTCGATGGTCCGGCTCCGGCAGGCTCCGCGCTCCGTCACGTGATCGCCGTCCTCGCCCTGCCCGAGGTCGTCGGCTTCGACCTGCAGATCCCGCCGCAGGTCTTCGGGACCGCCGAGGGTCCCGACGGCCCGCTCTACGACGTGCGCGTCTGCGGGATGACCGAGCGGGTGCCGTCGACCGCCGGCTTCTCCCTGCTCCTCGAGCACGGGCCCGAGACGCTCGCGGCGGCCGACACGGTGATCGTGCCCGGCACCCACTACGTGCCCGCGCGCCGCGACGGGGTGCTGCCCGACGACCTGCGCGCCGCCCTCGACACGGTGCCCGCGCACGCCCGGTGGCTCTCGATCTGCACCGGCGCGTTCGTGCTGGCCGCGGCCGGCCGCCTCGACGGGCGCCGGGTCGCGACCCACTGGGCCCGCGCCGCCGACCTGCGCCGCCTGCACCCCCACCTCGAGGTCGACGAGTCGGTGCTCTTCGTCGACGACGGCGACGTGGCGACCTCGGCGGGGCTGGCCGCGGGCCTGGACCTCTGCCTGCACGTGCTGCGCGGCGATCACGGCGCCGAGGTCGCCAACGCCGTCGCCCGCCACCTCGTCGTGGCCCCGTGGCGCGACGGCGGGCAGGCGCAGTTCATCGACCACCCGCTGCCGCCGGCGGGCGCGGGCGCGACCGGCGCGGTCCGGGCGTGGGCGGTGGAGCACCTCGACGAGGACATCGACATCGCCGGCCTGGCGGCGCGCGCGTCGATGAGCGTCCGCACGTTCACCCGCCGCTTCCGCGCCGAGACCGGGACCTCCGCGCACGCGTGGCTGGTGGCGCAGCGGGTGGCCCGCGCGCGGCGCCTGCTCGAGGGCAGCGACCTGCCGGTCGACCGGGTCGCCGCCGACTCCGGGCTGGGCACGGCGGCGTCGCTGCGCGCCCACCTCGCCGACGAGGTCGGCCTCTCGCCGCTCGCCTACCGGCGGCGGTTCCGGCGCCGGGGCGCGTGACCGTACACCCCTGTACGGTCGAGCCTCCGTACAGTACTGTACGGTCGCGTGAAACAGCAGCTCACCGCCCACGACTGGGCCGCGGCGGCCCTCGAGGCGCTGCGCGGCGGCGCGGCCGCGGTCGCCGTCGAGCCCCTCGCCAAGCGCCTGGGCGCGACCCGCGGCAGCTTCTACTGGCACTTCTCCTCCCGCGGCGACCTCGTCCGCGCCGCGCTCGCCCTGTGGGAGCGCCGCGAGACCGAGGACGTCATCGCGTGGGTCGAGGCGATCGACGGGCCGCGCGAACGGCTGCGGGCGCTGCTGCTCAGCGCCCTGCGCAGCAGCACCGACGCCGGCGGGGCCGACGTCGAGCTCGCCCTGCAGGCGAGCGTGGACGACCCGGACGTCGCCGAGGCCCTGGCCCGGGTCACGGCGCGGCGGCTCGACTACCTCGCGGGGCAGTTCGCCGCCCTCGGCCTCGACGACGCCGCCGCTCGCGAGCGCGCGACCATGGCCTACAGCGCCTTCCTCGGCCACGCCCAGCTCGTGCACGCGACGCCGGCGCTGGCTCCGGGCGGCGACGCGCTCGCCGGGTACGCCGACCGCTGGATTGCGCTGCTCACCGAGCCGGCGCCCGTCGTGGAGGGTGCCCGGTGAGCCGGGCCGGGCGGCTGCTGCAGGTCGTCGCCCTCGGGCACGCGGCGATCGGCGCGTGGATCTACCGCGACGTCGTCGCCGGGGTCGCGCGCGACGTGCGCGTCGGTGGGCCCCGGGCGCTCGTCGGCGTCGTGCCGGACCGCGGCGACCGGGCGACGGCGTTCTGGTTCCTGGTCGCGGCGCCCGCGCTGTGGACGCTCGGGCGCTCGCTCACGCCGGGCGACCGGGTCGCCGGCGGCGTCCTCGCCGCCACCGGCGTCGCCGGCAGCGTCCTCATGCCGGCGGGCGGCTGGCCCGCGGTGGCCGCGATCGGGGCCTGGAGCACGCTCGGGTCGGCGACGAGCGACGTCACCACCCTCGTCGGCGTGGAGGACGTGCCCGCCGCGGTGCGGGCCCGCAGCGCGCTCCCCGGCCCCGACTACCTCGACCACGTCAGCCTCGCCACCGACGCCGGCGCGTGGGGTGCCGAGGAGTGGGCGCGGGTGATGTTCGAGCGGGTCGGCGGCGAGGGCGCGCAGCGCACCTGGCGGGGCCTCGGGCTCCAGCTCGACCCGCGGCCCTCGCCCGACCACGTCGCCGGGTGGCGGATCGACGGGCGGGGCGACGACTGGGTCCGCCTGCACGCGGGGGCGGACTGGGGCCGCGGCGAGCTCGTCGTGCACCGCGACCGCGGGCACGTGTCGCTGACCACCGCGATCTCCTACGACTCGCCCGCCGGGCGGGCCGTCTGGGGTCCGGCGTCGGCGGTGCACCGCCGCGTCACCCCCGGCCTGCTGCGCGCGGCCCGGGACGCGATGCGCTGACCATCCCGCGGAGAGGGACACGGCTCTTCTCCGTCGCGTGGCGGCTCCCTAGCGTCGAGCTCACCGCCACACCCCGGGAGGACGCACGTGCTGACCGCCGAGCAGAACGAGGAACTCACCGCCGTCGAGGCCGGCACGCCGATGGGCGAGGTGCTGCGCCGCTACTGGTACCCCGTCGCGTTCACCCGCGAGCTCACCGAGTTCCCCGTCAAGCGCGTCGAGCTGCTGGGCGAGTTCTTCGCGCTGTGGCGCACGCCGTCCGGGAAGTACGGGATCATCCCCGAGCCGTGTCCGCACCGGAAGGCGTCGATGGCCTACGGCGTCGTCGAGGGCGACGGGCTGCGCTGCCCGTACCACGGGTGGAAGTTCGACACCGACGGCGCGTGCACCGACCAGCCGGCCGAGAAGGCCAACACCAACTTCCAGGAGCGGGTGCGCGCGACCGCCGGGAAGGTCGAGGAGCTCGGCGGGCTCGTCTGGGCGTACATCGGTCCGGACCCCGCGCCGCTGCTGCCCCGTTTCGACGTCTACGTGATGGACGGCTACCGCGACATCGGCTGGGCCGACATCCCCTGCAACTACGTGCAGGTCATGGAGAACGCGGTCGACCCGCACCACGTCGAGCACCTGCACGGCCGCTACTTCGAGTTCATCGGCCGCCACGAGGGCTTCGAGGCGCCGGCGTCGTTCGGCAAGAAGCACCAGCGCATCGGCTTCGACGCCTTCGAGTGGGGCATCATCAAGCGCCGCGTGCTCTCGGGGGCGAGCGAGGACAACGACGACTGGAAGGTCGGCCACCCGCTCGTCTTCCCCTACAACATGCGCGTCGGCGGCGGCGGCATCCACCAGATGCAGATCCGCGTCCCGATCAACCGCACGACGACGCGCTTCATGCTCTACACGGTGCACGCGCCCGAGGGCTACGAGCCCGTGGCGCAGGAGACCGTGCCCGACTACGAGATCCCGGTGTTCGACGACCGCGGGAACCACGTCGTCAACTACGTCGAGGGCCAGGACATCATGGCCTGGGTGACGCAGGGCCCGATCACCGACCGCACCACCGAGCACCTCGGCCGGTCCGACATCGGCGTCTCGCTGCTGCGCAAGATGTTCCGCCAGTCGATGCAGGCGGTCGCCAAGGGCGAGGACCCGCTGGGCACCATCCGCGAGCCCCACGAGCGCATCGACCTGCCCTGCGAGAAGGACAAGTTCCACGCGGGCGGCGCGGAGTTCGCGATCGACTTCTGCAACATGGGGTCGACCCGCCACTCCCCCGACCTCGAGGCGATCAAGCAGGTGCACCTCACGGCGGCGGCGCGCGTCGAGACCGACAAGGCCGCCGCGCGCCCGTCGTTCACGCCCGCCGGCGGCATCGGCACCGCCACGCTCGCACCCGACACCTCCGCCCAGGTGGACTCGGGGACGATCCCGCGGTGACGCAGCCGGAGGGGATGGTGGCAGCCGTGACGGTTCCCGACGGCTCGCCCGGCGCCAGGATCGACCGCCGCTTCGCCGCGGACGTCGAGGCCCACCGCCGCGACGCGCCGCGTTTCTGCCCGTCCTGCGCCCGCGACCTGGGCCTCGCGAACGAGTTCTGGGAGGGCGACGCGCGCCGGTTCTACTGCTGGTGCGCGAGCTGCGACTGGACCGGCGAGGTCACGACCACCGGCGATCGGGCGATCGGTCACGAGCCGGAGCACTGAGCGACGGGCACCCTTCGCCGGAGCGCCGCCGGCGTCGAGCTAGCGCTCGATCGTGATGTTCCAGCTGTCGAGCGTGCCGCGGTCGATGGCGACGCGGTCAGCCACCGTGAGCGTCCACGCGCCCCCGACCGACTGCCCGACGAGCGGGGCCAGCGGGCCGCCCTGGTTGCCGTCGAGCGCGAGCGCCAGGCCCGGGCGGTTGCGGTCGCACTGGTCGAGGTCGGACAGCACCACCGTCTGCCCCTGTGGCGAGCGCAGGGTGACGACGAGGTCGCAGACGTACGGGTGGCTGATCGTGGCGTTGACCTGGATCGCCGAGACCGTGCCCGAGCCGTCGAGCGTGATCGTGTCGGTGACGCCGACGGGGTCCGAGTCGGGGATCGGCACCGACCGCTGGGACGCGCCCTCGACCGCGCCGCCGCCGAGGGTCAGCACCAGGACGACGACCGCGACCACCGCGACGACGAGCACGGCCGCGCCGCCCAGGATCCAGGGCAGCGCCTTGTTCTTCTTCCGGGGCGGCTGCTGCTGCCAGCCGCCGTAGGGCCCGTAGCCGGGCTGGCCGTAGGGCTGCTGGCCGTACGGCTGCCCGTATCCGGGCTGGCCGTAGGGCTGCTGACCGTAGGGCTGCTGCTGCCCGTACCCCGGCTGGCCGTAGCCGGGCTGCCCGTAGCCCTGCTGGCCGTAGCCCTGTTGCCCGTACCCCGGCTGTCCGTACGGCTGCTGCCCGTACCCCTGCTGGTACGGGGCGCCCTGCGGATCCCCGTAGTAGGGCTGGGGCCCGGACGGCTCAGCCGTGGGCCCGTACTGGGTGGGCTGGGAGCCGAACGACTCGGACCGGTCGGGGTCACCGGATCCGGAGCCACCGCCGAAGGGGGAGGACACGCGCGGCAACATACCTTCCACGACCCGTCGTCAGGCCGCCCCCGGCGACACCGTTCCGGGGACCCGGACGAGCCGGGCGGATCACTCCCGCGCGTGGGCCCGCAGGCGCTCCGACCACGACAGTTCCCGGGGCGGCTCGCCGACGTCGGCGTAGGTGACGCCAGAGATCTCGCGCACGGGGTGGACGCCGAGCACGTGCTGCGGCGAGGTCGCGCACTCCCCCGTGTCGAGGTCGAAGCGGTACCAGTGCCAGGGGCAGACGAGCGTGGCCCCGTCCCGCACCCAGCCCTGCTCGAGCGGACCCCGGTTGTGCGGGCACACGGCGTCGACGACGCGCAGGCCGTCGGGCACCGCGAGCACGACGAAGCGCCGGCCGTCGTCGCTGGTGACGACCCCCGGCCCCTCGACGCGGACCAGCGTCACCGCCGACCGGAGGCCCGCAGCGCCGCGAGCGACTCCCCGCCGACGAACCAGTGCTCCGGCTCGCACTCGGTGACGACGACGCGCACGTTCTCGGCGGGCGCACCGACCGCGCGCGTCACGGCCGCCGTGACCTCCTCCCCCAGCGCGGCAAGCTGCTCGGGGCTGCGGCCCCGGGCGAGGGTGATCTGCACGAGCGGCATGGAAGCCTCCAGAGCGGTCAGGACGAGCAGGCCAGCTCGATCGTCCCGAGGCGGTCGATGGTCACGGTGACGACGTCGCCGGGAGCGACTGGCGTGGCGGCGGTGAGGCCGCCCGAGAGGACCACCTCGCCGGCCGCCAGGCCCTCGCCCTGCGCGGCGAGCCGGCGCACGAGCCAGGCCACGGCGGCGGCGGGGTGCCCGAGCGACGCGGCCCCGGAGGCGGTCGCCACGAGCTCCCCGTTCTTCTCCAGCAGCACCCCGACGAGCCGGACGTCGATGCCCGCGGCGGGCACCGGCGTGCCGACGACGAAGCGGGCCGCCGAGGTGTTGTCGGCGACGACGTCGGCCATGGTGAACCGGTAGTCGCGGAACCGGGAGTCGAGGATCTCGATGCCGGCGGCGAGCCCCGACGTCGCGGACAGCACGTCGGCGGCCGTGACGTGCTCGCCGGCGAGGTCCCGCCCGAGCACGAACACGATCTCCGGTTCGGCACGCGGCTGGATCAGCTCGCCGGTGCGCAGCGGCTCGCCGAGGTCGAGGGCACCGGCGCCGGGCAGGAACCCGAAGACCGGGTCGGACACCCCGACCTGCGCCTGCTTGGCCCGCGAGGTCACCCCGAGCTTCCAGCCCACCCGCGGACCGGCCTGCTCGCGCAGCACGCGCTGCACGGCGTAGCCGGTCTCGAGGTCGAGGTCCGGGACGTCGTCGGTGAGCGGGTCGATCGCCGTGCGCTCGGTGACCGCCTTCGTCAGCCGGGACGCCAGCTCGTGCACGTCGGCAGCCATCAGCCCTCCACCCTGATCGTCACCGGCCCCAGCCGGTCGAACTCGGCGCGGAACACGTCGCCCGCGGCCAGCGGGACCGCCGCGTGCAGCGCGCCCGTCATGATCATGTGCCCGGGCTCGAGCGCCACCCCGGCCTCGCCCAGCACGTTCGCCAGCCAGGCCACGACGGCCAGCGGGTCGCCGAGGGCCGCGGCGCCGGCGCCCGTGTCGACGAGCTCGCCGTTGCGCGTGAACGTCATCCCGATCAGCCGGGTGTCGAGCCCCGCGAGCGGCACGAGCCGCGAGGACACGGCCACCGCGCCGTTGGACGCCAGGTCGGCGACGGTGTCGGCGAGCTTGATGCGCCAGTCGGCGATGCGCGAGTCGACGATCTCCATCGCCGCGGCCACCCCGGCGATCGCGGGCGCGACGTCGGTCGGGCCGATGCCCGGGCCCTGCAGCCGCTGCCCGAGCACGAAGACGATCTCCGCCTCGACCTTGGGCTGGATGAAGCGGCTCAGCGGGATCGCGTCGCCGTCACGGTAGACCGTCGACGCGAGCACCGGGCCGTAGTCCGGGGTGTCGATGCCGATCATCTTCTGCATCGCGGCGGAGGTGACGCCGACCTTGTGCCCGACGACCCGGTCGCCGTCGGCGAGCAGCAGCGGCACGAGCTCCTGCTGGATCGCGTAGCCGTCGGCCATGTCGAGGTCGGGCTCGGTGTCGGTGAACGGCGCGATCGGCACACGCGTGCGCCGCGCCTCGTACAGCGCCCGCGCCTTCGCCTTCACTGGATCTCCCGGGGGGTCGGTGACGGCCACTCAGCTCTCCTTCTCGAGTACGGGGGCCTGCTCGGACCACCCGAGGCGCCGGGACACGGCTTCGCCGGCCTCGACCACCGTGCGGGCCAGGCGCTTGCGGGGCATGGCGCGGAACCGGCTGACCGGCGCGCCGATGCCGATGGCGGCGACGACCGCACCCCGCGCGTCGCGGATCGGGGCGGCCAGCGACGCGACGCCGACCTCGCGCTCGTCGACGGCGTCGGCCCACCCTCGGGCCCGGACGGTGGCGAGCGCGCGGCGCAGGTCGTCGGGGTCGGTCAGCGTGTGGGGCGTGTGGCGGGTCAGCGGGGCCGTGGCCAGGTAGCGCTCGCGCACCGGCTCGGGCGCGAAGGCGAGCAGCACCTTGCCCGAGCTGGTGCAGTGCACCGGCACGCGGCGCCCGGTCTCGGTGAACAGCCGCAGCGCGTGGCTGGACTCCAGCCGGTCGACGTACACGACGTCGTGGCCGTCGAGCATCCCGACCTGCGCGGACTCGCCGGTCTCCTCGCGCAGGTGGGCCAGCACCGAGCCGGCGGCGGCGTGCAGATCCATGTGCACGCGCACGGCCTCGCCCAGCTCGAAGACGACGAGCCCGAGGCGGTAGCCGCCCGTGCGCGGGTCCTGCTCGACGAGCCCCTCGGCGGCGAGCGTGCTGAGCAGCCGGTGCACCGCGCTCTTGCCCAGGTCGAGGCGGCGGGCGAGCTCGGAGACGCCGAGCGACTCCTCGCGCGTCAGGAACGCCTTGAGCAGCCGGGCGGCGTTCGTGACCGTCTGCAGCGGCGCGTCGGTCACGCCGGCTCCTGCCCCGACGGGTCCAGCTCCCCCATCGGCGTGCTCTCCTCAGTGCTCCGTGTCCCGGTGAAGCGCTCGAGCAGCACCTTGCGCACCGCGTCCGGGTCGGGCGTCGCGCCCGGGCGCAGGGCGGCGTCGACGGCCTCGCCGACCGCCGAGTCGTACGGGCGGATGGCGCGCGCCAGCAGGATCTGGGCCCGGGCGAGCCCGGCCACGGCGGCGCCCTCCATCTCGTCGACCAGCGCCTCGCGGCCCCGGGCCCGGTCGCGCAGGCGCTCGAAGTCGCGGGCGGCCGCGGAGTGGGCGCTCGCCAGCCCCGAGCCGACATGGCCCGCGTGGTGGGGCGAGAGACCGGAGCCGGGCTGGGTCACCACGTGGTAGACGACGGTCGAGATGCCCAGCGCGCCGCGGACCGCGTCCGACGCCGGACCGTCCGACTCGTCGATGAGCCCGAGCGCGGGCACGACCACGGGGTCGTAGAAGCGCACGACCCACTCGAGCCCCTCGGCGGAGCCCGGGAGCTCCACCTCCTGGCCGCGCGTCGGGCCGAGCCCCTCGGTGGTGGCGAGGATGTGCAGGTTGCGCGCGCCGACCGCGGCGACGGTCACCCGCCCGGCCGCGATCAGCGGCAACCGCCCCTGCACCGCGGGCGGGAACGTCCCGGCCTGCTGGAGGTAGGCGCGGTGGATGCCCTCGACGTAGCCGGCGACCGCGCGGCGCATGGCCATCGGGTCCGCCACGACGACCCCTCCCGTCAAGCCCCGGCGTTCCGGAAGTCGGAACACGCTGTCTTCCTTCCGGAACGCTAGGGCGGTTAGCGTCGCGGCGTCAAGGAAGCCGGCCCCGCCCGGAAAGGGCATCTCGCATGGGAATCCTCCGCCTGGCCCACGTCGACGTCCGCACGCCCGATCTCGATCTCTCGGCGGCGTACTACACCGAGGTGATGGGCCTCCAGCAGGTGCAGCGCACCGACGACTGCGTATACCTCAAGTGCTGGGACGAGGAGGACCACCACTCGCTGCGGATGCGCTACAACCCGCGCACCGGCTTGGACTCCTTCACCTTCCGCGTCGAGGAGGAGGACGACCTCCACGAGCTGGAGAAGAAGGTCGAGGCCTACGGCTGCCCGACCTCGCGCGTCAGCCGCGGCGGCGCGGTGGGCCAGGGCGAGTCGATCCGGTTCGAGGTTCCCTCCGGCCAGATCATGGAGCTGGTCTGGGACATCGAGAAGACCGGCAACCTGCTCGGCAAGCACAACCCGTCGCCGGTGCCGCCGCCCGACCTGCCCGGCATCGCGCCGCCGCGGATGGACCACATGCTGGTCAACGCCGAGGAGGTGGCCGAGTCGGCGGCGTTCTTCATCGACGTGCTCGGGATGCGCATGACCGAGCAGGTGCTCGACGGCAACGGCCACCAGCTCGGCGTGTGGCTCGCGGGCAACACCCGTTCGCCGCACGACATCGCCATCGTCAACGGCCCCAACGGCGCCCTGCACCACTGGGCGTACTGGCTCGACGACTGGGACCACATCCGCAAGGCGGCCGATACGCTCGCCTTCAACGGGGTGCAGATCGACCAGGGCCCGACGCGCCACGGCGTCACCCGCGGCAACACCATCTACTTCTTCGACCCGCTCGGGATCCGCAACGAGGTCTTCACCGGCGGCTACTGGGTCGACCCCGACACCGAGATCCTCACCTGGACCGAGGACAACTTCGGCAAGGGCCTCTTCTACTACGAGAACGTCATCAGCCAGCGGTTCCTGCGGATGCACACGTGAAGGACTCGTCGACCATGGCCACCACCTCCGACCGGATCATCCGGTTGCAGCACGTCGAGGTCCGGGTCCCCGACCTGGAGCTCGCCACCGCCTACTACACCGAGGTCCTCGGCCTCCTGGAGACCGCGCGCGACGAGCGCGACGGTGCCCCGCGGGTGTTCCTCAAGTGCTGGGACGAGCGCGAGCACCACTCGGTGATCCTGCGCGAGGCCCCCACCTACGGCCTCGACCACATGTCGTTCAAGCTCAACGAGGCCTCGGACCTCGACCACTTCACGAGCAGGCTCGAGGCCGCCGGCGTGCCGGTGAAGCGCTTCGCCGCCCGCGAGCTGGGCCCGGGCTGGGGCGAGGCGATCCGCTTCGACGCCCCGTCGGGCCACCTCGTCGAGCTGACCCACGGCACCGAGCGGATCGGCAACATGCTGCCGAGGACGAACCCGCCGCCCCGTCCGCAGGACCTCATCGGGATCGCGCCGCCGCGCCTCGACCACGTCTTCGTGATGGCCGAGGACGTCGAGGCGTTCACCGCGTTCTTCACCGAGCTGCTCGAGTTCCGGCTCACCGAGCAGATCCTCGCCAACGACGGGCACCAGCTCGCGACGTTCCTCGAGCACTCCCACACCCCGCACGACATCGCGGTGATCACCGGACCGAACGGGGCGCTGCACCACTTCGCGTTCTGGCTGGACGACTGGAACGGCATCCGCGAGGCCGCCGACGCGCTCGCCTACCACGGCGTGACGATCGACGTGGCCCCTACGCGCCACGGCGTCACCCGCGGGTACACGACCTACTTCTTCGACCCGGCCGGCAACCGCAACGAGCTCTTCACCGGCGGCTACTGGGTCGACCCCGACTTCGAGCCGATCACCTGGACCGAGGAGGAGATGGGGCGGGCCATCTTCTACTACCACCGCCAGGTCAACGAGCGCTTCTTCACGGTGCACTCGTGACAGGCACCGAACAGCGGCCCGACGCCCGCTCGGTGCACCGCTACGAGGCCCCGGACTACCTGTCGCGCTACCGCTCGCGCCGCGGAGCCGAGAAGTCCGCTCCCGAGGCCGCCGCCCCCGTCGCCCCGCCGGAGCCCAGCCAGAACCCCGACCAGGCAAGCACGCCGCTCTACCTGCGCCGCTTCCGCGAGCGCGGGTCCGCGCCCGCCGACACGGGGACCGTCTCCTGGGAGGGCCAGGAGTTCACCCCCGCGCTCGCCGAGGCGAGCCGCGGCAAGGAGGTCGCCGCACCCGTCGAGCGCCGCGCGTCCGAGAAGATCGTCTGCGAGATCTCGATCATCCGGCACGGCATCACCCAGGGCTACTCCACCGACGCCGGCCTCACGCCGATGGGCGGCTGGCAGGCCCACCGGCGCGGCCACGAGCTCGCGCGCCGCTTCGACCACGGCGACCGGGTCCGCCTGGTCTGCGCCGACACCAACCGCGCGCGCCAGACCGCCGACCAGCTCTACAACGGGGTCACCGACGGCCTGCAGATGTGGGGCATCGACGCGGAGATCACCGAGAAGGAGCCCATCCCGGAGCTGCGCAACTTCGGGGTCTGGACCCCCGACGGCCTGCGCGACGTCACCTCGGCGTTCCGGCAGTACCAGGCCACCAACGAGACCCTCGAGCGGCTCGCCGTCGGCGACCGCCCGCGCTGGCTCGTGGAGATCGACCGCTTCTACCGGACCCAGCTGGGCGGGGCGGACCCGATCCAGGAGTGGCTGACGATCCCGATGATGTACTTCGAGCCGCCGGCGATGTGCGTGCGCCGGTTCTGGCGCGGGTTCCACCGGCTGATCACCGAGTCGACGCGGCCCGACGGCTCGCTGACCCACCGCCGCATCCTCGCCGCGACCCACTCCGGGCCGATGCGCGCCTTCGCCACCTGGGCCCACGGCTACGACCCGGGCGAGCCGCTGAACACCGAGGAGATCCGGATCAAGGTCCGTGAGGGCGCCCGGAGCGCGTTCGTCTCCTACCGCAACCGCGTGACCGAGGTGAACGTGCCGCCGCCGGACGAGTTCCCACAATGGGAAGAGGATGCGGGAGGCCCGAGTCGATGACCGTCCTGTCCCTCCCCCCGCTCGACCTCGACGCCGGCGGACCCGGCGACGACGACTCCCCGCTGCGGTCGGTCTCGACGGCGGTCTCGGTGCTCGACTGCTTCGCCGACGAGGCCGAGCTCGGGGCGACGCGGGTCGCCGCCCGGCTCGGGATCGCCAAGAGCACCGCCTGCCGGATGCTGGCCGCCCTGGCCACCGGCGGGCTGCTCGAGCGCACCGGCTCGGGGCGCTACCGCCTGGGCCTGCGGCTGTTCGAGTACGGCCAGCTCGCCGTCGACCGTCTCATGCTGCGCGACGTCGCCCTGCCGGCGATGGGCGACCTGCGCGAGCTGCTGCGCGAGACGATCCAGCTCGGGGTCAGCGTCGGCACCGACGTGCTCTACGTCGAGCGCGCCGAGGCGGCCGGCATGAACGTCCGCTTCCGCAGCGAGCACCGCCGCAACCCGGCGCACTCGTCGAGCGCGGGCCGGGTGCTGGCCGCCGCGGACCCGGCGCTCATCACGGCGATCCTCGAGCGCGGGCTGCGGCGGTACACGCCGTTCACGGTGGTCGACCCGCTGCGCTACCGGCAGATCCTCGCGATCACCCGCGATCAGGGCTACGCGACCTCCCGCGAGGAGTTCGAGCCCGGCTGGTCGTCGATCGCCGCGCCGATCACGCTCACCCGCGAGGGGCGCCCGCACCCGGTCGCCGCGCTGTCGGTGGTCGGGCCGACCTCGCGCGTCCTCGGACCCCGCAAGCCGGCGGTCGTCCAGGGCGTGCGCCGGGCCGCGGCGCGGATCTCGGCGGACCTGGAGCGGGCCCGGGGCTGAGCGAGCCTCAGGAGGTGAACGCCGCGGCCTCGACGTCGCCCGGGTGCGCGACGAGCGCCAGGCCTCGGTGCCGTGTCGACGACCTGGGAGGAGCTCGACCCCGAGGCGTACTCATTCACGCGGACCGTCGCCGACCAGATGCGCGGGCACGACGACCGCGAGCGGTTCCTCGAGGGCGTCGACGTGGTGCTCGCCGGCATCGTGACGACCGTTCGCCGCACCGGAACGAGGTGATGCCCGCCTCCCCGCCGCGCTCCTAGCGTCGGGTCCATGCAGCGCAGCACCGACCGCGTCCTGACGACCCACGTCGGCAGCCTCGCCCGCCCCGAGGCCCTGCTCGACACGATGCGGGAGAAGGAGCACGGGCGTCCCTACGACGCCGACCTCTTCGCCCGGCAGGTGACCGAGGCCGTCGCCGACGTCGTCGCCCGGCAGCGGGAGGTCGGGCTCGACGTGGTCACCGACGGCGAGATGGGCAAGGTCAGCTTCGCGACCTACGTCCAGCGCCGGCTCGACGGCTTCTCCCCCGACTCCGGCGAGCGGCTCCTCCCGCCGTCCTGGCAGGTCGAGATCGACGCGTTCCCCGAGTACTACGAGGGCTACCTCGGCAAGTACGCGAAGACGGTGGCGCCGATGCAGAGCGTCGCGTGCGTCGGGCCGGTGAGCTACACCGGCCACGACGAGCTGCAGACCGACCTCGCCAACCTGCACAAGGCCCTGGCCGGGGTGTCCGGCGTCGTCGAGGCGTTCATGCCGTCGACCTCGCCGCGCGGCTTCGGGCGCAACGAGTACTACGCCAGCGACCGCGAGTACTACGAGGCCGTCGGCGAGGCGCTGCGCGAGGAGTACCTGGCGATCGTCGACGCCGGCTTCCTGCTGCAGATCGACGACCCGTGGCTCATCGAGATCCTCTCCGACCCGGGTCTCGCGCCCGCCGAGCGCGACCGCACCGCCCGCGAGCACGCCGAGATCGTCAACCACAGCCTGCGCGGCATCCCGACCGAGAAGATCCGCCTGCACACCTGCTACGGCCTCAACCACGGGCCCCGGATCCACGACATCGGCATGGGCGAGGTCGCCCCCTACATGCTCGGGATCCGCGCCGGGGGCTACTCCTTCGAGGTCGCCAACCCCCGCCACATGCACGAGTGGAAGGTCTGGCAGGACCTCCCGCTGCCCGACGGCGCGGTGCTCATCCCGGGGCTGCTCGGCCACGCGCAGAACTACGTGGAGCACCCGGAGCTGATCGCCGACATGATCGGCTGGTACGCCTCGGTGGTCGGGAAGGAGAACGTCGTCGCCGGCGCCGACTGCGGCTTCTCCTCGCGCGCGAGCTACGCCCCCGAGGTGCACCCGACGGTGGTGTGGGAGAAGTTCCGGGCGCTGTCGGCGGGCGCGGAGATCGCCACCCGACGTCTCTGGAGCTGACGCGCGGAGAGGGGAGGCGGGGGCGCCGCCGGCGTCCCCCCGGGCGCCGGAAGCCCCCGCCTCCCCCTCCCGTCGCGCGCCCGGACAACGGGATCCCGGGCGAGCGCGAGGACGTCCGAGCGACCACTCCGGTCCCCCGACGACCGTCGTCCCGCCCTCGAGGGGAAGCCTCGCGGATCGCGCCGAGCGGCACATCAGAAGAATTGACTAGCCCGGCGGGTCGCCTGCGTACGCCGCTGGACGCCGCCGTTCGCGCGCGCCTAGCGTCGTCTCCGTGCCAGGTCAGGGGGTGTCGGACGGGGGTGGCGACGGCACCGCCGTCACCGACCCTCCGCCGTGGCGGGCGGCCGACGCCGCCGTCCTGGCGCGGTGCTGGGAGCGGGCCACGACGACCGGCGCGCTGACCGTGCTCCTGACCGGCGACGCCGGGGCCGGCAAGACGCGGCTGGTCCAGGGGCTGGCGCAGCGCGCGGAGGCCGACGGCGGGGTCGTGATCTCCGGTGCCGCGGTCGACGTGGGCGAGCAGCTGCCGCTCTGGCCGGTCGCCACCGGGCTGCGCCGCCTGCTGCGCGGTCCCGGCAGCGCCGCCGACGGCACCCCCGACGGGGTCGCGCCGGCCGTGCTGACCGCGCGGGCCGCGCTCGAGCCCTGGCGCGACGAGCTCGCGCCGCTGCTGGACCCGGGGCCCGGCGCGACGCCGCCGTCGGGCGGGCACCTGCTCGAGCTGGTGCGCCGGGTGCTGGCCACCCTGGCCGCCGAGGCCCCCGTCCTGCTCGTCGTCGACGACCTGCACTGGGCCGACCGCACCACCCGCGAGCTCGTCGTCTCCCTCGTCGCGCACCTCACCGACGAGCGGGTCCTGCTGGTGGCCACCGCCCGCTCGGAGGCGCTCGACGCCACACACCCGCTGCGCCGCATGCTGCCCGAGCTCGCCCGCGACCGGGCCGTGCGCGCGATCGAGCTCGCCCCGCTGCCCCGCCCGCGGGTCGAGGGCATCGTGCGCGACGCCGGCGGCGACCCCGCGCTGAGCGAGCTGGTGTGGCGGCGCTCGGCGGGCAACCCGTTCATCGTCGCCGAGACCCTCGCCGCGGTCGCCGACGGCGCCGTCGACGGCCTCTCCCCCGGACTGCGCGGGCTCGTGCTCGGCCGGCTCGCGGGCCTGCGCCCGCTCGCGCAGACCGTCGTCGCCGCCCTCGCGCTGGGCGAGGAACCCGTGCCGCACCGCCTGCTCGCCGACGTCGTGCGCGGCGAGGAGGACGACCTCCTCGCGGCCCTGCGCGAGGCGGCCGAGGCCGCGATGGTCGTCGTCGACCCGGACGTCGAGGGGTACGCGCTGCGCCACGGCCTCATGCGCGACGTGGTCGCCGGCGAGCTGATGCCCGGGGAGCGCCGGGGACTGCACCGCCGGTATGCCCTGGCCTACGACACCGTCCTCGGCGACGTCGGGGACCTCGCGCCCGCGGCGTCGCTGCGCCGGGCGCACCACTGGGCCCGCGCCGACGACCCCGAGCGCGCGCTGCCCGCGGTGGTGCACGCCGCGCACGTCGCCGAGCAGATCCACGAGTTCGGCACCGCGCACCGGCAGTGGATGGCGGCGCTCGCCCTCGCCGCGGCGCGCGCCACGCCGCGGTCGGCGCGGGTGCTGCCCGGCCACCGCCCGCCGGCCCTGCCCCCGGCGGGCGGGGACGACCCGGAGGCGGGCGCCCTGCTCGCCCGCGCCGCCGACACCGCGCGGCTCGCCGGCGAGTACGACGCGGCGGTCGACCTGCTGCGCCGCCTCGTCCCGGACCCCGCCACCGCCGGGCGCGCCGAGCTGCCGACCGTCGTGCGACTCGGACGCTCGCTGCTCGACGCGGGCCGGACCGGCGACGCGGTGGCCGTGCTGCACGACGCCGGGCGCGCCGCCGATCGGGTCGGCGACGACCCGGCCCTGGCCGCGGTGCACGCCGCGCACGCCGAGGCGCTGCTGATCACCGGCGACGTGCGCGGCGCCCAGCACGAGTCCGAGCGGGCGCTCGCGGTGTCGCGTCGCCGGGGCGAGCAGGCCGAGCAGGCGCCGATGCTCGCCACGCTCGGGTCGGCGCTCGCGTACCTGGAGAACCCGGACGCCGGGCTCGCCGCCGTCGCGGACGGCCTGATGATCGCCGAGCGCACGGGCGACGCCGCCGCGGTCGGGCGCGCCTACCAGGCCTGGGCGGACCTCCTGTCCGGCCCGCTGGGCGAGCTGCACGAGGGCGTCGAGATCGCGCGGCAGGGTGTGGCCCGGATGCGCGACCTCGGGCTCGCCCGCTCGGCCGGCGTGCGCCTGCTCGCGACCGCGGCGAACGGCCTGTTCCGCCTCGGGCGCTGGTCGGAGGCCTCGGACGCCGTCGACGAGGCCTGGGCGCTCTCGCCCACCGGGGCCGACGCGCTCGAGGTCCGGCTGGCGCGCTGCCGCCTCCAGGTGGGGCGCGGCGAGTTCGTCGAGGCGGACGAGGACCTCCGCGCGGTCGACCTGCTCGCCCTCGACGGCACGGGCGAGGACGGTGCTCCCGACGACGCCGACGAGCACCCCGAGGAGCCCGGCCGATCCCCGGCCCCGCCCCGCCGCGGCACCGTCGCCTCGCGCTACCGCGTGCCGCTGCTGACCCTGCGCTCGGGCGTGGAGATGTGGCGCGGGCGCCCGGACCTCGCGCGCGGGCTCGTCGCGCGCGGCCTCGACGTCGCCGAGCACACCCCCGACGACGTGTTCCTCGTCGCCCCGCTCGTCTGGCACGGGCTGCGCGCCGAGGCCGAGGCCGCCGCCCGCGGCATGGCGGGCGACCGCGCCGCACTCGAGCGCCTCGCCGGCCACGTCGTGCACCTCGAGCGGCGGGTTCCCCACACCGTGCCGGCGCTGCGCCGCACGGTGCTCGCCTACGTGCGGATGTGCCGCGCCGAGGCCGGGCGCGCCGCCGGGGCCTCCGACCCCGACGCGTGGGCGCAGGTCGCCGAGATGTGGAGCGCGCAGCTCAACCCCTACCCCGCCGCCTACGCGATGCTGCGCCGCGCCGAGGCCCTGCTCGCCACGGGCACCCGGCGCGGCGAGGCGGCGCGCGCCCTGCGCTCGGCGGCCGGGACCGCGACGGCCATGGGCGCCGGGCCGTTCCTCGACGAGATCGCCGGGCTCGCCCGCCGGGCCCGCCTGGACATCGCCCACGCGGGTGACGCCCCGGTCGCGACCACGGCGGCCGGGGACACGGCCGCCGCTCGCCGCGCCCCCGAGCTCGCCGCGCTCACGACCCGCGAGCACGAGGTCCTCGCCGTCCTCGCCGACGGGCTGTCCAACCGCGAGATCGCCCACCGCCTCTACATCAGCGAGCGCACCGTCGCCGTCCACGTGTCCCGGGTGCTCGCCAAGACCGGCACCCGCTCGCGCACCCAGGCGGCCGCCCTGCTCCAGCGCGTCCGCGCGCGTCCCACCGGCCCGGAACGAGGTCCCCGTGCCTGAACGCCAGACCCTGGTCGGCAACCAGACCCTGCTGAAGCCGCTGGCCGCCCGGCGGCCCACCGACGTCCCCGGCGTCGTGACGGCCCTCCGCGAGCTCCGCGACGTCGCCGACGGCCTCGCGGGCACCGGCGACCGGCACCGCGACGGGATCGCCTGCTTCTCCGACCTGTACCTGACGATCACGCAGGACGTGCTCGCCGAGTACGAGCGCGGCGCGCTGTTCCACTGCGGGGAGTTCATCCTGCAGCTCGACGTCGCGTTCGCACGGCGCTACCTCGTCGCCCTCGACGACCACCTGCACGCCCGGCCGACGGCGCCGGGCTGCTGGGACGTGCTGTTCGACAGGCGACAGGACGACCACGAGGAGTGGCAGTTCTCGGTCGTCGGGGTCAACGCGCACGTCAACTTCGACCTCGCGTTCGCCCTGCTCGACGTCTGGGAGGACAACCCGACCCCGCTGGCGACGACCAGCGCCCAGTACGCCGACTACGAGGCCATCAACACGATCTTCCGCAACAACATGGACGCCCTGTGCGAGGAGAACGAGGTGCCGTGGACGAAGTGGGGACCCGACGGCGGCATCGTCGACGGGCTCGGGAACTTCGTCGGCAACATCCTGGTCTCGGGCACGCGTGACGTCGCGTGGACCTTCGCCGAGCTCATGTGGGCGCGGCGCCACGCCGATCCCCACCACTACCGCGTGGCGCCGACCGCGGCGCTCGACTCCCTGGCCACCGGCGTCGCCGAGCTGTTCCTCTAGGGATCCGTAGTCTCGGTCCGTGCCCCGCCGCAGCCCGCCGCTCCCGCCGCGCGACGGGCTCGACCCGGCGCGGGTGCGGATGCCCGACGACGGCCCGTGGGCGACGCTGCGCGAGCACCTCGTCGACCGGCTGCCCGTCCCGCCCGCCCGCGTCGACGCGATGCTCGCCGAGGGCCGGGTCGTCGACCACGACGGGCCGCTCGGGCCGGACGCGCCGTTCGTGCCCCGCTCGGTGATCTGGTTCCACCGCGACCTGCCCGACGAGGCGCCGGTGCCCTTCGAGCTCCACGTCCTGCACCGCGACGACGAGATCGTCGTCGTCGACAAGCCGCACTTCCTCGCCACGATCCCCCGCGGGCGCCACGTGCGGGAGACCGCGCTGGTCCGGCTGCGCCACCGCCTCGGGCTCCCGATGCTGAGCCCCGCGCACCGCCTGGACCGGGTCACCGCGGGCCTCGTGCTGTTCGTCGTCGAACCGGCGCGGCGCGGGACCTACCAGAACCTCTTCCGCGACCGGCGGGTCGGCAAGGCCTACGAGGCGATCGCCCCGCACGACCCCGCGCTGGACCTGCCGCGCGTGGTGCGCAGCCGCATCGTCAAGGAGCGCGGGGTGGTCACCGCCGCCGAGGTGCCCGGCGAGCCGAACGCGGAGACGCTGGTGGAGCTGGTCGAGGCGCGGGAGGGGCGGACCCGCTACCGGCTGACGCCGCGCACGGGACGCACCCACCAGCTGCGCGTGCACATGGCCTCGCTCGGCCTGCCGCTGCTCGGCGACCCGTTCTACCCCGCGGTGCGCGACGTCCCGCTCGACGACTTCCGCGCGCCGCTCCAGCTGCTGGCCCGCGAGCTGGCGTTCCCGGACCCGCGCACCGGGCAGGAGCGGGTGTTCACGAGCCGCCGCACGCTGCAGGCCTGGGACGATCCCGCGGGCTGGGAGGCGGGACCGTGACCGATCCGCTCGTCGTCACCGCCCTGTTCGACGCCGCGAGCCAGGACGAGCTCGACGCGCGCCGGCGCCGCTGGTTCCCGTCCGGGCGGCGGGTCGTCGGCGCGCACCTGACGCTCTTCCACGCCCTGCCCGGCGAGCGGTTCGACGCGGTGTCCGCGGTCCTCGACGAGGTCACCGGGCGGGCACCGCTGGCCGCCGGGATCGGGGGGCCGATCTCGCTGGGGCGCGGCGTCGCGCACCCGGTCGACGCGCCGGGCCTCGCGGAGGTGCACGGGCGCATCCAGCGGGCCTTCGCCGACGACCTCACGCGCCAGGACGCGGCCCGGCTGCGGGCCCACGTCACCGTGCAGAACAAGGTCGACCCGCAGACGGCGCGGGCCACGCTCGCCGAGCTCGCGGCGCAGCACCGGCCCTGGACGGCGACGATCACCGGGCTCGGGCTGTGGCACTACCGCGGCGGGCCGTGGGAGGCCGCCGGCGAGTACGCGTTCCGGGGCTGACCCCGGGGACAGAACGGCCCGTCCCCCTCGCCGGGGACGGGCCGTGGGTCGTTCAGATGCCTCCGGCACAGGCCGCCTAGAAGTAGGTCTTGCGGCCACCCACACCACGGCCGACGGCGCCCAGGATCGTCAGGATGAGGCCGACGACCGCGAGGATGGCGCCGATCGTGTAGAGGATCGAGATGCCGGTGACGGCTCCGATGATGATGAGAATGACGCCGAGAATGATCACTGCTTCTCCTTGGTACGAAGTCCCTCGGGGTGGGGCCAGCCTGATACCCGGCCGGATCGGGGAGGAACCTCGGCATTCGGAGCATTCTCGCTCACGCGTCCGGTGGACGTTGTCGGCGGCGAAACCGCTCCTTCGTGAGAATCGCGGGACGCGCCGACTCGATCGGTGATCGTCGAGAGCCGACGGCGTGACGCTCGCCGCGCCGCCGGCCGCCCGACGTCCGCTAGTCCGTCCGGACCGTGAGACCCCAACCGGTCAGCTGGCCCTGGTCGATGCCGACGCCGTCGACGACCTGCAGGCGCCACTGTCCGCCGGCCTGCTCGCCGACGAACGGGGCGAGCGGGCTGCCCGGGGTGGCGCTGTCCAGACCGATCTGCAGACCCGGGTTCGCCCGGCTGCAGTCCTGCGGGTCGGCGAGCGTGGCGGGGGTGCCCTGCGGCGAGATCAGCGTGACGGTCACGTCGCACGTGAACGGATGGGTCAGCGAGGCCTCGACGTGGATGCTCTGCACCTGCCCGGAGCCGTCGAGCGCGATCACGTCGGTGACCCCCGCCGGATCGGCGTCGGGGATCGGGACGGCGGCCGTCGACACCCCGATCAGGGTGCCGCCGCCCGAGAGCAGCACCACCATGGCGACGATGCCGGCGACGAGGACCAGGGCCACGCCGCCGACCAGCCAGCCGATCCAGCCGCGCCGCCGCGGCGGCGGCGGTCCCGCCGGGGCGGAGCCGACGCCGGGGAGGGTGCCGGTGGGGGGCGGGATGTACGGGGGCGGCGGGTAGGCGCCCGGGGCCGGCGCCGCGCGGCCCACCGGCCCGGACGGCGCCTGCCCGAATGCGGGCGGAGCTCCGCCGTGCCCCGGTGGGGTGTGACCGACCACCGTCGTGGGCCGAGCCGCCGCGGGGCCCTGGCCGACGGCGGAGGTCGGCTGCGACGACGGCTCCCCGTCGCCGGGGGACCACGACGGCGGGAGGACGGTGCTCATGGGGCGCTCCGGGGGATGAGCGGGCGAGTGTCTCGACGCACGGTAATCAAATCCCGGACCCCACCGCGCATTCTTCACTCGTTCAGCTCAGTGACGACTTCGTTCGGTGAGTGACGCGCGTCGCTGGCCGGAAAAGCTTTGACGTCCTACTATTTGCCCGGAGCGCCGACCTGGACTGCGAGGAAGCATGACGGACGAGCTGTACGTCCCGACCCACCCGATCCGCTTCGTCACCGCGGCGAGCCTGTTCGACGGGCACGACGCGGCGATCAACATCATGCGGCGGATCCTCCAGCGCCAGGGCGCGGAGGTCGTGCACCTGGGGCACAACCGCTCGGTGGACGAGGTGGTCACCGCGGCGATCCAGGAGGACGCCCAGGGCGTGGCGATCAGCTCCTACCAGGGCGGGCACGTCGAGTACTTCTCGTACCTCGTCGACCTGCTGCGCGAGCGCGGCGCCGGGCACGTGAAGGTCTACGGCGGCGGCGGGGGCGTCATCGTCCAGGACGAGATCGACCAGCTGCACGCCCACGGCGTGGCGCACATCTTCTCCCCGAGCGACGGCCAGCGCATGGGCCTGCCGGGGATGATCAACACGATGATCGAGGCGTGCGACGTCGACCTCGGCGCCCAGCCGCCCTCGAGCTGGGACGGCGTCTTCACCGGCGAGCCCGCCACGCTCGCCCGCGCCCTGTCGGTCGCCGAGGCGGGCGCCCTGCCCGACGAGGTCCGCGACCGCGCGCGGACGGCGATCGAGGGCAGGAGCGTGCCGGTCCTGGGCATCACGGGCACCGGCGGCTCGGGCAAGTCGTCGCTCACCGACGAGCTGGTGCGCCGCTTCCGCCTCGACCAGGAGGACAAGCTCCGGATCGCGGTGCTCGCCGTCGACCCGACCCGGCGCAAGGGCGGCGGGGCGCTGCTCGGCGACCGCATCCGCATGAACTCGCTCGGCGGGGCGCAGGTCTACTTCCGCTCGATGGCCAGCCGCGGCGGCGGGGGGACGCTGCCCGAGAACCTCGCGGACGCGATCCTGCTGCTGCGCGCCTCGGGCGCCGACCTCGTCATCGTCGAGACCCCCGGGATCGGCCAGGGCGACGCCGGCATCGTCGACTTCGTCGACGCGTCCCTCTACGTCATGACGCCGGAGTTCGGCGCCGCGTCCCAGCTCGAGAAGATCGACATGCTGGACTTCGCGGACGCGGTCGCGATCAACAAGTTCGAGCGGCGCGGGGCCGACGACGCCCGCCGCGACGTGTCGCGCCAGCTCGTCCGCAACCGCGACGCGTTCTCCGCGTCGTGGGAGGACATGCCGGTCTTCGGCACCAGCGCCGCGACCTTCCACGACGACGGGGTCACCGCGCTCTACGGCTACCTGCGCACGATGCTCGGCGAGCACGGGCTGACGATCGGCGAGGGCCGGCTCACGATCCCGGACTCGAAGGTCTCCACCGACTTCGCGGCCTCGATCCCGCCGGAGCGCGCCCGCTACCTCGCCGACATCGCCGGCACGGTGCGCGGCTACCACGAGGAGACGGCCGCGATGGTCGCCGCGGCCCGGCGACGCGCGGCGCTGCGCACCGCCGCCGAGGCCCTCGGCGACCGCGAGGCGGGCGAGCTGCCCGCCGTGCTCGCCGAGGCCGAGCGCGACCTGCCCGGCGAGGCCGCGAGCCTGCTCGACGCCTGGCCGGAGACCGTCGAGGCCTACGCCGGCGACGAGATGGTCGTGCACGTGCGCGACAAGGAGCTGCGCACGCAGCTGACGCGCGAGACGCTCTCGGGCAACAAGGTCAACAGGGTCTCGCTGCCCCCGTTCACCGCCGACGAGGAGGTCCTGCGCTTCCTGCGCAAGGAGAACCTGCCCGGGCACTTCCCGTTCACCGCCGGGGTGTTCTCGTTCAAGCGCGAGGGCGAGGACCCGGCACGCATGTTCGCCGGCGAGGGCGACGCGTTCCGCACCAACCGGCGCTTCCACTACCTCTCGCAGGACTCGCCGGCCAAGCGCCTCTCGACCGCGTTCGACTCGGTGACCCTCTACGGCCACGACCCGGCGACCCCGCCCGACGTCTACGGCAAGGTCGGCACGTCCGGGGTGTCCATCGCCTCGCTGGACGACATGAAGGTCCTCTACTCGGGCTTCGACCTCACCTCGCCGACGACCTCGGTGTCGATGACGATCAACGGCCCGGCGCCGGCGATCCTCGCGTACTTCCTCAACACCGCCGTCGACCAGCAGGTGGACGCCTACGTCGAGGAGCACGGCGAGCAGCCGTCGGACGAGAAGCGCGCCGAGCTCGCCGAGCACGCGTATCGCAACGTGCGCGGCACGGTGCAGGCCGACATCCTCAAGGAGGACCAGGGCCAGAACACCTGCATCTTCTCCACCGAGTTCTCGCTGCGGATGATGGCCGACATCCAGGAGTGGTTCATCCGCCACCAGGTGCGCAACTTCTACTCGGTGTCGATCTCCGGCTACCACATCGCCGAGGCCGGGGCGAACCCCATCAGCCAGCTCGCGTTCACGCTGGCCAACGGGTTCACCTACGTCGAGTCCTACCTCGCGCGCGGCATGGACATCGACGACTTCGCGCCCAACCTGTCGTTCTTCTTCTCCAACGGCATGGACGCCGAGTACTCGGTGATCGGCCGGGTCGCGCGGCGCATCTGGTCGGTCGCGATGCGGGAGCGCTACGGGGCCAACGAGCGCAGCCAGAAGCTGAAGTACCACGTGCAGACCTCGGGCCGGTCCCTGCACGCGCAGGAGATGAACTTCAACGACATCCGCACGACGCTGCAGGCGCTCTGCGCGCTCTACGACAACGCGAACTCCCTGCACACCAACGCCTACGACGAGGCCGTCACCACCCCGTCGCAGGAGTCTGTGCGGCGCGCGCTGGCGATCCAGCTGATCATCAACCGCGAGTGGGGCCTGTCGATGAACGAGAACCCGCTGCAGGGGTCGTTCGTCATCGACGAGCTCACCGACCTCGTCGAGGAGGCCGTGCTCCAGGAGTTCGACTCCATCGCCGAGCGCGGCGGCGTGCTCGGCGCCATGGAGACGGGCTACCAGCGCGGCAAGATCCAGGACGAGTCGATGCTGTACGAGTCGCGCAAGCACGACGGCTCGCTGCCCATCGTCGGCGTCAACACGTTCCTGCCGCCGGAGGACGGCGAGGAGGAGGGCCACGAGCTCGAGCTCGCCCGCGGCACCGAGGAGGAGAAGAAGGGCCAGCTCCAGCGGGTCGCAGACTTCCAGTCGCGCCACGCCGACACCGCGCCCGAGGCCCTGCGCCGGCTGCAGGACGCGGCGACCTCGGGCGCGAACGTCTTCGACGAGCTCATGTCGGCGGCCCGCGTGTGCACCCTGGGCCAGCTCACCGACGCGTTCTTCGAGGTCGGCGGGCAGTACCGCCGCTCGATGTAGAACGACGCGCCCCGGGCTCGTGAGCTGTCACCGACGCTCGAACCAGGGCCCGGCGTCGGCGCGGTGGACAGGACCGTCGGGACGGTCGTCGTCGCGTCACCGCTCGGGGAGCACGGGGAACAGCGCGAGGACGGTCAACGCGCTCAGCACCTGTCATCACGAGACGCGCCCGGTAGCTCACGCGGCGTAGCTAGGTGTCTGCGGACAGCGCCGCGACCTGGTCGTCGAGCGCCGCCACGAACCGGTCGACGCCCTCCTCGCCGCCCAGCACCCCCGTGTCCGCGGCCACGCCGAGGCGCACGCGGCCCGCGTAGCTCAGGATGCTCACGCCGAGGGCGAGCCGACCGGAGCAGGGCACCCAGAACAGGAGGTCGCGGACCGGTGTCCCGGCGAGGGTGAGCTCGCGCGCCGGGCCGGGGACGTTGGTGATGATCAACGTCGCGGCCTCGGCGTAGCGGCCCACGAGCGCCCGGGTCCAGGCGGCGCGGCCGTGACCGGCGCCGGCGATGCCGATGAACGTCGCCAGCGCCTGGTTGGTGCGCTTGATCTGCGCCATCGTCCGGTGCATGCGCTCGACCCGACGGGCGAGGTCGGGCTCGTCGGTCGGGATGGTCGGGAGCACGAGGCCGAACTCGTTGCCCAGCCAGTGCGACACCGGCCGGTCGAGGCGGCGCAGGTTGGTCGGCATCACCGCCCGCAGACGCGGGGTGTCCTCCCCCAGGTACGCCCGCAGCGCGCCGGCGATGGCCGCGCACAACACGTCGTTGACGCTCGCCCCGTGCTCCTTGCCGGCCCATTTGACGGCCTCGAGGTCCACGCCGCGGGTCCAGCGCGCGGCCTTCGCCTCGCCCAGCTCGCCCTGCAGCGCGGTCCGGGCGTCGGCGGGCGGGCGGGCGATGAGCGCCGTCGACCGTCCGATCGCCCGGCCGGTGGCGGCGAGCTCCCGCGCACCGCCGGGACGTGACGACCCCGCGACCGTGCGGGTCAACCGGCGCAGGCGCGCGGGGATCTCGCGGCGCACGAGGCGGACGTCGCGGACGCCGTGCCGGCGCTTCGGCGGGGCGGCGTAGGCGACGGGGGTGCCCTCCTCCGTGCCCGGCGCCTCGTCGGCGAGGGCGTGGAACAGGTGGTTGAGCGCCACCCCGTCGGCGAGCCCGTGGTGGATGCTGACGACGACGGCGCTGCCGTCCCCCGCCCGGCCCGTGAGCACGTGCATCGCCCACCACGGCCGGTCCTCGGGCAGCGGGCGCGACATGAGCGCGCCGACGTGCCGGGCCAGCGCGGCGTCGTCCCCGGGCGCCTCGAGCGCGACGGTGTCGACGTGGGCGGTGAGATCGGGGTCGTGGTCGGTCCAGCGCACCGGGCCGAGGCCGCCGGCCGGCCACACCGGGCGCTGCCGCAGCCCCGGGTAGACCGCGACCCACCGCTCCCGGACCCGCTCGCGCAGCACCTCGACGTCGACCGGACCCGCACAGAAGAGGATCCCGTGCACCACCATCCGGTTGGTGGGCTGCTCGAGCTGCAGCCACGCGGTGTCGATGCCCGACGCCCAACGATCCACGGTTCGTGTGCCTCCGCTCACGGTGTGATGGCGGTACCGACGGTATCGGACACCATTCGAGCGCTTCCTGCGGCACCCTGGAGGCATGAACGTGATCGACGACGAGGGCCGCCGCATCCCCCTGCCCGCCACCGTCGGCCGGGTGGTCAGCCTCGTCCCGTCGCTCACCGAGGCGGTGGGGGTCACCGAGCCGGGTCTGCTGGTGGGCGCGACCGACTGGTGCACGCACCCCGACGACCTCGACGAGCACGGGATCACGCGGGTGCGGGGCACCAAGAACCCCGACATCGAGGCGATCGTCGCGCTGCGGCCGGACCTCGTGCTGGCCAACGCGGAGGAGAACAAGCCCGCCGAGCTCGAGAAGCTGCGCG
Source organism: Actinomycetospora lutea (assembly GCF_028737205.1). Lineage (GTDB taxonomy): Bacteria > Actinomycetota > Actinomycetes > Mycobacteriales > Pseudonocardiaceae > Actinomycetospora > Actinomycetospora lutea. The sequence continues at coordinate 344,942 of NZ_JAQZAL010000001.1, read as the reverse complement.
AGGCCGGGCTCGCGGTGTACGTCACCGACATCCGCACGGTCGACGGCGCCCTGCGCTCGCTGGAGCGGATGCTCGCCGCCTGCGGCCTGGAGCGCCCGGCGTGGATCGACGGGGCCCGCGCGGCCTGGGACTCGCTACCCCTGCCCGACGCCCCGCGCCGCGCCGTGGTGCCGATCTGGCGCAAGCCCTGGATGGCGGTCGGCCCCGACACCTTCACCGGCGCGGTGCTGGCGCGCCTCGGGGTGGACAACGTGCTGGGGGGAGACGCGGCGCGGCGGAGCTCGACCACGGCGAACGACGCGGGCGACGAGCGCTACCCGCGCTTCGACCCGGCCGAGCTCCCCGAGCACGACCTCGTCGTGCTCCCCGACGAGCCCTACCGGTTCACCGCCGACGACGGACCGGAGGCCTTCGACGCCCCGTCGGTGCTGGTCAGCGGCCGGCTGCTGACCTGGTACGGCCCCAGCCTGCTGGAGGCCGCGCGCGTGCTGCCCGCGCAGCTGGCCGCCGCCGGGGACACCGCGGCGGCCCGCTGACCCGCTACGACGACGCGGCGGCCCGGCGCACCTCGTCGTGGGAGCCCTCGAGGTCGATGCGGGCGAGCGCGCCGGCGAGGCGACCGATCTTCTCGGGCTGCTCGCCGTAGCGCGCGAGGTCCTCGGCGCTCTCGCCCAGCCCGAGGGCGGAGGCGGCGCGCAGCGCGCGGGTGTCGGCGAACGGGGCGACCTCGTTCCAGAGCACCTGCACCTCGCGCAGGAACACGTCGGCGACGCCGTCGTCCACCCCGGGCAGGGCGGTGAGCAGCCGGCGCTCCCGGGCCGGGTCCTGCCCCGCCTCCTCGCGCAGCGTGCGCAGGTCGCCGCCCCGGTCCTGCGCGAGCGCGCCCGCGAGGGCGACCAGCGTCGCGGCGGCGTCCGAGGCCGTGTCGTCGCCGTCGCCGCGGTCGATGCCCTCCACCGCGGCGCCGAGCTCCTTGGCGACGTCCTGCTCGCTCGCGGCGGCCAGGTCGGTGGCCGTGTGCCAGCGGTTGGTCACCTCGTGCGCCGCCTTCGCCGCGCCGCTGCTCTCGCCGCGCGGGGCCACGAGGACCGCCGCGACGAGCAGCCCGAAGAGGCTCGCCGGGTTGTTGGTGCGCCCCAGCCCGATCTCCTCGGCGAACCCCCGGCCCTCGCGCGCGAGCACGGCGCGGGCGGTCAGCTTCTGCTCCTCGGCCAGCGTGTCGTCCATGGGCGCGGGGCTACCCGTCCTCAGGTCGTCGTGACGCCCCCGTCGACCGTGAGCGTGGTCCCGGTGACGTAGGACCCGGCGTCCGAGGCGAGGAACACCACGGCCGCCGCGAGCTCCTCGGGATCGCCGATCCGCCCGCTGAGCATCCGCGGCATCATCGTCTCGAGGTAGCCCTCCTGGTAGCTGTCGGTCATCTCCGAGGTGAAGAAGCCGGGCGCCAGCGCGTTCACCCGGATGCCCTTGCGGGGCGTCCACTGCTGGGCGAGGTCGCGGGAGAGCCCGATCACCCCGGCCTTCGACGACGCGTACGCGGCCTGCGGCAGGCCGGCGGTGGTCAGCGCGAGGATGCTGGAGACGTTGATGATCGAGCTGCCGGGCTGCATGTGGCGCGCCGCGGCCTGGGCCATCCAGTAGCTGCCGTTGAGGTTGATGTCGATGACCTCGCGGAACTGCTCCGGGGTCTCCTTGGTGGCCGGGTAGGCGGTGCCGATGCCGGCGTTGTTGACCAGGACGTCGAGGCGGCCGAGCTCGCTCATCGCGGCGTCGGCCAGCGCGCGGCAGTCCTCGGGCGACGAGACGTCGGTGCGCACGGTGACGCACCGGCGGCCGCGCTCCTCCACCGCGCGGCGCGTGTCCTCGAGCTTCTCGGTACGCCGCGCCCCGAGGACGACGTCGGCGCCCGCCTCGGCCAGGGCGGTGGCGAACACCACGCCCAGCCCGGAGGAGGCGCCGGTGATCACGGCGACGCGGTCGTCGAGTCGGAAGCGGTCGAGGATGCCCATGGTCACAGGACCGTAGGGCACGGTCGGCTCCCTAGGCTCGGGCGGTGATGTGCGGGTGAGCGGCGTGCTGACGGGGTTCCTCGTGATCGGCGTCGTCGTCGCCGTCGGGGTGCTCGTGGGGCGCCTGGGCGTGCTGCCCGACGGGGCGACCGAGACGCTCTCGCGCACCGCGTTCTTCGTGGCCAGCCCGGCGCTGCTGTTCGTCACGCTCCTGCGCGCCGACGTGGCCCGGGTGCTCTCGACCGGGCTCGTCGTCACCGCGCTCGCGGCGATCGCCGTGTGCCTGCTCTACATCCCGGTCGGCATGGTGCGGCGGCGCCCGCGCGGCGAGACCGTGGTCGGCTCGATGGCCAGCGGCTACCTCAACGCCGGCAACCTCGGCATCCCGATCGCCACGTACGCGCTGGGCAGCGCCGCGGAGATCGCGCCCTCGCTGATCTTCCAGCTGGCGGTGCTCACGCCCGCCTACACGACCCTGCTCGACGTCGTCGCGGCCCGGCGCCGGGGCGAGGACCCCGGGGTGGGCGGGGCGCTGCTGGCGCCGCTGCGCAACCCGCTGCTGCTCGCGACGCTCGCGGGCCTGCTGCTCAACGTGGCCGGGGTGCACGTGCCCGAGGGCCTGCTCGAGCCCGTCGAACTGCTCGCCGACCTCGCAGTGCCGGCGATGCTGCTGGCGTTCGGGCTCTCGCTGGCCCACGCCCAGCGCCCCGGGCGCGACGACCCGGTGTGCCTGGGCGCGGTGATCGTGCTCAAGAACCTCGTGCACCCGTTCCTGGCCTGGCTGATCGGGTCGGCGTTCGGGCTCACGGGCCCGGCGCTGCTCGCGGTCGTGGTGAGCGCGGCCCTGCCCACGGCGCAGAACGTCTTCGGCTACGCGGTGCGCTTCGCGACCGGGGTGCCGCTGGCCCGCGACGCCGCGCTCCTCACGACGATCGTGAGCGTGCCCGTGCTCCTGCTGGTGGCGCTCTAGCCATGTGAGCGAACTTCGGGGCTATAGCCCCGAAGTTCGCTCACGTAGGCCGTCAGGCCGCCGCCAGGGCGCGTTCCGGCGCAGCGGGCTCCGGGGCTTCGGCGGCGGTCCGGCGGCGGCCGCGGACCTCGAGGCCGCCCGAGAGCATCAGCACCGCGAGGCCGGCGACGGCGAGGGTCGCGCCGACGATCGTCGGGGCCAGGTAGCCCAGGCCCGCGGCGATGACCATCCCGCCGAGCCAGGCACCCAGCGAGTTGGCGATGTTCGACGCCGACTGGATCGCCGCCGAGGCCATCGTGGGCGCGTCGCCGACGAGGTCGAGGATGCGGGTCTGGATCGCCGGGCCGAGGGCCAGCGAGAACATGCCCGCCCCGAACAGCGACAGGATCGCGAGCACCGGGTGGTGCACGGTGACCACGAAGCTCACCAGCACGCCGGCCAGCGCCAGCAGGCACACGTAGAGGGTGGCCATCGGCGCCCGGTCGGCGGCGCGCCCGCCGAGCACCGAGCCCGCGGTCATGCCGAGCCCGACCACGGCGAGCAGCACGGTGACCGTCGTGGCGGAGAAGCCGCCCACCTCGGTGAGCATCGGCGTCACGTAGCTGTAGCAGGCGAACATGGCGCCGAAGCCGAACACGACGGCGGCCAGCGAGAGCACGACCTGCGGGTGGCGCAGGGTCGCGACCTCGGTGCGCAGCACGCCCTTCCCGGTGGCGGCGGGCGCGGCGGCGGGGACGAACGCGGCGACGCCGGCCACGGCCACCAGGCCGATCACGCCGACCACCGCGAAGGTCGCGCGCCACCCGGCCGCCTGGCCGAGCAGGGTGCCGAGCGGGACGCCGACCACGTTGGCGATGGTCAGGCCCAGGAAGACGCGCGAGACGGCGGTGGCGCGGCGGTCCCGGCCGACCATGGCGGCGGCGGCCACCGACGCGGCGCCGAAGAACGCGCCGTGCGGCAGGCCGGTCAGGAAGCGGACGGCCATCAGCGACCCGATCCCGGGCGCGACCGCGGAGAGCAGGTTGCCGACCGCGAAGACGGCCATCAGCGCCATGAGCACGGTGCGGCGGGGCAGTTTCACCATGGCACCGGCGAGCAGCGGCGCGCCGACCACGACGCCGGCGGCGTAGGCGGACACGAGGTGGCCGGCTTCGGACACGGGCACGCCGAGAGCGGCCGCGACGTCGGGCAGCAGGCCCATGATCACGAACTCGGTGGTGCCGATACCGAAGGTGCCCAGGGCGAGGGCGAGCAGGGCCAGAGGCACGGGGAGCTCCTCGGGGGTGGACGACTGGTCTTCATCCGACGTCATCCACCGTCAGCGACCTGCCGTCATAAGTCGAAGAAGCTCAGCCACAGATCGCATAAGCTGATCTGATGCCGACCCTGCGCCAGCTCGAGTCCTTCGTCGCCGTCGTCGACGAGGGCTCGTTCACGCGGGCCGCTGACCGGCTGTTCGTCAGCCAGCCCGGCCTGTCGCAGCAGATCGCGGCGCTCGAGAAGGAGTTGGGCGGCTCACTGTTCAGCCGCCTGCCGCGTGCGGTGGCTCTCACCCCGACCGGGCGGGCCCTGCTCCCCCACGCCCGCGCCGCCGTGACGGCCGCGGAGCGCGGCAGCGCCGCCGCCCGCCAGGTCACCGGCTCCGAGGGCGGCGAGCTGCGCATCGCCTGCGTCTACTCCGTGAGCCTGGGCCTGCTGCCGGGCGTGCTGCGGCGGTGGCGCGCGGAGAACCCCGACGTCACCGTGCGCCTCTTCGAGCACCGGCACGGCGACACCCTCGCCGCCGCGGTCCGGGAGGGTCAGGCCGACATCGGCGTCGGCCCCGTGCCGCCGCAGTGGCGCGGACGCCTGCGCTCCCTCGGCCACGAGGAGATGGTCGTGCTGCTGCCGCCCAACCTCGGCGCCGACGACGTGATGGCGCCCGCCGGCGGGGAGATCGCGCTGCGCCGCCTCGAGCACGTCCCCTGGGTGCAGTACGCCCCGGACCACGCGCTGGCCGACGTCCTGCTCGACGCGTGCGAGCAGGCGGGCTACCGGCCCCAGGTCGCCGTGCGCACCGAGCAGACCGCGGTCGCCCCGCTGCTCACCGCCGCGGGGATCGGCCCGTCGCTGGTGCCGGCGGCGATCGTCCCCCCGGTGTTCGCGGGGACGATCGCGCGCCCGCTCCCCCGCGTCGAGCGCGAGCTCGCGGCCTACACCGGCGCCGAGCCGGACGCGCTGACCAACCGCTTCGCCGCCGACGTGGCCCGGTACGCGGTCCTCGTGCCCGACCACGTCACGGCGGCGCTGCGGGGCCCCGCCGTGCTATGACACGGGCTGCCCCGATCGACCAGGAGGTCACCCCGCATGGATGCACGCCCGACGACCGCCGTCATCGGCGGCGGGACGATGGGCGCCGGGATCGCCCACGTCCTGCTCGCCGCCGGCTCCCCCGTGGTGCTGGTGGAGGCGGACGCGGCCCGCGTGGACGCGTCGCGACAGGCGGTGGAGGCGAGCCTCGACGGCGCCGCCCGGCGCGGCAAGCTCCCCGAGGGCGTGGGCCGCGACGACCTGCTCGAACGCCTGACGATGTCCACCGCCGTCGACGAGCTGCCCGGCGACACCGCGCTGGTCGTGGAGGCCGTGCCCGAGCGCGTCGACATCAAGCAGACGGTGCTCGGCGGGGCCGCGCGCGCCTGCCCGGAGGCGGTGCTCGCGTCGAACACGTCGTCGCTGTCGATCGGGGCGATCGCCGCCGACCTGCCCGGCGACCGCGTCATCGGGATGCACTTCTTCAACCCGGTGCCGGCGCAGAAGCTCGTCGAGCTGGTGGTGCACCCGGGCACCTCGGAGGCCACGACGACGGCGACCCGCGAGTGGGTCGAGGCGCTGGGCAAGACCGCGATCGTCGTCAACGACGCCCCCGGCTTCGCGACCTCGCGGCTCGGCCTCACCGTCGGCCTCGAGGCCATCCGCATGGTCGAGGAGGGCGTGGCGAGCCCGGAGGACATCGACACGGGCATGCAACTGGGCTACCGCTGGCCGATGGGCCCGCTGCGCCTCACCGACGTGGTCGGGCTGGACGTGCGCCTCGCCATCGCCGAGCACCTCACCCGCGAGCTGGGTCCGCGCTTCACCCCGCCCCAGCTGCTGCGCGACAAGGTGGAGCGCGGCGAGCTCGGGCAGAAGTCCGGGCGCGGCTTCTACGACTGGAGCTGAGCGTGGAGCTGGGACTCGGCGGCCGGGTCGCGATCGTCACGGGCGCCTCGCGCGGGATCGGCCTGTCGTGCGCGCGGGAGCTCGCGACCGAGGGCGCGCACGTCGTCCTGGTGGCCCGCGACGCCGACGCGCTGGAGATCGCGGCGGGCCGGGTGCGGGCGGCCGGCCCGGCGTGGCGCGTGGTGCCGATCGTCGCCGACACCACCGACGACGCGTCGGTGCGCGCGATGGTCGCGCGGGTGGTCGACGAGCTCGATGGGGTGGACGTGCTGGTCAACGCCGCCGCGCGGCCGGCCGGCGGTGCGCCGATCCCACCGCTGGCCGAGCTCACCGACGACGCCGTGCTCGCCGAGGTCGACACCAAGGTGCTGGGCTACCTGCGCACCGCGCGGGCCGTGGCACCGCACATGACCGCGCAGGGCTGGGGCCGGATCGTCAACGTCTCGGGGCTCAACGCGCGCCGCACGGGGTCGATCGCGGGGACGATCCGCAACGTGGGGGTCGCGGCGCTGACCGCCAACCTCGCCGACGAGCTCGGGCCGCACGGCGTCGGCGTCGTCGTCGTGCACCCGGGCTACACCGAGACCGAGCGGACGGCGGGGATGATCGCCGACCGGATGGCCGCGACCGGGCTCCCGGAGGCCGAGGTCCGCGCGGAGCTCGCGCAGGGCACCAGCCTGCGACGGATCATGACCGCGGACGAGGTGGCCGACGTCGTCGTGTTCCTCGCCTCGCCCCGGGCGGTCGCGGTCACCGGCGGCGCCGTCGCGGCCGCGGGCGGCGAGCGCGGGGTCGTGCACTACTGACAAGCCCCTCACATGCACGAACCGGCGCCCCGTGATCGGGACGCCGGTTCGTGATCTGGGAGGAAGTGTCAGCTCGGGACCCGCACGGTCCCGGTCGTCCCACCGACCGCTTGTCTGCGCTCAGCGGCGTGGAGTCTGGTGTGGATCAGCTCCCGTGCGCGGTGCGGCGCCGGGTCGACCGGGTCCTTGTGATGCGGTGCGGGGTGTTCCCTGCGTCCAATCCATCACCTCGATCCGGTCGGTCAGCTCGGGCGCGTGCGCGGTGCGGATCAGCCCTCAGCTCGTGTGATCGGCACCACAGCGACACCCCTGAACATACTCTCGCGGCCCCCGGGGTCAAGGGCTCGACCGCTCCAGCGCCAACAGCAATCGCTTGCGCGCGATGCCGGGTCCCCCTCCCGAGGGACGTCCGGCGGCATTGACCACCCGGTGACACGGAACGAGCAGGCTGACCGGATTGCGTGCATTCGCGGTCCCGACGGCCTGGGCCGCGCGGGGTCGCCCGACCGCCGCCGCCAGCGCCCCGTACGTCGTCACCTCGCCGTAGGGCACCTCGGTCAGCGCCGCCCAGACGGCCCGCGAGAACGGCGTGCCGGGCGGGTCGACGGGCACCCCGAAACGCCGCCGCCGGCCGGCGAAGTACTCGTCGAGCTCGCCGGCGAGGTCGGCGAGCCCGGCGCACCTGCCCTCGTCGGGCTCGCCGAAGGCGGAGTCGGGGCCGCGCTCCCGCTGGTCGTGGACGTGCAGGCCGGCGACGGCGTCGAGGCCGGTGTCCCAGGTCAGGGTGAGCGCGCCGATGGGGCTGTCGACGACGCGGAAGCAGCGCACGCGTCCCGGTCTACCCCACCGGGTAGGCAGCACACGTGCGCGCCATCGGAGTGAACCAGTACGGAGGGCCGGACGCCCTCGAGGTCGTCGAGCTGCCCGAGCCCCACGCCGGGCCCGGCGAGGTCCGCCTCCGGGTGCGGGCGGCGGCGGTGAACCCGACCGACACCCTCGCCCGCGACGGCTCCCGCGCCGAGCGCCAGCGCAAGGACCCGCCGCCCTACGTGCCGGGCATGGACGCCGCGGGCGAGGTCGACGAGATCGGCGAGGGCACCGACACCGAGCTGCACGTCGGCGACGCCGCGATGGCGATCGTCGTCCCCGACGGCAGCCACGGCGCCTACGCCGAGCACGTCGTCGTGCCGGCCGGGTCGGTCGTGCGCGCGCCGTCGGGGGCCTCGGTGGTCGAGGCCGCCACGCTGCCGATGAACGCGCTCACCGCGCGCCTCGCCCTGGACACCCTGGCGCTGCGGCCCGGGCAGACCCTGGCGGTGACGGGCGCGGCCGGAGCGCTCGGCGGCTACGTCGTGCAGCTCGCGAAGGCCGACCGGCTCACCGTCGTCGCCGACGCGTCGGAGGCCGACGAGGAGCTGGTGGCATCGCTCGGGGCCGACGTCGTCGTGCGCCGGGGTGACGACGTCGCCGCCCGCATCCGCGAGAGCCAGCCCGGCGGCGTCGACGCCCTGGTCGACGGGTCGCTGCAGGGCGACGCGCTGCTCGACGCCGTCTGCGACGGCGGGAGGATCGCGACGGTCCGGGGACACCGGGGTGCCGACGAGCGCGGGATCACCTGGCACCCGGTGCTCGTGCGCGACGTCGCGACCGACCACGCCGCCCTCGACACGCTGCGCCGCCAGGCCGAGGAGGGCGTGCTGACCCCGCGCGTCGCCGACACCATCCCGGCCGAGAAGGCCCCGGAGGCCCACCGCCGCCTCGAGGCCGGCGGCGTCCGCGGCCGCCTGGTCCTCACCTTCTGACCCCTGTGAGCGAAGTTCGGGGCTATGGCCCCGAAGTTCGCTCACGTGCTCAGCCGAACGTGTCCATCAGCTCGGTCGCGCAGAGGACGAGGAACAGGACCCCGGCACCGATCAGCAGGGTCGTCGAGAGCCACCCGTTGCGCCACTCGCGCGGCGTGCGGCTGCTGTTGAGCAGCCAGAGCAGCGTGATCGCCAGGAACGGCATGAAGAACGCCCCGAGCGCGCCGTAGGCCACGACCAGCGCGAACGGCCGGCCGAGGAACAGCAGCACCATCGGCGGGAACGTCAGCCACAGCAGGTACAGCCGGAACGGGGTGCTGCGCTCGGCGTCGTCGGTGAGCTGGCCCGCGGCGGCGAGCTGGTCGGGCGTGCGGGCGACGGCCTCGCGGCGGGTCCGCACGAAGTCGGTGACCAGCAGGCTCACGCCCTGCCAGACCCCGAGCAGCGACGAGAACGACGTCGCGAAGAACCCGATGAGGAACAGCGTCGCGATCACCGGGCCGAAGCGCTGCTCGAGGATCGCGTCGAGGTCGAGCAGGCCGCGGTCGCTCTCGACCAGCGCGATGTTCGCGGTGTACAGCAGCTCCGCGCCGACCACGAGCATGGCCGCGACGAAGATGCCGGTGGTGATGTAGGCGACGCGGTTGTCCAGGCGCATCACCTTGATCCACGAGCTGTCCCGCCAGCCCTTGGCGTTCACCCAGTAGCCGTACGCCGCCATCGTCACCGTGCCGCCGACGCCCCCGACCAGCCCGAGCGTGTAGATGCCCGAGCCCTGCGGCAGGGTCGGCAGCAGGCCTGCGAGCATCGCCGGGACGTCGGGCAGCACGAGGATCGCCAGCCCCACCACGACGACGAACATGACGCCGACCAGCACCGTCATGATCTTCTCGAAGACGGGGTAGGAGCCGAACCACACGAGCACCAGCCCGACCAGGCCGCACGGGATGCCCCACGCCGGGATCGACCCGCCGAACATCGCGGCGAGCGGCAGCGCCGAGGACGTCATCGCCGTCGCGCCGTACACGAAGCCCCAGATCACCACGTACACGACGAAGTAGACCGTCGTCCACGGGCCGAGCGAGCGCCAGCCCGCGAAGATCGTCGAGCCGGTCGCGAGGTGCCAGCGTCCCGTGGCCTCGGCCAGCGCGATCTTGACGACCACGCCGAGCACCACCGCCCACAGCAGCGTGTAGCCGTACTCGGCGCCGGCGACGAGCGTCGCGACGAGGTCGCCGGCGCCCACGCCGGTCGCCGCGACCACGATGCCCGGGCCGACGATGCTCCAGCGCCGGCGCGTCTGCTGGCCGCCGATGGCGTCCTGGGTGCCACGATCGGTCATACGGAGCAGTTCACCACGGACCCCCCGCCCGCCGGGAGGCCCGGCGCACCGCGTCGGCCGGGGTGCCGCGCCAGGCGGGGCCGTGGCCGGGGAGCAGGATGCCGGCGTCCAGCGTGCCCAGGGTGTCGAGGGCCCCGGCGGCCTGCTCGGGGTCGTGGTCGAAGAAGGCCGGCAGCCGCTGGGGTCCCGTGCGCGGGCTCGTCGGGTGCCCGGTGACCAGGGCGTCGCCGCTGACCAGGACGCCCGCGTCGGGGAGCAGGTAGGCGGTGTGGCCGCTGGTGTGGCCCGGGGTGGCGACGGGGACGGGGCGCCCGGGGAGGTGCCCGGTCCCGGCCGCGTGGGCCTCCGGGAGGGTGACCGACCGGAGGGCGCCGAGGCGGGCGGCGTGCAGGGCCCAGAGCAGGACGCGGGGACGCCACGCGTTCCGGACGATGTCGGCGGGTCCGGCCTGCTCGAGGAACTCGCGCCGCGCGTGGCGGGCCTCGGTCTCCCCGGTCAGCACGGGGATGTCGTGGTGCCGGGTGAGGGCCGCGAGGCCGCCGACGTGGTCGACGTGCGCGTGGGTGAGCAGGGCGGCGGCGACGTCCTGGGGCGTCCGGCCGACCGCCGCCAGCGACGCCGCGAGCGCCCCGGCGTCGGCCGGGTAGCCGCCGTCGATCAGGGTGATGGCGTCGCCGTCGTCGACGATCACCCAGTTCACCGCCGAGGCGCGCACGAGGTGGACGCCGTCGGCGACCGTCTCGACCCTCACGGGGTGCGCACCCCGACGTGCTCGTCGAGGAACGCGGCGACCTGCGGGCGGGTCGCCTGCGCGCCCGGGCTGCCGAAGGGGAAGTCGAAGACGTGGTCGGCGTGCGGCACCTCGACCAGCCGGCCGGGCACGCCGGCGGCGCGCAGGGCCCGGTCGTAGGTGCGGACGCGGTCGGGGAGGACGAAGTGATCCGCGGCACCGAGCACGAGCAGGGTCGGCGGGAGGTCGGGGCGCACGAGGTCGACGGGCGAGCCGGCGCGGGTCTGCGCCGGGCGCTGCGCGGCGCGTCCGCCGAGCACGGCGTCCTGCAGCGAGCGGTCGACGAGGCGCAGGTCGGTGACCGGGTAGTAGGCGACGACGGCGCGCGGCCGCGGACCGGGGAGCTCGCCGGCGAGGAGGCCGGCCGTCGTGCTCAGCGCGAGGGTGGCGCCTGCCGACTGGCCCGCGAGGACGATCCGGCCCGGGTCCAGGTCCTCCTCGGCGGCGTGCGCGACGGCCCAGGCGGCGGCGGCCGCGACGTCGCGGCGCTGGCCCTCCCCCACCGGCGCGGGCGGGGGCAGGCGGTACTCCACGGCGACGACGGCGTGCCCGCGGTCGGCGAGCCAGCGGTTGAGCGCGGTGCGGTCGTCGCGCTCGCCGCGGACCCAGCTGCCGCCGTGCACCCAGACGAGTACGGGGTGCGGGCCGGGGCCGGCGGGCCGGTAGAGATCGAGGTGCAGGGGCCGTCCGAGCTCGTCGACGGCGTACTGCTCGGTGCGGTCGGGGTGCCCGTCGGGCTGGCCGACGACGGTCAGCGCCGCCCACCAGTCGATCCGCACGCCGCGGGTCTGCGCTCCGAACACGGCGACGAGGGCGACGGCGGCGATCAGGGCGATCACCGCGACGACGGCGCCGTCCCGCGCGCCGAGGGCCCAGCCGGCGGCGCCGAGCCCGATCCCGAGGACGGCGGCGAGGGCGGCGTGCAGCGGGTACTGGCCGGTGACGAACGAGCCGAGGAACCCGATCACCGGCAGGCGCGGCGCGGCCGTGCCGACGGCGACCACGAGCACGCCGAGCAGCCACACGATCCCCACCGCGCGCACCATCCACACCAGCACTCGGCGCCCCTCCGCGTCCTCGGCGATCACCTCACCACGCGAGGGTCTCCGCGCGCCGCGCGCGGACGGTTCGGGCTCCGGTGATCAGGAGCACGTGGTGCGTCCCGGCAGGGTCCGCGAGGCGCACATCGCTCTCCTGATCACGCAGGTCAGGGGGAACCACGGCGTGTCGCGCAGCGAGGATGTGGCGATCCTGGCGTCACATGCCAGCGATGCCGCATCGCTCGTACGACGACGCCCGGTCAGCCGAAGGCGGCCGCGACGCGGGTGCCGGGCGGGGCCGTGAGCACGCGGCGCGCCGCCACGGCCACGATCGCGAGCAGGGCCACGAGCGCCGCGGCGATGACGGCGATCGGCGGGGCCATGGCGACGATCGCGCCGAGCGCCCAGACCACGGACGCCGCGTAGGGCACGGCGCCGGCGCCCCGGGCCACGACACCCGAGGCGATCGCCCCGGTGACGAGCAGCACGAGCGCGCCCATCACCGTCGCCACGCCACCGGCACCCGGCAGGCCGAGGAACGTGCCGGTGGTGGCCGCGCCGACGACGGTCGCGACGCTGACCCAGCCCGCGTAGAGGGCGACGGGGCCGTGGAGCATCAGCCGGTCCGCGGCGCCCGCCGCCGGGTGCGCCGTGAGGCGGGCCAGCGCCACCGCGAGCACGACGAGCAGCGCGACGATGATCGCCTGGGCGAGGACGACCGCCTGCGCCGAGAAGGCGAGGATCCAGCCCGCGTTGAACAGCGTCGACGCCACGAGCCACCAGCCCGTCGCCCGGTGCACGTCCCGCGCCGGCTGCCCCGGCAGCACCTGGCGCACCGCCAGCACCAGGAGCCCCGCGTAGATCAGGCCCCAGATCGAGAACGCCGCCGGGACGGGCATGACGACCGTGGTGTTCTCGCGCGCCACCATCCCGACCGACAGCCCGAACGCCCCGGAGCCCCCGAGCCCGCCGGCGACGACCTGCAGCAGCGTCCCGGCGAGCAGCGCCCCGGACCGGACCCGGTCGGCGACCGTGGCGCCGGTGATCACGGAAGTCACGACTACATCCCTCCATCGTGGAATCTCTCGATGATGAAGATTACCCGCTCGATCGCTAGCATGCACCACGGAGGTGAGCCGTGACCGACGAGCGCGAGCGTCTCGTGCAGCTCCTGCAGGACTACGCCGACGAGGCCGGGCGGCTCGGCCACGCGTTCGCCGCCGACCAGGGCCTGCACCGCACGGACGCGGCCGCCCTGCTCGCCGTCCTGCGCGCCGAGCGCGCCGGTGCCGCGCTCACCCCGGGACGGCTCGGCGAGGAGGTCGGGCTCTCGTCGGGGGCGACGACGGCCGCGGTCGACCGCCTCGAGCGGCTCGGACACCTCCACCGGGTCCGGGACGGCGCCGACCGGCGCCGCGTGACCCTGCACCACGACCCGGCCGGCGCCGCCGTCGGGCACGCCTTCTTCGGCCCGCTCGCCGCGCGGCTCGACGCCGTGCTCGCCGACTACACGCCCGCCGAACTGGACGTCGTCCACCGTTTCCTCACCGAGGTCGTCGCGTCGGTCGCCGAGCACCGCGCCGAGATGACGGAGGAGATCCCGCCCGGATGAGCTCCCCGATCGGCGCGCGGGCCCGGCTGGCGGTGGCCGTCGTCGCCGTGCTGGCCGTGCTCGCCCTCGTGGTCACGCTCGTCGTCGTGCTGGCCGAGAGCGGGGTCACCGCTCGCCCCCGCTGCACGATCACCGCGCCCCCGGATTCCCCCGGCCTGCCCGCCACCTGGACGCTCACGCCCGAGCAGGCCGACAGCGCGGCGACGATCGTCGGGGTCGGCCGTCGCCTCGGCGTGCCCGACCGCGCGGTCACCGTGGCCGTCGCGACCGCGATCCAGGAGTCGGGCCTGGCGAACCTCCGCGGCGGCGACCGCGACTCCCTCGGCCTGTTCCAGCAGCGCCCGAGCCAGGGCTGGGGCAGCGAGGAGGAGATCCTCGACCCCGTCTACTCCGCCACCGCGTTCTACGAGGCGCTGATGCAGGTGCCGAACTGGGCGACGATGGACATCACCGTGGCCGCGCAGACCGTCCAGCGCAGCGGCTTCCCCGAGGCCTACGCCGACCACGAGCCCGAGGCGCGCCTCATGGCCGTGGCCCTGCTCGGGCAGGCGCCGGCGTCCTGGACCTGCGTCGACCTCGGGTCCACGCCGGCCGCCGACCCCTCCGGCGGCGCGGTCGCCGAGCTCGCCGCGGCCGAGCTCGGCACGCGGCGCCTGTCGGGGGCCCAGGAGCCGGAGGCCGGCTGGGCGATCGCGACCTGGCTCGTCGCCCACGCCCAGCGGCTCGCGCTCGAGAGCGTCACCTTCGACGGGCGGACGTGGACGGTGGCCTCCGGGGCCTGGGAGCAGACCGGGCCCGCCGATGGCCAGCTGTCGCTGCGCCGCCTCGGCCAGCCCTGACGGTCAGCGGGTCAGCAGCAGGGCGCCGGCGCCCGCGAGCACGAGGACCGCGAGCACGACGAGCACGATCCCGAGCAGCCGGACGCCCGACCACGGGTTGCGCTCCCCCGGGTCCGGGCCGTCGTCGTCGGGGTAGTCCTGGGGGCGGGTGGCCGGGACGGTCCCGCCGCCCGTCGCGCGCGCGACGGGCGAGGGGCCGGCGCCCGCGGCCCGGCCCGGCGCGTCGCGGATGACCTCGGTGCGCGCCGTGGACCCGGGGTCGACGAAGCGCCGCAGGTCGTCGGCGAGCTCACGGGCGTCGTGGTGGCGCATCGCGGGCTCGAGGGCCAGCGCGCGCAGGACGACGGACTCCAGGTCGGGCGAGAGCTCGCGGACCAGCTCGCGCGGCGGCGGCGGCGACTCGCGCAGCCGCTGCGAGGCCACCTCCACCGAGCTCGGCCCGCGGAACGGGGTCTCGCCGGTGAGCATCTCGTAGAGGGTGCACCCGACGGCGTACACGTCGGACCGCCCGTCGAGGGGCTCGCAGCGGACCTGCTCGGGCGAGAGGTAGGCCGCGGTGCCGATGACCACGCCGGTGCCGGTGAAGCCCTCGACGTCGGCCACCCGCGCGATGCCGAAGTCCATCAGCTTGACGGTGCCGTCGTCGCAGCGCATGACGTTGCCCGGGTTGACGTCGCGGTGCACGATCCCGCGCTCGTGGGCCGCGGCGAGCGCCTCGCACACCGGGACCAGCGCCGCGGCCGCGTCCCCGGGTGCGAACCTCCGGCGGTCGCCCAGCTCCTGGCGCAGTGTGCGCCCGTCGACGCACTCCATGACGACGAAGACCTCGCCGCCCTCGGTGAAGCCGACGTCGTGCACGGCGACGACGTTGGGGTGGTGGATGGAGGCCGCGGCGCGGGCCTCGTCGCGCAGCCGCCCGCCGTACTCGGCGTCGCCGCGGTGCTCGGCGGGCAGGAGCTTCACCGCCACGGTGCGCCCGAGCTCGAGGTCGACGGCCCGGTGCACCTCGGCCATCCCCCCGCGGCCGATGAGGCCGTGGAGCTCGTAGCGGCCGCGGAGGACCCGCGCGTGCCCCGGCGCGCTCACAACCGGCGGGTGCGGTCCGCGTCACCGCCGGTGAGCAGCGCGTCGAAGAGGTAGCGGTGGTCGACCATGGCCTGGCGCATGTCCTCGGTGTCGGCCGACCCGTCCTCGACGCTGGTCGACGTGCGGTGCGCCGACCGGTAGCGCTCGACCAGGTCGGGGTGGTCCACCGAGATCATCTTGGAGCGCTCCTCGAAGCGCTCGGTGGGGTAGCCGCGCTCGCGCATCACCTGCTGGACCAGCAGGTCGGCGTCGCGCAGACCGGTCGAGGGGTGCTCGACGAACGTCGCCTGCGCCGACTCCCACGCCTTGCCGAAACGGTCGCGCTCGCCGCCGTCGAGCTCGCGCACCTCGAGCTCCCGGCGCCGCTTGAGGCGGGCCCGCAGCTCCCGCTCGCCGTCGCGCTGCCCGTACTCGCCGACCACGCGGTCGTACTCGTCACCGAAGTGGCTGCGCAGCGCCGCCCGGCGGGTCCGGGACCGCGCCCGGGCGACGAGGACCAGCACGACACCGACGACGAGGACCACCGCCGCCACCACGACGACGATGACGACCGGATCCATGTGCCCTCCCGGGGCCGAGCGCTGAGGCGATCATGCTACGGCTCCATACCCCGCGCACGGCGGCATGAGCAATCGTCGGGCGAAGAGCGCCCGAACGACGCCGATGGCTAGACCCGATGCTCAGCCAGGAACCACCATCCAGCCCAGCACCGGCGTCGACTGCAGGTACACGAGCACGCACATCCCCGCGAGGAACACCAGGCTCCAGAGCAGGACGCGGCGGAGGATCTCGCCCTCGCGCCCGCTCATGGCCACGGCCGACGCCGCGATCGCCAGGTTCTGCGGGGAGATCATCTTGCCGAGGACGCCCCCGGAGCTGTTGGCCGCCGCGAGCAGGATCGGGTCGAGCCCGGCGCCGCGGGCCGCGGTGACCTGCAGCGAACCGAACAGCGAGTTCGCCGACGTGTCGGATCCGGTCACCGCCACGCCCAGCCAGCCCAGCACCGGGGAGAGCACCGCGAAGAACCCGCCGGTGCCCGCGAGCAGCCCGCCGAGCGTGAGCGTCTGCCCCGAGGTGTTCATGACGTAGGCCAGGGCGAGCACCGCCATCACGGTGACGATCGCGGTGCGCAGCTGCACCAGCGTGCGCCCGTAGGCGGCGACCGCCGCGCCGGGCCGCAGCCGCAGCACGAGCGCGGTGAGGATGCCGGCGATGAGCAGGATCGTGCCCGCGGACTCCAGCCAGTTCAGCGTGAAGGCCTGGGTCGACACCGGCTTCCCGGCCTCGGTCATCACGTTGAGCCCCGGCCAGTTGAACTTCGTCGTCGTCGCCCCGAGCGCGTCGTCCACCGCCGGGATCTGCTGGATCGAGAACAGCACGATGACGATCAGGTAGGGCATGTAGGCGAGGACCACGTCGCGCCGGCTGTCCCGGGTGTGGTCGTCGTGGTCGGCACCGTCCGGCGCCTGTGGTGCCCCGGGCTCGTCGCTCGCGCCGCCGCCGGTGCCCCCGGACCCGACGGTCACGGACTCCCGGACGTCGGACGAGGCGTCCGTCGCGACGGCGGCCCGTCGCGGCGGACGGATGCGCACGAGCAGCACCACGGCACCCGCGGACAGCAGCGCCGCGATGATGTCGGTCAGCGGGAGCGAGAGGTAGTTCGACGTGGCGAACTGGGCCACCCCGAACACGACGCCCGAGACCAGCGCCACCGGCCAGGTCTCCCGGATGCCCCGCCACCCGTCGACGAGCCCCACCAGCACGAAGGGCACGAACAGGGCGAGGATCGGGGTCTGGCGCCCGACCATGGCGCCGAGGGCGTCCTCGGGCAGCCCGGTCACCGACGCCAGCGTGGTGATCGGCACCGCGATCGCCCCGAAGGCGACGGGGGCGGTGTTGGCGACGAGGGCGACGACGGCGGCCTTGATCGGGCTGAACCGCAGGGCCATGAGCATGACGGTGCAGATCGCGACCGGGGTCCCGAAGCCCGCCAGCGCCTCGAGCAGCGCACCGAACGCGAAGGCGATGATCACGGCCTGCACGCGCTGGTCGTCCGACACCGAGCCGAACGAGCGGCGCAGGACGTCGAAGTGCCCCGTCACGACCGTCATCTGGTAGATCCAGAGCGCGTTGATGACGATCCAGAGGATCGGGAAGAACCCGAACACCGCGCCCTCGGTCCCCGCCAGGAGGGCCTGGTCGATCGGCATCCGGTAGGCCAGCACCGCCACGAGCAGCGCGACCGCGAGCCCGATCAGCGACGCCAGCCAGGCCCGCACCCGCAGGCCCCCGAGCAGCACGAACAGCGTGAGCAGCGGGAGCACCGCGACCAACGAGCTCCACACGAGCGACCCGCCGAGCGGGGTGTCGTCCTGGACGTACACGTGCCCACCTCCCGTCCGCCCGGCTCCACCGCCGCGCGTGGTGGCGCAGGGTGCCCGTTCCGTCGCGGTCTGTCGACACGAACCGGTGAAGGTTTCCGCAGGACGGCGATGTGACGTCCCGGTGAGTCCTCTGGCGGTCGCGCTGCGCGAGGAGCACCCTGCACTGCGTGACGACCGCGGCCACCGTGACGACCGGATCGACCGATCGCCGCGGCGTGCGGTAGACCCGTGCCCGTGGACGCCCCCCGGGATGCGACTGAGGAGCACCGGCCCCACCTGCTGGCCGTCGGGTACCGCCTGACCGGGTCGCGGGCCGACGCCGAGGACGCCGTCCAGGACGCGTGGCTGCGGTGGGAGCGGCTCGGCCCCGAGGGACGGGACGCGGTGCGCGACGTCCGCGCTTGGCTCGCCACCACGGTCGCGCGCCTGTGCCTGGACCAGGTGCGCTCGGCGCCGGCGCGCCGGGAGAGCTACGTCGGCCCCTGGCTGCCCGAGCCCCTGGTCACCACCGGGCCCGACGCGGTGCTCGACGCGGTCGTCGCGGCGGCGGACGTGCGGATGGCGACGATGCTCGTGCTCGAGCACCTGACCCCCGAGCAGCGCGTCGCGCTCGTGCTGCACGACACCGTCGGGCTCGGGTTCGACGAGGTCGGCGCGGTGCTGGGCACCACCGCGCCCGCGGCCCGCCAGATCGCCCACCGCGGACGGCAGCGGGTGCGCGCCGCGGCGCGCGACGGCGAGCTGCCGGTGCCCGCCGCCGAGCCCGAGCAGCGCCGGGTCCTCGACGCCTTCCTCGCCGCCCTCGCCGCCGCCGACGTGCCGACCCTGGTCGCGGTCCTGCACCCCGACGCCGCGCTGCGCACCGACGGCGGCGGCGTGGTCAAGGCCGCCCGGCGGGTCGTCCGCGGCGCCGAGAAGATCGCGCGCCTGCTCGTCGCCCTGGTCGAGGAGGCCGGCCCGGAGATCCTCGCGGCGGTGCGCCCGGTGACCGTGAACGGCGAGGTGGGGATGCTCGTGCCGTCGTCGCCCCCGATGGTCGGCGTGCTGACCGTCGTCGACGGAAAGGCCGTCGGCGTGCACGTCGTGATGACCCCGGAGAAGCTCAGGTCCTGAGCGCGGCGGGCACCTCGCAGGAGTCCGCGAACCCCTGGGTGTGCAGGCCGAGGGCGGCGTTCGCGCGGGCGCGCTGGTTCTCGACGGCCACGAACTGCGTGAGCTCGACGAGCCCCGCGTGCCCGAGCCGCGCGTCGAGGTCGGCGACCTGGGCGTCGGTGACCGCGATCGGCTGCGCGGTCATGGCGTCGGCGTAGGCGAGGACCGCGCGCTCGTCGTCGTCGAACGCCGGGTCGTCGGGGGCGCCGTCGGCGGTGGCGCGGCGCAGGTGGTCGACGTCGAGGCCCTCGTGGATCCAGAGCATCTCGCCGAAGTCGACGCACCACGAGCAGCCGACGCGGATCGCCGTGCGGTACACCGCGAGCTCGCGCAGCCGCCCGGGCAGGACGGTGGCCGAGCGCTCGAGCAGCGACTCGCTCACCGCCGCGGTCCAGAACAGCCGCGGGTGGTGGCGCAGCGCCGCGAAGGGTTCGGGGACCTCGCCGAACCGGCGGCGCGCGACCGCGTAGGCGAGGCGGCCGAGGACGCCGGCGTCGCGGTCGCCGACGAGGGGGATGCGGGGCATCGGGACTCCTTGGTCGTGGGGTGCTGCCGTGAGGACGGCGCAGCCCCCCGGAACGTGACACCGTGTCCCGCATGGAGGCCTCCGACTTCGCCGACGTCCTGTCCTCGGTCCGCGAGTTCGTGCGCGAGGAGGTGGTGCCGCGCGAGGACGAGATCGAGGCCGCCGACGAGGTCCCCGAGAAGCTGCGGGCGCAGTGCAAGGCGATGGGCCTCTACGGCTTCGCGATCCCCGAGGAGTTCGGCGGGATCGGGCTGTCGATGGCCGAGGAGGTCGAGCTCGCCATGGAGCTCGGCTGGACCACCCCGTCGCTGCGCTCGCTGTTCGGCACCAACAACGGCATCGCGGGCCAGGTGCTGCTCACCGGCGGGACGCCCGAGCAGCAGCAGGAGTGGCTGCCGCGGCTGGCGACCGGCGAGGTCGTCGCGTCCTTCGCGCTCACCGAGCCCGACGCCGGCTCCGACCCGTCCTCGCTGACGACGAAGGCCGTCCGCGACGGGGACGACTTCGTGATCACCGGCGCGAAGCGCTGGATCACCAACGCCCCGCTCGCCGACGTGCTGATGGTGTTCGCGCGCACCGACCCGGACGCCACCCCGGCCAAGGGCATCTCCACGTTCCTCGTGCCCACGTCGGCGGCCGGGGTCTCGTTCTCCGAGCACGACGCGAAGATGGGCCAGCGCGGCTCGTGGACCTGCGAGGTCTACCTCGACGACGTCCGGGTGCCGGCGGCCCACCTCGTCGGCGGCGAGGAGGGCCTGCACCGCGGCTTCGTCACCGCCATGCGCTGCCTCGCCCACGGGCGCCTGCACATCGCCGCGCTCTGCACGGGGATGGCGGCGCGGCTGGTGCACGAGATGACCGAGTTCGCCCGCGAGCGCGACCAGGGCGGGCACAAGATCGCCGCCTACCAGCTCGTCCAGGGCCTCGTGGCCGACTCGGTGACCGACTGGCACGCCGGGCGCGCGCTGGTCCGCGAGGCCGCGAGGGCCTACGACGACGGCTCGGACACCACGCTGGGCCCGTCGACGGCGAAGTACTTCTGCTCCGAGGCCGTCGGGCGCGTCGCCGACCGCGCGGTCCAGGTCCACGGCGGCTCGGGCTACATGCGCGGCGTGCCGGTGGAGCGCTTCTACCGCGACGCCCGCCTCTTCCGGATCTACGAGGGCACGAGCCAGATCCAGCAGGTGATCATCGCCCGCGGTGTCCTGGGGGGCGCGGCGCGGACGTAGGCTCGGCGATCATGGCGCTCGACGGCCGCGCCCTCGCGGCACTCGTCCGGCCCGGTGCGCGGATCGCCCTGGCCGACGGCACCGGCAGCCCCCGCGCCGCGTACCCGCTGCTCTCGGCGCTGGCCCGCGAGCGCGGCGACCTGCGCCTGGTCACCGGCTGGCTGCCCGGCCCCGCCGACGGCCTCGAGCTCGACGCCTTCGCCGACGCCCGCACGGTCATGCCCGGCTGGGGCCTGCGGCGCGCGGCGGACGCCGGACACATCCGGGCGGTGCCGGCGCGCCTGTCGGCCGTGCCCGCCCTCGTCGCGGGCCCGCTGCGCCCCGACCTGCTCGTCCTGGCCGCCGCGCCCGGACCGTTCGGCCCGGTGCTCGGCAGCGAGGTCTCCTGGGTCCGCGCGGTGGTCGATCTCGGCGTGCCCGTCGCCGTCGTCCTCGACCGCGCGCTCCCCCGCGCCGCCTCCGGTCCCCCGCTGCCCGACGAGCAGGTGTTCGTCCTCGGCGAGGTCGCCGAGGGCCCGCACGCCGTGGCCTCGGCCGCGCCGAGCGCCGAGCACGAGGCGATCGGGCGCCACGTCGCGGGCCTGCTCACCGACGGGGTGCGCCTGCAGTGGGCGCCCGGGCAGCTCGGGGCGGCCGTGGTCGGCGGGGTGCGCGCGGCGGGCGTGCGGGTGCGCGCCGACTCCGGGCTGCTCGGCGACGGCGTGGTGGCGCTCGAGGAGGCGGGGCTCCTGGTCGGCGATCCCGTCGCCACCTACCTCGTCGGCTCGCCCGAGCTCTACGCCTGGGCCGACGCCCGCGGGCGCGCCGGGCACCCCGTCGCGCACCGCATCGAGCACACCCACGACCCCGGGCGCCTGGCCGCCGACCCGCCGCTGGTGGCGGTGAACACGGCGGTGGAGATCGACCACGACGGTCAGGTCAACGTCGAGGGCACCGCGAACGCCCTGGTCGGCGGCATCGGCGGGCACCCCGACTACGCCGCGGCCGCGGCCCGGTCGGCGCGCAGCCTGTCGGTGATCGCGCTCGCGTCGCAGCACCGCGGGCACCCCACCCGCGTCGAGCGGCTCTCCCGCCCGGTGACCACGGCGTCCCACGACGTCGACGTCGTCGTCACCGAGCACGGCTGCGCCGACCTGCGGGGCCTCGACCGCGACGAACGTCGGCGCGCCCTGGACCCGCTGTTCCCGGCCTAGGGTGGGTACGCCTGCAGCACAGCTCACGTCCACCCCGCCGACCCCCGGAGGACACCCCATGGCCGACGGCTCCGCCGGAACCCCCACCGCCGCCCGCGGGCACCTCGCGGCCGTGCCCGACGAGACGGTGACGCGCACGCCGCCGCTGCCGTCCGAGACCGCTCCCGAGCCGTGGGCGGCCCCGGACCTGCTCGCCGCGCTCGACGCGGGCGACGAGGAGGCGGTGCACGCGTGGGTGCGGGCGCACACCCCGGAGCCGGCCAGCCTCCTGCTCTACGGGCTCTACCTCGGGGCCGGCGTCATCGGGCTGATCGAGTGGCCGTCGGTGCTGCTGGCCATGCTCAGCCAGCTCGTCATCGACCGCCGCTTCGGGGGCGTGGAGTCGCTCGCCGCCGAGCTGCGCGCCCGGGTGGAGGCGGCCCGGACCTGAGCGCTCGTCAGGACCGGACGAGGCGGGCGATCGCCGCGGAGGCCTCCTGGACCTTCTCGGCCGCCTCCTCGTCGCCGGCCTTGGCGGCGTCGACCACGCAGCCGCCCATGTGCTCCTCGAGCAGGCCGAGCGCGACGTTCTGCAGGGCGCGGGTGGCCGCGGAGACCTGGGTGAGCACGTCGATGCAGTACTTGTCGTCCTCGATCATCCGCGCGATGCCGCGGACCTGGCCCTCGATCCGGCGCAGCCGCCGCAGGTGATCGTCCTTGCTGTCCGCGTAGCCGTGCATGACCCTCCTCGCGCCGGGGTGCCTGATCGAGGCTACCCGGCCGACGACACCGGCCGGAGGTGATCGCGGACCGCGCCCGCGGCGGCGGACACGATCCGGCGGGCCTGGTCGTAGCCCGGAGGCTGGCTCGACATCACGGCGACCATGTAGCGGCCCTCGATGACCGCGACCGAGTGCACCTCGGCCCGCGAGGCGATGCAGCACATCCAGCCCTGCTTGACCGGGGTGCCGCCGTCGAGGAAGCCGTAGCCCTGGTCGAACCCGTCGCCCGCCGTCCGCGGCGCCTGGCCCATCGCGCCCAGCACCAGGTCGCGGTCCTGCGGGGGCAGGTCGACCTGGACGTGGCGCAGGAGCTTCACCATGTCCCGCGCCGAGGTCTGCACCTCGCCCCACTGCGAGGAGTCCTCGGGGGCGCTGGTGTCCTCGAGGTCGAGCGCCTGCGCCACCCGCGAGATCGCGCCGGGCCCGTCGTACTGGGTCCACAGGGCGTTCATCGCCGGGTCGGAGCTCACGGTCAGGGCGGCGTGCACCAGGCGCAGGTCGCGCTGGTTGAGCGTCATCTCGCCGTCGCGCTGGCGCTGGAGCATGTCGACCACGACGAAGAGCTTGGCCAGCGACGCGGTGTCGAAGCGCTCCTCGCCGCCCGAGCCCGGGGCGAGCTCGCCGGTCGCGATGTCGACGGCGGCGACCCCGACCGTGGCGCCGCGGCGCGCGCCCGCCTCCTCGGCGGCGGAGACGGCCGACGCGAGGTCGACCCGCGGGGCCTCGGGCGCGGCCGCGGGGCCGACCGACTCGACCGGCTCGGTCCCGCCCGGGATCTGCTGCAGCAGACGGTCCGCCGAGGCCAAGGGGTCGGCCGTGCCGCGGTCCAGGGTGTCGACGGTGATCGTCGTGCCCGCGACCAGCGCGCCGACGACCGCGGCGCCCAGCCCCAGCGACAGCCCCCGGCCGCGCCGCGGCGGGGCCGTCGCCGTGCGGGGTCGCGTGCCGCTCGCCGCCCGGCGGGGGCGCGGCGCGGGCTCGGCGTGCTCGGCCGGGAGCGGGACGGGCAGGCCGGGCGCGGTCCCGGTGGCACGGGAGGCGCGGCGCCGGGGCGGGGCGGCGGCGTCCGCGACCGGGGGGGCGGCCGGGGTGGGGGCGGGGGCGGGACGGGCGGTCCGGGGCTCGGCGGGCACGACGTCCGGGCGGACGTGGCGCCCGGACGGGCGGGCGTCGACGCCGGGCGGCGGCGCGCTGCCCGGTCCGCCCGCGTGCCGGCCGCCGGGTCGGGGCCGGTCGGCGGGTCGGGGCTGGTCGGCGGGCGGCGCGGTGGGTACCCGCGGGGATGGCGACGCCGGCACGTGGGAGCGCGGGACCGGGGGCGCCCAGGGCTCCGGGCGGTACGGGGGCGGCGCCGCCGACCGTCGCGGCGGCGGGGCGGTGAGCACGGCCACTCCGCCCGCCGGGCCGGGCGCGCCGACCGGGGCGCGGTGGCGCGGCGGCGCGGCGGCGGGGCCGCCGGAGCCGCTCGGACGGGGATGGCCCGGTACTGCGTCCGGCCCCGGCCACGGCGGCGGCCGGTGGGAGGTCACGGTTGCATCACACCACCTCGCCCACCGTGATCGACGACCCCCCGCCCGATCCGGTGTCCCGGTTTGACAGAAATACCCCCCAGGGGTACCAACGGAGGGGAGAGAGGGAGGTCCGATGAGCGCACCGTCGGCGTCCGCGGCGTCGAGCGCCCCGTCCCGCGACACCGCCCCCGGCGGCTCGTCGCCGGCGACGGCGCGCGTCGAGCTGGCGATCTCCGGCATGACGTGCGCCTCGTGTGCCGCCCGCATCGAGCGGCGCCTCAACAAGCTGGAGGGCGTGCGCGCCGGCGTCAACTTCGCCACCGGCACCGCCACGGTCGAGCACCCCGACACCGTCGGTGTCGACGACCTCGTCGCCACGGTCGAGAAGCTCGGCTACGGGGCCACCCCGCCCACCACCCGCCCGGACGAGGGCGACGGCACCGCCCCCGACCACGCCGACGTCCTGCGCGGGCGGCTGCTGGTCAGCATCGCGCTGACGCTGCCGGTGGTCGTGCTCGCCATGGTGCCGGCCTGGCAGTTCACCTCCTGGCAGTGGCTCTCGGCGATCCTCGCCGCCCCCGTCGTCGTGTGGGGCGGGCAGGACGTGCACCGGGCCGCCTGGACCAACCTGCGCCACGGCGCGGCCACCATGGACACGCTCGTCTCGGTCGGCACGCTCGCCGCGCTCGCGTGGTCGTTCTACGCCCTGTTCCTCGGCGACGCCGGGATGCCGGGCATGACCCATCCCCTCTCGCTCACCGCGTCCGGGGGCCCGGACACGATCTACCTCGAGGTCGCCGCCGCGGTCACGACGTTCGTCCTCGCCGGGCGCTGGTTCGAGGCCCGGGCCAAGCGCCGCGCCGGGGACGCCCTGCGCTCCCTGCTCGACCTCGGCGCGAAGGACGTCGCGGTGCGCCGCGACGGCCGCGAGGAGCGCGTCCCGGTGGAGCGGCTCCAGGTCGGCGACGAGTTCGTCGTGCGCCCCGGCGAGACCGTGGCCACCGACGGCGTCGTCGTCGAGGGCCGCGCCGCGGTGGACGCGAGCGCGATGACCGGCGAGTCGGTGCCCGTCGAGGTCGGCCCCGGCGACGCGGTCAGCGGCGCGACGGTCGCCGTCGGCGGGCGCCTCGTCGTGCGGGCGGACGCGGTCGGCGCCGACACGAAGCTCGCCCGGATCGCCCGCCGCGTCGCCGATGCCCAGAACGGCAAGGCCGCCGCCCAGCGCCTCGCCGACCGCGTCTCCGCGGTGTTCGTCCCCGTCGTCATCGCGATCTCGCTGGGCACGCTCGCCGTCTGGCTGCTCGCCGGCGGTGGGTCATCGGCGGCGTTCACCGCGGCCGTCGCCGTCCTCATCATCGCCTGCCCGTGTGCCCTGGGCCTGGCCACGCCGACCGCCCTGATGGTCGGCACCGGCCGCGGCGCGCAGCTCGGCATCCTGCTGCGCGGCCCCGAGGTGCTCGAGTCCACGCGCCGCGTCGACACCGTCGTCCTCGACAAGACCGGCACGGTCACCACCGGCGAGATGAGCCTGTCCGGGGCCGTCGCCCTGCCCGGGGTCGACGAGGACGAGCTGCTGCTGCGCGCCGGCGCCCTCGAGGACGCCTCGGCGCACCCGGTCGCCCGGGCCGTGGCCGACGCCGCCCGCGCGCGGCTGGGCGACCTGCCGGCGGCCGTCGACGTCACCAGTCGCGACGGCCTCGGGGTCACCGGGACCGTCGGCGGCCGCCTCGTCGTCGTCGGGCGCGGGCGCCTGCTCGACGAGCTGGGCGTGCCGGCCGACGGGCCCCTCGCCGACGCGGTCGCCGAGGTCGAGGCGGGCGGGTCGACGCCGGTGTGCGTGGCCTGGGCCGACGCGCACGGGCACCTCGCCGCACGCGGCGTGCTCGCCGTCGCCGACACCGTGCGCCCGACCTCGGCGGACGCGATCGCGTCGCTGCACGCGCTCGGTCTGCGCACCGTGCTGCTCACCGGCGACCACGAGACGGTCGCCCGGACCGTGGCCGGGCAGGTCGGCATCGACACCGTCGTCGCCGGCGTGCTGCCCGACGGCAAGGCCGACGAGGTCGCCCGCCTGCAGGCCGGGGGCGCCGTGGTCGCGATGGTCGGCGACGGGGTCAACGACGCCGCCGCGCTGGCCCGCGCCGACCTCGGGCTCGCGATGGGCGGCGGGTCGGACGCGGCGATCGAGGCCGGCGACCTGACCCTGGTGCGCGCCGACCTGCGCCTCGTCCCGGACGCCCTGCGCCTCGCGCGCCGCACCCTGCGCACGATCGAGGGCAACCTGTTCTGGGCCTTCGCCTACAACGTCGCCGCGATCCCGCTGGCCGCCCTCGGCCTGCTCAACCCGATGATCGCCGGCGCCGCCATGGCGTTCTCGAGCGTGTTCGTGGTCGCCAACAGCCTGCGTCTGCGCCGCTTCACGCCGTCCCACTGATCGCCCGCGGTGATCTAGTCTCGGCCGGGTGCGGCACGCGTTCGGCACCACCTTCGACGTCGACGGCGTCTACCTGAACACCCCCTCGATCGGCGTCCCGCCGCGACCCGTCGTCGACGCGGTGTCGGCGGCGGTGACCGCGTGGGGCCGGGCGGAGACCAGCCCGCCGCAGTTCGACGGCGCCGTCGCCGCCGCACGCGCCGCGTTCGGGCAGCTCACGGGCTTCCCGGTGTCCTCGGTCGCGCTGGGCACCACGGTGTCCGGGCTGCTCGGGCTCGTCGCGGCGTCGCTGCCGCCGGGGGCCCGCGTCCTCACGGCCGACCGCGAGTTCACCAGCGTGACCTTCCCCTTCGTGTCGGCCGGGCACGAGGTGATGGAGATGGACATCGACGAGCTGCCCGAGCGCACCGGCGCCGCGGACGTCGTCGCGGTCAGCGTGGTCGCCTCCGCCGACGGCGCGCTGGTCGACCTCGAGGCCCTGCGCGCCGAGGTCGGCCCCGACACCCTCGTCGTCCTCGACGCGACCCAGTCGCTGGGCTGGCTGCCCGCCGACCTCGGGTGGGCCGACGTCGTCGTCGGCGCCGGCTACAAGTGGCTCCTCGCGCCCCGCGGCGCGGCCTGGATGGCGCTCTCGGACCGGCTCGCCGAGCGCGTCGTGCCCGGGCAGTCCGGCTGGTACGCGGGCGGGTGGGACGCGATCTACGGCCTCCCGCTGCGCCTCTACCCCGACGCCCGGCGCTTCGACCTCTCCCCCGTCTGGCTCGCCCAGGTCGGCGCGGCGGTCTCCCTGCCGTGGCTCGCGTCGCTCGACCTCGAGGCGGTCCGCGACCACGCGGTGGGCCTCGCCAACCGCGTCCGCCGCGGCCTGCACCTGCCCGCGGGCGAGTCGGCGATCGTCTCCGTGCGCCACCACGGCGCGGCCGACCGCCTCGCCGCGGCCGGCGTGCGCTGCGCCGTCCGCGGCGGCGGGGCCCGCCTGGGCTTCCATCTGCACAACACCGAGGCCGACGCCGACACGGTGCTGGAGGCGCTGGCCTGAGGTGCTCTCCAGAACGATCTCCCGAGAGTGTCACCGGGGCACCGCGCTGACGGCACTCCCGAGAGATCGACACGGCGAGCACCGCCGCCGCGACTCCGCCGAGCCGGTCGCGCAGGTCAGTCCCGCGGGTACTGCTGCGGCGCGCTGACGCCGCAGTGGGTGCACGACTCGGTCGGGAAGCGGGACGGGGCCGTCGGGGCGGCCGGGTCGGTCGCCGTCGCCGGACCGCGGCGGGGGCGCAGCAGGACCGCCGAGAGCAGCGCGCCCGCCACGAGCAGGCCCGCCGAGATCGTCATCGCGGTCCGGTAGCCCGCGGAGAACGCGGGCGGGTCGGTGTAGACCTGCCCGGAGATGCCGGCGACGGCCGGGATCAGGGCGACCGCGAGGAGCCCGGCGGCGCGGGCGATCGCGTTGTTGACGCCGGAGGCGATGCCGACGTGACGGTCGTCGGCGGCGTCGAGCACGGTCGCGGTGAGGGGGGCGACGGTGCCGGCGAGCCCG
Organism: Actinomycetospora lutea; assembly: GCF_028737205.1. Classification (GTDB taxonomy): domain Bacteria; phylum Actinomycetota; class Actinomycetes; order Mycobacteriales; family Pseudonocardiaceae; genus Actinomycetospora; species Actinomycetospora lutea. Next base: position 316,718 of record NZ_JAQZAL010000001.1, on the reverse strand, counting down.
AAGCCGAACAGCGCCACGGCCGGCAGGACGTCGACGAGGTAGGACGCGTCCGGCCCGATGCGGCCGAGCAGGAGCATGCCGGTGGCCGCGAGGAGGAGTCCGATCGTCATCGGCCAGCGCGGTCCGATGCGCTGCGCGAGCCGCCCGGAGCGCGCCGAGAGCAGCAGCATGATCACGGTGATCGGCAGCATGGCCGTGCCGGCGGCGAGCGGGCTGAACCCGGCCACGACCTGCAGCTGCAGGACGACGAGCACGAAGTTCACCCCGAGCGCCCCGTAGACCAGCAGGGTGACGACGTTGGCGCCGGTGAAGCGGGAGTTGGCGAACAGCTCGCCGGGCACCAGCGGCGCCCGCGACCGGCGCTCGGCGAGCACGAACGCGACGAGGGCGAGCACCCCGGCCGCGCCGGCGACGACCACCGTCGGGGTCACGCCGTCCTCGCCGGCGGCGGTGAGCGCCCAGGTCAGGGCGCCGAGACCGGCGACCGCGAGCACGGTGCCGGGCACGTCGAGCTGGCGCGCGGCGTCCGGGTCGCGCGACTCGGGCACGTGGCGCAGGGCGACGACCACGACGATCGCGGCCAGCGGCAGGTTGATGAGGAAGACCGCGCGCCAGGTCCACTCGACGAGGAAGCCGCCGAGGAACGGGCCCACCGCGCCGGCCACGCCACCGAGACCCGACCAGGCGCCGATCGCGGCCGCCCGGTCGCCGCCGTGGAACGACGCCGAGATCAGCGCGAGGCTGCCCGGGGTGAGCAGCGCGCCGCCGACACCCTGCAGCGCGCGGCCCGCGATGAGGAACTCCACCGAGGGCGCGAACCCGCACAGCGCCGAGGCCACCGCGAACCACACGACACCGATGAGGAAGACCTTGCGGCGGCCGAAGCGGTCGCCCAGCGAGCCGCCCAGCAGGATCAGCCCGGCGAGCGTGAGCGTGTAGCCGTTCACCGTCCACTGCAGCGCGGCGAAGCTCGCGTCGAACTCGGCGCCGATGCGCTCGAGCGCGATGTTGACCACCGTGGAATCGAGCATCGCGAGCCCCGACCCCAGCACCGTCGTCAGCAGGATCCAGCGGCCCCGGGCGGTCCCCATGCGGACGTCCTCGGCGGCGGTGTCGCTCACCCCGACAGCATGGCGGACCCGGGCCGCCTCGCATCCCGGGCTACCGTGCCCCCATCGTGACGACCGGCCTCCCGACCTCCCTCCCGCTGCCCTTCGACGGCCTCGACCAGCTCAGCACCGGGCAGACGCAGGCCACCCTGGTGATCCTCGGTGGTCTCGTCGCCCTGCTCGTCGTCGGCGTGCACGGCACCTGGCGGCTCGCCCGCAACGTCGTCACCATCGCCCACGAGGGCGGCCACGCCCTGGTCGCGATCTGCTCCGGCCGGACGCTCACGAAGATCCTGCTGCACTCCGACACGTCGGGCGTCACCGTCTCCAAGGGCCGCCGCGACGGCCCGGGCATGGTGGCGACGGCCGCCGCGGGCTACGCGACGCCGCCGCTGCTCGGGATCGGCGCGGCGGCGCTCGTCGCGGCGGACGCGATCTCGGCGATGCTCGTGATCGCGGTGATCCTGCTGCTCGCGACCCTGATCCTCATCCGCAACGCCTACGGCGTGTTGTCGGTGGTGCTCACCGGCGCGGTGTTCGTGCTGGTCGCGGTCTACGGCTCGGGGAACGTGCAGTACGGGTTCGCGTGCTTCGTGACGTGGTTCCTCATCATCGGCGGGCTGCGCACGGTGCTCGAGGTGCAGCGCAAGCGCTCCCGGCGCCGCGCGCCCGACTCCGACGCCGACCAGCTCGAGCGCCTCACCGGCCTGCCCGCCGGGATCTGGGTGGCGCTGTTCCTGCTGGTCGGCGTGTTCTCGCTGCTCGGCGCGGGCCGGCTGCTCGTGGTCTGGCCGCCGGTCTAGCGTCGCTGGAGCACGCAGTCGCCGCAGGTCCCGCCGCCGGGCACGCGGTAGTACAGGCAGCAGGTCGTCCGGCGGAACCCGAGTCCGCTGGGGTGCTCGGGCTCGGGGACGAAGCGCCCGAGGCCCGCGAACGGCTCGTGGGTGAGCACGCCGCGGGCGAGGGCGAGCGCCGCGGCGTGCCGGTCGGGGCGCGCGGCGCCCAGGACGCGGACCGCCCCGCCGAGCGCGCCGGCCGCATTGCCCCACAGCACGCGCGGGGACACCGAGGCGCGCGCCCGCAGGCCGGCGACGATCGGCGCCACGTGCTCGTCGGCCAACGCGCGGGCCAGGAGCGCGGCGGCGTCCGGCCCGTCGGGGGCGCCGAGCTCGACGCCGGTGAGCCGCTCGGGATCGGCCCACAGCGGGATCGGGCCGCCGGCCCACGGGCGCGCGTGCAGGACCGCAGCGGGCGACAGGTCGGGCAGGACGCCGGCCGCGGCGCAGGCGAGCAGCACCGACACCGGGCGCGAGACCAGGGACTGGCCGAGCAGCGACGCCGCGATCCGCCGGCCGGCGCCGAGCCCGTCGGCCACCGCCGCGAGCCGCTCCTCGATCGGGTCCGGGCCCGCGTCCGGGACGGCCAGCAGCGACGCCACCGGGCGCCACGACGGGTCGGCGCCCTCGGCCGCGCGGGTGGAGACCGCGAAGAAGCCGTCGACGGCGTCCGACTCGGCGAGGACCGTCCGGACCCGGTCGGGGTCGGCGGCCGACCCGGTCGCGGTGCCCCGGCGGCGGGCCGTCTCGCTGCTCACAGCCCTCCATGCTGGCGGACGGGACCTCCGGGAGCACGTGCGGCCGCGCCACGAGGTGGGCGGAACCGGGGCGGTGAGGGTCCGGTATGTCGAGAACCGGGAGGTCGGTCCTCCGCCGATCGGGGTCGTTCGGTTAGGTTCGTCGCCATGCTCGACTCCGGCGTTCGTCTCGCCGCGGCCTCGCTCCCCGTCGGTGTCCCCGTCGTCGTGGGCCTCGTGGTGGCCGTGCTGCGCCGGCGGGAGCTCCCCGCGGTGTCGACGCCGGCGATCGCCGGGCTGGCCGTGCAGCTCGTGGTCGTCCTCATCTCGACCTTCCTCGTGGCCGCGACCTCCTTCGACGCGTTCGGCCTCACCCCCGAGACCCTGCTGCCGCTCTCGAGCGTGCTCGGCTTCGTCGTGATCCTGCTGCAGGTGGTGTCCTGGACGCTGCTGCTGCTCGCCCTGTTCCGGCGCCTGCCGGGCACGGCCGCGGCCGCCCCGCAGCGCGACGACCGCACCCCGACCGGCCGCCACGCCCTGCTCGACGACCGCGGCGACCAGGTCGTGGCGGAGGCGGGCACCGTGTTCCTGCCGGTCGGGGCCGCGGCGGGCGCCGCGGGCGCCGGCGTGGGCCTCGGTGCCGCCGCCGCGACGGCCCCCGGCGCCGGTCCCCGGACCGCCCCGGGCCCGGGTCCCGGCCCTGGTCCCGGCCCTGGACCCGGCCCGGGCCCCGGTCCGCGTCCGATGACCGGGCCGCCGTCCGGTCCCCCGCCGGGCATGCCCCCGGGTCCGCCGCCCGGCAGCGGGCCCGCCTCACCCGCGAGCTCGCCGCTGCCCTCGATCCCGCTGCCCGTCCAGGGCGACCCGGCCCCGGACGACCCGGCCCCGGACGACCCGCACCCGGACGAGCACGACGGCGAGCACGACGACCACGCCGACACCGAGACCTTCGCCGCGTACGGCACGCCCCCGGCGACCGAGCCGCCCGCCGAGGACGTCGAGGACGTCGAGGACGTCGAGGGCGCCGAGGAGGCCCCGGAGCAGGCGGAGGACACGGTCGAGGACACGGTCGAGGACACCGCCGACGAGCCGGTCGAGGACCCCGTGGAGGCGACGGTCGAGGGCCCGGTCGAGGACGAGAGCGAGCCCGAGGCCGTCGACACCCCCGAGGACGAGATCCCCGAGGACGAGATCCCCGAGGACACCCGGCACCCGGGCGACCCGCACGACGCCCCGGACGATGCCGCGGACCCCGACGAGTCCGCGGACCCCGAGACCACCGAATACGCGAGCCACGTCGAGGGGAGCGCCGGCCCGGCGGACGACCCGGCCCCGGGAGAGACCGCCGACCAGGAGACGCCCCCGGGCGAGGACGTCGACGAGGAGCCCGTGGCCGACGCGGACCCGGAGCTCGCCGCGGTCGAGCAGGAGACGCCCGCCCCGCCGACCCCGCCCACCACCGGCAACGGCGCGGCGGGGGGCCACCCGTGGTTCGACCCGGACGGCAAGGCGGCCCGCTCTCAGCCCGGGCGGCGCTGAGCCCCGCGCGACTCGAGGTCGAGCAGGGCGCGCTTGCGCTCGACGCCGCCGCCGTAGCCGGTGAGCGAGCCCGTCGCGCCGACGACGCGGTGGCAGGGCACGACGATGCTGAGGGGGTTGCGGCCGTTGGCCAGGCCCACCGCGCGCACGGCCGTGGGCTGCCCGATCGCGGCGGCCAGCTCGCCGTAGCTCACGGTCCCGCCGTACGGGATCTCCCGCAGTGCCGCCCAGACCCGCTGCTGGAACGCGGTGCCGCCCGCGGTCGTGGCGAGGTCGAAGGCGGTGAGGTCGCCGGCGAAGTAGGCACCGAGCTGCTCGCGCGCGGCGGGCAGGCCGTCGTCGGCCCGGGCGCCGAGGGTGTCGGCGGCGGGCCCGTGCCGGTGCTCGGTCATGTAGAGCCCGGACAGCACGCCGTCGTGGGCGCGCAGCGTCAGCGGGCCGAGCGGGCTGTCGAGCACCGTGTGGGTGACGGTCACGACACCCACCCAACCACTCAGCGCTCCCGGACCGCCTCCACGGGCGGCATCGGCGTGCACGCGTCCTCGTGGTCGGCGTGCTCGACGGCCTCGATCTGGAGCGTGCTGTGGTGCAGGCCGAAGCGGTCGCGGAGCACGGTGCTGGCGCGGTCGAGGACGCCGTGCTCGCCGCAGTCGGCGGTCGCGCAGCCCTCGTCGGAGATCACGAGGTGGGCCGAGACGGCGGGGCTGCGGTCGTTGATGGCCCAGACGTGCAGGTCGTGCACCTCGGCGACGCCCTCGACGCCCAGCAGCGCGCCGTGCACGTCGTCGACGTCGATGCCCGCCGGGGCGCCCTCGAGCAGGACGTGGCCGGTCTCGCGCAGCAGGGAGACGGTGCGCGGCAGCAGGATCGCGACGATCACGAGCGAGGCGACGGTGTCGGCGTAGGGCCAGCCCGTGGTCAGCACGACCACGGCGGCGACCAGCACGGCCAGCGAGCCCAGCGCGTCACCGAGCACGTGCAGCGCCGCCCCGCGGACGTTCATCCCGCCGCTGCCGCGCTGCAGGACCGCCAGCGACACGAGGTTGCCGACGAGCCCGACCACGCCGTAGAGGAGCAGGCCGCCGCCGGGCACCTCGGTGGGCGTCGCGAGCCGCTCGACGGCCTCGACCGCGACCCAGACCGTGACGCCCAGCAGCAGCACGGCATTGACCGCGGCGCCCAGCACCTCGGCCCGGCCGAGCCCGAAGGTCCGCCGGCGGCTCGGCGGGCGCACGGCGAGCGCGGAGGCGATCAGGGCGGTGGCCAGCGCGACGACGTCGGTGCCGACGTGGCCCAGGTCGGCGAGCAGCGCCAGCGACCCGGTGACGACCGCGCCGACGGCGCCGACGACGGCGACGAGGAAGGTGACGCCGAGCGCGAGGCCGAGGCGCCGGCGGTCGTCGCCGCCGCTGCCGTGACCATGGCCGTGTCCCACGGCGCCGACGATACATGCACGGATTCGCATGGGACACGCGACGTGCCGCAGGCCTCATCGCGCACTCACACCGGCCCTAGAGTGTGCCGGTGAGCGTCAATCCCTGGCTCGCCGTCACCGGCGGGACGGCCGGTCCCGGCTACGCCGCGCGCTTCGCGGCGCTCGAGGAGCGGGGCGTCGACCTGCACGGGGAGGCGCGCCGCGTCCACGCGCTGCTCGGCGGGCGCAGCGCCGACATCGTCGACGCCGGGTGCGGCACCGGGCGCGTCGCGATCCACCTCGCCCGGCTCGGGCACCGGGTCGTCGGCGTCGACCTCGACGAGTCGATGCTCGCGGAGGCCCGCGCGGCGGCCCCCGAGCTCGACTGGCGTCTCGTCGACCTCGCGGACCCGGACGCCCTGCACCTCGACCACCGCGTCGAGGCCGTGGTCGCCGCCGGCAACCTGTGGCCGCTGCTGACGCCCGGCACCCACGCCCGGGTGGTCGCCGTGCTCGCCGGCCTGCTGCGTCCGGGCGGCCTGCTCGTCGCGGGGTTCGGCCTCGACGCCGACCACGTGCCCTTCACGCTGCCCGACGGCGTGCCCTTCCCGGGTCTCGACGAGTACGACGCCGCGTGCGCCGCCGCCGGCCTGGTCCTGCAGACGCGCACCGCCGACTGGGACGGCATCGAGCCCTACGAGGGCGGTGGCTACGCCGTCAGCGTGCACACGCGATCGGCGCCATGAGCGAGCACACCGGGCCCACCCTGCTCGTCGTCTTCGTCGTCGCCCTCGGCGTGACGGCCCTCGCGCGGCGCTTCTCGTTCTCGGCGCCGCTGGTGCTCGTCGTCCTCGGGCTGGCGATGTCGTTCGTGCCCGGCGTCCCGACGGTGCCGCTGGACCCCGACCTCGTCCTGTTCCTCGTGCTCCCGCCGCTGCTGTACTCCGCGGCCCTCGAGAGCTCGACGCTGCGGCTGCGCGAGAACCTGCGGCGGATCAGCCAGCTCGCGGTCGGGCTGGTCGTGTTCACGACGGCGGTCGTCGGCATCGCGGCGTGGCTGCTCGTGCCGGGCCTGCCGCTGGCGAGCGCGCTGGTGCTGGGCGCGGTGGTCGCGCCGCCGGACGCGGTCGCCGCCGCGTCGATCGGGCGCCGGCTGGGGCTCCAGCGCCGCATCATGACGATCCTCGAGGGCGAGAGCCTGCTCAACGACGCCACCGCGCTGACCCTGTTCCGGGTCCTGCTGGCCGCCGCGATCGCGCCGACGGCCGTCAGCACCGGCGCGACCATCCTCGGCGGGCTCGGCGAGTTCGCGCTGGCGGCGGTCGGCGGCGTGGCGATCGGCGCCGCGGCGGGCTGGCTGCTGCACCGGGTGCGGATGATGCTCGACGACGGCGTGCTCGAGAGCTCGGTCGGCCTGCTCGTCCCGTTCGCGATCTACCTGCTCGCCGAGGAGCTGCACACCTCCGGCGTGCTCGCGGTCGTCATCGCCGGGCTGTACCTGGGGCACAAGGCCACCGAGGCCGGCTACGCCACGCGCCTGCAGGACCAGGCCGTCTGGAAGGCGCTGGACACGCTGCTCGAGGCGCTGGTGTTCGCGCTGATCGGGCTGCAGCTGCGGATCGTCTACGACGGCCTCGGCGCCGACAGCCTGACCATCGTGCTGGTGTCGCTGGCCCTGCTCGCGGTGACCGTGCTGTCCCGCTTCGCCTGGGTCTTCCCGACCATCTACCTCCCGCGGGTGCTGCCCCGCGTGCGACGGCGCGGCCCCGCGGTGTCGTGGCGGGTGCCGTTCGTCATCTCGTGGGCGGGCATGCGCGGGGTGGTGACGCTGGCCGCCGCGTTCGCGATCCCCCACGGCATCGGCGGCGACCCGGCCATGCCCGGCTACAACGTCGTCGTGTTCGCGGCGTTCGTCGTCACCGTCGGCACCCTGCTCCTGCAGGGACTGACGCTGCCGACGCTCATCCGGCGCCTGCACGTCCGCGACAAGGGCGCGCAGCGCGACGTGCTCGACGAGGCCGCCGCCAAGCAGGCCGCGGCCGAGGCCGCCCTGACCCGGCTCGACGACCTCACCGACGAGGACACCCCGCAGCACGTCACCGAGCAGCTGCGCACCTGGGCCCGGCACCGCTCCAACAGCGCGTGGGAACGCCTCGGGCGCCCCGACGAGGAGATCGGCGAGGCGCCCTCGGTCGCGTTCACCCGGCTGCGCCGCGCGATGCTCGGCGCCGAGCGCGAGACGTTCGTGCGCTTCCGCGACATGGGCCGCATCGACGAGGGCATCCTGCGCGACATGCTCCGCGAGCTGGACTACGAGGAGGCGATGCTGGACCGCTGAGAGGTCCTCAGACCTCGGTCTTGAGGATGCAGATGGCGAGGTGGGCGGCCTCGACGGATTCCCGGGCCGCCCCGCCGAGACGCGGGTCCGCCGCGGCGGCCGCCTTCGCGCTGTCCGCCGCCTGCTCGAGCTCGATGACCGCGTCGCGGGCCTCGTCGTCGGGGGTCCGGCCGGCCTTGTCGGCCTTGCTGAGGAACTCCCGCACCACGGCGACGGTGACGACCGAGGCGCCGTCGTCGCCCTCGGTGTCGGCCATGGCGGTGGCGGTCTTGGCGCGGCAGTCGTCGAGGCGGGCGCGGATGTCGGTGGTGGCGAGCACGGTGGCCTCCCGAGACCGGGGATGTGGTGGTGGCTCCCCTTCACGACGTGACGTGACGGGTGCGACAGGGGCGGGTTCTACGTACGCACCACGAGCGGCGGCGGCAGCAGGCCCAGGAGCTGGGCACGTTGCACCGCGGCCAGGCGGTCGGCGACGCCGAGCTTCGCGTAGACGCGCTGCAGGTGCTTCTGGACGGTCCGCTCGCCGACCGTCAGGCGGCGCGCGATCGCCCGGGCGGTGGCACCGGTCGCGAGCATGTCGAGCACGACGCTCTCGCGGGGCGTGAGACCGACCGCGTCGGCGGTGGGGACGGCGAGCGCACCGATCCGTGCCGACCACCGCGCGTGCGCGGCGATCTGGCGGTCGAGCCCGACGAACACGCGCTGCAGCCGCCGCAGCAGGGCCATCTCCTCCGGCGAGTACGCGTCGACCCGCCCGATCAGGAACGACCGGTTGGTGCCGTCGTCCAGGCACACGGGCAGGGACACCTGCGAGACGACGTCGACGCTGAAGACGTCCTCGCACGCGGCGCGCCAGCGCTCGTGCACGTGACGGTCCGCGAACCGCTCGGGCACGTCGGCGATCTGCATGGCCTCGTCGCGACCGGTGGCGAGGTAGTACCGCAGGAGCGGGTGGTCGAAGGGCGCCCGCTCCCGGCCCCACCGCAGCGCGTCGTCGAGCCGGTCGGCGTAGAGGTCGGCGGGCCACCCCCGCTGCTCGATCGGCCCGCCCGGCTCCTGGGCGTAGAACGTGCTCGCCGGGGCGCCGAACGACCGCCCGAGCATCGGCAGGATCCGGTCGACCGGCCAGCCGGACAGCGGGCGCGTGATCAGGTCCGCGACGAGGTCCAGCCACTCCCCTTCGCGCTGGATGGTCTCCATCGCCGACCCCGTCCCCCGTGACCCTCGCGCGCGGAAGGGTCCTCCGGTCGGCGGGGTGATGGCTACCCGCCGTCACCCGAAGCGTCGCTCGCAACCACTCGTTCGGCCGAAGGACGGGGGTGCACCTCGACGGGCATCGCCATCATCGCCTCGAGCGCCCGCCGCTGCCGCTTCAGCGGGAGGCGGGCGAAGAACAGCGAGTCCAGCGGGTACCAGAGCCCGATCCAGGCGATGACGAGGAAGACGCCGTTGCCCAGCAGTTCCTGGAAGAACTCGGGGACGTCGGGGGCGAGGAAGTCGGTCGAGAACAGCAGGCCGACGAGGAAGAGCGGGATGCCGGGGCGCAGGGCCGCGACCGCCAGGCGCCGCTGGAGCCCGGCATCGCGCCCGACGCTCTCGAGGCGGCGCCCGCACCAGCGCCGCAGGGCCGCGGCCAGGCGCGCCGCGACCGCGTCCGGGTCGGTCCCCAGCGTCGCGGCCGGCAGGGTCATGACGATCCGGTCGCGGCCCCGGCCGTGCAGCCGGCCGGGCCGGCGGCGGGCCAGGAGCTCCTCGAACATCTCCTCGGCGCCGGAGACGGTCCGCGCGAGGTCGTCGTCGAACAGGTCGGTCGGCTCGACCGTCACGAGGTCCTCGGGCCGGCCCAGGTGCACCACCAGCTCGCTCATTCCGCCCACCGCCGATCGGTCGTGAACGCGACGACCACCGAGCGCTCGTGGCCGAGCTCCTCGAGCCGGTCGTGCAGGGCCTGGCGCACGACGTCCCCGTCGGCCACCGTCCGCACGGACGATCCCTCCCCCACCACGTAGTCGACCTCGACGTCGACGCGACCGCCCACCTTCGACGCCCGCAGGAACGCCTCGTCCAGCCCGAACTGCTCACGCACCGCCTCGACCGCGGCGTCGAGCTCCGCCTGCGTCGCCGCGGGAGGCGACATCGCCAGGACCTCGCGCATCCCCTCGCCGACGAGCCGGGCCGGGATGCGCAGGAACAGCAGCGACACCACGACCACCATGGCCGGGTCCACGTAGGCGGCGAGGTCGGGACGGCCCGCGGACACCAGGATCACCGCGATGACGAAGCCGACGAGCACCCCGACCGAGAGCAGGGTGTCGCCGAACCACTCCGCCGCCTCGGCCCGCACGAGGTCCGAGCGCCCGCCGCGACGCATCAGCAGGGTGACGACGACGCCGGCCACCGTCGCGACGATCGCGTAGGCGAGCGCCCAGCCCGTCGAGACCTCGCGCCCGCCGTTCACCAGGTCCGCGATCCCCCCGACCACCGCGTAGATGCACAGCGCGGCCAGCGCGACCGCCTTGATCACGACGACGAGCGGCTCCCAGGCCTCGCGACCCCAGGGGTAGCGCTCGTCGGGACCGCGCCGCGCGGTCCGCAGCGCCACGACGGCCAGCATCGAGAGCCCGATGCTCGCGAACGACGAGAGGCCGTCGAAGACGATCATCGAGGAGCCGCTGAGCACTCCCCACACCGACGACAGCACGGCGAACCCGGCGGACGCCCACACCGAGAGCAGCAGCAGGCGCCGGTCGCGGGCGTCCTCGCCGGCCTCGATCGCCACGCCGTTGATCGTGGCTGTCGCGGGCCGCCACGTCGAGAGTTTCGATCACCCAGAGGATTGTCTTCGGGGTCGGCGGGACGGACACTCGTCGCGAAGCTCACCCGTTCAGCCGCACGGCGCGGTCGTTCGACAGCGCAACGTGACAGTCCAGGAGAACCCATGACGGCGACCGTCCCGCCCGAGCCGACGGACCCGGTCGAACTGGAGGACACGGAGAGCGAGGAGCGCGACGCCGAGCGTTTCGGCGCCGCCCGCGCGCGGGCCGCCGGGGTCGCGCGCTGGCGCCCGGTGACGACGGTGACCGCGCTGCTGATGCTCGTCGCCGGCATCGCCACCGGGGCGTTCTGGAGCCCGCTCGCCGACCGCACCTGGGCGTCCGCGGTCGCCACCGGGGTGCCGGCGCTGGCCGAGGGGCACTGGTGGACGCCGGTGTCCGGCGCGCTCGTCGGGGTCCACCCGGTGGGCGCGGTGCTCGGGCTCCTGCTCGCCGTCGGCGGCCTCGGCTGGGCCGAGGGCCGGCTCGGGTCGGGTCGCACGGCGGTCGTGCTCGTGGTCGCCCAGCTCGGCGCCGTGCTCGTCGCGATCGGGATCCTCGTGGCGCTGGCCGCCACCGGCTGGGCCTGGGCGGTCACGCTCACCGGCGTCCTGACCGGGGGCCTGTCGACCGGCGTCCTCGCGGTGCTCGCGGTCGCGTCCGCGACGCTGGTCGCGCCGTGGCGCCTGCGGCTGCGGCTGGTGCTCGTGGGGGTCGCGCTGGTCGGGCTGCTGTTCCTCGGCCACCTCGCCGACGCGGCCCACACGCTCGCGCTCGCCGTCGCCCTGCCGCTCGGCCGCCGGGTCGCCGGGCCGGACCTCGCCCCGGCCACGCCGGGCGGGCGCCCGGGACGCCGCGAGTGGCGGCTGGTGGCGGCGGCGGGCCTCGTCGTCATCGCGGTGATCCGGGTGCTGACCCTCGTGGTGCCGGTCGCCGGGCCGCTGGGCGACACGGCGTCGGACTCGACGGTCGTCGAGACGCTCGTGTCGGTCGTGATCTCCCTGCTGCTGGCCGAGGGGCTGCGCCGCGGGCGCCGGCTCGCGTGGCTGGCCGGCCTCATGCTCGGCGTCTTCTACCTGCTGCTCGGGCTGTTCGTGGTCGGCGTCGTGGTCTGGGCGCAGCTCACCGGCCAGATGGACCAGGTCGAGCTCGTCGGCCTCGCGATCTTCGTGCCCAACGCCGTGCTGTGGTCGGCGCTGCTGCTGTGGCTGATCGCCGGGCGGCACGCCTTCGCGGTCCCGTCGCGCCGGCGGCTGCGGCGCCGGGCCGGTGGTGCCGCGACCGGCCCCGACATCGCGCGCGACGCCCTGCACCGCCACGGCGGGTCGACGCTGTCGTGGATGACGACGTGGCCGGAGAACCGGTACCTGGTGCACTCCGGAGACGCAGCGGAGCGGAGCTCGACCATCGACTCCGGAGACGCAGCGGAGCGGAGCTCGACGATCGACTCCGGAGACGCAGCGGAGCGGAGCTCGACGATGACATCCGACGGGGTGACGGCCTACCGGGTGCACGCCGGTGTCGCGGTGGCGCTGGGCGACCCGATCGTCGCCCCGGCCGACCGCACCGCGGCGCTCGAGGACTTCCGGGCGTTGGCGGAGCGGTCGGGCTGGGTCCCGTGCCTGTTCTCGACCACCGAGGCGCTCGCCGACGCCGCCCGCGCCGACGGCTGGCGCTCGCTGCAGGTCGCCGAGGACACGCTGATCGACCTCGAGGGCCTCGAGTTCAAGGGCAAGCCCTGGCAGAACGTGCGCAGCGCCTTCAACCGCGCCGGCAAGGCCGGGATCGAGCACCGCATGGTGAGCCTCGCCGAGGAGCCGCGGGCGATCGTCGCGCAGGTCCGGGCGATCTCCGAGGAGTGGGTCGGCGACAAGGGCCTGCCCGAGATGGGCTTCACCCTCGGCGGCGTCGAGGAGGCGCTCGACCCCGAGGTGCGCACCGGGCTCGCGGTCGACGCCGAGGGCACCGTCCACGGCGTCACGTCCTGGCTGCCGGTGTACGGACCGGACGACGTCGTCGTGGGCTGGACCCTCGACGTCATGCGCCGCCGCCAGGACGGGTTCCGTGCGGTCGTCGAGTACCTCATCGCCTCGGCGTGCCTGACCTTCCAGGCCGAGGGCGCGCGCTTCCTGTCGCTGTCCGGGGCGCCGCTGGCCCGCGCCGGCGACGAGGTGGAGGGCGAGCAGGTGCTCGACCGCGTCCTCGACCGGATGGGCGAGCTGCTCGAGCCCTACTACGGGTTCCGCTCGCTGCACACGTTCAAGGCGAAGTTCCAGCCGCGCTACGAGCCGATGTTCCTCGTCTACCGCGACGAGGCCGACCTGCCGCGCGTCGGGATCGGCATCGGGCGCGCGTACCTGCCCGACGCCCGCGTGCGCGATCTCGTCGCCCTCGTGCGGAGCTAGGCTCGCCACCATGGCGGACGACGACACCCTGGGCACGATCCACGCGCTGGTCGACGAGGAGCACCGGCTGCGGGCGCACGGCGAGGCGATCGACGACGACGACCGGGCGCGCCTGGCGCAGATCGAGGAGCAGCTCGACCAGTGCTGGGACGCGCTGCGCCGCCGCCGCGCGGGCCGCGACTACTGGGGCGACCCCGGCGAGGCCACCGCGAAGCAGGTGCACGACTACCTGCAGTAGGGCAGCTCCGTCACCAGCACCCGGGCCGACCGCCGGGCCTGCACCGCGGTCAGCTGCTCGATGCCCTCGAACTCGTTGCACAGCAGGAACAGGTGACGCCCCTGCGGGCCGCCGACGGCGCAGGAGAAGCAGGGCAGGTCGGTCTCGACCCGGTGGGTGACCTCGCCGCCGTCGAGGACCCGCACGACCGCGCCGGCCGGGGCGGCGGGGTCGCCGCTGTGGGCGAACGTGTCGGCGGTCTGGGTCCAGATCGCGCCGTCGGCGTCCATCGCGATGCCGTCGGGCCCGAGGCCGTCGGCCCAGACCCGGCGACCGGACAGACCTCCGTCGTCGCCGACGTCGAAGGCCGTCAGGCGCCCGGCGAACGCCTCGGCGACCACGAGGGTGCCGCCGTCCGGGGTCAGCACCATGCCGTTGGGGAACGCGATGTCCTCGGCGACGCGGCGGGCGGTGCCGTCGGCGTCGACCAGGTCGATCCACCCGGGCTCCGGGGCCGCGCCGCCGGCGAAGTCGAAGTCGGCGCCGTCCACGTAGACCCCACCGTGCGGGGCGACCACGACCTCGTTGGCGGCGTGGTCCCGCAGCGTCGTCGTCGTGCCGTCGTGCTCCCGACGGGTCACCGTCTCGCCCGTCGTGATCAGCCGCCCGTCGGGCAGCCAGTCGATCGCCCAGCCCATCCGCCGCGGACCCGGCGCCATGACCTCGGCGTGCCCGTCGAGGTCGACCGCCACCACCTCGCCCGCGCCCCAGTGCGCGAACCAGAGCCGGCCGTCGTGCCAGCGGGCGGACTCCACCATCGCCAGGCCGGTCAGCAAGGTGCGCGGGGCGGGCAGGTGCTCGATGCCGTGTGTCGTCGTCATGCCCCTCCACGAACGGCGCCGGCCCGGATCGACACGCCTAACCGGGGAGATGGGCCCGCATCCGCACCACCTGGCCGTCGCGGACCGTGAAGACGTCGACGACGTCCACCGTGTTCGGCGTCCCGTCGACGAGCACGCCCTCGATGTGGTGGGCGATCGCCACGTCGCCGTCCACCACGCTCGCCCGGCACTGCGAGCGCATCTCCCGCCAGCCCTCGCGGGAGGCGGCGAGGTACTCGTGCACCGCGGCGGGCCCGCGCCGCTCGCCGCCCATCGGGAACTCGTCGGGCTCGATCCACACGATCTCGGGGTGCATCGCGGCGACGGCGGCGTCGATGTCGCCGCGCTCCCACGCCTCGTAGGCGGCGAGGACCAGCGCGACGTCGTCCTGGGTCGTCATGGCGCCCGACGCTAGGGGCGCGCGGGGGCCGGGCGCGCCCGTGTTCGCGGACGGCGGAGCAGGTGGCGGGGCCCGCGCCGCAGCACCGCGCCGATCCAGCCGAGGGCGCCCCTCGCCCGTCCACCCGACCGGAGGGACCCTTCGCTCGGATCGGCCCGGCGACACCTCAGCCCGCCGGCACCGCCGATGCCACGGGCGGCGAGGGGAAGCCGCCGACCGCCTGCTCGAAGGCGTGGGCGACCCGCAGGCAGGTGGCGTCGTCGAAGCGCCGTCCGATGATCATCATGCCGACCGGGAGCCCGTCGGCCGGCGACGCGGGCACGGACGTCGCGGGGTGGCCGGTGACGTCCGTGGGCGCGGTGTTGACGATCATCTCCAGCGCGCGGGCGATGCTCTCCGCGGGCGGGGCGTCGTCGGCGGGGATCACGCTCGGCAGGATCGGCACGGTCGGCATGACCAGCACGTCGTGCTCGGCGAGTGCCGCGTCGTAGGCCGCGCGGGCGGTGGGCAGCAGGTTGCGCGCCATGGCGTAGTGCCGGCCGTGCTCGCTGGTCAGCGCGTGGCGCCCGGCCATCGTCACCATCTTCACGGTGGGCGAGAACAGGTGCCCGCCCTCGGCGCGACGCTGCCCGTAGTGCGCGATGAGGTCCGGGTCGTAGAGCCCGTCCCAGTTCAGGCCGTAACCGTTGCCCTCGATCATCTGCGCGACGACGCCGTCGGTGGCCACCACGGTCCAGACGTCGAACGCGTGCCGGTGCCACGGCACCGAGATCTCCTCGACGGCGAGGCCCAGCCCCGCGAGCACCTCGATCGCCGAGCGCACGCTCGCGTCGACGCCGGGTGCCGAGAGCCCCTCGATCCCGAAGCCCTCGGTGACCACGCCGACGCGCAGGCCCTCGGCGCCGCGGGCGATCTCGGCGAGGTAGTCGACGGGCATCACGGCGTCGGGCTGGCGGGGGTCGAGCCCGTCGGGCCCGGCCATGATCCCGAGCGCCAGCGCGGCGTCGCCGACCGTGCGGGTCATGGGGCCGAGGTGGTCGATGGTCGCCTCGATGGGGAAGGCGCCGGTGTAGGGCACGAGGCCGTGGGTGGGCTTGTGCCCGACGATCCCGCTCATGGCGGCCGGCATGCGCACCGAGCCGCCCTGGTCGCCGCCGGTCGCGATGTCGACCTCACCCGCGGCGAGCAGCGCCGCGCTGCCGCTGGACGAGCCGCCGGTGGTGCGGCTCGGGTCCCACGGGTTGCGCACCGGCCCGGTGTGCGAGGTGTGGCTACCCCCCGAGAAGCAGAGGTCCTCGCAGACGGACTTGCCGGTGACGGTGGCGCCGGCCTCGAGCAGGCGCGTCACGACGGTCGCGTCGCGCGCCGGGACGTAGCCGTCGACGAGCCGGGAGCCGTTGGCCATCGGCACGCCGGCCACCGCGGTGTTGTCCTTCACCGCCACCGTCCGCCCGGCCAGCGGACCGTCGGGCGCGCCCTCGATGCGGCAGCGCGCGTACCAGGCACCCCACGGGTTCTCCCCCGCCGCGGGCCACCACCACTCCCGCTGCGGGGCGACCGGCGCCTGCGCGGCCCACAGTTCCTCCACGCGGTCGTACGCGCCGAAGGACCCGCCGACGAGCGGGGCGAACGCCGCCAGCCCCTCGGGGTCGAGTCCCAGGCGGTCGCGCTCGGCGAGGGCGGCGAGCTCTTCGGGGGTGGGGGGCGTGACGGGCACGGCGTCTCCTCCGGGTCGGGAGCAGGGGTCGGGAGCAGGGGTCGGGAGCAGGGGTCGGGAGCAGGGGTCGGGAGCAGCGGAGCGGAGCGGTGGCGGGAGCCCCACCGTAGGGACGGTGGCGGGCCCGTGGGTCACGAGCGGGTGACGGTGCCGATCAGTCGGGCACGGGCGGAGTGCGGGCCGCCGTGGACGGGATGCGCGCCGGGCGGACAGGGTGCCGGTGATCGCCACCGGACCCCGGCTCGGCCGCGTCGGCACCCCACGCCGTCTCGGGCACCTCGTCCTCGGCGTCCCCGGTGGCGGGCCCGGGCGGGCGCCGCACGAGCCAGGCGGAGGTGACGGCGCCGATCAGCGCAAGGACGCTCACCGCGAGGAACGCCGCGACGTAGCCGTGGTCGGACGCGCGTTCCGCGACCACCAGGTACTCGGCGACCTGGGGATCGAACGTCCGGGGCACCAGACCGGTCTGCTGGGCGTCGGCGAGGGCGTCGCGCAGCTCGATGCCGCGCTCGGGGGTCAGGGGCGGGAGCCCGCGCTCGGCGACGCCGTCGACCAGCGAGGACACGTAGGTGAGGTGGAGCAGGGCGTAGAGCAGCGCGATGCCGATGGCGCCGCCGCCCTGCTCCGCCGTCGCGGACACGCCGGAGGCCTGGCCGTGGTCGCGCTCGGGCACGGTGTCGAGGCTGACCGGGTCGTTGACGGTGAGCACCACCGCGAGACCGATCCCGTAGACCACCAGGCCCGGCAGCAGCGGCGGGAACTCGTTGCCCGGGATGCCGAGGGCGAGCAGCACCCCGGACGCCGCGAGCAGCGCGAACCCGACCACCAGCGGCGGGCGCCCGCCGGCGCGGTCGTACCAGCGCCCGACGAGCGGGGCGATGGCGACCATCGGCACCGTCGTCGCCAGCAGGGCGAGCCCGGCCACCGCGGGGTCCATCTGCAGGTTGAGCACCAGGGCGAGCGGCAGGATCAGCCCCAGGCCCATCTCCGCCATCCCGGCGAGGGCCTGGGCGATCGTCGCCCCGCGGTAGTCCCGGCTGCGCGCGAGGAGCCCGAGGTCGAGCAGCGGGTCGGCGATGCGCCGTTCCCGGACGACGAACAGCACCCCGGCGAGCACGGCCACGGCCAGGGAGACGACGACGTCGGGGGCGGTCCAGCCGTCGGTGGTCGTCTGGGCGAGCCCGAACACGAGGCCGACGAGGACCAGCCCGAGCAGGGCCGCGCCCGGCAGGTCCACGTGCACGCCCCGGCGCCGCGGCGGGTCCGCCGGCACCGAGCGCAGCGTGGCCCACAGCGTCACCGCGAGCAGGGGCAGGTTGATCAGCAGCACCGCGCGCCAGCTCAGCGCGGAGGTCAGCAGGCCGCCGACCGTCGGGCCGAGCGCGCCCGCCGTCGCCGCGATCCCGCCCATGGCGCCCAGCGCCCGGCCGCGCTGGTCGGCGTCGAAGGCGCTGCTCAGGATCGCCACCGTGGCCGGCAGCATCATCGCGCCGCCTGCCCCCTGCAGCACCCGGGCGATGATCAGCACGGTGAAGTCGGGCGCCGCGCCGCCCACGGCCGAGGCGCCGGCGAAGACCACCGCGCCGAGCAGGAACACCCGGCGGCGCCCCAGCAGGTCCCCGAGGCGGCCGCCCAGCACCAGCAGCCCCGCCAGCGGGAGCAGGCTCGCCGTGAGCACCCACTGCACGAGCAGCGAGCTCACGCCGAAGTCCCGCGCGATGTCGGGCAGCGCCAGGGGGACCGCCGTCTGGTCGACGAGGATCATCGCGTTGGCCAGCGTCATCGCCGCGAGGACCATCCGCTGTCCGGCACGCGGGGTCGCCGAAGGGGTCATGGTCGCAGCGTCGCCCACGGCCCCGCGGGGGACAAGATTCAGTCCCGGGCGCGCCGGAGGCCACGCTCGACCAGCGGGGCGAGCAGGCGCTCCGCGGGCGAGGTGAGAAACAGCAGCAGGAGCGGCCAGTAGCCCAGCCCCGGCGCCACCAGCGTCACGAGGAAGATCACCAGGAGCACGGCACCGGTGCCGCCCGAGCCGTGCTCCACCGTGCGCTCGGCGGGCGGGCGGGCGCGCTGCACGAGCAACGTCATGACGGTGAGCAGGGCGCTGCTCGCGAACAGGGTGCCGACGTAGAGGCGCAGCGTGAACGGGTCCTCGGGGAAGGACCCCACCATCTCGGTGGGGAACGGCATCACGACGATCGTGAAGAGCCAGACGGTGTTGACCCACACCAACAGCGGGCTGACCCGCGGCGCGCCGTCGAAGACGCGGTGGTGCGCCGCCCAGAACCGCGCGATCACCGCGAAGCTCAGCACGAAGCTGCCGATGGGCGCGAGGTTGTCGGTGATGATCGGGAGGGCGGAGGCGCCCTCCTGATCGGTGTCGGGGACGAGCTCGGCCAGCGGGAGCACGAGCAGCGTCAGGCCGATGGCGACGACGCCGTCGCTGAAGGCCAGCAGCCGCTCCGGGCCGAGCCGGTCCCGGCCCGGCTCCTGCCCGGTCACACCATCCCCGCCAGGTGCTGCGTCTCGTTCACCGAGCTCACGCGCCGCGCCCCCGACCGCGAGATCAGCACGCGGGTCACCGACGTGTGGTGCAGCGGGAAGACCAGCGGCCGCCCGATCCCGAGGATCCCCGTGACGTAGGTGTTGATCACCCCCGCGTGGCAGACGACCACGGCGGTCGCCCGGGGGTCCTGGCGGGCCGCGACGGCGTCGAGGGCGTCGGCCACCCGGGCGGCGAAGGCCGGCCCGTCGACGTACGACGGGTAGACCCCGGAGCGGATGGCCTGCCAGTCCTCGTCGGCGTCGTCGCGCAGGTGCACGGGGCGGTAGCTCGCCCGCCCGCGGTCGAACTCGCAGAGCTCCTCGACGGTCACCGGGTCCGGGGTCCCGAGCAGCCGCACGGACGGTGCCGCGCTCTCGCGGGCCCGCCGCATCGTCGAGGTCACGATCTCGGTGACGTCCTCGCGCTCGGGCGCGCCGGCGAGCCACTTGGCGAACCGGTCGGCCTGCTCCTCCCCGCGCGCCGAGAGCGCCGGGTCGGCGCCGCCGGCCGCGTCCGGCGTCCCCGGCTCGACCGTGGCCGCGAGCGGCTCGGCGTGCCGGACCAGCAGGAGCTGGGTCACGACGGGACGGCGGCCCCGTGGCCCGCCGTCCGGAGCCCGTCGCGGATCGCCTCGGCGTGCCGGTCCATCTCGGCCGGGTCGGGGTCGCTCTCGGCCTGCGAGAAGTCGAACGCCTCGAGGCCCCACGCCGGGTGGACGTGCACGTGGAGGTGGGGCACCTCGAAGCCCGCGATCATCAGCGCCACGCGCGGCGGCGACCAGGTGTCACGGATCACCGCGCCGATGGTCTTCGCCACCGCCATGGCGTGCTCGAACAGGCCGTCCGGGGCGTCGATCCACTGGTCGACCTCCTCGCGCGGCACGACCAGCACGTGGCCGGGCCCGAGGGGATTGATCGAGAGGAAGCCGACCACCTGGTCGTCCGACCAGACGAAACGCCCCGGGATCTCGCCATTGATGATCTTGGTGAAGACCGTCGCCACGGCGGGGATGGTAGCGATCGGCACCGCGTCCCGCGGCCCCGTCCTGCATCGATCCCGTCCGGCCGCTCCGGCCCGTATTCTCGCGGGGCGCGATCGGGCACTCCGTCCGAGTTCGTCGATCCCCACCCCGCGGAGGAACCCCGATGCAGCCCTGGCCCGGCACGTCCTACCCCCTGGGCGCGACCTACGACGGGGCCGGGACCAACTTCGCGCTCTTCAGCGAGGTCGCCGACACCGTCGAGCTCTGCCTGTTCGACGAGACCGGCGAGGAGACCCGGATCCCGCTGCCCGAGCGCGACGGGTTCGTGTGGCACGGCTACCTGCCCGGCGTCGTCCCGGGCCAGCGCTACGGCTACCGGGTCAGCGGCCCGCTCGACCCGGAGCAGGGGCAGCGCTGCAACAGCCACAAGCTGCTCATCGACCCGTACGCGAAGGCCCTCGACGGCACGCTCGGCACCACCTACACGTGGGACGAGGCGCTGTTCGGCTACCACTTCGAGGACGCCGACGAGACCAACCACGACGACTCGGCGCCGCACGTGCCCAAGTCGGTGGTCATCAACCCGTTCTTCGACTGGCACGACGACCGCCCGCCGCGCACGCCGTACCACGACACCGTGGTCTACGAGGCGCACGTCAAGGGCCTGACCCACCTGCACCCCGACGTGCCCGAGGAGATGCGCGGCACCTACTCCGGGGTCGCCCACCCGGCGGTCATCGCCCACCTGCAGCGCCTCGGCATCACCGCGATCGAGCTCATGCCGGTGCACCAGTTCGTGCACGACGACGCGCTGGTGCAGCGCGAGCTGCGCAACTACTGGGGCTACAACACGATCGCCTTCTTCGCCCCGCACTTCGGCTACGCGAGCGCCGGCGTCACCGGTCGCCCGGCGCCGGGCGCGCACGTACAGGAGTTCAAGGCGATGGTGCGCGACCTGCACGCCGCGGGCATCGAGGTGATCCTCGACGTCGTCTACAACCACACCGCGGAGGGCAACCACCAGGGCCCGACGCTCTCGATGCGCGGCATCGACAACCAGGCCTACTACCGCCTCGTCGACGACCAGCCGCAGTACTACATGGACTACACGGGCACCGGGAACTCGCTGAACGTCCGGCAGCCGCACACCCTGCAGCTGATCATGGACTCGCTGCGGTACTGGGTCACCGAGATGCACGTCGACGGCTTCCGCTTCGACCTGGCCTCGACGCTGGCGCGCGAGTTCTACGACGTCGACCGGCTCTCCACGTTCTTCGACCTCGTGCAGCAGGACCCGGTGATCTCGCAGGTCAAGCTGATCGCCGAGCCCTGGGACGTCGGCCCCGGCGGCTACCAGGTGGGCAACTTCCCGCCCGGGTGGACCGAGTGGAACGGCAAGTACCGCGACACGGTGCGCGACTTCTGGCGGGGCACCCCCGGCACCCTCGGCGAGTTCGCCGCGCGCCTGACCGGCTCGTCGGACCTCTACCAGGACGACGGCCGGCGCCCGTACGCGTCGATCAACTTCGTCACCGCCCACGACGGCTTCACCCTCAACGACCTGGTCTCCTACAACGAGAAGCACAACGAGGCCAACGGCGAGGGCGGCGAGGACGGCGCCGACGACAACAACTCCTGGAACCACGGCGTCGAGGGCCCCACCGACGACGCGGAGATCCTCGAGCTGCGCCAGCGCCAGCGCCGCAACTTCCTCACGACGCTGTTCCTCTCGCAGGGCGTGCCGATGGTGCTGCACGGCGACGAGATGGGCCGCACCCAGTACGGCAACAACAACGGCTACTGCCAGGACTCCGAGATCTCCTGGATGGAGTGGTCGCCGGAGAAGGCCGACTCGGAGCTCATGGACTTCACCGCCAAGGTCTCCGAGCTGCGCGCCTCGCACCCGGTGTTCCGGCGCCGCCGCTTCTTCAACGGCCGCCCGATCCGGCCGGCGGCAGGCGCCCCCGACGCCGAGATCCAGCGCGACATCGCCTGGTTCACCTCGTCGGGCGAGGAGATGACCGACCAGGACTGGGAGTCCGGGGAGGCCGCCGTGCTCACGGTCTTCCTCAACGGCGACGGCATCCTCGAGAGCGACCCGCGCGGCCAGCGGGTCGTCGACGACACGTTCCTGGTGATCTTCAACGCGCACCACGAGGACGTCGAGGTCACCCTGCCCGGCGCGGGCTTCCCCCACCGGTGGGCCACGGTGCTCGACACCACTACCGGCGACGTCGTCGTCGGCACCACCCGCACCACCCAGACCTGGAACACCCCGCCACTGGCGGACGGCCTCGACGACCGGGTCGGCGGCGACGTGCTCACCGTCGCGTCCCGCTCGATGCTCCTCCTCCAGCGCACCGACCAGACGGAGCACGCGTGAGCCCCCGCGCCACCTCGACCTACCGGCTCCAGCTCTCCCCCGCCCAGCCCTTCGCCGCGGCGCGCGGGCTCGTCGGCTACCTCGACGCCCTCGGGGTCGGCACGTTGTACTGCTCGCCGATCCTGCAGGCCGCGCCCGGGTCGACCCACGGCTACGACGTCGTCGACCCGACGCACGCGAACGACGAGCTCGGCGGCGAGGAGGGCCGCCGCGAGCTGGTCGCCGCGCTGCGCGAGGCCGGGCTCGGCGTGCTCGTCGACCTGGTGCCCAACCACATGGGCGTGGCGGTCCCCGAGGCCAACCCGTCGTGGTGGTCGCTGCTGCGCGAGGGCGCCGACTCGCCCTATGCGTCCTGGTACGACGCCGACCTCTCCCGGCGGATCCTCGTCCCGGTGCTCGGGTCGCCCGAGGACGTCGGGGCGCTGACGCTCTCCGACGACCGCACCGAGCTGTCCTACTACGAGCACCGCTACCCGGTGGCCCCCGGGACGGGTGAGGGCAGCCCGCAGGAGGTGCACGACCGGCAGCACTACGAGCTGGTGCACTGGCGGCGCGGCAACGCCGAGCTGACCTACCGGCGCTTCTTCGACGTCTCCGACCTCGCCGCGGTCCGCGTCGACGACCCGGCGGTGTTCGACGCCGTCCACGCCGAGGTGCTGCGGTGGCGGGCCGAAGGCGGGCTCGACGGCCTGCGCATCGACCACCCCGACGGGCTCACCGCGCCCGGCGCGTACGTGCGGCGGCTGCGCGAGGCGCTGGGCGATGACGCGTGGTTGCTGGTCGAGAAGATCCTCGGCCCGGACGAGGTGCTCCCCCGCTCCTGGCCGGTCGACGGCACCACGGGCTACGAGGTGCTGCGCGAGGTGGGCGGGCTGTTCGTCGACCCGCGCGGCGAGGCCCTCGTCGACGCCGTCGCCGCGCAGCACACCGGCGTGCGCGAGGGGCTGTCGGTCACCGAGCACGCCGCCCGGCGCCTGGTCACCGACGAGATCCTCGTCGCCGAGGTGCGCCGGATCGCCGCGCTGGTGCCGGGCGGGGGTGACCGGTTCGACGCGGAGAAGGTGCGCGACGCCGTCGCCGAGCTCCTGTGCTCGTTCCCGGTCTACCGCTCCTACCTGCCCGAGGGCCGCGAGGCGCTCGACCGCGCGGTGGACACCGCGGCCACCGCGCGCCCGGAGCTCGCCGACATCGTGCGGGCGATCCACGCGGCGATGACCGCGGAGCCCGACGGCCACCTGACCCGGCGCGTCGAGCAGACCAGCGGCATGGTCACCGCCAAGGGCGTGGAGGACACCACGTTCTACCGGTGGAACCGGTTCGTCGCGCTCAACGAGGTCGGCGGGGCGCCGGACCGCTTCGGGGTCTCCCCCGCCGAGTTCCACGCCCGCGCGGCCGCCCGCGACGCGGCGTCGCCGGAGACGATGACCACGCTGTCGACCCACGACACCAAGCGGTCCGAGGACGTGCGGGCGCGCCTGGCCGTGCTCAGCGAGCTCACCGCCGAGTGGGGTGTCTTCCTGCGCTCGGCGTCGGCGCGCCACCCCCTTCCTTCCGGCCGCCTGCCCTCGCCGTCCCTGGAGCTCCTGGCCTGGCAGTCGGTGCTCGGGGCGTGGCCGATCACCGAGGAGCGCCTGGCGGGCTACCTGACCAAGGCGTCCAAGGAGGCCAAGCTCGTCACCGCGCACGTCCCCATGACCGATGTGCCTGCGGTGCCCGAGGTCGACGAGGCGGTCGCGGCCTGGCCGGGCCAGGTCCTCGCCGACCCGGAGGCCGTGGCCGAGATCGAGGCGTTCGTCGCGCGGCTCGACGCCCCCGGGCGCTCGAACTCGCTGGGCCAGAAGCTGCTGCAGCTCGCCGGCCCCGGCATCCCGGACGTCTACCAGGGCACCGAGTGCTTCGAGTACTCGCTGGTCGACCCCGACAACCGGCGCCCGGTCGACTTCGACCTGCGCCGCCGGCTGCTCGAGCGGCTCGACGGGGAGTGGGCGCCGGCCTTCCACGGCGCCACCGACGCCGACGAGATCGCCGCGGCCAAGCTCACGGTCGTCGCGGCGGCCCTGCGGCTGCGCCGCTTCCGGCCCGAGCTGTTCCGGGGCTACGCCCCCGTCCCGGCGTCGGGCGTGGCCGCGGACCACGCGCTCGCGTTCGCGCGGGGCGGACCCGCCGGTCGCGAGCGTCTGGTCGCCGTCGCCACCCGGCTGCCGGTGGGCCTCGAGGCGGCCGGCGGGTGGGGCGACACCGTGCTGCCGCTGCCCGGCGGCGCGGACGACTGGACCGACGTGGTCACCGGTCGCCCGGTCGAGAGCGGTGCGCCGCAGCTCACCCAACTCTTGGACCGCTACCCGGTGGCACTGCTGGTCCGCCCTGCTTGAATTCGCCCATGGCCGACGTGACGGACAGCCGTCCCCGCTGGCACGGCGTCCTCGAGCGGATCTCCCAGGCACGTCGGGGCGATGCGAGCGAGTCCCTCGCGGCCGTGTTCATGCTGGGCGCGACGGTCCTCGCGCTGGTCTGGGCGAACTCCCCGTGGGGATGGACGTACGACGCGTTCTGGCACACCCCGCTCGCGATCTCGGTCGGCGGGGCGGGCATCGACCTCGACCTGCAGCACTGGGTCAACGACGGCCTGATGGCGCTGTTCTTCTTCGTCATCGGCCTCGAGGTCAAGCGCGAGTTCGCGATGGGCGAGCTGCGCGACCGCTCCAAGGCCGCGGTCCCGCTGACGGCCGCGGTCGCCGGGCTCGCGCTGCCGGCGGCGCTCTTCCTGCTGCTCAACCCGTCGGGCCCGGCGGCCGCCGCCTGGGGCGTCGTGATCTCCACCGACACGGCGTTCCTACTGGGCGCCCTGGCGGTGATCGGGCCGGGCCGGGCCGAGCGGCTCCGGATCTTCCTGCTCACCCTCGCCGTCGCCGACGACGTCGGCGCGCTGGCGATCATCGCGCTGGTCTACACCGACGAGCTGCGCTTCGTGCCGCTGCTCGTGGCGATCGGCGGGCTGCTCGTGATCTGGCAGCTGCGGCGGCTGCGGGTCTGGCGCGGCGGCGGCTACCTCGTCGTCTCGCTGGTCACCTGGCTCGCGCTCTACGAGTCCGGCGTGCACGCGACGCTCGCCGGGGTGCTGATCGCGCTCCTGCTGCCGGTCTACCCGCCGAAGCGCAAGGAGGTCGAGCGCGCGGCGGCGCTGGCCCGCGCGTTCCGGCAGTCGCCCAACCCCGAGTACGCGCGCAACGCCCGGCTCGGCCTCGAGCGCGCGGTGTCGGTCAACGAGCGCCTCATGCGGCTCTGGCAGCCCTACACCGCGTTCATCATCGTGCCGGTGTTCGCGCTGGCCAACGCCGGTGTGCCCCTGACCGCCGAGACCCTGCGCGCCGCGATCGTCTCGCCGCTGTTCTGGGGCATCGTGCTCGGGCTCGTGGTCGGCAAGTTCGTCGGCATCACCGGCGCCACGGCGATCCTGCACCGGCTGCGCCCGGGCAGCCTCGCCCCCGGGCTGACGATGCCGCAGATCGCCGGCGGCGCCGCGCTCTCGGGCATCGGGTTCACGATCTCGCTGTTCATCGTCGACCTGGCGCTCGAGGACGAGGTGCTCGCCGACACGGCCCGGGTCGGCGTGCTCGCGGGGTCGGTGATCGCGCTGGCGCTGGGCGCCGCCGTGTTCCGCGCCGGCCGCTCCCTGCTGCCCGAGGAGCCCTCGCGCGACCTGCTGCGCCCCGTCGACGTGCGCCGCGACCACGTCCGCGGCCCGGCCGACGCGCCGCTGACGATCGTCGAGTACGGCGACTTCGAGTGCCCGTTCTGCGGCAAGGCCACCGGCAACATCCGCCAGGTGCGCGAGCACTTCGGCGACGAGATGCGCTACGTGTTCCGCCACTTCCCGCTCGACGAGTACCACCCGAACGCCCGCGGTGCCGCCGAGGTCGCCGAGGCCGCCGCCGGGCAGGGCCGCTTCTGGGACGTGCACGACACGTTCTTCGCCCACGCCGACGCCCTCGAGCGCGACGACCTCATCGCCTACTGCGCCGACCTCGGGCTCGACATCGACCGCCTCGAGGACGACCTGCGCGAGGGCGACCCCGAGAACCACGTCGAGGACGACGAGATCGACGCCCGCAGCAGCGACCTGCCCGGCACGCCCACGTTCTACCTCGGCGTCGGCGACACGATCCCCCAGCGCCACGTCGGGCCCTACGACGCCAAGACCCTGATCGGCGAACTGGAGCGGATGCGCGCGGACGCCCCGGACGCGGACGTCGTCGACCCGCGCTGAACGCGCCCCGGGTCTCGGCGCACTTCCCTGGTTCGCGGTGGCGGCGGGGGCTCGGGGCCGCGGGCGGGGTGCCCGGCGGTCAGCGCCGCCGCGGGCGCGGTGGCAGGGCGACGGTCGGCGCCTCGGTGCCCGCCAGGGTGTCGGTCTGCGCGTCGGCGCCGGCGTCGGCGCCGGCGTCGTCGTCCGGGTCCGCGGAGTGCCGGCCCCGTCGCTCGGGCGATCCCTGCTCGCCCTCGCCCTCGCGGGCCCGGGCCTCGGGACCCGCGACGACCCGCAGCTCGCGGAACACCCCGCGCCGCGCCGGCGTGTCGCCCGGCCCGCCCTCGCCCGCGCCCTCGCCCGGCGCAGCGAGGGAGTCGTCCGCTGCGTCGCGGTCCTCGCCCGCTCGCGGGGCCGGCGCGCTCGGGGCCGGCGGCGTGTCGGGCCCGTCCACGCGCACGATCGGCTGCGAGCCCGTCGCGACGTCGGCGGCGCGGCGGGCCTCGGCGGGGTCGGTGCGCCCGCGGTCGGCGAGCGGGAGGGCGGGGCGCCGGCGCGCGGCCCGCCGGTAGAGCAGGGCCGCGACGACCAGCCCGGTGGCCACGAGCGGCACGAGCAGCGTCCACCACGTCCCGCCGCGGAACGACGCGTTGGCGACGGCGTGCGCGACGGCGACGGGGAAGCACACGTAGCTCGTCCAGTGCACGACGAGCCAGGCGCGCTTGGACAGGTACTTGCGCAGGCTCGACGAGATCACGACCGCGAGCAGCAGGTCGAACGAGATCGCCCCGAGGGCGACCGGCCACGGGTTGAAGGTCGCCGTGAACGGGACGAGCAGGTGGTACCAGCGCAGCGGCAGGTAGGGCGTGACCAGCACCGCGACCACGTGCAGCAGCACGAACACCACGGTGATCAGCGCCAGGTTGCGGTGCAGCGCGACGAGCACGAACCGCGGCAGCGCCTGCCCGACGATCTTGGTGAGCGAGGTGTTGTGCAGCGCGCCGAGCGCGAGCACGACGCCCGTGAGCAGCAGCGCGACGAGGCCGAGCGCCCGCGAGACGTTCCAGAGCTCGATCACGGGACTCGGCTCAGCGGTACTCGGCGGTGGTCACGCGCGGGACGTCCGCGGCCGTCGACGACGCCGAGATGCCCGCGTGCAGCGCGACGACCAGCATCGCGGCGGCCACCGTGATCCAGGCGGTCAGCTCGACGATCGTGCGCTTGTTCTGCTCGTGCTGTGCGGCCTTCGCCGTACGGCGACCGGGCACCGGCGTCTCCCTCCTCGTTCCCCGGTGCCCAGGATGGACGATCGCGCAGTGTGACCCGGGTCAGGGGTCGGCGTGATCACCCGCCGCGCCCGGGCGGCCCGCGGACGGGTCCACCCGGGGCGGGCCGTCAGCCCAGCAGCGACGCATCCGCCGGCGAGAGCCGGTCGGTGATCGTGTTCTTCTGGTGCCAGTAGGGGTAGAGCAGCGGGGTCGCGCTGACCTCGTCGAGGCGGGCGACCTCGTCATCGGTGAGTGCGAGCTCGGCGGCCGCGAGGTTGTCGGCCAGCTGCTCCTCGGTGCGGGCACCGACGACCAGCGAGGTCACGCCCGGCTTGCGCAGCAGCCAGGCGTTGGCCACCTGCGCCACCGAGACGCCGTGCCCGTCACCGATCTCCGCGGCGACCTCGATGATGTCGTAGAGGCGCTCCCGGTCGTGGACCGGCGGCTCGGACCACTCGCCGAGGTGCCGTGAGGTCTCCGGGTCGTCCTGGCCGCGGCGGAACTTGCCCGAGAGCAGGCCGCCGGCGATCGGGCTCCAGACGAGGATGCCGAGGCCCTGGTCGATCGACACCGGCACCAGCTCGTTCTCGGCCTCGCGGGCCTGCAGCGTGTAGTGGATCTGCTGGGACACGAAGCGCTGGTACCCGTCGCGCTCGGAGACGCCCAGCGCCTTCATGACGTGCCAGGCCGAGTAGTTCGAGCAGCCGATGTAGCGGATCTTGCCCTTGCTGACCAGCGTGTCCAGCGCCTCGAGCGTCTCCTCCAGCGGCGTCACGCCGTCCCAGCCGTGCAGCTGGTAGAGGTCGATGTGCGAGACGTCGAGCCGGCGCAGGCTGTCCTCGACGCTCGTGACGATGTGCTGGCGCGACGCGCCCGCGTCGTTGGGCCCGTCGCCCATCGGGAAGCGGCACTTGGTCGCGAGGTAGACGTCGTCGCGGTGGTTCTTGGTGGCCTGGCCGACGATCTCCTCGGACACGCCCGCCGAGTACATGTCGGCGGTGTCGACGAGGTTCACGCCGTGGTCGACGCACAGGTCGATCTGGCGGGTGGCGCCCTCGACGTCGGTGGCGCCGAGCTTCTCGAAGCCGCCCTTCCCGCCGAAGGTCATCGTGCCCATGGTCATCGTCGAGACCTTCAGCCCCGACCGTCCGAGAGTGCGGTACTCCATGCGGTTCGGTTGCCCGCGGCCGAGCGCGGGGGAACGTGACATGAGCGAAGGGGCCCTTCGCTCGATCCACCCGAGCCCGGGCGGCGCCGGGGTCACGCCTCCCCGGGCAGGGCCAGCGCCAGCACCCGCGCCGCCGGGCTCCCGGGTGCGGCGGTCAGCCGGACCGCCCCGCCCCGGCGCCGCGCCGCCTGCAGCGCCTCGAGCACCAGGCCGACGCCGGCGCTGGCCAGGTGGCCGACACCACGCACGTCGATCTCCAGCGACCCCACCCCGTCGACGGCCCCGAGCAGCGCCTCGTGGCAGGCCGCGGCGCCGCCGAGGTCGAGGTCGCCCGCGAGCACGATGCGCCGGGAGCCGCCGTCGTCGTGCACCGCGACCGACGCCGGGGTGCCCGGTCGGGGCTCCTGCTCCTGCCCGCGCGCCGTCGCCGGGCCCGGCTCGTCGTCGCCCGGCTCGATCCGGAACGCGACCCGGGTGCCGCCGTCCGGCGAGGTCGTCACCGTGGCGTCGCGGCTGACCTCGCGCAGGAGCGTCAGGCCCCGGCCGCGGAACCCGGGGTCGGCGGGCGCCGGGCGCCAGCTGCCGTGGTCGACGACGGCCGCCTCGGTCGAGCCGTCGGCCCGGCGCGCCAGCCGCACCTCGACCTCGCCGCCTCCGTCGTCGTGGCGGTACCCGTGCTCGACCGCGTTGGTGGCGGCCTCCCCCAGGGCCAGCTGCAGGTCGCCCAGGGCCACCTCCGTGAGGCCCACCGCCCGCGCCCACCGCGCGGTCTGCCGGCGCAGACCCGCCAGCGCGTCCGGCCGGGCGGGCAGCGTCAGCTCCAGGGGCGGGGGCGCGAGGCGGGCGACGACGAGGGCGACGTCGTCGGAGCGGGTGCCGAGGTCGGCGAGCAGCGCCCCGGCGAGCGCGTCGGGGGCGGCAGCCCGGTGCCGGTCGGCCGAGGTCACGAGGCGGTCGAACCCGTCGTCGAGGGTCTCGCCGCGGCGCTCCACCAGGCCGTCGGTGTAGAGCAGCAGGACGCTGCCGGGCTCGAGCGTGGTGACGGCCTCGGTGTGGTCGCGCAGGCCGGGCGGCAGGCCGAGCAGCGGGCCGTGCCCGGCGGGGTCGTCGAGGAAGGACGACGGGCCGCCGTCGGCCGGGGCGAGCAGGGCCGGCAGGTGCCCGGCGCGGGCGTGGCGGAGCTCGCCGGTGCTCGTGTCCAGCGTCAGGCACATGGCCGTCGACGCCTGCGAGCCCGGGATGCGCGAGGTCAGCCCGTCGAGCAGGGCAAGGGCCTCCGCGGGGCCGTGGCCCGCGAGCAGGTAGCCGGACAGGGCCGTGCGCAGCTGGCCCATCACCGCGGCGGCCGCCGTGCCCTGCCCGACGACGTCGCCGACGGCGATCGCGACGCGGTGCTCGTCGAGCTCGACGACGTCGTACCAGTCGCCGCCGGCCTGGGTGCCGGTCGCGCCCGGCAGGTAGCGCACCGCGAGCCCGAGCCGGTCGAGCGACGGCAGGGCCTGCGGGAGCAGGCTGCGCTGCAGCGTGTCGGCGATCTGGTGCTCGGCGCGGTAGAGCCGGGCGCGGTCGAGGGCGATCGCGCACGGCTCGGCGAGGGCGACGAGGGTGATGCGCTCGGTGCGCGGCACGCGGACGCGGTCGGGCAGGCCGACGCCGATGGCCCCGACCGTGACCCCGGCGGCCACGAGCGGCAGGGCCATCGCGCCCCGGATGCCGGCCTCCCGCAGCGTCGCGCGCAGGCGCTCGGCCTCGGGCGTCTCGGGGCCCCCGGCGATCAGCCACAACGGCTCCCCGCTGTCCACCGCCGCGCCCACCATCGTCGGCGATTCGCGCTCGGGGGTGACGACCGGCGGGTCGACGTTCACGGCGGCGAGCGGGGCCAGGTTGCCGCTGCGCGGGTCGAACTCGAAGACCGCGACCCGCGCGGACGAACCGAAGAGCGAGCGGAGGTGCCCGACGGTGACGTCGGCGACCTCGGCCGGCGTGGCCGCGGCCGAGAGCTCGGTGGTGGCGCGCTGGAGCAGCGAGAGCCGGGCGGCCGTGGCCCGCTCCTCGGCCAGGAGCAGGGCGTTGTCCAGGGCGAGGGCGGCGCGGGCCGCGATCTCCTCGACGAGGTCGAGGTCGTCCTCGCTCCAGCCCGGCGCGCCGTCGGGGCGGGCCAGCGAGAGCACGGCGACGGGCTGGTCCCGCACGGTCAGCGGGAGGTGCAGCTCGCCGGCCTCGGTGATCGGCGCCCGCCGCGCGAGCGCCCGCCGCTCGCCCTCGCCGGCCCCGTCGGCGGGCAGCGGAACGGTGGTCACCACGTCCCCGTCGGCGCCGGCCGTCGCAGTGGCCGCGCGCCCGGCGCCGGGCGCGCCGTCGTCGTCGACCGCGCGGGCCGCGGCGCGGGCGGCGAGCCCCACCTCGACGAGCAGCCGCACGAGTCTCTCGAGGCGGTCGACGACCTCGGGCGCCCCGTCCAGCTCGGCCCCGACGCGCGCGAGCAGCCGCTGGCGCTCGGCCTCGAGCCAGCGCGCATGGACGTCGATGACGCTGCCGACCCACGCCGAGACGCCGGTCTCGCCGGGCACCGGGACGGCGTGCTCGGCGACCCGGTGGTAGGCGTTGTCGTCGCGCCGCAGCCGGTACTCGATCTCCCAGCCCCGCCCGGCGGCCATCGCCGCGGCCCTCGCCTCGCGGTAGCGCCCGCGGTCGTCGGGGTGCATCCCGGCGAGCCAGCCCTCGCCGCGCTCGTCGGCGTCGGCGCGGCCGGTGAAGCGCCGCCAGCCCGCGTTGTGGAACGTGCGGGCGCCGTCCGGGTCGGCCACCCAGATCATCGCGGGCGCGAGGTCGGCCATCGCCGTGAACCGGAGCTCTGCGCGGCGCCGGGCGCGGCCGAGCTGCAGGTGGGCGTCGACGCGGGCGCGCAGCTCCGAGGCGGTGAACGGCTTGACCAGGTAGTCGTCGGCCTGCGCGGCCAGGCCCTCGACCGCGGCCTCCTGCCCGGCGCGCGCGGAGAGCAGCAGCACCGGCACCCGGGCGGTGCGCTCGTCGGCGCGCAGGGCCGCGAGCAGGGCGAGCCCGTCGCGGCGCGGCATCATCACGTCGGAGACGACCAGCTCGGGCGGGTCCGCCAGCGCCGCGGCCAGGGCCTCCTCGCCGTCGGCGACGAGCCGCACGTCGTGGTGCGGGGCGAGCAGACGGTGCAGGTAGGAGCGCATGTCGGCGTTGTCGTCGGCGACGAGGATGCGGCCGCGGACGACCTCGGGGCGCACGTCGGGGTCGTCGGGGACCGCGCGCCCGGCGTCGTCGGGGTCGGGCAGCCAGCGCATGGCCTCGGCGACGAAGGACTCGGCGTCGTCGGACGGTCCCGCCGTCGGGACGGGCTCGCTCGCGACCGGGTCGGCGTCCCCGTGCTCCCGGTCGAAGGGCAGCGTCACCGTCATCGTCGTGCCGACGCCGAACTCGCTCGTCGCGCCGACCTCGCCGCCGTGCAGGCCGACGAGCTCGCGGACGAGGGCGA
Source organism: Actinomycetospora lutea (assembly GCF_028737205.1). Taxonomy (GTDB): domain Bacteria; phylum Actinomycetota; class Actinomycetes; order Mycobacteriales; family Pseudonocardiaceae; genus Actinomycetospora; species Actinomycetospora lutea. The sequence continues at coordinate 284,218 of NZ_JAQZAL010000001.1, read as the reverse complement.
GCCCGATGCCGCTGCCCTCGCCCGACCGGGCACCCTCGCCCTGGACCCGGTGGAAGCGCTCGAACAGGCGGGGCAGCTCGCCGGCGGGCACCCCGACGCCGGTGTCGGCGACGTGCAGGACGGCCGCGTCGTCGGTGGCCTCCACGCTGATCGACACCGACCCGGAGGTGGTGAACTTCAGCGCGTTGGAGAGGAGGTTGAGGACGATCTTCTCCCAGGCCTCCCGGTCGAGCAGGACCGGGCGCCCCAGCGGGGGGCAGTCGACCACGTAGGACAGGCCCGCCCGCTCCATCGCCGAGTGGAACATCCCGGCGAGCTCCTCGGTGGCCGCTCCCAGGTCGGTCGGGACGTAGTGGGCCTGGCGGTGGCCGGCGTCGAGGCGCGAGAAGTCGAGCAGGCTGTTGACGAGCCGGCCCAGGCGGCGGCCGTTGCGGTGGACGACCTCCAGCTCGTGGCGCCACTGCTCCGGGTCGACCTCCCGGGCCTCGCGCAGCTCCTGGACCGGACCCATGATCAGGGTCAGCGGCGTGCGGAACTCGTGGCTGACGTTCGAGAAGAACTCGGTCTTGGCGCGGTCGAGCTCGGCGAGCGCCTCCGCCCGCCGCCGCTCGGCCTCGAACCCGCTGACGTTGGCGAGGCCCGCGGTGATCTGCCCGCCGAGCAGCTCCAGGAAGCTCGCCATCCGGTCGTCGTAGACGCGGTGCGGGTTGACACCGGCGACGAGGAAGCCCGCGATGCCCGCCGGCCCGGAACCTTCCCCCGGCGGCGCGGCGAGCGGGACGAGCACGGCCTGGGTGGCCGGCCGGTCCCACGCTCCCCGGGGGACCGCGTCGCCCCAGCGCACGGCGAGGTCGTCGACCAGGACCGGCGCCCCCGCCGTGAGCCCCTCCGCCGGCCAGGCCCCGCCGCGCGCGACCGTCGCCGGGGCGACCGCCGAGCCGGGGGCGACCCCGGAGGTCGCGGCGAGTCGGGCGACGCCCGCGTCCTCGTCGAACAGGTAGACCAGCGAGAACGGGAGGTCGCGGTCGTTCTCGCCCAGCGTGCGCTCCACCGCGCCCAGGACGTCCTCGCGGGAGCGGGCCGGGCCCATCGCCGTCCCGAGGTCGCGCATCGTCGCCAGGCGCCGGTCGCCGATGACGCGCTCGGTGGTCTCGGTGACCACGCACAGCATCCCGGCGATGCCGCCGTCGGCGTCGGCGAGCGGGCTGTAGGAGAAGGTGTGGTAGGTCTCCTCGGAGTAGCCGCTGCGCTCCAGGAAGAGCAGCAGGTCCTCGTCCCAGGTGGCGACGCCCGTATCGAGCACCGACGCGATCCGGGGTCCGATGTCGGGCCAGATCTCCGACCACACGACCCGCGCGGGCTTGCCCAGTGCCCACGGATGCTTCGACTGCAGCGTGTCGCGCCAGTAGGCGTCGTTGTAGAAGACGGTGAGCTCCGGGCCCCACGCCATCCACATGGAGAAGCGCGAGGTCAGCAGCATCCGCACGACGGTGCGCAGCGGCGTCGGCCACTGCTCGGGCTCGCCGAGGGGCGTGGCGGCCCAGTCGACGGTGGCCATGTCGTCACCGACCCGCCCGCCGCCCGCGACCAGCGCCTGCGTGCCGGGTGAGACGTCCGTCCCCATGTCACCGCCCCCGTGCCTGTGGACGACCGGATCGTCCCATCCCGCCGTGGTGGCCGTCCTGATCCCGGCGCCATCTTCCCGGTCGCGCACCACGCATGCGCACGCGGCTCGTCGGGAAGCATCGCTGCCGTGACTCACGAGTTCGCGGTATGGGCGCCCGACCGCACGTCGGTGGACCTCGTCCTCCCCGGTCCCGACGGCTCCGGCGGGGGCCGCACCGAGGCGATGACCGCCGGCGACCAGGGCTGGTGGCGCGTTACCGTGCCCGACGCCGGTCCCGGCACCGACTACGCGTACTCCCTGGACGGCGGCGAGCCCCTGCCCGACCCGCGGTCGCGCTGGCAGCCACACGGCGTGCACGCCGCGTCGCGGCTGGTCGAGGTCGAGCCGTCCCCCGCCGACGCCGCCTGGACGGGCCGCTCGCTGCCGGGCTCGGTGATCTACGAGATGCACGTCGGGACCTTCACGCCCGGCGGCACGTTCGCCTCGGCGCAGGAGCGGCTCGACCACCTCGTCGAGCTGGGCGTCGACTTCGTCGAGGTCCTGCCGGTCAACGCCTTCGACGGCACGCGCGGCTGGGGCTACGACGGCGTGCTCTGGTACGCGGTGACCGAGAACTACGGCGGCCCGGCCGCGTTCCGCCGGTTCGTCGACGCCTGCCACGCGCGCGGGCTGGGCGTGGTGCTCGACGTCGTCTACAACCACCTCGGGCCCTCGGGGGCCTATCTCGACCGCTTCGGGCCCTACTTCCTCGGCGAGAACGTCTGGGGCCCCTCGCTGAACCTCGACGGCCCCGGCTCGGACACGGTGCGGGCCTACATCCTCGAGAACGTCACGATGTGGCTGCGCGACTTCGGCGTCGACGCGCTGCGCCTCGACGCCGTCCACGCGCTGCGCGACGCCCGCGCGACGCACCTGCTCGAGGAGATGGCCGAGCACGTCGCGTCGCTCTCGGCGCACCTGCGCCGACCCCTGACGCTGATCGCCGAGTCGGACCTCAACGACCCGCGGCTGATCACCCCGCGCGAGGCGGGCGGCTACGGGCTGGACGCGCAGTGGTGCGACGACATCCACCACGCCCTGCACTCGACCCTCACCGGCGAGACCCAGGGCTACTACGTGGACTTCGGGGAGCTCGCCTCGCTGGCCGAGGTCCTGCACCACCCGTTCCACCACGCCGGCACCTGGTCGACGTTCCGCGGGCGCACGCACGGGCGCCCGGTCGACCTGCTGCACACGCCCGGGCACCGGTTCCTCGCCTACCTCCAGGACCACGACCAGGTCGGCAACCGGGCCGGCGGCGACCGGCTCTCGGCCACCGTCTCCCCCGGGCTGCTGGGGTGCGGGGCGGCGCTGGTGCTCTGCTCGCCCTACACACCGATGATCTTCATGGGCGAGGAGTGGGGCGCCCGCACCCCCTGGGCGTTCTTCGTGGGCTTCGAGGACCCGGAGCTGCAGACGGCCGTGCGGGAGGGGCGCACCCGGGAGTTCGCCGAGCACGGCTGGGGCGCCGACGAGGTGCCCGACCCCACGGCGCTGTCGACGTTCGAGGCCTCGCGCCTGGACTGGTCGGAGCCGTCCCGGGAGCCCCACGCCGAGCTGCTCGGCGTCTACCGGGAGCTGATCGCCCTGCGCCGCGCGCACCCGGAGCTCACCGACCCGCACCTCGACCCGGTCCGCGTCGACCACGACGACACCGCGCGCACGCTCGTCGTGCACCGGGGCGCGCTGCGGCTGGCGGTGAACCTGGGCTCGTCCCCGGCTGTGTTCTCGGTGGCGGCCTCCGCGGTGCTCTCCGCACCGTCGGGCGTCGACCTCGCCCCGGACGCCCTGACCCTCGGCCCGGAGTCGTTCGCCCTGGTCCGTACGTGAGCGACATTCCCGGCATGGCCGGGAATGTCGCTCACACGGGACTGTCGGGGGGCCGTGCCACCGTGCCCGGCATGACCGATCTGACCGGACGCGTCGCGCTCGTCGCCGGGGCCACGCGGGGTGCGGGGCGCGGGATCGCCGTGGAGCTGGGGGCCGCGGGCGCCACCGTCTGGTGCACCGGACGCAGCACCCGCGGGCGTCCCTCGGGGTACGGGGGCGCCGAGACCGTCGAGGACACCGCGGACCTGGTCACCGCGGCGGGCGGCACCGGCATCGCCGCGCCGACCGACCACCTCGACCCTGACGCCGTCGCCGCGCTCGTGGGGCGCATCGAGCGCGAGCACGGCCGCCTCGACGTGCTGGTGAACGACATCTGGGGCGGCGAGCTGCTGGTCGAGTGGGACGTCCCGGTGTGGGAGCACGACCTCGAGGGCGGCCTGCGGACCCTGCGCCTCGCGATCGACACGCACCTCGTCACCGCGCACCACGCGCTGCGCCTGCTCGCCCGGCGGCCCGGCGGGCTCGTCGTCGAGGTCACCGACGGGACCGCGGAGTACAACACCGAGCACTACCGGCTCAACGTGTACTACGACCTCGCGAAGATCGCGCCGATCCGCCTGGCGCGGTCGTGGGCGCACGAGCTGGCCGCCCACGGCGGCACGGCCGTCGCGGTGACGCCCGGCTGGCTGCGCTCGGAGATGATGCTCGAGCACTTCGGGGTCACCGAGGAGACCTGGCGCGACGCCCTCGCGACCGAGCCGCACTTCGCGATCTCCGAGAGCCCGCGCTTCGTGGGACGCGGGATCGCCGCGCTGGCCGCCGACCCCGGGCGGCACCGGTGGAACGCGGCGTCGACGTCGTCGGGCGAGCTGGCCCGCGTGTACGGCGTCGACGACCTCGACGGCTCGCGGCCCGACGCGTGGCGCTACATCGTCGAGGTGCAGGACGCGGGCAGGCCGGCGGACGTCACGGGGTACCGGTGAGCCGCCTCAGAGCAGGGGCACGAACGAGACGGGCATGATCCGGTCCCCGCTCCCGTCGCGGCGCACGCGCACGAGGTCGCCGTGGCGCCCGTGCCCGACGGGGCAGACGAGCACGCCGTCGTCGGCGAGCTGCTCGAGCAGCGCGGCCGGCACCTCGCCCTCGGCCATCGCGGCCACCGAGATCGCGTCGAAGGGCGCGCGGTCGGGGGCGCCGAGCCGCCCGTCGCCGTGGCGGACCTCGACGTGGTGGCCGGTCGCGGCGAGCACGTCGCGGGCGGACGCGGCCAGCGAGGGGTGGTACTCGACGGTGACGACCTCGCGGGCGAGGCACGAGAGCACCGCGGCCGCGTAGCCGCTGCCCGCGCCGACCTCGAGCACCCGCTCGCTGCCGGTGAGCTCCAGCAGCGCCGCCATCGCGGCCACCATCGCCGGAGCGGAGATCGTCTGACCGCACGCGATCGGCAGCGGGCCCGGGCCGTAGGCCTCGTCGGCGCGGTGGGCGGGGACGAACCGGTGGCGCGGCACCCGGCCCATGGCCGCGAGTACCCGCTCGTCGACGATCCCCTGCTCGCGCAGGTGCGCGACCATCGCGCGGCGGCGGCGGGCGTGGTCGGCCACCGCTAGGCACCGTCCGGACGGAGGCGCTCCAGGTCGGCGGCGAGCTCGTCGGCGGGCACCGGCAGGAGCGTCGGCGGCAGGACGACCGGGCTCCCGAGCCGCCCGGCCTGGGCGCGCCCCACCCGCGCCCGCCCCGGGGTGGTCCGGGCGAGCACCGCCTCGGGGTCGCGGACCCCGATCACGAGCATCCCGCCGCCGCGGGCGGGCAGGACGTCGATCGTCCCGATCTCGGACCAGGGCAGGAAGCCGGCGGCGACGATCGAGCCGCCGTCGTCGACGCCCTCGCGGGTCGCGATCAGCAGCGGCGCGCCGCGCACGAGGCGCAGTGCGGCCCGCACCGCGCCGACCCCGAAGAACAGGACGAGCACGACGCCGAGCACGACACCGGCGGTGCCGCCGGTGAGCAGCAGCCACACGCCGGCCGCGAGGCCGATCACCCCGGTGACCAGGGTGACCACGGGCGCGGTGCGGGGCGCGCGGACCTCGAGACGGTCGGGCTCGCGGGTGACGGCGGGATGCTCGGTGCTCACGGGCACCACCTCTTGTGCTCGGCGCGCAGGTCGCGGTCGGCGACGGCCCGGACGCCGAGCCCGTGCGCGCGGGCGACGACCCGGGCCGTCGTGTCCGCGTCGGCGACCCCGGCGGGCAGCCACACCGCCCCGCCGCCGACCGCGGCGACCTCGTCCACCACCGCGTCCCAGGCACCGGGTGCGCGGAACACGACGACGAGGTCGGGTGTCGGGACGTCGGCGAGCAGCGGGGCGCAGAGCCGCCCGAGCGTCTCCACGACGTGCGGGTTCACGAGATCGACGCTCCACCCCGTCCGGTCGAGCAGGTAGGCGGCGAGGCGGAAGCTGGGCCGGTTGAACCGGTCGGAGACGCCGAGCACCGCGACCCGCCGCACGCCGGTCAGCAGCGCGCCCACGGCGGCGTCGTCCACGAGCCCCGTCTCCACCGGTCCATCTTCGCGCATCTCCCGGGAACCCCCTCCGGGACCATGGGCCCGGAGCTCACCTCGGGGAGAACTTGCGTCCCGCCGGGGCCGCGCACAGAGTCGTCCGGTGGCCACGGTCGATCTGCCCCCACCGCGCACCCGCCCGCTCGCGCCGGAGGAGGCCCTGGAACAGGCGCTCGCCGCCCGGGTCGACGGCGAGGTCCGGTTCGACGCCGGCTCGCGGGCGGCCTACGCGGTCGACGCCTCGAACTACCGCCAGGTCCCGATCGGCGTCGTCGTCCCGCGCTCGATCGATGCCGGCGTCGCGGCGCTCGCGGTCTGTCGCGAGCACGACGTCCCCGTCCTGTCCCGCGGTGGCGGCACGAGCCTCGCCGGGCAGTGCTGCAACGCCGCGGTGGTGATCGACTGGTCGAAGTACTGCACCCGGATCGTCTCGGTCGACGAGGACGCCCGCACCTGCGTCGTCGAGCCCGGCATCAAGCTCGACGACCTCAACGCCGCGCTGCCCGGACGCCTGATCTACGGCCCGAAGCCCGCGACGCACGTCAGCTGCACGCTCGGCGGGATGATCGGCAACAACTCCTGCGGCTCGACCGCACAGGTGTTCGGCAAGGTCGCCGACAACGTCCGGCGCCTCGAGGTGCTCACCTACGACGGGCTGCGGTGCTGGGTCGGGCCCACCACGGAGCAGGAGTACGCGGCGATCCAGGCCGAGGGCGGCCGGCGCGCGGAGATCTACCGCGGGCTGCGCGCCATCGCCGCCGACCACGCGTCGCTCGTCGCCGAGCGCTTCCCCGACATCCCCCGGCGCGTCTCGGGCTACAACCTCGACGACCTGGTGCCGGGATCCGAGTTCCACCTCGCCCGGGCGCTGGTCGGCACGGAGTCGACGCTGGTCACGGTGCTGCACGCCGAGCTCGACCTCGTCGTCGAGGCCCCGGAGACCGCGCTCGTCGTGCTCGGCTTCCCCGACGTGGTCGCCGCCGCGCGCTGCGTCGACGCGATCCTGCCCCACGCCCCGCACTTCCTGGAGTGCATCGACCGCAACATCGTCGAGTTCGAGCGGGTCCGCGGCTTCCACCAGGAGGCGATGGCCGCGATGCCCGAGGGCCACAGCTGGCTGATGGTCCAGATGCGCGACGACGACGCCGGGCGCGCGGTGGCCCGCGCCGAGGCGCTGGCCGCCGACCTCGCCGCGCACGGGCCGTCGATCCTCACCGTCACCGACCGCGCCCAGCAGGCGGAGCTGTTCGCGATCCGCGAGTCGGCGCTGCCGGTGTCCGCCCGCGACCCGCGCACCGGAGTCGACAACTACGAGGGCTGGGAGGACGCGGCGCTCCCGACCGACCGGCTCGGCGACTACCTCGCCGAGTGGGTCGCGCTGCTCGACGAGTACGGCTTCACCGCGAGCACCGCGATCTACGGGCACTTCGGGCACGGCTGCATCCACACGCGCATCCCGTTCGACCTGCGCACGCCGGCCGGGGTCGCGGACTACCGCACGTTCATGGAGCGCTCGGCCGACCTGTGCGTGAAGTACGGCGGGTCGTTGTCCGGCGAGCACGGCGACGGGCAGTCGCGCGGCGAGCTGCTCGAGCGGATGTACGGCCCGGAGCTGGTCGCGGCGTTCGAGTCGGTCAAGGCGCTGTTCGACCCGCGCAACCGGATGAACCCCGGCAAGGTCGTGCACCCCTACCGCCTCGACGAGCACCTGCACGTCGGCGCCGACTACGACCCCGCCGACCCGGCGTCGGCCTTCGCCTACCCGTCGGACGACGGGCGCTTCACGCGCGCGATCGAGCGGTGCATCGGCGTGGGGCGGTGCCGGCGCACCGATGGAGACGTCATGTGTCCCTCGTACCGGGTCACCGGCGAGGAGCAGCACTCCACGCGCGGCCGGGCGCGGCTGCTCTGGGAGATGCTGCGCGGGCACGCCGACTCGCCGATCACCGACGGCTGGCGCTCCACCGAGGTCCGCGACGCCCTCGACCTCTGCCTCGCGTGCAAGGGCTGCCTGTCCGACTGCCCGGTCAACGTCGACATGGCCACCTACAAGGCCGAGTTCCTGCACCACCACTACGCCCGCCGGCCCTGGCGCCGGCCGCGCTCGCACCTGTCGATGGGCTGGCTGCCCGCGCTCGCCCGGGTCGCGGCACCGCTCGCGCCGCTGGTCAACCGGGTGACGTCGGCGCGGGTCGCCGGCCTGCTCAAACGCGCCGGCGGCATCGACGAGCGCCGGTCGCTCCCGGCGTTCGCCACCCCGCGGTTCTCGCACTGGTACCGCGCGCGGGGTCCGCGCGGGTCGGGCGAGCGCGGCGAGGTGCTGCTCTGGCCCGACACGTTCACCGAGTTCCTGCACCCGTGGGCCGGCGCCGACGCGGTGCGCGTGCTGGAGGCGGCGGGGTTCCGGGTCCGCCTCCCCGAGAAGGAGCTCTGTTGCGGGCTGACCTGGGTGACGACGGGCCAGCTCGGCGTCGCCGCGCGCGTGCTGGGGCGCACGCTCGACGCGCTCGCGCCGGCGGTCGGGGCCGGGATGCCGATCGTCGGGCTCGAGCCCAGCTGCACCGCGGTGTTCACCGACGACGCGCCGAACCTGCTGCCCGGGCCGCGCGCCGACGCGGTCGCCGCGGCCACGACGACGCTCGGGCGCCTGCTCGCCGAGCGCGCGCCGGACTGGACGCCGCCGGGCATCACGGGTCGCGAGGTGATCGTCCAGCAGCACTGTCACCAGCACGCGACCGGCGGCTACGGCGCGGAGACCGCGGTGCTGCGCCGCGGGGGCGCCGCGGTGGAGGTGCTCGACTCCGGGTGCTGCGGGCTGGCGGGCAACTTCGGGTTCGAGCAGGGGCACTACGAGGTGTCGGTGGCCTGTGGCGAGCAGGTGCTGCTCCCCCGGGTGCGGGAGGCCTCCCCGGACACGGCCGTCGTCGCCGACGGGTTCTCGTGCCGCACGCAGATCGACCAGCTCACCGAGCGTCGCGGCGACCACCTCGCGACCCTCCTGGCCTCCGGCCTCCCGCCCGAGCCCCTCCCCTGGCCCTCGTGAGCGAAATTCCCGGCTATAGCCGGGAATTTCGCTCACATACTCCAGACGGCCGAGCGGATCCGGGCGAGGGAGTCGGTGAGGACGGGGCGGGACATCGCGAGGTTGAGGCGCATGCCGCCGCGGCCCGCCTCGCCGCACGCGGCGCCGTCGGTCATCACCACGCCCGCCTCGCGGGTGAAGAACGCCGACGGGGGCTCGTCCAGACCGAGACCGCGCGCGTCCAGCCAGGCCAGGTAGGTCCCGTCCGGCACCGTCACGTCGATCCCGGGCAGGTCGGCGCCGGCCAGCAGCGCCCGGTTGCCCTCGAGGTAGGCGAGCACATCGTCGAGCCAGCCGCGCGCGTCCCGGTACGCCGCGGTCGACGCCAGCACCCCGGGGGTCGCCGTGCCGTGCTCGGCGAGGTAGCCGTTCGCCGTCCAGTGCTGTGCGTCGGCGGCGTTCGACAGCAGCACCTGCCCGGCCTTGAGCCCCGGCAGGTTCCAGGCCTTCGACGCCGACGTCGCCGTCACCGTGTGCTCCGGGGCCGCCGCGGACGTGGTGACGTACGGGCGGTGGCGCGCGTCGCCGAAGGTCAGCGGGGCGTGGATCTCGTCGCTGAACACCCGCGCGCCGTGGCGCTCGACGACCTCGGCGACGGCGGCCAGCTCGGCGGCGTCGAACACCCGCCCGGTCGGGTTGTGCGGGGTGGTCAGCACGAGCAGCCCCGCGCCGTCGGCGAACCCGCGGTCGATCGCGTCGAGGTCCAGGACGAAGCGCCCGCCGGAACGCGCCATCGGCACCTGCACCAGCTCGCGGTCGATCATCCCGGGCACGGTCAGGAACGGCATGTAGGCCGGGGTCGGCAGCAGGATCGGGCTCCCGGGGCGGGTGAAGTGCCGCACCGTGGCCGTGAACGCGGTCAGCACGTCGGGCACCGGGCGCACCCACGCCGGGTCGGGCGCCCACCCGAACCGGTCGCCCCAGTACGCCGAGCACGCCGCCGCCATGTCGGCGACCCACCCGTCGGGCAGGTAGCCGAACCGCGACCCGTCGGCCGACGCGCGCACGGCGTCGGCCACGGCCTCGGCGACCGGGTAGTCCATCTCGGCCACGAACGCGCCGATCAGCCCGCGGCCGTGCGACTCCCCCGGCGTCGACCACTTCCAGGACCCGCCCGCGCGCATGTGCTCGGCGGTGAGGGCGTCGAAGCGGTGCGCAGTCACGCCCGGCAAGCTAGCGGGTGTCCTCGCCGATCTTGTGCACGCGCAGCAGGTTGGTCTTGCCGATGGTCCCGGGCGGCGAGCCGGACACGATGACCACGAGCTCGCCCGTGGCGAAGCGCCCGATCTCGAGCAGGCACGCGTCGACCTGGCGGATCATCGCGTCGGTGGTGTCGGCCCAGTCCACGAGGAACGTCTCGACGCCCCAGCTCAGCGAGAGCTGGCTGCGGACCTCGGGGATCGGGGTGAACGCCAGCACGGGCAGTCGGGTGTGCAGCCGCGCCAGGCGCCGGACCGTGTCGCCGGTGCGCGTGAACGCCACCAGCGCGCGGGCGTTGAGGCGCTCGCCGATGTCGCGCGCGGCCGTGGTGACGACGCCCCGCTGGGTGCGCGGCACGTGCTGGATCGGGGGCACCGACGCCGGCCCCACCTCGACCGCGGAGACGATGCGCGCCATCGTCGACACCGTCTCGATGGGGTACGCGCCGACGCTGGTCTCGCCCGAGAGCATCACGGCGTCCGCGCCGTCGAGCACGGCGTTGGCGACGTCCGAGGCCTCGGCGCGGGTCGGCCGGAAGTTGTGGATCATCGATTCGAGCATCTGCGTCGCGACGACCACCGGCTTGGCGTTCTCGCGCGCGATCTGCACCGCCCGCTTCTGCACCAGCGGCACGTCCTCGAGCGCCAGCTCCACCCCCAGGTCGCCGCGCGCCACCATGATCGCGTCGAACGCCAGCACGATCGCCTCGAGCGCGTCGACCGCCTCGGGCTTCTCCAGCTTCGCGATCACCGGCAGGCGCGCGCCCACCTCGTCCATGATCTTGTGAACGAGCTCGGCGTCGGCGGGCGAGCGCACGAACGACAGGGCGATCATGTCGACGCGCAGGCCGAGCGCGAAGCGCAGGTCCGCCTCGTCCTTGTCGCTCATCGCGGGCACGGACACCGCGGTGTTGGGCAGCGAGATGCCCTTGTGGTCGGAGACCCGGCCGCCCTCGATGACGCGCGCGACGATGTCACGGCCCTCGACGGCGGTGACCTCCAGGGCGACGTTGCCGTCGTCGACCAGCAGGGACTCGCCGGGCCGGCAGTCGTCGGCGAGACCGGAGTAGGTGGTGGACACGCGGTCGTGCGTGCCCTCGACGTCCTCGGTGGTGATGCGCACGGTCTCGCCCGTGGCCCACATCTGCGGGCCGTCCGCGAACGCCCCCAGGCGGATCTTCGGGCCCTGCAGGTCGGCGAGGATGCCGACCGCGCGTCCCTCGGAGTCGGCCGCCTCGCGCACGAGGCGGTAGACCCGCTCGTGCTCGGCGTGGGTGCCGTGGCTGAAGTTGAGCCGGGCGACGTCCATCCCGGCGCGGACGAGGTCGCGCACGGCCTCCGGTGAGGACGTCGCCGGCCCCAGCGTGCACACGATCTTGGCTCGTCGGCTCACGCCGCCATGGTAGTCGGTTCTGCACCGATCCAGCAGCCGCAGCGCGACCGCGACCCGCCGTCGGTGCACCCGGACTACGGTGAGCTGATGACCATGCCGTCGCCGCCGCCGGGTCCCGCACGGGATCCCGGCCCGGACGACGGCCCGACCGACGGCACGGCCGACGACCCGGCATTGGGCCCGGCCCCCGGTCCCGGCCCGCCGAAGGACATCGGCGACCTCCCGGGCGCGAGGACCGTCGACCGCGGCCCCGAGGCCGTCGTCCGGCCCGCGCGGCGGTGGGAGGTCCCGGTCGCGCTCGAGATCGCCAGCGGTCTCGCGTGGCGGGTGCTGCTGCTCGCCGCGGCGGGCTACGCGATCCTCTACGTGATGGGGCTGCTCTCGGCGGTCCTCATCCCGGTCGTGCTCGCGGTCATCGCCGCCTCGCTGCTCGCGCCCGAGGCCCACGCCCTGTCACGGCGCTGGCGCCACGTGCCGCACGCGCTGGCCACCGCCCTGGTCCTCCTCGCCGGCATCGCGATCGTCTCCGCCGTCTTCTACGGCGTGGTGCTCGCGTTCATCTCGGGCCTGCCGGACCTGACCACGCAGCTCACCGCCAGCCTCACCGGCATCCAGGACTGGCTGCGCACCGGGCCGCTCGGGCTGAACAACGAGCAGTTCACCGCCATCGGCAACCAGGCCATCGCCTACCTGCAGTCCAGCCAGGCCACGCTCGCGACCAGCGCGCTCGGCGCCGTCGGCACCGTCGGCACGCTCTTCACCGAGCTGCTGCTGACGCTGTTCACGCTGATCTTCCTCGTCTACGACGGCGGCCTGGTCTGGCGCTTCGTGCTCTCCGGGGTCCCGAAGGCGGCGCGCAACCGGGCCGACATCGCCGGGCGGCGGGCGTTCGCCTCGCTGGTCGGCTACACGCGGGCGACGGTCCTGGTCGCCGCGGCGGACGCGGTCACCGCGGGCGTCGGGCTGTGGCTCATCGGGGTGCCGCTGGCCGTCCCGCTGGCCGCGCTGATCTTCTTCGGCGCCTTCGTGCCCACGCTCGGCGCCGTGGTCACCGGCGTCGTCGCGGTGCTCGTCGCCCTGGTCAGCGGCGGGCTCACCGACGCCCTGCTCGTGGTCCTGCTCCTCATCGCCGTGCAGAACATCGAGGGCTACATCCTCCAGCCCCTGCTGCTCGGCCGGTCGATCAAGCTGCACCCGCTGGCCGTCGTGCTGCCGATCGCTTGCGGCCTGGTCATCTTCGGCATCCCGGGGGCGCTGCTCGCCGTCCCGCTGGTGACGGTGCTCGACGCCGGCATCCGCTCGCTCGTGCGCCCGTCGGACGGCGAGGGGCTCGACCCGGCGACGGTCAACCCGCTCGACCCCCGCTCCGGGCGTCCGGAGTGGTTCGACGCCGACCCGTCCCGCACGACCGTGCGGGGGCTGCTCCGGCGCCGGCGGCGGGTCAGCTCGCCGAGGTGACCCGGTAGACGTCGTAGACGCCCTCGACGTTGCGGACCGCCTTGAGCACGTGCCCGAGGTGCTTCGGGTCGCCCATCTCGAAGGAGAACCGGCTGACCGCCACGCGGTCGCGGGACGTGGTGACCGACGCCGACAGGATGTTGACCTTCTCGTCGGCGAGCACCTTGGTGATGTCGGAGAGCAGGCGGTGGCGGTCGAGCGCCTCGGCCTGGATCGCGACGAGGAACAGCGCGCTCGACGACGACGCCCAGTGGACGTTGACCAGGCGCTCCGGCTCGCTGCGCAGCTCGTCGGCGTTCGTGCAGTCGGTGCGGTGCACGCTGACCCCGCCGCCGCGCGTGATGAAGCCGAGGATGCCGTCGCCCGGCACCGGGGTGCAGCAGCGGGCGAGCTTGATCCACACGTCGGTGGAGTCGCCGCCGTCGCCGTCCATGTCGTCGATGACGACGCCGACGTCGCCCGTGCCCCGGCGCCGCTGCACGGTGGAGGGCGTCGCGCGGTCGGCGAGGTCCTCCTCGTTCTGCTCGACGCCGCCGAGCAGGGCGACGAGGCGCTGCACGACGTGGCGGGCGGACACGTGGTGCTCGCCGACCGCGGCGTAGAGCGCGGACACGTCCTGGTAGCGCAGCTCGTGGGCCAGCGCGGTCATCGAGTCGGCGGAGACGAGGCGCTGCAGCGGCAGGCCGGTGCGCCGCGCCTCGCGGGTGATCGCCTCCTTGCCGGCCTCGATCGCCTCCTCGCGGCGCTCCTTGGCGAACCACTGCTTGATCTTCTGCTTGGCCCGCGGCGAGGCGACGAACGACAGCCAGTCGCGCGAGGGCCCCGCGCCCTCGGCCTTCGAGGTGAAGATCTCGACGACCTCGCCGTTCTCGAGCTCGCGCTCGAGCGCCACGAGGCGGCCGTTGACGCGGCTGCCGATGCACTTGTTGCCGACCTCGGTGTGCACGGCGTAGGCGAGGTCGACCGGCGTCGACCCGCTGGGCAGCGTGATGACGTCGCCCTTCGGCGTGAACACGAAGATCTCGCGGGTGGCGAGGTCGTAGCGCAGCGACTCGAGGAACTCGCCGGGGTCCGCGGCCTCGCGCTGCCAGTCGAGCAGCTGGCGCATCCACGCCATCTCGTCGAGCTCGAGGGTGCCGTCGCCGGCGGAGCCGTTCTTGTGGGCGCCCTTCGTCTCCTTGTACCGCCAGTGCGCCGCGATGCCGTACTCGGCGGTGCGGTGCATCTCGTGGGTGCGGATCTGCACCTCGAGCGGCTGCCCGTCCGGCCCGATGACCGTGGTGTGCAGCGACTGGTACACCCCGAAGCGCGGCTGGGCGATGTAGTCCTTGAACCGGCCCGGCATCGGCTGCCACAGCGCGTGGACCATGCCCATCGCGGCGTAGCAGTCGCGGACGTCCTCGACGAGCACCCGGACGCCCACCAGGTCGTGGATGTCGTCGAAGTCCTTCCCCTTGACGATCATCTTCTGGTAGATCGAGTAGTAGTGCTTCGGGCGGCCGAGCACCTCGGCCTTCACCCGCGCCTCGGTGAGCTGGCCGGACACCTCGTCGATCACCGTGCGCAGGTAGGTGTCGCGGCTCGGCGCGCGGTCGGCGACGAGGCGGACGATCTCGTCGTAGCGCTTGGGGTGCAGGATCGCGAACGCGAGGTCCTCGAGCTCCCACTTGACCGTCGACATCCCGAGGCGGTGGGCCAGCGGCGCGAGCACCTCGAGCGTCTCGCGGGCCTTCTTGGCCTGCTTCTCGGGCTTGAGGAAGCGCATCGTGCGCATGTTGTGCAGCCGGTCGGCCAGCTTGATGACGAGCACGCGCGGGTCGCGCGCCATCGCCACGACCATCTTGCGGATCGTCTCGGCCTCGGCGGCCGCCCCGAGCTGGACCTTGTCGAGCTTGGTGACGCCGTCGACGAGGTGGGCGACCTCGGCGCCGAAGTCGGCCGAGAGCTTGTCCAGCGAGTAGGCCGTGTCCTCGACGGTGTCGTGCAGCAGGGCCGCGACCAGCGTCGTCGTGTCCATCCCGAGCTCGCCGAGGATGGTGGCCACGGCCAGCGGGTGGGTGATGTAGGGGTCGCCGCTCTTGCGCATCTGACCGTCGTGGAAGCGCTCGGCGGTGTCGTACGCCCGCTGCAGCGTGCCCATGTCCGCCGACGGGTGGAGCTCGCGGTGGACGGCGGCCAGCGGCTCGAGCACCGGCTTGACCGCGCCGGAGCGCTGCGCGGTGATGCGCCGGGCGATCCGGGCCCGCACCCGGCGGGTCGCCGAGGGCGGCCGGGTGGCGCTGACGGGCGGCGTCGGCGAGAGGCCGGCGGCGTCGAGGACCGCGTCCTCGTGCGGCGTGGCCGGGGCCGTGCCCTGGTCAGGGGCGATCGGCGTGCCCGCGGCGTCGACGTCCTGGCACACGCGTCGTCCCCTTCCCACCGGGCGGGCGACCGGCCCCCGTCGTCACGGGGTGTCCGTCCTGGGGGCCGTCGTGCCCGGAATCCATCCAGGATACGTCCGAGGTGGCGGTGTGTCCGGACGGTCACGCGCCGATCGGGTCATCGGTCGTCCACGATCGGTACGCGTGGATGATCGCCGCTCGGCGCGCCCGGCGGGGCGACGCCGTTGCGACGGACGGTCCGTCGGCGTGCGCTCAGCGGGCGAGCAGGGTGTGCACCCGGTGCCCGTCGAGACGTTCGCGGCCGCCCAGGGCCGGCAGCTCGAGCACCATCGACACCGCCGCCACCGTGGCCCCCGCGCCCTCGACCAGCGCGGCGGCCGCGGCCGCGGTGCCCCCGGTGGCCAGGACGTCGTCGACGAGCAGCGCCCGCGCGCCGGGGCGCAGCACGTCGGCGGGCAGTTCGAGCGTCGCCGACCCGTACTCGAGGTCGTACGACTCACTCGCCGCCACGATCGGCAGCTTGCCCTTCTTGCGGACCGCGACCACCCCGAGGCCCAGCGAGTGCGCCACCGCCGCGCCGAGCAGGAAGCCCCGCGCCTCGATGCCGACCACGATCTCGGGCGCCGGCCCGCCGGGCGCCGCGAGCAGGCGCGTCGTGGCCGCCAGGCCCGGACCGTCGGCGAGCAGCGCGCTGAGGTCCCAGAACCGGATCCCGGGGCTCGGGAAGTCGGGGACGTCGCGCAGCAGCCCGGCGACCACGTCGAGGTCCGCGGTCGCGTCCCGCGAGGTCGTCACTTGCGCCGCTTGCCCGAGGGCCGGCCCGCCTTGCCCGCCGGGCGGGCGCCCGGCCGCGGCGCGGTGGACGCGGTCTCCCGACCCGGGCGACCGGCTCCGGCCGCCGCCACCTCGCGGGTGTCGAGGACGTCGGTCGACGGCCCGGCGGTGTCGCCGGACTCGCCGGTGGGGCCCGTCCCGCTCGCGGCCGCCGCCCGGCGGGCCGCCTTCGCCCGCCGCGCCCGGACCTTCTCGGCCTGGGCGATCCAGCGCTTGTCGCGCATGGCGAGGTCCACGACGATCGGCGTCGCGAGCAGCACCGACGAGGCGGCGCCGACGATGGTGCCGACCAGCTGGACGAGCGCCAGGTCGCCGAGCACGCCGACGCCGAGCAGCACCACGCCCACCACGAAGAGCCCGATCAGCGGCAGCGCCGCGATCAGCGAGGTGTTCAGCGAGCGCATCAGGGTCTGGTTGACCGCGAGGTTCGCCGCCTCGGCGTAGGTCCGGCGCGTGAGCCCGAGCAGGCCGCGGGTGTTCTCGCGGACCTTGTCGAACACGACCACCGTGTCGTAGAGCGAGAACCCGAGGATCGTCAGCAGACCGATCACGGTGGCCGGCGAGACCTCGAAACCGACCAGCGAGTACACGCCGGCGGTGATGATGATGTCGTTGGCCAGCGCGATCAGCGCCGCGAGGGCCATGCGTCTCTCGAAGTAGAACGAGAGGTACACGGTGACGAGCACGAGGAAGACCGCGAGGGCGATGAGCGCCTGCTGCGTGATCTCGCCGCCCCAGCTCGCGCTGACGGCGCTGTCGGAGATCGCGGCGGGGTCCGGGGTGCCGCTGGTGCCCAGCGGCTGGAACCGGTCGAACAGCGCCTGGCGCAGCGTGATGACCTGCCCGATGTCCAGGCTCTCGGAGCGGATGATGATCGTCGCCGTGGCACCCTGGCCCGCGCTCTGCACCGACGTCGCCGGGAAGCCCAGCGCCTCGGCGTAGACCTGCTCGACCTGGGCGGTCTGCGCCACGCCACTGGCGCCGTCGGCCGGCATCTGGACGCTCGTGCCGCCCTCGAAGTCGATGCCGAAGTTGAAGCCCCGGATGACCATCGAGAGGATGCAGACCACCAGCGCGGCGCCGAAGACCGCGTACCAGGTCTTCCCGCGCCCGACGATGTCCAGCCCGCCGTTGCCGCGGTAGAGCATGTCGAGGCGGCTGGGCTTCTTGCCCGGGCGCGGGCGCGCCTCCCCCGACTCCGCGGCCTCGTCCTCGTCCGCGGCGACGTCGTCGAGCTCGTCGTCACGCTCGTCGTCACGCTCGTCGTCACGCTCGTCGTCACGGCCCTCGAGCCGGTCGTCGGCCATCTCGCCGGTCAGTTGCTCGACGCGGCGGCGACCGCCGGGCTGCCCGGTGGAGCGGGTCATCGGTCACCTCCGCGTCCCGCGCGGGTGCGCGACGCGCCGGATCCGTTGCGGGCGCCGGGCCGGGTGGTGCCCTCGCGGGCCCCGTCACGTGCTGCGGGACGGGACGTCCCGCGCGCGCCGGGCCGCGGGCCGGAGCCCCCGGACCGGGGTGCGTTGTGCACCACCTGGCCGAGCCCGGACCACGCGGGGCTGGCGAACAGCTTCGAGTTCGAGGCGAGCGCGAGCAGCGGATGCGTCACAAGGAAGACCACGATGAGGTCGAGGACGGTGGACATGCCCAGGGTGAAGGCGAAGCCCTTGACCTGGCCGACGGCGAGCACGTAGAGCACCACGGCCGCGAGGAAGCTCACGGCGTCGCCGGAGAGGATCGTGCGTCTGGCGCGGACCCACCCGCGGGGGACCGCCGAGCGGAAGCTCCGCCCGTCGCGCACCTCGTCCTTGATCCTCTCGAAGAAGATCACGAACGAGTCGGCGGTGATGCCGATGGCCACGATGAACCCGGCGACGCCGGCGAGGTCGAGCGTGAAGCCGATGGTGCGCCCGAGCAGCACGAGCACCGCGTAGACGACGGCCCCGGACAGGACCAGCGACAGGATCGTCAGCACGCCGAGCGCGCGGTAGTAGAACAGCGAGTAGAGGAACACCAGGGCCAGCCCGACGAGCCCCGCGATCAGCCCGGCCTGCAGGGACGCGTAGCCCAGCGTCGCCGACACGGTCTGCGCCTCGGAGGTGTCGAACGACAGCGGCAGCGAGCCGTAGCGCAGGACGTTCGCGAAGTCGGTGGCCGAGCCCTGGTTGAACTGCCCCGAGATCATCGCGTTGCCGTCGAGCAGCGGCTGCTGGATGCGCAGCGCCGAGACGACCTGGGTGTCGAGCACGACCGCGTTCGAGTTGTTGACGTTCGCGCTCGTGTAGTCGGCCCACGTCGTGGCGGGCTGGCCGCCCTTGAAGGCGAGGTTGATGACCCAGCCGACGCCCTGCGGGTTCGGGTTCGGCGTCGCGCTCGCGACGTCGGTGCCCGAGAGGATGGCCGGCCCGAGCAGGTACTTCTCGGTGCCCTCGCGGTTGCAGGCGATCAGCGGCTTGGTCGGGTCGTCGTAGCCGCGCAGGGGGTCCTCGACCGCGCAGTCCAGCGCCAGGGCCGCCTGCTCCTGGACCGCCGGGTCCTCGCTCTGCCGTGTCGCCTTGGCCTCGGCGATGGCCTGGGCCTGGCGCGGGTCCTGCGACGTGTCACCCCCGGCACCGCCACCGGGCGGCGGGGGCACCGGCGGCGCGGGCTGGGCCGGGGCGGCGATCGGCGCGCTCTGGCCGGCCGGGGCCTGACCGGGGGTCCCGGCGCCCGTCGCCCCGCCCTGGTCCGGCGGCGCGCCCGGCTGGCCGGGCTGCCCCGGCTGGCCGGGTTGCGGGCCGGCCGGGATCGGGCCGCCGAGCACCGGGCGGAAGTACAACCGCGCCGTCTGCCCGAGCGAGCGCGCCTGGTCGCCCTCCTGGCCGGGCACCGTGATGACCAGGTTGCTGCCGTCCTGGACCACCTCGGCGCCGCTCACCCCGAGCCCGTTGACGCGCTGCTCGATGATCGTGCGCGCGAGGTTGAGCTGGTCGGGCGTCGGCGCCGCGCCGGTCTCGGTGCGGGCCGTCAGCGTCACCCGCGTGCCGCCCTGCAGGTCGATGCCGAGCTTCGGCGTCGGCGACCCGTCCCCCGTGAAGAACACCAGCCCGTAGAGCGCGGCCACGATCACCAGGAAGGCGGCGAGGTAGCGCCCGGGCCGGAAGCGGACGGTCGGAGGGGCCACGCTGTGTTGCTCCAGTTGCGTCGGGTGGGGTCAGCCGGGGAGGGGCTCGTCGCGAGGGTAGGCGGCGGGCCCGGCGCTCCCCGCGCCGCCCCGCCCGGTCCTCCGCGGCGGGAGGGTCAGGAGGAGCGCGGCGAGGACACGTTGTCCGTCGTGTCCGTCTTGCTGGTCGAGGCGCTGTCCGCGGCGTCCTTCGTGTCCGTCGTCGGCGTGGCGTCGGCGGATCCGACGACCGGCGTCGTCTCGGTCGGCACCGACGACTCGGGGAGCGCGTCCTCCTCGACGACGTCGTCGGCGACGGCCTCCTCGGCCACCAGCTTCTCGCGCACCGCGGCGCGCAGCCAGGTGGTGACGACGTCGGGCGCGATCTCGAGGTCGATGGTGCGCTCGTCGTCGACGTCGACCACGGTGCCGCTGATGCCCGAGGTCATGACGACCACGTCGCCGACGGCGATGCTGTTCTGCAGGTCCTTCTGCTTGTTCTCCTGCTTCTTGCGCTGACGGCTGGACATGAACACCAGACCGATCATGAACAGGATGAGCAGGGGGAAGATCAGGTCCATCGTTCTCCGTTCACCGGGCGGGCGCGTCGGTCTCCGCACCCCGCGCTGTCCGATTCGAGTCTGCCAGCTCAGGTGAAGAGGATCCCCTGGCCCCGGTCCTCGTCAGGCCGGTCGGCGGGGGGCTCCTGCCCCAGATGGCGCCACGCCAGGGGTGTGGCGACGCGTCCGCGTGGCGTACGGGCCAGCATCCCGGCCCTGACCAGGTACGGCTCGCACACCTCCTCGACCGTGCCGGGCTCCTCGCCGACGGCCACCGCCAGCGTGGAGACCCCCACCGGCCCGCCGCCGAACGAGCGCACGAGGGCGGCGAGCACGGCCCGGTCGAGACGGTCGAGGCCGAGCTCGTCGACGTCGTAGACCGCCAGCGCGGCCCGGGCGACCTCCAGGGTGACCGCGCCGTCGGCCCGCACCTCCGCGTAGTCGCGCACGCGGCGCAGCAGGCGGTTGGCGATGCGCGGCGTGCCCCGCGAGCGCCCGGCGATCTCGCGGCCGCCGTCGGGGCGCAGGTCCACGTCGAGGATCCGGGCGCTGCGGGCCACGACGTGCTCGAGGTCGGAGGGCTCGTAGAACTCCATGTGGCCGGTGAAGCCGAAGCGGTCGCGCAGCGGGCCGGTGAGCGAGCCCGCCCGCGTCGTGGCCCCCACCAGCGTGAACGGCGCGACGTCGAGCGGGATCGAGGTCGCCCCGGGGCCCTTGCCGACCACGACGTCGACCCGGAAGTCCTCCATCGCGAGGTAGAGCATCTCCTCGGCGGGCCGGGCCATGCGGTGGATCTCGTCGATGAACAGCACGTCGCCCTCGAGGAGGTTCGACAGCATCGCCGCGAGGTCGCCCGCCCGCTCCAGCGCGGGGCCGGAGGTGATGCGCACGGCGCTGCCGAGCTCGGTGCCGATGATCATCGCGAGGCTCGTCTTGCCCAGGCCGGGCGGGCCCGAGAGCAGCACGTGGTCGGGCGGGCGGCCGCGGCGCAGCGCGCCCTGGAGCACGAGGTCGAGCTGCTCGCGCACGCGGGGCTGGCCGATGAACTCGGACAGGCGCGCGGGGCGCAGCCGGTTCTCGAGGTCGGACTCACCGTCCTCGGGCGTGGCGTCGAGGGCGCGCTGGAGGCTCTCCTCGAGGCCGTGGTCGGGTTCCATCAGCGCGACGGCCCGAGCCGCGTCAGCGCCGCCCGCAGGACGCCGGAGGAGTCGGACGGCCCGCCCGCGCCCAGCACGTCGTCGACGGCCTTCTCGGCGGGCTTGGCCGCGAAGCCGAGGCCGACGAGCGCCTCGACGACCTGGTCGCGCAGCGTGCCGGCGGCCACCGGGGAGGCGGGCGCGTCCTCGTCGGTGCTGCCGGCGGGGCTCGGCGGGGCGACCTTGTCGCGCAGCTCGATGATCAGCCGCTCGGCGCCCTTGCGCCCGATGCCCGGCACGCTCGTCAGCGTCGTGATGTTGCCGTCGGCGAGCGCGTGGCTCAGCGCCGCCGGGTCGAGCACGGCGAGGGCGGCCAGCGCGAGCCGCGGCCCCACCCCCGACACGGTCTGCAGCAGCAGGAACAGCTCGCGCTCGGCGGCGCCGGCGAACCCGAAGAGGGTCAGCGAGTCCTCGCGCACCACCAACGCGGTGTCGAGCCGCGCGGGCTGGCCGCGGCGCAGGCGCGCGAGCGTCGACGGCGTGGCCTGCACGGCCAGCCCGACCCCGCCGACCTCGACCACCGCGTGGTCCAGCCCGACCGCGAGGACCTCCCCGCGCACCGACGAGATCACGGCACGATCCTCCTCACCGCGGCGAACATG
Source organism: Actinomycetospora lutea (assembly GCF_028737205.1). GTDB lineage: Bacteria > Actinomycetota > Actinomycetes > Mycobacteriales > Pseudonocardiaceae > Actinomycetospora > Actinomycetospora lutea. The sequence continues at coordinate 262,319 of NZ_JAQZAL010000001.1, read as the reverse complement.
CGTTCGAAGGCTACCGGCCGCCCCCGACGGCCCCGTGGACCGGCGCGCCCGCTCATCCGGTCAGGAAGTCCGCGAGCACCGGGGCGAGCACCGCCGGGGTGACGATGTGGACCTGGCCGGGCAGCGTGCGGTGCACGGCGCCGGGGACCGAGGCCGCCAGCGCCGCCACCGCCCGGCGCACCCACGCCGGGCTGCGCTCCCCGTCGAGCGCCAGCAGCGGCACGTCCAGCGCCGCCAGGCGGTCGGTCGGCACGGGATCGCCCACCACCAGCGCGACGTCGTGCGGCAGCGACGGCGCCAGCGCGACCGTGCCCGCCCAGAAGGGGGTCCTGCGCAGGCGCTCGACCGGCGCGGGCGCGGCCGCCGGGAACCCGCCGAGGAACGCGGCCGCGGCGTCGTCGGGGTCGTCGGCGCGCAGGGCGGCCAGGGTGGCGGCGCCGAGGTCGCGGCGGGGGGCGGCGTCGTCGCCGTCGACGGGCCACGGAGGCTCGTGGGCGACGACCCGGGTCGCCGGCAGCCCCCGGAGCACGGCCTCGAGCACGAGCACCGCGCCGGCGGAGTGCGCGTAGTGGCCGGGTGCGCCGCCGGTCGCCGCGACCACGGCCTCCAGGTCGGCGATCTCGGCGGCCACCATCGCCGCGCCGTCCGCTCCGAGCGGGTCCCGGGCGGGGTCGGGCACGCCCCCGCTGTCGCCGCGGCCCCGGCGGTCCCAGAGGTGCACGGTGAAGCGGTCGGCGAGGGCCTCGGCGAGCAGGCGGACGCTCGCCCGGCCCTGGAGCGCGCCGGTGGTGAGCACGAGCGGCGGGCCCTCGCCCACCGTCTCGACCGCGATCGCCGTGCCGTCGGACGAGGTGACGGTCGTCGTGGTGCTCAGCGGCCGGCCTTCGGTGTCGCGGTCGTCGGGGCAGCGGCCTTCTGCGCCGCCTTGAGACGCGCCCGGTGCCGCTTCGTGGCCTCGGCGGCGCGGGCCTCCGCCTCGGCCATGCGCGCCATCATCGGGGCGCGCCAGCAGTGGCAGACCGCGAGCGCGAGGGCGTCGGCGGCGTCGGCGGGACGCGGTGCGGTGTCGAGCGCGAGGACCCGCGTCACCATGGCCGTGACCTGGTCCTTGTCCGCGCGCCCGGACCCCGTGACGGCGGCCTTGACCTCGCTGGGCGTGTGGAACGCGACCGGCAGGCCGGCGCGCCCGGCGACGAGGGCGACGACCCCGCCGACCTGCGCCGTGCCCATCACCGTGCGCACGTTGTGCTGGGCGAACACCCGCTCGACGGCCACCACGTCCGGCCGGTGCTCGGCGATCCAGGCCTCGACGGCGTCGGCGACCGCGCCGAGCCGGGCGGCCACCGCGGCCTCGGGCGGGGTGCGGACGACGTCGACGGCGACCGCGCGCACGGCACGCCCGCCGCCGCCCTCGACCACGCCGAGGCCGCAGCGCGTCAGCCCGGGGTCGACGCCCAGCACCCGCATGGCCGGGACGCTACGCGGCGGCGGGTGCCCGGCCGGCGTTCGTCCCCGGCTCCGGTGTGTCGCCGGTGATCAGGGGCGCGTGGTCCACCCGCCGACGTCCGGAGACGGCGATGGGGTGCCCGTGATCTCCGGGCGAGGCATGCTGGGCCGCCACAGCACGCCCGTCGCCGCTCCGCAGGAGGAGGACCACCGTGAGCAGCCCGACCGAGGAGCCCCGCCCGCCGTTCCCGCCGTTCGACGAGGAGTCGGCGCGGGCGAAGGTGCTCGCCGCGGAGAACGTGTGGAACACGCGTGACCCGGAGAAGGTCGCGCTCGCCTACACGCTGGACACGGTGTGGCGGAACCGCGACGAGTGGGTCACCGGCCGCGACCAGGTCGTCGAGTTCCTGACCCGCAAGTGGGAGCGCGAGCGCGACTACGTGCTGCGCAAGTCGCTCTGGACGTGTGGCGGGCACCGGATCGCCGTGCGCTTCCAGTACGAGTGCCGCGACGCCGCCGGGCAGTGGTGGCGCAGCTACGGCAACGAGAACTGGGAGTTCGCCGACAACGGGCTCATGGCGCGCCGCGAGGCGAGCATCAACGACGTGCGCATCGCCGAGGAGGAGCGCCGGCTAGAGGGCCCGCGCGCCGACGGGGACACGAGCGAGATCCCGATTTGAGGGTCACGCGCATCGCCCTGTACGCCGTCGAACTGCCCTACGCGGGCGGGGTCCACCACCTCTCCGGGGGCCGGACCTACACGGCGTTCGACGCCGCGATCGTGCGCCTGACCTGCGACGACGGCACCGAGGGCTGGGGCGAGAGCACGCCGTTCGGGGCGACCTACGTCGCCGCGCACCCGGCGGGGACACGCGCGGGCATCGCGCTGCTCGCCCCCGCCCTGCTCGGCCTCGACCCCCGGCGCACCGAGCGCGTCGGCGACGTCATGGACCGCACCCTGACCGGTCACCTCGACGCGCGGACCGCGCTCGACGTGGCGTGCTGGGACGCGTTCGGGCGGTCGGTAGGGCTGCCGGTGTGCGACCTGCTCGGCGGCTCCACCGACGTCCCCATGGCGCCGACGTCGTCGATCGGGGCGGGCGACCCGGATGCGATGCGGGCGAGCGTCGCCGACCACCGGGCCCGCGGCTACCGCGCGCACTCGATCAAGATCGGCGCGCTCGACGCCGAGGGCGGCCCGGCCCTCGACGCCGAGCGGATCACCGCGAGCCTCGCCGACCGCCGCCCCGGCGAGACCTTCCTCGTGGACGCCAACGGCGGGCTGCTCACCGAGCACGCCCTGCGCATGATCACGCTCCTGCCGCCCGGGCTCGACTTCGCGCTCGAGGCCCCGTGCGCGTCCTGGCGCGAGACCGCCTCGCTGCGGCGGCGGTGCCCGTACCCGATCGTCGTCGACGAGCTGGGCCAGCTCGACGCGGACATCGCCCACGTCGCGGCGGGCGACGTCGCCGACGGGATCAACCTGAAGATCTCGAAGGCCGGCGGGCTCACCCCGGGGCGACGGCACCGCGACCTCGCCCGGGCCGCCGGGCTGACGGTCAGCGTGCAGGACACCGTCGGCTCCTCGCTGTCCTACGCGGCGATCCTGCACCTCGGCGCCACGGTGCCCCCGCGGATGCTGCGCGGGGTGCTCAACAGCGAGGACATGGTGACGCGCAAGGTCGCTGCCCTCGACACGGTCGTCACTGCGGACGGCGTGCTGCCCGGGCGCTCGCCGGGGCTCGGCGCGACGGTGGACGAGGACGCGCTCGGCGAGCCCACGATGGTCTGGGGCGACTAGGGACGAGGGCCGGGGTCGTCGTGCCGGAACGTGACGCTGACGCGCGGGCCGGCGCCGGGCCACTTGGGCACCGTGTGCTGCCACTCGTGCTGACAGCGCCCGCCCATGACCAGCAGGTCGCCCCCCGCGACCGTCAGCCGCGTCGACGGGCGCCTCCCCGATGGTCGAGCTCCGGGTCCGCCTCCGTCTCCCCCGCCCAGGGGCCGCAGCCCGAAGCGCCGCGGCGCGCCCAGCGACACGATCGCGACGATCGGCGCCTCGTGGGTGAAGCGCACGCGGTCGCCGTGCCAGGCCACCGAGTCGTCGCCGTGGCGGTAGTAGTTGCACGCCACGCGGTCGAACCGCACGCCGTAGCGCTCGGTGAGCACGGCGGCGACCGCGGGCGCGGGGTCCGGGGCCTCCTCGACCCGCCACCCGCAGGTCAGCCGCGGCTCCATGACCTCCTGGTCGTACATGCGGCGCCGCCGCTGGTCCCACGGCGCCTCCGCGACGATCGCGTCGAACCACGCGTCCGCGCCCGTGATCCACGCGGGGGCCAGGTCGACCCACGAGCGCTCGTCGAGGACGATGCGGCGCGGGACGACGGCCGGATCCACCCCGGGGTCCTCGGCGCTCTCGCCCCCACCGAAGAGCGAGGGCGTCCAGGCTGTCGTCATCGGGATCGAGTAGAACACATGTTCGAACGGAGTGCGAGCGTGCAGAGCAAGCACATCGTCGTCCACGGGCGCGTGCAGGGCGTCTTCTTCCGGGCGAGCGCCGAGGAGGCCGCCGAGCGCCTCGGCGTCGGCGGCTGGGTGCGCAACCGCGACGACGGGACCGTCGAGATGCTGGTCGAGGGCGCGGACGACGCCGTCGAGCAGATGGTCGCGTGGGCCCGCGAGGGCTCGTCGCAGGCGCAGGTCAGCAGCATCGACGTCACCGACACCGAGCCGCAGGGCCACCGCTCCTTCGACCAGACGTGACCACCACCGCCGAGCAGGTCCGGCGCTTCCGCCTGCGCCGCCAGTGGGTCGCGGACCGCGACGGCACGGAGCCCGTCGCCGTGGCCCGCCGCCTGCTCGGCGTCCAGGCCCAGGTGCCGTCGGCCGCGGCGCAGGCGGTCGCCGTCCGGACCCCGGCGGGCACGGCCGACGACGGCACCGTCGACGCCGCGCTGGGCGCCGGCACGCTGGTGCGCACGTGGGCGGCGCGCGGCACGCTCCACCTGCTCGCCGCCGACCAGGCGCCGTCGCTGCTCGCGCTGCTGGCCGCCGCCCGCTCGTGGGACAAGGGCTCGTGGCAGCGGGAGTTCGCCACCGCCGAGCAGATGACCGCCCTCGAGACCGCGGTCGTCGACGTCCTCGCCGACGGCGCCGTCCTCACCCGCGAGGAGCTCACCGCCGCGCTCGTCGCGCACAGCGGCGACGAGGGCCTCGCCGAGGCCCTCCGCTCGGGATGGGGCACCGTGCTCAAGCCGCTGGCCTGGCAGGGCCTGATCTGCCACGGGCCGCCGGCCGGCACGCGCGTGACCTTCACCCGCCCCGGCTGGCCGGGCCTGCCCGACGCCGACGAGGCCGCACGCACGATCGTCCCCGCGTTCCTCGCCGCCCACGGACCCGCGACGCCCACCGCCTTCGACGCCTGGCTCCTGCGCGGCACCACCCCGAAGTCGCGGCTGCGGCGCTGGTTCGCCGACCTGGTCGCCGACGGGACGCTGAGCGAGGTCACGGTCGAGGGCGAGGCGCGGTACGCCCGCACCGAGGACCTCGACGAGCTGGCGACGGCCGCGCCGGTCGGGGTCCGCCTCCTCGGCCCCTTCGACCCCTACGTGCTCGGCGCCGGCACCGCGGACCCCGACCTCGTGCCCGCGGCGCACCGCCGCGACGTCAGCCGCGCCGCCGGGTGGATCGCGCCGGTGGTGGTCGACGAGGGGCGGGTGGTGGGCACGTGGAGCGCCGAGGACGACCGCCTCGTCGTGAGCCCGTTCGACGGCGCCGTGGACCCTCACGAGCTCGGCGGCGAACGCGACGTCTGGTCCCGCGTCCTGGGGCGCCCGCTCACGCTCCCGGGCTGACCCGCGCGCGCTCGTCGTGGACGAGCAGCCGCACCACGACGCCCGCGTGGTCGGTGCCGGGGATGACGCGGGTGGTCAGGTCCACCGGCGCGATCGGCCCGGACACGAGCACGTGGTCGATCGCCGCGAACGGCGGCAGCGTCGCGTCGGTCGGCCAGGTGCCCTCCAGGCCCGCGCCGACCGCGGCGGCCGCGTCGCTCCACGCGCTGGAGAGGAGCTCCCGCAGGGGACGGTGGTCCAGCGTCGCGTTGAGGTCGCCGAGCACGAGGCGCGGCGGGCCGTCGAGCGGCGCGGGCCGCGGCAGGTTCGTGATCTCCCGCGCCCAGCCGGCGGCGTCGTCGCGGGAGACCGGCGCGGCGGGGTGGGCGACGACGACGTCGACGGGCCCGCTGGGCGCCAGCACCCTGGCCGTGACCTGCGAGAACACCCCCTCGCGCAGGACGAGGCCCGACGGGGCGAGCGGGTGGCGCGCGAGCAGGGCGGTGCCGCCGGCACCGTCACGGGCCCGGGAGACCAGGAACGGCAGCTCGCCGCGCAGCCCCGACGCGGCGAGCGCCACCTCGGCCTCCGGGGTGATCTCCTGCAGACCCAGGACGTCCACCTGCTGCTCGCGGACCAGGCCCACCACCGCCTCGGGGCGCGCCAGCCCGAACTTCATGTTGACCGTGGCGACCGTGACCGGCGCGCTGTCCGGGCCGGGCGTGACGGTCGGGTCGCCGTCGTCGGTGGCCCGCGGCACGACCACGGCCAGGAGCGCGATGGCCGCCACCAGGGCCACGACGCCGGCGGCCGGGCGGCGCGCCAGGAAGCCGACCGCCGCGACGACGACGGCCAGCACGGCGACGACCGGGGTCAGCGCCAGCAGCCCGAAGGCGAGCGGCGGGCCGACCGGCGCCCACCACCAGAACGGCACCCAGGAGGCGACGACCACCGCGGCGGCCGTCAGCAGGACGCCGACGACGCGGGAGGACCGGGAGCTCACGCGACGCATCGGGGGGCGAGGCGCTCGAGCCGCAGCAGCTCGACGCCCGCGCTGTCGACGAGCCGCCCGGTCTCCTCGTAGCCCGCGCGCCGGTAGAGCCGCAGGTTCTCCTCGCTGCGGGCGCCGGTGACGAGCCAGCTGACGTCGCCCGCCGCGAGCTCGGCGTGCGCGCGCTCCATCAGCGCCCGGCCCACGCCGTGGCCCTGGGCGTCGGGGGCGACCGAGTAGCGCGCGAGCTCGACGCAGCCCGAGCCGGTGCCGATCCCCTCCCCGCGCAGGCGCACCGACCCGACCAGCCGCTGCCCCGCCCACGCGCCGAAACCGCGCACGTCGGGGCGCCCGAGATCGGCCGCGAGCCCCGCGACCGTCTCGCGCAGCGGCGGGATCTCGGTGGTGCCGTAGCGACGCGCCTCGGCGAGGTAGGCCGCGTACTGCACGGTGAGGGCCTCGCCCGCGTCCGCCGCCCCGAGCTCGGCGACGACGCAGGGGGCGAGGTCCACCACCTCAGCCGACCTCGGCCATGACCTCGTCGGAGGCGTCGAAGTTCGAGTAGACGTTCTGCACGTCGTCGGAGTCCTCGAGCGCGTCGATGATCCGCAGCACCTTGCGGGCGCCGTCGGCGTCGACCTCGACGTTCATCGACGGCACGAACGACACCTCGGAGGAGTCGTAGTCGACGTCGGCCTCCTGCAGCGCGGTGCGGACCGCGACGAGGTCCGAGGGATCGGTGAGCACCTCGAAGTTCTCGCCGTAGTCGTTGACCTCCTCGGCGCCGGCCTCGAGCACGGCGAGCAGCAGGTCGTCCTCGGCGAGCTCGCCGCCGGCCTGCTCCTTGGGGACGATGATGACGCCCTTGCGGGTGAACAGGTAGGCCACCGAGCCCGGGTCGGCCATCGCGCCGCCGTTGCGGTTCATGGCGGTGCGGACCTCGCCCGCGGCGCGGTTCTTGTTGTCGGTGAGGCACTCGACGAGCACGGCGACACCGCCCGGGGCGTAGCCCTCGTAGGTGATGGCCTGGTAGTCGGCCCCGCCCGCCTCGGCGCCCGACCCGCGCTTGACCGCGCGGTCGATGTTGTCGTTGGGGACCGAGGTCTTCTTCGCCTTCTGGATGGCGTCGTAGAGCGTCGGGTTGGCCGCCGGGTCGCCGCCGCCGGTCCGTGCCGCGACCTCGATGTTCTTGATCAGCTTCGCGAACATCTTGCCGCGCTTGGCGTCGATCGCGGCCTTCTTGTGCTTCGTGGTCGCCCACTTGGAGTGGCCGCTCATCGTCTCCCCTTACGTCTCGCGCGTGCCTCGCGGGACATCCCGCGGCGCCGCTCCCGGAGGGTCCGGCCGGCACAGACGGCGGCTGGCGCCGCGCACACTTCCGGCGATCCAGTCTACCGAGGTCCTCACGGCGGCGGAGGGACGGTACGGTGCCGACACGCCTGAGTCCCGATACGATACTCAGCACCCCGGCGAACAGGAGCCCGATGGACGTCACGACGCGCGAGCGCACCCACACCTGGTCCGACCCCCGGACGCTCGCCGCCGCGGCGAGCGGGCGCGACGGGCTGGCGTTCCTGCAGGCCATGGCCGACGGGACGCTCCCGCCACCGCCGATCATGACGCTCGTGGGTGCCGGGGTGGAGTCGGTCGAGCCCGGCCGGGTCGTCTTCACCGTCGAGCCCGCCGAGTACCACTACAACCCCATCGGCTCGGTCCACGGCGGCATCTACGCGACGCTGCTCGACTCGGCGGCCGGCTGCGCCGTGCACAGCACCCTGCCCGCCGGCGTCGGCTACACGAGCCTCGACCTCTCGGTGAAGTTCCTGCGCCGCCTCACCGCCGACTCGGGCACCGCCCGCGCCACCGGCCACGTCGTGCACTCCGGGCGCAGCACCGCGCTCGCGCGCGCCGAGCTCGTCGACGGCCGCGGCCGCCTGGTCGCCGAGGCCACGTCGAGCTGTTTGATCCTCCGCGACTAGGCCGACCCCCCGCGCGACGCCACCGGGCGTGTGGTGGGCTCGACCCGGGTCGGGCCGTCGAGGACGAGGGGTTCGTGCATGGTCGGCAGACGGGTCGCGGCGGCCACCGCACTCCTCGCACTCCTCGCACTCCTCGCGCTGGTCGCCGCGTGCGGCGCGCCCGACCCCGCCCCGCCCGCGGGCCCGCCCGACCCGGCCCGCACGGCGTCGGCCGGCCCGATCGGCGAGCAGGAGCCCGCTCCCGCCGGCGCGGCCACCCAGGCGCTGGTCGCGACCCCCGTGGCGGTCCCGCCCGGGCTCGGCGCCGAGCCGTTCGACACCGCGCGCCGGGCGCTCGTGCCCGCGGGCTGGTCGCTGTCGGTCTGGGCCCGCGTGGACGGCGCCCGCATGGCGGCGTTCGCGCCCGACGGCGCCCTGCTCGTCTCGCGCCCCGGCGCGGGCGAGGTGGTGCGCCTCGTCGCCGGTGCCGGCGGCCCCACGACGACGTCGCTGGTCAGCGGCCTGACACAGCCGCACGGGCTGTGGTTCTCCGGCTCGACGCTCTACGTCGCCGAGAGCGACGCCGTGCGCTCCTACCCCTACGCGGAGGGGCGGCTGGGCTCGCCCACCACGGTGGTCGACGACCTGCCCGACGCGCGCAGCCCCGACCTGCGCGGGGCGTACGCCCACGCGCTCAAGAGCGTCGCCGTCGGCCCGGACGGCGCGGTCTACATCTCGGTCGGCTCGACCGCCAACGTGTCCCCGCAGGACCGGGAGTCGACCCCGCAGCGTGCCGCGATCCTGCGCGTCCCGCCGGGCGGCGGGCCCGCCGAGCCCTACGCGCGCGGCGTCCGCAACGGCACCGGCCTCGCGATCGCCCCGGACGGCGCGGTGTGGACCGCGGTGAACAACCGCGACGACATCCCCTTCCCCTACGACCGGCCCTACGGCGAGAACGACGGCTCCGCCCGCGGGCAGGTCGTCCCCGACTACGTCGACGACCACCCGCCCGAGGAGCTCGCCCGCCTCTACCCCGGGCGCGACGTGGGCTGGCCGTACTGCAACCCCGACCCCGACGTGCAGCCCGGCGTCCCCGGCAGCGCCCTCGACCCGTCCGACGTCCCGTTCGTCGCCGACGCCGAGACCAACCCCGACGGCCGCGCCCTGGACTGCGCGTCGCTGACCCCGGTCGAGCAGACGATGGGCGCCCACTCCGCCCCACTGGGCCTCGCCTTCGGCGCGCTGCCGGCGCCGTACGGGCCGGGCGCGCTGGTCGGGGTGCACGGGTCGTGGAACCGGCAGACACCCCGCGCGCCCGAGGTGTCGTTCTACCCCTGGCGCAACGGGGGGCTCGACGGCCAGCGCACCCTCGTCGGCGGCTTCCAGGCCCCGGACGGCTCGCGCTGGGGCCGCCCGGTGGCCGCGGTGCCCGGCCCCGACGGCGCGGTCTACGTCACCGACGACGGGGCGAACGCGGTGTACCGCCTGGCGCCGCCCGGGCGCTGAGCCCGTCGTCGGTCGTGCCCAACCGTTTGGTCGGCGAGCGCGACGGGCACGACACCACCATGAGTGACCAGATCACCGTGACCCGCACCGTCGACGCCAAGCCCGACCAGCTGTTCGCACTGCTGGCCTCGCCCGGGCGGCACCACGAGTTCGACGGCGCGGGCATGCTGCAGGGCGTCGACGGCAGCGCGACGGTCAGCGGCGTCGGCGACCAGTTCGTCATGAACATGCGCAACGACGCGCTGGGCGACTACCAGATGCTCAACACCGTCACGTCCTTCGAGCAGGACCGCGAGATCGCCTGGGCGCCCCAGCTGCACCCGCTCGACGGCTACACCGACAAGCTCGGCGACGTCACCGCCAAGGGCCACGTCTGGACCTGGAAGCTCGAGCCCTCGGGCCACGGCACCGCGGTCACGCAGGTCTACGACTGGAGCGGCGTGCAGGACGACCAGTTCAAGGGCTTCTTCCCGATGATCACCGAGGACCAGATGACCCGGACGATCGACAAGGTCGCCGACGCCGCGCAGTAGGTCAGTCCGGAGGCGCGGCGCGCCGGGTCCCCGGACCCGGCGTGCTGCGCATCCCGTCGTCGGCGCCGAGGCGGTGGCCGGCGGCGCACTCCGCCACCAGCGCCACGGGCTCCCCGCAGCCCTCGTGGCGCACCACCACGGGCGGCCCGTCGGCGCGGTGGCGGTCGCCGTAGGCCATGAGCGCGAGCAGCACGGGCCGGAGATCCTGACCGGCCTCGGTGAGCCGGTACTCGCGGCGGGTGCGCCGCCCGGGCTCGCGGTACTCGGCGGTCTCCACCAGCCCCGCCTCGGCCAGCACCGCGAGCCGCCGGGTGAGCACGGTCCGCGCGATCCCGAGGTGCGCGACGAGGTCGTCGAACCGGCGCACGCCGTGGAGCAGGTCCCGCACCACGAGCACCGTCCACGGCTCGCCGAGCACGGCCATCGTGCGCGCGATCGAGCAGGCGCCGCTGTCGATGTCGCGCCAGCGCAGGGACGTGGTCATGTCGACACCTTCCTAGAGGGTCCGGCTCCCCTGTCGGCGTGCTCCCCTGAGTGCTCCGTGTCCCGCACGAGCTCGATGCCGCGCGCCAACGTCGCGAGCCGCTCCTGCAGGTCGGCGCCCGCCGGGTAGAGCCGCACGGTCGTGACGCCGGCGTCGCGCCACACCGCCAGCCGCTCGCGCACGCCGTCGTCGGTGCCGATCAGCGTGGTCGCGGCGACCATCGCGCGGGGCACCGCGGCCGCGGCGTCGTCGCGGCGTCCGGCGAGCCACAGCGCCCGGACCTCGGCGGCGACGTCGGCGAAGCCCTGGCGGGCGTAGGCGTCGTGGTAGAAGTTCCGGGTCGCCGACCCCATGCCACCGAGGCTGAACGCGAGGCCCGCGCGCCGCTCGTCGAGCATCGTCGCGAGCTCGTCCTCGTCCCGCGCGAAGGCGATCTCGGCTCCCTGGCACAGGTCGAGGTCGGCGAGCGTGCGCCCGGCGGCCGCGGCGCCCTCGGCGAGCGGGTCGAGCGACGTCGCGGCGCCCTCGGGGACGAAGCTCGTGCCGAGCCAGCCGTCGGCGACCTCGCCGGTCAGGCGCAGCATCTTCGGCGACAGGGTGGCGAGGTAGATCGGGACCGGCCGCTCGGCGGTGACCGACACCCGCATCGGGCGCGCCTCCCCGCCGGGCAGCGGCAGGGTGACGTGCCGGCCGTCGTGGGTGACCTTCTCCCCCGCCATCACGCGGCGGACGACCGCGACAGTCTCGCGCATCCGGCCCAGCGGGTGGGCGAACGGCACCCCGTGCAGCCCCTCGAGCACCTGCGGCCCGGAGCTGCCGAGCCCGAGCAGGAAGCGGCCCTGCGACATCATCTGCAGGGTCAGGGCGGTCTGCGCGACGAGGGCGGGCGAGCGCGTGCCCACCTGCACGACCCCGGAGCCGAGCAGCATCCGCTCGGTGCGCGCGGCGAGGTAGCCCAGCGGCGACGGCGCGTCGGAGCCCCACGCCTCGGCGACCCAGCAGGCGTCGAGCCCGAGCCGTTCGGCCTCGACGACGAAGTCGACGGTCTCGGCCCACGACGCCCCGGAGGCCTCGATCGTGGTGGCGGTGCGCATCAGGCCTCGGCGCGTTCCTTGATCCCGGCGAGGGTGCGCTCGATGCTCGCCCGCCACTCGCGCAGGCGGCCGGCGACGATCCGCTCCTCCTTGTCGGGCATGCGCTCGATGACCGCGGTCAGGTTGGACGGACCGGGCCCCATCTGCGCCCACTGGCGCAGCTCGGTGCCGCCCTCGACCGGGGTGAGCGTGAAGCGCCAGACCGCGGTCGGGTTCTCGGTGTCCATCACCGCCCAGGCGAAGCGGCGCGCCTCGTCGCACTCGACGACGGTCGAGACGGTCTCCCACTCGCCGGCCTGCGGGTGGGCGTTGCGGCCGCGGAAGCGGTGCCCGACCGCCGGCGCGTCGCCCTCCCCCGGCCCGTCGGGTGCGGGGAGCCAGTGCGCCTCCTGCAGCTCCTCGGAGGTGTCGGCGACGACGCCGATGTCCCGCACGAACGGCCACACCCGGGCGAGCGGCGCCGCGATGTGGACTTCGGCCTCGACGGTCGGGCGGTCCGCGTAGCGCATCGGCCGAGCCTAGCGCCGCTGAGTACGTGCCCGATATCCAGCGTTTCCCCGTGAGCGCTTTCCGGGGCTATGGCCCCCGAAAGCGCTCACGGAGGGAGGCCAGGGCCTCCACGGTCTCGGTGGTACGGGCGGGGTCGGCGGTGGTCTGCACCATGAGCGCGAGGCGCCGCAGGCCCGTCGCCGCGGCGGTCCGCTCCATGTGCTCGGCGACGTCCTCGACCGTGCCGACGGGGTGCAGCCCGCACAGCAGGTCGGTGTAGGCGACGGGATCGCGCAGGGTCCGCGGGGCGCCGTCGGCGCGCACGTGGCCCGCGAGCCCCGGGCCGAGCCAGGTCGGCAGGGCCTCGCGCACCGCCCGCCGCGCCTGCGCCCGGGTGTCCGCGACGTGCGCGATCCCCACGCCGACGTGCTCGCCGGCGCGCCCCGCCCGCGCGTCCCAGCGGCGCACCATGGCGCCCCGCTCGGCGTCGTCGGCGTGCATCCCGAGCAGCAGGGGCAGGTCGCGGTCGGCGGCGAGGTCGACGGTGGCCCCCGAGGTCGCCGCCACCCGCACCGGCGGCCCCCCGGGCGTCGCCGGGCGCGGCACGACCGCCACCTCGGGGAACGCCAGCACGGGCCCCGCACCCGCGACCGTCGGCGCCCGCCACGCCCCGAGCAGCGCGTCCAGCTCCTCGGCCAGGCCCCGCTCGAAGCGCGCCGTCCCCCCGCCCTGCACCACGAGCTCGCGCCACGGACCGCCCCGCCCGACGCCGAGCGTGAAGCGGCCCGGCGCCAACTGGTCGAGCATCGCGGCCTGCTCGGCGAGCGCCACCGGGTGCGCGACCGGCAGGACGCTCACCGCCGTCCCCACGCCGATCCGGGGCGTCGCCGCGAGCAGGTGCCCCGCGAGCGTCGTCGCCGAGGGGCAGACGCCGTAGGAGACGAAGTGGTGCTCGGCGAGCCAGACGTCGTCGAGGCCCAGGCGGTCGGCGAGCACGGCGAGCCGAACGGTCTCCGCGAGCGCCTCGCCGTGGCCGCGGCCGGGCCACTGGGGGGAGATCAGGAAGAGCCCGAGACGGACGGTGCCTGCACATGCATCGCCACGCATGACTTAGAGTAACCACTCGTTCGGCGCAGCGTCACGAGAGGGGTCGCGGGTGAAGGTCGCGTTCGTCGGCAAGGGCGGGAGCGGGAAGACCACCTGCGCCTCGCTGTTCGCGCTCCGGGCGGCCGCCGCCGGCGCCCCGGTGCTGGCGCTGGACGCCGACATCAACCAGAACCTCGCCGTGGCCCTGGGCGCGTCCGAGGAGGACGCGGCCGGCCTCCCGACCCTGCCCGGGCACCTGGGCCTGATCAAGGAGTGGCTGCGCGGCGACAACCCGCGCATCCCGTCGGCCGACCAGATGATCAAGACGACGCCGCCCGGGCGCGGCTCGCGGCTGCTGCGCGTCGTCGAGGACAACCCGGTCTACGACGCCGCCGTCCGCGAGGTCGTGCCCTGTGTGCGGCTCGGCCTGGCCGGGGCGTTCGACGAGGCCGACCTGGGCGTCGCCTGCTTCCACGCCAAGACCGGCGCCGTGGAGCTGCTGCTGGGCCACCTGGTCGACGGCCCGGGCGAGTACGTCGTCGTCGACATGACCGCCGGCGCCGACGCCTTCGCCTCCGGCCTGTTCACCCGCTTCGACCTGACGTTCCTGGTCTGCGAGCCGACCCTGCGCTCGGTCGGCGTGTACCGCCAGTACGCCGGCTACGCCCGCGACTTCGGCGTGCGCCTGGCCGTCGTCGGCAACAAGGTGGCCGACGACGCCGACGCCGCGTTCCTGCGCGACGAGGTCGGCGACGACCTCCTCGGCCTGCTGGGCCGGTCCGCCCACGTCCGCGCCGGCGACCGCGGCGCCCCGCGCGACGTCGCGGGCCTCGAGGAGGCGAACGCCACGGTGCTCGACGATCTGCGCGCCGCGGTCGACGCCGTGCCCAAGGACTGGGAGCGCTACCAGGCCGACGCCGTCGCCATGCACCTGCGCAACGCGCGGGCCTGGGCCGGCTCCGCGCTCGCCGAGCAGATCGACCCGGACTTCGTCCCGGCTCCCGTCCCGCTGTGAACCCGTCACGACCTGGAGGTCAGACCATGTCCCTGGACGTCTCCCCCGAGCTGCTCGACAGCGCCGCGCGCGGCGAGGTGACCGACGCCGCGTTCGTCGACTGCGTGCGCACCTCGCTGCCCTACGCGTGGACGGTCATCTCCTCGACCGTCGCCGACCTCGAGCTCTCCGACGGCGAGCTCGCCGACCACGAGGTCCCGCCGCCGAGCGAGGCCGAGCGCGGCCAGCTGCTCCGCGCGCTCGCCTCCGACGCGATCCGCGGCGGCCTCGAACGGCACTTCGGCGTCACGCTCGCCTTCCAGAACTGCCACCGCGTCGCGGCGTTCCGCCCGGAGGCGGTGGACGGCGCGACCTACCGCGAGTTCACCTCGCCGCGCGGGCAGCTGCTCAACCAGTCGCCGGAGCTGCGGGACTGCTGATGCCGACGTGCGGGATCTCCCGAGCGACAGCTCGGGAGATCACGCAGGGGCGACGTCACGCACCTGGCGCAGGAACAGGTCGTGCAGGCGGGCGTCGCCGGTCTGCTCGGGGTGGAACGCGGTGGCGATCACCGGCCCCTGGCGGACGGCGACGACCTTGCCCGACGCCGGCCCGGGCACCGAGCCCGGGACGCGGGCCAGCACCTCGACGCCGCGTCCCGTCGACTCGACCCACGGCGCGCGGATGAACACCGCCCGCACCGGGCCGCCCGCGACGCCGGTGACCGCGAGGTCGGTCTCGAACGACTGCACCTGGCGGCCGAACGCGTTGCGGCGCACCGTGATGTCGAGCGCGCCGAGCTGGTGCTGGTCGGGCCGGGCGTCGACGGCCTCGCGCGCCAGCAGGATCATCCCGGCGCACGAGCCGAACGCCGGCATCCCGGCCCGCAGGCGCTCGCGCAGCGGCTCCAGCAGCTCGAACGCCTCGAGGAGCTTCGAGAGCGTCGTCGACTCCCCGCCCGGGAGCACCAGCCCGGCGACCTCGGCGAGCTCCGCGGGACGGCGCACCGGCCGTGCGTCCGCCCCGCACGCCCGCAGGGCGTCGAGGTGCTCGGGGACGTTGCCCTGCAGGGCCAGGACGCCGACGGGTGCGCTCACGGCTCCAGTCTAGGAACGGTTCAGCGCGGCATGACGAGTCGCAGCACACGCTGGGTGGCCGACGTGGCCGCGTGGCTCCAGGCGCTGATCGGCGCGGTCACCACGGACTTCGCGCCCCGGCTCCACGCGTCGATGGGGGCCTCGGCGATCGAGGTCGCGGCCCGCGTCCAGGCCGTGATCGGGGACAGCGCCACCGCGGTGACGCCCTCGTTCCAGGCCTTCACCGGCGTCTCGACGTAGATCCGCACGGCCCGGGCCCAGACCTCGATCGGTGTCAGGGGTCGGTTGCTCATGGCCCCGACGCTACGGACCGAGCAGCCCCGGCCGGGCCCGGCGGACCCCCGGGTCGCGACCGGCGCACGGCCCTGCGTCATCCGGCGGCCACCAGCCGGGTGACCGCCCCGGCCCCGTGGCCCGCGGCGAGCAGCGGCTCCCGCACGTCGTGCTCGAGGTCGGGCCGGTGGCCGGCGAGCAGGTCGGCGGGCCCGTCGACGGCGACGCCGCCGAGCGCCGCCGGGAGCAGGACCGACCGCCCGCGGCCCAGGCTCTCGGCGTGGTCGCCGACCCGCAGGCACACCGGCGCGCCGACGTTGGTCAGCACGGTGGCCGAGGTGACCCCGATCGTCGCGCGGCGGGCGATGCGCCAGCGGTCGAGCGCGAAGTACGGGCCGGCGGTGAGCACCACCCGCGAGACGCCGTCGTCGACGTCCACGGCGAGCCCCGGGCGGAACTCGGGGCGGGGCTCGGGGTCCCACTGCGCGAGCAGCGCCTCGATGTTCGCCCGCTGCTGCGCGGGCGGCACCGGCGAGCCGTCCTCCATGTGCCACGGCATCGCGTGCTGCACGACGTCGGAGGTCTGCTCGATCTCGTGCACGAGCGTGTCGGGACCGAAGGAGTGCAGCGTCCCGCCCGGCACGTAGATCGTCTCGCCGGCGCGCACCGGGAGCCGGCGCAGGACCGCGTCGTGGTCGCCGTCGAGCAGCGCCGCGCGCAGCTCGTCGACGTCGACGCCGGGCCGGGTGCCGCACAGGGCGGTGGCCCCGGGGGCGGCCTCGAGGACGTGCCACGCCTCGGTCTTGCCCGTCGGGGTGCCCTCGAGCCGCTGCGCGGTGGCGTCGTCGGCGTGCAGGTGCACCGGCAGGGTGCGGTGCGCGTCGATGGTCTTGGTCAGGAACGGGAACACGTCGTCACGCCGGCCGGGCCCCAGCACCTCGTCGGGCCACGTCCGCACCACGTCGCGCAGCGACCGCCCCGTCAGGGGCCCGGCGACGACCACCGAGGCCATCCCGTCGACGTCGCTGGCCTCCCACGCCTCGGCCACGCGCCCCGGCGGCAGGTCGTCGCGCCCGAGGCGCTCGACGATCGCCCGGCCCCCGAACACGTGCGACGCGACGGGTGTGGTCAGGTGCAGCGGGAGCCAGCCGGTCACGGGATCGGTGTCCCGCCGGTTGACATCAGGTGCTCGTGGCCGGGGTGCTCCTGGTGGTGGCCGCGCACGGCGACTCCTCCCGCTCGGGGACTGCCGTCACCGGCAGGGGTCACCGATCGGGGCGCCGCGCATGCGGCGGGGTGGCGTCAGCCCGTGCCGGGGTCGCCGAAGCGGGCGCGGTACTCGTCGACGTGCTGCGAGGCGCACATCCGCTCCTCGTGCTGGCCCTGGGCCTGCGCCATGCACTCGTCGAGCGTGAGGCCCTCGCCGAAGGTGCCGATGCCGAGCAGGCCGGGCACGACGATCCACGCGCCGACGACGAACCCGACCAGGGCGAGCACGAAGCCGCCGAGCGACATCGCCCCGCTGCGCCGGGGGTCGTGGAAGGCGCGCCGCGAGCCGATGAACCCGACGACCAGGCCGAGCAGCCCCAGCCCGACGCCGGGCCAGCCCAGCCAGCACGTGCCGACCGCGAGCAGGCCCAGGGCCAGCGCGGCGGTCCCGAGGCCGCCGTCGCGCTCACGGTCGTCGCGGCGGCCCTGCTGGGCGGGGGGCTGCGGGGCGGACGTCATGGCGCGATCGTGCCAGGCGCTCACTCGGCGGCGTTCGGGTACCGCTCGTTGAACTCGGCGAGGTGCTGCGACTTGCACATGTGCATCTCGCGGGCCGACGTGGACTGCGCCATGCACTGGTCGAGGGTCAGCCCGTCGCCGAACCCGCCGGAGCCGAACAGCGTCGGCCACACGATGATCGCGCCGGCGATCAGCCCGACGAGCCCGGTGACGAGACCGCCGAGCGAGGCGGCGCCGTCGGTCGCGAGGTCGTGGAACGCGCGGCGCGCGCCCAGGTAGCCCGCGACGACGGCGGGCAGGCCGAGGACCACGCCCGCCCAGCCCGTCCAGCACGTCGCGGCGGCGAGCAGGCCCAGCACCAGGGCCGGGGTGCCCATGCCGTTGCGCGTGGCCGGCTCCTCGACCGGCTCCTGCTCGGCGGGCCGGCGGCGGGCCGCCTGGGGCGGGGCCTGGGCCGGCGGAGGGGCCTGGTGTGCGTGGGGGGTCTCGGGCCCGACGGCGCGCATCGTCTCGGTCCGCGCCTCGGGATCGACCGGGGAGCCGTGCGACGTGGTCATCGCCCGCATCGTGCCACGCACGCGGGCGGGGCTCACCAGCCGCGCGTCGCGAGCCGCTCGTGCTCGGGCATGTCGGACGTCGTGCGCCCGACCATCGCCTCGCCCAGGCCCGCCGACACCTTGGCGATGACGTCGGGGTCGTCGTGGAACGTGGTCGCCCGCACGATCGCCTCGGCGCGCCGGGCCGGGTCGCCGGACTTGAAGATGCCCGAGCCGACGAAGACGCCCTCGGCGCCCAGCTGCATCATCATCGCCGCGTCGGCCGGGGTGGCGATGCCGCCGGCGGTGAACAGGACGACGGGCAGGCGCCCGGCCTCGGCCACCTCCTGGACGAGCGTCACCGGCGCCCGCAGCTCCTTGGCCGCGGCGTAGAGCTCCTGGGGGTCCATCCGCGTCAGCGCGCGGATCTCCGAGCGGATCGCCCGCATGTGCCGCGTCGCCTCGACGACGTTGCCGGTGCCGGCCTCGCCCTTCGAGCGGATCATCGCCGCGCCCTCGGCCAGGCGCCGCAAGGCCTCGCCGAGGTTGGTCGCACCGCAGACGAACGGCACGGTGAACGCCCACTTGTCGATGTGGTGGGCCTCGTCGGCCGGGGTGAGCACCTCGGACTCGTCGACGTAGTCGACGCCCAGGGACTGGAGCACCTGGGCCTCGACGAAGTGCCCGATCCGCGCCTTGGCCATCACGGGGATGGAGACGGCCTCGACGATGCCGGAGATCATGTCGGGGTCGGACATGCGGGCCACGCCGCCGTCGGCGCGGATGTCGGCCGGGACGCGCTCGAGCGCCATGACGGCGACGGCGCCGGCGTCCTCGGCGATCTTCGCCTGCTCCGGCGTGACGACGTCCATGATCACGCCGCCCTTGAGCATGTCGGCGAGGCCGCGCTTGACCCCTCCGGTGCCGGTGGCGGGGGCGGTGTCGGGCCTGGTCACGGTGGTCCTCCGGTGGTGCACTTCTCGACGGCTGTGTCGGTCGCGACGTCCTGCCCGATCGTACGTCCGTCAGGCGGGCGTGAGGCGTGACGCGGTGCACCCTTCAGCGCAGTGCCTCCATCATCGCCAGGAGCTCGGCCCAGACCCGGTCCAGGGCGTCGGGCTCGTCGGTGACCGCGAGCCACAGCGCGGCCTCGTTCATCGCCCCGCCCAGCAGGTGGGCCAGCGGCTCGACCGGGCGCGGCGCGAGCACGCCGCGGGCCACGAGCGTCTCGAGGGCCTCGACGAGGTGGCGCCCCGAGGTGGCCTCGTCCACCGCGCGCCACTCGGACCACCCCAGCACGGCCGGCCCGTCGACGAGCGCGATCCGGGCCACCGCCGGGTCGGTGCTCGCCACCAGGAAGGCCCGGCTCCCGGCCGTGAACTGCGCCCACGGGTCGTCCCCCTGCTCCCGCGCGGCCGCGACCACCGCCGCGGCGACCCCGTCCGCGACGTCGGCGAGCACCGCGCGGAACAGGTCGGTCTTGCCGTCGAACTGGTGGTAGAGCGCGCCCTTGGTGACGCCCGCCGCGGCGACGATCTCGGCGAGGCCGACGTCGCCGTAGCCCCGCGTGGCGAACAGCGCCCGCGCCTGCTCGACGAGGGCCCGGCGCGTGCGCTCCCGCTGCTCGACCCGGACCCCGGCCACGGCACTGCCTCCCACCACGTGCTCCCACCACTTGACGTACCGATGGTACGTCAGCATCCTTCACGTACCAACGGTACGCGAAAGGACCCGCCACCATGGAACCGACCGGCTTCTACCCCGTCCTCGCCGTCGCCGACGTCGCCGCCTGCCGGGCCTTCTGGGTCGAGCACTTCGGGTTCGCGGTGGTCTTCGAGGTCGACTGGTACGCCAGCCTGCGGCGTGGGGCGCACGAGCTCGCGTTCGTCGCGGCCGACCACCCGACGGTGCCCGCCGGTTTCCGCACCGCGGCGCGCGGCCTGCTGCTCAACGTCGAGGTGCCCGACGTCGACGCGGAGTACGAGCGCCTCGTCGTGCGCGGGGGCCTGCGGCCCGAGCTCGAGCTGCGCTCCGAGGAGTTCGGCCAGCGCCACTTCATCGTCGCCGACCCCGCCGGCGTGCTCGTCGACGTCATCACCGAGATCCCCGTGGGGAGCGAGTACGCGGACGCCGTGGTGGGTCGGTGGTGACCTAGTGGATCGCCAGCGGGACCGGGCCCGGCTCGAGCGTGCGCGGGTCGGCGAGCAGGTCCGGGAGCTGGTGGGGGTGGACCACGTCGAGCGTCACCGCCAGCTCGGCGGGGGTCCACCAGCGGTGGCCCGTGACGGTGCGCGACTCGTGCTCGGTGAACGTGCTGGAGTCGACCTGGCCGTTCGGCACGTGCACGGCGTGGAAGAGCTCGCGGCCGGCGTAGGTCGTACCGTCGGCCTCGAACACCACCTCGCGGACCCACAGCGGCCCGCGCACCTGCTCGGCGCGCACCACCAGACCCGCCTCCTCCCCCACCGTGCGCACGACGGCGGCCACGGGGTCCTCCCCCGCGGCGACGCCGCCACCGGGCGCGAACCAGAACGACTCGGCGGGCCGCGCCGGGTCGACGCCCTCGAACAGCAGGACCCGCCCGTCGCCGTCGATGACCACCGTCCGCACCGCGTCCTGCGCGGCGCGGACCGCGGGCTCGAGCGGCAGGCCGTCGGGGCCCGGCTCGGCGATCTCGAAGTAGCGCGGCACCGGCGCCGTGCCGGCGAGGCGCAGCCAGCGCACCATCCGGCGCCCGCGCAGGGCGCGCGTGTCGCGGACGGCGTCGTTGTGGATGCGGCGCGCCACCGACACCCGGGCGTGCGCGTCGGCGAGCTCGGCGGCGAGGTCGGCCGGGAGCGCGGCGGTGTCGAGGGACGCGAGGGCGCGGGTCAGGTCGTTCTCGGCCGCCTCGCGCTCGGCGTCGAGACCGCCCTCGCCCGCCGCGCGGGTCGCCGTGGCCGCGCGGGCGGCGGCGCGCAGGGCGCGTCGGTCGGCGTCGGCGAGCGCGACGGGGCCGGCCGTCGCCGCGATGGCGCGCACGACCGCGGCCCGCCGGTCGAGCACCGCCGCCAGGCCCGCCGCGGCGGCGTCGGTGCGCACGTGCAGGCGGTCCAGGCGCCGGGCCCGGGCGACCAGCACCGCCCCGGTGACGATCACCAGCAGGAGCACCGCGGTGGCGACGATGACCACCAGCACGCCGGTGGGGCCGAGGAGGGTCACGACGACGACGGTAGGTCGTGCTCCCGGCGGCGCTGCTCGCGGGATCCCGTCGTCACCGGGGCCGAGAGCCGCCCGGTCGCGCCGACCCGGCGGGGATCGGCCGCCACGGCGACCTCGTACACCCGCAGGACGGCGGCGGCCACCACCGACCAGTCGAACGCGGCCACGCGCCGGCGCCCGGCGGCCCGCAGCGCGTCCCGGCGGGCGGGGTCGTCGAGGAGCGCCGCGACCGCCGCGCTCCAGGCGGCCGCGTCGCCGCTCGGCACGGCCACGCCGGCCGGCGGCTCGCCGAGCACGCGGCGGAACGCGTCGATGTCGCTCGCGACCACGGGCGCCCCGGCGGCCATGCCCTCGGCGAGCACGACGCCGAAGCTCTCGCCGCCGCTGTTCGGGGTGGCGAGCAGGTCGACCGAGGCGAGCATCGAGGCCTTGGTGGGCTCGTCGACGGCGCCGAGCAGCTCGATCCGCCCCGCGAGCTCCGGGCCCGCCTGCTCGCGCAGCTCGTCCTCGTCGCCCCGGCCGACCACGACCAGGCGCAGGTCGGGGCGCTGGGCGGCGAGCGGGCGCAGGGCCTCGAGCAGCAGCGGCATGCCCTTGCGCGGCTCGGTGTAGCGCCCGACGAACCCGACCGTCGCGCCGTCACCGTGGTGCGCGTGCCCCGGCAGCGGGTCGGCGCCCGCGAACGCGCCGACGTCCACGCCGTTCGGGATCTCCACGGCGTCCCCGCCGAGGTGCTCGACGTAGACCTGGCGCGCCAGCGGCGACACCGCGATCCGCGCCGTGACCCGCTCGAGCAGCGGACGCAGCACGGGCTCGAAGAACGTCATCGTGCGCGAGCGCGGCGTCGAGGTGTGGAACGTCGCCACCACGGGGCCCTCGGCCACGACGAGGGCGAGGAACGACAGGCTCGGCGCGGTCGGCTCGTGGACGTGCAGGACGTCGAAGTCGCCGTCCCGCAGCCAGCGCCGCACCCGCGCGAGCGACACCGGCCCGAACGTCAGGCGCGCGACCGAGCCGTTGTACGGGATGCCCAGCGAGCGCCCGGCGCGCGTGACCCCGGCGGGCACGGGGGTGTCCTCGCCCGCCGGCGCGAGCACGTCGACGTGGTGCCCCAGTCCGGTCAGGGCGTGCGCGAGGTCGAGGACGTGGGCCTGGACCCCACCGGCCACGTCCAGCGAGTACGGACACACGATCCCGATGCGCATGGCGGACGCCAGCCTATCGGCGCCGCGTCACGACCCCGTGACGACCTCGGCGCGGGGCACGGCGCGCCGGCGCGCCGTGCCCCGCGGGGCCGGTTACGCCACCATCTCCTCGAGCTCCTTGCCCTTGGTCTCCTGCACGTAGCGACTGACGAACAGGAAGGACAGGAGGGCGAAGAGTGCGTAGAGGCCGTACGCCAGCGTCAGGCCGATGTCGGCGAGGGCCTGGAAGCTGACGGTGATGAGGAAGTTCGCGATCCACTGCGCGGCCGCGGCGACCGACAGGGCGGCGGCACGCAGCCAGTTCGGGAACATCTCGCCGAGCAGCACCCAGACGACCGGGCCCCACGAGACCGCGAAGGCGACCACGTAGAGGTTCGCCGCGATGAGCGCGATCGGACCCCACGGGCCGGGCAGGTTCGGCGTCTCCTCGCCGTCGACCACCGTGATGACGGCCTGCGAGAACGCGATCGCCATGATCGTCAGCGTGACCACCATGCCGGCCGACCCGCCGAGCAGCATCGGCTTGCGGCCCACCTTGTCGACGATGAGGATCGCCACGACGGTGGCCAGCACGTTGACCAGCGAGTTGATGACCGACGCGAGGAACGAGTCGCTCTCGGAGAACCCGACGGCCTGCCACAGCGTCGTCGAGTAGTAGAAGATCACGTTGATGCCGACGAACTGCTGGAAGACCGACAGCAGGATCCCGACCCAGACGATCGGGCGCAGGCCGGCCGCGCTCCCGCGCAGGTCGCGCAGGCTCGGCTTGTCCTCGCGGCGCAGGGTGTCGGCGATCTCGCCGACCTTATGCTGCACCGCGTCGACCGACGTGCCCAGGACCTGCGCCAGGACCCGCCCGGCCTCCTCCATCCGTCCCTTGGCCACGAGGTAGCGGGGCGACTCGGGGATCCGCAGGGCGAGGACCGCGTAGATGATCGACGGGATGAGGCCGACGAGGAACATCCAGCGCCAGGCCTCGAGACCCAGCCAGAACGTGTTCGCCGCGCCGCCGGCGACGCCCGCGAGCAGGGCGTCGGAGAGCAGGGCGACGAAGATGCCGAGCACGATGGCCATCTGCTGCAGCGACGCCAGCCGGCCACGGATGTGCGCGGGCGCGATCTCCGCGATGTAGGCGGGGGCGATCACCGAGGCGATGCCGATGCCGACGCCGGCGAGGAAGCGCCAGATGATCAGGTCCCAGACCGCGAACGCGAGACCGGATCCGATCGAGCTGACGGCGAAGAGCGCGGCCGCGATGAGCATGACGCGCACGCGGCCGTACCGGTCCGCGAACGGCCCCGCGAACCAGGCGCCCACCGCCGACCCCAGCAGGGCCACGGCCACCGCGAAGCCGGACAGCAGCGGGCTGTCCTGGAGCCCGAACTGATCGTTCAGCGCATCGACGGCGCCGTTGATGACGCTGGAGTCGAAGCCGAACAGGAAGCCGCCCACGGCGGCCACGATCGAGATGAGGATCGCCTTCGCGGTCGTCTTCTGCCTCGAGCCGGGTGTGCCCGGCGCTGGATCGGTCATTGGTCACTCCCCGGAACGGCACTGTCGTCACTGGTCCGGGCGAGGTCGGCGGCCCCGACCATGCCCGATTCCCACCCCAACTCCGCGAGCCGCACCTCGGCGACCGGCCGGTGACCGCGTCCCGTGAGATTCGCTCGGAAGGTCTCCTCGACCCGGCCCCGCAGGACCTCGCCGGCCGCGGACACGCCGCCACCGATGACGAACAGGGTCGGGTCGAGCACGGCCGCCAGCTGGGCGAGACCGAGGCCGATCCAGCGGCCGATCTCGTCGAAGCAGTGCAGCGCGCCCACGTCGCCCTGCTGGGCGGCCGCGGTCACCATCTCCCCGGTGATCGCCTCCGGATCGCCGCCGGCGGCCGCGAGCAGGCCCGCCGCGAACGCCGGCGAGTGCCGCGCGATCTCGCGGGCCTCCCCCACCAGCGCGCGCCCGGAGCCGTACTGCTCCCAGCAGCCCTGCAGCCCGCAGCCGCACCGGCGCCCGTACGGGACCATCGTGATGTGGCCGATCTCGGCGGCCACGCCGAACCCGCCGCGCAGCAGGCGCCCGTTGGTGACGATGCCGCCGCCGACGCCCGTGCCGATCGTGATCGCGACGAGGTCGTCGTGGTCGCGGCCCGCCCCGAACCGGGACTCCGCCCAGGCCACGGCGTTGGCGTCGTTCTCGACCACGACCGGGAGGTCGAGCGCCACCGACAGCTCGCCGCGCAGGTCCTCGTCGCGCCACGCGAGGTTGGGCGCGAACATCACCTTGGCGCGGGCCGCGTCGACGAACCCCGCCGCGCCGATGCCCACCCCGGCGATCTCGTGGCCGGTGCGCAGCTCGCGCACGCCGTCGGCGATGGCCTCCAGGACCATGTGCGTGTCGGTCGCCGGTGTCTCGCGGCGGGTGGAGGCGATGAGCTTGCCGGTCTCGTCGACGACCCCCGCGGCGATCTTGGTGCCGCCGACGTCCACGCCGACGGTCAGCCCGCTCACGACTTCCTCACCAGCTCGCCGCGGGCCAGCGCGGACAGGTCGATCGTGCCCATGTCGGTGACGACCAGGTCGGCGCCCTCGGCGGCCAGCGCGTCGACGTCGTCGGCCCGGGACACCCCGAGCGCGCCGAAGCCGCCGGCCTTCGCGGCCTGGATGCCGTTGACCGCGTCCTCGGCGACGAACGCGTCCCCCGGGTCGACGCCGAGCTCGGAGGCGGCCGTCAGGAAGATCTCCGGGTTGGGCTTGCCCTGGGCGAAGTCGCGGCCGGAGACGTCGACGTCGAAGTAGCCGTGCAGGTTGCCCTCGGCGCCGAAGCGGGACAGGTCGACGCGCTCGAGGAAGAGCTTGGCGTTCTTCGACGAGGACGCCGCGGCGATCGGGATGCCGGACTGCTTGACGTTCACGACGAACTGGACGGCGTCGTCGTAGGCCGAGAAGCGGCCCTCCGAGATCAACCGGATGATCATCTCCTGCTTGTACTCGCCGTACTCCTGCACGCGGCGCTCGATGTCGGGGACGCCGAAGTACTCGAGGGCCGCGGTCGCCCCGGCCGTGCGCGGCTTGCCCGACATCCGCTCGTGGTAGAGCGCGGGCGTGAACCTCTCGGGCGTGTAGCTCGTCTGCGCGACGATGTCCGACCAGGGGCCCTCCATGAGCTCGCGGAGCGACTCGCGCCAGGCCTCCTCGTGCGGGGAGTCGACGAGGACGCCGTCCACGTCGAAGATCGCTCCGCCGAATCCGGACCGTTCCGTGCCGCTCATGCGCCGTTCCCTTCGTGGTCGTGGCCGCCGGTGGCGGTGGTCGCCGAGGTCGCCGAGGTCGCCGTGCTCGCCGGGGTCGCCGTGGTCGCGGCACCGACCGACGCCGTCGCGCGCGGGTGGATCCGGCCGTCGCCGTCGAGATCGACGGTCCACTCCTGGCCGGCCCCGAGCTCGCGGACCTCGTCGCCGAGCCCGATCCGCACGGGGTGGCTGAAGCCCTCCGACTGCACGGCGACGGTGAGCGCGCCGCCGGCGACCGAGACGCGCAGCGTCGTGCCCTGGAACACCAGCGAGAGGGCGAGCCCGTCGAGGCGCAGGGTGACCCGGGGCGAGAAGGTCAGCACGCCGTCGCGGGCGCCGGCGCCGAGGTAGGCCCGCTGGAGCAGGTCGAGGGTCCCCGACATGACCCCCATGTGGATGCCCTCCTTGGTGGTGCCGCCCTGCACGTCGCCGATGTCGGACTCGACGGCGACGAGGAAGCGCTCCCAGGAGCTCTCGGGATCGATGCCGGCCAGCACCGCGGCGTGCGCGACGAGCGAGAGCGTCGAGCCGTGCGAGGTGCGCCGGTCGTAGTACGCGATGGTGCGGCGGGCGAGGTCGTCGTCGTCGGCGATCGCGTCGTACCCGAGCCGGGAGAAGATCTCGCGCAGCTCGTCGTCGCCGAACAGGAAGAACAGCATCACCGCGTCGGCCTGCTTGGCCAGCTTGTAGCGGTCGGGGTCGTCACCCTCGGCCTTGAGGATGCGGTCCATCCGCTGGATGTTGCGGTGCCGGGCCCGGTAGCCCTCCCAGTCGAGCTCGCCGAGCGCCTCGTAGCCCTCGAACTGCGTGATCACCGGGTGACCGTCGTCGTCGTGGTGGGTCGGCACCGTCATCGAGGTGCACATCTCCGACCAGCGGGTGATCTCGTCGTCGGTGATGCCCAGCCGGCTGCGCAGCGCGCGGCGCCGGCTCTTGGGCAGCAGCGCGAGCACCTTTGGGGCGGTCGCGCAGATCCACGCGACCATGACGTTGGTGTAGGCGTTGTTGCGCAGCCCGCCGTCCTCGGACCCCGGGTAGCGCTCGTGGAACTCGTCGGGCCCCATCACGCCGTGGATCTCGTAGCGGCCGGTGTTGGGGTTGCGGTGCGCGATCGACGCCCAGAACCGGGCGATCTCGAGCATGAGCTCGGCGCCGTAGTCGCGCAGGAACTCCAGGTCGTCGGTGGCCTGGTAGTACTGCCAGACGTTGTAGAAGATCGCGGCGTTGACGTGGCGCTGGTTGTGCGAGTGGTCGGGGTCCCACTGGCCGGACAGCGGGTTGAGGTGGACGACCTGCGTCTCCTCGGTGCCGTCGCTGCCCGACTGCCACGGGAACATCGCCCCGCGGTAGCCCGCCTCGGCCGCCGCCGCGCGGGCCTCGGCGAGGCGGCGGTAGCGGTACATCAGCAGCCCGCGGGTGATCTCCGGGAGCCGGTAGTTGAGGAACGGGTACACGTAGAGCTCGTCCCAGAACACGTGCCCGCGGTAGGCCTCGCCGTTGAGCCCGCGGGCGGGGACGCCGGCGTCGTGGCGCGCCGTGTGCCGCGAGCAGACCTGCAGCACGTGGGCCATGTGGAAGCGCAGCAGCAGCTGGACGCGCGGGACGCCCGGCACCTCGAGGTCGCAGACGTCCCAGTACTCGTCCCAGGCGTCGACGTGCTCGGCGAGGCAGCCCGCGAAGTCCGGGTAGCGCTCGACGTGGCGCCCGGCGGCGGTCAGCGTCTCGGTGATCGCGTTGTCGTGGCTGGTGAAGAACGAGACGATCTTCTCGACGCGCACGGTCTCGCCCTCGGTGAGGTCGAGGTCGAGCACCTGCTGCACGTAGTCGTTCATCTGGTGGAGCGTGCGGACCGGCTCCACCTTCTCCCAGCCGCGCCCGCGGCCGCGGTAGACCCGGGTGCGGGCGGCCTCGGAGACGTAGAGGTTCGACTGCCGCGTCCGGACCTTCAGCGCGATGATCTCCGGCCCGAAGGTGCGCGGCGTGACGGGGTCGAGGTGGCGACCCTCGAGGTCGCGGTAGCGGGCGACCATCGTGTTGTCGACGCGGCCGTCGATCGCCGAGACGACGCCGATGCGGCCCGACCAGTTCTCGGCGGTGACCGTCCACTCCATGGCGGCCTGGTGGCTGTGCGCCATCGAGACGAAGCGGCGGCTGCGCAGCGTGGTCTCGCGCCCGGCGCGGTCGCGGAAGCGGAACTCGCGGGTGACCATCGCCGTGCGGATGTCGTAGGAGTGGCGGTAGTCCAGCACCTCGACGTTGTCGAGGCGGATGGCCTCCTCGCCCTCGATGCGCAGCTTGAGGACCAGCCAGTTCGGCAGGTTGACGAGATCCTCGTTGAGCACCGGGCGCCCGCCCAGGATCGTCGTCTCGCGGTTGTAGGCGCCGTGGGCATAGGTGCCCGCGTAGTGCTTCGGCGCGTCGGTGTCCTCCCACTCGGCGGCGCCGCGGGTGCAGAAGTAGCCGTTGCCGGTGCTGGTCAGGGCCTCGCGCAGGCCCTCGTCGTCGGGCTCGAGACCGGTCCAGGTCAGGGTGAAGTCGTCGGCCACGGCGCCGCCGGGCAGGACGTCACCCGTGTCGGTCGCGGGCTGCTGGTCGGTCGTGCTCGTCACGGACGTCTCCGTACTCGTAGGACGGGCGGCGGGAGGGTCGGGCTCACCTGGCTCACGGGCTCACCGGGCCAGGCCGTCGAGGAAGCGGCCGACCTCGTCGACCGTGGCCAGCACGGCCGTCGCGGCGGTCTCCCGGTCGGCGGCGTCGGCCGGGTCGATCACGAGGATGCCCAGACCGGGCGTCCCGTGGTCACCGCGCCCGGCGAGCGCGCGGAAGGCGTCCTCGTCGGTGATGTCGTCGCCGAGGTAGATCGGCACGATGTCGGGGTGGTCGAGGTCGAGGACCCCGATGAGGTGCTCGACGGCCTTGCCCTTGTTCCAGTCGATCTTCGGCTGGATCTCGTGGACGAACTTGCCCGGCGTGACACGCAGCTCGCCGGGGTGCTCGGCGAGCACCTCCTCGACGAGGGCGGCCACGCGCGGGCGCTCCCCGGGGGCGACGTGGCGGTCGTGCACGGCCACCGAGGCGTGCTTGGGCTCGACCTGGGCGCCCTCGATCCCCGCGGCCGCCGCCCGGACCCGCTCGGTGACCTCGGCGACGAGCCCCTCCCAGCCGCGGGAGGCCTCGTGCTCGATGACGCCGCGCTGCGGGTCGTGGATGTCGAAGCCGTGGCTGCCGGCGACCACGAGGTCGGTGACCCCGCTGAGCTGCTCGACCACGGCGCGGTCGCGCCCCGAGACGATGCAGACCGGGCAGCGGGCGGCCAGCGAGCGCAGGATCCCCCGCATCTCGTCGGTCATGATCGCGTCCTCGGGGCGCGGCACGATCGGCGTGAGGACGCCGTCGTAGTCGAGGAACACGGCGGGACGCCGGCCGTCGAGGCGCTGCGCCACCTCGGGGGCGTCGAGCGCGTGCGGCAGCTCGGCCGCCGTCGTGGTCGCGGAGTCGTCGGCGGACACGGTCACCAGGGGCCTCCGCATCTCGGCGCGCCGTTGTCGTGTGATGCGAACCACAGGCTAGGGCGGGCCCGGGGACGTCGTCAATTGATGAACACAGCGGCCGTGATCTTCGTCCTTCGTGGCGCGGCGCGCCAGCCGGGTGACCGGGCGGGGCAGCGATCGGGCGGGGCAGCGATCAGGCGGCGCAGCGGTCGAGGGCGAGCGCGAGGGCCCCCAGGACGGGGGCGTGCTCGGCCAGTTCGGCGACGACGACCTCCGCGGTCCGCGTGGTGCCGGGGAGCGCGGCGGCCGCGAGGGCGGCGTGCAGGGGCGCGAGGAGCAGGTCGCCGGCCTGGGCGAGCTCGCCGCCGACGACGATGCGACGCGGGGTGAGCACCGTGCACAGCCCGGCGAGCGCGACCCCGACGTGGTGCCCGGTGTCGGCGAGGATGCGCGACGCCGGCGCGTAGCCGTCGCGGGCGCGGGCGACCACCTCGGCGACCGTGGGCGGCGCGCCGAGCAGCGGGGCGAGCATCGCCGTCACCGTGCGGGTCGACACCACCGTCTCGAGGCAGCCCCGGTGCCCGCAGCGGCACACCGCGGCGAACCGGTCGCCCGGGTCGACCACCACGTGCCCGATCTCGCCGGCGGTCCCGTCGGGCCCGCGGTAGAGCCGGCCGCCGAGGACGAGCCCGGCCCCCACGCCGTCGGAGAGCTTGAGGAAGATGCCGTCGTCGACGCCGCTCAGCGCGCCCCAGCGCTGCTCGGCCAGGGTGCCGAGGGTGGCGTCGTTGTCGACCGAGCTCGGCACCCCGAGGTGCTCCGACACCCGCCCGGCCAGCGGTACGCCCACCCAGCCGGGCAGCACGCCGGAGGCGCCGACCGCCCCGGTCGCGAGGTCGAGCGGCGCCGGGAGCCCGACCACGGCCCCGCGCAGGGCGGCCCGGTCGATGCCGGCGCGGCCGAGGGCGTCGTCGAGCAGGGCGGCGGCGGCGTCGAGGCCGTCGGCGACGCCGTGGCCGTCGGCGAGGTCGGCGCGCAACTCCGTGCGCTGCGGCGGCGCCGGGTGCCCGGCCGCCGCCGTGGGTTCGGCGAGGTCGGCGAGGGCGACCCGCACGTGGCGGTGGCCGAAGTCGATGCCGGCGACGATCCCGGCACCGCGGACGAGACGGACGGCGCGGACACGGCGTCCCCCGCGCACCTCGTCGCCCGCGGTCAGCACGCCCGCGGCACCGAGGTCGCGCACGATGTTCGACACCGTGGCGGGCGCGAGACCGGTGACCAGGGCGATCTCGGCCTGGGTCGGCGCACCGCCGCTGCGCACGGCGTCGAGGACCCGCCGCCGGTTCGCGTCGCGCAGGCCGGCCGGCGAACCGGGGCGCGACACCGTGTTCATGCGATGAACGATAGCGCGTCCCTGTGTGCTCCACGTCACGTCTACCCCGAACGGACGCACCACTCACGCGACGACGGCCTGGCCTTGACGCAACTGCTCGGTTGCCATATTTTCGCAACCGTCCAGTTGCTACTCGTCGAGGAGGCGCCGTGGGATTCCCCGACCGCATCGAACGCACGGTGGAGCTCGCCCACCGCCCCGAGGTCGTCTGGCGCGCCCTGACCACCGCCGAGGGTCTGCGGTCCTGGTTGGGCGACCGGGCCGCGATCGACCTGCGGCCCGGCGGGCGCGCCGAGGTCGTCTGGACCGGCGGGGAGGCATCCGGGGACACATCCGGGGACACATCCAGGGACGCATCCGGGGACACATCCGGGGACGCATCCGGGGACACCACCGCCGAGATCCGCGTCGAGCGCGTCGAGGAGGCCCGCGTCCTCGGCTTCACCTGGCGCGTCGACGGCGTCGCGCGCGAGGACCCGCGGCGCACGTACGTCGACTTCACCCTCGAGCCGACGCCGACGGGGACCCGGCTCCACCTCGTCGAGTCCGGCTTCGCCCAGCTCTCCGACGACGACCACCGTGCCGGCTACGCGTCGCACAGCGACGGCTGGACCCACGAGCTCGGCGAGCTCGTCGCGTACCTCGATGCCGCCTGACCCGGCCCCCGGGCCCGACCCCGAGGCGGTCGCCGAGCAGGTGTTCGTCGCGCTCGCGGACCCGACGCGGCGGGCCGTCCTCGCCGCGCTCGCCGCGGACGGGCCCGCCACCGCCACCGACCTCGCGGCGCGCCTGCCGATCTCCCGGCAGGCGATCGCCAAGCACCTGACCCTGCTCGCCGACGCGGGCCTGGTCACCGCCGAACCGGGCGAGCGGCGCCGCGTGCGCTTCCGGCTGCGGTCCGCGCCGATGCGCGTGGCCCAGCAGTTCCTCGCCGCCCTCGCCCGCGACTGGGACGACCGCCTCGACGCGCTCGTCGCCCACCTCGACAGCACCGACACACCGGAGAACGACCCAGGAGGTCACCATGACCGTTGACGCCGTGATCGACACCGAGGGCACGGCCCTGCCGCCCGTCGTGGACCGCGCCACGTGGCAGGAGGCGCGCGACGCGCTGCTCGCCCGGGAGAAGGCGCACACCCGCGCGGGCGACGCGATCGCCGCGGCCCGCCGGCGCCTGCCGATGGTGGAGGTGGACGCCGCCCGGCCGCTAACCGGCGCGGACGGGCCGACGACGCTGCTGGCCGCGTTCGAGGGCCGCGCCCGCCTCGTCGCCTACTGCCACATGTGGCACGCCGGGCACTCGGCCGCCGAGCAGTGCCCGGGGTGCACCTACTTCAACAGCCAGGTGCGCGAGCTCGCCTACCTGCACGCCCGCGGGGTCACGTACGCGACGATCGCCCAGGGGCCCTACGCGGACAGCGTGCGCTACCGCGACTTCCTCGGCCTGGAGGCGCCCTGGTACGCGATCGACGCGGCCGGGCAGGAGGCGCTGGAGCTGGACGGCGGGTTCGCGCTGCTGGCCTTCCTGCGCGTGGGGGACCGTGTGTACGAGACGTACCGGACCCGCGGGCGCGGCGTGGAGGTCATGGCCCCCACCACCGGCCTGCTCGACATGACGGTCTACGGGCGCGGCGAGCCGTGGGAGGACTCCCCCGCCGGCTGGCCGCAGCCGGTCGTCGTCGACGGCAGCGACTTCTGTCTCGACGGGCGTCCGGCCGCGCAGTGGTCGCGGATCGCGGCCGGGCGCACCCCCGCGCCCTGAGCACTCACGGCAGGTCGCGCCACACGCGCTGGAGCATGTGCCAGTCCTCGGGGTGTTCGGCGATGTCGCCGGCGAAGGCGTCGGCGACGCGCTGGGTGGCGACGGAGACGGCGGCGCGGTCGGGGACACCGACCGGCGGGTGGATGCGGAAGTGCCAGCCCTCCTCCCCCGTCATCGGGTCCTCGGTGAACCACAGGCCCACCGGCAGGAGCGCGGCGCCGGTGCTCGCGGCGAGCGAGGCCGGGCCGGGCGGCAGGGAGGCCGGCCCGCCGAAGAAGGTCACGGGGACGCCGGAGGCGGAGAGGTCGCGGTCGGCGACCAGGCACACGACCTTCCCGGCGCGCAGCGACCGCACGAGCCCGCGCACCGGGGCCTCGCCGCCGGTCATCGGCAGGATCTCGAAGCCCAGCGACTCGCGGTACGCGACGAAGCGCTCGTACAGCGACTCGGGCTTGAGCCGCTCGACGACCGTGGTGAACGGGCCGGAGTGCGCGACCAGCCAGAGCCCCGCCATGTCCCAGTTGCCCGAGTGGGGCAGCGCGACGACCACCCCGCGCCCGGCGGCGAGGGCCTCGTCGAGGTGCTCCTGACCCTCGACCACCGGCCGGCGCGCGAGGGCCGCGTGGTCCATCGCGGGCAGGCGGAAGGCCTCGCGCCAATAGCGGGCGTAGGAGCGCAGGCCGGCGGCGGTGAGGGCGTCGAGACCGTCGGCGTCGAGGTCGGGGCGCACGCGCCCGAGGTTGGCGCGCAGCCGCTGCGTGCCCCGCCCGCCCCGGCGGGCGGCGAGGTCGGCGGCCGCCCGGAACGCCCACCGCGCCGCCGGCTCGGGCACCGCGCGGACCAGCCGCCAGCCCGCCGCGTAGCCGAGGTCGCTGGCCCGCTCGCCGAGCGAGAGCGCGGCCGGGGCGTCCGCCGTGGTCGTCACGCGACTGTGCCGTTGTCGGGGGTGGCCGGCCGCCCCGGTGCGGGGCCGTCGGTCGGGTGCGTGTGCCCGGTCGCCGCGCCGTACTGGTCGCGGGCGCTGCGCCACACGGCCACCACGCGCTGCCCGATCGTGATCACCGATCCCACCGCCAGCAGCCAGAGCGCGACGTCGAGGGCGTAGGGCACGCCGAGCCCGACCAGCCCGACTCCGGCGAGCCCGAGGATGAGGCGCTCGGCGCGCTCCACGAGCCCGCCGTCGGCGCGCAGCCCGGCGGCCTCGGCGCGCGCCTTGATGTAGGAGATCAGCTGGCCGGTGATCAGGCAGGCGAGCGCGAGCCCCGCGAGCAGCGGGCGGTCGACGCCGAACGCCCACCACGTGATGCCGGCGAACACCGCGCCGTCGACGAGCCGGTCGCCGACCGAGTCGAGCACGCCGCCGAACGGGCTCGCCACACCCCGCGCCCGGGCCATCGCCCCGTCGAGCACGTCGAGCATCGCGAACGCGCACACCACCAGCGACGCCGCGAACAGGTGCCCGGTGGGGATGAGCCACAGCGCCGACGCGGTCGAGGCGACCGTGCCGACCACCGTCACGACGTCCGGGTGCACCCCGCGGCGGACCAGCCACGCCGCGGTCGGCTCGACGCCGCCCTTCATCGCGGCGCGCGCCCACTGATTGATCATCGGGGCTCGGTCCGACGGGTCGGGCTCCGCTGCGCTCCGTCTCCGGCCCAGGCCGCCGCCAGCCGGCTCCGCGTCTCCGCCAGCAGCTGCGGGATCACCTTGGTCTGCCCGACCACGGTGATGAAGTTGGCGTCGCCGCCCCAGCGCGGCACGACGTGCTGGTGCAGGTGGTCGGCGAGCGAGCCGCCGGCGACGTGGCCGAGGTTGATGCCGACGTTGAACCCGTGCGGCGCGGCGACCGCGCGCAGCGCCCGCACCGCCTGCTGGGTGACGCCGACCAGCTCGGCGGACTCCTCCGGGTCGAGCTCGTCGAGCCCGGCGACGTGGCGGTAGGGCACGACCATGAGGTGGCCCGGGTTGTACGGGTGCAGGTTGAGCACCGCGTACACGCGCTCGCCGCGGTGCAGGACCAGGCCGTCCTCGTCGGTGAGCGTCGGGATGCGGCACAGCGGGCAGCCGCCGCCCTCGACCTGCCCGGTGCCGGTCTCCCCCGCGATGTAGGCCATGCGGTGGGGCGCCCACAGGCGCCGGAAGCCGTCGGGGGTCCCGGCTCCCCACAGCTCGTCGAGGTCGGTGCTCTCCCCGGTCACATCACCGGTCATCAGCGTGCGAACTTCTCCGCGTCGGGTGAGGCGTTCTCGCGGCGGCGCACCCAGTCGACGACCGCCGCCACGGCGTCGTCGACGGGCACCGCGTTGCGCTGCGAGCCGTCGCGGAACCGGAACGACACCGCGCCGGCGTCGACGTCCTTGCCTCCGGCGAGCAGCAGGAACGGCACCTTCTGCAGGGTGTGCGTCCGGATCTTCTTCTGCATCCGGTCGTCGGAGGCGTCGACCTCGACGCGCAGGCCCTCGGCCCGCAGCCGGTCGAGGACCTCGGTGACGTAGGACGTCTGGTCGCCCGAGACGGGGATGCCGACGACCTGCACCGGCGCGAGCCAGGCCGGGAAGGCGCCCGCGTAGTGCTCGGTGAGCACGCCGAAGAAGCGCTCGATCGACCCGAACAGCGCGCGGTGGATCATCACCGGCCGCTGCCGCGAGCCGTCGGGCGCCGTGTACTCGAGCTCGAAGCGGTCGGGGAGCATGAGGTCGACCTGGATCGTCGACATCTGCCAGGTGCGCCCGATCGCGTCCTTGGCCTGCACCGAGATCTTCGGGGCGTAGAACGCGGCGCCGCCGGGGTCGAGCACGAGGTCGAGCCCCGCGCCCTCGGCGACCTCGCGCAGCACGTCGGTCGCCTCGTCCCACGCCTCGTCCGAGCCGATCGACTTCTCGGGGTTGCGGGTGGAGAGCTCGAGGTAGAAGTCGTCGAGCCCGTAGTCGCGCAGCAGGTCGAGCACGAACGCCAGCAGCGAGCGGATCTCGTCGCGCATCTGCTCGCGCGTGCAGTAGATGTGCGCGTCGTCCTGGGTGAAGCCGCGGGCGCGGGTCAGTCCGTGCACCACGCCGGACTTCTCGTAGCGGTACACCGTCCCGAACTCGAACAACCGCAGCGGCAGCTCGCGGTAGGACCGTCCGCGCGCCCGGTAGATCAGGTTGTGCATCGGGCAGTTCATCGGCTTGAGGTAGTAGTCGATGCCCTGCCGCTTGAGCTCGCCGTCGTCGCCGTACTCGGCGTCGAGGTGCATCGCGGGGAACATGCCCTCGCGGTACCAGTCGAGGTGGCCCGAGACTTCGAACAGCTCGCCCTTGGTGGCGTGCGGGGTGTTGACGAACTCGTAGCCGGCCTCGGCGTGGCGCCGGCGGCTGTAGTCCTCGAGCTCCTTGCGGACGATCCCGCCCTTGGGGTGGAAGACCGGCAGGCCCGAGCCGATCTCGTCGGGGAAGCTGAACAGGTCGAGCTCGGCGCCCAGGCGGCGGTGGTCGCGGCGCTCGGCCTCGGCGATCCGCTCCAGGTAGGCGTCCTGGGCCTCCGGCGACTCCCACGCCGTCCCGTAGATCCGCTGCAGCTGCGCGTTGCGCTGGTCGCCGCGCCAGTAGGCGGCGGCGCTGCGCGTGATCTTGAACGCCGGGATGAAGCCCGTGGTCGGGATGTGCGGGCCGCGGCAGAGGTCGCCCCAGACGCGCTCGCCGGTGTGGGCGTGCACGTTGTCGTAGGCGGTGAGGTTCCCCTCCCCCACCTCCATGACCTCGCTGGTGTCGACCGACCCCTTGAGGTCGACCAGCTCCAGCTTGAACGGCTCGCCGGCCAGCTCCTCGCGCGCGTCCTCGAGCGAGGCGTACTCGCGGCGCACGAACCGCTGCTTCGCCTTGATGATCTTGCGCATCGCCTTCTCGAGGGCCTCGAGGTCCTCGGGCGTGAAGGGACGGTCGACGGCGAAGTCGTAGTAGAAGCCGTCGGTGACCGGGGGGCCGATGCCGAGCTTCGCCTCGGGGAAGAGCTGCTGGACCGCCTGCGCGAGCACGTGCGCCGCCGAGTGGCGGATGACCGCGCGGCCGTCCTCGGTGTCGGCGGGCACGGGCGTGACGTCGACGGCCTCCGCCGGGCTCCAGGCGAGGTCCCTGAGCGCCCCGTCGGGGTCGCGGACCACCACCACCGTCTGCGGCCCGCTGGTCGGCAGGCCCGCCTCGCGGACCGCCTGCCCCGCGG
Source organism: Actinomycetospora lutea (assembly GCF_028737205.1). Classification (GTDB taxonomy): domain Bacteria; phylum Actinomycetota; class Actinomycetes; order Mycobacteriales; family Pseudonocardiaceae; genus Actinomycetospora; species Actinomycetospora lutea. The sequence continues at coordinate 225,733 of NZ_JAQZAL010000001.1, read as the reverse complement.
TGGTGCCCGCCGTCACCCGCACGCTGTCGGCGACGAGGGGCTGGGGCGGGGCGAGCGAGGACACGACGGACCCTCCTCCGATTCCGAACGGTTGTCCCCCCGAGCCTATCGATCGCCCGGGCCGCGGACCGTGGGGTGGCCCCGTCCGACCACCGTCTCCAGGAACGCCGCGACGGCCCGGACCGCGGCCAGGGTGCGGGGGGTCGGCACGAGGTCGAAGCCGTGCTGGGCGTGGGCCAGCTCGGCGTGCACCACCGGGGCGCGCGACACCGCCCGCAGCCGCGCCACGAAGGCGCGGCTCTGGGCCGGGACGACGATCGCGTCGCCGGTGCCGTGCAGCACCATGAACGGCGGCGCCCCCGCGTGCACGCGCGCCGACGGGGACGCGGCCACGTACGGGTGGGCGTCCTCGTCGAGGACCGTGGGCATCATCGTCTCGGCGAGCAGCTCGTCGAGGGTGCCGCTGCCGTCGTCGCTGGTCAGGTCGTAGATGCCGTAGAGGCACACGGCCGCGGCGACCGAGGTGTCCGCGTCGGCGAACCCGGGTTGCCAGGCGCCGGGGGTCAGCGCGGCGAGGGCGGCGAGGTGGGCGCCGGACGACCCGCCGGTGATCGCGATGCGGTCGGGGTCGCCGCCGTGCTCGGCGATGTGGGCGCGGGTCCAGGCCAGGGCCCGCTTGATGTCGACGATCTGCGCGGGCCAGCGCTCCGCGGGCCCGAGGCGGTAGTCGACGCTGACGCACACCCAGCCCCGCCCGACCATGTGCGCCATCAGGGGGTTGGCGTCGGCGGCCTTGCTGCCCGACGACCACGCGCCCCCGTGGATCTGCACGAGCACCGGGGCGCGGGCGTCGGGCGCGAGCAGCGGGTCGCGCCAGATGTCGAGCAGGTTCGCGACCGGGTCGGGGCCGTAGGCGACGTCGCGGGCCGTGGCGTAGCGGCTGCGGCCGAGGATCGAGCGCAACAACGTGCCGCGCGCCGGGAGCTCGACGGGCCCGAGCTCGGCGGAGAGGGCCTCGGCGAGGTTCTCGGCGTCGGCGCGCGCGCCCTGGTCCAGCGCGAGCAGCACGCCGACCGCGCTGCCCGCCACGGCGAGACCGACCCGGCCCGCCGGGTTGCCCGCCGCCCCCCGCCGCAGCGCCACCCCGGCGCCCGCGCCGACGAGCAGCGCCGTCGCCCGCGGGGTCTCGGTGGCCGTCGAGGACAGCAGGCTCCCCACCACCGCGGCCGGCCAGCGGCGCGTCAGCGGCCGCAGCCCCGACGCGGCGACGAGCGCCGCCACGCCCCCGACCAGCAGCGACGTCCGCGCGCCGGGGGCGCGGAGCTCGTCGGCGAGCCGCATCCGGAGGTCGGCGAGCAGAGCACGCACACGGCGGTCCGCCACTCGTCGCAACGGACCACGCACCGGACCATCGTGGACCGTGGCCCCGAGCACCGCCCGCGCGAGTCACGTGCGCCACGTCGCGGCCGCTGCCGTGCGCGGATTCCTGACGTCTCCCCGCGATCCTGCGACACTGGGCTCGTGAGCGACGGTGTGTGCGCGGTGACGGACGCATCGCGACGGCATCCGTGGGCCGACGTCCCCGCGACGGCGGGCGACCGGCTGCGCCCCGTGGTGCTCGGGACCGGCGACGAGATCATCGCGACGGTGCGGGCGGAGATCGCCGAGTACGCGCTGTCGATGGACGGCGAGTTCGGGCGAAGAATCCGCCTCGGCGTCTCCGTGGCGCTCGACCAGTTCCTCGACCTGCTCGGCACCGACGACGCGCTGCCGGACACCACCGTCTACTTCGAGCTCGGCCGCGTGGAGCACCGCCACGGCCGCACGATGGACGCCCTGCAGAGCGCCTACCGGATCGGCTCGCGCGTGCTGTGGCGCCGCATCGCCGCCGCCAGCGAGGGCAGCGACGGCAGCGACGGCAGCGACGGCAGCGGCCGCAACGGGACGGGCGGCGCCCACGCCCCGGACGACCTGGGGCTCGGCGCGGACGACATCTTCCGGCTCGCGGAGGCCCTGTTCGCCTACATCGAGCAGCTCGCCGCCGCCTCGGTCTCGGGCTACGCCTACGAGCAGTCCCTGGCGGCCGGGTCACGCCAGGCGCGGCAGCACGCGCTGGTCGAGCGGCTGTGCCGCACGCCGGCCCCGGAGCCGTCGGAGCTGGAGTCCCTCGCCCGGGAGGCGGGGTGGACGCCGCCGAAGACCCTCGGCGCGCTGGTGCTGGCCGAGGAGTCGCTGGCCGTCGCGTGCCGGCGCCTCCCGGCCGAGATCGCCGCGTCCGCGGTGGACGGGGTGGGCGTCGTGTTCGTCCCCGACCCGGACGGGCCGGGCCGCGTCGACGCCCTCGCCGACGCCCTGCGCGGGACGCCGGCGGTGCTCGGGCCGACGGTCACGCCCGACCAGGTGCCCCGCACCGTCACGCGCGCCCGCGCCGCCTGGGCGCTGCAGCAGGACGGCAGCCTGCCCGGCGAGGGGCTCGTGCGCAGCGAGGACCACCTGCTCGTGCTGCTCCTGCACGCCGACGTCACCCTCACCGCCGACCTCGTGGCCCAGCGCCTCGAGCCGCTGCGGCGCATGACCTCGGCGGCACGCGACCGGGCCGTCACCACGCTGACCGCGTGGCTCGACGCGCACGGCGACGTGGGCGAGGCGGCCACGCGCCTGCACGTGCACCCGCAGACGGTGCGCTACCGGCTCGCCCGGCTCAAGGAGGCGTTCGCGGGCGTCCTCGACGACCCCGTCGGGCGCCTCGAGGTCGCCCTGGCGCTGCGCGCCGGCGGCCCGGGCCTCGCCGAGGGCTGACCGCTCCCCCGTCGGACCCGGCCGCCGGGTCGGGCGACGATCAGGCCGCGGCGGGGGCGGCCGTGCGGTCGAGGGACTCGGCGCGCCGGCGGCCGAAGGGCAGGGCCCGCAGGCGCCGCTTGGCGAGGCCCCGGTGACCACCGGGGAAGGACAGGCGCGCGATCTTCGCGAGCACGCCGCCGTACTGCTTCCACATCGGCCCCGAGTGGTAGGGCAGGCCGTAGCGGCGGCAGAGGTCGCGGATCTCGGGCGCGATCGTGCGGTAGCGCCGCGAGGGCATGTCCGGGAAGAGGTGGTGCTCGATCTGGTGCGAGAGGTTCCCGGTCATGACGTGCAGCAGGACCGAGCCGTCGATGTTGGCGGAGCCGAGCATCTGGCGGACGTACCACTCGGCCTGCGACTCGTTCTCCAGCCGCTCCTCGTCGAAGGTCTCCACCTCGACGGGGAAGTGCCCGCAGAAGATCACCGCGTGCGACCAGACGTTGCGGATGATGTTGGCCAGCACGCTGCCGACGAGGGCGGGGACGAACGAGGGGCCGGACAGCGCCGGGAACACCACGAAGTCCTTGAGCGCCTGCTTGCCGGCCTTACGGCCCATCTTCTTGAGCTCGGGGAGCTTGTCCTTCCAGGTCTTCTCGCCGCGCTGGATCTCGTCCAGCTCGAGGTCGAAGGCCGCGATGCCCCACTCGAAGATCATGGCCAGACCGGCGTTCGTGAAGGTCTGGAACAGGTAGATCGGGTGCCACTCCTGCTCCGGGTCGACCCGGAGCACGTTGTAGCCGATGTCGCGGTCCTTGCCGTGCACGTTGGTGTACGTGTGGTGCAGGTAGTTGTGGGTCTGCTGCCAGCTCTTGGCCGTGGAGACGTGGTCCCACTCCCACGTCGTGGAGTTGATCTCCGGGTCGCGCATCCAGTCCCACTGGCCGTGCAGGACGTTGTGGCCGATCTCCATGTTCTCGAGGATCTTGGCAAGGGCGAGCGACGCGGTGCCCGCGAGGAACGCCGGCGGGAAGAGTGCGCCGAGCAGCAGGATGCGTCCCGCCGCCTCGAAGCCGCGCTGCGAGCGGATGACCCGGCGGATGTAGCGCGCGTCGTCGTCGCCCAGCGAGGACATCACGCGGTCGCGGATGGCCTCCAGCTCGGCGCCGAGGCGCTCGATGTCGTCGGTCGTGAGGTGCTCGGTGGACGGCGTGATGTGCGCCGTGCTGGCACCGGGCCGGCCCGGGCCGGTCGGGGTCTTGGCGTCGTTGATCCGGGTGACGTGCTCGGGGATGGTCTCGAGTGCGGTCACGGGTCCTCCTGCGGGATCCGGGGGGAGCGGGGCGGCGACATCGGTGCGTCGCCCGCGCGGGCCCGCTGGTCGATCACACTTCCGACGGTAAGGACCGCCTGCCCCGCGCTCTACGCGCACAGCGAGGACTCCGGCCGAAAACCTGTTGCACAACCCAAAATCCGGGCGAACGCTCAGCATCTGCCCAGCAGGGCGACCAGTTCCTGCGCCGACATCGGGTGCCGGGGGGCGTTGCGGCTGACCGGGTCGGCCATGGCCGTCCGGGCCAGCGGCTCGTGCAGGTCGGGGCCCGCGTGCAGGTCGGCGACGGAGACCCGGGTCCCGGTGGCGTCGAGCACCCCGGCGAGCGCGTCGGGCAGCGCGGACGCCGCGGGGAGCCCGGCCGCCTCGGCCGCGCGCCCCCATCCGGCCGGGTCGGCCTCGAGCGACCAGCCCACGACCTCGGGCAGGACGGCAGCCAGCGCCAGGCCGTGGACGGCGCCGGTGTGCAGGCTGAGCGCGTGCGCCAGCCCGTGCACGAGGCCCAGGCCGCTGCGGGTGAGCGCCTGGCCGGCGAGGTGGGCCGCGACGAGCATCTCGGCGCGCGCCCGGCGGCCCGTCTCGTCGGGTCGAGCTCCGCTCCGCTGCGTCTCCCCCGCGTCGGCGACCGCGACGGGCAGCCAGGTCCAGGCGCGCCGCACGGCCTCGGCGGCGAACGCCTCGCTCATCGGGTCGCGGCCCCGCGAGGCGAGCGACTCGAGGCCGTGCACGAGCGCGTCGACCCCGGTCGCGGCGGTGGCGGGCGCGGGCAGCCCGTAGGTGAGCTCGGGGTCGAGCACGGCGACCCGGGGCACCACGCCGGCGTCGCCGCAGTAGACCTTCTGCCGGGTCGCCGCGTCCTCGAGGACGCCGAATCCGTTGGTCTCCGCGCCGGTGCCCGCGGTGGTCGGGACCGCCACCACCGGCAGGCCCGCCGCGGGCATCGCGCCGCTGCCGTCGGCCCGGGCGCCCGGGCTCGGCGCCAGCAGGGCGATCCCCTTCGCCGCGTCGAGGCTCGACCCGCCACCGAGGGCCAGGACGAGGTCGAGGCCCAGGTCCCGCGCGTGGTCGGCGCCCCGCTCGACGACCTCGACCGAGGGGTTGCCGCGCACGGCGTCGTACACCTCGACCGCGACCCCGGCCGCGGCGAGGGGGCCGGTCACCGCGTCGACGACCCCGGCGGCCCGGAGCCCGGCGTCGGTGACCACCAGCACCCGCCGGGCCCCCTGGGCGGCCAGGTGGTCGGGGATTCGGGCCACCGCGCCGGGCCCGAAGTCGACGACCGGCCCGGAGCCGGACAGGAACGCGGTGCCGGCGGCGACGCCGGCGCACGGGGAGGTGGTCAGGGGGCCGGTCACGCGGCTCCTCCTCGACGATCGGGGGATCTCACGACAGCACGGCGCCCAGGCCGGGCGCGTCGGGCACGACCAGCATGCCGTCGGCGTCCGGGCGCAGCGGCTCGGCGAGCACGAAGTCGCGGCGCTCGGGGGTCCAGCCGCCGGCCGGGTCGTCGGGGAACTCCAGGTACGGCCCGGCGCCGACCCCGGCCGCGACGTGCAGGTTCGCCAGCAGGCCGAGCCCGTTGGTCCACGTGTGCGGGGTGAAGCGGCGGTGCCGGGCCCGGGCGGCCTCGGCGAGCTGGCGGGCGCGCGTCATGCCGAGCGCGAGCACGACGTCGGCCTGGTAGACGTCGAGCGCGTCGGCCTCGAGCAGCGCGAGCGTCTGCGGCAGCGAGTCGAGCATCTCGCCCGCCGCGATCCGCAGGCCCGGGTTGTCGGCGCGCAGCATCCGGTGGCCGTCGGCGTCGGCGTAGGGCAGCGGTTCCTCGACCCACGCGACGTCGTGCTCGGCGAGGCGGCGCACCACGCGGCGGACCTCGGCGAGCTCGAGGGGCTCGGTGACGTCGCCGGCCATCCGCCAGGCCTGGTTGAGGTCGACCATGATGTCGAGCCGGTCGCCGACGGCCTCGCGGACCGCGGCGACGGCGGCGACGCCCTGCCGCAGCCGGCGGGGATGCGCCCGGATCTTGACCGCGCGGACGCCCTGCTCGACGAGCCGGTGCGCGTCCTCGGCCCGGCGGCCGGGCGCCTGCTCGGAGCACCACGACGCGTAGACCGGCAGGCGGTCGGTGACCCCGCCGAACAGCGTGGCCACCGGCAGCCCGGCGACCTGGCCGACGATGTCCCAGATCGCGGCCTCGAGCGGCCAGAAGCGCCCGGCGTGGAAGCCGACCGACTCGATGCGCCGGACCTGGACCTCGGTGGCGAGCGGGTCGGTGCCGAGGAACAGCTCGCGGTGGTCGTCGAAGCCCGCCATCGTGTCGCCCGAGCCGACGCCGACGACACCCTCGTCGGTCTCGACGCGGACGATCGTGGCGGCGAAGCGCGTGCGGGGCTCGGGGTCCCAGGCGGCGTGGCAGGGCGGGTCGAGCACGGTCTCGCGGTGCTCGAGGCGGATGTCGGTGATCTTCACGGTGCGTCTCTCCCGGGGCGGTCGCCGCCAGTACAGGCGCCGCCGCGAACCCTCGGCAACAATCCGTGCGGTGAGCGCAAATGACCTGGCCGGGACCCTGCTGCTCGGCGCCCACACCGCCGCCGTGTGGTTCTGCACGGGCCTGGTCTGGATCATCCAGCTGCTGGTCTACCCGGGCTTCGCGGCCATGGAGCGCTCCGGCTGGGTCGCGTTGCACCAGCGCCACACCCGCCTGATGGGCCAGATCATCGGTGGACCGTGGCTGGTGCAGGGCCTGACCTGCGCGGTCCTGCTGGTCTGGCGGCCGCCCGGGGTCCCCCTCGTCGCCGCCCTCGCCGCCGGGGTCTGCGGCGCCGCGACGGTGGCCGTCACCCTGGCGATCTCAATGCCCTGCCACGAGCGGCTGGCGCGGGGCTACGACCCCGACGTCCTCGCCCGGCTCACCCGCACCAACTGGTGGCGCACCGCCGCGTGGACGCTCGGCGGGGTGGTCGCGCTCGTCATGCTGGTGCTGGCGTGACCGGCCCGACGATGTCCGCGGGCCTGCGCCGCGACACGGAGCTGCTCGACGCGCTGGCCTCGCCCGAGGCCCTCGCCGGCGGGCTCGGGGTGGTGCGCCTGGCCGAGCTGACCAGGCGCGGGCCCAGCCAGGTGTCGCGGGCCCTGGCCGCGCTCGAGGCCGAGGGGCTCGTCGAGCGCGACACCGCGAGCCGGCGCTACGGGCTGGGCTGGCGGCTCTACGCCCTCGCGGCCCGCACCACCGAGGCCCGCTTGGTGCACGTCGCCGGGCCCGCGCTGGTGTCGCTGGCCGCGCGGACCGGAGAGAACGCGTCGCTGTGCCGGCTGCACGGCACCCGGGTCGCGACGGTGCTGACCGCCGAGGCCGGCGGCGGACCGGCGCGGCCCCGCTTCGACGTCGACGACATCCCGGTGGCCACGACCTCCACCGGGCGGGTCCTGCTCAGCGAGCGCGACGCGGCCGCCGCCCGCGCCGTCGGGGCCGAGCCGGCGGTGCTCGAGCGGGTGCGCGCGGCGGGGTACGCGGTGGTCGACGGGGAGTTCGACCCCGGTCTGGCGGGCGCCGCCGCCCCGGTGCGCGGGTTCCACGGCGGCGTCGTCGCGGCGCTCACCGTGTCCGGGCCCGCCGAGCGCCTGCGCCCGTCCCTCGCCGCGCACGCCGCCGCGACCGCCGCCGCCGCGACCGATCTCTCCGCGCGCCTGGCCGCCCGCCCCCCGTGAGCACCCTCCGGGCCGACAGCCCCGGAGCGTGCTCACGTCCGGGGCAGGAACCAGACGGCAACGCCGAGCAGGGCGATCGCCCCGCCGAGCACGCAGACCCCGAGCCAGCCGCCGACCGGGTAGATCAGCGCCGTCGCCGCCGAGGCCAGCGTGCCGCCGGCGAACGCCGAGACCATGAACGCCGTCGTCACGCGGCTGCGCGCCTCCGGGGCGAGCGCGTAGATCACGCTCTGGTGGCTGATCTGCAGCGCCTGCTGGCAGAGGTCCAGCACGACCACCCCGGCGATCAGCGCGACCAGCGACACCCCGCCGAGCCCGAGCAGCCCCCAGCTGGCGGCCAGCACGATCAGTCCGAGGGTGACGACGAGCCGCTGGTGCCCCCGGTCCGCGAGCTTCCCGGCCAGCACCGCCATCGCCGCGCCGGCGAGGCCCGCGAGCCCGAACAGGCCCACGACGGCGGGCCCGTAGCCGTACGGCGGCGCCGACAGCAGGAAGTCGATCGAGGTCCACAGGATCGTGAAGCAGCCCATGCCGACCGCGCCGAGCGCCATGCGCCGGCGCAGCTCGGGCTGGTCGCGCACGAGCTCGAGCACGGTGCGCAGCAGGCGCGGGTAGGTCGCGGACTCGGTGGGCGGCACCACCGGCAGCCCGAGGCGCACGACCGCCGCGAGCAGCACCATGACGCCCGCCGCCGCCCCGAACACCCAGCGCCACCCGCCGGCCTCCGCCACGAACCCGGCGACGGTGCGGGCGCCCAGGATGCCGATGAGCAGCCCGCTCATGACGGTGCCGACGACCTGGCCGCGCTCGTGGTCGCCGGCCAGCGACGCCGCGAGCGGCACGGCGATCTGCGCCACCGCCGACGTCACGCCGACCAGCGCGATCGCGGCGGCGAGCAGCCCGAACGCGGGCGCGGCGGCGGCGAGCGCGAGCACCACGGCACACGCCGCGAGCAGCACGGTCACCAGGCGCCGGCGCTCCAGCAGGTCACCGAGCGGGACGAGCAGCGCCAGCGCGGCGGCGTACCCGACCTGCGAGGCGGTGACGAGCAGCCCGGCCGTGCCGTCGCCGACCCCGAACGCCTCGCCGATCGTGTGCAGCAGCGGCTGCGCGTAGTAGATGTTGGCGACGGCGGCGCCGCACAGCACCGCCAGGAGCAGCGTGCGGGCCCGGCCGATGGTCGGGGGCGACGTCGCGGTCGCCGTCCCGGTCGCTGGTCCGGTCCCGGCTCCGATCTCCGCGCTCACCGCATGGCCGTGCCCGCCCGGCACCCCGACGACGCGCGGACGAGACGGATCCCACGCCGGCCTCACGCCCGGGCGCGCCGCCGGTGGGGCAGGCCCGCCCGCGCGGGATCCGGGTCGCCGAGGCCGTCGGTGACCGTCATGGTCGCCGGGCCGGCGCGCAGCGTCCCGGACGACAGGGCCGCGCAGCGGACGCCGGCGCGCCCGCGCAGCGCCGCGTGGGCGCCGGGGGCCAGGACCACGTCCATCCAGGCGCACGGCGCCGCCGGACGCCCGCCGCCGAGCCGCACGGGCCCGCCGCCGGCCTCGATCGCGAACTCGCGCCCGCGCAGCGCCTCGACCTCCAGGCCGCGCGTGACGATCGTGCGCCGCGCCGCGACCGGGTCGAACGGCGGCACCCCGAGCTCCGTGGCCACCGCCTCGAGCGCCTCGATCGCGAGCAGCGTCACCGCCGCGTCCCGGTGCGCCGCCCGCCCCGCGTACCGGTCGCCCTCCACCCGTGGCCGGCGCGGATCGTGATCACGTCGGGGGTCGTCGTCGGCACCGGCCGCGGCCCGTCCCCGGGACGTCCCTCGTACGCGTGCGCGGGCGAGACGACGAAGCCCACGATCTCGATGGCGGTCACCGCGCCCCAGGGTAGGACTGGGGGCGTGCGGCTCGGTGTCTCGGGAGCGGTGGTCGACGGTGCCTGGTGCCCGGGCGACGTCGAGGTCGCCGACGGCCGGGTGGCCGCGGTCGGGCTCCCGGCGGCGCGCGGCGGGACGATCGCGGTCCCCGGCCTGGTCGACCTGCTCTGCCACGGGTACGCCGGGGTCGACCTCGCGAGCGCGGCGGTCGAGGACGTGGCGACGGTGCGCGCGGCCGCCGCCCGCGACGGCACGACCGCCCTGTGCCCCGCCCTGCTCACCGACGACCCGGCGCGGACGGCGGCGGCCCTCGCGCGGCTCGACGCCGCCCGGGCGAGCGCGACCCCCGGCGCCCGCCTCCTCGGGGCCCACCTCGAGGGCCCGTTCCTCGCCGCCGCCCGGCTCGGCACCCACCCGCCCGAGCACCGCCGCGACCCCGACCCCGACCTGCTCGCCCGCCTGCTGGACGCCGGGCGCGTCGACGTCGTCACCCTGGCCCCCGAGCTCCCGGGCGCCGGGGCGCTCGTCGACCTGCTCCGCGCGCGCGGCGTCCTCGTCGCCGCCGGGCACAGCGACGCCGACGCCGCCGCCGCGCACGCGGCGGTCGACCGCGGCGTGCGGGCCGTGACGCACCTCTACAACGCCATGAGCGGGCTCGGGCACCGCGCGCCCGGCCTCGCGGCGGTCGCGCTCACGCGCCCCGAGGTCACCCCGACCCTCATCGCCGACGGCCACCACGTCGCCCCCGAGATGCTGCGCCTGGCCGCGGCCGCCGCGCCCGGGCGCTGGGCGCTGGTCACCGACGCGACCGCGGCGACGGGGATGCCCGACGGCCCGTTCCGGCTCGCCGGGCTCCCGGTCACGCTGGCGGACGGGGCGGTGCGCAACGCCGCGGGCGGGCTCGCCGGTGCCGCGGCACCCCTGGTCCGCGGGGTCCGCACGGCCGTCGCGGCCGGGGTCGGGCTCGTCGAGGCGGTCGGCGCCGCGACGACCGTGCCCGCGCGCCTCCTCGGGCGCCGCCACGTGGGGCGCCTCGCGCCGGGTGTCGCCGCGGATCTCGTCCTCCTGGACGACGCACTCAGCGTCACACGGGTGCTCGTCGAAGGCCGCGGGATGGACCAGCGAGACACCACGGAGTGAGACCGCGGTGTCACTCGGAACACCCGATTTCTCACGATGGTGTAACGAAATCCCGCCTGTGTACGGTATGTCCGACACGAGGGCCCACCGATCGGGTGATGACCGTTCGGGGACCGACCGACGACGCAGGTGAGGTGACGTGGCGAGCAGCCAGGCTGTGCGGACGGGGCGAGCGGACGGATCAGCGCCCCACGTCGCCGTCCCCATCGGCACCCGCCACCGCCCGGCCCGGCGCTCGAGCGACCCCGACGCGCCGACGATCCAGCTCCGGACGGCGATCGCGGCGCCCGCCCCCGCCCCGGCCCCCGCCCCGGCCACGCGCACGCCGATCAAGGCCCCCGCGAAGAAGCCGGTCGAGGAGCGCGCCGCGCGCACGAAGACCACGACCGTCGCGGTCCTGGTGCCGGCGCACGACGAGGAGGAGGGCATCGCGGCGACCGTCGAGGGTCTCCTCGCCCAGGACGTCCCCGAGTGGCTGCGGATCGCCGAGGTCGTCGTCGTCGCCAACAACTGCACCGACCGCACCGCCGAGATCGCGCGGCGCTACCCGGTGACCGTGCTGGAGATGCCGCACAACCCGGACAAGAAGGCCGGCGCGCTCAACCACGGCTGGCGCGAGACCGCCCGCGACGCCGACCTCGTCCTGACCATGGACGCCGACACCGTCCTGCTGCCCGACACCGTCGCGGAGATGGCGGGCGAGCTGCGCGCCAACGCCGTGCTCGGCGCCGTCTGCGCGCGCTACTGGGCGTCGCCGGGGAAGGGCCTGGTCTGGCGGCTGCAGCGCCTCGAGTACACGCGCTACGACGACCTGCGCGACCTGAGGCGCTGGCGGGTCTCGGTCGCGAGCGGCGCCGCGGCGATGTACCGGAACGCGGCGCTCGAGGCCGTCGCCGCCGCCCGCGAGGCCGGCGAGCCGTGGGACGGCTCCTCGCTGATCGAGGACTACGCGCTCACCCTCGAGCTCAAGGCCCGCGGCTACCGCGTCGCCGCCGCCCGCAAGGCGCACGTCTACACCACCCCGCCCGGGTCGTTCCGCGAGCTGTGGGTGCAGCGTCTGCGCTGGGGCCGCGGCGGGATGGACGAGTGCCTCAAGCGCGGCTGGTCGACCGCGACGCGGCAGGACTGCCTGTCCTACGTGCTGTTCGGCTTCAGCGTGTTCTTCCGCGTGCTGTTCCTGACCATGCTCACGCTGATGATCGTCTACGCGGTGCCGTTCCGGTACGCGCTGATCGGGCTCATCCCGCTGGGGGTGATGTGGCTGGAGCGGGTGACGTCGATGTGGCGCCTGCCGGGGCGGAGCGCCACCGACGTCGCGCTCGTCGCGGTCCTCGTCGTCGAGGACTTCTACGGGTTCTTCCTGGAGCTGTGCGCGGTGGTGGCGGCCTGGCGCTGCCTCAACGCGCGGCGCCAGGCCTGGTAGCGGAATCGATCAGGGATCGATCGGATCGGAAGGGGACGGAGCGCGGGGATGTACGGCGAGCACTCGATGTACCTCACGAGCGGGGTCGGCGGTGGCACCACCGGCCTCGCCCTGGCCGCGGCCACCGGGATCAACGCCATGGCGGCCGTGCTCATGGCGGTGACCGTGCTGTTCACGACGATGTTGCTCGTCCGGATCGTGCGCCGCGGCGCCCGCCTCCGCCGCTGAGCGCGTGTCCTTCGACGACCGGCGCCGCAACGTCCGATCGCTCCTGTTCTTCCTCGTCGCGCTGCTCGCGACGGTGGTGATCTCGTTCGGCGCCGACTTCGCCGGCGCGGCCGACCGCGGCGAGCTCGCGAGCGGCCCGCGCTACACCCCGACGGCCGCGGACCGGGCGCTCCCGCCGGCCCCGGACGACAGGGCCGGCCCCCGCGTCGCCCTGACCTTCGACGACGGCCCGTCGCCGCAGCTCACCCCGTACATCCTCGACGTGCTGGCCGCCAAGCGCGTGCGCGCGACGTTCTTCCTGCAGGGCGACCACTCGCAGGCCCACCCCGAGCTGGTGCGCCGCGTGCAGGCCGAGGGCCACGTCGTGGCCAACCACGCGTGGCAGCACCCGTGGTTCCCGGACCTGGGCGCCGAGGACGCCGAGCAGGAGATCCGGCGGACCAACGAGCTGCTGACCAGCATCACCGGGCAGCGCCCGACCCTGTTCCGCTACCCGTTCGGCCAGTCCTCCCCCGAGGGCGACGCCGCGCTGGCCCGGCTGGGGCTCACCGGCGGCGTCCACTGGAAGTGGACAACGAACCGCAAGGGCGACTTCCAGTGCGGCGGGGCCGACGCGGTGACCGACTACGTGGTGACCGAGGCCACCGACCAGGCGATGATCCTGCTCCACGACGCGGGCGACGTGGTCGGCTGCCCGCCCTCGCAGCTCGAGTACCTGCCGCGCGCGATCGACCAGCTCCGCGCCCGCGGCTTCACCTTCGGCGTCGTCGCGCCCTCGCCGGTCCGCTCGGCGGTCAACCAGGGCTCGCCCGCCGTGGTGGTCCCGTGATCCGGGCCCTGGTCCTCGTGCTCGCCATCGGCCTGCTCGCCGCCGGCTGCGCCACGGCCCCCGCCGACGAGCCGGACCCCGGCACCGGAGCACCGCCCCTGCCGACCGCCTTCGCCCAGCGCCTCCTCGACGACGCCGTGCCCGACCCGCTCGGCGCCGACGTGCCGGCCGCGCTCTCCGGTGCGCGCGCCTGGACGAGCTCCATCCAGGCGCCCAACCGCCAGACCGACCGCGACGTCGGTGCGGCGGGCGTCGCGCACGGGTTCCTCGCGCTGGCCGCCGCGACGCCCGATCCCGCGGCGCGCGAGCGCTGGCTCGGCGGGGCGCGCGCCGCCGGGGACTTCCTGCTCGGCGCCTCGCGCGGCGGGCGCGTGCCCGACTACGTCAACCCGGGCGGGCCCGCCGACCGCGCCTACACGTCGTTCGACGACGGCGCGGCGGGCATCGCCGAGGTGCTGTGGCGCGTCGGCGAGGCCACCGGCGAGGAGCGCTTCCGCGCGGGCGCCCGGGCGTCGCTGCAGTGGGTGCTCGACCGCGCCGAGGGCGTCGACGGCCTGCCCTGCCCCGAGCGGTGCCGCTGGTCGTGGGCCGACGTCGAGGGCGGTGGCGCGCCGTCATACCGCCACGGGATGGGCGAGGGGCAGTCCGGCATCGTCTACGCGCTCTCGGTGATGGGCGAGCGCCTGCGCGACCCGGAGCTCACCGCCCACGCGGCCGGCGGCGCGGCGTACCTGTCGAGCCGCCTCGACGACGACGGCGGCCTGCCCGAGCGCGACGACGAGCCGCGGCGCAACACCGGCTTCCTGTCGGGCACCGCGGGCGCCGCCTTCGTCTTCCTGCGGATGTACCAGGCGACCGGCGACGAGCGCTGGCGCCGCGACGCGGAGTCCGCGCTGGGTTTCCTCGACCGCACCGCGCAGCCCGCCGGGCGAGGGGTGACCTGGCCGATACTGCTCGGCGCCGGGCCGCAGGCCCTCGTCCCCGACAACCCCCGCCGCGCCACCGGCATGGAGGAGGGCGCGGCGGGGATCGGCTGGGTGTCGCTGCAGGCCCACGCGATCCTCGGCGACGCCCGCCACCTCGAGCGCGCCCGCGCCGCCGGGCGCTGGCTCGTCGACGTCTCGCTGACCGAGCCGGTCGGGCGCGCGTGGGCGGAGTACGAGGGCAGCCCGATCGTGCACACGGCCACCAACAGCGGCGCGGCGGGCACGGGCTGGTTCCTCGACTCGCTCGGGCGCGTCACGGGCGAGGACGAGTTCGCCGGCGCGGCCCGCGCGGCCCGCAACTGGCTGCTCGCCGTCGCGACGCCCGAGCACCGGTGGGGCGCGACCCGCGAGGCCGGGCGGTGGACGCTCGGCGGGGAGCCGTCCTGGCACTGGGGCTCGGCGGGGGTGATCGGCTTCCTGACCCGGATGGCCGGCGGCCCCGTCGACAGCCCCGGCATGCAGGAGGTGCTGGTGCCCCTCGAGGGCCCCGGCGCCGTCGTTTCCGGGAATTAGTTCCCGATCGTCCGCCGCCCGCACCGTCACGGCGGGCGTTGACTCGATGTCACCCGGTCCCGTGTGACCGGACACGGGAGCGAGTCGGGGGATCGGGAGGTGCCGTGACGATCGTCGACCTGCTGGTGCTCGCGGTGGTCGTGATCGCCGCGCTGCGCGGGTGGCGCCGGGGTGGCACCGGGCTCGTGCTGAAGGCCGCGGGCGCCGTGGCCGGCGTGCTGCTGGCCGGGGCGCTCGCCCGCTGGCTGGTGCCGATGCTCGTCACCACGGACGACGGCATCTCCCGGTACGCCCTGGTGCTCGGTGCTGCGCTGGTCGGCGCGCTGATCGGCTGGGGGCTGGGCCGGCGGCTCGGCGACGGCCTCGCCCGGCGCACCGGCGGCGGGTGGCGCCGTCCCGCCCTGCCCGACCGCGTCCTCGGCGTCGCCGCGCACAGCGCGCTGACCCTCATGGTGCTCGTGCTGCTCACCGGCGTCGTGACCGCGTTCGGCCCGGCGGGCCTCGGCGACGCCGCGCGGGACAGCGCCGTGCTGGGCGCCGCCGCCGAGCGGCTGCCGAACCCGCTGGTGCTGCTGCCGGTCGAGGCGCCCACCCTGGCCGACGGGGGCGCGCGATGACGACCCCCGCGACCCTCCCCCGCCTCGTCGGCGGCGGTGCGTTCGTGCTGCTGCTCCTGACCTGGTGGGGCTCCGGCTCCTTCCTCCTGGCGCTGCTGGTCCTCGTCCTCGTCGGCGCCACCGCGCTCGGTGCCTGGCTGTTCGTGTCCTGGAGCGGACGGGCGGCGCGCGGGCAGGCCGGCGGGTCCGCGGTCGCGGACGCGCTGCCCACCGCCGACCTCGGCCCGACCTCGGCCGGCGACCGCGTGCGCCGGACCCTGCGCGGCATGCTCGGGCGGCCGTGGGTGCACGGTGACGGGCTGGTCCGCGCCGCCGCGCGGCGGCTCGCCTCCGAGGAGGCGCTCGTGTGGACCCCGCGCGGGCAGCGCGTCACGGCGCCGCACCTGTGGGTGGAGCTGCACCCCGACGACCTCGCCGACGTCGCCGCCCGCTGGCCCCTCGAGGTGCTCGCCGACGAGCTGCTCAGCGGCTACCTCGAGCACGCCCGCGCCGGCGAGGCGCGCCGGCTGGCCGAGCGCACGTTCCTGCACCTGCTCGCGGGCCCCGACGTCCCCGTCGGCCGCGTGATCGTCACTGCCGCGTTCTCGCGACCCGCGGCGACGCCCGCGGCGACCACGTCCGCGACCGACCCGACCCCCACGTCGCTGTCGGCGCCTCCCGTCCCGGCGGGTCCCCCCTCCCCGCCGGGACCGCCCGGCCCGGCCGTGCCGGGGGCAGCCGGCCGGCCGGGCCCGGCGCTGCCCGCGGCGCGGGTGGCGTCACCACCTCGGCCGGCCCCGGCGCGGGGGCCGGCGGGGGTTTCCCGGGACTCCGTCGGGGGGTTCCGGGGAGACGGAGCGCAGCGGAGCTCGACCATCGGCCGGGGAGATTGTGGTGATCCGCGTGGTCCGCGTGGTCCGCGTGGTCGGGGCGGCCTGGCGACGACGGTCGCCCACGGTCGTCAGGACGCCACGATGACCGCACCCACCGCACCTGCCCGTGCCGGGACGCAGGTCGTCGAGCGCCCGACCCTGGTCGAGCGTGTCGTGGCGACGGCGCGGGGCGCCGGACGACCCGGAGTATCGTGGCGGCGACCGGCGGATCCCCGCCGCAGCGGGGGCGAGTGAGGCTCACCCGCTCTCCGGCCGACCGGGAGGTGGCGTGACGCGACCCGCCGCACGCCCGGTCCGGTCCGGTCCCCCGCAGGCGCCGTCCCCGCGCCTGCCCGTCGGCGGGCTCGCGGTGCTCGACGTGCGCACCGAGCACACGCAGTCGGTGCCGTGGGGCGAGCGGATCACGATCGGGCGCGGCGACGCCACCGGCCGCGGCGTCCAGGGCGGCCCGCGCCACGTCCCGGTCCCCGACGACCGGGTCTCGCGCCTGGCCGCCGAGATCGAGGTCCGCGACGACGCCTACCTGATCATCAACCGGCAGCGCCACGGCGCGCTGCTGACGCTGTTCGTGCCCGGCGTGCCGGGCAAGGACCGGATCCGCGCCGGCAACGGCCTGCTCGTCCGCGACGACCGGTCCTCGCTGGGCCTGTGGTTCCCCGACGGCCAGGAGCTGACCCTGGCCCTGCTGCGCTTCGCCCCCACCGCCGGCGCGGGGCCGACCACCAGCGGCGGGTTCGCGGGCGGGCGCACCATCGACACCTCGCTGCCGACCGCCGAGACGTGGTGGTCGGTGCTCGTGGCCGCCTGCGGGCCCACGATCATCGCGGCGGCGCTCGCCGGCCCGGGCAGCGTGCCGCGCGACGTGCACGGCGACGCCGAGCAGATCGCCGACTGGCACCGCGCCGAGGGCCGCCCCGCACCGAGCCCGAAGACCCAGAGCGAGGCCTTCCGGCACGCCCAGCGCTGGCTGCGCGGCCTGCGGCTCAACGACAAGACCCGGGGCTGGCGGATCGCGGTGGTCGAGCAGGTCATCCACCTGCGGCTGGTCACCCTCGACGACGTGCGTCTGCTCTTCCCGAGCCAGGTGCCGCGGATCGGCGGCCGGTGAGACCCGCCCGCCGCCCCGTCTCACCACGATGACTACCCGTCGGTGAGGTCCTGCTCCGGCAGCGGTCCCAGGGTCGCGAAGGCGTCGAGGTAGGGCTCCACGTCGCCGCGGACGGTCCACGAGCGCAGCTGGGCCGCGGAGCGGCGGGTCATCAGCGCGCGGGCGAGGTCGAAGTCGGAGGCGCGCAGCTCCACCGCCGCGTCCCCGGGCGCCCCCGCCGAGCACCACGACCACTGCTCGCCGACCAGCGCGATCGGCGGGAGCCCGGCGTCGAGCCGCGGCGCGAACCGCCCGACGAAGCGGTCGCGCAGCGCCGCCATCGCCGGGGTGTCGCGACCGCCCGGGACCTCCAGCGCGCCGCGCAGGTCCTGCTCGTGGATCGTGACGTCCCCGAGCGGGCGGGTCCCGTGCTCGGCCATCCAGGCGCGCAGCGGCTCGGCGACGACCTCCCACTCCGCCACGAGGGCGCCCACGTCACGCCCGCGGCGGGCGTCGACCTGCCGCGCGGTCCACTCCTCGTTGTGGTCGTCGGGCTCGTCGCCGGCGAGGACGTCGGCCCCGAGGCCGACCATGTGCGAGAGCAGATCCCGCACCGTCCAGTCCGGACAGGCGGGCACCCGCGTCCCGGCGCGCTCCGCCGTCAGCCCGTCGACCAGCGCGATCACCCGCTGTTGCGCCCGACTCCACTCCGCGATCTCGTCCACGGAACGACTTTCCCATCGTGTCCGGACGTTCGCTCACTGTACGAACAACCGACCGAACGCCCCGGTGGGCGCGTCACACGACCGCTTGTCAGTCTCGTGACCGCCGGTAATGCGTTGTGTGTCACTGAGTTGTGTCACAGTGGACGAATGTCACGCGAGGGGGACGCGACGAGTTCGGAGGGTGGCCCGGCCACTCCAGCCGTCATACGCCAAGCACCCGGTTACCTGGCCCGACGCCTGCACCAGGCCTACATCGCCGCCTGGGCACGGCGCGTCGACCCGGTGCTCACGGGGCCGCAGTACGCCGTCCTGGTGACGGTGGACGCCCATCCGCGGCTCGACCAGGGCTCGCTGGCGCACACGGTCGCGCTCGATCGCTCCACGATGGCCGACGTCTGCCGCCGCCTCGAGGACCGCGGGCTCATCGAACGCACCCAGGCCCCGGCCGACGGACGTCGCAAGCTCATCGGGCTCACCGAGGAGGGGCGCGCCGCGCTCCAGCGCCTGCAGGACCGGGTCCTCGCCCTCGAGAGCGAGCTGATGGCCGACCACGCGTCCGGCGTCGGCGAGCTCCTCGAGCGTCTCGACGCGCTGTCCCGCCGCTGGGAGACCGTCGCGACGGGGACGGCGACCTGACGCTCGCGGGTCAGCGCCGCTGGGTGCGCATGAGCGCCAGCGCGACGCCCACCACGAGGGTGGCGGCCAGCGCGAGGGTGAAGATCGTCCACGGCAGCAGCGACCCGCTCGCGAGGGCGAACGCCCCGAAGTAGAGGGTCACCAGCGCGTAGACCACGACCTGCACCCGGCACAGGAAGCGGTTGCGGTCGGTGTCGCGCGGCGGCCACGTGAAGCCCGGCATGGCGGCACCGTAGCCGGTGCCGCCACGTCGTCCGGGGCTCGGGCCACCGCTCACACCGCGGCGGGCTCGCCGGCCTCCCGCCGCGGCGGCGGCGCCTCGACGCCGGCGTCCTCGTCGGGCGCGGCCGTCACGGGCACGTGGCGGAAGGCGACGGTGGCGACCACCGCGAGACCGGTGAAGATCACCGCGCCGACCGTGGCGGCCACACCGAGCCCGGTCGTGAACGCCGCCTCGACGGCGCTCGCGACCGCGGGCGTCGGCCCGGCCGCGGCCACCTCGGTGAGCCCCGTGCGGGCCGCGTCGGCGAGCGCGGCGGGCGTACCGGGCGGGAGCACGAGGACGTCCCGGTAGACGGCCGTCGCGAGGCTCCCGAGCGTCGCCACACCGAGCGCGATGCCCAGCTCGCCACTGGTCTCCGACAGCGCGCCGGCCGAGCCCGCCTTCTCCTCGGGCACGGAGCCGACGAGCAGGTCGGTGCCGAGGGCGGTGGGCAGCGCGATGCCGACCGAGGCGAGCAGGAAGCCCGCGAGCAGCACCACGGTGCCGCCGCCCGCGCCCGCACCGAGCAGGCCCACGACCGCGAGCCCCACCCCGCCGATCACCAGCCCGGCCG
This sequence comes from Actinomycetospora lutea, assembly GCF_028737205.1. GTDB lineage: Bacteria > Actinomycetota > Actinomycetes > Mycobacteriales > Pseudonocardiaceae > Actinomycetospora > Actinomycetospora lutea. The sequence continues at coordinate 206,152 of NZ_JAQZAL010000001.1, read as the reverse complement.
CCGTCACCCGGGCCGGCCGGATCGAGCGCGCGAGCCGCGGGGCGAGCAGCGAGGCCACCACCATGGCGGCCTGCAGCGGCGCGAGCACCAGGCCCACGGTCAGCACCGACAGGCCGGCCACGAGTTGGAGCCACAGCGTGAGCAGCAGGAACGTGCCGGCCATGACGACCCCGCCGCCGAGGTTGATGCCCAGCGCGCCGGCCGGCGCGCGGTGGCGGAACAGCCGCAGGTCGAGCAGGGGGTCGTCGAGGCGGAGCTGGCGGCGGACGAACACCGCACCGAGCCCGGTCCCGACCGCGAGCGCCACGAGGGCGCCGGGCTCCGGACCGTCGGCGGCCAGCGACTTGAGCCCGTGCACCACCGGCAGGACCGCCCCCAGCGACAGCGCGACGCTCGCGAGGTCGAGGCGGCCGGCGGCGGCGTCGCGCGACTCGGGCAGCAGGATCGGGCCGAGCACCAGCAGCAGCACCATCACGGGTACACCCATGAGGAAGGCCGCGCCCCACCAGAACGCCTCGAGCAGCACGCCACCGATCAGCGGGCCCACGGTCATGCCGCCCATGAAGCAGCTCATCCAGATCGCGATGGCGGTGCCCCGGGCGCGGGGGTCGGGGAACATCGTGCGGATCAGGCCAAGCGTCGAGGGCATCAGCGTCGCCCCCGCGATCCCGAGCAGCGCGCGGGTCGCGATCAGCATCGCCGGCCCGGTCGAGAACGCCGCGGCCACCGACGCGACCCCGAACGCCGCCGCTCCGATGAGCAGGAGCCGGCGGCGCCCGATGCGGTCGCCCAGCGTGCCCATCGTGACGAGGAAGCCCGCGATCATGAAGCCGTAGACGTCCATCGCCCACAGCTGCGCGGTCGGCCCGAGACCCAGCTCCGCGGACAGGGCCGGGAGCGCCAGGTAGAGCACGCTCATGTCGAGCGAGAGCAGCAGTGTCGGAAGCGCCAGGACGGCGAGCCCGGTCCATGCGCGGCGTCCCGTGGTCGCGGTGGTCATGGGACGACGCTAACAGCTTGCAGTTCTTTGGAACAACTGTCTAGTTGTTTTCTCGTACTGTTGCTGGTCGGTAGGGTCGGCGCCCGTGCCGCCCGCTCCCGCCGTCGACCACCTCGTCGTCGCCGCCGAGGACCTCACCCACGGCGTCCCCGCCCTCGAGGAGCAGCTCGGGGTCCGGCTCGCCGGTGGCGGTCGGCACGCGGCCTTCGGCACGCACAACGCCCTGCTGGCAATCGGCGGCGCCACCTATCTCGAGCTGATCGCGATCGACCCCGACGCCCCCGCGCCGGGCCGCCCGCGGTGGTTCGGCCTCGACACCGCGGCCGTCCGGTCCCGCCTCACCGAGGGACCGCAGCTGCTGCACTGGGTCGCCCGCCCCGCGGTGCTGCCGCCGGGTCCCGACGACCACGGCGAGCGCCTCCACCTCTCCCGCGACGCGCTGTCGTGGACGGTGACCGTGCCTGCCGACGGATCGCTGCCCGGCGACGGCAGCGGGCTCGTCCCGTCGCTGATCGCCTGGGACGCGCCCGACGGCGCCCACCCCACCGACGCGCTCGAGGACGCCGGCGTCCGCCTGGAGCGCCTCCTCGTGTCGTCGCCCGGTGCGCCGGACCTGCGTCGACGCCTCGCCGCGCTCGGACTCTCGGGATGCGTCACCGTCGCGGACGGTCCCCCGGACCTGCGGGCGGAGCTCCGGACGCCCTCCGGGCCCGTCGTCATCGGCGGACCCTGAGGCTCAACGCTCGGGGCGGAGCAGCTCGCTGGTCGTGACCTCGGGACCGTGTCCGTCGGTGCGGGCGCCGTCCAGCCGGGCGCCGTCGGTGCGGGCGCCGTCGGTCGGTGCGCGCCGCGTCCGGCGTCGGCCGACCTCCCCCACGAGCCACCGCGCGACGTCGACCAGCTTGAGGTTCGTGCTCTGGGACGACTCGACGAGCATCTGGAACGCCTCGGTCTCGTCCACGCCGAAACGCTCCATGAGCACGCCCTTGGCCTGGCCGATGATGTCGCGGCTGTCGACGGCCCGGCCGAGGTGGACGGCTTGCTCGCTGCCGTGGAGCAGCATGGCCGCCTGCACCCCGAAGAGCCCCGCGGTGAGGCGCGCCTCGAGGTCGAAGACGTGGGGCTCGGCGGCGTAGAGGTTGAGCGACGCCCGCATCGGGCCGGCCGTGGCGAGCTGGGCCGACAGCATCGACCGGTAGCCCGCCGCCACGGCGGTCGGCGCGAACCGCGGCCATCGCTCCCGGTCGACCCCGCCCAGGTCCTGGGCGATGACGACGCCGTCCTCGGTCGGGCTCTCGATCGCGGTGATGCTCGGCCCCTCGTGCAGCTCGCCCTGGAGCCGGTCGAGCTCGGAGATCCCCCGACTGGTCGGGTTGCGGGTGTCGACGATCCCGTCCTCGCTGACCGAGATGCCCCCCGCCGTCGCGCCCGGGATCGTCTCGACCGCGGCGGCGACGATGTCCGACAGCGTCTGTTGGAGATCCCGGATGCTCCGTCGCTCGAGCAGGGTCTGGGCTGCCTTGCGCAGAGCGACGACGAGCTGCTCGGCCTGGCCCGGGTGCACGCGGTTCCCCCACCTTCACGGTCGCTACGAGACTCGGGGCAGCACAGGGAGTCGTGCTGCAGGTCCCCCGGGCGCGCCACCGACGCCCCCACCCCGGACATGGGTGCGAGCGATCACGCACGACGAAGGGACCTGGCGAGCGCACGACGACGCGCCGGCGCCCCGATCCACGAAGCGGCCGTCTGTTCGACCGCGGCCGGGAAATTCTAATCAGACCCGGACGCGCCGGTGCCGCGGGACACGAGGACGTGCGCGCCTGAAGCATCGCCCGGTCAGAGGGGGACGCGGGGTCGTCCGCCGCGTCGTGGTCGTCGTTCGGTGTCGATGAAGCCGGGTGGGGTGAACCAGGGCCGCCCGTCGATCATCTGGATGGTCCAGTGCCCGTGGTGGATCAGCTGGTGGTGGTAGCGGCAGAGCAGGCACATGGTGTGCACCGCGGTGACGCCGCAGTCGAGCCAGCTCTGCACGTGGTGGGCCTGGCAGCGCCGGGGTGTGCGGTCGCAGCCGGGGAACGCGCAGCCCCCGTCCCTGGTGTTGAGGGCGCGGCGGATGGCGTCGGGGGCGGTGCGCTGAGCGCGGCCCACGTCGAGGGGCTCGGAGCGGCCGCCCAGGATCATGGGGACGATGTCGGCGTCGCAGGCCCAGCGGCGCACCGTGGCCGCGTCCACGGTGTGGCCGGAGTCCAGGGTGCCGTAGCCGTCCCGCCCGGCCAGCGCCGCGCACAGCCAGCGGTGATCGATGGTGACCGTCAACAGAGCGCGGCCGGGCCGCTCGGTCCACCCGCGCGTGGTGGTGGGGCTGTCGGGACGGCGGGGCTCGGGGATCAGCGCCAACGGCGTCTGACCGGCGGCCTCGTCCGCCTCAGTGGCGTCGCCGGGCTCGTGGTTCGCGGTGGCATCGGCCGGCTGGTCCGCGCCGACGGCCTCGTCGTCGGCCTCGTCGTCGGCCGTCTCGGTCGGCTCCTCGCCCGCCCCGTCCTCTGCGGTGACGGGGCCGTCCTCCTCCCGGCGGGCGGCGGTAGCGAGCCCGCAGGGACCGCGGGCGTCCTGCAGGAGGTCCTTGAACGCATCGGCGTTGCGCTTGACCAACCCGCGCTCGTCGTCCGCCCCGGCCGGGGCGGCCAGCACCCCGAAGACCTCGATGGCCATCTCGGCGTCCATCGGATCGCCCAGGCGACCCTTGAACACCAGCGAGCCGTCCTGGCGTCGGTGCAGCCGCAACTCGTCGTGCCCGTCCGCGCCATCGGACGGGGCGGCGCCGTCGGGGTCGTAGTGATCGATCAACCTCTTCGCGAGTCGACGCAGCAACCGCGGCGGCAACAGCCGCGCCTGCTCGGCGAGCGAGCGCTCGATCCCGACCAGCTCCTCCAGCGACGGCGGGCTCGCCAGCCGTACCAGGTGCCGCACCGTCCCCCGGATGACCCTCACGTGCGCCGGGTCGATCTCCCCCGCCGACAGCCCCTCCGCCGTGGCCGGCAAGCGGGCGGGTAGCAACTCGCTGTGCATCGACACGCGGGCGCACAGGTCCTCGGCCTCGTCCACCAGCCGCTTGGCCTCGGCGTGGTCGAGGTTGTCCCGGTCGGCCAGCAGCGCCTCGGTCGACCGATAGCCCGTGCTCACCGCCGTGCCGAGCTCGTGCAACACGGCGATGTCCTCGAGGCGCTGGAAATAGGCACAGCGCTGCGCGATCAGGTGCGTCCGAGCACGGTCGAGCGCCTCACGCTCCGGCACCCCGACCACCCGTTCGCTCATGTGTTCGAATCTAGCCGACACCCCCGACAACCCCGACCCGCGAAAGCGAGACCGCTCAGCAACCCTCCGGGCTCCCGGGCATCGACCGTCGCGCGCGGTCCCGGCGGCGTCGTCACGGTCTCCCCCGGACCCGAGACGAACCGGAGCGTCGCGCGGCCGTCGACCGCAGGACGGCCCTTGTGGTCGCCACCGGACCCGGTGCGGAACCGGACGGCGACACAGCGCCACGGTCACCCCGAGAATTGCCATGAACAATGCTCGGAATTCGTCCCATCGCGCTACGTTCCTTTCTCCGATCCCCGATCGAGGAGGGCCGCCATGAGCACGACCACGTCCGGGATCCGCAACGAGGAGGCGCTCGCGACCGCGATCGATCGCTGGAACGCGGGTGATCTCGATGGCTATCTCGATCTCTACACCGACGATGTGCTGCTGCACGGATTCGCGCCGGAACCCCTCGACAAGACCGCCGCGCGCGCGTTCTACGAGGGAATCTTCGCGGCGTTCCCGGGCAATCGGATCGAACGACACGAGACGTTCGCCGACGGCGACCGCCTCACGAGCCGGTTCACGCTCACCGGCCGGCACGACGGCGACTTCATGGGCGTCCCCGCCACCGGCCGGGAGATCGCCATGCCGGGCATCACGATCCTGCACTTCCGCGACGGCCGCTGCGCCGAGCGCTGGACGTGCTCGGACATGCTGGGCCTGCTCGTCCAGGTCGGCGCGGTGCCGCCGCCGGCCTAGCGACCTGCGCGGGACTCCCGGGGCTCGCCCGTGAACCGCGTCGTCCACGCCTGCTTGTCGAACAGTACTGATCAGGTATCGTAGACTCCTGTTTTCGTACTGATCAGGACGAGGAGGTCGCGCCATGACGTCACTGCCCCTGCCCGACTCCGCCCTGCCGCCCGTGGTGTCGCGCGAGGAGTGGGCGAAGGCCCACGCGGAGCTGCTGGTCAAGGAGAAGGAGGCCACCCGCGCCCGCGACGCCCTCGCCGCCGCACGCCGGCGGATGCCGATGACGCGCGTCGACACCGACCACCGCTTCGTGGGCCCGGAGGGCGAGGTCGGGCTGCTCGACCTCTTCGGCGGCCGGCGCCAGCTCCTCGTCTACCGCTTCTTCTTCGACCCGGACGTCGACGGCTGGCCGGAGAAGGGCTGCGCGGGCTGCTCCTACCTCGCCGACAACGTCCCGCACCTCGCCCACCTCCACGCGTGGGACACCAGCTTCGTCATGGTCTCCGAGGCCGGGCAGGACCAGATCGCGGCGCTCGCGCGGCACATGGGCTGGGAGGGCACGCCCTGGTACACGCTCGTCGGCGACGCCTTCAGCCGGGAGTTCGACGTCCCGACGATGTTCGGGCTCAACGTCTTCCTGCGCGACGACCACGACCGCGTCTACCGGACCTACTTCGTCAACGGCCGCGGCGTGGAGCCGCTGCTGCCGACGCTGTCGATGCTCGACCTCACCGCGCTCGGCCGCCAGGAGACGTGGGAGGACACCCCCGAGGGCCGCCCCCAGCTCCCGCCGTACCGCGCGGAGCGCCACGACGAGTACGTCTGACCCGGTCAGGACGACGTAGGCTCGCCGCACTCAGGCTGCTGCGGAACGACTGGCGGAGTCGACGTGAGGAACCTTCCGGGTCGATCAGCCGGTTCGCGGCGCGCTCCGCGGGGACGACGCGGGGGTGCCGCACGCGCGGTGGTCGCCGCCGTCCTGATCGCACCGCTGACGCTGAGCGCCTGCTCGGGCGGCGGCGGAACACCGGCGTCGCCGGGCGGGGAGTCGGTCCCCGCACCCACCGGCGACCGGAGCCTGGCGGAGCGTCTCGCGTCGACGGTGACCGGGTCCGAGGCCTTCGTGCACCTGCAGGCTCTCCAGGCGGTCGCCGACCGCAACGGCGGCAACCGGGCCATGGGGACCCCCGGGTACGAGCAGAGCGTCGACTACGTCGCCGACACCCTGCGCCGCGCGGGCTTCGCCGTGCAGACGCCGACGATGGCCCTCGCCCCGGAAGAGGGCGGGGACGGCGGCGAGGAAGAGAGCGAGGGATCCACCACGGCGGGCAGCACCCGGATGGTGATCGCGCAGACGACGAGCGGTCGGGTCGACGAGGTGGTGCTCAGTGGCGCCCACCTCGACAGCGTCCCCGAGGGGCCGGGGATCGACGACGACGGCAGCGGCGTGGCCGCACAACTGCAGATCGCGCTGGAGCTCGGCGCCGACGCGCCCGTCACGAACGCCGTGCGCTTCGTCTGGTTCGGCGCCGAGGAGCAGGGGCTGCTGGGTTCCCAGGCCTACGTCGGCGGGCTGTCGCCGGATCAGCGCCGGGACATCGCGCTCATGCTCAACTCCGACGTGATCGCCGCCCCGAACGGCGGCTACTTCGTCTACGACGGCGACGGCTCGGACGGGCGCAACACCGAGGTGGCGGCCCCCGGCTCCCCGGCGATCGAGCGCGTCCTCGCCGATCGGCTCGCCTCCCAGGGGGTCGAGCCGCGCGGGACCCCGTTCATCGACGACTCCGACTACGGGCCGTTCGTCGCCGCCGGGATCGCCACCGGGGGCGTCTTCTCCGGGGACTCGGGCACCAAGACCCCCGAGCAGGCCCGGTTGTGGGGCGGTCGGGCGGGCGCCCCGTTCGATCCGTGCTACCACCAGGCCTGCGACGACCTCGAGAACATCGACCGGGCCCGGTTCGACCGCATGGTCACCACCCTGGCCTACGGGATCGGCGCGTTCGCGCTGGACCTCGACGGCGTCCCGTCCCGCGGCGAGCGCGTCGCGCGATGACGCCGCCCGCCACGGCAGGTCGCGCGGGGCGGTTCAGCGCCGCGACGCCCGGATGACGGCGGAGCTGACGGTGGGCGCGACCTCGTGGGTCAGGCTGATGTGGACGTCGGTCAGGCCGGCGTCGTCGAGCTGCTCGTGGTAGCTGCTCGCGGTGAGGACTCCGTTGATCGCCCCGACCGTGACGGCGGCCCGGGCCTGCTGCTCGGCCTCGGCATCGTCCTGGCCGACGAGGTCGGCCACGCCCAGGCGCCCGCCGGGCCGCAGCACGCGGGCGATCTCGGCGAACACGGCCGCCTTGTCCGTCGACAGGTTGATCACGCAGTTGGAGATGACCACGTCGACGGACGCGTCCGGCAGCGGGATCGCCTCGATGTGCCCACGGAGCAACGCGACGTTCGGGACGCCGGCCTCGGCGGCGTGCCGGCGGGCGAGGTCGAGCATCTCGTCGGTCATGTCCAGGCCGTACGCGAACCCGTCGGGACCGACCCGGCGGGCGGAGAGCAACACGTCCAGCCCGGCGCCGGAGCCGAGGTCGAGCACGGTCTCCCCGGGCGCGAGGTCGGCCACCGCGAGCGGGTTGCCGCACCCGAGACTCGCCGCTCCGGCGGCGCCGGCGTCGTCGAGCTGCGTGGGGTCGTAGGCGTCGCCGCACATGCCGGCGGGGTCGGCCTCGGAGAAGCTCGGGGTCCGGCCGGCGCGGACCTGGGCGGCCGCGGTGGCGTAGCGGTCACGGACCCGCTCGCGCACCGCGGCCGCCCGGTCCGGCGTCTGGTCGGAGGTCACGCGACACACCCGCAGCCCGTGGCGGTCCGGGGCTCGGTGGCGGTGACCCCGCAGCACGTCGTCTGCCCCGTCGCCTCCTCGGCGTCGTCGGGCATGGTGCTGATGATCCCGTTGGTGCCGAAGTCCTGGGAGTCCTCCGTGACGGTGTAGACCTCCCACGGCTCGCGTCCCGGCCCCTGGACCCACACCTTGTCCTGGCGGGCGTAGCAGCAGGTGGTGTCGTTCTCGACCTGGGTGAACAGGCCCAGCTCGGACAGGCGGGCGGTGGCGTCGTCGACCTCGTCGGTGGACCCGACCTCGACCCCGAGGTGGTCCATCACCGTCGGGCGGTCGGCCTCGCCTTCGAGCAGCACGAGCTTCAGCGGCGGCTCGGTGACCGCGAAGTTGGCGTAGCCGGGACGGCGCTTGGCCGGCTCCACCCCGAAGAGCTGGCTGTAGAAGCGGATCGAGCCCTCCAGGTCGGAGACCCGCAGGGCGAGCTGCACTCGGGACATCGTGGCCCCTCCTCTTGCTTCGACGACGGTCTAAGCAGAGGTTGCGCGCTGTTTTGACGGATGTCAAGGTAGATGCATGTCGAAGCAGGATCCGCTTGCCGCGATCGTCGGGTGCTGCGAGCCGCTGGCCCGCGAGCCGCTGTCCGCCGAGCAGGCGATGGAGCTCTCCCGGGTGTTCAAGGCGATGGGCGATCCGGTGCGCCTGCGCCTGCTCTCCCTGATCGCCTCCCACGCCGGTGGCGAGGCCTGCGTGTGCGACCTCACCGACGTGTTCGACCTGTCCGGGCCGACCATCTCGCACCACCTCAAGGTGCTCCGGGAGGCCGGGCTGATCACCGGCGAGCGCCGCGGCACGTGGGTCTACTACCGCGTGCGCCCGGACCTGCTCGCCCAGGTCTCCGCGGTCCTGGTGCCGGCCGCCCCCGAGAGCCCTGCCGGCATGCCACCCGACCGCGAGGCCCTGCCGGTGGTGGAGGCGTGAGCGGCCCGGACGCGACCGACACCGCGACCGACCCGACCGAGGCCGGGGTCGTCGCGAAGCTCTCCACCCTCGACCGGTTCCTGCCGGTCTGGATTCTCGCCGCCATGGCGCTCGGCCTGCTGGCCGGCCGACTGATCCCCGGCCTCGGTGAAGCCCTCGGCGCCGTCGCCATTGACGGGGTCTCGCTGCCGATCGCGCTCGGCCTGCTGATCATGATGTACCCGGTGCTGGCGAAGGTTCGCTACGACCGCCTCGATACGGTCACCGGCGACCGCCGGCTGCTGGTGTCCTCGCTGGTGCTGAACTGGCTGCTCGGGCCGGCGTTGATGTTCGCGCTGGCCTGGCTGCTGCTCCCGGACCTCCCGGAGTACCGCACCGGGCTGATCGTCGTCGGGCTCGCCCGCTGCATCGCCATGGTCATCATCTGGAACGACCTCGCCTGTGGCGACCGCGAAGCCGCCGCCGTGCTCGTCGCCCTCAACTCGGTGTTCCAGGTGATCGCCTTCGGCGCCCTGGGCTGGTTCTACCTCGCCGTCCTGCCCGGCTGGCTCGGCCTGCCCACCACCGGCCTCGACGTCTCCCCCTGGGCGATCGTCCGCTCGGTGCTGATCTTCCTGGGCATCCCGCTGCTCGCCGGCTACCTCACCCGCCGCATCGGCGAACGCGCCCGCGGCCGCGAGTGGTACGAGGCCGAGTTCCTGCCCCGCATCGGGCCGTTCGCGCTCTACGGGCTGCTGGTCACCATCGTCATCCTCTTCGCCCTCCAAGGCGACGCCATCACCTCCCAGCCCCTCGACGTCGCCCGGATCGCGCTCCCGCTGCTGATCTACTTCGCGGTGATGTGGGCCGGCTCCTACGCCCTCGGCCGCGCCGTCGGCCTGGGCTACGGACGCACCACCACGCTCGCGTTCACCGCCGCGGGCAACAACTTCGAGCTCGCCATCGCCGTGGCCATCGCCACCTGGGGCGCCACCAGCGGCCAAGCCCTCGCCGGGGTCGTCGGACCCCTCATCGAGGTCCCCGTCCTGGTCGCCCTGGTGTACGTCTCCCTGTGGCTGCGCCGCCGGCTCTTCACGTCCCGCACCGAGGACGTGCAGCACTCACGGACAGGGACCCGCCGATGAGCAACGACGCCGTCCACCCCACCTCCCGCAGCACCGGTGCACCGCGCAGCCCGTCCGGGGTCCCCGAGGTCCTGTTCGTCTGCGTCCACAACGCCGGCCGCTCCCAGATGGCCGCCGCCCTGCTCGACCACCACGCCCGGGGAGCGGTCCATGTCCGCTCCGCCGGCTCCACCCCCGCCAGCGAGATCAACCCCGCCGTCCGGGAGGTCATGGGCGAACTCGGCCTCGACCTCTCCGGGGAATTCCCCAAGCCACTGACCAGCGACGTCGTCGAAGCCGCCGACGTCGTGATCACCATGGGCTGCGGCGACGCCTGCCCCGTCTTCCCCGGCAAGCGCTACCTCGACTGGGAACTGACCGACCCGGCCGGCAGGGGCCCCGACGAGGTCCGCGCGATCCGCGACGACATCGACCAGCGCGTGCGGGCGTTGCTCGCCGAGCTCGTCCCCGCTGCCCGCTGACTCAGGGCCTTCGCGCCGGGCGCGGCCTCTGGAGGAAACCGCTCAGACGCCGTGGAGCTGTATCTGGCCGAACGCGACGGCGTGCGGGACGCCGAGGGCCGGTCCGGCCATCGCCGTCATACCACGCACGAACTCCTCGGGATCGAACTCGCGGCCCAGCCCGCGCAGGTACGCCTCGTGGGCGCGCAGGGACGCGATCCCGGGCTCGAGGACGTCGGTGACGTCGACGCCGTGGGTGGCCGTGCTCGCGCCCATCACGTAGACGTGGCGCACGCCGTCCCACGGCGCGTAGCCCTCGTCGAGCAGCTCCGGGAAGATCCACCGGTTGCCGGCGTCGCGGGCGGCGTCGAGGACCGCGACACCGACGGCCCGGTGGTCGGCCTGGTTCAGGATCCGCTGCCCGGGGCCCATCCCGTAGGTCAGCTCGAAGGTCGCGGTGACCAGCACGTGCGGCCGGAACCGGCGAATCTCCCGGGCGATGTCGCGGCGCAGGTCCAGGCCACCCTCGACGACGCCGTCGCGGTGCCCGAGGAAGGTCACGTCGTCGACCCCGACGAGCGCGGCGCTCGCGACCTGCTCCTTCTGCCGCACCGGGCCCGCCTCGGTGGGGTCGAGACCGTCGATCCCGGCCTCGCCGTCGGTGACCATGACGTAGGCGACCGACCGGCCGGCCCGGGTCCAGCGCGCGATCGCGCTGGCCGCGCCGTACTCCAGGTCGTCGGGGTGGGCGACGACGGCCATCGCCCGACTCCAGTCCTCCGGCATGACCTGCAGCTGTTCGTTCATCGCGGCACCTCCGAACGTCCTGTGACGCCGGGACTGACGACGACGCCCGGCGAAGGACGCAGCTGCGTCCTTCGCCCGGTCCTGCCGTCAGTAGCGGGTGACACCACGGCGACGGGGCCCGACGGGGGCGACCCGGCCGGGTGCCGGAGATCAGGGAGACCGACCATGACCACCACCCGCGTCCAGCTCGCGCTCAACGTCACCGACATCGAGGCCGCGACGGCCTTCTACACCGCCATGTTCGGCGTGCCGCCCCACAAGCAGCGCGAGGGCTACGCGAACTTCGCCGTCGAGGACCCGCCCCTGAAGCTGGTGCTGATCGAGAAGCCGGGAAACGGCGAGCACCTCAACCACCTCGGGGTCGAGGCCCAGACCTCCGAGGAGGTCACGGCGGCTCTGACCCGGTTCCGCGGCGCCGGTCTCGAGGCGACGCTGGCCGAGCACGACGTGTGCTGCCACGCCGCACAGGACAAGGTGTTCGTCACCGCTCCGGACACGCCCACCGGCTGGTGGGAGTACTACGCCGTCATCGACGACTCGGCGGCCAATCCCGACGGGGAGTCGACATCGGTGTGTGCGGTCGCGTGCGAGGCGCAGGCCGCCGCGGCCGGCGGCACGTGCTGCACCTGACGGCGCCGGGTCGGGGTCCCGCCGCCGGCGGGGCCCCCGATCCGGGGCTCAGTCACACCGACAGTCGGTCGGCCGGGTGTAGTCCATCGGCGTGCCGTGCGCATCGAGGGTCAGCTCGCAGCACTTGCCGAGCAGCTCCGCCAGCCGGCGCCGGCCGCGCTGCACCCTCGACTTCATCCCCGACACCGACACGCCCTCGCGCCCCGCGGCGTCGACCTGGGTGAGCCCCTCCAGATCGGTCAGCTCCACGGCCCGGCGCTGCTCGGGCGGCAACCCCTCGAGCAGCGGCCGCAGGCACGCCGCCAGCTCCCGCAGCACCGTCGGCTCGTCCTCGGGCCCGACCTCGCCGACGAGCTCGGCGACGTCCTCGGGCAGGGCGCGCTCCCGGGCACGCTCCCGCTCGGCCCGCCGGTACTCGTCGACGATCGCATTGCGGGTGATCCGGTAGACCCACCGCGTCAGGTGCTCGTCGTCCTCGACACGGCCGAGATTGCGGTGGATGCGCAGCACGATCTCGCCGAGGACGTCCTCCGCGCGCTGCGGATCGGCGACCCGCCGGTGCACGAACGCGCGCAGCTGCGCCCCGAACTCCCGCCAGACGTCCTCGCTGGTCCGGCTGCCCGGAGCGGCCGCCGGCTCGTGGGTTGATGCTGTCACGCCGACCCCCGTGGATGGGTGCGGGATGGAGATGGACAGTCCCACAGACGGCGGTCCGGTCGAAAGGACGCAGTACCGCTCCGGAGCTCCGCACCAACCGACGAGCCCGTCCGCCGCCCGGACGCTGCCCCGATCTTGCCCGGACACGAGAAAACCCCTGGCCGATGGCTCTGGTGAGCCTGTGACCAGGGGCTTTGCTGGTGGGCGATACTGGGATCGAACCAGTGACCTCTTCGGTGTGAAGGTCCCCCGGGTTGCCCCCCGCGCGTCACGCAGTGCCCCGGAAGTGCCCTGGAGCTGCGGCTTCGTGCCGAGCCGGCTCGGCATCGTCTGGACCCGTCTACGGGCTGTGTTCGTCGCGTGTTCGTCGTCGGCCCGTCCGCTCGACGGTGCCGGCGTAGGTCTGTCCGCTCGCTCTGGCCTGTCTCATGGCGGCGCCTGACCGGTCGTCCCGAGCCGCGCAGGAACCCGAGGTGTCTCGTCACCTCCGACGGTCGCGCGCGCCTCGGGACGCTCACGTCCATCCGTACGTCGGGACGCCGGCTGCGCGGCTCATCGCCTCGAGCGACTGCGGCCCGGTCAAGCCGCCGAAGGTCAGGCAGACGTCGGCACCCGCCTCGAGCATGCGCCAGTGGCGGCCCGGCACGATGGTCCCCGCCGCCTGGTCCCAGTCGAATTCCCACCGCTCGACCTGCCCGCCCCAGCTCCGCCGCTGCAGGGCCGCGAGCTCCTCGGCGCCCTCCGGGCACGCGCCAGTCACGAGCACGCCGTCGGGCTCATACACCAGCGCCAGCGCTTCCGTCAGCGTCTGCTCGTCGGTCCAAAACCTCGAGCCGGCTACGAGGACTCGCATCCCGGCCACCTCCAACGACGCCCTTGAGATGGGCGGGGCGGCGGTGCGCGCCCCGGGTGGGGTCCGTTCCGGCCCCACCGCGCCTGCGGGCCCTTCGGCCGTCGGAGGCTCGTCAGCAAGGGAGGAAGCAAACGATCTTCAGCGGCCCCTCGTCCTGATCCGCGGCCTGCGTCGTCGGTCTGCCGGTGAAGATGGTTGGCGGCCCTTGCTGGTGAGGGACGGCCGTACAAGCTCGCGTGCCGCCGCCCCGCCCCGCCGTAGGCGGTTCCTCCGGGGTCTTGGCCGCGCGGCCTTGAGCAGCCCTCCGGCCGGTGCGTCGGGCGCGCGAGCTCTCCCCCACGTTCCCCGACGCGGGCTGCTCCTCGTGCTTCTCGCCGTGGTCGTGGTCGCCGCTGCCGTCGCCCCGCCCGGCCCGCGGGCCGGGCGCGCGCCGCGGGTCGAAGACAGGAGCGGAAGCGTGCCCGGCCCGGAAGGGCCGGGCACCGGCGCGCCAGCGCCGGCCCCCACCCCTGGCGGTGATGCACGGTGAGCGCACCGCGCCTTGGGAATGAGGGGTTTAGCTCCCCCACACCCGACACCACCGCCGGGCCCGCTCTGGCCGCGGTGCCGCCCCCGGACGACGCCGACGTGCGGTGGGCGGTGCACCGGGCGATGTGGACCGTGTCCCCGCTGCGCAAGGTCCGCACCTGTCGCCGGTTCCGGTTCGACGCCCAGGCCGAGGAGCTGCCGCTGCGCGGGTTGGAGACCGACGACCGCGGCTCCCTCGACGTGGGCGTCGGCGGCCTCCAGACCTGCGCGACCTGGCACTCGTGCCTGTGCTGCGGCGCGAAGATCGCCGTCGGCCGCGCCCGCGACCTCGCGCACGCGTTCTCGGTGTGGGAAGCGCTCGGCGGCACCGTCGTGCTCGCGACGTTCTCCGCGCGCCACCACCTCGGGCACTCGCTACGCACCCTCGTGCAGGCGCAGCGCACCGCCTGGAAGCACGTGACCAGTGACCGGCCGTGGCGCCGGCTCAAGGAACGGCTCGGGGTGCGGTTCGTGCTGCGCGCCTTCGAGTGCACCGTCGGCGACGAGGCCGGCTGGCACCCACACATGCACGTGTTCCTGCTCTGCGACCCCCGCGAATGGACCACCAGAAAGGTCCCGTGGGGCACCGAAGGCCGCACCCGCACCGCGCTCGACCAGCCCATCGGCGACCCGATCGGCATCACCGCGCCCTACGCGGAAACCGTGCTCGCCGAGAGCTGGCAGCGCTGGTGCGAGGGCCTGGCCGAACACGGCCTCGACGCCATCAGCTACATCCTCCGCAGCGGACAGCAGGAATCCGCCGGGTTCGACGTCAAGGTCATGGACACCGGCCCCGAGACCAGCAACACCGACATGGCCCGCTACCCGTTCAAGATGGCTCTCGAAGCCGTCGGGTCGGTGTTCAAGCACGGCCGCGACGAACCCGGCCGCCGCCACCGCACCCCCGTCGAGGTCATGGAGACCTGCGCCGTCGCCATAGCTGAAGGCGACCACCAAGCCGCCGACGCCGACGCCCGCCTGATCAGCGAATGGTCGCGCACGGCGACCGAGATGCGGTTCCGGCAGTGCCAATGGCCACCGCTGATGCGCGGCTGGTTCGCCGAGAAAGCCCGCGAGCTCGGGATCCCCGGCCCGCTGCTCGAGGACGAAGCGACCGAACAGGAACTCGCCGACGCCGACGACCTCGGCACCGAGACCATCGCCTACATCTCCGCGGCCGACTACGGCAACGTCGTGGCCTACGAGCTCGACACCCTCAAGGCCGCCGGCCGCGTCGGTGGGATGCCCGCCATCGTCGCCTGGTTCGACCACCGCGGCCTGGCCATCGACCTCACCGACCACGGCACCCGGCTGCACCACAAGCGCGCGGGCGCCGACCCACCATCACCGCCCGTCCCCCACCCGCTCGCGGCCTGAAGGAGGACCTGACCCATGCCTCGAAGCCTCGACCCCAGCCGCACCCTCGCAGCCCGATTCCCGGCCCTCGCCGCTCAATGGCACCCGGACCGGAACGGCGCAGGGCCAGGGCGGTGCACCCCGGACACGATCCCGGCCACCTCGCCGGCCACCGTGTGGTGGCGCTGCGCCGAGGGCCACGAGTGGCAAGACAAGGTCGCCACCCGCACCGGAATGCCCAAGTGGAAGAACAGCGACGTCGCCGCCTGCCCCGAGTGCGTGCACTCCCCCACGCGGCTCGTCGCCCACACCTACATCGGCTGCGGTCACACCCGGACCGTCCAACGGAAGAACGCCGAGAAGAACCAGCAGAACTGCTGGGACTGCGGCAGCGACCCCCACCCCGCCAAGGATGCCGCCCGCCGCGAACGGAAGAGAGCCTCCGCCCTCGCGAGCTACTACCGTCGCAAGGAACGCGGCAGGCCCCTCACCGAGGAGGAACGCGCTGCACAGCGTGCCCTCGTCGGCTTCCTGAACGGAGCGGCCATCGTGGTATCCGACGGAGGCGTCACGTGGTGGCGGAACGAAGTTGGCACCGCCGCCTTCGCGGCCACGACCACCGAGACCTTATCGACCTGGCTCACAACGCTCCGCGTGCAGCACTCGATTGCGCTTCGAAAGGATTCTCGAGGTCCACGCGCCATGTGTACTGGTGTACACATCGATATCTCCAGCCTCGGCGATCTCAAACGGTGGACCCCCGCTTTTCTATCCGGTCACAGCCATCACCTTCGCGAACGTAAGACCGCGATCCACGATGGGTCGAACGAACGCACCACCGGCTGCGGACCGCACAAAGGGGCGGACGGATTTGACCATCGTCAAGACTCGTGCTAGCGACAGCGAGCTTTCGGATGATTATACCGAAGGTGGTCGGGAACCCCACGGGACAGGAGCGCAAGACCGTGAAGAGGTGCGCTGTATCGATGCTACGGGCTATCGCGAGCTCCACGCACAAAGGCTTAAAAATTAGGTCGCGTCACGCACCGATGAATCGAGGGATCGCGTAGACGGGTGTCCGGAATCACCGACGCCGCCGTGGCCCGTAGACGCGGCACCGGGTCCCGGGATGTTGACGATTTCCGCACCTTCGCATCCACGTCTGGCACCGATGGGTTTCTCCCTTTGAAGACGCCGTACTGGTTATCGTCCCATCGCCTCCGCACCAATGCGGTGCGCTGTCTATTAGCGAAACGTCGAGATCGTTACCTGCGACGACGGGCGCAGGCGACCACCAACCTAGCGCGTTTCACGCGTCAACAGGCCGCAGCCTGCCCAGAGTCGGGGGGCGCAGCAGACGGCATCAGAGGGGTCTCGCATCTAACTGCCAATCTCTCCGCCAAACTCTAGACTCTGGGCGCAGAGCGTCGAGAGCCGCGTGGGCCGCATCACTTACACGCTTGCCGACGTCTATCACATACCAACTTCCACGCGCGTCATCACGCGCGAGTGACCGAAGGAATGGGACGCACTCAATCAGCCTGAGATTCTTCACTGCAAGACATGCATAATACCGAACGGCTGGGCTGTCATCTTGGAGACCGCGCACGAGAATTGATGGCCTTATGTGGGTGCGCCAGGTTGCCCCGATCCGTGACTCATCGTACAGCCACAATGCCATCAGCACAGTAAGGCGAACCTTATCCGATTCGTGGGAGGAAAGTCCTCGAAGGATTGGCAGCGACCTTGGTCCGCCTCTTGCCAACGCGTGAGCGACTGAGTCCGGTCGGTACCTTTCAAGCGCGGCAACCACTTGATCGGCGGATAGGAGCTTCTGCTTGACCCGCTGTCGGTCAGGCCTCTCAGCGGGCATACCGCCACCTGAAATTCGCCGAAGGCCCTCGACGAGCCACGCACAACTATAGCGTTTCATTTCCAGGGGCTTCGCTCGAATAAGAGAGGCGAACGGAGCCAGCAGCTCATCACCGCCAATCCGAGCGTGATCCAAACCTTCCAAAATAAGGGAGAGCCTGCGCGCAGAATCGATGGTTACCGGATGCCCGTTGACATCCGCGATCGTTTCGATGTTCGCAGCAAGGTAGATGGACAGTTCCACAGACGCAGCTGCAGCGACACCAAGCTGGGCAGCGCGAGTCATCGCTGGCTGAGTTCCCCACAATGCTGCCATCAAGTACGGATACGCCTGTGCTTCACGACAGGCCCCAAGACCGCGGACAGCGGCGGCTGCTACCTGAACTGAACGACCCGATGTACGTGGAATGAGGGCTTGTACAACACCCTTGCCACCAATCTCGCCAAGCGCGAAACATGCGAGCTCTTCCGATCGCTCATCCTCAGCCTTCTCAAGCATCTCGATCAAGACTGGCCGCGCTGACGAGAGTCCCAGGCCGCCCACCATGTACAACGCTGCGCGTCGAATATCACGATCCGCTGCCGATAAGGCTGAAATGATCACAGAGCTGCCTAGCGACGCTATGGCTTCCGCCGCCTCGAATCGTTGATTGTCCGGACGCGAAGCGATGAAACGAAGGAGGGACCACGAGATGCGCATTTGGGCGGGCTGAGGAAGTCTCCGAATTGCCTCGACCCAGACTCCATGAGGCCGAGAATACCGCACACAGCTCAAAAGGAGCAGCGTTCCGACGTCTTCGTCAACCTTAATATTCTGGGCATGCTTCTCATACCTTTCAAGCCGATCGATACCCAGCCGCAGCGAATCGAACGTAGTCCAAGCACGCAAATCGGCAGAGATAAGCTCCTGCGCTTCTCGGCGACTAATTTCAGCGGGCGACATCCACAGCCAAATCTCATGCGTCAAGTACTCGTGCGCCAACTCGTAGCGTACGCCGGACCGGCTCGAGACTGGACGCAGTAGCCTGGCGTTGGTCGTAAGATAGCCAGCCAGCTTCTCCGATAACGTGTATGGCAACGCTGACCGTTCTGAGAGTTCCTCCAAGCTCAGGACGTCCTTCGTACCTTCTGACGTGACCAAGGACTTGAGAAGTTCGACTACAGCCGCACGGTCCGTGCCCAATTTCTCGAGCTCATTATTGAGAAAATCTCGAAGGATACCCTTAGTCTCGCCAAGTCGCCGATAGTCCTCAACCCCAACTGAATCGGATTCCCGCGAGGAGAATAGCCTGTGGCAGACGATCTGAAGCTGTGGTGAGGCGACGCGGACCGTCCCGATATCAGCCGCGATCTTGGCTTCGAGGTCAGCATCTAGATGAACCCCAAACGCCTCAAATGGCCTCCGGATAGCCTCGAGCGCTTGCTCCTTCGCAAGCGCGCCGACGTAGAATGAGTTCTGCAGGATTCCTGGCAGCTGCCTCGCAAAGTCGGCCAAGTTTGCCAGATAGTCTTCCCGGATTCCAACCACGAAACGTACTCGGCTTCGCGGAAAGGCGATCGCTTCAATCATTAGGGCGAAGAGATCATCTCGCATCGTATTTTCGAAGCGAGTGAAAAGCTCCTCGGCTTGATCGAACACGACAACAGGTAGGGAATCCGTGCCGTCAACGACGCTCCACATCTCGCGTCTCTGCAGCGTGTTCGATGGCCGTTGACAAGTGATACCCAACTCACGCTCAAATGCGTCCAGCAACTCTGCAATTGGATCTTCCACGAGTCGAACATATAGACCCCGATAGGGGTGAAGGTGATTGATATGGGCGATCAGTCCAGCGTTAAGGAGGGACGTCTTCCCAGCACCCGAAGGCCCGGTCACAATCACCAGCCTGTTCGATGTAACCATCCGTACGAGAGAACGGGTCTCCTCGCCTCGTGCGTAGAAAATGGAGGCATCCTCGATATCGTAATAGTCCAGAAGCTTGAAGGGTTGGGCGGCAATTTGGTCAGTCACATCCGGCATCCACTCGCGGACCGAGTGCGATCGGACATTGAGCTCCTCAGTGCATGTTCGGAGGAACGCCTCGTCCGTCATACTTATGATAGTAAGCCCGAGATCCTGCCACTGATGAGCTACTTCTTCTCCGACACGGTCTGCAACAATCCAGCCCGAAGGTTTAAAATAGCGATGTGGACGTAGTCTCGCGACGAGATCCTGTAACGCGCCCGAACCAGGGTCGACACCAAGAAGGAGCAGAGGGAAACGAGCGGCATAGCTGCTCATAGTCTCCCAGAGAACAGGCTGTTGCTCTTCCACACGGAGCCACGCGTCCTCCCAGGTAGGAGTATCGCCGGCCTCTCCGGCCGAGAGGACATATTTCGTGTTTGCAGGTTCCCTCGTGTAGAAGCCGCCCGCCAAACGCCAGGCGGGGTCCGATGCAGCCAGTGCCGAGTGCAACGCCTTCGGGTGGCGGTAGGCAATCACTGCTGGCAAGTCGCTTGACAAGAGAAGGCGAACAAATGCGTGTCGGCGCGACACAGCGTGCCCACCGGACTCACCGTCCAATGAGGAATCAACCAGTGGTAGAAGCCTGCCGTCGGCGAGCCGATCCTGCAGCGCTTTATCAATCAAGGTATTCCCGCGCAAAGTTCCTCCACTCTTCGTTCGAGATATCAAGATCGGCATCGCGTTGCTCGTGGTCACCCCACGCTTGCACGTCTGCATCGAAGCGAGGCAATTCAGGAACTTGAGACTCGATGTCGTCTGTCGTGTGAGCTGCCAGCGACTGGAGCTCGAGATCATCGAGATAACCTATAAGCTCCTCGACATCTTCGAGAAGCCGACTATTTAGATCCACACCGAGCCATTCCTCGATCTCCTCGAGTTCGTCCTCGGTCGGCTCACTTCTCCAGGCGCTCGCAGTATTGTTTGACGGAAGAATATCCCAGCCGGATAGAATGACTTCGTTTAGACGGTAAGTGAGTGTAGGCCCGAAGTTAAACTCTTCAATCGCGCGTTCCACGCTGAATCTCATATTCGGCGGCATTTCGCGAAATTCGGGAAGCTTTACGGACCAGCTGAGCGCGCCCGCAAATAGCCTAGCGCCAGCGAGGTCACGGCTGAGCCAACGATCGATGTAGTGGCGCCCGCCCGATAGGCTCGCTAACCTAGCCAGAATGAAACGGCCTAGGCTGTTCAACGAAGGTAGCTGGCGTTGGTCGCTGTCGAGCAGGTTGCCAAGCAGCGCCCCGCAAATCGCGATGGCCTGGCTGGGATGAGCGGTCGCGACCGCGTCTTGGACGAAGACCGCCTCTCGATCCGTGAGCAATCGGTCGCCGGTCATCGGGCGCCGGCCTTTGCTTGCTAATGCACGAAGGGCAGGACCGAAGATGGTCGGGTTGCGCGGCCCCAGGCCGTCGGCGAGAAACTCGGAAACCACCCGGATCGCGTCAGCACGTCGGATGTCTATCGAGAACTTGCTGACGAAGCAGGCAATACAGTCTGATGCTGCGTCCGCCGACAGAATCTGACGGTCTATATGCTCAAGAATAAGACGCAGTCCTAGTCGCCGAGAAGGAACTTTTGGGCTCGACGACTGAGCAGCGTAGCGAGCGAGTAAGAGAAGGGAGTCAGGGAGCGCAGAATCTGCAAGGCTTCGGAGCGCTATTCCTCCGCTCGCGACCCGCTCCAAAATTGAGGTCTGATGTTCTGTCGTAAGCCTTAAAAAGCGAAGAAGCCTGACGAGTATCTGGGCATCACCGGTCTGGATCGCTTCGCTGATTAGTGCAAGTTGGGTATCTGGAAGATCGCTAGCGTCATACTCCGGGAGTGCTTCGCTCACAGCGGAACGCAGCACAGCCTCGAACTGATGCGGATCGGACGCTACAGGACGGACCCAGAGCGATTCGACCTGCTGTCGTTCTGATAGTTGAGCTATTCGGTCCAGGATCGCGGTGGGAATCGAACCGGTTACGCAGAACGAACTAGCCACCAGGCTGAGTGCGTCTTCGCCCATGTCGAGTTCGTCCAGCACGGCCTCAATAAGAGAAAGACGATCGGTAGAAATTACGTGACTGGGATCGCGTCTCGCGAGAACAACATCTTGATCGATGATATCTTGTACGATTCTCAAGTTGTGGTCAGATGCATCAAGCCACTCTAGGACGGCGGAGACAAGTGACTCGTGCGCTAGCTCATAGCGAACCTGGTCGAGTTGCACTTCGCGGACCAAGCGGAACTCATGAATAAGCTCTAGAAGAGCTATCGAAACAGACTCGAGCGGTAGGCCACTTCTCCCGGCGATTTGCTCATCCGTTAGGAGAAATTTCGTGTCGCGGCTGGTTACCATTGCGGCGAGGACGCTTCTGATTTGTGAGATACTCGAGCCTGAGAGGCCCTCCAATGCGTGGTCGACATGGTTTCGGAGGATTGTCGAGGCGCGCCCCAAGCGGTGATACGTAGAGGCGTCGAACTTTGCGAGATGCGTCGATTCCTGCTGGATTCTATGGCAGACAATTTGAAGGTGGACAGGCAGGATTCTGTCAGGCGAGAGGTCTTCCAGCATCGCTCTTAGAAATCCTGGCTCGCACTCCCAACCCATTGCGGTTGCTGTCTGCCTAACAACGGCAGAGGCGTCTGCGTGGTCAAAGTCGGCCAACCGATAGACGGAGGCTAATGTCGACTTGCTGCTTGTGCGGTCGCCTGCGAGTTCATGAAGAAAGTCCTCGCGCGCGACAAAGAGGAACCGAGCTGGTAAACAGTTCAGTGCAAGTAGATCGTCGATCGCTGCGAGAAATCTCCTGGTTTCTTCCTTCCCGCCCTTGACAAAGGCCTCTTCGAGTTGGTCTATGATGAACAGAATAGGGCTGGAGAGCCCAGCGAGTCGGTTCTTAAGCCGCTCGAAGGACGGGTCCGCGCTAATTGAGTAGCCCGATCCGAGGTCCAGCATCTCTATTAGGGCGCGTTCCAGCATTTGCAGAGGATCGGCTGTGCTACGGAGGTACTTGACGCGCATGTGTGTTTGACTGTGCAATAGAGGCTGCAAGCCTGCTAAGACCAGGGAGGTCTTTCCGGCCCCAGACCGACCGCAAAGCACTGATATCTTGCTCGGGGATGAGAGAACGACCTGGAGCAAAGCCTCGCAGTCCTGCTCACGGGCGAAGAAGACGCTTCGATCGTCCTCGGTAAAGTGATCAAGGTATCGAAAGCCGGTGTGCTTCGGAAATGTGTCAACCCACGTGCGCAGCCGTAGGGGACGCCGGCCCGCGATTGCCTCTTGTAGCCCGAGTAGCAGTTCCTCAGGCGAAGCATCAATTACAGTAAATTCGCCGGGTAACACCGGCGAGCAGTCAGAAGGGTTGGAGGCAACAAATATCTTGCCGTCAAGCGGCGTCCGATGCCTAAGAATGTCATGAAGGAGTCGCCGGATAGTCCAGTCCGTCGCCAGTTTGCAACCGAGTAAGAGAATCGGGGCCATGGCTAGGCGCACCCGAAATCCTTGGTTAAGTCGGTTGTAACGTTCACGGAGATCATCCCGGTCGTCCTGGTTTAGGATGAGCCCCTTCCCAAAGAGTACGCTACCGCCGAAGAGATATAGGTCTCGCTTTCCGACGCCTAGCTCGGACTGGCGTAGATCATCACCTAGCGTTACGGCTCGATATGAATAGAGTGCCTGCTCCAGTTGTGCATCCGGGTGTAGGCTTACTACGGTAGTAAAGGGAAGCTTGGGAATGGTTTCATATGATTTGCTGGAAGGCCTCGATTCGGATCGCAGGTAGTTGAGAAGCGCGATGCGTTTCAACTCGCGGTCTGGAATTCGCGATAGATGTTGGTGTACATACCTGTCAACGGCAGTTCGCCCCAAGTTTGTTGCCGAATCTAGAACGTCGCCGACTATAAGGATAGCGTCTCCAGCGAGGACCTCCCTGGCAAGCAGGTCAATCTTTTCGTTTGTGGACGTGTGGCCGTTGCCCCCATGAGGCTCAGACGTGTTGTGTCTCCAGCCCAGTTCGCGCACGCTCGGCAAGACCTCAAGTACGCTTGCAACCGGGACGGCCCAGCCAACAGTATCGAGTTGATCTCTTCCGGTAGAAGTTACTATGCCGCACACGCCATTCCTGTCCAGATTGAATAGCGGTGCACCGCTAAAGTCTTCGGTAGACTTTTCTCCGTGGAACGTCAGCAGGAGGGTACCGCCGAATTCGGTTGGGCCTTCAATCGTCGCCCTGAAGTGCTTCCCTTTAGGATGGCCGCCTGGGAATCCGAAGGCGAGCGTCCGATCGCCGATAGCTGGAGATCGATCGAACCTGAGCCAGTGTTGCGACGGCTCGCTTGCTTCGAGGACGGCGACGTCAAGTTCTTTCGGGACGAAGGTCACACGCGCCGGGAACTCTCGCCCGCCGAGGGATACTTTGTATGGGGCACCGACGGTCGAGTCGGTCAGCGAATGCTTTGTCGTCAGAATGGTTGATGGCGCGATAAGGAATCCTGTACGATGTTGCTCCCCGCCCTCGCGGGATAGACCGACGACGCACCGTTGGAGCTCTTCGGGGGAGGTTATCCGAATCGCTTCACCTCTGCGAACCGATCCTGTGCCGCTGCCTGTGTCCAGTAACGGCGCACATGGGCCAGCCATGATCGACTGTGCGATCTTGGATACCGGCACCGCTTGGTTCGTCCCAGTGGTTGAGTAGTGATGGACCGCGACCAGTCGACCGACAGCGTCGATGACGGGCGAACCCGATGAACCGAGCAACGTATTGGCTCGGTATCTGATCCGGGTCCCGTTGTCATTGCACTGTGGCGCCTGCCGGATATAGGAGATCGCCTGGAACTCGCCCAACGGATGTTGCACAATGAACAGCAACGGGGCCTGGTCAAACGCGTAAGGTTCGGGACGCAGGGTGTAGTGCCCGCGAGGCAAGGGGTCTTCGGGCGCGTCCGGCACGCGACTCGCTAGCCGGAGCAGCGCGAAGTCGAGACGGTTGCTTGGGGCTTCCCAGTCCAAGACATCCCCGTTCGCCTCGGACTCGGTTGGCAGACTTCCGCATAGAAACTCGCTGACGCTGACCCGTGTGCCGGTTTCCGCTGGACTGCGTCCGGACCTCGAGAGATAGTCGAATACGGCGACGACTTCGATTGGCTCGGACGGCGGCCAGTGCCTGGAGTCAAGTACATGCGCCGCAGTGAGAAGTAGGTCTGGCCCGACGAGTATGCCGGTACCGCGTGGTCGGCCGTGTACCTCGATCATAGCGATACGCCGAGTCGCGCTCATAATCGCTTGCGCATAGGCCTTGGGATCACCTAGGCCGGACGGCGGCGAGGTGATCGCTTCGAGGCTGCCTACCGGTGTGGCGGGCAGTACGGGTGCGGCCGCGCGGATGTGATCTCCGAAGCTATCTTGGTTTTCCGACAACGAATCCAGCCCGTGGCGAAGCGCACGCTTGGCGTCTACAATAGAGGAGCTGTCACCGAGCAGGCCGTAGATGGAAGAGTGGAACGTTCTGCTCTTGGGATGATTGAGAATCTCCGCGATGAGGTCGGGAATCCGCCTTGCGTCGGCAGTCCGCTGGAGCACCCATAGCCATGCGTCCCGAATCGGCGCGGTCCCGTCTGGCGCAGCACTCCAGTCCAAACTGACTGCTCGCGCGAATACCTCAATGTCGGTACGGTGTCCGAGTGCCGCTGTCAAAAGGTCCAACATCCGGCCGTGCCGACCGTGCGTCCAATTCGCGGCCTCGTCCTCCCACCAGGGAGTTACCGCGCTAGCCGCGCTTACCTGACGCTCGGCACTGTTGGGATCACGCTGGTGGCGCCCTTTAGGTGCCATGATCATCTACGATCTGGGACAGAACAGGAGCCTGTACGGCGTTATTGCCCTCGCCCTCAATGCCGCCGAAATGGAGCGCCGCTGCCTTTCCCGTGCTCAGTTCAAGAAGGACCGACCCGGAGTTGCCGCCAAGGGTGGTCGCGTCGTGGTACGCAAGGCCGTCCCTGGTGATTGCTGTCAGCCGACCGGGCGCCAATCGCTTCACATTATAGATGCCATCGAAGATGCGCTGTTGGTCACCGAGGTCGTTGCGGCTGTCCTGCGCTGGGTAGCCGATGATGGCGACCCAGGCGCCCACCCCGACGAGCCGCAGCTCATCCTCGCTCATCAGGCTGATGGGCGGCGGCGGCAACTCGTCGTCCTCTCCCCGATCAGCAATCCGCAGGAGTGCCACGTCGAAAGAGGTATCGGGCTCGATCCAGAGCACCTCTTTGACACGGAACCGCGACACCGCCGACCGGAGGTACTCCCGCCGCCAGTCAATGACGGCTTGAACGACGCTGCCGTTGACGCTCCTCCGGAAGAGAAAGAGGTTCTGGTGAGCCCGCGCAAACTCCTCAGCGACGTGGCGATTCGTCACAGCGATAGTTGGGCCGACCATCCAGGCCGTGCCTAGCCAGCTCAGCCGGTGATTCCGCACGTCGATGCGGCCCGTGCTGGGTATGGCCGCCTCGATCAGCGTTCGTGAGGCATGGAGTCGGCGTGCGACTTCGACGCTGTTTGGTATGCTATCCGGAACAGCTGTGAATGTCGATTCTCGGATTAGGTAGACGGGACGGGTGAATCGCTTAATTATCGCTTCCAGCCCGCTGTCACGGGACCTCCATGTCCCCTCGGACATGCTCGCCGCCGCCTCGGCGGCCTGCTCCCTTGTTGGCCCGCCGTCAAGAGCCTCGAGGCCGCTGCGCTCCGTCGATATGCTCGACGCCAGCTCCTCAAACCGGTCCAGGAACTCATTGAGTAGGCCCGGCTCCGAGAACAGCTGCCGATAGTCCATGGCGGAACCGTAGCTGCTCTGCCGGGAGGGGTCAGCCCTTCGGCGTGACTGGTCTGGCAGCCCGATCGCGACTCGGGGCGACCAGCCATGACTTTCCAGATCATCATCGCCCGCGTCAACGCCATGGTTCTCAGCCCACGCGGGATCGCGAAGACCCACTGTCGACAGAGCGCAAGATCGTCGCAGCCCCGACGCCCACCATGCCGGCCGACTGCTGGTCGAGCTCGTCAAGCCGGTCCGGGTCCTGATGCTGAGGTCGACGGGGTCACCGTCCTCCAGCGACCCCCACCCCACCAGGACGCCACCCGCCGCGAACGCGAAGGAGCCTCATCTGAATGCAAGTGAGACCATCGCGCGTCTGCGCGATAACACGAGCTACCACCACCGCAAGGAACGCGGCAGGCTCCTCCCCGAGGAGGAACGTGCCGCACAGCGTGCCCTCGTCGGCTTCCTCAAGGGGCCGCCGTCGAGGTATCTCCGAGTCCGTCGGCCCCGCCCAGGGTGCACGGGCTGCGTGCACCGGGGTGCATCTGAACAGGGTCCACCTCGGGCGGCTCGAGCGGTGGGCACCGAACACCGTAAGCCGAGGGATGCACATTTTGGCGACCGAGCAACACCGATTGAACCCTTCCTAAAGACCTCCTACAAACCAAACTGCGAAGGGGACTAGTAGAGCGCCAGGCACGACGAACAAGCTGTAGGCCCAGCCGAGAGAAGGCTGCTTCCCTTTCTCCATGCGTGCATGGTCCCCATCTGTGTGGTTCTCCGATGACTCGATGAGGTTGTAATACTCGCGTTGAAGCCTTTTGAATTCGGCGCTCCGCTGAGGCTCCGCCAGGAATCCGTGGCGGAGATTCTCTGCCTCCACGGACAACCTCTGGAGCTGCTTATAGGTGGTTTCCATCGCTTTGGCCCTTGTTCCATAGCTAGAACTCGCAACGACCAAGGAGGCGACGAGAGACAGGATCGCTAGCGCAACCATAAGCGCATCTCCCCCCGATCCGTACATATTCCGATCCGCCAACATTCCCACAGACCCGATCGTCGTGGATGTCGAGAACGCGACTAGCAAGTTATTCGTGAACTGATTGAGCCAGTGTAGGCGGCCGTAGGCGAATAGCCGATGCTTGTAGGTCTTGAACGATCGATCTTCAAGCTTCTTTATGAGAATCTCGACCGGCTCTTGGCCGGAACTTTCACCTAGTTGTTCTGCGTCAATCGCTACCACTGAAGCGCCCCCGTTGAAACTCAGATTGACTGATTAAGACCCAATTGCAAGTGGCACGGACTCGGACCTACGGACGCCATCGTTCCACTAAGACCTCTAGTCTCTCGTCTCGTAACCGAGCCAAGTTCTTGCGTAGAGCTCGGAGCGTTTTCGGAGCCAGTTCCGCCAGATCATTTGGCGCAACTCGACCGAGGATGTCGAGGAGTGGAATCGAACGAGGCAGAACAGTGAATCGCTGTGGCGCTAGCTGG
Organism: Actinomycetospora lutea; assembly: GCF_028737205.1. Taxonomy (GTDB): domain Bacteria; phylum Actinomycetota; class Actinomycetes; order Mycobacteriales; family Pseudonocardiaceae; genus Actinomycetospora; species Actinomycetospora lutea. The sequence continues at coordinate 178,677 of NZ_JAQZAL010000001.1, read as the reverse complement.
AGCCTAGCGCGAGTCAGCTTGAGAGCTGAGAGGATAGCTTCCTTTTCTCCACCCTCTAGACTTCTCAGATACTCGGCAGTGAGCGTCGTCTCCCAGTCGAGACCGGGCCGCACCGCAATCCACTCCGTAATGGGCACGACTCCTTGCGCCGCAACTAGAGGAAGAGCGTGCGCCCTAATCGGAGACACAGAGCTAAGATCGGCCGGGAGCGCGTCAATCAACGCCTGTCTTGAGTCCCAATCGGAGAACTTCCACGATGCAATCAGCCAAGCGGCAGCCATCCTTTCCGAACTGAGATCGCCTGGACTCAACGAGGCGAGACGACTGAACTCGTCACGGCAGAGGCGAGACACCTCCGCCCAAAGGTCCTCGTCGTAAGCATTTGGACAGGTCGCTATAACCTCCGCTGCGAGAATACTGATATCTGCATACAGCATTCCGTAACGTTTACTGAGCTCTAAGAGATCGTAAAGAGTGTTGATTGTCAACGGCCAAGACCGCACAAATTCCAGAATTTTGGGCGCCGTACCCGGGTCATTCTCTATGTCTTCGAACCAGTAGCACCACCAGTCGTCCATACCAATCTCACGATGCACGGTGTAGAAGCGCCCTGTGACTCGACTCCAACGACGTGGTCTCGGGTCCATAAGCCGATGGCGGTCTGAGCTGGATCGGACGCTCTCCCACTGCTCTTCGGTCGTCCACTTGTTGTACGGTGCTCGACGCGGTGTCTGCTTCTCGAGATCACTGCTAATTCGGTCGATCTCCGCCTGCGAGTCAACCATGAACTCGTGGAGATACTGATCTTTGGTTAGAATCTGCGTCTTGGATGGGTTCGGGTAGAGCCCGATAGTCTCGAGAGAGCGCTGTAACCGAGCGATAGCGACTTGACCGTCGGACACCGTGGGTACGGTCATGAGAATATCGTCCATATACCTCATGTACCGGCCCATTTCCCCCTCGGGGCGGAACTCGGCGTCGACATGCGCGAGTAGGCTATGGGCGATTGGTTGCGATGAGTCCAGCTGCTCTTGAGGTAACCCCATGAGCGAGCTTTCCGAATAGTCATTTCTGGGCATGACGCCATCTATCAACTGCACGCAAAGACGAACCACTTCTTTCTCGAGCCCGGCCCTTGCGTGCAGGTGTTCACGTATCGCGTCCAGCCTAATGGAAGCGTAGAAGTTGGCGACATCGGACTCAACGAAGTATTCAACGGTGTCGTCATCGACCATCTCAAGGAGGCTCCCTTGCCGTGCGAGCCAGAAGCGAAACCAATCAAAACTGTCGCCGTTATCGTCAACTAAGGGGCTATCCGCGTCGCCTTCTTTCGAATTGTGAAAGCCGACCCACTTTTCAGCGTCTGAGGTTAGGCCCGTGCGTGCGCTCCAAGTGATTGCTTTATACACGAGAGCGTCGCGCGTTGATAGGAAGCACAGAGGCCGAGAGAGGCCCTTGTTCTTCGCTCCTCGAACCAGCTCAGCGCGTTGTGGGGTGTATTGCCCGAGCTTCAGGTCACGGGCGAGCCCGTTCACGAGAGTCTCTAGACCCCAGTCGTACGCGGCATAATGCAATGGATCGGGGCAGAGGTTGAAGTTGTTGAGCGTCATTGACTGAAGTCCAGGACGAACTTCTCCGTGCCACAAGAACTTTAGAAGCTTGACATCAGCGATGTCCGCGATCGAAGTCGGCACCGCGGCACCGTACCCGATCAAGGCCGGGTTGCTTCGACTCGGGTTCGATTCCGGTCTAGGCAGGAAGCCTCGCCAATGACCAGCCTCCAAACAGGTGATGTGCTTGAGCTTGCCCCGTCACACGAGTCGAGTAGCGCCCTGCGGCTTTGTAGGTGGGCGGCCTGGTCAAGCTGCCCCTGGTCCAGGCCCTGAGCGAAGATCGCTGGAAGTAGCGGCACGCCGCGAGAGGACGTTCTTGAGAGAGATCTCGTGGCCCGCTGACCGTCTGGAGTGGACCTTTAACCGCGCCGTTAAACCGTTACACGTTGGCGCGGTCCAGCCGGCGATGGAGCATTGAGGCCAAAGTGAGTACGTCGACTGCTTCGTCTTCGTCAGTCGCCCACAACACTTTCGGAGCGTGCGCTGTCGGGTTTCGATAGGCAGAGAAGAGGCCCTTCATCAACAGACCCAGACCCGCCTGTTCCGACCTTTCCGTTTCGGTCTCGAAATTATTGAATCGCAATATCGGGCCCGACGAAGCCGAACACGTCGCGTCGACCAGCGCGGCGCCATCGCTCGTCGCGCCCGTCCGTTGCCTCAATTTCTCCGCGACGCTTTTTGAAGCCTCCAGCACCGCGTGGAAATAGTTGTTCTGCAATAGCTCAGGGCGACAGAAGTGGAGGACATCTTGATGGACCCCTCGCCCCCGAAGCTGTGCTGCAACTCGGTTGGCGCGCTGCTGCGCGTCAGCCAGCGTGCTAGACGCACCGACCCGGCCGACTTTCCCGTCGTTCCTTACTTCTAGCGCGGAGAGGAGCAGACGCTCGTTCACCGAGCCTCTCACGGACTCGAACTCAGCAACCGAAGCGAAACGGACCGGCGCCATGATCTCTGTGACTAGACGAACGAGAGGACGTCCATCGCCTTGCCGATTCTGAGCACTTACGACCGCGTTGTTGAGCCGCTTCCATTTGGTGCCGCCGGGCACATCTGGCACGTCAAGTCGACCCAGTGGTGCTATGAGATTCGGAATCTGCGGACCCGTAACTCCGTCAGCGAGGGCGCGACAGACCATCTCAATGGCGCCAGCCGAAAAAGCGGGAACACTCGAAGACACTATTGGCCGCCTCTGACACAGTCCCTCGTACGCGGAGCTAGCGGTGCTGCTTCCTTCCATGGTCGACGACCACGTCCAGGACTTCCGTGAGACTTGTGACGCGGAAGTCGGGTACTACACCGGTCGTCGCCTCGTCGAGGATCATGCCCCAAGGCCCGCGTTGAATCAAGGCGGTGTGCAGGCCTGCGCTCTGAGCGGGTGCAATATCGTTGTCCAACCGATCACCGACGTAGAGGATGCTAGTTGCCCCGTGCCCGGACACGGCGATTAACTTCTCGAAGAACGCCGTTTCCGGCTTCGAAACTCCCCAGTCGTCGGACGTGGCAATTATGTCAGCGGACAGGTTTAGCTCTCTGATAAATCTTCCAGCCCTTTCGGTTTGATTTCCCGCAATTCCGACGAAGTATCCCGCCTCACGCAGGGATTCCAAGCTCGGCCGGACGTCGTTGTACAGATCGTGAGCATTGAGATACTCCCCGAGCCCTGAGTCGATCCGCTCCTGGCGTGCCTTCTGAAGGTCGAAGCCAGGTCGGAAGTGCTGGAAGACCTCGCGGTAGTCACCGCCCCGTGCAATCACAGCCCCGAAGACAGCCGAGAAGGTATGCCGTGGGACGCCGAGCCAATCCGCCCACGTGCCGTACTCGCGAGTCTCGTCGATGAGGGCTTCGCCGACGTCGAACCAGACGGCGCGGATGGTCACTCCTAGGCCTCCTCGAGTTGCAGACTGCCCAGTCGCTCGGAGAACACCCGCACGGCGCGCGTCGAGCTGTGCGGGGAGACGAGGTCGTGGAACTCCCGCAGGCGGCCAACACCCGTGGCGTAGCCGGCGCGCTGGAGCTCGTCCGCCGCGTTCACGGCAACCGAGCAGGCCTGCTCGAGGTCGCCCGCGTGGTAGTGCACCGTCGCGAGATCGGCCAGGAAGACCGAGCGCTGCTTGATGGCCGACAGGGGTAGGTCCAGCGCCTCGGTGAGCTCGGAGGCCGCAGCGTCGTAGCAGCCGGCTTGCAGGTTGGCGTAGCCGGCGAAGCCAGCGAGGCGATTCACGTCGTAGTAGTCGAACCACCGGAGGTCGGCGTTAATGGACGACCGCGAATAGGCGATCTTCGCCGCGTCGATCGCACGGAGCGCTGACGAGTGGTCTCCGGCGTGTGAGTGGAATTCCGACTCGATCGCGTAAGCCCAGGACTTCAGCGGTCCGTGAGGATCGAGGTCAATCTGCTGTCGCGCACCTTCGAGGTATTGCAGCGCAGACGTCATGCTGTGCTCAGCCGCGGGGATGAAGGCCATGTGCCCCAGGGCGGCCGCCGCCTGGTGCTTGTCGCCGGCTTCGGAAGCGGCTTCGACAGACAGGTTGTAGTAGCCCCGCGCGGACATGGCGTCGTCGAAGTCGAAGAACGACAGCCGGCCGGCCAGGAGTGCAACACGCGCACGGTTCGCCAAGAGCTTGGTGCGTGCGAGGTGGTCCTTCGTCCCTCGTAGGGCATCCGAGACCGCGTCCAGGTGCGCAAGCACCGGCCGGATGAGGGCGCTCGGGCTGGCCGAGTGGTAGAGGGCCTGGTAGCGGTCCGCGAGGTCGTCCAAGTCACGGACCGAGCCCCTGACCCCCGGCGAACCGGGCCCAGCCAGCCGCGACACGGCCGGCGCGACAGGGGCCAGGCCCAGGAGCTTGACCAGGGTTCGGCGGCGCATCAGCTCGTCCCTCCACACGTCCGCCATGCGGCTCTCGAGGATCGTTGCTGCTGGCCCGAGCTGCTCGAGGAGGGCATCGGTCTCACTGATGACTCCTGCGAGGTCGGCGTCGGGCTCGTCGGAGGCGACCATAGAGGAGGCAGCCGGAGCCGGCGCAGCGATGGAGAGGCCGAGTGCCGTGGCGTCGGTCTCGAACAGCACGCACAATAGGTCACGGTAATACGCGCTGACGCCTTTCTCGCCGCGTTCCCACTTCGACACCATGTCGGCGTTCACGGCCGCGGACCTGTCGCGGTACTTGTGGTGAGCCAAAACCTGGAGCTGTTCGGCAACGAAGCGCTGTGTCCAATGACGACGGCGACGAGCGTCCCTCAGTACGCACTGGGCGTTAGTTGCAGACATTCCGCCATCACCGCCGCGTCGGATCGCTGTTGCGCGGTACTATTCTAGACGACGCACTCCGCGGATGGGGACTAGTTTCGGGACTAGTTCGGGACTGGCGTATCGGACTACGGGGTCGTGTCGATTCGGGCCAACCCTGAAGACATGTTCGAGTTCAACGCACCCATCGACACCAACCAGCTGCAGGCCATCGCCACCGGCCACGCACAGACCATGGAGCGCTGGGAGGACACGCCGCAGGGCCGGCGCTCCTCGGGCCAGCCCCTCATCGACGAGGCCACCGGCGCGCCGGTGCGCATCTACGACGTCATGCTCCCGACCGGCCGCGACGGTCGCCACGAGCTCCACGGCGTCCGCATCACGTCGCACGAGGCCCCCGAGCTCACGCCGTACTCGCCGGTGGAGCTGCCCGGCCTGCGGGCGAAGGTTCGCCAGGCGCGCAACGGCGCCAAGGGCGTCGACGTCTCGTTCTCGGCCGACGGCATCGCGCCGGCCGCCGGCTCGGTCCCGCGCCCGTCACGACGCCAGGCCGAATCTGAGGCGGCCTGAGATGGGCTGGCAGCAGCACGCGGCGTGCCGAGACACCGTCCCTGACCTGTTCTTCCCGGCCACGGACGACTTCACCTCGCCGGAGGCAGCGCGTCAGCTCCTCGCGGCCGGCGGGGTCTGCAACCGCTGCCCGGTCCGCCGGGAGTGCCTCACCTATGCCGTGGAGTCCGGCGAAGCGCACGGCATCTGGGCCGGGCACACACCGGCCGACCTGCGCGCGATCCGCCGCCAGCGCGCGGCCGGCGTCCCGGACCCCGTGGTCGACGCCGACCCGATGTGTCCGGGGTGCTCGCTGCTGTTCGCCCTGCCCGCCATCGACGGTCAGCTGTGCCCGGCGTGCGCTGAGCGCCAGGAGAAGGGGGCCTGAGTCATGTCCGAGCTCCATCACCTCCGACCGGTCCGGCCCTCCAACCACCGCACCGCCGGCGGCCCTGGCTTCCTCGGCCGGCATCGCGCACGGCGCGCGCAGCGCGAGTACGAGGCCTCGATCCTGACTTTCGCGTCGGCAGTAAAGGGTGAGTTCCGCGCCGCGTGCGAGGGCCTGCACATCTGCCACTACGTCTCGGTCGCGGCCGGGCTCACCGTCCGCACGCCCCGGGTGGGCGAGGTCCGACCCGGACCACCCCTGTCGTTCACGGTCGAGCTGCTGCCCGGCCAGGAGCCCGGCGATTTCACCGCCAGGGAGAACGGCCCCCGTCTGGCGCACTCGCTCGGCGGGCACGGACTACGCGTCGAGCCCGTCGCCGGCCGATGGGTGCGACTCGTGGTCCTCGCTCACGACCCGCTGGCGGACGGATTCGGACTTCCCTCCCTCACGGTCGCGGCCGGCGCGGAGTCGGTCATCCTCGGTCGGACCGAAGGCGGGATCACGCTCGGCCACGCCATCGCCGATCCCGCCCACCTCGCCGTGCAGGGGCAGAACGGCTCGGGCAAGTCTGCGTTCTGCTACGGCCTGCTGTCCCAGCTCGTTGCGGCGCCCGACGTGCTGATCGCCGGCTCCGACATCACCGGTCTCCTGCTCGGCCGCGCCTTCGACGACACCGCACACCGTCCTCACCAAGTCGTCGGCACGAGCGATCTCGCCGCTCATGCCGTCCTGCTCGAGGACCTCGTCGCGGAGATGGATCGCCGCCTCGAGCACATCCCGCCGCGCCAGGACAAGATCGAGCCAACACCGGCCACGCCCACCGTCCTCGTCGTGCTCGAGGAGGTGCCGGGCCTGCTCCGGGCCGCGGACGGCCTGCCCAAGCCCAAGCGTGGCGACGGCATCCCGGTCGGCGACCGCATCCGTACTGCGATCCTGCGGCTCCTGAGCGAGGGACGGAAGGCCGCGTTCCGAGCGCTCATGCTGGCCCAGCGCTTCGAGGCCACGGCCGTCGGCGGCGGCTACGCCCGCGATCAGTTCGCGCTGCGGCTCTCGTTCCGCGTCCCCGCGGACTCGCTCGCGATGCTCCACGGCGACGACGCCCGGCGCCTCGGCCAGGAGCACGCCATCGCCGACCCCGGCATCGCGTACCTCTCCGGGCTCGGGCGCGACTGCGAGCGCATCCGCGTGCCCTACCTCGGTGACTACGGCGAGTACGTCGACCGCGTCCAGAGCTTCGGACGGCGGGTGCCTCGATGAACCTCCTCGCCATCGTCGTCATCGTCGCGCTCGTCACCGCGCTGCTGATCAAGAGTCGCCGCGCCGCGCCGGCGCTCGTGTCCGGGGTCGTGACCCTTGTCCTGCTCTTCGCCGCGTTCCCCACGCTCGGCCCGGCGGTGTCGAGCTCAGCCGGGGAGTTCGCCCGCCAGCTCGGCGCCGCCACCGATCGCGCCGCCGACGTCCCTGCCGCCGCGGAGACGGGAGGCGAACAGCCGTGAGTGCCGAGACCATGCGCCGCCGCCTCGACGACGCCTCCGAGGGCGTCCGTGCCGCCAACCACGTCCGCCTCGACGAGACCACGACCGCCGGTCACGCCTACGACGTCGTCGGCACCCTCGACGAGCTCGTGCACCGCATCCCTCACGTCGTGGAGCACCTCGCCGGCGCTCTGCGTCGCACCGACGCCGCCGGCTACCGCGACGACCGCGGCCACGACCCGATCGGCGCTGTTCGCGCTCCAGGACGAACTCCGCGACACCCGTGCCGCTCTCGACGTGGCGGGCCGCCACCTGGCCACCGCCCACAACCACCTCGGTCACCTCGGCCGAGTGATCAGGGAGGACTGAGTCATGAACGGGCACGAGCTGTTGACGAAGCTGCGCGATCGGGAGGACCCGACCTCGCTGCGCGACATCCCGGCACCGCAGGTCTACACAGTGGCCCAGGTCGCCGGGCTTCTCGGTGTGGGTCGCGGTACGGCCTACGAGCTGATCCGCGCCGGGAAGATTCCGGCCAAGCAGATCGGGCGGCGCTGGATCGTCCCCTGCGAGGCCTTCCACACGTGGCTCACTGACCTGGAGGCCTCGGCGTGAGCGTGCACAAGACACCGCGGGGCCGGTGGGAGGCCAAGTGGCGTGATCCCTCGGGACGCCAGCGGTCCAAGAACTTCCCGACCAAGCGCGAGGCCAAGGACTTCCTCGCCGAGATGGCGACGACCCTGCGTCGTGGCAACTACGTCGACCCGCACGCCGGCCGTCAGCGCTTCGAGACTCATGCGAGGGCGTGGCTCGCGAGCCGCAACGACGAGGCGTCCACGAAGGCCCGTGACGCGTCGATCATGCACAACCACGTGATCCCGCAGTGGGGGACGTGGCAGCTCGGCAAGATCGATCATCTGTCGGTGCAGGGATGGGTGACCGAGCTCGGGACCCGCCGCTCCCCCGCCACGACCGCCGAAGCGTTCCGCCTCACCTCGGCCGTGTTGCGCTCAGCGGTCCGCAACCGGCTGATCGCCTTTAACCCCTGCGAGGACGTCCGGCTCCCGAAGCGACGCAAGCACGACCACGACGACCGTGTCATCTCGCGAGAGGACCTGAGCCGGCTGCTGCTCCCGGCCCTCCCCGAGCGCTACCGCGCCTTCGTCGCCACCACGGCCTGGGCCGGTCTCCGGTGGGGTGAGGTCGCCGGACTCCGCGCCGACGCGCTCGACCTCGAGGCCGGTCGGCTCCGGGTGATCCGCGTGGTCGTGGAGGTCAGTGGCAACACGGCGTTCAAGCCCTTCCCGAAGTCCGCCGCCGGTCGCCGGACCGTTCCGCTGCCCCCGTGGCTCGTCACGATGATCGGCGAGCACACCGACCGGTACGGCCTGGGAGACCACGGGCTCGTCTTCCCGAACGCCGTGGGCAAGCCGCTGCGCCGCACCCTCTTCCGGTCCCGGGTGTGGCGGCCGGCGCTCGTGCGGGCGGGGCTGCTCGGGGAGGTCGCCGAGATCGACGGCCACAAGTTCGAGGCCCGGTGGACCGACGAGGACGGAGGCGAGGACTCGGCCATCTGCGGGTCATACGAGGAAGCCGTCAAGGCGGTAGCCCTGGAGGCCGGCGCCGGGCTGCGCTTCCACGACCTGCGCCACTCCTACGCGACGTGGCTGGTCGACGACGGCGTCCCGCCCAACATGGTCCAGCGGGTGATGGGCCACGAGAACGTGACCACGACGCTGCAGCTCTACACGCGGCGCACCGAGCATCACGACCGCATCCTCGACGCCCTCGGCGATCTGCCCACGCCGGCTGCCGACGACCCTGCGCCGACGGGCTCGGACGGCGACGACGACCCCGACGAGGAGGACCCAGGAGTGGTGACGCCGTGAGCCATGTTCGTCAGATGTTCGTTATCGGGGCCCCGGACACGAGAAAACCCCTGGCCGATGGCTCTGGTGAGCCTGTGACCAGGGGCTTTGCTGGTGGGCGATACTGGGATCGAACCAGTGACCTCTTCGGTGTGAACGAAGCGCTCTCCCCCTGAGCTAATCGCCCGCAGCGGTGTCGAGCCTAGACCATCAGGCGAAGGGGCTCTGCAGCCAGGTCCAGTGTCCGAGGCCGACGAGCTTCGCCACGAGGTAGGGCGCGCCGAGCAGCCAGAGGGTCGCGAGCACGATCGCGCAGGTGAGCAGCCCCAGCAGGCACTTGACGACGACGTGCTGGCGGCCGACCCAGGCCATCCAGCGGTCGTAGTGGCGCCGGGCGAAGTGCAGGAGACGCCCGGCCCACGTGAACTCGGTGGCCAGGATGCCCAGGCCCGCGAAGACGATCAGCCAGCCGGGACCCGGGTACGGGATGGCGATCACGCCGAGGACCAGCACGATCGTGCCGAGGATCCCGATGCCGATGCGCCAGGCCTTGTTCGTCTTCGGCTTGGCGCGCACCCGGGCGCGGAACAGCCGCAGCCGGGCGCGCATCGTGCGGTGCCGCGGCGGCGGGGTCAGGGTCGAGCTCTGCGGCGGCGACTGCGGCGCGGTCGCTGTCGACTGCTCGCCCGATTCGCTCAACGTCCCACCTGCCCACTCGCGACGACCCTGGTCGGCGAGGCGGGCGCCGTGCGGCCGGGCTCGAGTGACACCGCGAACCCGGCGTACGGCACCGCCTCGGGAGTCGAGGGTACGGAACGGACGTCCGGGCCCTGCCCCCCGACGTCGAACGTCCCGAGCGGCTGTGGGGTTCCGTCGACGAGGCCCCAGAGGACATAGGTCTCGGTGAGGGTGTCGTTGGGCCCGAGGCCCGTGGTCAGCACGCGCTGCCCGGTGCCGTCGTCGATCACGAGCCCGACGATCCCGCCCTGCGTCCCGGCGAGGACCGCGTGCGACACCCCGGGCGAGCCGGCGTCCCGCAGGACGTCGGCGACGGCCGCCTCGCGCTCGGCCTGGGCCGCGGCCGCGGCCTGGGCGCTGTCGCGCTCGGCGCGCAGCGACTGGTTGGCGGCGGTCAGCCCGCCGATCGCGGCGACGACCAGGACGACGGCCGCCGCGGCGAGCCACCGCGTGGCGCGACGGCGCGGCGCCAGGGGCACGACGGCGCCGTCGCGGCGCGGCTCCGGGCCGGTGCCCGTGTCCGTGTCCGTGTCCGTGGCGGGACGCGTGCCGTCCCCCGCGGGGCCGACCTCCGGGGTGTCGACCCCGGTGCCGGACCCCGGCGCGGGCTCCGCGTCCACCGCGTCGAGCAGCTGCCGGCGCAGGCGCGGCGGCGGGTCGACGGGGACGACGGCGCCGGCGAGATCGCCGAGGATCGCGGTGGTGTCGTCGACCGTCTGCCGGCAGGTCGGGCAGGTCGCGAGGTGCGCCTCGAACGCGGCCGCCTCGTCGGGGTCGAGGGTGTGCAGGGCCCAGCCGACGGCGAGGGCGTCGTGCTCGCCGGTGTGGGTGTCGGGGGCGCGGTGGGTCATGACTTCTCCCCCTCCACGTCGACGTGCGGGGCCAGGATCGCCCGGAGCTTCTGCGTCCCGGAGAACATCCGTGACTTGACGGTGCCCAGCGGGACGCCGACGAGGCTCGCGACCTCCCGCTGCGTGTAGCCGCCGAAGTAGGCGAGGGCCAGGGCCTCGCGCTGATCGGCCGGCAGCTCGGCGAGCGCGTCGCGCACCTTCCCCGCCACGACCGCGCCGAGCGCCGCCTGGTCGGCGCCGGGGCCGGGTGGGATGTTCCAGTCGTCGCCGTCGGGGCTCGGCGGGGCGGTGCGCTTGCGGCGGGTGGCCTCGCGTCGCACGGCGTCGACGGCGCGGTGATGGACGAGCGTGAGGAACCAGCTCGCGACCGTGCCCCGCGCCGGGTCGAAGCGGCCCGGATCGCGCCACACCACGAGGAAGGCCTCCTGCACGACGTCCTCCGCCAACGACTCGTCCACGCAGATACGACGGGCGAGCGAGTACGCGGGACGTCCGAAGCGGTCGTAGAGCTGCGCGAGGGCTTCCGCGCTCCGCTCGCTGATCCGTTCGACCAATGTGGCATCGGTCACACCAGTGTCACGGCTATCGTCACTCTCCGGAGTCACCTCGGGGACTCCGCGCGACGCGTCCGTCACTGGTCGACACTCTCTTCCGGTGTGCGTGGCCGGGCAGGACGTGCGTCAGGCTAGTGCTCCCGGGGCAGGGGTGGACGCCCGGCCGGGGAGGGTGGTTCGTTACGGAACCGAACCGGGTAAGCGCTCATCCGAGTGCCCGTCCGGTGTGATGCGTGCGTGAGCCGGGTGAACCGGCGTCACAGGGTCGTCCGCCAGTCGTTTCCCCCGACGACAGCAGCGTGCGAAAGGCAGCCTCATGCTCAACGATCACACGACGATCCGCTCCACGGCGGTCTTCGACCTCGTCGGCCCGCCGAACCCGCCCGTGCCCGTCCAGGTCGAGATGCGGTACGACACGCGCGACCCGTACGCCGTGCAGGCGGCGTTCCGCACCGGTCGCGCCGGATGGGTCGAGTGGGTCTTCTCCCGCGACCTCCTCACCGACGGGCTCCTCGGTGCGGCCGGCGCCGGCGACGTCCGCATCCGTCCCGCCGACGGCGACGCCGAGTCGGTCGAGATCGAGCTCAGCTCCCCCTCGGGACACGCCACCTTCCGCGCCGCGAGCCGCGAGGTGTCGGAGTTCCTGACCCGCACGCACGAGATCGTCGCGCCCGGCTGCGAGGACGACTGGCTGGACCTGGAGCACGCGCTCGGCCTGCTGCTGTCGAGCGACCCGAGCTGACACGCCCCCCCGGGGAACGCGGGGGGCGCACGATGCAGTACTGTTCTCTTCGTCGGCAACGGCGGGATCGGGACGAGCAGGACCTCCGAAACCCGCCGGCCACACGCGGACGTAGCGCAGTTGGTAGCGCATCACCTTGCCAAGGTGAGGGTCGCGGGTTCGAGTCCCGTCGTCCGCTCGGGAGGCCGTTCGCCTACTTCTCCACGGTGAGCCGGAAGACCTCCGGAAGCGTGGCGCAGTGGCCGAGTGGCTTAGGCAAGGGCCTGCAAAGCCCTGTACGCGGGTTCGATTCCCGCCTGCGCCTCGGGCGATTAGCTCAGTGGGAGAGCACTACCTTGACACGGTAGGGGTCACTGGTTCAATCCCAGTATCGCCCACCCAGGAAGCCCTGGTCGACACCCGGAGACGGGTCGAGACCAGGGCTTTCGTCGTTCTCAGCGCGGCACGACGTCGGCCGGCGGCCGATCTCCGTGGCGGTGCACGATGCGCCACTGCCCGTCCTCGCGCCGGTACACGTGCGTGACCCGGAGCGTGTAGGTCGATTCCTCCCCGTCGGCGACGAGCGTCTTGTGCTCGAACCCGACCGTGTAGGCGAGGTCGCCGCTCGCGCCGGCGGCCACGAGCTCGAAGTCGTACGCGCGCAGTTCGGTGAGCCGACCGGCGAGCCAGCGGAAGACCGCGCTCACCTCGCCCCAGCCCCGGCGGAGCAGCACCGCGCCGCCGAAGAGCGTCACCGGGTCGCGCTGCGACCACGTCAGCGCGCGCGGACCGTCGTCACCCCCGCAGAGCGCGTGCTCGGCCGCGAGCTGGCGCGGCAGCATCTCGTCCAGGAACTCCTCCACCTCGGTCATCCCGACCTCCGGTACAGTGCGACTGTTTTCAATACGGAGAGGGTGTATCCGAATGTCCGACGGCGTCAAGAGGCGCTACGACTCCACCCGTCGCACCCAGCAGGCCCGGGAGAACCGGCGCCGGATCCTCGAGGCCGCACTCGAGCTGTTCGTGACGCAGGGGTACGGCGCGACGACCGTCGCCGAGGTCGCGGCGGCGGCCGGAGTGGCCCCGGAGACGGTCTATGCCGCCTTCCGCACGAAGCTCACGCTCCTGCGGCGCGCGTGGGACCTCGCCGTGGGTGGGGACGACCTCGACGTCCACCTGCTCGAGCGCCCCGAGCTGCGCGCGGTGTTCGACGAGCCCGACCTCCGTGCCCGGCTCATCCGCTTCGCGCGCGTCAACACCGCGATCATGCGCCGCACGGCCGGGTTGCGCCTCGCCGTCGAGCACGCGGCCGGCGGCGACCCGGCGGCGGGCGAGTTCCTCGCCGAGATCGACGGGGTCCGCCTGGAGTCGATGGGCGCGCACGCCCGCGCCGCCGCGGCCACCGGGGAGCTGGCGGTGCCGGAGGCGACGTGCCGCGACGTCCTCCACGCCACCACGGACGGCGCGCTGTGGCGCTCCCTCGTCGCGGGCCGGGGCTGGTCGGACGAGGACTACGCCGACTGGCTCGCGCGCCTCTGGATCGCGACGCTCGTGGACACCCCGGGCAGCAACCACTGACGACCCCGACCGCTCCGGGGGACGATGGGCCGATGACGTCTCCCGACCGGTCCTCCGCGGAGCTCCCCGACGACGCCGGTGGCGATGCAGCGTGCTGGATGCACCGGGTCTGCGACGACTGCGGGCGCCTCGCTGACGAAGACCCGCCGACGCGTTGCCCGTCGTGCGGCAAGCTCCTGGAGGCCTCCTGACGGAGCGACGTCTCAGACCATCCTCAGAGGAAAGCCGTTCCCTGCGGGCCGAGCGGCTCCTGAGGATCACGTCTCGTGACGATCGACCTGCCGCTGCCTCGATCGGGCGAACGCCACGCGCCGGCGCCCGCTGCGCCGGGCACGCTGCGTGCCCTGCGGGTGCTCGCCGCGCAACCGGAGGGCGTCGACCTCGCCGCCCTCGGCGCCCAGCTCGGGCGCACGAGCGCGGAGGTCCTGCCCGTCGTGACCGGGCTCCTGCACTCCGGGCACGCCGAGCGCACCGACGCGGGGGCGTACCGGCTGCGTCCCGGCCCCACATGGGGCGGCACCGAGCGCCCGGCGCTGCGCTGGGCGCTGCCCGAGGTCCTCTCGGAGGCGGTCAGCGAGCTCTACCGACGCACCCGCGCGTGGGCGTACCTCGTCGAGTGGGCCGACGACGACCACCTCGACGTCGTCGACCTGCGCGGGCACCAGGGCCTCGGGCTCGTCCCCGAGCTGCCCGCGCGCATCCCGCCGTCGATGGCGCACGCCCTCGCGGTCAGCAAGGTGCTGGTCGCCTTCGCGCCCGACCGCCGCGCGCGGCTGGCGCCCGGCTGGACCGCCTACACGCCCGAGACGATCACGACCCCGGCGGACTACGACGCCGAGCTCGCGCGGGTCCGCCGCGACGGCTACGCGCTCGACCGCGAGGAGTACGCGCCGGGCTTCGGCTGCGTCTGCGCGCCGATCGCGGACCCCGGCGGTCGGGTGAGTGCCGCGATCGCGGTCTCGCTGCCCGCCGCCCGCTTCCGCGCCGAGCTCGACGGCCTGGTCGCCGACGTCACCGACGTCGCGCGCCGGGCCCACCGCCGCTGGTTCCGTTAGCTCTCGTCGTACTTGTCGGCCGCCTCGGTGCGCTGCCGGGCGATCTCCAGCGCGTGCTCGGCGGTCTCCTCGTCCGGATAGGGACCGAGACGGTCGGCGGAGCGGCAGCCGTCCCAGGGCTCCACCCGATGGTGCTTGAGGCAGTAGTACCACTCGTTCTCGTGGGCCACGGTCCCATGCTGGCACGGCCATGGGTCCCGCCGCTGACACCTCGCCGTCGGTGACGCCGCAACCGGCAGGCCCGCGTCAGGGAGAGCGTCGGCACACGATCAGGCCGGCCGCGGGCGGGTCGCGGCGAGCACGAGGTCGGCGACGAGGGCGGGGTCGTCACCCATGGGCACGTGCCCGCAGCCCGGCAGCACGTAGACCGCGGCGTCGGGCAGGGCGCGGCGCAGGCGCTTGGACTGCCCGCGGGGCAGCAGGAGGTCGCGGGCGCCCCAGCCGACGGTCGTGGGCACCGTGGCACGGGCCGGGATCGTCCACGTGTCGAGGTGGGCGAGCATCGTGCGGAACGACGAGCGCGGGTGGCTCAGCCCCTGCAGGTCGGCGGTGATCTGGTCGGGATCCATCCGTGAGGGGTGCGCGAGCAGCAGCCCGAGCAGCGCGGTGCGCAGGACCGGGGTGGCGAGCAGCTGCCGCAGCCGCGCCGACGGGATCGGCGCGAGCAGCGCGTGCGCGCCGCCGAGCACCCCGCGGGCCCAGAGGCGCCCGGTGCGCGACCAGAACCCCGCGGGCGAGAGCGCCGTCGCCGAGCGCACCGTCCCGCGCGCGGCGAGCTCGAGGGCGACGAGCCCGCCGAGCGAGTTGCCGACCACGTGCGGGCGCTCGAGGCCCTGGGCGCGGCAGAACGCCTCGACGGCATCGGCGAGGGGGCCGATGTCGCCGGTGTACCCGGGCGGGAGGTCGGGCGACTCGCCGTGGTCGGGCAGGTCGACGGCCCACACCTCGCGCTCCCGCGCGAGCAGCGGCGCGACGAGGTCCCAGCCCTGGCGGCGGTGGGTGATCCCGTGCAGGAGCAGGACCGGCTCGCCCGCCCCGGTGCGCGTGTGCGCGAGGTCCACTCAGTGCTCCCCGGGGTGGATGACGACCTTGCCAGTGACGCGCCGCTCGGCCAGCTCGGCGATCGCCGCCCCGGCCTGCGCGAGCGGGTAGGTCGCGCTGATCGGCGGGGCGAGCCGCCCGCTCGCGACGTCGTCGCGGATCGCGTCCCACTGGCGGCGCATGAAGCCCGGGCGCTTCGAGGCGTAGGCGCCCCAGCCCGCGCCGACGACCGAGGTGTTGTTGAGCAGCAGGCGGTTGACCTTGACCGTGGGGATCTCGCCCGCGGTGAAGCCGACGACCGCGAGCCGGCCGTCGTCGCCGAGGCTGCGCAGCGAGTCGGTGAAGCGGTCGCCGCCGACCGGGTCGACCACGACGTCGACGCCCCGCCCGCCGGTCAGCTCCTTGGCGGCGTCCTTGAACCCCTCGACGGGCAGCCAGTGGTCCGCGCCCGCGGCCGTGGCCACCTCGCCCTTGGCCTCCGAGGACACCACGGCGATCACCGTCGCCCCGCGGGCCTTCGCGAACTGGATGCAGGCGACGCCGACGCCGCCGGCCGCGCCGTGCACCAGCACGGTCTCCCCCGCCGCCAGGTGCGCGCGGGTCTCGAGCACGAAGTGCGCGGTGAGGTAGTTCATCGGCAGGCACGCCCCGACGTCCGCCGACACCCCGTCGGGCAGCGGGAACACGGTCTCGGTCGACGCCGCGACCGTGGTCGCGAAGCCGCCGAGCACCGGCAGCGCGGCCACCCGGTCGCCCGCGGCGAAGCCCGAGCCGTCGGGGGCCTCGCGCACGGTGCCCGCGACCTCGCTGCCCAGCAGGAACGGCAGCTCGGGGCGCATCTGGTACTGGCCGCGCGTGAGCAGCAGATCGGGGAAGACGACGCCGGCCGCCTCGACGTCGATGAGGACCTGGTCGGGCCCGGCCGCCGGCTCCTCCACCTCGTTGACCTCGACCGCCTCCGGCCCGTCCAGCCGGACGACCTGCACCGCGCGCACCGCGCCTCCCGACCTCGCCTGGTAACCGTCAGAGGTGACGGTTCTATCAGTCGGAGCAGTGTCAGGTGAACCGGTAGACCGTGGTGGTGGTCGTCGCCCCGCCCTCGAGGTCGGCGGTGCCGGTGACCTCGTAGCTCCCGAGGGCCGTGACGCGGCGGCGCGGCAGGTACTCGCGGCCGGGATCGCCGACGACGACGTCGACGCCGGCCGCGCTCGCCTCGTCGCAGAACCGTTCCACGTGCCGGGCCATCGGCTGCTCGTAGAACACGTCGCCGGCGAGCACGACGTCGACGTCGAGCTCCTCGTCGGCGTCGAGGACGTCGCCGACCACCGCGATCTCGACGTCGTTGTCCGCGGCGTTGAGCGAGATCGCGGCGCGGGAGCGCGCGTCGGTGTCCGACGCGATCACCGCGGCGGCGCCGGCCCGGGCGGCGGCGATGGCGACCAGCCCCGAGCCGGACGCGAGGTCGAGCACGCGCCGGCCGCGCACCAGCTCGGGGTGGTCGAGGACGTGCCGGGCGAGCGCCTGCCCGCCGACCCACGCGAACGCCCAGAACGGCGGGGCCTCCTCGTCGAGGGCCGACCAGGTGCGGTGGATGTCGTCGGCCAGCAGGAGCGTGATCTCGGGGACGAGCGGCGCGGTGCCGGGCGCGGTCCAGTCGCGCACGCCGTGGCTGCCGTCCTCACTGCCACCGTCACTGCCACCGTCACTGCCACCGTCACTGCCACCGTCACCGATCGTCACCGCTTGCCTCCGAAGAGATGCAGCGCCGGAGCGGGTCGATCCCTACGCTGGTCCCGACGTACCGTCCGTCCACCGGCGAGCGATCCGAGGAGGCCGCCATGACCGACGAGGACGCCGTCCTGCTCTACGTGGGCGGGCCGCTCGACGGGCGGGTCGAGGTCCGCGAGGCGCGTCACGGCGCGCCCCTCCCGGTGGTCACCCACACCCACCTCCACGACGGCCCGAAGGTCGTGCACGTCTACGACCTGCACCCGCTCACCCCGGGGGCCGGTGTCTACCACCTGCGCGCCGCCGAGGTGACGGCCGATCAGTCGCCGGCCGCGAGGTAGCTCAGACCGCAGAGCGTGCCCCACGCCGCGGCGACGCCGGCCGCCTTCGCGCGGTACGACCGGTCCGGCAGCGAGGTCCCCAGCACCGCGAGGTCGGCGACGTCGGCGCCGACCCGCACGGCGATCGCGGTCCGCAGCGCCTTCCCGGCGGGCGCGAGGGCCATCGCGAGCCCGGAGGCCAGGTCCCGCCCGCCCAGCGCCCGCACCCCGATCGCCGTCGCCGTCGGCAGCGGCGCCCCGTCGGCCTGCAAGCCGGTCGGCCGGGCGAAGAGCGAGGGATCGGCGATGATCGCCACGCTGTAGCCGGCGGTGGCGACGCCGAGCAGGCGGGGGATCCAGGTCAGGGGGCGCGAGCGCTTCGTGGACACGGCCGGGCAGTACCCCGGATTCCTCCCCGCGCCACCGATGAGTTCCGCCGCGCCCGGCCGTCCCACCGGTGACACCCCACGACCGGAGGCTCCCGTGACCGTCCCCGCCACCCCCGTCACCGACGTGCTCGCCGTGCCCGGTGCCCGCCTGCACCACGAGGTCCGCGGCGCCGGCCCGCTGGTCGTCCTGCTCGGCACGCCGATGGCCGCCGACGCGTTCGCCGGCCTGGCCGACCTGCTCGCCGCCGACCACACCGTGCTCACCACCGACCCCCGCGGCATCGGCCGCAGCCCGGTGGACGACCCGGACGCGTCGCCGACGCTGTCGACGCGCGCCGACGACGTCGCCCGCCTGATCCGCCACGTCGACCACGACGGGCCGGTCACCCTGCTCGGGTCCAGCGGCGGCGCGGTCACCGCGCTCGCGGTCGCCCAGGAGCACCCCGGCCTCGTCGACACGGTCGTCGCCCACGAGCCGCCCCTGGTCGAGCTGCTGCCCGACCGCGACGAGCGCCACGCCGGCGGCGAGGTGGTGATCGAGCGGTGGTTCGCCGGCGACCACGTCGGCTCGTGGCGTGCCTTCCTCGACAACGCGGACATCCCCATGCCCGAGGAGGTGTTCCAGATGGTGTTCGGGAGCGCGCCGGACGCGGCGGCCCGGGCGGACGGTGACTACCAGAACGCGCACCTCCTGCGCCCGACGACGCACTTCCGCCCGGACGTCGCGCTCCTGCGCGCCGGCCGCCCGCGGATCGTGGTCGGCATCGGGGAGGACTCGGCGGGGCAGCTGTGCGACCGGACCTCGCGGGCGCTGGCCGTCGCGCTGGGCCTCGAACCGACGCTCTTCCCCGGCGACCACGTCGGCTTCGCCGGCGACCCGGCGGCCTTCCTGCCGGCGCTGCGCGCGGTGCTGCCGGGCTAGGTCGCCGACCGGTCGGGCAGGCGCAGCAGGAGCTTGAGCACCCGGCTGTAGAGGTCGGTCGGCACGGCCTCCTCGCCGAGCACGCGCCGCAGCCGGATCAGCCCGTGGAAGAACGCGGCCGCGGCGATGACGAACTCGTCGTCGCGGACCGCGGCGCGCACGGCGGGGTCCATGGCGTCCCAGTCGTGGGAGAGCTGCTCGTTCGCGAAGCGGGCCAAGCGGACCTCGTGCTCGGCGAGGCGGTCGGCGAACTCGGGATGGCGCACCGCGTAGAGCCAGATCTCGGCGTCGAGCAGCGCCTCCTCGCGGGAGTCGGCGATGTCGCCGACCAGGCGGTCCAGCGCCGCGAAGGTCTCGTCGGGGTCGTCGTGCACGACCGCGGCCATGGCCGAGACGTCCGCGGAGGTCTGGGCCTCGACGAGGGCGGTGAACAGGGCTTCCTTGCTGGCGAAGTGCACGTACACCGAGCCGACGGAGACCCCGGCGGTGCGGGCGATCTCCTCGACGGAGGCCGGCCCGTACCCGCGCTCGGCGAAGACGCGGCGCGCGGCGTCGAGCAGGGCCTCGCGGGTCCGGGCCTTCGTCGCGGCGCGTCGACCGAGCGGCGCGCGCGCCGTCCTCGTCGCTTCGTCACCCTGGGTCACACGTCATCCTTCCCGAAGCCGACCGGCCCAACGACGGCAGGCGCGTGTAGTGACGCATCGTAAACCCGCCGGGCTCCCCGGGGGCGGCGCGCGATCCCGGACAATGGCGGTGTGACCACCTCGACCGCGCTCCTGCCCGCCGCCGGCGCGGACCCCGACGAGATCTACGAGGGGTTCGCCGAGTGGGCCGCCGAGCGGGGCCTCGAGCTCTACCCCGCCCAGTCCGAGGCGCTCATCGAGCTCGTCTCGGGGTCGAACGTGATCCTCTCGACGCCCACGGGCTCGGGGAAGTCGCTGGTCGCGCTCGGTGCGCACGTCACCGCGATGTCGCGGGGCGAGCGCTCGGTCTACACCGCGCCGATCAAGGCGCTGGTCTCGGAGAAGTTCTTCGCCCTCGGCGCGCAGCTCGGCTACGCCTCGGTCGGCATGCTCACCGGCGACGCCGCCGTGAACCCCGAGGCGCCGGTCATCTGCTGCACCGCCGAGGTGCTGGCCAACTGGGCCCTGCGCGAGGGTCGCGACGCCCAGGTCGGCCAGGTCGTCATCGACGAGTTCCACTACTACGCCGACCCCGAGCGCGGCTGGGCCTGGCAGGTGCCGCTGCTCGAGCTGCCGCAGGCCCAGTTCCTGCTGATGTCGGCGACGCTCGGTGACGTCGCGTTCTTCGAGCGCGACCTCACCCGGCGCACCGGCCGCGAGACCGCGGTGGTCGCGCACACCGAGCGCCCGGTGCCGCTCTCGTTCCGCTACGCCACGACGCCCCTGCACGAGACGATCACCGAGCTGCTCTCCGGCCAGCAGGCGCCGGTCTACATCGTGCACACGACGCAGGCCGCGGCGATCGAGCAGGCCCAGGCGCTGATGAGCCTCAACGTCTCGTCGAAGGCCGAGAAGGAGCAGATCGCCGAGCTGATCGGCTCGTTCCGGTTCACCGCGGGCTTCGGCCGGACGCTCTCGCGGCTGGTGCGCCACGGCATCGGCGTGCACCACGCCGGCATGCTGCCCAAGTACCGGCGCCTCGTGGAGACCCTCGCCCAGGCCGGGCTGCTCAAGCTCATCTGCGGCACCGACACCCTCGGCGTCGGCATCAACGTCCCCATCCGCACGGTGCTGTTCACCGCACTGACGAAGTTCGACGGCCAGCGCGTGCGCCACCTGCGCGCCCGCGAGTTCCACCAGGTCGCGGGTCGCGCCGGGCGCGCCGGTCACGACGTCGCGGGCTACGTCGTCGCCCAGGCCCCCGAGCACGAGGTCGAGAACGCCAAGCGCCTCGCCAAGGCCGGCGACGACGTCAAGAAGCAGCGGCGCGTGGTGCGGGTCAAGCCGCCCGAGGGCTTCGTGTCGTGGTCGCAGAAGACCCTCGAGCGGCTCATCGAGGCCCAGCCCGAGGCGCTGACCAGCCAGTTCCGGGTGTCGACGGCGATGCTGCTGCAGGTCGCCCAGCGCAAGCAGCCGTTCTTCGCCGCGATGCGCCACCTGCTCGAGGACAACCACGCCGACCGCCCGACGCAGCGCAGGCTCATCCTGCGGGCCATCGCGCTCTACCGGGGCCTCATCGACGCCCAGGTGCTGGAGCGGATCGACACCCCCGACGGCCCCGACGTGCGGCTCGTCGACGACCTGCAGGTCGACTTCGCGCTCAACCAGCCACTCTCGCCCTTCGCGCTCGCGGCCTTCGACCTGCTCGACAAGGAGTCGCCGACCTACGCCCTCGACATGGTCTCGGTGGTCGAGTCGACGCTCGACGACCCGAAGCAGATCCTCCGCGCCCAGGAGAACCAGGCGCGCGGCGAGGCCGTGCAGGCGATGAAGGCCGAGGGCATCGAGTACGACGAGCGCATGGAGCTGCTCGAGGACGTCACCTGGCCGAAGCCGCTCGCCGAGCTGCTCGGGGCCGCCTACGAGTCCTACCGCTCGGGGCACCCGTGGGTCGCCGACCACGAGCTCTCGCCGAAGGCGGTCGTCCGCGACCTCTACGAGCGCGCCATGACGTTCACCGAGTACGTCTCGTACTACAAGATCGCGCGCTCCGAGGGCCTCGTCCTGCGCTACCTCACCGACGCCTTCCGCGCGCTGCGCCAGACGATCCCGGAGGCGGCGCGCACCGAGGACCTCGACGACCTCGTCGCCTGGCTGGGCGAGCTCGTGCGCCAGACCGACTCGTCGCTGCTCGACGAGTGGGAGAACCTGGCCGGGGCGGGCGGGGACGGCACAGCGCTGGACGCGGCCGGCGACGACGCCCGCCCGGTCGACCAGGGTCCGCCGCCGGTCACGCGCAACGAGCGCGCGTTCCGGGTGCTGGTGCGCAACGAGATGTTCCGCCGGGTCGAGCTGTTCGCCCGCCGCTCCCCCGCCGAGCTGGCCGACCTCTCCGAGCACGGCCCCGACGCCGCGTTCTGGACCGAGGCGATCGAGGGCTACTTCGCCGAGTACGACGAGCTCGGCGCCGGCCCCGACGCCCGCGGACCGGCCTTCTACCGCGTGACCGTCGACGGCCGGACCTGGCACGTCCGCCAGGTCCTCGACGACCCCGAGGGCGACCACGACTGGTCCATCACCGCCGACGTCGACCTCGACGCCTCCGACGAGCTCGGCGCGGCGGTCGTGCACGTGACGGCCGCCGGGCCGATGAGCACCACCTGAGCGCTGCGGTCGGCGGCGGAGCCGCGGACGGCGCGGGCGGATCGGAGAAGCCGACCCGGGTCCTCAGGACTCGGCTCACGCCCCGAGCAGCACCTCCTCGGCGGGCGGGCGCGCGCGGACCGAGCCGGGCGGGGTCCCGACGACGCGGCGGAAGGCGCGGCTGAAGGCCGCCTCCGAGCGGTAGCCCATCGCCGCGGCGACGGCCGCGACCGTCGTGTCCCCGGCGCGCAGGCGGTCGTGAGCGACGAGCATCCGCCAGCGCGTCACGTAGGCCATGACCGGCTCGCCGACGAGCGCGGTGAAGCGCGCGGCGAACGTCGAGCGGGACAGCGCGAGTTCGCGGGCGAGGCCGGCGACCGTCCACTCGTGCGCGGGGTCGGCGTGGACGAGGGCGAGCGCGCGGCCGATGTCGGGGTCGGTGAGCGCGCCGAGCCACCCCGAGCGCGCCGCCGGGTCGTGCGAGAGCCACCCCCGCAGCATCTGCACGACGAGCACGTCGGCGAGGCGGGTGATCACCGCTTCGCCGCCGGGGCGGGTCTCCTCCACCTCGAGCGCGATCAGCCGCAGGGTGTCGTGCAGCCGCGCGGTCAGCGGCGAGACCGGGACGTGGACGATGTCGGGCATCAGCTCCACGAGCCGCTCGGCCATGGGGTGCTCGAGGCGGACCGCTCCGCAGATCATGGTGGTCGTGGCACCGTCGCCGCCGTAGCTGATCGTGGCGTAGCGGTCGCCGTACCAGGTGTGGGGCAGCGTCAGCACGTTCGGCACGTGCGTGCCGGGCTCGCCCGAGCGCATCACGTGGCCCATGCCGCGCGGCAGGAGCACGACGTCGGACGGCGAGAGCGTCACCACCTCGTCGCCGACGACGATCGTCGCGGTCCCCGAGGTCACGACGTGGAACCACAGGCAGCCCGGCGTCTCGGGCAGCCGCAGCCCCCACGGCGCCCGCAGCTCGGACGAGCAGTAGAAGGTCCCGCTCATCCGCAGGACGTGCAGCGCGGCGCCGACGGCGTCGGACGGCGTCCAGGGCGGCTGGGTCGGTGCGCTCACGCCGCCCAGCGTTCGGCACGACTCACCCGCGCGTCCACGCCTGCCGGACGATCGAGCACGAGAACCGGCGTCGCGGCGATGGTTCGTCCTGCTCGACCGCAGCAGTCTCGGACGCAGCACAGCACGGACCACCAGCGAGGAGACACCATCATGATCACCGTCCTGGGAGCGAGCGGGAACACCGGCGGCCGGGTCGTGCGCCGCCTGCGCGAGGCCGGCGTGCCGGTGCGCGCCGTCGGCCGCGACGCCGCCCGGCTGGCCGACGCCGTGTCGCACGGCGCCGACCCGACCGTCGGCGACATCGCCGACCCCACGTTCCTCACCGACGCGATGCAGGGCGCCGAGGCCGCCTACGTCCTCATGCCCCTCGACCTCGCCGCACCCGGCTACCGGACCCAGCAGGAGCAGGTCGGCAGCGCGATCGCCGCGGCGCTCGCGGCGGCCCGGGTCCCGCGGGTCGTGGCGCTGAGCTCGCTGGGCGCCGACGTCGCGCGCGGCACCGGCTTCCTCGAGACCCTCCACGACCAGGAGCAGCGTCTCGCCGCCCTCGACGCGCGGGTGACGTTCGTGCGCCCCGGCCTGTTCTTCGAGTCGTTCCTGCCGTCGCTGGCGCCGATGCAGGCGACCGGCGTGCACCACGACACGATCGACCCGGACGTCGTCCTGCCCATGGTCGCGACCGCCGACGTCGGCGACGTCGCGGCGGTCGCGCTGCTCGACCCGACGCCGGCCGGCGGGGTGCGCGAGGTGCTCGGCGCCGAGGACGTCACGATCCCCGACGCCGTGGCCCGGCTCGGCGCGGTGCTCGGCACGCCGCTGCGCTACGAGCGCGCGCCCGACGAGGTCATGCGCGCGGTGTTGGTCGGGGCGGGGCTGCCCGCCGACGTCGCCGAGGAGCACCTCGCGATGAACGCCGCCTTCAACCGCGGCGCCGTGGGCAGCCTCGCGGGCCGGACCCCGGCGACGACGACCCCGACCACGATCGAGCGGTGGGCCGCGACGCTGGTGAGTACCGCGGGCCGGTGACGGGAACGCGATCACGTGCCGACCGTCTGCCTGTTCACCCGGGACCTGCGGGTCCACGACCAGCCCGTCCTGCACGCGGCCGCCGAGCAGGGCGGGGGCGAGGTCGTCCCGCTGTTCGTCGTCGACGCGGCGATCGAGGGCTTCCGGGTGCCGAACCGGGCCCGGTTCCTCGCCGAGTCGCTGGCCGACCTCGACGCGGGCCTCCGCGACGCGGGGGCCCGCCTCGTGGTCCGGTCGGGCGACGTGGCGGAGGAGGTCCGGGCGCTCGCCGACCAGGTCGACGCGACCGCGGTGCACATGGCCGGCGACGTCAGCGCCTACGCGGGCCGGCGGCGCCGGGCGCTCGAGGAGGCGCTCGGCGACCGGGAGCTCGTCGTGCACGACGCCGTCGTCACCGTCGTCTCCCCCGGCACGATCACCCCGGCGAGCGGCGACCACTTCAAGGTCTTCACGCCGTACCACCGCAAGTGGGCCGACCTGGAGACCCGCGAGCCGCTGGGCCCGCCGAAGAAGCTCTCCCTCCCCACGGGCCTGGAGGCCGGCCGGGTCCCGAGCGCGAACGACCTCGCCGACGGCGACACCGCGCCGGGCCTCCTCCCGGGCGGGGAGCCCGCCGCCCGCGAGCGGCTCGACGACTGGCTCGACCGGATCGACGAGTACGCCGACGGCCAGGACCTCCCGGCGCGCGACGGCACGTCCCGCCTGTCGCCGTACCTGCACTTCGGGTGCCTCTCCCCGACCGAGATCGCCCGGCGGGCGGGGACGGCGAGGGAGGCCGCCGCCCCGTTCGTCCGCCAGCTCGCGTGGCGCGACTTCCACCACCAGACGCTGGCCGCCGTCCCGCGCGCCGCGACCCACGACTACCGCGACCGGGGTGACCGCTGGCGTCGCGACGACGACGAGTTCGCCGCGTGGGCGCAGGCGCGCACCGGGGTGCCGATCGTCGACGCCGGCATGCGCCAGCTGCACCACGAGGGCTGGATGCACAACCGGCTGCGGCTGCTCACCGGGAGCTTCCTGACCAAGTCGCTCTACCTCGACTGGCGCCTGGGCGCCCGGCACTTCCTCGACCACCTCGTGGACGGCGATGTCGCCAACAACCAGATGAACTGGCAGTGGGTGGCGGGCACCGGCACGGACACGCGCCCGAACCGCGTGCTCAACCCGATCACGCAGGCGAAGCGCTACGACCCCGACGGGGAGTTCGTGCGCCGCTGGGTGCCCGAGCTCGCCGAGCTGGAGGGCACGCGCATCCACGAGCCCTGGAAGCACCGCGGCTCGCACGACCTCGACTACCCGGAGCCCGTGGTCGACCTCGACGAGGCCGGGTCGGCCTTCCGGTCCGCGCGGGGCGCCTGAGTCAGGACCTCCGGCGCGAGCCGCCCTTCTTGGCGCCCAGCGAGGGCGGCGGCACGACGGGCCCGATGTCGCCGTCGGGCGCCTCGTCGAGATCGAGGATCACGGGCGCGTGGTCGGAGGGACCGGTGCCCTTGCGGGCCTGGCGGTCGACCCAGAGCGCCGCGCGCCGCGCCGCCACCGGCGCGCCCGCGAGCACGAGGTCGATGCGCATGCCGCGGTCCTGGTGGAAGGCGCCGCCGCGGTAGTCCCAGTAGGTGAACACCCGCTCGTCGGGCCAGCGCTCGCGCGTGACGTCGTGCAGCCCGGTCTTGAGCAGGGCCGCGAGGGCCTCGCGCTCGGGCGGCGTGACGTGGGTGGACTCGGCGAACGCCTCGACGGAGTAGACGTCGGGGTCGGCGGGGGCGATGTTGAAGTCGCCGGCGACGACGGTGCGCTCCGCCCCGGAGGCCTCGACGCGGTCGCGCAGCGCGGCGAGCCACTCGAGCTTGTAGGCGTAGTGGGGATCGCCGGGGTCGCGACCGTTCGGCACGTACACCGAGGTGACGCGCAGGCCGCCGCACGTCGCGGTGACCGCGCGGGCCTCCTGGTGGGGGTAGCCGGGCCCGCCGGGCAGGCCCTCCTCCACGTCCTCGAGGCCGACGCGCGAGAGCAGCGCGACGCCGTTCCACCGGCCCTCGCCGTGGTGGGCGACCGCGTAGCCCCGCTCGGCGAGCGGGGCCGCGAACGACTCGGCGAAGGCCTCGTCGGAGAGCTTGGTCTCCTGCAGGCAGACCACGTCGGGCGCGCGCTCGTCGAGCCAACCGAGCAGCCGCGGCTCGCGCGCCTTGGCCGAGTTCACGTTCCACGTCGCCAGTCGCACGCCCGCCACGCTAGCCGGGCCCACCGACGGCCCCGCCCACCGGCGCCGTCACCCCGATGCGCCCTTCGTTTCCGGGCCACGTGCGTTTCGCCCCGTCGGTCCGCCGTACTAGCGTTCGGCCCCATGACAGCGTCGAGTCCCGTCACGGATGAGGACCGGTTGCGGCGCATCGAACAGATCACCGACACGACGCTGGCGCACCTCGACACGGGCGACCTCCTCACCGAGCTCCTCGACCGCGTGCGCGCCCTGCTCCAGGCGGACACGGCGGCCGTCCTGCTGATCGACGCGGCGGGCAACCACCTGGTCGCCACCGCCGCCCGCGGCATCGAGGAGGAGGTGCGCCAGGGGGTGCGCATCCCGGTGGGCCAGGGGTTCGCGGGGCGCATCGCCGCCGAGCGCCGACCGGTCGTCATCGACGAGGTCGACCACTCGAACGTCCTGAACCCGATCCTTCGTGACAAGGACATCCGCTCCCTGCTGGGTGTGCCCCTCATCGCCGAGGGCGACGTCCTCGGCGTCCTGCACGTCGGCACCCTGCGCCCACGGCTGTTCACCTCCGACGACGCGGCGCTGCTGCAGACGGCGGCCGACCGGATCGCGCTGGTCACGCGCACCCACCTCACGGGCCTCGACCGGGCGGCGGCCTCGGTCCTGCAGCGCAGCCTCATGCCCGGCGCGCTGCCGAAGGTCACCGGCATCGACTTCGCGGCGCGCTACATCCCCGGCGAGGCGGGCGGGCTCGGCGGCGACTGGTACGACGTGTTCCCCCTGCCGTCGGGACGCCTCGGCGTCGTCATCGGCGACGTGGTGGGCCGGGGGTTGCAGTCCGCGGTCGTCATGGGACGGCTGCGCAGCGCGCTGCGGGCCTTCGCCCTCGAGGAGGAGGACCCCGCCGAGGTGCTCGAACGGCTGGACGCCAACGTCCAGCACTTCGAGGACAACGTCATGGCGACCGTCCTCTACGCGATCGTCGAGCCGTCGCTGGAGTCGCTGACGCTCTCGACCGCGGGCCACCTGCCGCCGGTCATGGCGCGGTCCGGCCACGCGGCGGCGCTCGTCAACGTGCCCGTGGACCTGCCGGTGGGGGTGTCGGTCGGCCCGCCGCGGCGGACGACGACGATCGAGCTCCCGCCGCAGTCGCTGCTCTTCCTCTACACCGACGGCCTCGTCGAGCGCCGCGGCCGGACGTTGGACGTCGGCCTCGACGCGCTGTGCGACGTGGTCGAGGCCGACAGCGACGCCGACGCCCTGTGCGCCACGGTGCTGCACCGCCTGGTCGGGGCGGACCCGGTGCACGACGACGTCGCCATGCTCGTGATCCGCCGGGGCGTGACGCCGGCGATCGTGCCGCTGAACATCGTGGTCCCGGCCGTCCCGCGCGTGCTCGCCGACATCCGGGCCGCGGTGCGGCGCTGGCTCGGCGCCGCCGGCGCGACCGGCGAGGACATGGCCGACATCCTCGTCGCCGCCGGCGAGGCCGCCTCCAACGTCGTCGAGCACGCCTACGGCCCGGGCGGCGGCACGCTGACGCTGCAGATGGAGCGTGAGGGCGGGTCGGTGGTGACCACCGTGCGGGACAACGGCCGGTGGCGGTCGGCCCGCGGGCACAACCGCGGGCGCGGGACCACCCTCATCCGGCAGTGCAGCGACGAGATGGACGTGATCGCCGGGGCCGGCGGCACGACCGTGACCTTCCGACGCCGCATCAGGGAGGACGCGCCATGACCGACGCCACCGTCGTCGCCCGGCCCGACGGCGAGGACGTGCGCATCCGCATCGGCGGCGAGGTCGATCTCGACAACGCCACCGCCGTCGAGGAACAGCTCGCCGCCGCGATCCCGAACGAGACGAACGCGGTGACGCTCGAGCTCGCCGAGCTCGAGTACCTCGACAGCGCCGGGCTGCGGGTGCTGTTCGCGCTGGCCGCGCGGCTCGAGGTGCTGCAGATCGAGCTGCGGGTGGACGTGCCGCCGGGCTCGCACGCGCGGCGGGTGCTGCAGCTCTCCGGGTTCGAGAGCCTCGCGTCGCTGGAGGCCTGACCCCCGGGTCGGGCTCGGCTCAGCCCTGCTCGGCGCGCCGCCGGATCGCGTCGAGGGTCTCCTCCATGCCGCGCCGGTTGGCCGCGGGCACGTCCCACGCCCGCGCCCGGCCGACGACGTTGGCGAGCGGGCTGCGCTTGTCCTGCCAGTACTGCTCGATGCGCGTCCGGCCGCCCTCGGGGATGAGGCGGAAGCCCCACCGCGCGACGGACTGGCCCATGAGGTCGACGTCCCAGCTGATCTCCCGCTGCGGGGTGTACTCGACGACGGTGCCGACGGTCGACCAGCGCAGCAGGCCCTTGCGGTTGTGGCCCTTGAACCGGGCGCCCGGTGCCGGACCGGTGGCGTCGCCGAGCCAGTCGACGCGGTGGCACTCCGGGGAGATGGCCCCGATCCGGGCCGGGTCGCCGACCAGGTCCCAGACACTCTCGGCGGGGGCGTCGACGGTGCGGGTGACGACGATGTCGTCGGCCATGGTTCCTCCGGACGGCGGGCAGCGGGACCGCCGCACCGTAGCCCGGACGGCGGCGCGTCGCTCAGCGCTGTCCGGAGAACGCGCGCACCGCCATCACGGCCCGTCCCCGCACGAGCCGGAGCGGGCCGGTGACGCGCACCGCGGCACCGGCACCCGACGCCCGCAGGGCGACGAGCCGGCGGTGGGCGTCGCGCTCGTCGGCGGTCAGCGAGCGCCGACGACGCCGTCGCAGGTCCCACAGCACGTGGTGACCGGGCGCGATCCGGAGCAGGCGCAGCGGCGCGGCCAGGTCCGGCGAGACCAGGTGCGGGTCGCCGGGGTCCCCGCCGAGGTCACCCGCCAGGGTCACCTCGACGCCGCGCAGGACGTAGCTGGCGTTCGCCCACCGCGCGAGCTGGTCGGGCCACCCGGCGAGGTCGGGCAGCCCGCGGTGCGCGAGGACGACCTGCGCGGTCTGGTCGGTGTGGTCCGGGACCGGCTCGACGTGCGCGACGCCGGCGAGGTGCTGCAGCGCGGAGTAGGCGCCGCCCCAGCACGGACCGAGGCCGTACGGGCACTGGGCCGTGAGCCCGACCGTCACCACGGTGCCGGACGGGCGGGCCGGGCGCCCCGCCGTGCGCTCCGGGGCCGCCGGCACCCCCGGGGCCGCCGGGGCGGGTGGCGGGGCGGTCACGGCGACGCGGAGGAGGTGGGCCACCGAGGGCACCCCGTCGTCGGTGAGGACGAAGAGCATCGCCGGACCGGGCGGCCAGTCGGTGGAGCTCGGGGGTGCGGTGACGGCGAGCGTCCGGGGATCGGCCGCGTCGGAGGTGGTCGCGAGCCGGAGGAAGCGCTGGTCGGTGTTGAGCGTGTGCGTCACCGAGGACAGGCGCACGAGGGTCACGGCGGCGACGGGCTCGTCGGTGGTCACGGTGAACGTCTCCCCCGGCGTGATCACGGCCGGGGCCGCCGTGATCGTCGGTCGCGGCCCGCGGAAGAGGTACGGCGGGTGGAGGACCTGCGCGTCGCGATGGGTGTCGGCCGGGGCGTTGGGGGCCGCGCCGACGACGAACTCCCCGCCGCCCCCGGACAGGACGGTCCCGTCGGGCAGCAGGACGGCGGTGGCGTGGTAGCACCGGTCGACGCTCTCGGCCGCCAGTGTCGTCCAGGTGTCGGTCGCGGGATCCCAGAGCTCGGCGGCGTGCACCGGCGATCCGGGCGTGAGGTCGTTGAAGTCCGGCCCGCTCGTCCCGCCGGTGACCAGCACGGTGCCGTCGGGCAGCAGGGTGGCGTTGTGCTGGCGGCGCCGGAAGGCCATCGGCGCGGCGGGCGTCCAGACCGGGTCCGGCACGGTGAGGTCGATCGTCTCGCACCGGTCCGTGGGGCGGTGGTCGCCGGCGTCGTTCCCGCCGCCCAGGTAGACCACCTTGCCGGGCTCGTACATCACCGCCGGCCCGTACTGTCGCTCGCCCTGCGCGCGCGGGATCGCCGGGCCCGGCGGCGGGGTCCAGTCCCCCGCCCCGGCCGGGTCGAGCAGCTTCGTCTCCGGGTTCGGGCCGACCATCGCGACCCGGCCGTCCGGCAGCTGGTGGACCCGCGGGTAGAGCGGCAGGCCGACGAAGTCGCGCGTCGGCGACCACGTGGCACCGTCCCAGATCTCGGGAACGGGCTCCACGGGCTGGTCCGGGCCGTCCTGGTGACTGCCGGAGATCACGAGCACGCGCCCGTCGGCGAGCGTGAGGGCGCTGGGGTACCACCGCCCGCTGCGGACATCGGGCAGCGGCGTCCAGGTGCCCTGGTCGGCGTCGTAGACGCAGGCCTGGGCGAGGCCGTCGCCGTCGGCGACGTGTCCCCCCGCGACGAGCAGCCGCCCGTCGGCGAGGACGGCGTGCCCCGCGCAGAAGAGGTTGACCGGCGTGCCGTCGGCGCGGCGGGGCTCGTCGGTCGGCATGGTGGCGCCGGTGGCCGGGTCCCAGAGGAACGGGGCGCAGCCCTGCTGGTCCAGGCTCCCGTGCGGGTCGCGCCGCCGCCCCCACGCGAGCACCTGTCCCGTCGGCAGGACGGCGACGTGGATCGGGACGTCGGGCAGGCCGACCACCGGGTCCCAGCGGCCGTGGTGTGCCGGGTCGTCGGGCACGTCCGGTCTCCCCCCCTCGTCGTCGGTCGCGCTCGGCGCGACCCCTCCTCAGAGCACCGCGTCCTCGGGGCGCTCGAGCGCCACGTAGGCCGGGAAGCCGACCGACTCGTGGGTGTCGTCCCGGGGATCGAGCGGGTCCGCAGCGGTGTACGCGGAGAGGTCGTAGCCGGTCGCGTCGGCCAGGTCGCGCACCGCGATCTGGAACGTCCGGTACGCCCCGAGCACGAAGCCCTCGTTGGACTCGGTGCGGCGGCGCTTCTCCAGGAGGTCGCGGATCATCTGTCCCTGGCTCAGCAGGTAGGCCGTCGCGTGGAGGCGGCGACGATCCGCGTCGACCATGGCCACGACCTTCCAGAACTCCAACGGCGTCGGGAGTCCCGGCACGATCTCGGGATCGTCGTCGCGGAGGACGGGTCCCGTGAACACGCACGCCATGAAGCCGTGGGTCCGGGCACTGTCCAGGACGAGGTCCTCCAGACCGAGCCAGAGCGTCGTGCCCTGGTTCAGCTCCGAGTGCTGCAGGGCGGCGTTGGTGTAGTGGAAGGTGTCGGCGTTCGCCTGCTCCGCGACCTCCTCGTCCCAGTTCGGGTCCTGGCGGCGCACCATGTGGCCGCGGTCGATCCGGGGATCGCGGTAGTCGTCCTGGTCGAGCTGCAGGTCCCGGTCGATGCGCCCGTCGTGGAACCAGCGGTCGTTGCTCCGCTTGATCGGCACGAGGCGTGAACCGTCGATGTTCACCGCGGTCATCCGCGGCTGGCGACGGGATGCCGAGTACCGCACCCCGAAGTGCACGTACCGCAGCTCGCCGGGCTGGTCCTCCGTCTCGTCGCTCGGGCGGGCGAGGTCGGCGAGCACGCTCTCCGGGAGCCCCGGCCACGGTGTCGCGAAGCGGCGGCCGAGGAAGACGGGGTCGTAGCCGGAGCGGCCGGCGAGGTCGGCGGCCGAGTGCTTCCCGTCCCTCGGGGCCTCGGTCTCGGGACGCACCGCCTCGATGGGTCCCGTGCCCCGCGGCCGGAAGTCGGACTCGACGAGCCGGCGCAGGGTGTCGACACCGACCGCGGAGTTCTCCTTCCCGAAGACCCCGGCGAAGTGCAGGCCGACCACGCCTGCGTGGTCGAGGCTGATGACGGGCGAGCCCGAGTTCCCGCCGAGGGTGGTGCAGTCGTGGCGCAGCGTCGTGCGGCTCGTCAACGGCTGCATCACCCGCCCCGGAGCGAAGCGCTTCACCTCGAACAGGTCGCGGAAGTAGCGCGCCTGGGCGTCGATGTCGTTGCGGTCGTCGAAGGCGGGATAGCCCACCACGGCGACGAGCTCGCCCTCCACCGCCGGAGTCGCGGCGAGGGGCACGGGCTCGGGCGGGTGGTCCCCGACGATGCGGAGCACCGCGACGTCGGGTGCGGCGTCGTCGGCCAGGTAGACGATGTCGGCGACCTCGAAGGGACGCGCGTCCTGCGGGCGCGACCCCACCTCCTCGTGGAAGTCCAGGTCGGCACCCATGAGCGAGCCGGAGATCGTCGACCTGAGGAAGACCCCGCGACCGTCCGCGACCCGCCGGGCGACGATCCGGGCGACGTGCCGATTGGTCGCCACGAGCGCCGCGTCGCCGTCCTTCGCGATCACCCACCCGGTGCCGCCCCACGGCATCCGGGCGTTGACGAACTCCACCCGCCCGATCGAGGGGATGAAGCGCTCGGCCGACTCGATCTTCTTCGGGGTCCCCCTCGGCAGGTCCGGGAGGGGCTCCATCACGACGGCGTCGTCGCGGATCAGGAGCGGAGGGCGGCCGACCCGCTGCACGATGGCCTCCAGCGGGCCGAGCGCCACGAGGCGCTCGAGGCGGTCCGCGTCGCGCTCGACCTGGGTGACGGCCTGATCCGTCAGCTCGGCGGTGACGGCCGGGACGCGGTGCGTCGAGATCGCCTCGCGGACGGCCGCCTCGAGCGCCGGGGAGTTCTTGAGGCGCGCCGAGACGTCGCTGAGCCGCTGCGCCTCTCGCTCGCCGGGCACGTCACGCCCCGTCGCCGATCGCCGACGCCACCCGCAGGTCGGCGAGGTACTCGGCGATCGAGTGCGCCGCGGTGAGCGGGTTGTCGGTCCGGACGTCCTCGACGCCGCGGCCCCAGGTCGGGGCGAGCGGGCACCCGATGGCCACCGCATCGGCGAGGCACCAGGCGTTGACCCACCGCTGCACGTCCGGCTGCCGCGGCCCGCC
The DNA here is from genome assembly GCF_028737205.1 of Actinomycetospora lutea. Lineage (GTDB taxonomy): Bacteria > Actinomycetota > Actinomycetes > Mycobacteriales > Pseudonocardiaceae > Actinomycetospora > Actinomycetospora lutea. Next base: position 145,214 of record NZ_JAQZAL010000001.1, on the reverse strand, counting down.
GGCCAGGAGCCGCTTGTTCACGGAGTCGAGGCCGAGCGGGCTGCCGGCGGTGACGAGCAGTCGCACGTCCACGCCCGCCGGGACCCGGGTCAGCAGGTCGAGGGCGACCACGGTGCCGAGGCTGTGGGACACGAGCGTCACCGGGCCGGTCGTCGGGAAGGTCTCGAGGACCGTGTCCAGGACGGCGCTCCGGACCTGGTCGTCGTCCAGGTACAGCGCGACGTCGCGGAACCGCAGGGCGATGAACAGGTCGTCGAGCCGGCTCCTGTTGGCGAGGTGGGTGAGCGCGGACTGGACGGTGCCGAGCAGGTCACCGAACCCTTCCCTCGCGTCGGGACGGAACCCGGCGCGCGAGGCGGCGTCCTCGATCAGCGCGGCGTAGGTGTCCCGCGCCGACCCGCCCGCCGGCGCCGCCCGCACCGCCGCCGGCGCCTCCTCGTCACCCGTCACCGTGGTCTCCACGGCGGACGGGCCGGCCAGGGCGGCGAGGCTGTCCCCGTAGTACGGGAACCAGACGCGGGTGGCGTCGAGCGGAGGGCGCTGGACGAGGCCGAGCCCCCGGGCCAGGCCGCCGGCCCAGACGGACCGCAGCTCGACGGGGTCCCGGCCCTGCTGCGCGCGGCCGTGCAGGAACACGACGTGCGGCGGGGTCTCCGGCACGGCGCGCAGGCCCCGCCGGCCGGTGCTCTCGCGCCTGGTGGGGGTCACGACGTGCGCCGGCGCCGCCGGCACGGTGCCGACGAGCGCCTCGGCGCCGAGCTCGTCGAGCAGCGCCGTCCGCCCGACCGCCTGCGCGAGCTCGCCGAGGCGCGCGAGGACCACCGAGATGCGCGCGCCCTCGTTCGCCACCCAGGCGATCGCCGCCTCGCCCATCGACGCGTCCCACACGGTCCCGTCGGCGGTGAGCAGGTCACCGTCGGCGTTGGTGCTCGGCACCCCGGAGTGGTGCAGCGCCACGACCTCCCACTGGTCGTTGAACACCGGCGAACCGGAGTTGCCCGGCTCGGTGTCGGCCTCGTAGTGGAGGAAGACGTCGAGCTGGTCGAGCAGTCGGTTGTTGCGGACCGCGATCTCCTTGCGGCGTCCCGAGGGGTGGCCGATGACGTTGGCGGCCTCGCCGATGACGATCTTGCCCTGCTGCTGGCGGAGCCGGTTCCACCCGTACCTGTCCCCGGCCACGACCCCGTTCGCCGGTGCGACCGCGACGAGGCTCGCGTCGACCTCCTCGTCGGTGAGGTAGAGCGTGTCCGGGTCGAGGGCGAACGCGGAGGGCGTCTCCGGCCGGCCGTCGGGCCCGAGCTCGAAGTCGAACTCGACCAGGGCGCTCGCCGCGGTCGACGCGTCGGGCAGGACGTGGTTGTTGGTCAGCAGGAGCCGCCGGCCGACGAGGAAGCCGGTGCCCGCGCCGCCGCCCGGGAGCGTCACCCGGCCCACCGACTCGGCGATCGCGGTCCCACGGCCGAGGAAGAGGCTCGGCTGCAGGTCGTTCTCCGCGATGATCCGTTCGAGCGCGCCGGTCCGCGCGGCCTGGCGCACCGCGCGGCTCCCGACGGCGTCGCCGATGAGCCGCTCGGCCCGGGCCTCGATCTGCGCGGGGTCGTCGACGACGAGCGTGCCCGTCGCCTCCTGCCGGCGCTGCGTCTCCGCCCGCTCGGGTGCGCGGTCCCTGTACCGCGCGGCGGCCCGTCCCTGCTGCTCCTCCAGCGTGCTCATGCCGGCAACCCGGCGAAACGGATGAACTCGGCGACTCCGGGCGCCTGGTCGACGACGGCGTGGCTGCCGTGTCGCCGCCGGGCGATGACACGACGTGGTCCGGTGCTCTCGCTCATGGGCTCCTCCTGGGACCGTGCCGGTGACGGCGGCGGGCGCCGCGTCGAGGGGTCTCGGGGAGCAGCGCGTCGTCGCCCTGGCTCGACCTGGACAGCACCCGTGACGGGCACGGCGTCCCCCGAACTGTCCGCTGTCGACGATTCCTCTCCGTGCACGAAGTCGGCAGTGGGGAGAACTCCCGCGACGCCGGTCCCGCCGTCGCGGGGAGTGCGCGGACGGGTACGCAACGGGGTCCCGGTCCTCGCCATCGGTGACCGCGCGATCGCGTTTGGTCGTCCCGTCCTTCGGACGGCGTAGAAAGCCGTTCCGGACCCCGGGGAAATCCCCCGCCTCCGACCCGAAAGGCGGCACGACCGCCGACGGAACCGGCGGCATCCTGTGTCCCATCGACCACGCACGCCCCGGTGTCACCACCACGGGGGGACACGATGACCGCCACGGGCACGCGGCCGGCGCCGACCTTCGTGGGGCGGTCGGCCGAGATCGAGGACCTGAGCGCGCTCGTCGCGGGCCGTCGTCCCGAGCGGGTGGGGCTCGTGCGCGGCGAGCCCGGGATCGGCAAGACCGAGCTCCTGCACCGCGTGTGCGAGCGCTCGCCCGCGCGCGCCGTGCGCGTCGCCGGCAGCGAGGCGGAGGCCCACCTGCCGTTCGCGGTCCTCGCCGATCTCGTCCTGCCGCTGCGGCGCTCGCTCGCGGCGCTGCCGGACGTCCAGCGCGAGGCGCTCGAGGTCAGCGCCGCGCTGCGGGCGGGGCGCGCCGGGGGCTCGCTGGCGGTCTGCGCCGCGGCGCTCGGCCTGCTGGAGGCCGCGGGCGACGCCGAGCCGCTGCTGGTGGTCGTCGACGACCTGCAGTGGGTCGACACCCCGTCGGAGGAGGTCCTGCTGTTCGTGGCCCGGCGGCTGCGCTCGCCGCGGGTCGCGCTGCTGCTCGCGACGCGCGACCGGGGCCGCACGGTCCCCTCCGCCCGCGTCGTCGACCTCGACGGGCTCGGCGCCGAGGAGAGCCGCCTGCTCCTCGGCCCGCTCGCGGACCGGCTCCCGCCCGTGGCGCTCGACCGCCTCGTCGAGGACCTCGCCGGGCACCCGCTGGCCCTCGTCGAGAACGCCCGCCACCGGACGGGGGGACGGGCCCCGCGCCCGGGCCCGGCCCTGGCGGCGCTGTGGACGCATGCGCTCGAGGGGCTCCCGGACGCGGCGCGCACCGCCGTGGCCGTGGTGGCGGGCGCGGGGTCGGCCGACGCCGGCGTCGTGGACCGGGTGCTCGCCGACCTCGGGGTGTCCGCCCGCGACCAGCGGCTCGCCGAGCAGGCGGGCCTGATCCACACTCGGGGCGACCGGCACGTCCTGCGCCATCCCCTGCTGCGCCCGGTCGTCCTCGGCGCCGACGCGACGACGACGCGCCGGGTCCACACCGCCCTCGCGGCGCGGACGACGGGGGCACGCCGCGCCTGGCACCTCGCCGCCACCGCGGACGGCGCCGACGACGCCGTGGCCGCGCAGCTCGCCGCGGCGGCCTGCTCGGCGACCCAGCTCGGCGGGCACCGCAGCGCCGGCGAGGCGTGGGCGCGGGCCGCGCAGCTCACCACCGACCGCCGTCACCGCGCCGAGCGCTTCCTCGCCGCGGCCCGCGAGTTCCTCCTCGCCGGGGCCCTCGACCTCGCCGCCGGCCACGCCGAGGCGGCGGCCGCGCTGGACGACGACGTGCGGTTCGCCGCCCGCGTCGAGGTCGTCCGGAGCCGCGCGACCGCCTGGCTCGGCGACCCCCGCCGCGCGCACGCCGACCTCGTCCGCGCGGCCGAGCGCGTGGCGCCGGTGGACGCCGCCACCGCGGCCGGGCTCTACGCCGAGGCGACGATGCCGGCCGGGATGGCGGGCCGGGTCCACGCGATGCTCGACCTCGCCCGCCGCGCCACGGCCCTCGCGCCCGGGTCGGCGGGCCCGGCGCGGGTGTGCGCGCTCGTGCTCGGCGGGCGGACCCGCGAGGCGCTCGCGCTGCTCGACGGGCTCGACGCCGACGCGGTCTCCGGCGACCTGCAGGTCGCCGCGCAGCTCGCCCAGGTCGCCGTCCACACCGAGCGCTACGAGGACGCCGACCGGCGCATCGACGCCCTGCTGACCACGGGCCGGCGCCACGGCGTGGCGTCGGTCCTGGCGTACGCGCACGCGATCCGCGCCGAGCTCGACTGCTGGCGGGGGCGGTGGCCCGCGGCGCGCGCCGACGCCGTCGAGGCCCGGCAGTGGGCCGAGGAGCTGGGCGAGGCGGGCACCGCCGCGCTCGCCACGATGATCCTGGCCCGCCTCGACGCGGCGACCGGCGCCGTCGAGGACAGCCGCGCGAGCACCCGGCGCGTCCTGGCCGCGGTCGGCTCGCACGGCATCGACTGCCTGCAGACCTACGCCCCGGCGGTGGAGGGCCTCGCCGCCCTCGTCGTCGGCGAGACCGACGACGCCGTCGACCACCTCGAGGTGGCCCACCGCCGCGCCCGCGCCGACGGCCTCGAGGCGAGCAACGTCGTGGCCTACGGCCCCGACCTCGCCGAGGCGCTCGTCCGCAGCGGGCGGGGCGACCGGGCCCGCGAGGTGCTCGCCTGGTGGGAGACGAAGACCGACCTCGCCTTCCCGGTCGCGACGGCGCACCGGTGCCGCGGGCTCCTGGCCGAGGACCCCGACGAGGCCGCCGCGTGCTTCGCGCGGGCCCGGGAGGCCCACGCGCGGTGCGACCAGCCGTTCGAGCGCGCCCGGACGCTGCTCGCCGAGGCCGAGTGCCTGCGCCGCCTGCGCCGTCCCACCGCGGCGCGCCCGGTCGCCCGTGACGCGCACGCCGTGTTCGTCGCGCTCGGCGCGCGGCCGTGGGCGGCCCGCGCCGAGTCCGAGCTCGCGGCGGCGGGCGTGTCCTCCCCGCGGCGCGCGCCCGCGCAGGCCGCGTGGGCGGCCCTGACGCCCCAGGAGTTCCAGGTGGCGCGGGTCGTCGCCGAGGGCCGGTCGAACGACGAGGCCGCGGCGGCGCTGTTCGTCTCCCGCAAGACGGTCGAGAACCACCTGACGCGCGTCTACCGCAAGCTCGGGCTGCGATCACGCAGCGAGCTCGTCCGGCGGTTCCCGGACGGCGCCGCAGCGACGACGGAGGCCGGCGACCCTCGGTTATCGTGAACGATACAGAGCCGGTAGCGCCGCCGGTCCCGCCACGACGACCTAGCCACCGTGACGACCTGGGAGCCTCCCGTGACGCTCGACCTCGACGACCTGCGCGTGCGTTCGCTCGGCGCGTGCTGCTACGACTCCCCGTTCGCCGAGATGCTCGCGACGAAGCGGACCTCACCGCACTACGTGCACGAGGACGACCGCGTGCTCGTCGACGACACGGTCTCGGTGCTGCTCGCGCGCGGCGTGCCCATCGAGCGGCTGCCCAGCCTCGAGGCCGCCGGGCCCCGCCGGAAGGTCTACTTCGACCCGGCGGCCACCAGCGTCGGCATCGTGACCTGCGGCGGCCTGTGCCCGGGGCTCAACGACGTCATCCGGGGCATCGTGCAGGAGCTCACCGAGCACTACGACGTCGCGCACATCTACGGCTTCCGCAACGGCTACGCCGGGCTGACGCAGCGCCACCGCGAGCGCGTCGTGGAGCTGGACCTGCACGCGGTCCGGGACATCAACAACGACGGCGGCACGATCCTGGGCAGCTCGCGCGGCGACCAGGACCCCGAGGAGATGGTCGACACCCTCGTCGGTCTCGGCATCGACGTCCTGTTCGTCATCGGCGGCGACGGCAGCATGCGCGGCGCCATGAGGATCACGCAGGAGATCGACGCCCGCGGGCTCGACATCGCGGTCGTCGGCATCCCGAAGACGATCGACAACGACCTGCCCTACACCGACCAGAGCTTCGGGTTCCAGACGGCGTTCGCCCAGGCCACCGAGTTCATCGCGTCGGTGTTCATCGAGTCGCAGGCCGCCGAGAACGGCGTCGGCATCGTCAAGCTCATGGGCCGGCACTCCGGGTTCATCGCGTGCTACGCCGCGCTGTCCAACAACGACGCCGACTTCGTCCTCATCCCCGAGGTGCCCTTCGTCCTCGACGGCCCGAACGGCGTGCTGCGCCGGGTCGAGGACCACGTGCGGCGGCACGGCCAGGTGGTCATCGTGGTCGCCGAGGGCGCCGGCCAGGAGCTCCTCGAGCAGGAGGGCCACACCACCGACGCGTCGGGCAACACCAAGCTCGGCGACATCGGGCTCTTCCTCAAGCAGAAGATCACCGAGCACCTCACCGCGGTCGACCTGCCGCCGACGGTGCGCTACCTCGACCCCAGCTACGCCATCCGCAGCGTCGCCGCGAACGCCTACGACAGCGTCTACTGCGTGCGGCTCGCCCACGCCGCGGTGCACGCCGGCATGGCCGGGCGCACGGACACCGTCGTCGTGCGCTGGCGGCGCCGGTTCGTGCACATCCCGATGCGCCTGATCACGTCGCACCGCAACCAGGTCGACCCCGACGGTGACCTGTGGATGTCGGTGCTCGAGGCGACGGGCCAGCCGGCCTCGTTCGGCGCGTAGCCCGTTCGACTACCGAAGGTCAACGCACTGGTCCGTCCGGGCGATGTCTTCATTGCCCCGGCACCGGTCACGGTCGCACACTGTGGTGATGAGCGTCACGGCCCGGCTGGCCGGGCCGTTGCGCGTCGAGCGCGGATCCCCACCCGAGGCGCTGCGCATCGGCAGCCCCGAGGAGCGGCGGCTGCTGGCCCTGCTGGCGGCCCGGCGCCCGGCGGTGCTCACCGGGGAGCAGCTCGCGGCCGAGCTCTGGGGCAGCAACGGCCGGACGCCCCGCAGCCCCGCCGCCGGCGTCGCGACGCTGGTCAGCCGGCTGCGCAGCCGCCTCGAGCCGGACATCCTGCTCGGCGACCGCGGCGGGTACCGGCTCGGCGCCCCGCCGACCGTCGTCGTCGACCTCGACGCCGCGGCGCGCCTGCTCGACGAGTCCGACCGGCGTCTCGCCGCCGCGGCCCCGGGACTCGCGGCGAGCGCCGCGGCCCGGGCGCTCGCGCTGCTCGGGACGGGTGAACCGCTGCCCGAGGAGGCGGACGAACCCTGGGTGGCCGCGGCCCGCGACGAGTGGTGGGAACTGCTGCGCCGGGCCCGCCACGCGGACGCCCGCGCGGCGCTGGCCACCGGGGACGCGGGGCGCGCGCGGCGCACCGCCGCCGACGCGGCGGCCGCCGACCGTTTCGACGAGACCGCCCACCGCCTGCTCATGGGCGCGCACCGGCGGGCCGGCGACCCGTCGCGGGCGATCGAGCTCTACCACCGGCTGCGGACCACGCTCGCCGACGAGCTCGGCGTCGCACCGGCCCCCGCACGCGCGACGACTACGTCGCCCTCCTCCATGAGCGCCCGCAGGACGACCCCGCCGCCGAGCCCTGCCCCCGGTCGCCGACGACGTCGCACTGCGTCGGGCGCGACGCGGAGATCGCCCGCCTCACCGCGCGCTGGGAGGCGGCGACCCGCGGCGCGGCCGCGCTCGTGCTGCTCGCCGGCGAGGCGGGCATCGGGAAGACCCGGCTCGCCGGGGAGGTCGCCGCGCTCGCCGCGGCCACCGGGGGGCGGGTCGCCTCGGCGCGCTGCCACGCTGCCGAGCGCTCGCTCTTCCTGCAACCCGTCGTCGACGCGCTGGGGCCCGTGCTCGCCACCCCGGTCCCGCCGGCCCTCGCCGGGCTGTTCCCGGAGCTCGTCGACGCACCGGGGGACGACCGCCCCGACCCGCGCCGGGTGTTCGCGGCCCTCGCGGGCCTGCTCGCCGAGCTGACCGCCACCGCTCCCCTGCTGCTGCTGATCGACGACCTCCAGAACGCCGGGCTCGCCACCGTCGAGCTGCTGCACTTCCTCGCCCTGCGTCCCGCCGGCGCACGGGTGCTCGTGCTGACGACCGTGCGTGCCGAGGAGGGCGCGGACGCGCTCGCCCAGCTCGAGGCCGTGGGCGAGCGCCTCGACCTCGGCCCGCTCGACGCCGCCGCGGTCACCGCGCTCGCCGACCGGGAGGGCCGCGGCGACCTCGGGGTGACGATCCATCGCCGCACGCGGGGCCATCCGCTGTTCGTCGTCGAGACCCTGCGCGGGCTGGCCGCGGGCGGGTCGGGCGTGCCCGAGTCGCTGCAGGCCGCCGTGCTGGCCCGTGTCCGGCGCCTCGGCGACGAGGTCGAGGAGCTCCTGTGCGCCGGGGCCGTCCTCGGTGCCGCCGTCGACCCCGAGGTGGCCGCGGGCCTGCTCGAGCTGCCGGTCCCCGAGATCGTCCGACGGTGCGAGCGGGCCGCCTCCGCGCGCCTGCTCGTCCCCACCGGCGCGACCTACGAGTTCGCCAACGACCTCGTCCACGAGGTCCTCTACGCCACCACCCCGGCCCCGGTGCGCCGCCTGCACCACCGCCGCGCCGCCGACCTGCTCGCCGGCACCCCGGAGTCCGCCGGCACCCACGCCGCGGCCGCGCGGGACTGGCCCCGCGCCGCGCGGGCCCTGCTGCTCGCCGGCGAGACCGCGGCGCGCCGGGGCGCGATGGGCGACGCGGAGTCGCTGCACTCCCGGGCGCTCGCCGCCGCCGAGCTGGTCGCCGACCCCGAGATCACCGGCCGCGTGCTGGTGGCCCGCGCCCGCGCCCGGGAGGGCCTCGAGCGCCACGAGGCCGCGTGGAGCGACCTGCGCGCCGCCGCCGCCGCGGCCCGCGAGGCCGGCGACCGCCGCCTGGAGATGGCGGTCCTGCGCCAGCTCGGCGGCGACGTGCCGATCGCGCTCGGCGTGCCGCCCGCCGAGTGCGTCACCCACCTGCGCACGGGCCTGCGCCGCGCCGCCGGCCTCGGTGACCGCGGCGCCGAGGCCGACCTGCGCGGCCGCCTCGCCATCCTCGCGACCAACGACCTGCGCTTCGGCGAGGCCATCGAGCAGGGCCGCCGGGCCGTCGCGGCCGGGCGCGCGGCCGGCGACCGCGCCCTGCTCGTCGGCCTCGACGGGCTCAAGGCGGCCTACGCCTACACCGGCATGGTCGACGAGCTCGCCGAGGTCGTCGACGAGCTCGAGCCCCTCGCCCGGCGCCTCCCGGACCGCGCGGTCCTGCAGTGGACGGTGTTCGGGGGCGCCATCCCCGCGATCGCCGCCGGCCGGTGGGACGAGGCCCGCGCGCGCATCGCCGAGGCGACCGCCGTGACCCAGCACTCGGGCTACGGCGGGCACGACGCCTGGTTCCTCGCCCACCTGGGATGGGTCGCGCGCCAGCAGGGACACCTCGACGAGGCCGTCGACGCCGGGCGCCGGGCGATGCGGCGCAACGGCGACGCCGGGCACCGGTGGTGGACGCCGACCGCCTGCGCGTTGCTCGCGACGACCCTCCTCGCCCGCGGCGACGTCGCCGAGGCGCGGGTGCTGGCCGGGCGCGGTCTCGTGCTCGCCGGCCCCGACGCGGTCGCGGCGTGCCGCGTGCGGTGCCTCGCCGTGCTGGCGGAGGCCGGCGACGGTGACGGGGCCACCCCGCTGCCGGCGGACACCGCCCTGCTCGAGGCCGACCGCCTGCTCTCCGGCGTCGCCGCGCCACCGGCGACCGCCTGGCTGCTCGGCGCCGACGCCTACGTGTCGGTGGCGCGCGCCTGGCTCGCCCGCGGCCGCCCGGCCCGGGCCCGCGCGACCCTCGCCCCGCTGCTCGCCGCCGCCCGGGCGCACGGGTGGCGCCCGCTGGCCGAGCAGCTCGCCCGGGTCGTGGCGTGACGCGCGCGCAATGCCCGCGCTACGGTCGCCGCCACCGTGGCACCGGCCGGGGACGGCCCCCGGACGAGCCGACGGAGGAGGGCGGCGCGATGGCCGTCGACATGGACAGGGTGACGGCGTTCGCCGACCTGCTCGCGCGCCCGACACGACCCGTGTCCGTCGGCGCCGACGGGGCCCGGCGGGCCGCCGCGCTGCTCGCGTACGCCGAGTTCGGCTACCGGGTCACCGCGGACGCGCTCATCCCGCGGCTGGCCGCGGACGGGCTGGCGCGGCCCGCGGTGACCGACGCCTCTAGTTGACCTTGACCAGGTCCACGACGAAGACGAGGTGGGCGTTCGGCGGGATGACACCGCCGGCGCCCTGCGGGCCGTAGCCCTGGTGCGGCGGCACGACGAGCACGCGCCGGCCGCCCTCGCGCATGCCCGAGATGCCCAGCTTGAAGCCGTCGATGACCTGGCCGAGCGGGAACTCGACCGGCGTGCCGCCGCGGCCCCACGAGGAGTCGAACTCGGTGGAGTTCGAGACCAGCCGGCCCTCGTACTGGACCTGCACGGTGTCGCGGGGGCCGGCCTCGGTGCCGCCGCCGACGACGAGGTCGGTGATGTCGAGGTCGTTCGGCAGGGTGTCGGGGGTGACCGACGCGCCGGGCGCGCGGGTCAGGTCGTCGGTGTTGTCCACGGTGACCGCCATGGCCGCGACCCTACGGGCGGGCGGCGCCGGTCCCCGACCCCGCACCCGCGGCGGCCGCGAGCTCCTCGTCCTCGCGGGGGTCGTGGTCGCGTCCCAGCGCGAGCCCGACCGCCGAGAGCACGCAGGCCAGCGCGACGTAACCCGCCGCGGCGGCCCAGCCCAGCCCGGCCTGCAGCGAGGTCAGCAGCAGCGGGGCGAGCGCCCCGCCGACCACCCCGGCGACCGTGTAGCCGAGCGAGGAGCCGGTGGAGCGCAGGCGCGGGCTGAACTGCTCGGTGATGAACGCGGCCTGCGGGCCGTAGGCGGCGGCGTGCAGGGCGAGGCCGACGACGACTCCGAGCACGAGCAGGCCGAACGAGCCCGCCCCGATCAGCGGGAACAGCACGAACACCCACACGCCGATGCCGATCACCGCGCCGAGCGAGACCAGCCGGCGGTTCCACCGGTCGGACAGCGCACCGAACGCCGGCACCAGCCCGAGCTGCAGCGCCGAGCCCACGAGCACCGCGGAGAGCACGGCGGCGCGCTCGAAGCCGGCGGTGCGAGTGGCGTAGGTGAGCACGTAGACGGTGAGCAGCGAGTACGCCACGTCGGGCCCGAGGCGCGAGAGGATCGCCGCGGCCAGCCCGCGGGGCTGGGTGCGCAGGACCTCGCGGATCGGGCTGGCCGAGGTCTCCCCCGACTCCTGCAGCGCGCGGAACACCGGGGTGTCCTCGAGCGTGAGGCGGATCCACAGGCCGAAGGCGACGAGCAGGGCCGAGAGCAGGAACGCGAGGCGCCAGCCCCACGACAGCAGCTGGTCGCCGGTGAGCGTCGCGGCGAGGACCGCGAACACGCCGTTGGCCAGCAGGTTGCCCGCGGGCGGGCCGATCTGCGCGGCCGACGACCAGAACCCGCGCCGCCGGGGGTCGCCGAACTCCCCGGAGAGCAGCACCGCGCTCCCCCACTCGCCCCCGACGCCGACGCCCTGAGCGAAGCGCAGGAGCACCAGCACGATGGGCGCCGTCACGCCGATCGTCTCGTAGGTCGGCAGCAGGCCGATGAGCACGGTGGCGACGCCGATGAGCAGCAGCGTCGTCACCAGCACGCGCTTGCGTCCCAGCGTGTCGCCGAGCCGGCCGAACACGAACCCGCCGACCGGCCGCGAGATGTACCCGACCGCGAAGGTCGTGAACGCCAGCAGGACGCCGGTCAGCGGGTCCGAGCCCGGGAAGAACAGCTGCGGGAACACGAGCGCCGACGCCGTGCCGTACACGGCGAAGTCGTAGTACTCGAGCGACGTCCCCGACAGCGACGCCACGAACGCCTTCCCCCTGGCCGCCATGTCGGTTCGTGTGCCCTGTTCGAGGTCTGATCACTCCTGGCACTCGGCGCCTGCCCCGCCGCTCACATGTCGAGCGGCGGGAGCGGGCGCAGCGGCCGGTCGAGCGGCGCGGGCGGGGTGCCGTCGGGACCGAAGGGCGAGCCGCCGAGGTCGCCGCGCCGGTGCGGCTCGAGCCATGCCGCGGCCTCGGGTCCCAGCGGCACGATCTGCGTGGGGTTGATGCTCGTGTGCACCTGGTAGTAGTGCCGCTTGATGTGGTCGAAGTCGACCGTGTCGCCGAACCCGGGCGTCTGGTACAGGTCGCGGGCGTAGGGCCAGAGGTTCTCGAACTCGGCGAGCTTCTGCCGGTTGCACTTGAAGTGGCCGTGGTAGACGGCGTCGAAGCGCACCAGCGTGGTGAACAGGCGGATGTCGGCCTCGGTGATGTGGTCGCCGACGAGGTAGCGCTGGTCCGCGAGGCGCTCGTCGAGCTCGTCGAGGCGGGCGAACAGCGCGGTGTAGGCCTCCTCGTAGCGGCTCTGTCTCGTTGCGAACCCGGCCTTGTAGACGCCGTTGTTGACGTCGTGGAAGACGCCCTCGTTGACGGCGTCTATCTCCGCGCGGAGCTCCTCGGGGTAGAGGGTCGGCGCGCCGGGACGCTGGTACTTCGCCCACTCGATCCCGAGGTCGATGGTGATGTGCGGGAAGTCGTTGGTGACGAGCCGCCCGGTCGCCTCCTCGACGAGCGCCGGGACGCTGACGCCGTTGTCGGTGCCGTGCTCCGGGTCGCGCGCCAGGTAGGCCTCCTCGAGGTGGCGCTGGCCCAGCACGGGGTCGACGCCGTCCTCGTCGAGCGAGAACCGCCAGGACCGGTCGTCCTGCAACGGGTCGACGATCGCCAGCGAGATCGCGTCCTCGAGCCCCATGAGGCGGCGCACGATCAGCGAGCGGTGCGCCCAGGGGCAGGCCAGCGACACGACGAGGCGGTAGCGCCCCGCCTCGACCGGCCACTGGGCTTCCCCCGACGGCCCCTCCCCGGCGGGCTCGGCCACGATCCGGTCGGTGAACTGCGGGCCCTGGCGTCGGTACGAGCCGCTGCTGTCGGCGGACGGGCTGTTGCCCACCGCGCTGTCCGTGGGAGTGCTCACGCCGGTACGGATGCCCCCTGACCGCTCCCGGGCAACGTGACCCGGCGCCGCACCGGTGGACGATCCGGCACGGGAGTCGTCCCGATCCTGCTCGCGCGTCCGGGGCTCGGGACCCCGCGACGAAGGTCGCCGGCGCCGACCGACGTCGGGGTGATCCGAGAGACCGAGCACCCTGGGAGCACCCCGATGCACCGCACCGTCAGCGCCAACATCACCCTGTCCCTCGACGGCTTCGCCGCCGGGCCCGACGGGGACATGTCCTGGCTGATCGAGACCGCCGTCCACGAGCGCTGCGCGGCGGGCTTCGCCGGCTACTACCGCGGCGTCGACACCGTGCTGCTCGGCCGCACGAACTACGAGGGCTTCCACGGCTGGTGGCCCGCCGTGGCCGACGACCCGGCCGCCGACCCGCGCAGCCGCGACCTCTCGGGCTGGTTCGACGCGGTGGAGAAGGTCGTCTTCTCCCGCACGCTCACCGAGGCAACCTGGTCGAACGCCCGCGTGGCGCGCGACCTCGAGGCCACGGTCGAGGAGCTGCGCCGGGCGCCGGGCCGCACGATCTCGGTGTTCTCGAGCGTCAGCATCATCCGCGCGCTGCTCGCCGCCGAGCTGCTCGACGAACTGCGGATCACCCGGATCCCGACGGTGCTGGGCGCGGGCCGGCCGTTCTGGGACGGTGCGCTCCCCCGCTCGACCTGGACCACCGAGGAGCTGCAGACCGTCCCGACCGGCGCCGTGGTCAGCCTGCTGCGCCGCCGCTGACACCGACACCTCGACGAGGAGGAGCCATGAGCAAGATCGTTCTGTGCATGTGGATGTCCCTCGACGGCTTCATCGCGGGCCCCGAGGACGGCCCCGGGCAGGGACTCGGGATCGGGGGCGAGCGCCTGCACGACTTCGTCACCTTCGACGGTCCCGACCACCCGGCCGCGGCCCACTCCGACGACGAGGTCGGCGCGGCGGTCATGGCCGAGCTGATGACGTCCGGCGCGGTGCTCACCGGCCGGCGCACCTACGATCTCGCCGGCGGGTGGGGCGGCGACCACCACGACGGCGTGCCGATCATCGTGCTGACGAGGTCGCCGGGCCCCGCGTCCGGGCTCGTGCGCCCCGTCGCCGACGTGCGGGAGGCGGCCGCCCGGGCCCGGGAGGCGGCGGGCGATAAGGACGTCCTGCTCCACGGGGCCTCTGCGGCCCGCGCGTTCCTGCTGGCCGGGGAGATCGACGAGATGGCCCTGCAGATCGTCCCCGTCCTGCTGGGGCGGGGCCGCCGCCTGTTCGGTGACGCGCCGGGGGAGCTGCCGCCCGAGCAGGTCGAGCTCGAGCTGGTGCACAGCGCGGTCGGGCCGGGCATGGTGCACCTGCGCTACCGCGTGCTGCGGGAGGGCGGCGCCGCTGTCGATTCCCGCGACGGGTGAGGGTCAGTCCGTCACCGCGAACCGCAGGTGCGCCCCGCCCGCGGGGAACACCTCGCCGGCGATCTGGCGCAGTCGCAGCGGGCGCCCGGGGGTGACCAGCGGCGTCCCGCCGCCCAGGGCGATGGGGGCGACGAACAGGTCGAGCTCGTCGACCTGGCCCGCGTCGATCAGCGTGCGCATGAGGGCCAGCGAGCCCCAGACCAGCACGATCCCGCCGGAGCCCGCGCGCAGTGCCCGCACGCGCTCGACGGCGTCGGGCACGACCTCGGCGGGCGCGTGGTCGCCCCACGGGGCCGCGCGCAGCGTGGTCGAGGCGACGAGCTTGGGCACGGCGTTCACCAGCGGCGCGACCGGCACCTCGCGGCTCGCGTCGGTGGGCCAGAACGTCACGAACCCCTCGTAGGTGCGCCGGCCGAGCAGGACGACCTCGACGTCGGCCAGCAGCTCGGCGTTGAGCTCCATGCTGCGGCGGTCGCTCTCCTCCGGGACGCCGGCGAAGATGTCCGTCTCGTCGGTGGGGCCCGCCGCGAAGCCGTCGACCGAGATCCATTGCTGGGCGACGACGCGGGTCATCGGGCCTCCTCGAGGACGCGGTGCCGGGCGTCGCGCCGGCGAACCGTCGCGGGCGCCGGGCGTCGGGTGCGAGCATCGGACGATGACCAAGGCGGTCCAGGACATGATGGTCGCGGTCGAGCGCACCGTCGACGCGTTCGCCGGCGCCGTCCGCGCCGGCGACCTCGACGCGGCGCTGGCCCGGGTCACCGACGACGTGGTGCTGACCCGGCTGCCGACCGGTCTCGGCGCGTGCGGCGTGGAGGCGCTGCGCCGCCACCTCGCCGACGACGTGCTGCCGCACCGCCCCGCCGACCTCACCACCACCCGCGTCTCGCGCACCGGCGACCGCTGGCGGGTCGTCGACGAGCAGCGCCTGGCGTTCACCCACGACCGCGAGCTCCCCTGGCTCCTGCCCGGGGTCGCGGCGACGGGCCGGCGGGTCGAGGTGCTGGCGATCTCTGTGGTCGCCGTGCGCCGCGAGAGGATCACCGAGCACCGCACGCTCTGGGACCACCACGGCCTGCTCGACCAGCTCGGGCTCCTCCCGGCCGCGGTCACCACCGGATAGGGGTGTCGCGGACGCCGATCGGGGGCACAATCCCGTGGCGTCCCCACCGTCGCGGACCCCACCCGCTCGAATCCCCCGCGGGCAGGCCGACCAGGAGGGCGTCCCATGAGCGAGAACGACCGGCCCGCGCGGGCCGACCGCGTGCCCAGCGAGGGCAGCGTCGCCTCGGAGTCCGAGCACTCGGCGCTGCGGGCCGACATCCGCCGGCTCTCGACGCTGCTCGGGCGCACGGTGGCCGCCCAGCACGGCGACGACATGCTGGAGCTGGTGGAGAAGGTGCGCCGGCTGGTGCGCGAGGTCCCGGAACGGGGCGACACGGCCATCCGCGACGTGCTCGCCGAGCTCGACCCGGGCACGGCCGCGGTGCTCGGCCGCGCGTTCGCCACCTACTTCCACCTCGCCAACCTCGCCGAGCAGCTGCACCGCAGCCAGGAGCGCGCCGCCGTGCACGCCGAGGGGTCCGGGCCGCTGCACACGCTCGTCGACCGGCTCGTCAGCGACGCCGACCCCGACGAGCTCGCCACCGCCCTGTCGCGCCTCGAACTGGAGCCGGTGTTCACCGCGCACCCCACCGAGGCCCAGCGGCAGTCGGTGCTGGGCAAGCTGCGCTCGATCGCGACCGTGCTCGCGCAGGATCTGCCCGAGGAGATCGCGGAGACACGCCTGCACCGGCTCGTCGACCTCATCTGGCAGACCGACGAGATCCGCCCCGAGCGCCCGACGGTGCTCGACGAGGCGCGCTCGGTCGCCTACTACCTCGAGCAGCTCGGGCGCCGCACGGTCCCCGAGGTCCTCACCGCGCTCGACGAGGAGCTCGACCGCGTGGGGCTGCACCTGCCCGAGCACTCCCGGCCGCTGGTGCTCGGCTGCTGGGTCGGCGGCGACCGCGACGGCAACCCGAATGTCACCGCCGACCTGACGCTCGAGACGATGCGGATCTACGGCGAGCGGGGCGTGCGCATCCAGAGCGAGCTGCTCGAGGAGCTCGTGCAGGAGCTGTCGCTCTCGACCCGCCTGGTCGGGGTCAGCGAGGACCTGCGCCGCAGCCTCGCCCGTGCACGCCGGGCCCTGCCCGAGGTCTACGACCGGTTCGTGCGCCTCAACGCCGAGGAGCCCTACCGGCTCAAGTGCTCCTACATCCACGCGCGCCTGGAGAACACCCGCCGCCGGTACGCCGAGGACACCCCCCACCGGCCCGGCCGCGACTACCTCGGCGCCGACGAGTACCTGCGCGACCTCGAGGTCATGGACGTCTCGCTGCGCTCCCACCAGGGCGAGCGGATCGCCGACGGCGGGCTGCGCGACGTCATGCGCAGCGCGAACGCCGTCGGGCTGCACCTCGCGAGCGTCGACGTCCGCGAGCACTCGAGCTACCACCACGCGGCGCTGGCGGCGCTGTTCGACCGGCTGGGCGAGCTCGACACCCCCTACCGCGAGCTGGACCACGGCGGGCGCCGCGAGGTGCTGTCCGCGGAGCTGGCCGGCCGGCGGACGCTGACCCCGCGGCGCGATCGGCAGTTCGACGACTCGGTGACCGAGACCCTCGAGGTCTTCGACTGCATCCGCACCGTGCAGGAGACCTACGGGCAGGAGGCGCTGCACACCTACGTCATCTCGATGGCCCAGAACGTCGACGACATCCTCGCCGTCGCGGTGCTGGCCCGCGAGGCCGGTCTGGTCGAGCTGTCGGCCGAGGGCGCCGTCTCCTCGCTGGACATCGTGCCGCTGTTCGAGACCGCGACCGAGCTGCGGATCTCCGGCGACCTGCTCGACGGCATGCTCTCCGACCCGTCGTACCGCGCGCTCGTGGCCGCCCGCGGCGACGTGCAGGAGATGATGCTGGGCTACTCGGACTCCAACAAGGGCGCCGGGCTGACCACGTCGCAGTGGTCGATCCACCGCGCCCAGCGCCAGTTGCGCGACGTCGCCGCCAAGCACGGCGTGCGGCTGCGCCTCTTCCACGGGCGCGGCGGGTCGGTCGGGCGCGGCGGCGGGCCCGCGGGCGAGGCGATCGCCGCCCAGCCGCACGGCGTCGTCGACGCGGTGATGAAGGTGACCGAGCAGGGCGAGGTCATCTCCGACAAGTACTCGCTGCCGGCGCTGGCGCGGGACAACCTCGAGATCATGCTCTCGGCGGTGCTCGAGGCGACGCTGCTGCACCAGACCTCGCGGGTGGAGGCGGCGACGCTCAAGCGCTGGGACGAGGCGATGGACGTCATCTCCGACGCCGCCCAGGAGGCCTACGAGCAGCTGATCTCCCACGAGTCGCTGCCGGACTTCTTCACCCAGGCCACGCCCGTCGACGAGCTCTCGATGCTCAACGTCGGGTCGCGGCCGGGCAAGCGGCCCGGTGCCGGCGGGCAGACGTCGCTGTCCGACCTGCGCGCCATCCCGTGGGTGTTCGGCTGGACCCAGACGCGGATGATCGTGCCGGGCTGGTTCGGTCTGGGCACCGGGCTGAAGGCCGCCCACGACGCCGGCTACTCCGAGGTCGTCGACGAGATGCGCGACTGGGCGTTCTTCGCCAACCTCCTGTCCAACGTCGAGATGACGCTGGCGAAGACCGACATGCGCATCGCCGGCTTCTACGTCTCCGAGCTCGTCGACCCCGAGCTCCAGGAGGTCTTCGAGATCATCAAGGCGGAGCACCGGGTCACCGAGCGCGAGGTCCTCAAGCTCACCCCGAGCGGCGCGCTGCTCGGCGGCAACCCCCTGCTGCGCCGCACGCTCGACATCCGCGAGGGCTACCTCGAACCGCTGCACCACCTGCAGATCCACACGCTCGCCGAGCGGCGGAAGGTCTCCGAGCCCGACCCCGACCTGCAGCGCGCGCTGCTCCTCACGGTCAACGGCATCTCGGCGGGGATGCGCAACACGGGCTGAGCCGCGCCGCGGTCCCGGCCGGACCGACGAGCCGGCACCGCCGGACGGGTCACCCGCACCCGTCGTGCGACAGACGGCACCACCGGACGGGCGACACACGAGCGGGCGGACCACCCGTCGCGGAATCGGTTCAGCTCGGCGCGGACCGCCGCGTGGCGCTCGTCGGTGGGTCGCCCGGACGGCTTCACTGGGGGCGTCGGCCCGACCCGGGTGACCGCGTCCGCGGCACCGGAGGACCGGCGGGAGGAGAACCGGTGACCTACGACGCGGTCAGTGCCTACACGGTGCTGTTCGGTGACGGCGAGGCCCCGGCCACCGTCACCGTGCACGGCTCGGCCGAGGACGCCTGGGGTGCTCTCGACGTCCTCGTGCGCGGGCGCTCGCGCCGCTGGCGGGCCCGGGCGACGTCGGTGGACCAGGACCTGGTCACCGAGCTCGCCGAGCGCTGGCGCCTCGCCGACCCGGAGCGCCGCTACTGGCAGGTCGCCCCGCACCGCCTGCGCGTGACGGTGCCGGCGATCGCCGGCCACCGCCAGTCGCGCCCCGCGTAGGAGGCCCCATGTCCCGGTCCCCCTCTGACGACAGCGGGGGCGGGCCCTACCCGGTCGTGGTGCCCGCCCACCCGACAGGGTGTGACGCGTCGACCAGGCTCGTGACCAGGGCACACGCCGGGTGACGGACCCGGCCCCCGATCGGCGGAGGTGGGTCGTGGTCACGTCGTCGGTGCGCCGCCACCTCCGCGAGGTGCGCTCGGCCCTGCGGGTCGTGGCCGCCGTGCTCGCCACGCTCGTCCTCGCCGTCCTGCACCGCGGACGGGTGCGGACCCCGGAGCCCACGACCCAGGTCGGCGACGCGCGCTCGCTCGTCGTCCTGGTGCACGGCTTCGGGGCCGGCCCGGACTGCTGGGGCGACGTGGCCCGCGCGCTGGGCGGGCCGGGCGTCGCCGTCGTCGTCCACCGCTACACGTGGACCACCGGGGTCGAGGAGCTCGGCGCGCGCCTGGCCGACGAGGTCGCGGACCTCGCCCGCCGCAGCGGCGCCCGCTCGGTGACCCTCGTCGGGCACAGCCTGGGTGGCGTCATCGTGGCCGCGAGCCTGGCCGACGGGCGCCTCGCCGGCGTCGTCACCCGCGTCGTCACCGTCGCCGCCCCGCTGCGCGGCACCCGCTGGGCCCACCTGTTCCCGGTCGGCGCGGTCCGCGACCTGCGCGCCGGCTCCCCGGTCCTGCGCGCGCTCGCGACCGTCCCCGCGACCGCCGGCACCCCCTGGACCGCCCTGGCCTCCCGCGCCGACGTCGTCGTCGCGACCGAGGCCGCGGCGCTCACTGGCACCGAGCCGGTCGTCGTCGACGGCGTCGGGCACTGCGGCCTGCTGCGCGACGCCGGCGTCGTCACCCGCATCGCCGGCCTCGCCCGCCCGGCGACCCCGCGGCGCACGCGGCGGGCGGCATCCGCCCTATCCGCCCTCCCGGTCCGCCCCGCGGCGGCGCGCCCGGCCCTCGCGCTCGTCGCCTGAGCGCTCCGCCGCCGAAACGGACCGGTACGCCCGCCCGCGCGGTCGTTCGTCCGGTGGAGCCGCGTCAGGCCAGCGCGCGGTCGGTCGGGTTGATCGGGCGCGGGAGGACGTCGCGGCCGGTGAGGAACGCGTCGACGCCGGCGGCGGCCGAGCGGCCCTCGGCGATCGCCCAGACGATCAGCGACTGCCCGCGCCCGGCGTCGCCGGCGGCGAAGACGCCGGGCACCGAGCTCTGGTAGTCGTCGCCGCGCCTCACGTTGCCGCGGTCGTCGTACTCGACGCCGAGGCTGTCGAGCAGGCCCTCCTTCTGCGGGCCGAGGAAGCCCATCGCGAGGAAGACGAAGTCGGCCGGGATCTCCCGCTCGCTGCCTTCCACCGGCACGAACTTCCCGTCGACGCGCTCGACGTCGACCAGGCGCAGCGCGCGCAGCCGGCCGTGCTCGTCGCCGAGGAACTCGTCGGTGTTGACCGAGAACAGCCGCTCGCCGCCCTCCTCGTGGGCCGAGGAGATGCGGAAGATCATCGGATAGGTCGGCCAGGGGTTGGTGCCCGGGCGCTCCGCCGGCGGGATCGGCATGATCTCGAGCTGGGTCACCGACTTCGCACCCTGCCGGTGGGCGGTCCCGACGCAGTCGGCGCCGGTGTCGCCGCCGCCGATCACGACGACGTCCTTGCCCTCGACGTCGATGACGGAGCGCTCGTAGTCGCCCTGCTGCACCTTGTTCGACGGCGGCAGGTACTCCATCGCCTGGTGGATGCCCTCCAGCTCGCGGCCGGTGATCGGGAGGTCGCGCCAGGCCGTGGCGCCGACCGCGAGGACGACGGCGTCGTGCTCGGCGCGCAGCTTCTCGATCGAGAGGTCGGTGTCGGCCGGGCCGCCGACCTCGACGCCCGCGAAGAAGCGGGTCCCCTCGGCCACCATCTGCTCGAGACGGCGGTCGAGGCGCTTCTTCTCCATCTTGAACTCGGGGATGCCGTAGCGCAGGAGCCCGCCGATGCGGTCGGCGCGCTCGTACACGGTGACGTCGTGCCCGGCGCGCGTGAGCTGCTGGGCGGCCGCGAGGCCCGCGGGCCCGGAGCCGACGACCGCGACCGACCTGCCGGTCTTCGACTCGGGGAGCTCGGGTCGCACGAAGCCCTCGTCCCAGGCGCGGTCGATGATCTCGATCTCGACCTGCTTGATCGTCACCGGGTCCGAGTTGATCCCGAGCACGCAGGCGGCCTCGCAGGGCGCCGGGCACAGCGTCCCGGTGAACTCCGGGAAGTTGTTGGTCGCGTGCAGGCGCTCGATGGCCTCGGCCCAGTCGTCGCGCCAGACCAGGTCGTTCCACTCGGGGATCATGTTCCCGAGCGGGCAGCCCTGGTGGCAGAACGGGATGCCGCAGTCCATGCAGCGCCCGGCCTGCTTGCGCAGCGTGGCCGGGTTGAACTCCTCGTAGACCTCGTGCCAGTCACGGATGCGGATGTCGACGGGCCGGCGCCGCGGGAGCTCCCGGCCGGTGGTCATGAATCCACGGGGGTCAGCCACGAGCGGCCTCCATGATCGCTTCGTTGACGTCGCGGCCGTTGCGCTCGGCGTCGGCGGTCGCCTGCAGCACCCGCTTGAAGTCGGTGGGCATCACCTTGGTGAACCGCGGCAGGGCGGACTCCCAGTCGGTGAGCAGGTCGTGCGCCACGGCCGAGTCGGTGGCCGCGTAGTGGAGCTCGACGAAGGAGCGCAGCTCCTCGACGTCGTCGGGGCCGACGACCTCGAGCTCGACCATCTGGTGGTTGACCCGGCTCTCCTGCAGGTCGAGCACGTAGGCCACCCCGCCGGACATGCCCGCGGCGAAGTTGCGGCCGGTCGGGCCGAGGATCACCGCGCGGCCGCCGGTCATGTACTCGCAGCCGTGGTCGCCGACGCCCTCGACGACCGCCAGCGCGCCGGAGTTGCGGACGCAGAAGCGCTCGCCGACCTTGCCGCGCAGGAACACCTCGCCGGCGGTCGCGCCGTAGAGGATGACGTTGCCGGCCACGATGTTCTGCTCGGCGACGAACGGGGCCTGCGGGTGCGGGCGCACCGAGAGCCGCCCGCCCGAGAGGCCCTTGCCGAAGTAGTCGTTGGTGTCGCCGATGAGCCGCATGGTCACGCCGTGCGGCAGGAAGGCGCCGAACGACTGGCCGCCGGAGCCGGTGAACGTGATGTCGATGGTGTCGTCGGGCAGGCCCTTGCCGCCCCAGCGCCGCGTCACCTCGGAGCCCAGCATCGTGCCGACGGTGCGGTTGACGTTGCGCACCGGCAGCTCGAGGCGCACCGGGGTGCCGTCGGCGATGGCGCCCTCGGCGAGCTGGATCAGCGTGTGGTCCAGGGCCTTCTCCAGGCCGTGGTCCTGCGGCTTCGTCTGGTGCAGCGCCTGGCCGGCGAAGTTCTCCGGCGGGTCGGGGCGGTGCAGGACCGGGGAGAGGTCGAGGCCCTCGGCCTTCCAGTGCGACTCGGCGGCGCGGGTGTCGAGGACCTCGGTGTGCCCGATGGCCTCCTCGATCGACCGGAAGCCCAGCGCCGCGAGGTGCTCGCGCACCTCCTGGGCGACGAACTCCATGAACGCGACGACGTACTCGGCCTTGCCGTCGAACTTCTGGCGCAGCACGGGGTTCTGGGTGGCGACGCCGACCGGACAGGTGTCGAGGTGACAGACGCGCATCATGATGCAGCCGCTGACGACCAGCGGCGCGGTCGCGAAGCCGAACTCCTCGGCGCCCAGCAGGGCGGCGATGACGACGTCGCGGCCGGTCTTGAGCTGGCCGTCGGTCTGCACGACGATCCGGTCGCGCAGGCCGTTGGCCAGCAGCGTCTGCTGGGTCTCGGCGAGGCCGAGCTCCCAGGGGCCGCCGGCGTGCTTGATCGAGCTCAGCGGCGAGGCACCGGTGCCGCCGTCGTGCCCGGAGATCAGGACGACGTCGGCGTGCGCCTTCGCCACGCCCGCCGCGACCGTGCCCACCCCGACCTGCGACACGAGCTTGACGTGCACGCGCGCCCGCGGGTTGGCGTTCTTGAGGTCGTGGATGAGCTGGGCGATGTCCTCGATCGAGTAGATGTCGTGGTGCGGCGGCGGCGAGATGAGGCCGACCCCGGGCGTGGAGTACCGCGTCTTCGCGATCCACGGGTAGACCTTGTGACCGGGCAGCTGCCCGCCCTCGCCGGGCTTGGCGCCCTGCGCGATCTTGATCTGGATGTCGTCGGAGTTGACGAGGTACTCGCTGGTCACCCCGAAGCGCCCGGACGCGACCTGCTTGACCGCCGAGCGCCGCGAGTCGCCCCCGGCGTCACGGGTGAAGCGGTCGGGGTCCTCGCCGCCCTCGCCGGTGTTGGAGCGCCCGCCGAGGCGGTTCATGGCGATGGCCAGCACCTCGTGCATCTCCTGCGAGATCGACCCGTAGGAGATGGCGCCGGTGTTGAACCGCTTGACGATCTCGGAGACCGGCTCGACCTCGTCGATCGGGACCGGGGTGCGCTCGGAGTCCTTGAACCCGAACAGGCCGCGCAGCGTCAGCAGCGCCGAGCTCTGCTCGTCGACCGCCCGCGTGTACTCCTTGAACGTGTCGTAGTTCTGGGTGCGGGTGGAGTGCTGCAGCTTGAACACCGTGTGCGGGTTGAAGACGTGCAGCTCGCCCTCGCGGCGCCACTGGTACTCGCCGCCGACCGCGAGCTCGCGGTGGTCGGGCTTCACGCCGTCGGCCGGCCAGGCCTGGCGGTGGCGCAGGCCGACCTCCTCGGCGAGGACGTCGTAGCCCACGCCGCCGAGCCGCGAGGTGGTGCCGGCGAAGCACTCGTCGACGACCTCGGTGCCCAGGCCGATGGCCTCGAACACCTGGGCGCCCATGTAGGACGCGACCGTCGAGATGCCCATCTTGCTCATGACCTTGCGGACGCCCTTGGCCAGCGCCTCGACGACGTTGCGCGTCGCGGTGCCCGCGGTGACGCCGGTGATGACGCCGCGGTCGATGAGGTCGTCGACGGTGTCGAGCGCGAGGTACGGGTTCACCGCGCTCGCGCCGTAGCCCAGCAGCAGCGAGACGTGGTGGGTCTCGCGGACGTCGCCGGCCTCGACGACGAGGTCGACGCGGGTACGGGTCTTCTCGCGCACGAGGTGGTGGTGCACCGCGCCGGTGAGCAGCAGCGACGGGATCGGCGCGTGCTCGGCGTCGGAGTCGCGATCGGACAGGATGATGATGCGGGCGCCGTCGGCGACGGCCGTCGAGACCTCGTCGCGGATCTCCGCGAGCCGGCTGCTCAGCGCCTCGCCGCCCCCGGCGTGGTGGTACAGCCCCGAGATCACGTAGGGCGCGAAGCCGGGCATGTCGCCGTCGTCGTTGATCCCGACGAGCTGGGCGAGCTCGTCGTCGTCGAGCACCGGCAGCGGGAGCACGACGCGGCGGCACGAGGCCGGCGAGGCGTCGAGCAGATTGGTCTCCGAGCCCAGGTGCACCTGCAGCGAGGTGACGAGCTCCTCGCGGTAGGCGTCCAGCGGCGGGTTGGTGACCTGCGCGAACAGCTGCACGAAGTAGTCGAACAGCACACGGCTGCGCGAGGAGAACGGCGCGAGCGGCGCGTCGTTGCCCATCGACCCGGTGGCCTCAGCGCCGGTCGTCGCCATCGGGCGCAGCAGCAGCGAGACCTCCTCGCCGGTGTAGCCGAAGGTCTGCTGGCGGCGCACCAGCGTCTCGTGCTTGAACGGGATGCGCTCGCGCACCGGCAGGTCGGCGAGCTCGACCATCCCGGCGTGCAGCCACTCGTCGTAGGGGTGCTCGGCGGCCAGCTCGCCCTTGATCTCGTCGTCGTCGACGATGCGCCGCCCGACGGTGTCGACCAGGAACATGCGGCCGGGCTCGAGGCGGCCCTTGCGCACGATCGTGGTGGGGTCGATGTCGAGGACGCCGACCTCGGAGCCGAGCACGACCAGGCCGTCCTCGGTGACCCAGTAGCGGGCGGGGCGCAGGCCGTTGCGGTCGAGCACCGCACCGATCACCGAGCCGTCGGTGAACGCCGCGAGCGCCGGGCCGTCCCAGGCCTCCATCAGCGTGGAGTGGTACCGGTAGAAGGCCCGGCGGGCCGGGTCCATCTCGGTGTGGTTCTCCCACGCCTCCGGGATCATCATCAGCACCGCGTGCGGCAGCGTGCGCCCGCCGAGGTGCAGCAGCTCGAGCACCTCGTCGAACGTCGCCGAGTCGCTGGCGTCGGGGGTGACGATCGGGAACAGCCGGTCGAGCTCGGCTCGAGTGTTGCTGCCGAACGCTTCAGTGGCGAGCATCGACTCGCGCGCGGCCATCCAGTTCCGGTTGCCGCGCAACGTGTTGATCTCGCCGTTGTGGGCGAGGTAGCGGTACGGGTGCGCGAGGCTCCACGCCGGGAACGTGTTGGTGGAGAAGCGGCTGTGCACCAGCGCGATCGAGCTGGTGGTGCGCTCGTCGGAGAGGTCGGCGAAGAAGGGCTCGACCTGCTCCTCGGCGAGCATCCCCTTGTAGACGACGGTGCGCCCGGACAGGGACGGGAAGTAGGTCTCGACGCCCGCCGCGCGCGTCTCGTGCTCGATCCGCTTGCGCGCCGCGAAGGCACGGCGCTCGAGGGTCATGACGACGCCCGCGTCGTCGTCCCCCGCGTTCGGCGTGTCGACGACGTGGTCGACCTCCGGCGGCAGCCCCAGGAAGAGCTGGCGGAAGCGCGGCATGACCGCGCGGGCGGTGTGGCCGATGCCGGCGCCGTCGGGGTCGACGGGCAGCTCGCGCCAGGCCAGGACCTCGAGGCCCTCCTCCGCGGCGACGCGCGCGACGATCTCCTCGACCGCGGCCGGGTCGGTGTCCACGGGCAGGAAGCCGTTGCCGACGGCGTAGCGGCCGGCCTCGGGCAGCTCGACCCCGGCCTCGGCCAGGAGCGGCCGGTAGAGGCCGTCCGGGACCTGCAGGAGGATGCCGGCGCCGTCGCCGGTCTCCGGCTCGGCACCGCGGGCGCCGCGGTGCTCGAGGTTGAGCAGCGCGGTCAGGCCGCGGCTCACGGTGCGGTGGTCACGGCGCCCGGCGATGTCGGCGACGAACGCGACGCCGCAGGCGTCGTGCTCGTACGCAGGGTCGTAGAGGCCTTCGCCCTTCCGGCGGTTCTCCACGTGCGCCTCCGATCGTCGCTTCCGTGCAGGTGGTGGTGCCGGTGGTGGTGCCGGTGGTGGTGCCGGGGTCCGGCGTGGTGGTCGTGGGAGGTCCTCCGGAGCGCTCGGTGCGACGGCGCTCGTCTCGGACAGGCCCCGGCGCACCGGTCGGGTGTCCGTGGTGGACGACCGGAGGGGCAACCTGACGTTAACCTCCGCAGCCGTCGCAGCGCACCGGGCCGACGCCTCCGAAAGAGTGCTCATCGCCATAGGGCGACAGCCGCACCGGGGGCGCGCGACGTCGGGGAGGTGTCCCTCGTCGTTGAGGGGGTAACCGCGTCAGTATCTCGAACGTCTGTTCGAGGAACCCGTTGGATCACCGTACGGATCGCGGCCGGGGAGCCCGGCCGCGGCGACGTCGCCCGACGAGCGAGGAGTGCTCATGACCGATCCCGACACGCCGAACAGTCTGACCGACGACACACGGTCGGGCCAAGAGCCCGCTACCGCAGGGTACGGCGACGCCGGGGGTGCGGCGCCCGACCCGCACGCCGTCAAGACCCCCGGCGACGACGCCCCCGCGGCGAAGGACAACTCGGCCTGGGTCACCGGCGACGAGCCGATGACCGGACCCCAGGCCAGCTACCTCGAGACCCTCGCCCACCAGGCCGGGGAGACGCCACCGACCGGTCTGACCAAGGCGCAGGCGTCGGACGAGATCGAGCGCCTGCAGGGCTCCGTGACCCCGGACGGCGGGAGCGGGGACGCGGGCTCCGGCGACGGTCCGGACCTCTCGCGCCAGGAACGTCCGACCACCGAATGGGTGACGGGCGACGAGCCGATGACCGGGCCGCAGGCGAGCTATCTCGAGACCCTCGCGCAACAGGCCGGTGAGGAGCCGCCGACCGGGCTGACCAAGTCCCAGGCCTCGCGGGCGATCGACGAGCTCCGCCAGCGGGCCTCGTCGACGCAGGCCCGTTCTTGAGGCAGGTCTGGCCACCGGGGTCGCTCGGCGCCGAGCTCGACCGCGACGCCCTCGCCGCGCTGTACGCCTACCCCGACGGCCCCTGGGTGCGCGTCAACTTCGTCGCCAGCGTGGACGGGGCCGTCGCGGTCGGCGGGCTCTCGACCGGCCTGCACGCCCCGGGGGACTCCGAGGTCTTCGGCGTGCTGCGCGAGCTCGCCGACGTCGTGCTCGTCGGGGCGGGCACGGCGCGCGCCGAGCGCTACCGGGGGGCGCGCACCACCGCGGAGCGCCGGGACCGGCGGCGCGCCCGGGGCCAGGCGCCCGTCCCCCCGATCGCCGTGGTCAGCACCCGCGGCGACCTCGAGCCCGGGTCGGGGCTGTTCACCGACACCGCCGTGCCGCCGCTGGTCCTCGTCGCCGCGGCGCACGCGGACGATGCCTCCGCCCGGCTCGCGGGGCTCGCCGAGGTGGTCGCCGTGAGCGCGGACGACCCCGGCGCCACCGACCCCGGCGCCGTGCTCGCCGCCCTCGACGCCCGTGGCCTGCGCCGGGTGCTCTGCGAAGGCGGCCCGGCGCTGTTCGGCTCGCTGCTCGCCGCCGGCCGCGTCGACGAGCTGTGCCTGAGCGTCGCGCCCCAGCTGGCCGGCGGCGGGATCGACCGGATCGTCGCCGGCCCCGCCCTCGACGGCCCGCGGCCGGTGCGCCTCGCCGGCGTGCTCGCCCACGAGGACGGGCTGCTCCTGCGGTACCGCACGCGTGATCCCGGTCACGCGGATGGTCCTTTCGGGTGACACCGCATGACGATCCGGCGCGGCCGGTGTCCCACGGGTACCGGATCGGCAACCGGCCCGCGCCGGACCGATCCAGGACCTCATCAGCGAAGCGCAGAGGGAGCGCCACACCATGACGCAGAGCCCCAGCACCGCCACCGGCTCCGAGGCCGCAGCCGTGTCGAGCGGAGGACGGACCGGGAGCGCCACCCCGGCCCGCCTCGCCGACGACACGGGGCAGGGCAAGACCACCATCGCCTCGGGCGTCGTCCAGAAGATCGCCGGCATCGCCGCCCGTGACATCTCGGGCGTGTACTCGATGGGCGGCGGCGTCTCGCGCGCCTTCGGCGCCATCCGCGAGCGCATCCCCGGCGGCAGCGGCACCTCGCAGGCCGCCGGCGTCCAGGTCGAGGTCGGCGAGAAGCAGGCCGCGATCGACCTCGACATCGTCGTCGAGTACGGCGCCGGGATCGTCGAGCTCGCCCGCGCCGTGCGCCGCAACGTCATCGCCGCGGTCGAGCAGATGACCGGCCTCGAGGTCATCGAGGTCAACATCGCCGTCAACGACATCCACATGCCGGGCGACGACGACGACAGCGGCGAGGCGGCGCCGAGCCAGCCCTCGACGCGCGTCGAGTGAGCACGCCCCACCCCGCTGCGGGGACCCGGCCTCCCGGTGCCGCCGTGGCCCCGGGGGCGCCGGAGGCCCCGGGGCTCGGCCCGCTGCCCGAACGGATCGCCGAGGCGCTGCTCGCCCACCCCGCGGTGGCGGCACTGTCGGGCGGCCCGTTCGGCACGGTGGCGAGCTACCTGCCCGGGCGCCGGCTGCCCGGCATCGTGCTCGGTGCCGCCGAGGAGCCCGACCACATCGCCGTGGTGCTGCGCTTCGGCGCCCCGGTCGAGGCGACGGCCGCCGAGCTGCGGCGGATCGTCGCCGCCGCGTCGGGGAACCGGCGCGTCGACGTCACCGTGACCGACCTGGAGATGCCCGGGACCCCCGAGCAGGACCGAGAGCGCGGGGACGCATGAGCGGTGACGCACGGGCGACGCTGCGCGCGTTCGTCCGTGGGCACCACCCCGACGTCGGCGGCGACCCGGTCGCCTTCCGGGAGGGGCTGGCGGCCCTGCGGGCCGCCGTCCGCGCCGACGAGTCCGGCGCGGCCGGGTGGCCCGCGGCCGACGACCCGCGGCTCGACGCGCCGATCGTGGTCGTCCCGGGCAGCGGTCTCGCCCGGCTCGGGCGGTTCGGGCGGCGCCTGGCCCGCCGGTACGACCCGCGCCGCAGCACCGCCCGCGTGATCTAGAACTCCGGTCCCGCCGACCCGTGCGGGGCCTGCACACCGTGGAGGTAGTGGTCATGAGCGCCACCCGTGCCGGCATGTTCGTCGGCCTCATCCTGGGCGTGGCGGCCGCCGCCGGCGGTCTCCAGGGCTTCTTCGTCGCCCTGGTCCTCGGCGTCCTGGGCTTCGTCGTCGGGCGCGTGCTCGACGGCGAGCTCGACGTGAACCAGTTCGTCGGGCGCGGCCGCGACAAATGAGCTCCCCGACCGACGTCACCGCGCCGACGGGCGTCCCCGCCGTCGACCCCGCCGGCGGCCCCGCCGGCGGCCAGCCGCCCGTCCCGGGCGCCGACGAGGCCGCCGAGCGGGGCCGCCTGGACGTGGCGCTCTCCGTGGTCCGCAAGATCGCGGAGTACGCCGCGGACCACACGCCGGGCACCGTGCGCAGCCAGCGCCGGCTCGCCGGGCTCGACCTCGGCGAGTCCGGGACCAGCGCCAAGGTCTCGGGCTACGGCGAGCAGGTCGACCTGCGCCTCGAGGTCCCGCTGGCCTACCCGGCGCGGATCGCCGACAGCGCCGCCGCCGTGCGCGACGCCGTCCGCGAGCGCGTGCAGGAGCTGACGCCCTACCGCGTGCGCTCGCTCGACATCGGCGTCTCGGCGCTGACCGACCCCGCTCTCCGGGAGTCCTCCTCCCGGTCCCCCGCCTCCCGGACGGAGTGAGAAGTGCGCCTCCTCCTGCGCGTGCTCGCGCCGCTGATCGCCCTCCTGCTGGCCGTCGCAGGCCTCGCCCTGGTGGTCGAGACGGTGACGGCCTGGGTCGCGCCCTCCTCGAGCCCGCTGGTCGTGCCGTGGCCGGCGTGGCGCACGGCGATCGAGGGCCTGACCTGGCAGTCGGGCTCGGTGCGCGCCGTCGCGATCGTCGTCGGCGTCGTCGGGCTGTTCTTGCTGATCACGGGGCTGGTCTCGCGCCGCCACGACGTGTACCTGGCCGACCCGGTCCCCGAGGTCACCGTCACCACCTCGCCGCGGTCGCTGGCCCGCGCCGTCGGCCACGAGGTCCGCTCGCACGACGACGTCGTCTCGGCGTCGGTCGTCGCCTCGTCCTCGAAGATCACCGTCAAGGCCGCCACCCTCGACCCCGCCGAGGAGGTGCGCGCCGCGCTGCGCGACCGGGTGACCGAGATGCTCGTCCGGCTGCCGCTGGCCCGGCGCCCCCGCGTCGCGGTGTCCGTCACCACCACGAAGGGGGTCAAGTGAGCCGCCGCTCCCGCGCCGCCGTCGCCCGCTCCGCCGGGCGCGACCGCACGCTGACCACGCTGCTGGGCCTCGTCCTCGTCGCCGCCTCGGTGCTCGCGCTGCTCGTCGGCTACGGGGTCTTCGGCGCCTACCGCGCGACCCGTCCGCTGATCGACCCGATCGCCGTGAGCTGGGTGTCGACCCACGTCAGCGCCACCCGCTGGATCCTGATCGGCGTCGGGGTCCTGCTCTTCCTCGTCGGGCTCTGGTGGCTGCTGCGGACCCTGCGCCCCGAGCCGCGTCCCGACGTCTCGCTCTCCGAGCTGCCGGGCGAGCGGCTGACCGTCGAGCACGCGGCGATCTGCGACGCCGTGCGCCACGACGCCGAGGCCATCGACGGGGTGAGCCGGGCCCGCGTCCGGCTCGTCGGCACCCCGCAGAAGCCGGCGCTGCGCATCGCGCTGACCCTGGTCGAGGGCACCGACGTCCGCGACGTCTGGGCCGACCTGGACGGGCGGGTGCTCGCCCGCGCCCGCGAGGCGTTCGCCGTGTCCGCCCTGCCCACCGCCGTGCGCCTGGAGCTGGATGCGACGTCGGCGCCCACGCCGGCGCGGGTGGAGTAGCGCTCAGCGCGCGGTGAGCACCTCGGCCAGGTCGAAGCGCACCGGCCGGTCGAGCTGCTCGAAGGTGCACGACGCCGGGTCGCGATCCGGGCGCCAGCGCTTGAACTGGGCGGTGTGCCGGAAGCGCACGCCCTCCATGTGGTCGTACTTGACCTCGACGACGCGCTCCGGGCGCAGCGGCACGAACGACAGGTCCTTCTGCGCGTTCCACCGGCTGTGCTCGGCCTCCCGCGGGGTGCGGGTGCCCTCCTCCTGCGCCGCCCAGGCCCAGGGGTGGCCCTCGAACGAGGTGACCAGCGGCTGGAGCTCGGCGAACAGCTCCTTGCGCTTCGCCATCGGGAACGCGCCGATCACACCGATGCTCTGCAGCGAGCCGTCCTCGGTGTAGAGCCCGAGCAGCAGCGAGCCCAGCGCGTCGGGACCGGACTTGTGGACCCGGTAGCCCGCGACCACGCAGTCGGCGGTGCGCTCATGCTTGATCTTGCTCATGACGCGCTTGTCGGGCTGGTAGGTCAGATCCGCCTTCTTGGCGATGAGCCCGTCGAGCCCCGCGCCCTCGAAGCGGTCGAACCAGTCCCGGGCGGTGTCGAGGTCCTCGGTCATCGGGGTCAGGTGGAGGTCGGGGCGGTCGAGGCCGCCGACGACCTCGGCCAGCCGCGCGCGGCGCTCGCTGAAGGGCAGCCTCGTGAGGTCGTCGTCGCCGAAGGCCAGGAGGTCGAACGCGACGAAGTGGGCCGGGGTCTCGACCGACAGCTTCTTCACCCGCGAGGCGGCGGGGTGCACGCGCTGCAGGAGCGCCTCGAAGTCCAGCCCGGTGCCCTCGCCGTCCACGACGACGATCTCCCCGTCGATCACGCACCGTTCCGGCAGCGCGGCCCGCACGGCCTCGACGAGCTCGGGGAAGTAGCGGGTCATCGGCTTCTCGTTGCGGCTGCCGATCTCGACCTCGTCGCCGTCGCGGAACACCACCGAGCGGAACCCGTCCCACTTGGGCTCGTAGTGTTGCCCGGCGGGGATCTCCGGGACGGCCTTGGCCAGCATCGGCGCGACGGGTGGCATCACGGGCAGGTCCACGCGTGCATCTTGCCGCCCCCTCACCGTGACGCCACCCGTGGCCGTCAGACTCCCGGGGGTAGGCGATCACCGGATTTCCCCCGACCTGGAGCACTGCGTGTCCCGACCCGTCCGAGCGGCCCTGGTGCTCCTGCTGGGCGCCGTCCTGCTCGGCGCCTGCGCGGTGGGGCCCTCGCAGCGGCCGCCGGTGGCCACGGTGGTCGACGAGCCGCCGACCGCGGAGCCCGCACCGGAGGACGCCGCGCCGGGGCCGGCGCCCTCGCTGCTCCCGCCGCTGGTCCCGGCGCCGGGGGCGGGCGCGGGGTTCACCGACTGCACCGCCCGGGTGCGGGGCACGATCGACCCCGCCGAGCTCGGCGGACGGGACCTGCGCTTCGGCTGCCAGAGCGTCCCGGTGGGCGGGGGCGGGTCGTCGCGGGCCGAGGTCGGGGTGCTGCAGGTCAGCGTCGGCCCGCTGCCGCCCGGCGGCCCGGTCCCGATCGCCGTGGTGGGCGAGGCGGGCGGCCCGACCGGCAGCGACCGCGCGATCCGGCTCGCCGCCACCGCCCCCGAGCCGCTGCTCGCGGGCACCGCGCTCTACGGCGTCGACCTGCGCGGCACCGGCAACTCCGAGCCGGTCGACTGCATCACGCCCTCGGTGCGCGAGGCGCTGGTCGACGCCGACCCGCTCGCCGCCGACCCGGTGGCGCTGACCGGGCTGCGCGACGCCGCGTCGGCCGCGGCCCGCACCTGCACCCAGGTGCTCGAGACCGCGCTCACCGACTTCCGGACCGCCGTCGACGCCGAGGACCTCGAGGAGGTCCGCGCGACGCTCGGGGTCGAGCGGATGCACGTGGTGGGGGTCGGCGAGGGCGCCGGGGTCGTCGCGACGTGGGTCCGGCGCCACCCGGGCGCCGTGGGACGCACGGTGCTCGACGGGGCGCCCGACGCGACGACGTCGTTCGCCCAGCGCGCCCGGGAGCGCGCGGCCGCGGCCCGCGACGCGCTCTCCGCGTTCGCGGCCGACTGCACCGCCCGCACGGACTGCCCGCTCGGCCCCGACCCGGCCGGCGCAGTGACCGGCATCCTCACCAACCTGCGCGCGGCGCCGCTGTCGGGGCCTGCGGGGCGGAGCGTCACCGACGGCACCGCCACCCGGGCGCTGATCACCGGGCTCGGCGAGCCCGCGCAGTGGCCCGCGCTCGCCACCGCGATCGCCGGCGCCGGGCAGGGCGACCCGCAGGGCGTGCTCGACCTGCTCGCCCCGTCCGAGGCCGACGGCGGCGGGTTCGACGCGAGCATCCTGCTGACCTGCAACGACACCCTCGAGCGCCCCACCCCCGACCAGGTCGCCCGGGACGCGGGCCAGGCCCGGGCCGCCGACCCGCTGTTCGGGGCGTACTTCGCGCACGACGCGCTGCTGTGCAGCTCGTGGCCGGTGCCGACCGACACACCGCCGCCGGGGCCCGCCACGGGCCCGCCCTCGCTGGTGCTCGGCACGCGCGGCGACCCGTTCACCCCGCTGCCCGGCAGCGAGCGGGCCGCGGGCCAGCTGGGGACCGCGAGCCTCGTGACCTGGCTCGGCGCGGGCCACGGCGCCTTCCCCGGCACCCCGTGCATCCGCACCGCCGTCGCCGGCTACCTGCGCGACGGGACCCTGCCGCAGCAGGGCACGGTGTGCCCGCCGTGATCCCCGCCGTGATCCCCGCCGTGATCCCCGCCGTGATCCCCGCCGCCATCAGTGTCCGGTGCGTCCGGAGAGCCCGCAGCGGCGGTCCTGCGTAGCCTGCGCCCGTGCAGCTTCCCCGCCTGGTCGACGCCGCGCTCGACCGTCTGGTCGTTCCCGGTTACTCCCGATTGGGGTACGCCGCGCGGCGTGCCGGCTGGGACACGCTGCGGGCCGGGAGCCTGGACGGCCGCACGGTCCTCGTGACCGGTGCGTCCGGCGGGCTCGGCGCGGCCACCGCGCGGGGGCTCGCAGCGCTCGGCGCGCGGGTCGAGCTCGTCGTGCGCGACCGCGGCCGGGGCGAGCAGGCGGCCGCCGCCCTGCGCGCCGAGCACCCGGACGCGACCGTCGACGTCGCCGAGTGCGACGTGTCCTCGCTGGCCGACGTCCGCCGCTACGCCGCGGAGGTCCGCGCCCGGGAGGCGGCGGTGCACGGCCTCGTGCACAACGCCGGAGTCATGCCGCCCGAGCGCACGGAGACCGCCGAGGGC
The DNA here is from genome assembly GCF_028737205.1 of Actinomycetospora lutea. Lineage (GTDB taxonomy): Bacteria > Actinomycetota > Actinomycetes > Mycobacteriales > Pseudonocardiaceae > Actinomycetospora > Actinomycetospora lutea. Next base: position 111,299 of record NZ_JAQZAL010000001.1, on the reverse strand, counting down.
CACGAGCTGGCGCTGGCCACGCACGTGCTCGGGCCGTTCCTGCTGACCCGCGAGCTGCGCCCGGTGCTGCGGGCCGGCGCCTCGCCGACCTCCCCGTCGCGGGTCGTGTTCGTCTCGTCGGGCGGCATGTACACCGCGTCGCTGCCCACCGAGGACCCCGAGTTCCGCACCGGGACGTACTCCGGCGGCGCGGCCTACGCGCGGACCAAGCGCATGCAGGTGGTGCTCGCCGAGCTGCTCGCCGACGACCTCGCGGGCGACGGCATCGTCGTCCACAGCATGCACCCCGGCTGGGCCGACACCCCCGGCGTCGCGAGCTCGATGCCGGCGTTCCGCCGCGTCACCGCTCCCCTGCTGCGCACCGACGAGCAGGGCGCCGACACCGCCGTGTGGCTGCAGGCCGCCGCCGAGGCCGGCCACAGCACCGGGGTGTTCTGGCACGACCGCGCCCCCCGACCCACCCACTGGCTGCCCCGGGGCGCCGAGACGGCCCCGGCGCGCGCCGCGCTCTGGACGCTGTGCGTGGACGCGACCGGAGGCCCGGCGTGACCGACACCTGGAAGCGCCGCGGGCTGGGCGAGGTCACCACCGCCGCCCCGGTCGACGCGCTGGCCCTGACCCCCGAGCGCCGGGCCCTGCAGGAGACCGCGCGGGCCTTCGCGATGGAGGAGGTCCTGCCGGTCGCCGACGAGCTCGACCCGCGCCGCGAGGACATCCCCGCCCCGCTGCTCGACCGGCTCGGCGACCTGGGCTTCTTCGGGCTGCTCGTCGACGCCGAGCACGGCGGGCAGGGGCTCGGGGTGTTCGAGTACTGCCTCGTCTCCGAGGAGCTCGCCCGCGCCTGGATGAGCGTCGGCAGCATCATCGCCCGCGGCAACGGCACCGGCTGCGCCTCGCCGGACCCCGCACGGCGCGCGGAGCTGCTCCGGGCGAGCGCCGCGGGCCGGTGGATCGGGGCGATCGCGTTCTCCGAGCCGCACGCCGGGTCCGACCTCGCGGGCGTCGAGTGCACGGCGCGCCGTTCCGAGGACGGCGGCTGGGTCGTGGAGGGGACCAAGCGCTGGGTCGGCCACGCGCTCTCCGCGGACTTCCTGCACCTCCTGGCCCGCACCCGCCCGCCGGGCGAGGGCGAGAGCCGCTCCGACGGCCTCGAGCTCTTCGGGGTCACCAAGGAGCGCGGGACCTTCCCGGACGGCGTCACCGGCACGCCCATCGACAAGATCGGCTACTTCGGCCTGACGACCTGGGAGCTGACGCTCGAGGGCCTGCACCTGCCCGCCGACGCGCTGCAGGACACCGGGCAGGCCGAGGGCCAGGGTTTCAAGGACAGCCTGCGCTGGCTGGGCACCGCGCGGGTCCAGACCGCCGCGCGCGCCGTCGGGCTGGCCCGCGGGGCGCTCGAGGACGCGGTGGCCTACAGCCGCCGGCGCGAGCAGTTCGGTCACCCGATCGCCGACCAGCAGGCCCTGCGCCACAAGCTCGCCGACATGGCCGCCGCCGTCGACGCCGCCCGCGCGCTGTGGTGGCACGCGGCGTGGCTGCTCGACGAGGGCGCGCCCGGCGGCGACGTCGCGGCGTCGTCGGCCAAGCTGTTCGCCTCGGAGACCGCGGAGCGGGTCACGAGCGACGCGCTGCAGATCTTCGGCGGCAACGGCTACACCACCGAGCACTCGGTCGAGCGCTACTGGCGCGACGCCCGCCTCACGACCATCTTCGAGGGCACCTCGGAGATCCAGCGGAAGATCATCTCCGACGCGCTCCTGACCTGAGGACCGTCCGGGGCAGATCTGGTTCACCCGGATGCCACGCCTGTCGTTCACCCGCTCGGACGGGGTCCGCGCGGGGTCACCAACCGTTCACCCGCCGATCGCGCGGGACGAACCGTTCGCGTCGTTGGTGGTCGACCTCTCCGGTGCCGGACGCGCACGGTGGGCATGCGGTGCCGGGCCGTGACCGGCCGGTGGCCGGAGGGCCGCACGACGGGACGACCAGCACGCGAGGAACCGGGGCGGGGGACGGGGAAGAGATGACGGACGCAGTGGAGTTCGCCCGGGCGGTGCACCCCGCCCGGGCCGACGAGGCCCAGAGGATGCGACACGAGGCGAGGAGCTGGCTCGCCGGGCTCGACATCGACCAGGAGGCCCGCGAGCGCGTGCTGACCGCGGTCTCCGAGGCCGTCGAGAACGCCTGCGAGCACGCCTACCCCGACGACCACACCGAGGGCACCGTGGAGCTCACGCTCTGGTGCGAGAAGGACGCCGTGAACGTGCGGGTCACCGACCACGGGCGGTGGTCCGAGGGCTCGACGCCGGCCGCGCCGGGCTCGCACGCGCGTCGCGGGCGCGGCTTCGTGCTCATGCACCGCAGCGTGGACAGCGTCGCGATCCGGCACACCGCGGGCGGTACCACCGTGGCACTGCGCCAGCACCGGGAGCCCGCACCCTAGGTCCGGGTCATCCCCGTGAGCACCTGGTCGAAGAAGCCGAGCAGCTCCGCGCGCAGCGCCGGGTGCTGCTCGGGCGGCGCCTGGCCGAGCAGCTGGCCCGCGCTGGACAGCATGCCGAGCACGAGCGTCGGGTAGGACGCGCCGGGCGCGCGGACGAGGCTGCCCTCGCGTGCCAGCCCGTCGAGCACCCGGGCGATGAACGCGTAGGCGTAGTCGCGCTCGCACTCCCGCCAGCGCTCCCACCCGAGCGCCAGGGGCCCGTCGCGGAAGACGATCCGCCCGTAGCGCGGCTCGCTGCAGGCCTCGAGGAAGGTCGCCAGGGCCGTGCGGGCGCCGGTGAGGAGGTCCGGGGCGTCCTCGAGCGCCTGGGTCAGCCGCTCGTGCACCTCGGTCTCGCGCGCGTCGAAGACGGCCTCGAACAGGGCCGCCTTGCCGGCGAAGTGGTGGTAGACCGCGCCCTTGGTCATCCCGGCGACGGCGGCGACGTCGTCGATGGAGGTCTCGGCGAACCCCCGCTCGGCGAAGAGCGCGGTCGCCGCCTCCACCAGCCCGGCCCGGGTCGCGGCCGTGGCCTCGGCGCGGGGGGACGTCACGCGGGGCACGGCCGAAGGGTACGGCGCGGCCTACGGTGGGCGCGTGTCCGACTCTTCTCCCGTGCTGCGCGTGCTGGGGCACGTGTCCTCGCCGCTGGTCGACCGCTCCGCGGCGCCGCGCCAGGGCGACGAGGGCGGCCCCGACGCGGTGGTGCACCTCGACCCCGACCTCGCCCCGGCGCTGGGCGACCTGGCCGTCGGCGACGAGGTGCTCCTGATCACCTGGCTGGACCGGGCGGACCGCGCGGTGCTGCGCGTGCACCCGCGCGACGACCCCACGCTCCCCGAGACCGGCGTGTTCTCGACCCGCTCCCCCGACCGCCCCAACCCGCTCGGACTGCACCAGGTCCGCGTGCTGGGGGTCGACGGCACCGCGCTGCGGGTGTCGGACCTCGAGGCCGTCGACGGCACGCCGGTGGTCGACATCAAGCCGGTGCTGGGTCCGATCGGGTCGCGGTGCCACAACCCGCGAGCAACCCCGACGTCGTGAGCGCGGACGCGCGTGTCCGGGGTGCGAGCGATGCGGCGTCGCTGGCGTGTGACGCCAGGATCGCCACATCCTCGGTGGCGCGACACGCCGGCCTCGCGCCGGTCCTGACCTGCGGTCGGTGATCGTCCGGGCGACACCCCGGCCGGCACCGCGCTGCCCCCCCGACCCCGACCCGCCACCCTTCTGACCGACCAGGGGCACCGCCGCCGTGACCACGCCGAGCCCGAGCGGGCCGCGGAGGACGTGGGCACCGCGCGAGAAGGCGGCCGCAGCGACCGCCGCCGTCCCCATGGTCGAGTGCCACGCCCGGGCCAGCGCCCACCTACGGGCATGTCTCCCGAGGTCCCCCGCTCCGGCGCCCTACGCGGCAGAGCAGGGCCGCGACGCCGCCGCGCTCGGCACGGCGTCCTCCGGCGCGGGGCGGCCGGCCTCGGTGAGCCGCAGCCCTCTCGCGCGCCGCCGCCCGCCCGGGCCTAGTCGAGCATGAGAGGGCCCTGTCCACACGAGGACTACAGCAGCACGTCGTCGACGTGGACGAGGACCGCCACCGGCTCGAGCCCGGTCGAGGCGCGGATCCCGTCGGCGACGGTGGCCCGGATGCGGTCGCCCAGCGCGACCAGGTCCTCCCCCAGGTCGGCGGCCAGCGTGATCGAGACGACGGTGGACGAGCCCGCCACGCCCGCCGTGACCTCCGGCCCGCCGACGAGGCTCGTCTCGGGTCCGCCGCCGGCGGCCACGAGCCTGCTCAGCGCCGCCCGCACGCCCGGGACCCCCGACGCCAGGTGCCGGGCCAGCGACTCGACCGCGTGGGCGCTGATCCGCGTCCGGCCCCGGACGTCGGAGATCGTACCGAACTCCGGGTCGGCGGCCACCCCGCGGATCCGGCGCAGCGCCTCGTCGAGCAGGCCCTCGGGGGCCCGGGGCCGGTGGTCCGCCACGGCGCGCACCGGCGCCCAGAGCCGGTCGAACTCGGCGAGCGCCGCCTGGCAGTAGGGGCACTCGCGCTGGTGGGCGTCCCGGGGCTCCGCCGAGCCGTCGGCGACCTGCGCGACGAGCGCGTCGGTGTCGCGACCGCAGGGCAGGCGCCCCTCGGTGCGCGCGTCGTGGGTGCGCTCGTCGGTCATGTCCAGTCCTTCATCTCGGACATCAGGGTGGCCCGGGCCCGGGCCAGGCGCCCGCGGACGGTGGCCTCGTTGGTCTTGGTCACCGTCGCCGCCTCGCGGTACGACAGACCTTCGAGCTGCACCAGCACGAGCGACACCCGTTGATCCTCGGGCAGCCTGCTGATCGCTCGCAGCCCGGCCTGCAGCTCCTCCCCCGCGAGCACGCGGCTCTCCGGGCCGGCCACCGGCGGGTGATCGACGTCGGCGAGCTGGTCGTGGGATCGCTGGCCGCGGCGGTGGTTCAGGCAGCGGTTGACGACGATCCGGTACAGCCAGGTGGTGAACGCCGAGGTCCCCGCGAAGCCCGACATCGCCGTCCACAGCTGGATGACGACCTCCTGGGCGACGTCGTCGGCGTCGGCGGGGCTGCCCAGCATGCGCAGCGCGATCCGGTAGATGCGGTCGCGGTGGCGGCGTACCAGCTCCTCGTAGGCGCCCCGGTCGCCGCCCCGGGCCCGGCCCACCAGCCAGCGATCGGCCTCCTCGTCGAGGCCTGGCTCCCGGCCCGGCGCGCTCACGGTCGAGAGCTTCCCACGGTCGGCCGTGGGCAACCGATCAAGTGCCCGCGTGGGGGAACGGCGGGCACGCGCGCGAGCGACCTAGGCGGGGGTCGCGAGCACGTCGTCGCGGCGGAAGCCCTGCGCCTGGCGGGCCCAGAAGCCGCGAGCGGTGTCGACGTGGGCCCGGTAGCGCAGGTAGCCGTCCGCGTAGGCCACGCGGGCCCGGGGTCCGGGCTCCACGGTGCGCGACGGGGCCGCCCACGCGCTCGGGTCGAGGTCGTCGCCCAGCGCCCGCGCCGCCGTGACGGCCGCGCCGCGCGTCCCGAGGCCCGGGTCGTCGGGCACGGTGAGGGGCCGGTCGAGCACGTCGGCGAAGATCTGCGCCCACGGGCCCGACCGCGCCCCGCCGCCGCAGGCCACGAGCCGGCCCTCGACACCGGCCGAGGACGAGGCCCGCTCGAAGCAGTGCCGCGCGGTGTAGGCGATGCCCTCGCAGACGGCGCGCACCACGTCGCCCCGGCCGGTGGAGAGCGTGACGCCCTCGATCTGGCCGCGGGCCCGGGTGTCGACGAACGGGGCACGCTCCCCCGAGGCCGCCAGGAACGGCAATGCCGACACGCCGCCGGCGCCGGGGCTGGTGCCGTCGAGCAGGTCGCCGAGGGCGTCGATGCCGACGCCCAGGAAGTCGAGCAGCCAGTCGAGGCCCGCGGTGCCGACCATCGCCGGCATCGCCCGCAGCCACTGGTCCGGCTGGGGGGTGCACAGCCACATGCCCGCCGGCTCGGGCAGCTCGTCGACCTCGACGCTGTCGGTGAAGACCTCGCAGGCCAGCGTGGTGCCGACGATCAGCAGCCCGTCGCCGGGCGCCGAGAGACCGGCGCCCACCGCGCAGGCGGGCAGGTCGAACGGCCCGCCGGTGACGGGCGTGCCCACCGGCAGCCCGGTGATCTCGGCGCCGCGACGGTCGAGGGCGAACACCGATCCCGCGGGTGCGGGCTCGGCGAGCAGGTGGCGACGGTCGGAGACCCCGCACGCCGCGATCGCCGCGTCGTCGTACTGCCGGGTCGCGACGTCGAGGAACGGCAGCGAGGCGTCGGACGCGTCGACGGTGACGACGCCGGTGAGGCGCTGCACGAGCGCGTCGACGCAGTAGCCGGCGACGGCGGCCCGATCGAGCGACTCCGGCTCGTCGCGCCCGAGGGCCACGAGCAGCGGGGCGTGGCAGCCCGGGAACAGCCCGACCCCGGTGCGCCGGTAGACCTCGTCGACGGTGCCGTCGTCCTGCCAGCCGCGCACGATGTCGGCGCCCCGGTCGTCGAGCCACGAGATCGGGGGGCGCACCGCGAAGCCGTCGGCGTCACGCAGCCACAGCCCGTCGCCCTGCCCGGTCAGGGCCAGCGCCCGGACCGGCCGGCCGGCCTCGGCGACGACCCGGCGGACGACGTCGGCGACCGACGCGACGACGTCCTCGAGGTCCTGCTCGACGCGCCCGTCCGGGTACTGCTCGAGCCGCGACGCGCGCTCGGCGCTCGCGAGCTTCCCGCCGTGCTCGTCGTAGGCGTCGGCCTTGGTCATCGACGTCCCGACGTCCACTCCGACGATCATGAGACGACCTCCTCGGTGAGGCGGCGGGCGGCCGCGTTGGCGGGGTGCGCGAGCGGCTCGCCGCGCAGGTAGCGACCGGCCTCCCCGGCCGCGATCGCGGCGGCACGGTGGGCGGTCTGGCGGGTGGCGCCGGCCAGGTGGGGGGTGGCGACGACGTTGGGCAGGCCGCGCAGCGGCCAGTCGTCGGGCGGCGGTTCGACGTCGAAGACGTCGAGCGCGAGCGCCCCGAGGCGCCCGGAGCGCAGGGCCTCGGGCAGCGGACCGTGGTCGATCAGCCCGCCGCGCGCGGTGTTGACGAGCACGGCACCCGAGGGCAGGAGATCGAGCTCGCGCGCCCCGATCAGCCCGCTCGTCTCGTCGGTCAGCCGGGCGTGCAGGCTGACCACGGAGCTGGCGCGCAGCAGCTCGTCGAGCGCGACGAGCCGGACGCCGTCGGTCTCGGCGGTGGCCGGGTCGGTGTAGGGGTCGGCGACGAGCACCTCGGCGCCGAACGCGCGCAGCACCCGGGCCACGATCCGCCCGATGGCGCCGTAGCCGACGAGCCCGGCGGTGGCGCCGGCGAGCTCCAGACCGGCGCGGTCGTAAGCGTAGAGGTCGCCGCGCCAGCGCCCGTCGCGCAGCTCCGCGTCGGCGTACGGGACGTGGCGGGCCGCGGCGAGGATCATCGCGACCGCGTACTCGGCGGCCGCGGCGGCGTTGCGGCCGGGCGCCTGGGCCACGACCACCCCGGCGCGGTCGGCCGCGTCGAGGTCGACGTTGACCGGCCCGCCACGGCAGACCGCCACCATCTCGAGCTCCGGGCGGGCCTCGAAGACCCGCGCGGTGAACGGCGCCATCTGGGTCAGGCAGACCCGGGCGCCCTCGAGCGCGGCGATGACCTCGTCCTCGGTGCCCGAGGCCTCGTCGACCACGGAGTCGCCCGTGCCGACGGGACCGAAGGGCTCGGTGGGCCACCCCGAGGTGAGGTGGACGACCTCGAGGTCGCCGGGGAGGTCCGGCTCGTCGCGCAGCGCGGACTCGAACAGGTCGGGGGCGACGAAGTGGTCGCCCGCGGCGAGGATGCGCATCAGGCGGCACCGCCCTGTTCGAAGTCGGTGATGTGGGCGACCTTCTCGGCACTGGCCGACGAGGGGTCGAAGGAGTAGCCCAGCCACTCCGCCACGATCTTCTTCGCCAGCTCGGGCCCGATGACGCGACCGCCCAGGCACAGCACCTGGCAGTCGTTGGACCGCACCGAGCGCTCGGCCGAGTAGCTGTCGTGGGCGACGGTGGCCCGGATGCCCTCGACCTTGTTGGCCGAGATCGCCATGCCGATGCCGGTGCCGCAGACGAGCACCGCGCGGTCGGCCTCCCCGTCCGCGACGGCCTGCGCCGCGGCGAGGCCGAGCACCGGATAGGCGCGGTCGTCGGACTCGTCGGGCACGCCGAAGTCGACGACCTCGGCGACGCGCTCGTCGTCGCGCAGCTGGTCGGCCAGCGCGTTCTTCAGCGCCACGCCCGCGTTGTCGGCGGCCACGGCGATCCGCATGGCGGTCATCGCTCCTCCTCGCAGCGCTCGCTGATCACGGTGGCGGCGGCGTCGAGCATCAGGGCCAGCGACGTCGCGCCGGGGTCGGGACTCCCGCGGCCACGGTCGCCGAGGCGCGCGGCGCGGCCCACCGACGGCGTGAGATCGGCGGTGCCCCGCGCGGCCTCACCGGCGGCGTCGGCGGCCTCGCGCCAGGCGGCCGCCACGCCGGCCGACCGGTCGGCGGCCGCGCGCAGGGCACCGGTGGCGGCGTCGAGGGCGTCGACCATGGTCTTGTCGCCCGGCCGGGCCCCGCCGAGCTCGGTGACCGCGTCCTGCGCGGCCGCGAAAGCCGCGGCGAGGGCGCCGGTGTCGATCTCGGGCACCTCGCGCAGCCGGCGCCCGGTCTCGGTGAGCAGCAGGCCGAACAGCGCCCCGGACGCGCCGCCGGCGGCGTCGGCGAGGGCCGTGCCGGCCGCGAGCAGCGCGGTGCCGACCTCGGTGGTCCCGCTGCTGCGCGCCGCGGCCACCGCCGCCCGCATGCCGCGCACGATGCCCTGGCCGTGGTCGCCGTCGGCGGCCACGGCGTCCAGCCGGCCCAGCTCGTCCTCGGCGTCGGTGACGGCCTCGAGCGCGGCGGTCAGCGCCGCCGCGGCGACGCCCCCGGCGCCCGGGTCGGTGTCGGCGAGGTCCGGCGCCACCGAGGGGCTGCGCCGCTCGGCCTCGGGGACCGTGTCGGGGGCGCTGCCCAGGAGCGTGCCGCCCGCGGACAGCCGGAACGCCGGCGTCTCGCACGGGGCGTCGTAGAGCTCGGCCAGCGGGTCGTCGAGCGGCACGAGGGTCAGCGAGAGCCCGGCCATGTCCATCGACGTCACGAGCTCGCCCACCTCGGGCCGGTGCGGCTGCAGACCCGCGTCGAGCAGGCGCGCGTGCACGCGGGAGTAGGTGACGAAGAGGTCCTCGTAGGCGGTCGAGCCCAGGCCGTTGAGGATCACCGCGACCCGCCCGTCGCCGCCGTCGGGCAGCTCGGGCAGCAGCTGGTCGACGAGCACGTCGGCGAGCTCGTGGGCGTCCATCGCCTCCGCGCTGCGCATCCCGGGCTCGCCGTGGATGCCCAGGCCCAGCTCCACCGCGCCGCGGTCGACGGTGAACAGCGGCTCGGTCTGGCCGGGCAGCGTGCAGCCGTCGAAGGCGACGCCGAAGGTGCGGGTGCGCGCGTTGGCGTGCTCGGCGAGCTCGGCCACGGTCGCCAGGTCGTCGCCCCGGTCGGCGGCCGCGCCGGCGACCTTGAACACCACGAAGTCGCCCGCCACCCCGCGCCGGTCGGCCACCCGGGTGGCGCTCGCGACGTCGTCGGTGACGATGACGGTGCGCGAGTCGATGCCCTCGGCGGCCAGCCGGCTCGCGGCGAGCCCGAAGTGCATGACGTCGCCGGCGTAGTTGCCGTAGCTGAACAGCACGCCGGCACCGCCGTCGACGGCCGCGGCGGTGCGGTAGACCTGCTCGGCGCTGGGGCTCGTGAACACGTCGCCCACGACGGCGGCGTCGGCGAACCCGGGACCGACCAGGCCCGCGAAGGCCGGGTAGTGGCCGCAGCCGCCGCCGATGACGACCGCGACCTTGCCCGCGGTCGGGGCGTGGCGGGCGATGACGCCGTGGGCGTCGGGGGCGCGACGGACCGTGCGCCCGTACGCGGCGACGAGGCCGTCCACCCAGCGGGTCTTGAACGTCGCCGGGTCGCAGAGCGTCCTCGGCTCGCCCGGGCGGGAGGTGGGGATCGTGGTCATCGGGTGGCTCCCGGGGCCGTGGCGGAGGCGCGCGACGGGGAGTCGTGGCCGTCGACCCGGTCGTCGGGCTCGCCGTCGAGCAGCGCCAGGACCGCGGCCCGCGCGCCCGCGACGCCGTCGACGACCGTGGTGGCCAGCGCGAGGGCGTCGCTCTTCGGCGGGTAGGTGGGGTTGGGCAGCGCGACGACGGTCAGTCCCGCGGCGTGCGCGGCCCGCAGGCCGTTGCTGGAGTCCTCGACCCCGACGCAGTGCGCCGGGTCGACCCCGAGCCGGGAGGCGGCCTCCCGGTAGACGTCGGGGCTCGGCTTGCCGCGGGCGACCTCGGCGCTCGACACCGTCGCGGTGAACGAGGACGTCAGGCCGTGGCGGTCGAGGACGGCGTCGACGAGACGACGCGGCGCCGACGTCGCGAGCGCCACCGGCGCCCGGTCCGCGGCGTCGCGGACCATGGCGACGGCGCCCTCGTAGGGCTCCATCCGGCCGGCCTCGAGCGCGGCGACCATGTCGTCGACGACGGCCCGCTCGCAGGCCTCCGCGCTCTCGCCGCCGCCGGCGCGCTCGGCGAGGTACGCCGACCACTCGGGTGCGCTCATGCCCTGCACGTGGGTGGTGTCCTCCGGCGTCCAGCTCGCCGAGAACCGCTCGGCGTACCGGACCCACATCTCCTCCCAGAGGTGCTCGCTCTCGAGCAGCACGCCGTCCAGGTCGAACACGACCGCCCGCGACCGCGCGGGTGAGGGCGGGGGTGCCGCATCGGCGTCCATCAGCCATCTCCTCCCATCGGCCGTGGGAAGTTAACATTCGAGATGTGATCGAGTGAAGGGCCTCACAGCTGATCATCTCCCGGCCGAGGCGATCCGCCGGGCGCGTCGCCCCCGGCACGTCCCGCCCGGCGGGATGCTGGGGGCGTGAGCGAGCAGGAGCGTCGTATGGGCGGACGGTCGCGGTCCACGCGGCAGCAGCGCATCGTCGAGCACGTCCTCGCCCAGGGGTCGGCGAGCTCCGCCGAGCTGGTCGAGCTCACCGGGGTCAGCCTCATGACCGTCCACCGCGACGTCGACGAGCTCGCCCGCCGGGGCCTCGTGCGCAAGTACCGGGGCGGGGTGTCGGCGCAGCCGACGTCGGTGTTCGAGTCGCACTCCGACTACCGCCGCTCGGTGCGCCGCGCGGAGAAGGAGGCGATCGCCCGGGCCGCCCTGGACTTCGTGGAGCCCGGATCGTCGATCATGCTCGACGACTCGACCAGCGCACTCGCGCTGGCCCACCTGCTCGACGACGTGGGACCGCTGACCGTCGTCACGAACTACCTGCCGGCGGTCGACGTGCTCAAGGGGCTGCCCGAGGTGCGCCTCATCGCGCTCGGCGGCGACTACTCGCGCACCCACGACTCGTTCAACGGCATCGCCTGCACCGAGTCGATCGCGGCGATGGCGGTGGACCTCGCGGTGGTCTCGACGTCGTCGATGACGGGCTCGATGACCTACCACCAGGAGCAGGAGGTCGTCGTGGTCAAGCGGGCGATGCTCGACGCGGCGGCCCGGTCGGTGCTGCTCATGGACTCGAGCAAGAGCCCCCGGCGGGCGCTGCACCGGCTCCGCCCGGTGGACGCCTTCGACGCCGTCGTCGTGGACGCGGGCACGGACCCGGCCGTGCTCTCCGAGATGCGCGAGCACACGGCGGTGACCGTCGCCCCTGCTCCCGGCGGCTGACTCTCACGAACCTTGTGAAGTTAACATCGATTCTGTTACATGTGGTCGGCCACACAGCCCGTGGGAGGACCAATGGACGCGACGAGCGACGACGCGACGACCAGGGACCGGCCGACCGGTGTCGAGCGGTGGGGCATCCCCCACCCGCTGCGCTGGGGCTTCGTCGGCGTCCTGATCTTCATGATCGGCGACGGTGTCGAGGTCAGCTACCTGACCGACTACCTCCAGCAGCCCGACGGCGGCGGGCTCTCCGGCGCCCAGGCGTCCTTCTACACGGTCACGCTCTACGGGGTGGCCGTGCTGATCGCGTCCTGGTTCTCGGGGACGCTCTCGGCGATCTGGGGACCGCGGCGGGTCATGTGGCTCGGGGCCGCCATCTGGATCGTCTTCGAGATCCTCTTCCTGGCCGTCGCGCTCCCCTCCCAGAGCCTCGGGCTGATCGCGACGATCTACGCGATCCGCGGCCTCGCCTACCCGCTGTTCGCGTTCGCGTTCCTCGTCTGGATCCAGACCCTCGCGGCCCCGCGGATGCGCGGGTCGGCGGCCGGCTGGTTCTGGTTCGCGTTCACCGGCGGGCTGCCCACCCTCGGCGCGGCCGTCGCGGCGATCGCCGTCGGGCCGCTGGGGATGAGCCCCTACGGCACGCTCGTGCTCTCCCTCGTCCTCGTGACGATCGGCTCGGTGATCGGCTGCTTCGCGGTCACCCACCCGTCGGGACTCGCGCCCATCGCCGACGAGACCGTCGCGAACCCGCGAAGCCCCAAGCGCCTGCTCGAAGGCATCGACATCCTCTGGCGCGACAAGCGCACGATCTCCGGCTTCTTCGTGCGCCTGGTCAACACCGCGCCGCAGTACGGCTTCTTCGCGATGTTCCCGTTCACGTTCGGGCCGGCGGCACCCGGCGGCGGCTTCCTCACCACCGAGCAGGTCGCGATCGTCCAGACCGTCGCCTACGCCGCGAACATCGGCGCCAACCTGTTCTTCGGCGTCTTCGGCGACCACTTCGGCTGGCGGCGGACCGTCACCGTCTTCGGCTGCCTCGGCTGCGCCGTGGCCACGCCGCTCTGGTACTTCGGCAGCGTCGCGGCCGGGAGCCTGCTGGTGACGGCGATCCTGGGCGCGGTCTACGGCGTCGTCCTCGCGGGCTTCGTGCCGCTGTCGGCGCTCATGCCCTCGATGGTCGCGCCGAAGGACAAGGGCGCCGCGCTGGCGATCCTCAACACCGGCGCCGGCGGCGCCGCGCTGCTCGGCCCGCTGACCGTCACCGCCCTGTTCCCGCTGTTCGGGGGCGGCGGGGTCGCGATCGCCTACTGCGTGATGTACCTGCTGGTCGCCGGGCTCGCGCTGACCATCCGCTCCGACATCGACCCCGGCGAGGTGCGGCGCGCGGCGGACGCCTCTCGACCGGCGGGCGCGGCACGGGCAGCGTGACGAGGGTGCGCCACCGTCTCTGGATCGGGGTCGACCTCGGCACCTCGGGGGTCCGCGGCCTGGCCGCCGACGACACCGGCACCGTCCGGGCCTCCGCCGAGCGTGCGCTGCGCAGCACCCGGGGCCACGGTCGCGGCGTGCGCCACGAGCAGGACCCGCGGTCCTGGGTCGAGGCGTCGCTCGGGGTCGTCGCCGAGATCGCCTCCGGCGTCGACCCCCGGACCGTCGCCGGGCTCTCCGTGGACGCGACCTCGGGCACCGTGGTGCTCACCGACGGACCCGGTCCGGAGGCCGCGTTCCTCGGCCCCGGCGTGATGTACGACGACGACCGGGGCGCCGCCCACGCCGAGCGCGCCCAGGAGGCCGGGGCGGCGACCTGGGAGCGGCTCGGCCACCGCATCGGCGCGACTTGGGCCCTGCCGACGGCCCTGGCGCTGCTCGCCGAGCACCCCGGGGGCCACCTGCGCCACCAGGTCGACGTCGTCACCGGGGCGCTCGTCGGGCGGGCGGTCCCCACCGACGCCGCCAACGCGCTGAAGACCGGCTATGACGTCGTCGACGGACGCTGGCCCACCGAGGTCCTCGCGGAGCTGGGGCTGCACCCCGACCGGCTGCCCCCGGTGGTCGCGCCGGGCACCCCGCTCGGCGGTCTCGGCCCGCGCGCGGCGGTGGAGACCGGGCTGTGCACCGGGACGCCGGTCGTCGCGGGCACGACCGACGGGTGCGCCGCCCAGTTCGGGGCGGGCGCGGTGGAGCCCGGCGCGTGGAACGCCGTGGTCGGCACGACCCTGGTGCTCAAGGGCGTCAGCGAGGTGCTCCTGCGTGACCCGAGCGGCGCCGTCTACTGCCACCGCGGCCCGCAGGCAGGGTGGTGGCTGCCGGGCGGCGCGTCCAGCACCGGGGCCGGGGTGCTCGGCGAGCTCGTCGACCCGGAGCACTTCGACGACCTCACCGCCTCGCTGCAGGACGACCCGCCCGACGACCTCCCGGTCGTCTACCCCCTGTCCGGGCGGGGCGAGCGCTTCCCGTTCGCCGTGCCCGAGGCCGAGGGGTTCTGGCTGGACGGCGACCACGCCCGCCCGCTGGGCGAGCTGGTCGCCGCCCGCGGCGAGCGGGCCGCCTTCGCCGCGCTGGCCGAGGGCATCGCGTTCGTCGAGCGCCTGTGCTTCGAGCACGTCGCCGGGCTGGGAGCCGACGTGTCCGGCCCGCGCACGATCACCGGCGGCGCCACCCGCAACCCGTGGTGGAACCAGCGGCGGGCCGACGTCCTCGGGGTCGCCCTGCGGCGCCCGCGCCACGACCACCCCGCCCTCGGCGCCGCCCTGCTCGCCCGCGCCGGGGTGGACGCCGGGGGCGGCGAGCCCGACCTGGTCGCCGCGGCGGCCGCCATGGTGCACGCCGCCGAGGAGATCGCCCCCCGCCCGGACGAGGCGCTCGAGCGGCGGTACGCCCGCTTCCGCAACGCGCTCGTCGATCGGGGATGGTGGGCACCGTGACCGAGCTCGTCCTGGCGCGCCACGGCGAGACGCGCTGGCACGCCGAGAACCGCTACGCCGGGCGCTCCGACGTCGAGCTCGCCCCGGGCGGGTACCGGCAGGCCGAGGCACTCGCCCGCTGGGCCGCCGGCGCCGGCCTCGACGCCGTCGTCACCTCGCCGCTGCAGCGCGCCGTCCACACCGCCACGCCCGCGGCCCGGGCCGCCGGGCTGCCGCTGCACACCGACCCCCGGCTCGTCGAGGTCGACTTCGGGGAGGGCGACGGCCACACCCGCGAGGAGATGGAGACGCTGTTCCCGGACGCGCTCGCGGCGTTCCTCGCCAAGCCGGCGAGCTCGCCGCTGCCCGGCGGCGAGACGGGACCCGACGCCGTCGAGCGGGCGCTGCCGGTGGTCGACGAGGTGCGGGCGGCCCACCCCGACGGCCGCGTCCTGGTCGTCGCGCACCAGACCCTGCTGCGGCTGCTGCTGTGCCAGCTGCTCGGCATCCCGCTCGACCACTACCGCGCGGTCTTCCCCCGCCTCGAGGGCGCCGCGCGCACGGTCGTCCGCCCGGCACCGCAGGGGCCCGCCGCGCTCGTCGCGCTCAACGTGCCCAGCCCTGCGGAACCGGACGGGCGCGCCTAGCGTCGGCGACCGTGGCCGCACCCCGCCGGATCCCCGCCACCGTCCCCGGACCGCCGCCGCCCGACCCGGCGAGCGCCGCGTGAGGCCGGCGGACGTCGAGGCCCGGGCGGCGTGGATCGACGACGCGCACCGCGCGGGCCGGCTTCTCGACGCGCCCGACGACCTCGACGTGGACACCGCCTACGCCGTGCAGCGGGCGCTGACGGCCCGGCGCGAGGCCCGCGGGGCGCGGCGGATCGGGTGGAAGCTCGGCTACACGTCGGCGGTGATGCGCGCGCAGATGGGCGTCGAGTCCCCCAACCTCGGCCCGCTGCTCGACACGATGGTCGTCCCGCCGGGCGGCGTGGTGCCGGCCTCGCTCGTCCAGCCGCGCGTGGAGCCCGAGATCGGGATCGTGGTCGACGCCGACGGCAGGCCCACCGGGGCGCGGGCGGTCCTCGAGGTCGTCGACTCCGTCTGGCGCGACTACCGCTTCACGCTCGCGGCCAACACCGCCGACGGGTCCTCGGCCGCCGGGGTCGTCGTCGGCGAGGAGCTCGACGGGGACCTCGCCGCCCTCACCGTGGAGCTCCGGCGCGACGGCGTGCCCGCGGCCACCGGCTCCGGCGACGCCGCGATGGGCCACCCGCACCGTGCCCTGGACTGGCTGCGCGGCGAGCTGGCCCGCCGCGGCGAGACCCTGCGCACGGGCGACCTGGTGATCACCGGCGGGCTCACCCGCGCGATCGGGCTCCCGCCGGGGAGCACCGTCGAGGCCCGCTTCCCGGCCACGACGATCGACGTGCGCCCATGAGCGGCATCCCCGGCCCCGCCGTCCCCGTCGGCCACGTCGCGCCGTGCCCGCGCCGGGTGCGCGCCCGGCTCGGCGGGCGGGTCGTCGTCGACACCACCGACGCCCGCTACCTGTGGGAGCACCCCTGGTACCCGCGCTGGCTGGTCCCGGCGGGCGACGTCGACCCCGCCGCCCTGGCCGCCGACCCCGGGCACCGGCGGCGCGACGACGGGTACCTCGCGCTCACCTGGAGCGCGTTCGACGCCTGGTTCGAGGAGGACGAGGAGGTCCACGTCCACCCGCGCAGCCCCTACGTCCGCGTCGACGCGCTGCGCTCGCGGCGCCGGGTGCGGGTCGAGCTCGACGGGGTCGTGCTCGCCGAGTCCGACGCCCCGGTGCTGCTCTTCGAGACCGGCCTGCCGACCCGCGCCTACCTCGACCCGACGGCCGTCGACCCCGCCCGGCTCGAGCCCTCCGACACCCGCACCGCCTGCCCGTACAAGGGCGTGACCAGCCGCTACTGGACGGTGCGCACGCCGGCCGGGCGTCACGACGACCTCGCGTGGTCCTACGACCACCCCGCCCCCGCGGTGGCCCGCATCGCCGGGCTGATCGCGTTCTACGACGAGCGCGTCGACGTGGTGGTCGACGGCGTGCGCCGGGAGCGCCCGCACACGCACCTCACGTGACCCGCCCCCGGAGCCAGGCGGCGATCTCCTCCCCCGCCGCGAGCCCCGTCCCCGCGGTCACCGCCACGTGCCCGGCGCGCCAGCCCGACGCGTGGAGGCGCCCGTCGACCGGCTGGACGCCCGCGTCGGCGGCGGCGAGCAGGTCGGCGTCGAGCGGGGAGTCGCCGGCGGCCAGGAGCCGCGCCGCGCCGGTGCGGCGCCGGACCTCGGCGACCGCCGCGCTCTTGGTCACCGCGACCGGCAGGACGTGGACCTTCTCGCGGTCGACGTCGACCCGCCAGCCGCGCGCCGCGCACCACGCCGCGAGCCCGTCGAGCTCCACGTCGGCCGACCGCGCCACCAGGAAGCACCCGTCCGCGTCCCGCACTGCCCCGAGGCGCCGGGCGACCTCGGCGAGGGGTGCCGCGGTCGCCACGCGCCGCCGGACCTCGGCCGCCCAGGCGGGATCGGGCTCCCCGTCCACCAGCAGCACGCCGCCGTTGGCGCAGACCGCGAAGCGCGGCGCGACGCCGAGCCCGCGGGCCAGGTCGAGGCGGCGGTACTCCGCGACCGTGCGGGTGGTGGCCGGCACCCAGCACGCACGCCGGTCGAGGGCCACGAGGTCGGCGGCCGCGCGCGGGGTCAGCATCGCGGTCACCACGTCGCCGCGGCGCTCGAGACACACGACGGACCCGGGGACGACGGGGCCCGCTGCCCGCGCGGAGTGCACGAGCGTCCGGTCGAGGTCCGTGGCCGCGACGATCATCGCGCGCGGAGCACGCCGACGCAGCGGTAGGGCGAGGCGATCCCGCCCGCGCGGGGCGGGAGCGGGCCGGTGGGCACGCCCCGCTCGGTACACAGGTGGCGCACGGGATCGAGGTCCGGCCCGGCGTCGCGCGCGAGCAGCACGGCCGCGGGGTCGCGGCGCAGCAGCGCCGGCAGGGTCTCGCCGACGCCGCCGCGCAGGCGCCGGTCGCCCCCGCCCAGGTCGGCCCGTTCGGCGGCCAGCGCGGCGAGGTAGCGCGGCCCGCGCCCGTCGGGGGCGGACGCGGGCGGTCCGGGCGGCGCGACCTCGGCGAACCGGTCGCTGACGACGTCGAGGAACGCGGCGGTCCGGTCGCCGGCGGCGAGCCCCGCGTAGAAGCGGGCGCCGTCGTAGGCGCCGGGGCCGAGCAGGTCGGCGCGGGCCACGGTGCGGGACACCAGCCCGGAGACGGTCGCGTTGAGGCAGGCCTGCGGCACGAGGAGGTCGTCGCGGGTGCCGTGGAGCGGGGTGCGGTGGGCGGGGTCGGCGAGCACGGCGACGGTCGGGTCGACCAGGGCGCCGGTCTCGCCGGCGTAGCGGGCGAGGTCGGCGCGGATCTCGTCGAGGATGCCGCCCGCGCCCGTCCACCCGTCCACGAGGACGAGCGCGGCGGGGTCGTGGGCGGCGACGAGGGCGTGCAGCGCGGCGCGGTCGAGGCCCCGGCCGCGGACAACGCTCATCGCGTAGTGCGGCAGCGCGATCCCCCGCACCCGCGCCGCCCACCGCCGCACCAGCACCCCCACCGGCGTGCCCGCCCGCGCGAGCGAGACCAGCACGGCGCCCGGCCCGCGGCGGGCGAGCACCCGGTCGGCGAGCACCCCCACCGCGGCGGCCACCGGCTCGGCCGAGCGCTCGAGCGCGCGGGCCACCACCCGCGCGTACCGCGGGCTCGGCGCCCGCTCGACGGGCAGCGTCGCGGCGTAGGACGTCCCGGCGGCGATCGCGGCCTCCCGCGCGGCCGTCGGCGTCTCCAGCGCGTGGCCCGCGAGGTCGCTGAGCAGCCAGCCCACCTCGTCGGGGGCGAACGTCCCGAACCGGGGTCCGCGGCGCGTCGCGACGACCGGGCCGGCCGCCGGGCGTGGTGGGCGGCAGGGCACCACCGCCTCGACGACGCGCCCGGCGACCGCGCCGAGGCGCGCGAGCAGGCCGTCGGGCCCGTGCAGGGCCGGGGTCCGTGCCGCGGCGTCGACGACCACGACGACGGTGTCGTAGTGCCCGTCCCCGACGCCGTAGACGTAGCGCTCCGGCGCGTGGCCCAGGGCGTGGTCGTGCGCCGCGTAGGCGAGCGCGGACCGCACGGGGTAGCCCGGCACGTCGCGCGCGACCAGCGGCGAGCGGCTCGTCGCCCCGATCTCGACGGGGAGCCCGCGCCCGGCGAGGGCCTCGGCGAGGCGGACCGGCAGGTAGTGCAGCTCCTCGCAGCCGAGGACGAGCACGCGCCCGGGGCGGGGCCCGAGGGCGTCGGCGAGCGTGGCCGCGGCGCCCGGCACCGCGGCGTCCAGCGCGGCCCGCCCGGCGCGGTCGAGCCCGTGCCGGGCGCCCTCGGCGGCGCCGCCGAGGGGCAGGGGGACGGGGACGGCGCCGGCCCCGGACGTCGGCCGCGCGGTCGTGTCCGCTTCGCTCGCGAGGACGCGGGCGGCGCGGTCGAGGACGTCGTCGGGGACGGTCAGGGCGGCGCGGGCGACGGCGACGACGTCCACGCGGACCCCGAGCTCGCGGGCGACGCGCGGGATCGCGTCGTCGCCGGCTCCCCGCAGGTCGGCCAGGGTCGCGACGACGTAGTGGCAGCGTGGCAGGCGGCGGTGCAGCCGGCGCACGGTGGCCGCGACGGTCCGGCCGGTGGAGAGCTCGTCGTCGACGAGGACCAGCGGGCGGTCCGGTGTCCAGCCGCCCGGGTCGTCGGGCGCCAGCACGTGGCGCGGGGCGTGGCTGTGCGCCTCGTCGAACGCGGCGAGGACCGAGGCGCCGGCGACGACCCGGCGGGTGGTGTGCACGACGTGCTCGGCGTCGAGGGTGTCCGCGACGAGGTGGGCGAGCGCCGTGGCGTTCTCGGCGAAGCCGACGACGACCGGCGCGACCCCGCGGCCGGTGGGCACGCGGCGCGCGAGCGCCTCGGCCGCCGCCCGGACGCGCGCCGGCGCCACCGGGAGGTGCTTGCCGAGCAGGCGGGCGACGGGGAGGTGCGCCCGGCGCGGGTTGCGGCGCAGCGCCAGGCCGACGACCTCGCGCACCGGCACCGCCTCCTCGTCGGGACCGAGCACGAGACCGAGGGCGTCGTGGACGACCTCGCCGGGCCAGCTCGCGTCACCCACGGGGGTCCTTGATGCCAGATCCGGGCACCCTTGTCGATCCACTCGGCACCACCGTCCGCCGGGAGGGGGACCAGGATGGGTGTGGTGGTCCCCGATCCCGCCGACCCGCTGCGGCACTGGCCGCTCGCCGGTCTGGTGCTGCGCACCCCGCGCCTGGAGCTGCGCCCCGACGACGACGTCGGCCTCGCGGCGCTGGCCGACCGCGCGCTCGAGGGCGTCCACCCCGTCGAGGAGATGCCCTTCCTCGAGCCGTGGACCGACGGCGCCGGCGACCCGGGCTTCGCGCGCGGGGTCATGCAGTACGCCTGGGGCTGCCGCGCCGAGCTCGGGCCGACGCGGTGGACGGTGAACTTCCTGGTCCGCGAGGGCGGCCGCGTGCTCGGGTTGCAGACGCTGTCCGCGACCGACTTCGCCGTGCTCGGCGAGGTGAGCAGCGGGTCGTGGCTGACCCGCTCGGCGCAGGGTCGCGGGCTCGGCACCGAGATGCGCCACGCGGTCATCGCCCTCGCCGTCGACCACCTCGGCGCCCGCGCGGCCCGCACCAGCGCGTTCGCCGACAACACCGCCTCGCGGCGGGTCTCCGAGCGGCTCGGCTACACCCCCGACGGCATCGAGCGCCACGTCCGCCGGGGGCGCCCGGCGCTGCTGCTGCGCAGCCGCCTCACCCCCGACGACTGGCAGCGGCCGGGCTGGGTGCCGGACGTCGCGGGGCTGGATCCGTGCCGCGACCTGCTGGGCCCGCCGGTGTGACCGTGCGCAGCCCGCGCAGCCCGCGCAGCCCGCGCAGCCCGCGCAGCCCGCGGAGCTCGTCGGCGCTCGCCTGATCGGGCCCGTGACGCGGCCACGTCCAGGCGACACGCCGGACACCTTCGGGGATTACCGACACTCGGGGGATTCGCGAGCGGCCCCGGAGGGGGTAGACCACGATCAACAGGGTCGTCTCCGGGGGGAACCGATGTCGTACGCCGCGCCGCTCGACACGTCGCCGGGCGCTGCCCGAAGCGTGCGGCGTGCGGCTCGCGCGCTCGTGTCCGTGGTCGTCACGGGGCTGTTCGCCGGCGTCCTCCTGGTCCTGTTCGAGACCTCGGTCGCCGAGCCGGACCCGCGGCGCACGGTCGGCGAGCTCCTCCTCCCGGGCGAGGCGGAGCCGACCCCGGTCCTGCCGCTGCCCTACGGCGGAGCGCTGCAGCGGCCCACCTCGCCCGACGACCTCCTCGGGCCCGGCGGGATGCTCGGCCTCGGGCTGCTGGTCCTCGGGCTGGCCAACGGGCTGGTCTTCCTCACCACGGCGACGTGGGACGGCATGGCCGCGCCGTCGCCCGCCGAGACCCGGCGGCGGCTGAGCAGCCGTTCGGATCCCGGGATGGTGCCCGGCGGTCGGCGCGAGGTCCGCCGCACGGTGCCGCTGCGGGCCACCGCCCCGGCCGCGTCGGACGGGCCCGCCCTCCAGGACGCCAGCGCCCTGCGCAGCGTGCCGGGCCGCCCGGTGCCCGGCACCACCTACGCCCCCTTCCCACGCCCCGGCACCGCGTGGCGCGAGCACGTCGCGCCACCGGCCGCGCCACCGACCGCGCCACCGGTCCCCGAGCCGGCGCCCGCACCGCTGCTGGAGGAGGAGCCCGCGCCCGCCGCGGAGCCCGACCCCGAGCCCCTCCCGGAGGCCCCCGTGCCGCTCGACCCCGTCACCGAGCTGGACCCCGTCGTCCCGGAGGCGCCCGCCCAGCCGGCCCAGCCCGTCGCCCCGCGGCGCCCCTCCCCCGTCCCGCGCGACGGCGGCGACGGCCCGAAGCGCGCGACGCGCCGGGGCAGCGGCCCCTGGGGCTGGCGCCCGGCGCGTCCCGACCCGGTGCCGTGGCGCAACCCGGTCCCCGCGCTGGCGCACTGACCCGGCTGCTCAGCCCGCGAGCGCGTCCTCGACGGTGCGCGTGAAGGCCCCGAAGACCGACCCCGTCGGCGGGAGCACCTGGGTGACGAGCACGGCGGCGAGGTCGTGCGCCGGCCACGAGTACCAGAGCGTCCCCAGCCCGCCCGCCCAGCCGTAGCGGGGTCCGACCGCGGTCGCGCCGACGCCGACGCCGAGGCCCCACCCGCCGCCGTCGAGGAACGGCGCCGCCCCGGGCGCGGCGCGCTGCGCGGGGGTGAGCCGGTCGGTGGTCATCGCGGTGACGGCCGCGGGGTCGAGCAGCCCGCCGCCGCCGTCGAGGAGCATCCCGGCGAAGCGCAGCAGGTCCTCGGCGGTGCCGGCCAGACCGCCGCGGGCGTCGGGGAACGCCGGCGGGGCGAGCCAGCGGCTGTCGGCGACGCCGTCGAACAGGTCCAGGCCGTCCTCGCCGCGCACGAACGCGGGGACGAGCCGCCCCGGGTCGGCGACGAAGCCGGTGGCGTCCATGCCGAGCGGGCCGAGGATGCGGGCGGTCAGCACCTCCCCGAGCCCGCAGCCCGCGGCGCGCGCGAGCACCGCGCCGAGCACGGCGAACGAGAGCTCGTAGCGCCACGCGGCACCGGGCTGGTCGAGGAGCGGGAGCTGCGCGCAGCGCGCGAGCCACTCGTCGGGGCCGGGCAGGCCGTGCGGGTCGGGCGGCCCGAACCCGAGACCGAGCGCGACCGCGCGGTCGAACGTCGGGCACGGGCCCTCGTCGACGACGTAGCCGAAGCCCATCCGCATCGTGAGCAGGTCCTCGACGGTGATCGGGCGCGCGGCGGGCACGGTCTCCGGGTCGACGGCAGGGCCGTCCAGCCGCACGAGCACCCGCCGGTCGGCGAGCTCGGGCACCAGGCGGTCGATCGGCTCGTCGAGGGCGAGCAGACCGTCGGCCACGAGGCAGAGCGCCAGGGCGGCGACCAGGGGCTTGGTGTTCGAGCTGAGCCGGACCACGGCGTCGGGCCCCAGCGCGAGGTCCCCGCCGGGCGTGGTCATGCCGGTCGTCGCGAGGGTGGTGACGCCGCGGTGCCGGACCCCGACGATCGCACCGGGCACCTCGCCGGCCTCGACCAGCGGGGCGACCCCGGCCAGTACCTCGTCGGCGTGCACGGGCGCCTCCGGACTCGGACCTCGGGCGACACCGGCGGTCCTCCGGTCGTCGCCCAGCGGATCCGCACCGTAGCCGAGGACCTGCGGGCGCCCGGAGGGCGATCAGCCGGTGCCGCCGCCTGCGGGGCCGACCGGGCTCGGCTCGGGGCGCACGCCGCCCCCGCCGCCGGAGCCGTCCTGGCCGTCGTCGGGGTCGGGCCCGGTGGCCGTGCGGGCCGCGCCGCCCTGGATCCAGATGCCGACCTCGGCGCCGCGCTCGCGCTGCTCGCCGGCGGCGGGCTCCTGGTCCTCCACGTGCCCGCGGCCGGCGCCGGTGTGGACCGCGTTGCGGCCGACGGCGAGCACCCCGGCGTCCAGGGCGCGGTCGTGCGCATCGGCGGCCGGCAGGCCCACGAGCTCGGGCACGGTGGTCATCCCCTCGGGCAGGTCCCCCGTCTGCGCGGCCTGCTCGGCCGTGTCCTGGGCCATGTCCTCGGTCGTTCCCTTCGTCGTGCTCGTCCCGGTGTCCATCGTCGCCTCCTCCGGCGTACCGCTCATGACGGATCCCTACCCATCCTGCCCGGGGCCCGAAGCGGCATCGGCCATCACCCGGGGTGCCGGACCGTCACGACCGGTCACCGACCGGCCCCGTCCTGGGGTTCCGGCGCCGGACGACAGGCGTGTGGTCCTCGTCTCACGGGACGTCCGGGGCGGCGCCGGCGGACTCCGCGACGCCCTGCAGCCAGCACCGCACGAGCTCGCACGCCCCGTCCACGTCGCCCGCGACACCGACCGGGCGGGTCGGGCCGGCGAGGTCGTCGGACGCGGTCAGCCGCACGCGCAGCGCCCCGTCGTCGACCCACGCGGACAGGAGCAGCACCGCGCCCGGGGGCCCGCCCGTCACGAGAGCACCGCGACGACGAGGTCGCCGTCGACGCCGGTGACGACGGCCGCCAGCAGGAGCGCGGGGGCGAGGGTGACGCCACGGCGCACCCGGAGCGGGACCCGGCGGCGCAGGAAGCCGGACGTGATCACCCCCTCGGGGTCCTCGGGCGCCGCCACGTCCGGGCGGAAGAACACCCTGTTGGTCGCGACGTTGCCCGGGTCGACGTACGCGGTGGCCGCGACGACGGCCGGGCCGAGCAGGGGGAGCAGACGGCGGACGCGCCCGGGGCGTCGGTGACGCGACGCCGGGGGCCCGGTGTCGAACGCGGAGGGTGGGGCGACGGTCATCGACTCTCCGGTCGGGGCGGAGGAGGGACGCGGGAGGGACGCGGGCCGCCGGGCCGGCCGGACCAGGAGGTCGGCCGGCCCGGCGACGGGTGCGGCGCCGGCGTCAGCCGGTCGGGCCGTACTGCCCGGGCGGGGTGGCGTTCTCCATCTCCGCGGTGGCCTGGACGAGCTCCATGAGGTCGGCGTCGAGGCCGGGGCCGAACTCCTCGGGACGCTCGACCGCGATCTCCATCGGCGCGCCCTCGGGTGCCTGCTCCGTGGTGAGGTCGGTGCCGTCCTTCGACGGCGACGGGCCGTTGTAGACCTTCGCCGCCTCGTTCTGCTGATCGATGTTGAACGTGTACTGCTTGCTCTGCAGCCCCTGCTCGAGCAGCGTCGCCACCTCGGGGAAGCGCTCGGCGTTCGTCTTCGGGATCGGCAGCAGCTTGTTCCACTCGACGCCGACCTTCTCCAGCGCCTTCGCGTAGGCGTTCTCGTGCGCCTGGTCGCGCACGATCAGGTACGCGATCGTCGAGCGCGCGGTCTTGTTGTCGGTCATCTCGTAGAGCCGGCACTTCTGCAGGCGGCCGGTCGACTCGAGCATGAGGTTGTAGAGCAGGTTCAGCGGGAGGTTGCCGCTGTCGTAGACGTACTTGCCGGTCCACGGGTCACCCTGCGCGTCCACCGGCAGCGCGCCCTGGGCGCCGACGAGCCAGTGGTGGATGTTGCCGCCGGACAGGGCCACCGACAGCGGCGTCGCGCCGCCCTCGGCGGGCTCGTCGAGGTGCGTCGGGTTGCCCTGGTAGCGCGGCGAGCCGTCGACCAGACGCGAGATCGTCGTCGCGATGAGCTCGACGTGGCCGATCTCCTCGGTCCCGATGCCGTAGAGCAGGTCGCGGAACGGCTTGCCCGTCGGGCCGCGGAAATTGAAGCTCTGGAACAGGTACTGCATCATCGTGCGCATCTCGCCGAACTGACCGCCCAGGCCCTCCTGCAGGGCGTTCGCGGCCGCCGGGTCCGGCTCGTCCGGGACGATCTCGTTGATCAGGCGCTGCACGTGGAAGAACACGGTGTCCTCTCGGGGGTTCGACGGCGGGGGACGACGTCGGCTCGACATCCGGCTCGAGGACCGGGTCCGCCCAGCGTGCGAGGGGGCCGTCCCCGCGCCGTCCCCGCCGCCGTCACCCCCGCCGTCACCCCCGCCGTCACCCCCGCCGTCACCCCTGCCGTCACCCCTGCCGTCACCCCGCCGTCACCACTGCCATCCCCCCGGCGTCGCGCTGTCGTCCCCGTCGCGTCTCGATCGCGTCCCCGGTGGGCACCCCTGCCACGTCCGCCGCTCGCACCGGCGGATCCGCGCGTTGAAACCGACAGGCGCGCCGCTCCGGACCGGTCCCCGTGCGGACCGTCCTCCTGTACCTCAAGCCCGGCCGCGCCCGTCGCGGTCCCGGCGGGAACGGCGGCGATGACCGACCTGACGGCGTCCGCTTCGGCGGCACAGCTCTTCCTCGTGGGCCGCTTCGCGTGTCGCGTCGGTGACGAGGACGTCCGGTTGACGCCGACGGCCGAGCGGGTCCTCGCGTTCCTGGCGCTCGCGCGGCGCCCGGTCCGTCGCCACCAGCTCGCCGGGACCCTGTGGCCCGAGGTCACCGACCGCCAGGCGCTGACCCGCCTGCGCTCCACCCTGTGGAAGGTCCCGGCCGCGCACCGCGGGGCCCTGGTCGAGGCCGACGCGACGACGGTCGCGCTGCACCGCGACGCCGGCGTCGACCTCTACGCCCTCGACGGGGACGGGGACGGGGACGGGGACGGGGACGGGGACGGGGACGGGGACGGGGACACCGACGGCGACGCCGCGCGGACCGACGCCGACCCGCCGATGCCCCGCGGCGAGCTCCTGCCGGGCTGGTGCGACGCGTGGGTGCTCGTCGAGCGGGAGCGCCACCGTCAGCTGTGGCTGCATGCGCTCGAGGACCGGTGCGCCCGGGCCTGCGCCCGCGGGCGCTACGCCGACGCGCTGCGCGCCGGGCTCGAGGCGGTGGCCCAGGAGCCGCTGCGCGAGAGCGCCCACCGCCGCGTCGTCGAGGTGCACCTCGCCGAGGGCAACAGCGCCGAGGCCCTGACCCAGTACGAGAGCTTCCGGACGCTCCTGCGCGCCGAGCTGGGCCTGGCGCCCTCCCCCGCCATCCGCGCCCTGGTGCGCCCGCTGCTCGGCCGTCCCGCCGACTGAGGCCCGCGGGTCCTTGACCCCGTCGCGCGGACCGCGGTTCACTCCTGCTTGGTAGGACAACCAACCAGGGAGGTGGACGTGGCCGACCGACGCGCCGAGATCGTGGAGGCCGCGCTCGCCCTCATCCGCGAGGCGGGTCTGGCGTCGTTCACCCAGCCGCGCGTCGCCGCCCGGCTCGGCCTGCGCCAGAGCCACCTGACCTACTACTTCCCGACGCGCGACGACCTGTTCACCGCGGTGGCCCGGGAGGCGGTCCGGCAGCGCCTCGCCGCGCTCGAGCCGCTCCGCGACGCCGCCGCGGCCGACAAGGTCGCCGTGCTCGCCGGCGTCCTCGTCGCCCCCGAGCAGACCCGCGTGCTGCTCGCCCTGACCCAGAGCGCCGACCACGACGCCGCGGTCGCCGCGTGCATGGTCGAGCTGGGCGCCGGCATCGCCCCGCTGGCCGCGTCCCTGCTCGCCGCCTTCGGTGCCGAGCCCACGCCGACCGCGCTGGACGCCGTGCAGGCGGCGTCCACCGGCCTCGCGGTGCTGGCCCTCGCCCAGGGCGGCGAGGCGTTCCGGCCGCGCGCGCAGGCCGTCCTGACCGCCCTGCTCACCGGCCTCGCCGCCCACCCCTCCCCCGCCCGGGGGACGGCCCCGTGACGCCGTCGAGGTGCAGGCGCAGCGGCAGCGAGGCGAAGGCCCGCATGGTGTTGTTGTGGTGCCGGACGGGCGCCGCGGCGGGCTCGAGGCGTTCCACGCGCCGGGCGAGCGCGGTCAGCAGCGCCGCCCCCTCCAGGCGCGCGACGTGCTGGCCGACGCACTGGTGCAGGCCCATGCCGTAGCCCACGTGGCCCGAGGGGTCGCGGTCGAGGTCGAAGCGGTCGGGGTCGGCCCAGTGCCGCGGGTCGCGGTTCGCCGCACCCAGGAACATCAGGATCTTGCGGTCGGCGGGCACCACCGTGCCGCCGATCGGGACGTCGACGTCGGCGGTGCGGAAGAACGTCTGCACCGGCGACTGCCAGCGCACGGCCTCGTCGAACGCGACGCGCGCCCGCTCGGGGCGGGCGCGCAGCGTCGCCCAGGCCTCGGGGTGGGTGGCGAGCCCGTGCAGGACGGCGCCGAGCCCGTGGACGGTCGTGTCGACCCCGGCGGTGAGCAGCGAGCGCACGATCAGCGGGGCCTGCGCCGGGGTGATGTCGCCGCGGTCCGACGCCGCCCAGATCGCCGCGCCGAACCCGTCGTCGGTGAGGACCTCGCGGGCGCACTGCGAGGCCACCCACGCCGAGAGCTCGCCGACGCGCGGCGCGCCCTTCGCGACGAGGTCGTTGGAGGGACCGAAGGCGTTGAACGCGTGGTCGCCGTAGGGCAGCAGGTGCTCGCGCCCCTCGGGCGGCAGGCCGACGGCGTCGGGGAAGACGCGCAGCGGGAACGCCTCGGCCAGCGCGGTCATCCCGTCCAGCTCGACCGTCGCGCCGGCGCCGTCGAGCAGCCCGGCGACGAGGTCCTCGGCGTCGGCGAACCACCGGTCGGTCAGCCGGCGCAGCGCCCGCGGGCCGAGGATCGCCGACAGCACGGCGCGCGGCGCGTCGTGGTGGGGCGGGTCGGCCTCGAGCAGCAGGCTCGGCGGGCGCCACGGCTCCTCGTGGCGGAAGTTCGACATCCCGACCCCGGCGCTCGACGGGAACCGCTGCCAGTCGACGAGCGCCGCGCGGACCTCCGCGTAGCGGGCCACGGCGAAGAGGTCGTAGCGCGGGAGGTGCACGACCGGGCCCGCCTCGCGCAGGGCCTCCTGCATCGGCAGCGGGTCCTCGAGGGTCTCGTGCGAGAACGGGTCGACGTCGAGGGCCGGGACGGTGGCCGGAGGGGTGGCCGGAGGGGTGGCCGGAGGGGTGGTGGTGGCGGTCACGGTGCTCCCTAGAGGTCCAGCACGAGGCGGTCGGTGCACGAGCGCGAGACGCACGGGAACAGGCAGTCCCCGGCGGCGCGCTCGTGGTCGGCGAGGATCGAGTCGCGGTGGTCGGGCACGCCGGCGAGCACCGGCGTCTCGCACGTGCCGCACGTGCCCTGCTCGCACGACGACAGCGCCGTGGCGCCCGCCCGCCGTGCCGCCTCGAGCACCGAGAGCTCCGGACCGACGGTGACGGTGGCGCCGGTGCGGGCGAGCTCGAGGACGAAGGGCTCGTCGCGCACCGGGGCGCCGAGCTCGGCGGCGACGAAGCGCTCGGTGCGCAGCAGGTGGGGCGGCCGGTGTGCCGTGGCGTCCTCGATCGCGGCGAGCAGGGGCGCCGGGCCGCAGCAGTAGACGACGGTGTCGTCGCCGGCGCCGGCGAGGAACGACGCGAGCGGCAGCAGCCCGCCCTCGTCCTGCGGGTGCACGGTGACGCGGTCGCCGTGGCGGGCGAGCTCGTCGGCGAAGGCCATCGTCGCCCGCGAGCGTCCGCCGTAGAGCAGCGCCCAGTCCGCGCCGACGAGGTCGGCCTGGTGGACCATCGGCAGCAGCGGGGTGATCCCGATGCCGCCCGCGACGAACAGGTAGCGCGTCGAGGGCACCAGCGCGAAGTGGTTGCGCGGCCCGCCGAAGCCGACGGTGTCGCCGACCGCCAGCTCGTCGTGGACGAACGCCGAGCCACCGCGGCCGTCGAGCTCGCGCAGCACCGCGACCCGGTAGCGGTGGGCGTCCCACCGGTCACCGCACAGCGAGTACTGGCGGGTGGCGCCGCTGGCGAGGGTCAGGTCGACGTGCGCGCCCGGCGCCCAGTCGGGCAGGCGCCCGCCGCCCGGGCGCGCGAGCGTCAGCGCGACGACGCCCTCCGCCGCGCCCGTCTTCTCCTGCACCACGAGCCGGTCCACGCTCTCCATGCCGGCGAGGATGCGGACTCACGACCGACGCCGGGAACGGCGTTCCCGTTCAATGGGTGAGCAGCCGCTGCTCGATCCTGCGGGCGGCCGACGCGAGCGGCGCGACGCGGTCCCGCGCCCTGTCGTCGTTGGGGACGATCACCGAGACCGCCGCGGCGACCTGCCGGCCCTCGTCGCGGACGGGCACCGCGATGCCCGTCGCCTCGGGGTGCAGGAACCCGCCGCACACGACGAAGCCGTCGCGCCGGACGTCGGCGAGACGGCGGCGCAGCTCGCCGGGGTCGGTGATGGTGAACGGGGTGAAGCGCGCCAGCGGGCCCGCGAGCACCCGTTCCTGCAGGTCCGCGGGCGCGTGCGCGAGCAGCACCAGGCCCGACGACGAGGCGTGCAGCGGCAGCCGTGCGGCGATGCGGGTGTAGTTGATGACCGCCTGGTCCGCCGAGAGACGCTCGACGAACAGCACCTGCTCACCGTCGAGCACCCCGAGCTGGACGTGGTGGCCGACGTGGCCGTGCAGCTCCTCGAGCACCGGCATCGCGAGCTCGCGCAGCGAGAGCGTCGGCGAGGCCCGGGACGCCAGCTCCCAGAGCCGGGTACCGACCCGCACGCGCCGGTCGGCGTCCCGGGCGAGCAGACCGTGGGTGACCATGTCGGCGACCATCCGCGAGCCGGTCGCCGGCGGCAGCCCCGCGCGCCGCGACAGCTCCCCGACCGTCAGCGCCCGGTCGGACGGGGTGAACGCCTCGAGGATGCGCACCACCCGCTCGAGGACCGACTCCCCCGACGACGACCGCGCCACCCCCGCGAGTGTGCCGATCTGGGACACACGACGTCCACGACGGATATGGCGGAGATCACAGGACAGTGCCAGGCTCCACGCGGGACCGACTGATCGAACCGAGGGGGCGCGGATGGCGGACTCCGGAGCGACGGCGTGGCACCAGCGCGCGGTCGCGGAGATCACCCGGTGGCCGTGGCTGCAGCGGCTGAACGACCAGGCGAGCGCCGCGGTCGACCCGCTCTACGACCGCTTCCGCGCCAACCCCGTCGTCGAGCTGATGCACGGGGGACGCTGGCTAGGGCACTCGCTGCACCCCGCGCTGTCCGACCTCCCGATCGGGTTCTGGTCGGCGACGGTGCTGCTCGACGTGGTCGGTCAGGACGTGCCCGCCGACGGCGCCCGCCTCGACCCGTCGTCGACGCTCAGCGCGGCCGGGCTCGCGGCGGCGGCCGCCACCGCCGCCACCGGGGTCGCCGACTGGAGCGTCAGCGACAACGAGGACCGCCGGGTCGGGCTCTTCCACGGCCTGCTCAACGGGGCGGGCACCGTCCTCCAGGGCGTCTCGCTCGCCGCCCGGCTCTCCGGGCACCGCCGGACCGGGCGCGCGCTCGGCGCCGCGAGCCTCACCGTCACCGTCGCCGCGGCCTACATCGGTGGGCACCTCGTCCAGGGCCGCGCGGTGATGGTCAACCGGGTCGCGACCAACACCGGGCCCCAGCGCTGGGTCCGGGCGGTCGCCGACGAGGACCTGGCCGACGGCGCGGTCGCCGGCGTCGAGGTCGAGGGCCGCCACGTGCTGCTGCACCGCAGCGACGGCGAGGTGCACGCCATCGACGACGTGTGCAGCCACGCCGGCGCCCTGCTGCACCGCGGCGAGGTCGAGGGCTGCACGGTCGCCTGCCCGCTGCACTACTCGGTGTTCGACCTGCGCGACGGCCGCATCCTGCGCGGCCCGGCGCACCACCCCCAGCCCGTCCTGCCCGCGCGCGTGCGCAACGGCTGGATCGAGGTCCGCGGCTCCGCGCCCGCACCCCGGTCCCGCCGCTCGTCGAGCTAGATCGCCCACCGAGAGGACACCACCACCATGGCCTGGGAAGCCGTTGCCGACGTCGACCAGCTCGAGGAGGGCGACATGATGCTCTGCCACATGGGTGGCGAGCCGATCTGTGTCGTCCGGCTCTACGAGGACGAGGCGGTCGCGGTGCACAACACCTGCACCCACCAGCAGCAGCCGCTCAACGAGGGCTACCTCCAGGAGGACGACTCCCTCATCTGCCCGGCCCACAACTCACGGTTCGACCTGCACACCGGCGTCCCCACGGGCGTCCCGGCCGTCGACCCGATCCCGACGTACGCCTGCAAGATCGAGGACGGCGCCATCTGGGTCGACTTCGAGCAGCAGACCAACGACGCCGCGATCCCGCACAAGCCCTACCACTGATCCCGGCGCGCACTCACCCGTGGCGGGTGAGTCCCCGCGCTCCCCGGGAGGCGCATCGTCGCCACCACGCCGACGAGGGATGCGTGGTCGCGTGGACGAGGCCCGGACCGGACTGTGGGAGAGCGAGGCCCGCTGGACGATGGGCCGGGTCGTGCCGCGGGAGCTGCTGAGCGACATCGGCGCCTACCTGCGGCGTGAGGCCCCCGAACAGCGCGCGTTCGTGCTGGCGGTGATCCGGCGGCGCGCCGAGGAGATCCGGGAACAGGACGCCGACCTGCCCGTCGACGCCCCGTCGGAGGCGATGCTCGCGCTGTCGGCGACGGTGCTCGCGGCCCACGAGACGATCCTCGAGGTCTTCGACGGCGACCGGCGCCGCACCCTCCTGTTCCTGCGCCGCACCCTCGGCGCGGTCCTGCACCGGCCGCTGCGGGTGCCGTCCGGCGCGGCGGGCCGGCGGACCGACCCCCTCGGCGCGATCGAGACCGCGTGCCGCGCCGAGACCGACCACCACGGCGAGTACGTCGACGTCCGCCTCGAGCGCCCGGCCGCGGACGCGTTCGAGATGCGGGTCGAGCGCTGCTTCTTCCACGACTTCTTCGCCCGCCGCGACGCCCGCGAGGTGACGACCGTGATGTGCGCGTGGGACGCGCAGTGGCTGCGCGCGCTCGACCCGGCGGTCTGCGGCCTGCGCGCCGAGCGGACCTCGGTGCAGGCTCTCGGGGACGACGCGTGCCGGTTCCGCGTCGTGCGCACCGACGACCCGGGGGCCCGGTACACCGACGTGCTCACCTGACGTCGTCCCCGAGGCCTGCCCGGTCCCTAGCCGACGACCGTGTCGATGGCCTCGTGGTGCTTCTCGAACTTCACGTAGTCGTCCTCCATGATCGCCCGCGGGTTGAACAGGGGGTCGGCGAGGATGCCGTGGACGCGGCGGCGCTGCATGCCCATGTTGCCGCCGTCGTAGATCGGCAGGACCGCGGCCTCCCGCAGGATCTTGCCGAAGCCGTTCTTCGTCTCGAGGCTGTTGACGCCGACGATCTGCATGCACTTGTACACGCACTCGAACATCATCTCGGTGACCTGGATCTTGTTCATCGCGCCGACGAGCTCCGCGTGCTGGTCGTGCTTGTCCAGGTAGTCCGCGGCGCGCCAGGAGAAGTAGCGGCCCATCTCGATCTTCGCCGCGACGTCGCCGAGCACGTAGCCGACGTTCTGGAAGCCGATGATCGGGCGCAGCGCGCCGGCGGTGTTGCCGCGGGCGAACTCGAGGGCCATCTCGTAGGCCGCGCGCGCCATGCCGACCGCCGCGATCGCGGCGACCGGGCCGGACCACGCGAAGTTCCGGTTGATGACGAGGTCGCCGTTGCCGACCGCGCCCGGCAGGAGGTTCGCCGCCGGGATGCGGGCCTCGTCGAAGACGATCTCGGCGTTCGACGCGAGACGGTGCCCGACCTTGTCGAGGTGCCGGTAGGTCACGCCCGGGGTGTCGCGCTCGAGGACGAGCGCCGAGAGCCCCTCGGTCCCGCCCTTCTCCGAGTCGGTGCGCACGATCAGGGTCCCGGCGTCGACGCCCCGCTCGTCCCAGCCCGCCGACGAGGGCCAGTACTTGCGGCCGTTGACGACGTAGTCGTCGCCGTCGCGGACCGCGGTGAGGCCGACGCCGGCGGGGCGCGGCAGCGGGATGTCGAAGTTCGCCGTCCCCGACGGGTTGCCGGGCGGTTCGCTCGCGGTCCACCCGCCGAGGTACTCGCCGGCCGGGTCGGACGTCGCGGCGCGCAGGAAGCGGTCCTTCTGCTCGTCGGAGCCGTACCAGGCCACCGGCATGAGCCCGAGCCCGTTGCACAGCACCGTGCAGGCGAAGCCCGGGTCGACGACGCAGATCTCCTCGGCCGCGATGACCAGGTCGACACACGACACGCCGCCCCCGCCGTACTCGGCGGGCAGCATGCACATCGCGATCCCGGCCTTGTAGGCCTCGATGTAGGCGGGCTTCGTCCTCCGGAAGCCCTCGAGCGGGTCCGGCTCCGCGTCGGCCTCGGCCACGACGGGCTTGAGCACGTTCTCGGCGAACGCGCGGACCTCGTGCTGCAGCTTCTTCTGCTCGTCCGACATCGTGAAGTTGACGGTCACGGCGCACTCCTTCTCTCCGGCGACGAGCCCGGAGGGTGGGGCCGTCCGCGAGCCGGGCGGAAGCGCTGCGGCACGAGCGGCACGACATCGGGCACGAGCGGCGGGCGGGGCCGCGGGCAGCTTCCCGACCCACCGGTAGCGAACTAGCATCTGCGATACCGATTTGCGGCGAGAGAAGCTCCCGATGAGCCCGGTCCGAGCGAGACGAGCAGGTCATGAGGCACACGAGCCACGCCGACTTCGCACTGCGGGTCCTGCTCTACCTGCGGGTGGCGCCGGGACGGCAGGCCTCGGTGGCCGACATCGCCGAGGCCCACGCGGTGTCGCGGCACCACCTCGTGAAGGTCGTGCAGGGTCTGGCCGGCGCCGGGATCGTCGAGACGTCGCGGGGCCGGGGCGGCGGGGTCCGGCTCACCCGCGACCCGGCGACGATCACCGTCGGCGCCGTGATGCGCGCGATGGAGAAGGACTTCGCCGTCGTCGAGTGCCTGGGGGCCGCCCGGTTCTGCCGGGTCGCCGGTGTCTGCGGCGCGCGCAGCGTGTTCTCGCGCGCGCTGGACGCGTACTTCGCGGTCCTCGACGAGGCCTCGCTCGAGGACATCGCGGCGAACGATCTCGGGCTCAGGGGTGCGCTCGGGCTGACGACCGCTGGGTAGCCGGCCGGGAGGACGCACCGTGGCCATCGACTTCGAGCTGACCGCCGACCAGAAGAAGATCAAGGACCAGGCGCGGGAGTTCGCGCAGGAGGTCCTGCGCCCCGTGGCCGACCGCGCCGACGCGCTGCCCGACCCGCAGGAGGCCTTCCGCGCGACGAAGCCGGTCTACGAGCAGGCAGCCGCACTCGGCTACCCCGCGATGTTCCTGCCCGCCGAGTACGGCGGCGGCGGGGCCTCGACCGTCGACTTCCTCGTGGCGATCGAGGAGCTCTGCGCGGTCGACCCCGGGTTCCCCACGACCCTGCTCGTCAACGGCCTCGCGCTGATGCCGGTGCTGCACTGGGGCACCGAGGCCCAGCGCGAGCGCTGGATCGGCGCCGCCGCCGCCGACGTGCGCGGCGACTTCCTCGCCGGGTGGGTCGTCAGCGAGCGCGGCGGCACCGCGAACTTCGACCACCCCAGCCCGCAGGCCGGCATCCAGCTCGTCGCCGACCACGACCGGGCGCGCGGCGAGTACGTCCTGCACGGCGAGAAGCACTGGCCGTGCAACGCCGGCGGGTGGGACCTCGGGGGCGCCGACGTCAACCTGTGCGTCGTCCGCACCGACCGGCGCGCGGGCGGCCGGGAGGCGCTGTCGGCGGTGCTCGTCGAGCGCGGCACGCCGGGCGTGCGCTACGAGGTCATCGACAAGATGGCCCACCGGACCTGCCAGAACGTCACGATGACCTTCCGCGGCGCCCGGGTGCCCGAGGAGAACCTGCTCGCGCCCGGCGACGGCGACCTGCTGGTCAACCGGAACTTCACGTGGTCGGCGCCGATCGCGAGCATGGCGGCGGTGGCCGTGGCCCGGGGCGCCTACGACTTCGCACTCAAGTGGGCCCGGACCTACACCGGCGGCGGCAGCGGGCCGATCATCGAGCACCAGGCCGTCGGGCACCTGCTCACCGAGATCGCCGCGAGGATCGAGGCCGGCCGCTACCTGTGCTGGAAGGCCGCCCACTACCTCGACGCCACCGACGGCGAGGCCCACGCGCTGGCGGGGATGAACAAGACGTTCTGCGGCGACCTCATGCAGAGCGTGGTGGTCGACTGCATGCGGATCGTCGGCGTCAACGCCCTGGACCGCAAGTTCCCGATGGCGCGCTACTACCGCGAGGCGATGGTCTTCCCCCTCTACGACGCCGGGAACCTGGCGATGCAGCGGCGCCGCGCGTGGGGCGTCATGGCCGACGCGGCGTTCACCCCGGACACCTTCGTCGACGGCGAGCGGATCCCGTTCACGAAGGCGATGGAGGGGTACGGCGTCACCTCGGAGACCGGATGATCCCGGTCCGGGGCGCCTCGTCCTCGCGCTCGTCCTTCGACCGCGCCTTCGCGCGGACCCACGCGGCGTGGGAGCGGTTCGCCGCCGGCGCGGAGCATCCCGGCGAGGTCCCGCTCGCGATCGCGATGTCCTGGCACCGGTGCCGCGACGTGTACCGGATCGACCCCACGCGCGCGTGCCCCGCGCCGGTCGAGGACCCCGACGACGCCGACGACCCCGAGGACCCCTCGACCCGGCAGGTGCACGGCGGGCTGCTCGCCCGGCTCGGCGCGGTCGGGGCCGCCCTCGCGGCGACCGCCGGCAACCGCGTCGCGACGGTGACCGACGGCCGCGGGACCGTGCTCGCCGTGTGGGGCGACGGGCCCGCGCGCCGCCGGGCCCCGGACGCCGGCCTCGACCCCGCGCTCGCGTGGTCCGAGCCCGTCACCGGGACCAACGGCGTCGGCACGTCGATCGTCCAGCGCCGGGTCTGCTCGGTCCGCGGCCCGGAGCACTGGAGCGCGGCGCTGCACCAGTGGAGCTGCACCGGCGTGGCCTTCTGCGACCCCGTCACCGCGTCGCCGCTCGCGACCCTCACGCTCTCGAGCTGGCGCGAGATGGTGCCGATACGGCCGATCGACCTGCTCGTGGCGACCGAATCGGTGGCCGCGGTGCTGCAGGGCACCGCGGCGCGGCACGGCCGGCGGATCGCGGAGGCGTTCGCCGACCTGGAGCGGCGCACCTCGGGGGCGCTCGTGGCCCTCGACCTCGGCGGGCGCATCGTCGCGGCCAACCCGGCCGCCCGCCGCCGCGGCGCGGTCCCCGGCGAGTACGCGACCGACGACCCGGCCGGTCCCCGTCGCGGTATCCGGAGCCTGGGCCGCGTCGTCCCGGACGTGCGCGAGCGGGCCCGCGACGACCCGGGCTGGCGCGGCACGGTGTCGCTCTGGTCGGCCGTCACCGACGACGACGAGACCTACCGGGTCATCCCGGTCGTCGCCGGGTCGCACCCCATCGCCTTCCTGGCCTGCACCGACGCCCGCGCGGGGTCCGGCGAGCCCCTCGAGGACCGCCCGCCCCGCACGCGCCGCGCGCCCTGCCGTGTCCCCGCCGTGGGCGCGGGCGGGCAGATCGTCGTCCTGCGGCCCCAGGAGATCCGGTCCGCGCGCGCCGACGGGCACGCGGTGTGGTTCGCGACCGACCACGGGCCGCGGCGGGCCACGCGGCGCGGCATCGACCGGGTCGAGCGCGACCTCGCCGACGCGGGCTTCCTGCGGGTGCACCGCAGCCACCTCGTCAACCTCGCCCGGGTCCGCGACGTCGCCCGCGACAGGGACCGCCTGGTGATCAGCACCGGCCCCGGCGACGACGACCGCGTCCCCGTCGCGCGCCGCTTCGTGCCCGCCGTGCGGCGCGCGCTCGGGCTGGCGTGATCCGTACCGCCCGGCCGCCGGGAGTGAGAAGATCGTCGGGACGCACGGCGGCGGCGGGGGGGGGGGGAACGGCGTGACGAGCGGGGACTGGCGGGAGTCCGAGCGGGCGCTGGAGGCGGGCGTCGACTACGAGCGGGCCAACGCCGCCCGCATCTACGACTACCTGCTGGGCGGGGCCTGCAACTTCGCCGTCGACCGCGAGCAGGCGTCCACGATCCTCGCCCAGAACCCGGACATGGCCTCCGTGTGCCGCGCGAACCGCGACTACCTGCGCCGCGCCGTGGAGTGGTGCCTCGCACAGGGCATCACCCAGTTCCTCGACCTCGGGTCCGGGGTGCCGACGGCCGGCAACGTGCACGAGATCGCGCTGGCCCACCGGCCCGACGCGCGCGTCGCGTACGTCGACTTCGAGCCGGTCGCCGTCGCGCACGCGCACGAGGTGATCGGCGGGCTCGGGAACGTCAGCATCACGCGCGCCGACATGCGCGACACCGAGGGCGTGCTCGCCGCGCCGGGTGTGCGCGACCTGCTCGACCCCGACCGGCCGATCGCGCTGCTCACGGTCGCGGTCCTGCACTTCGTGCCCGACCCCGAGCTCCCCGCGATCCTGGCCCGCTACCGCTCCACCATGACGGCGGGCAGCGTGCACGTGATGAGCCACGGCAGCGCCGACCACGACGACCCCGAGCTCGCCGCCCGGACGCGCGCCATCCAGGACGGCTACCGCGGCAGCGCGACCGAGGTCGTGCTGCGCTCGCGACCGGAGATCCGCGAGCTGCTCGGCGGCCACGAGCTCGTCGCGCCCGGCCTCGTCGACATCGTCGACTGGCCCGTGGCCAGCCCCGGCGAGCGCCCCACCGGGGGATATGCGGCGATCGCCCGGATTCCCTGACCGACCTCGCGCCGTTCACCGCACCGATGACCTGTTCCCTGCCCGGCGACGACGCCGCTCCGCATACTCGCCGCATGACGCCCGGCTGGTTCGATCTGCCGGTGTCCCGGTGGTCGGACCAGGCCGTCACCGCACCCCTCCAGGCGCGGGCGCGCGCCACCCGCCGCGAGCTGCTCCTCGCCGCCGCCCGCCGCTTCGCCGCCCAGGGCTACCACCCGACCTCGCTGTCCCAGGTGGTCGCCGACGGCGGGCGCACGAAGGGCGCGCTGTTCTTCCACTTCGAGAACAAGTCGGCGCTGGGCTGGGCCGTCGTCGAGGAGCTGCACGCCTCCTGGCACGACATCACCGGACGCATCACCGCCCGGGGCCTCGACCCGCTGTGCGGGCTGCTCCTGGTCTACGACGCGCAGATCGCCCGCCTCATGCACGACCCGATCGTCGTGGGCGGGCTGCGCGTGATGCGCGAGGACCGGGGATGCAGGCCGACCGGAACAAGTGGGTCGAGAGCTGGCGCGTCGACACCGAGGTCCTGCTGACCCGGGCCTGCGCGGGCGGGCTCGGCCGGGGCGACGCCGACCCGGCCGCGGTGAGCTCGACGCTCCTCTCGACGGTCGTGGGGCACCACTACCTCGCCGAGGTCGCGCCCGAGGGCCCCACGCTGTGGGAGCGCATGTCCGACACCTGGCTCGCGCTGCTCCCGACCCTGGCCGCGCCCGCCTGGCTCGAGGAGTGGTCGGCGTCCGGGTGGGCGCGGCGACCCGCGCCGGACGCGGCGGCCTACGAGCGGGCGCGCCGCGAGGGCACCCACTCCCCCGTCCCGGCCTGAGCGCCCTCTCTCAGCGGGGCTCGAGCACGAACACCGGGATCTCGCGGTCGGTCTTCGTCGCGTACTCCGCGTAGTCCGGGAAGGCGGCCACGGCCCGGTCCCACCACTGCGCGCGCTCCTCGCCGGTCACGATGCGGGCGGTGTAGGGCCGGGTCTCGGTGCCGTCCTGCAGCGAGATGTCCGGGTGCGCCCGGAGGTTCTCGAACCACACCGGGTTCTCCGGCGCGCCGCCCTTCGAGGCGACGACGGCGTAGCGGCCGTCGTGCTCCACGCGCATCACCGGGGTGTAGCGGAGCTTGCCGGTGCGCGCCCCGCGCAGCGTCAGGAGCACGACCGGCGCGCCGCGCACCTCGACGCCCTCCGTGGTGCCCGTCTCCAGGATCGTCTGCGTCTGGCTCCGCACCCAGTCCGTGGGGCTGAGCTCGACCGCGTCATCGCTCACGCCCGGGGAACCCGGGGCGCCCGCGGCTTGTTCCGGCCCGCGCCGCGGCGACGGGGCACGATGGAGCCGTGACAGCGGCGCGGTGGACGCGGACCGTCCTGTCCCTGCCCAGCCTCGGCCCCGAGCCGCTGGCGGTGGACGAGGCCCGCGACGCGGTCGTCGGCTACGCCCGCGGGACGCGCTGGCTGCGGTTCCGCTCCCCCGGCGTGCCGGAGGGCCGGTGGGCGCAGGTGCCCGCCTACGGGTGGTCGCGGTTCGACGCCTGCCCGCCGGCGGAGAACCTCGACGCCGACGTCCTGCTCGGCGAGGGCCTGCACGGGCGCCTCGACCCGACCGGCTGGCACGCGGTGCACGACGCGCTGGGCGCGCTCGCCCCGCTGGAGCGCGAGCTGGCGGCCCGCGCCGACGGCCACGCCTTCTGGGACCTGCCCGACGACGAGCTCTCGGTGCTCGGCGAGCCCGGCACGGTCGGGGCGCTGCTGCGCCGGGCCGGTCACGACGCGGGGCCGCACGCCGGGCACGTCCTCGCCGCGCTGCACCACCGCCGGCCCGCCCTCGTCCCGCACCTGACCCGGACCACCCGGCGCGCGCTGCTCCCCCACCTCGAGGAGGGCGACAGCGGCGTCGAGGCCGTCGTGCGCCGCGAGCTGCGCGCCAACGCGGCCGCGTTCGGCGAGCTGGAGGCGGCGGTCCGCGCCGAGGTCGGCGACGCCCGCCCCACCCGGCTGCGCCTGCACGACGTCCTGCTGTGGCTGGCGACGACGCTGCGCTTCGCCCACGCGCGGGCGGAGGGCCGCCGGGTCAGGGCGGGCTGATCTCCGGGAACCGTGTCCGGTAGCGGTCGGCGAGCACGAGCAGGGCCAGCTCCACCACGACGGCGACCACGACGAGCTCGGCGTCGAGGTAGCCCAGCGCGACGTTGACCCCGGCGAGCGCCACCAGCAGCCCGATCCGGCAGAGCCGCACGCCCACCCGGTCGCGCCCCAGCAGCAGCGCGCCCGCGGCGACGAGCAGCAGCACCCCCACGACCGCCTCCCCGGCCGAGGCGACCACCAGCGCCGGCGGCCTGCTGCCCGGCGGGAGGGTCCGGTCGTCGAGGACGATCTGCACGTCCGGGTCGCTGCTCCACAGCGCGAGCAGCACCACGAGGCCGACCAGCGAGACGAGCCCGAGCAGCACCGACCCCGCGACCAGCACCAGCCGGTGCACCCAGCGGGGCACGAGCACGGCCTCGGCGCGCAGGAGCCCGGCGATCAGCGGGCGGGTCCGGCCCTGGATCCGGCTCAGTGGCTCCTCGACCGGGGCGGCCTCCACGACCGGGCGCAGCGCCGTGGCCCAGGCGACGAGGTCGGGACGCGAGGGTTGCGTCGCCAGCGCGTCGAGGCCGCGCAGCAGCGCGGCGCGGTCGGCAGGCCGCAGCGGGCCGTCGGCGAGCTCCGTCGACCGGACCGCGACCGAGTACGCGAGCACCCGCGGCCGGTCCCGGCGCGCGCGGCGCGCCAGCAGCGCGAGGCCGAGCACGCCCAGGAAGACCGCGTAGATGATCGGCGCGGCCAGCGGGGTGAAGTAGTCGTTGCGGGCGGTGATGAACTTGCCGACCTCGTCGACGAACAGCCCCGACCCGGCGCCCACGCACACCGCGGTCGCCGTCGACACCCAACGGTTGCTCCAGGCCAGCGCGGTCAGCCCGCCCACGAGCAGCAGCAGCCCGCCCCAGAGCGCGTGCGCGAGGTGGTACTCCCCGCCGCCGATCTGCGGGTAGTCGGTCAGGGCGAGGTAGAGCCGCGTGACCACCACCGTGACGCCGAACGCCACGGCCACCAGCCGGACGCTGTGCGCGGCGTCCTCGCGGGGCACCGGGCTCCGGCGGGCAGGGCCGCCCACGGGCAGCCCCCCGTCAGCGACCGGCGAGGCCGGCATGGCCCGGGTCAGACCGTGTCGGCGCCGATCGCGTTGCGCATGGTCGCGAAGACCTTGCTCTGCTCGGCGGTGAGATGGCTCGGCGCGGCCGGGTGGATCTGGCCGTTGGCCGTGTGCAGCGGGATGTCCGCGTGGCCGGCCGCCGAGACCTGGGCCATGGACCACTTGCCGAACGCGCGGTGCTCGACGGTCCCGGAGTCCAGGACCGCCAGGCGTTCGTGCCGGGGATCGGCGCTGATCCGCCCGTAGAGCTCCTCCACGTTGCTCTGCGGCCCCTCGAGGACCTGGGCGAAGTAGTGATCGGTGATCA
Source organism: Actinomycetospora lutea (assembly GCF_028737205.1). Lineage (GTDB taxonomy): Bacteria > Actinomycetota > Actinomycetes > Mycobacteriales > Pseudonocardiaceae > Actinomycetospora > Actinomycetospora lutea. The sequence continues at coordinate 69,962 of NZ_JAQZAL010000001.1, read as the reverse complement.
GCAGCGCGCCGGTGATGTCCGCGCCCTTGTTGTTCGCGCGGGCCTGGCTGAAGATCTCACCGAGGACCGTCGGGCGGTCGGTCTTCGGGATGCGGCTGTGGCTCTGGTAGATCAACCGGAAGACCGGCGGCCCGCTCTCGTCCGCGTCGGCCATGGGTGTCCCCCTCGGGGTGGAGTGTGATCGGCATCTCATTATGCTGGGCTGTCCCCAGCTGTCCAGACTCGGAGAGGGGACCCGCGATGGCGACGGCGGTGGAGACGACCTTCCACGGTGTCTCGATGGCGGTGTACGACGACCTGCTCGGGCGCCTCGACTTCCGGCCGGGCGGCCCCTCGGAGCCGGGCTGCCTGTTCCACTTCGCGACGCCCACCGAGGACGGGTTCCGCGGGGTGGACGTCTGGGAGTCCGCCGAGGCGTTCCGGCGCTTCGTGGACGACCGGCTCGGACCGGTCCTCGGCCGGCTCGACATCGCCCCGCCCGAGGTGCGCGTGCTCGAGGTCCACAACTACCTCATCGCCCCGCCGGAGCGGCGCGGGTAGCCACGCGCTGCGGGGGCCGGCGAGGGGGCCGCCGGGCGCGCCGGACCGCGCGGCCGGTTGTGCGCGACCTGCTTGCTTCTGATCAACAGGTGCGGGAGCGTTTCCGGGCGAAGTGTGACGCGCCTGACATCCACGGCGAGGAGGCCGTTCCCCGATGAAGCTCGCTCTCTACCTGCCGAACTTCCGCACCGAGGTGACGATCAAGGAGCTCGAGGACCTCACCGACCTCGCGGAGGAGCTCGACTTCGACTCCGTCTGGACGCTCGACCGGATCGTCGTGCCGGAGGCCTCCGACCGCGAGGAGCTCCAGCACACCTTCGGCATGATGGACGGCCTGCCGCACGCCCTGCCGGTGCAGGCGCGCGGCCAGTGGTTCCAGGGCTACCCCCTGCTGCCCTGGCTCGCCGCGCGGACCTCGAAGGTCCGCATCGGGCAGAGCATCATCGACACGCCGTTCCGCGCCCCGGGCGTCCTCGCCGCGGAGCTGGCGACGATCGACCACCTCTCCGGGGGCCGGCTCAACGTCGGCCTCGGCGCCGGGTGGATGCCCGAGGAGTTCGCGGCCGCGAGCGCCGCGCACATCTTCCCGAAGCGGCACAAGCACGTCCGTGAGACGATCGAGGTCCTGCAGGGCGTCTGGGGCAACGACCTCTTCGAGTACCACGGCGAGTTCGCCGACTTCGAGCGCTGCGGGTTCGGCGCGAAGCCGCTGCAGCAGCCGCGCCCGCCGATCTTCATGAGCGGCCTCAAGGACCCGCTGCGCTCGGCGAAGCGGATCACGAAGTACGACCTCGACGGCTGGATCGGCATCCAGGACTCGCCCGACGGCCTCGGCAAGTGGCTCACCGCCATCGACCAGCAGTTCGAGGAGATCGGCAGCCCGAAGCGGTCCAAGGACCTCGAGATCTGCTCCATGATCTGGACGGTCATCACCGACACGGAGATGGACCAGAGCGACAACGGCGTCCCGTCGAACCTGCTGGTGGGCACCGAGAAGCAGCTCACCGACCGGCTCAAGGCCTACAAGGAGGCCGGCCTGACGATGCCGCTGATCTGGCCGCCGTTCACCGACGTGCCGGTGTCGAAGACGCTCGACGACCTCAAGCGGATCAAGAACGACATCATGCCGAAGGTCGAGGCGGCGTAGTCGCGACCGGGACCCGGCGGGCCGCCTCCCGGGCGGTTCGCCGGCTCCCCGCAGCGCGAGGTCAGGTGACCGTCTTGCCCGTGGTGTCGGCGCGGCTCCGGCTGGGCTGCACACGCTTGGGCTCGCCGGGCATCTTGGGGTACTCGGGCGGGTAGGGCAGGTCGCCGAGGTCGTGGTCGCGCTGGTCGCGCTCCACCCACTCGAGCACGGTCTCGAGGCTGCCCGGGTCGTCGTGCAGGCCCGCCAGGGCGTCGCCGCGCTCGGCCAGGACGCCGGCGGCGGTGAGGACGTCGAAGTCGTCGGGGTCGACGTCGGCGAGGTCGTCCCAGCGCAGCGGCATCGAGACCGTGGCGCGCGGGGTGCCGCGCACCGACCACGCCGAGGCGATCGTCCGGTCGCGGGCGGCCTGGTTGTAGTCGAGGAACACGCGCTCGCCGCGCTCCTCCTTCCACCAGTCCACGGTGGCCTGCGACGGGATGCGCCGGCAGACCTCGCGGGCCAGCGCGATCACCGCGCGCCGGACGCCGACGAAGTCCCACTCGGGGCGCACCGGCACGAGCACGTGGATGCCGCGCCCGCCCGAGGTCTTCGGCCGCCCGTGCAGGCCCGCGTCGTCGAGGACCTCGCGCAGCACGCCGGCGACGCGCACCGCGTCGGCGAAGTCGGTGCCGGGCTGCGGGTCGAGGTCGATGCGCAGCTCGTCGGGCTGGTCGACCCGGCCGCGGCGCACCGGCCAGGGGTGGAAGTCGAACGTGCCGAGGTTGGCCGCCCACGGCAGCACCGCGGTCCGGGTCGGGCAGATCTCCGTCGCCGGGCGGCCGCTGGGGAACCGGACCTCGACGGTGTCGACCCACTCGGGAGCGCCCTTGGGCACGCGCTTCTGGTAGAAGAACTCGCCGGTCACCCCGTCGACGAACCGCTTGAGGTGTGTCGGGCGCTCGTAGAGCACGGCGAGCAGCGGCTCGCGGACCGCGACGTAGTGCTCGACGACCTGCCGCTTGGTGATCCCGCGGTCCGGGAAGTAGACCTTGTCGGGATTGGTGACGCGGACGGTCAGACCGTCGACGTCGAGCTCCTCCGCCGGGGACTTCGCCACGGCGGCGGTCTACTCGTCCCCGCCGGTGACGCCGGTCTCGTCGGCGGTGCGCAGCCGGTCGGCGAGCGCCTGGAGCTCGCCGCGCAGACGGTCGATGTCGTCGGTGTCCATGCCCGTCTCGGCCGCCACGCGGCGCTGGATCTCCAGCACCGGCTCGCGCAGGGCGTCGCCGTCGGGGGTGCAGGTGACCTCGACGGTGCGCTCGTCCTCGGGACGGCGGCGCCGGGCGACGCGGCCGCGCTCCTCGAGGCGCTGCAGCAGCGGCGAGAGGGTGCCGCTGTCGAGGTGCAGCTCGCGGCAGAGCCGGCCCATGGTGGTCGGCCCGTTCTCCCACAGGACCAGCAGCACGACGTACTGGCTGTACGTCAGGCCGAGGGGGGCGAGCCCGCGGCGGAAGGACGCCGCGATCGCGCGGGAGGCGTCGTGCAGCGCGAAGCAGAGCTGTGCGTCGAGCTTCGTGGGCGCCGAGGTCTCCGTGCTCATGCGACCAGGGTAGGCCCGACGGGAAGTGGTGCGGGTACCGTGGGGCGATGAGTGCGTCGAAAGGCCCAGGTGGGGGCGTTTCCGGGACATCGGGGACGGGGCCGGGCGAGCCCGCGGGCCCGCCCGGGCGGTTCGCCGACGATCTCGTCGGTCTGGACCCGGATGATCCCGAGGCGCGCGCCTTCGCCGCCCATCTCGACCGGATGGAGCACGTCGGACCGGCGGCGTTCACCGTGGAGGGGCAGCTCGCCGGGGTCCGGGACTTCGCCGACTCGGCCAACCGCGCGGACGGCACCCGTCGTCTCGCGGCGATCGTCCTCGTCGCGCTGGTGCTCCTCGGCACCGGTTTCGTGATCTTCGAAGTGCTCGAGGTGGTCTTCGGCACGGCCCTCTAGAGGCGTGCCTGCCGTATTAGCCTGGATGCATGAGCAGTGACGCCTCGATCGGCACCCCGAAGGTCAGCAAGTCCGACGCGGAGTGGCGCGAGCAGCTCACGCCCGAGGAGTACCAGGTGCTGCGCCGGGCGGGGACCGAGCGCCCCTTCACCGGCGAGTACGACGAGGTCTTCACCGAGGGCGTGTACTCCTGCCGTGCCTGCGGCGCCGAGCTCTTCCGTTCCGAGACCAAGTTCGCCTCGCACTGCGGGTGGCCGTCGTTCTACGCGCCGTCCGCCGACGACAACGTGATCCTGCGCGAGGACAGCTCGATGGGCATGACGCGCGTCGAGGTCCTGTGCGCGACCTGCCACTCGCACCTCGGCCACGTCTTCAGCGGCGAGGGCTACGGCACGCCCACCGACCAGCGCTACTGCATGAACTCGGTGAGCCTGCGCCTGGAGCCCACGGCCTGACCCGTCCTCCCCCGGGGGCCGTTCGTCCACCGGCGGATCGTTACGCTGCCCGGCCGATGACTGCCGCGCTCACGTCCCGCGACCGTCCCCGCCGGGTGATGCGGGCCCTCGCCCGCCACCTCGCCCCGGTCCAGCCCCGCCGGCTGCTCGTGGCGGCGGGCCGGAAGCTCTCGCCCCGCCAGCTGACGGGGCTGCGCACCGCGCTCGGCGCCCTGGAGCAGGGCAGCTGGATCGGCGGCCTGGAGGCGCACGTCCCCAACCGCGGCGACCGGTTCGCGGTGTTCGGCGAGATCGTGGAGCGCCTGCGCTCGCCGCGGCCGCTCTACCTCGAGTTCGGGGTGCACGAGGGCCGGACCCTGCGCTGGTGGAGCGAGCACCTCGCCGCGCCCGGCGCCCGCATGATCGGCTTCGACAGCTTCGACGGCCTGCCCGACGACTGGCACGCCGACGCCCCGGCCGGCAGCTTCGCGACCGGGCGGGTGCCGCGGATCGACGACCCGCGGGTCGAGATCGTGGCCGGGTGGTTCTCCGACACGCTGCCGGGGCGCGAGCTGCCGCCGCACGACGAGCTGGTCGTCAACGTCGACTGCGACCTCTACTCGAGCACCCGCGAGGTCCTCGACTGGCTCGAGGGCCACCTGCGGCCCGGCACCCTGGTCTACTTCGACGACCTGTTCGACCACGACGCCGAGCTGCGGGCGGTCTGGGAGTGGGTCGACGCGCACCCCGAGACGGTGCGGCCGCTGTCGATGGCGCGCTGGGGCCAGCACCTCCTGCTCGAGTACCGCCGCCCCTGACCTTGCTCCGAACGGCCCAGTCGACGGGCCCGCGGCGAGGTTTTCGGCACCGACACCGGTGTCCGACGCCACCGAGGGCGGGCACGGACGGGCAGGATCACTACCGTCGGGAGACGGCCACCCCGCCTCGCGGCCCGCCCCGCAGGTTGCAGAGAGGACGATGCCGTCGATGGGCCACCCGCTCCGACCCGGAAACACCCAGGACCACCACCCACGCCGCCCGCACCCGCTCTCGGCCCGGCTGCCGCGCTTCGACGAGACGGTCCAGTACGACGTCATCCGCGACTGCCTCATGCCCGAGGAGCAGATCGACGGCGTCTACTCCAGCGAGAGCGCCGGCATCGCGCTGTGCGGCATCACCAACCGGCGCGTGATCCTGCTCGACACCGCGTTCCCCGGCGGCCGCGCCGCGCTGATCACCGCGCCCTACAGCCGGATCACGACGGTCTCGTACGTCTCCTCGGAGGACGAGCCGATCTTCTCCCGCACCGTGGCGATCCAGGTCGGGCGGACGTTCTACGAGGTCACGTGCCGCGGCGAGGAACAGGCCGCGGAGATCCACGACCTCATCACCTGGCACCTCATCGACTGAGCCCCACCGGCTGGGCCTCACCGGCTGAGGGCGAGCACCCCACCGGCCGGGGCGACGAGCTCCTCGACGCCCAGGGCCGCGATGCCCCGCTCGCGCGCGACGCGCACGACGAGGTCGGTCAGGTACGGCCAGGTGCACACGACGGCGTCGACGTCGCGGCCCACGAGCTCGCCCACCCGGGCGGCCACGCGGGTGGCGATGTCGGGACCGGGGCGCAGGAGCGTGCGGTCGACCAGGTGGACGTCGACGACGCCCGGCGCGTGGTCGGCGAGCAGGCGACGCGCCTCCCGGACGTGCTCGGCCGCCACGTGCAGGAAGCCGACGGTCGCCACACACGGAATATGTCACGTCGCGTTGCGTGAGGCGACAACTTGATCGATGTACGGCTCGTCCGGTACGCCGGACGGCACCTGTTCCGGTCGGCGTTACGGCAACGAGGTGACGAGCTGCTCCGGGGAGACGCGCGGGCCGGTGAAGAAGGGCACCTCCTCGCGCACGTGCCGCCGGGCCTCGGTGGCCCGCAGGTCGCGCATGAGGTCGACGATGCGGTCGAGCTGGTCGGACTCGAAGGCGAGGATCCACTCGTAGTCGCCGAGTGCGAAGGCCGGCACGGTGTTGGCGCGCACGTCGGCGTAGCCGCGGGCCGCCTTGCCGTGGTCGGCGAGCATGGTGCGCCGCTCCTCGTCGGGCAGCAGGTACCAGTCCAGCGAGCGGACGAACGGGTAGAGGCACAGGTAGCCCTTGGGCTCCTCCCCCGCGATGAACGCCGGCAGGTGGCTCTTGTTGAACTCGGCGGGCCGGTGCAGCGCCGTCGACGACCACACCGGGGTGGACGCGCGCCCCAGCGCGGTGCGCCGCAGCGCGGTGTAGGTGGCCTGCAGCGACTCGATGTCCGGCGCGTGGGTCCAGACCATCCAGTCGGCGTCGGCGCGCATGCCGGCGAGGTCGTAGAGCCCGCGGGTGACCACACCCTTGCCCTCGGCCTGGTCGAGCACGCCCGCGACCTCCTCGCCGAGGGCCGCGCGGTCCTCGGGCAGGCGCGCCGGGTCGGTGCGGAACACCGACCACATGGCGTAGCGGATCGTCGAGTTCAGCTCGTCGTAGTTCAGCCTGGCCACGTGTCCCATCCTGCCAGCGGCGGGAGACGAAGCGGAGCGAGAGCTCGACCCGTCGACTAGAGCGATTCCTCCGTGCTCGAGACGCCCGGCACACGGTCGGCGCGGAAGGCCTCGACGAAGCGGCGGTGGTCGTCGCGCACCACGCCGGCGTAGCCCCGGCCGAAGGCGACGAGGTCCTCGACGAACGCGTCCTCCCGGTCGCCGACCACGGCCAGGATCGCGTCCTCGACCTGCGCCGTGACCAGGCCCTGATCGGCGTCGGCGTCGGAGACGCAGTGCGCCCGCGCGGTGGCCCGCCCGAGGTGGTGCAGGACGTCGCGCAGCTCCCGGGGCTCGGTGAGGTCGTCCCAGTCGAGGTCGTTCTCGTACGGCGAGAGCTCGCTGACGACGTAGCCCACGCCGCGCATCTCGGTCCAGCCGAGCAACCGGTCGGCGTGCGCCTGCAGCGCCCGGCGCGACAGGGCGGTGCGGTGCCCGTGGTGGTGGAACGAGGCCGCGATCTCGGGGTCGTCGACCACGCGGCTCGGCGCGGCGCGCACGGCCTGCTTCATCGACAGGACGATGTCGTTGTCGAGCGCCTCGGTCGGCCCCTCGATGAGCACGTTGTAGGCGGGCAGGCCCGCGCTGCCGATGCCGAAGCCGCTGCGCCCGACGACGTCGTGCACGGCGTACGCCGGCCCGGGCCAGCGCTTCGCGGGCGGGATCGTGTCGAGATAGGCCTCGTAGGCGGCGACGACCTCGGCGCACTCGTCGTCGTCGAGGCGGCGCACGCCCGGCCCGGCGCGGAACACCCGGTCCTCGCCCTCGATCTCGGTCAGCCCGTCGAGCAGGGCCCGCCGGCTGCTCTCCCGCGAGCGCTGCAGGGCGTGGTGGATCGGGCCGTCGGTGGTGCGGCGGGTCAGCGCGAACTCCTGCTCGCCCGAGCCGCCGGAGAACGAGCGCACGGCGCCGAGGTAGGCCCGCAGGTAGGCGGCGTTCAGCGCGTCGATGTCCGCGTCGGAGAACGCCTTCGACCAGCCGAGCAGGGCGACGCTCGCGACCAGGCGCCGCAGGTCCCACGTCCACGGCGCCACGTAGGCCTCGTCGAAGTCGTTGACGTCGAAGACGAGCACGCCGTCGCCGTCGAGGTAGGTGCCGAAGTTCTCGGCGTGCAGGTCGCCCTGGATCCAGACCCGCCGCGTGCGCTCGTCGACCCACGGGTCGTCGAGGCGGGCGACGTCGGCGTAGTACAGCGGCGCGCTGCCGCGATAGAACGCGAACGGCTCGGCGGCCATCTTGCGGAACTTGTTGCGGAACGCCGCGGGCGCCGACGTCATCAGGTCGGCGAACGCCTCCGCGAGCGTGTCGACGACGACGCGGGTGCGTTCCTCGTCGTCGTGGGCCCCGAGCGCGGTGACGAGGTCGGGGGCGAGGTCGGTCATGGGCGCAGTGTGCCCTGGTCACGCCGGGCCTCCGCTCAGGGCCGGTGCGCCGCCGCCGCGAGGTGGTCGGCGACGCGGCGGGCCGCGGCGTCGGCGGTGGCCAGGCAGGCCGGGATGCCGACCCCGTGCAGCGTCGCCCCGGCGACCGCGAGCCCGGGCAGGGCGGCCACCCCGCCCTCGAGGGCGGCGACGCGGTCGAGATGCCCGACGCCGTACTGGGGCAGCCCGCCGGGCCAGCGCACGACCGCGCTCTCGACGGGGACCTCCTCGATACCGGTGAGCGCGGCGAGGTCGCTGCGGGCCGCGCTGACCAGGTCGTCGTCGTCACGGCGCAGCGCGGCGAGCGAGCCCGCGTCGCCGTGGCGGCCGATCGAGAGCCGGAGCACCGCGGTGGCGTCTGGGTCTCGACGGGACGCGGGGCCGGGCGCGAGGTGGGGCCACTTCTCGGAGCTGAAGGTGGCCGCCTTGATCGTCCAGGGCAGGCCGTCGGGGCGCCGCTCCCCCGCCCCGACGAGCACGCCGGAGCGTCCGGCGAGCGGGGCCGCCGCGGCGGCGGGCAGGGCGAGGACGACGAGCGCGGTGGACGCCAGCTCGATCTCCCCGGCGGCCCGGGCGGCGCCGGGCGCGTGGTCGGCGAGCAGGCGGCGCAGGCCCGGGGCGGGCACGGCGAGCACCACCGCGTCGGCGTCGATCGGGGCGGCATCGGCGATGGTGGCGCGCCAGCCCGTGGGGGTGCGCTCGAGGCCGGTGACCGTGCGGCCCAGGCGCAGGTCGGCGCGGGCGGCGAGCGCGAGGGTGGCGGGCAGGTCGGCGAGACCGCCGCGCAGGGTCCCGAACACCGGGCTCGGCGCCGCCCCCTCGACCGGCGCGGCGGGCAGGCAGGAGCGGGCGGCGGCGAGCAGCGAGCGCGGGTCGGCGTCGAGCGCGGCGGCCAGCGCGGGCACGGTGGCGCGCAGGCCCAGCCCGTCGGCGCGCCCGGCGTAGACGCCGCCGAGCAGGGGGTCGACGAGCCGGTCGGCGACCTCGTCGCCCAGCCGTTCCCGCACCAGTGCGCCCACCGCGACGTCCCCGCCCGGTTCCCAGGCCCCCGGGCGGTCCTCGCGCAGCGCGGCGAGCCCGGCCGGCGACAGCGCGGGCGCGGCGACGTCGGGGTCGCCGGGCACCCCCATCACCGTGCGCGGGGGCAGCGCCACCCCGCGCCCGCCGACCTGCAGCGACGACGCCGCCCGGCCGGGGTGCACGAGATCGCCGCCCAGGCCGAGCTCGGCGATGCGCCCGACGGCCTCGGGGCGCCGCGCCAGGAACGCCTCGGCGCCGACGTCGACCCGGCGGCCGCCGATCTCGAGGGCGGAGAGCTTGCCGCCGAGCGCGCGGGCGGCCTCCACGACGACGACGTCCGCGTCGGGCCCGAGCAGCGTGCGCAGGCGGTGGGCCGCGGCGAGCCCGGACACCCCGCCGCCGACGACGAGGACGCGGGTCACGCCGGGTCGACCCCGTGCACGAGGTCGACCACCCGCGCCAGCGCGTCGGGATCGGTCTCGGGCAGGACGCCGTGGCCGAGGTTGAACACGTGGCCCGGGGCGGCCGCTCCCTCGGCGAGGATCCGCCGGACCTCGCGCTCGACGACGTCCGGGCCGGCGAAGAGCAGCGCGGGGTCGAGGTTGCCCTGCAGGGCCGTACCGGGCGGGACCCGCCCGGCGGCGACGTCGAGCGGCACCCGCCAGTCGACCCCGACGACGTCGGCGCCCGCCTCGCCCATCGCGCCGAGCAGCTCGCCGGTGCCGACCCCGAAGTGGATGCGCGGCACGCCGGCGTCGGCGAGGCCGGCCAGCACCCGCGCCGAGTGCGGCATGACCAGCTCGCGGTAGTCGCGCTCGGAGAGCGCCCCGGCCCAGGAGTCGAAGAGCTGCACGGCGTCGACGCCGGCGGCGATCTGGGCGCGCAGGAAGGTCAGCGTGGTGTCGGCCAGCGCGGAGCACAGCGCGTGCCAGGTGTCGGGCTCGGCGTGCATCAGCGCCTTGGTGCGCTCGTGGTTGCGGCTCGGGCCCCCCTCGACGAGGTACGAGGCGAGCGTGAAGGGCGCGCCGGCGAACCCGATGAGCGGGGTGTCGCCGAGCTCGCGGACGAGCAGGCGGACCGCCTCGGCGACCGGGGCGACACCGTCGGCGTCGAGCGCCGGCAGGGCCGCGACGTCGGCGGCCGAGCGCACCGGGCGCTCCACGACGGGCCCGGTACCGGTGACGATGTCGACCCCGACCCCGGCGGCCTTCAGCGGCACCACGATGTCCGAGAAGAGGATCGCCGCGTCGACCCCGTAGCGCCGCACCGGCTGCAGCGTGATCTCGCAGGCGAGGTCCGGGGTCAGGCAGGCCTCGAGCATCGCGGTGCCCTGGCGGACCTTCCGGTACTCGGGCAGCGAGCGCCCGGCCTGGCGCATGAACCAGACGGGGTGGCGCGCGGGCCGCTCGCCCCGCGCGGCGGCCAGGAAGGGCGACCTGGGGAGGTCACGACGGTGCTGATCGATGCCCACGGTCCCTGCCCTGCTCATGATGGGTCCATCCTCCCACGGCCCCCGCGGCGGCGCCGTGATCGGAGCGAGGGACGCCCCGGATGCGTGGTGACCGGAGCGAGGGACCCCTTGAGTGCGTGGGACGCAGCGAGGGACGCCCTCGCCCGCACCGGCCCCCGCACCCCGCCCCCGCGCCCGCGCCCGACCGGGGTGCCCCGGCGTGGGAGGTACACGTCGGAACCCGTTCGGCCTACTGTCATCGAGGTGACGGCGCCCACCACCCACCCCGAGACGTTCCGGCGCGCGGTGGACTCCCTCGGCGAGCTGCAGACGCGCGCGGAGATCGAGCTGCGCACGATGCGCCCGCCGCAGCGCCTGGCGCCGTACTCGGCGGCGTGGAGCGCCGAGGTGCTGGCGACGCCCCTGCCGCCCGGCACGGGCGAGGTCGACGACGCCGAGGTCGTGGTCACGGGGCGCCTGGTGCTCCTGCACGACCCGGACGGCCAGGACGCCTGGGACGGCACGTTGCGCGTGGTGTCGTTCGTACGCGCCGAGCTCGACCCGGAGCACGCGGGCGACCCGATGCTGCCCGAGGTCGCGTGGTCGTGGCTCACCGGCGCGCTCGACGACTCGGGCGCGGCGTGGACGGCGCTGGGCGGCACGGTGACCCAGACGGCCTCGGTCCGCTTCGGCGACATCAGCGGGCCGACCCACGCGAACGACCTCGAGCTGCGCGCGTCGTGGACACCCACCGAAGAGATCCTGACGGCTCACGGTGACGCGTTCGCGGCCGTCCTGGCCATCGCGGCGGGACTTCCGCCGGAGGGCGTCACGACGCTCGGTGCTCGTCGCGCCGGCCGTTCCGGCTGACATTCTCCCGGTACCACCGGTATCGCTGTCGGAATTACTTTCGCACTTTCGCAGGTCATCCCTCGCTCTCAGGGGGATGCACAGGGTCACGTCCGATCAGCCCGCTGCCACTGCGACCGTCACGCGGAGGCGTTGGGGCGTTGGTTGCAGCGACCCTGGAGCGGTCGGCGCTACTCGGCACTCTCCGTAGCCGCAGTTACACCGAGTGTCACTGCGAGACGATTTCGAGGAGTCTGTCCACTCCAAAGGGTGACCGCGACCGCGTAACGCAGGAAACTCCACCGAGCGAAGTTGGCCCTGATGCTCTCGTTAACTCGCCCGGGGGGATATCTTCTCTCGCACGCACTTCCTCGTCCGATCGGCGGCGCGGTCGATGGTTCGGGGGCCCGGTGCGTGAATGTCGGGGGGCAAGACCGACTTCTAGGAGGTACTCGACGTGGCAACCGTGGGCCCAGGCATGGCCCTTCGCGGCGTCGCGAGCGGACTGCTGCCGCCGGCCATGGTCCCGCATCCGCGGGAAGAGATGTTCAGCGTGCTGGTGGTCGACGACCACCCGCTGTTGCGTGAAGCGATCGCGCAGCGGCTCTCCTCGATGGGCGCGGGCACCGTCCACGAGGCGGCCTCGATCTCCGAGGCCCGGACGCGAGCCCTGGCCTCCGGGCCGTGCGATCTCGCGATCCTCGACCTCGGACTGCCGGACGGCAGCGGCCTGGACCTGATCGCGGAGCTCCGCGCCCAGGGCTGGAACCGCGTCGTCGTGCTGGCGGCCTCCGACGACCCGTCGGCGGTCCGTGCGGCGTTCCAGGCGGGCGCCCAGGCGTACCTGCTCAAGTCGGCGTCGCCCGGTGTGGTCACCGACGGCGTGCGCCGGGTCCTCGAGGGCGGCCTCTACGCCGACCCGTCCGTCGCTCCCCTGCTCGCGGCGGGTACGCGCGTGCCGGCGACCGACAACACCCCGCGGGAGCTCTCGGCCCGCGAGGTCGAGGTGCTGCAGCTGGTCGCCGACGGGCGCTCCAACAAGGAGATCGGCGACGCGCTGAGCCTCTCGGCGCTGACGGTGAAGAGCCACCTCTCGCGGATCGGGCGCAAGCTCGGCACGGGCGACCGTGCGCAGATGGTCGCGCTGGCCATGCGGGCCGGCGTCATCCGCTGAGCGGGAGGGCACGCAGGTCGACCACCGCCGCTGCGGGGCGGTCGGCCTCGGTCGTGCGGTCCACGGACCCCGCCGGTGACGCCGGTGGGGTCCGTGACCCGACCACGGACCGTGGATCGGTGCGCGACACGCCCGCGAGTTCGCCCGGATCTCGCGCGGAGGCGGGCGACGCGCGGCAGACTGCCTCCTTCGTGACGGCAGACACGGACCCCGCGCGGCGCGGGCAGGACGACACGCCGGGCGACCCCGCCGACGACCCCGCCGACGACGCCGCCGTCGTCGACCTGCTCGAGCCGGCGGAGGGCGTACCGCCACTCGTCGCGGACCGCGCCGCGCTCTCGGACGCCGCCGCTGCGCTGGACTCGGGTCACGGTCCGGTCGCGGTCGACGCCGAGCGGGCGTCGGGGTACCGCTACTCCGCCCGCGCCTACCTGGTGCAGCTGCGCCGCGAGGGCGCGGGCACCTTCCTCGTCGACCCCATCGCCTGCGGCGGCGACCTCGGCGTGCTCGACGAGGCCCTGCGCGGCGTCGAGTGGGTGCTGCACGCCGCCTCCCAGGACCTGGCGTGCCTCGCCGAGGTCGGCATGCGCCCGGACTCCCTGTTCGACACCGAGCTCGCCGGGCGCCTCGTCGGCTACCCACGCGTCGGGCTCGGCCCGCTCACCGAGCACCTGCTGGGCGTGCGGCTGCAGAAGGGCCACGGCGCCGCCGACTGGTCGCGCCGTCCCCTGCCCGACGACTGGCTGACCTACGCCGCCCTCGACGTCGAGCTGCTCGTGCCGCTGCGCGAGGCGGTGGCCGCCGACCTCGAGCGCCAGGGCAAGACCACCTGGGCGCAGCAGGAGTTCGAGGCCGTGCGCCTCGCCCCTCCCCCGCCGCCGCGCGCCGAGCCGTGGCGGCGCACCTCCGGCGTGCACAAGATCCGTCGACCCGCCGCGCTGGCGGTGGTGCGCGAGCTGTGGGGGTCGCGCGACGAGCTCGCCGCCACCCGCGACGTCGCCCCGGGCCGGCTCCTGCCCGACGCCGCGATCGTCGACGCCGCCCTGCGCGAGCCCGCCCGCCGCGACGACCTCGTCGCGATGCCGGTGTTCCGGGGCCGCGCGCAGCGCCGCCTCGCGGACCGCTGGTGGTCGGCGATCGAGCGCGCCCGCGCGCTGCCCCGCACGGGGTGGCCGGCCAGCGCCCCGCCGCCCGACGGCCCGCCGCCCGCCCACCGGTGGGGCGACAAGGACCCCGCGGCCGCCGCGCGCCTCGCCGCCGCCCGCGCCGCCCTCGCCGGGCTCTCGGAGCGCACCGGCACCCCGGTGGAGAACCTCGTGACCCCCGACCTCGTGCGCCGCCTCTGCTGGGCGCCGCCGCCGGACGCCGACGCCGACGCCGACGGCGTCGCGGCGGCGCTGGCCGAGCTGGGCGCGCGTCCCTGGCAGGCGGAGCTCGCCGCCCCGCTGCTGGCCGAGGCGTTGCGGGTGCCGGCCCCGGAGGCCGACCCGGACAGCGGGGACCACGGCGGAGACCCTCAGGACTCCTGAGGCGGCAGCAGCACACTGACCCGGAGGCCCCCGCCCTCCACGGGCTCGGCCAGCGCGCGCCCGCCGTGCGCCTGGGCCACGGCCCGCACGATCGACAGGCCCAGCCCGGTGCCGCTGCCGGTGCGCCCGGCGCCGCGGCGGAACGGCTCGAAGAGCTCGGCGACCATCGCGGGCGCGACCACGGGCCCCGACGAGGCCACCGAGAGCACCGCGTGCCCGTTCTCGACGCCGGTGCGCACCGCGAGCCAGCCGCCCTCGACGTTGTGGCGCACGGCGTTCTCGAGCAGGTTGCCGGCCACGCGCCCGAGCAGGGCGGGGTCGCCGGCGACGGCGGCGGCGGCGAGGTCGGTGCGCACGGACAGGCCGCGGTCGCGGGCCTCGGCGCGGACGGCGTCGAGCGCGCCGGGCACGGTGTCGGCGAGGTCGACGGGCTCGGCGGCGACCGACTCGGCGGCCTCGGTGCGGGCGAGCAGCAGCAGGCCCGCGACGAGGTCCTCGGCGCGGCGGGTGGCGTCGCGGATCACCTCGCCCATGCGCCGCAGCTCGGTGACGTCCGCGTCGGGGTCGGCGAGCGTCACGTCGACCTCGGTGCGCAGGACGGCCAGCGGCGTGCGCAGCTCGTGGCTGGCGTTGGCCACGAAGCGGCGCTGGGCGTCGAACGCCGCCTGCAGCCGGTCGAGCATGGCGTCGAAGGTCGCGGCCAGCTCGGCGACCTCGTCGCGGGGGCCGGTGACCCCGATGCGCGCGTCGAGGGACTCCGCCGACAGCCGCCGCGCGGTGGCCGTGACGTCGTGCAGCGGGCGCAGGACGCGCCGCACGAGCACCCAGGACACGATCGCGGCCGCGACGACGACCATCGCGAACGCCACCGACCCGAGCCGCAGCACCTCGGTGCGCGCCGACTTCGTCAGCGCGTCGGCGAGCTGCCCGGCCGGCACGCGCACGCCGTCGACGATCACCGGGGTGTCGGGCGGGAGCTGCGGGACGCCGGCGGCGACCTCACCGACCAGCACCCAGCCGAGCCAGACCAGCAGCACGGCGACCAGGGCGACCAGCCCGGTGGCCAGGAGCGTCAGCCGGACGCGCAGCCCCGGGCCGCGGCGCAGGGCGGGCGATCCGGTCACGCCGGTGACGCTACGGGGCGGCCCGCAGCACCCCGTGAAGGGCGGCGGACCCGGGGATCAGACCGTGGCGGGGGTCCCCGCCGGCACCCGGTAGCCCGAGCCCACGACCGTGTCGATGATGCCGGGCTCGCCGAGCTTCTTGCGCAGCGTCATGACGGTGACGCGCACGGTGGTGGTGAACGGGTCGGCGTTCTCGTCCCAGACGCGCTCGAGCAGCTCCTCGGAGCTGACCACGGCGCCGCCCGCGGCCATGAGCACCTCGAGCACCCCGAACTCCTTGCGGGTGAGCTCGAGCGTGGTCTCGCGGCGGGTGACCGTGCGCTTGGCGGGGTCGAGCACGACGTCGCCGGCGCGCAGCACCGGCGGCACGGCCGGGGTGGCCCGGCGGCCCAGGGCGCGCACGCGGGCGACCAGCTCGGGGAAGTCGAAGGGCTTGGGCAGGTAGTCGTCCGCCCCGAGGGCGAGGCCCTCGACCTTGTCGCGCAGCGTGCCGCTCGCCGTGAGCATGATGACGCGGGTGACCCCGCCGACGATCTCGGCGCACAGGTCGTCGCCCGAGCGCCCCGGCAGGTCGCGGTCGAGCACGACGACGTCGTAGCGCGTCACGCCGACCTTCTCGCTGCCCTCGTCGCCGTCGTACGCGACGTCGACGGCCATCCCCTCGCGTCGCAGCCCTCGCGCCAGGGCGTCGGCCAGGGCCTGCTCGTCCTCCACGATCAGTACTCGCACGCCCTCCACGGTGCCACAGCTCACCTGAGGGTTGGCTGAGGAGAAGCCCAGGTCAGCGTGCGAGATCCGCGTCCGGGACGGTGAGCGCGTCGCGCCCCGAGACCCACTCGGTGACGCGGCGGGCGACGTCGGCGTCGGTGAGCCCGGCGGCCGCCAGGACCTGCCCGCGCGAGGCGTGTGCGAGGAACTCCTGGTCGAGGCCGAGGCGCCGTACGGGGACGTCCACGTCGGCCGCGGAGAGCACCTCGGCGAGCGCCGAGCCCACGCCGCCGTGGCGTCCGCCGTCCTCGATGGTGACCACGAGACGGTGCTCGCCGGCCAGGGTCGCGAGCGCCTCGGGCACCGGCTGCACCCAGCGCGGGTCGACGACGGTGACGCCGATCCCCTGGGCGGTCAGGCGCTCGGCGGCCTGCACCCCGAGCTCGCCGAAGCCGCCGACGCACACGAGCAGGACGTCCGGGACGTCGGGCAGCGCCGCCTCGCCGAGCCGCTCGACGGCGGTGGGGCGCGGGGCGGCGCGCGAGGGGCGCTGGGGCTCGGCGAGGACGTCGACGCGCCCGGGCCCGCTCGCCGGTCCGAGCGTGCGGACCGCGGGCACCGAGGCGGGGACCGCGCCCTTCGACCAGCGCAGCGCCGTGGGGCCGTCGTCGATGCCGACGGCCTCGCGCAGCTCCTCGCGCAGCGTCACCGCGTCGCGCGGGGCGGCCACCCGCAGGCCCGGCACGATCCCGAGGATCGACAGGTCCCACATGCCGTTGTGGCTCGCGCCGTCGCTGCCGGTGACCCCGGCGCGGTCGAGCGCGATCGTCACCGGCGCCCGGTGCAGCGCGACGTCCATGAGCAGCTGGTCGAACGCGCGGTTGAGGAACGTCGAGTAGATCGCGACGACGGGGTGCAGCCCGCCCGCGGCGAGCCCGGCCGCGGAGGTCATCGCGTGCTGCTCGGCGATGCCGACGTCGAAGAGCCGCTCGGGGTAGGCCTGGCCGAACGCCGAGAGCCCGGTCGGGCCGGGCATCGCCGCGGTGATCGCCACGATGTCGGAGCGCTCCCGGCCCAGCTCGAGCATCGACTCGGTGAACACCGTGGTCCAGTCGCGGGCGCTCGGGCCCACCGGCAGCCCGGTCTGCGGGTCGAGCACGCCGGTGGAGTGCATGAGGTCGGCCTCGTCGGCCTCGGCGGGGGCGAACCCGCGGCCCTTGGCGGTGACCGCGTGCACCACGACCGGCCCGCCGAAGTCGCGGGCGACCCCGAGGGCGTGCTCCAGGGCCTCGACGTCGTGGCCGTCGACCGGGCCGAGGTACTTCAGCCCGAGGTCGGCGAACAGCGGCTGCGGGCTCAGCGCGTCCTTGACCCCGGCCTTGGCCGCGTGCAGCGCCGAGTAGAGCGTCGAGCCCACGACGGGCACGCGCTGCACCGCGCGCTTGCCGTGCTCGAGCACCTGCTCGTAGCGAGGCAGCAGGCGCAGCGCGGTGAGCTTGCGCGAGAGCCCGCCGATCGTCGGCGAGTAGGAGCGCCCGTTGTCGTTGACGACGATGACGACCGGCCGGTCCGGGGCGGCGGCGATGTTGTTCAGCGCCTCCCAGCACATCCCGCCGGTGAGCGCGCCGTCGCCGACGATCGCCACCACGGAGCGGTCGCGCCCGGTCAGCGCGTCGGCCTTGGCCAGCCCGTCCGCCCACGACAGGGCCGTCGAGGCGTGGGAGTTCTCGACGAGGTCGTGCTCGCTCTCCGCGCGGCTCGGGTAGCCCGACAGGCCCCCGCCCTGGCGCAGGCCGTCGAAGTCGCCGGAGCGCCCGGTGAGGATCTTGTGGACGTAGCTCTGGTGGCCCGTGTCGAAGATCAGCGCGTCGCGCGGCGAGTCGAACACCCGGTGCAGCGCCAGGGTCAGCTCGACCACGCCCAGGTTCGGGCCCAGGTGACCGCCCGTGCGGCACACCTTGTCCACCAGGAACGCTCGGATCTCCGCGGCGAGGGCCACGACCTCGTCCGCGTCGAGCCCCCGCAGATCCGCAGGGGTGCGGACACGGTCCAGCAACGTCACGGGTCACCTCGACTGGCGAAATCGGTCAAGACGGTTCGGCACGCCAGTCTACGGACGCGGGCAGGAGCCGCAGTCCGCGCGCGTCACCGGATGCGCGGCCGGCGCGCCACGTAGACGACGGCCGGCGGGATGTTCGCCAGCACCGTGCGCGTCACGACGACCTCCTCGAAGTTGGCCTCGAGGTTGCGCTGCACCTTCCGCGCGTCCGGGAAGAACCGGATCCAGGCGTGCGCGAGCTGCGTCACGGCACCGTTCGGGGCGGCCAGCCGGGCCAGCGGCTCGAAGATGGTCCGGCCCCGGCGCGGGGCGGTGGCGAGCCACGGCAGGCCCGAGACGGTGAGGTCGGAGCGCACGCCCTCGGCGAGGAGCCGGTCGACCACCGCGCGGGCGTCGTCGCAGATCACCTCGACCTTCGGGTGGCGCTCGGCCAGGACCGCGGCCAGGCGCGGGTTGAACTCGACGGCGATGTGGCGTCCCCGGCCGCCGAGACGCTCCTGGATCACGTCGGTGACCTGGCCGGTGCCGGCGCCCAGGTCGAGGACCACCGGGTCGCCGGTCTCGGGCAGCGGCGCGGCGGCCTGGCGGCAGAGCGGGGGGAGGCTGGGGAACAGGGCGGCGACGTTGAGCGGGTCGCGCAGGAACTCGCGGGCGAACGCCTGGATCTCGGTCACGACTCGTACTCCGTGGGGATCTCTGCGGGGCGGGGAGGCGGGGACTACCCGTTCGGGGCGGCCGCCGTCACCGGGTCCGCGGAGGGCGCCAGCGCGGCGCCCGCCGCGATCACGGCGGCGAGCAGGGCCCGGGCGACCTCGCCGACCATGGCGTCGTCCGGCGAGAACTCCGGGTGGTGCAGCCCCGGGCCGGCGCCGGGTGTGGTCCCGGCGGCGGCGGTGCCGACGAACAGCATCAGCGACGGCAGGACCTCACCGTAGTGGGAGAAGTCATCGGCGCCGCAGGACCGGAAGGTGGTGTCGAGCACGAGACCGTCCGTCCCCGGTTCACCGCTCCCGTCGACCGCGTCGGTCGCCCCGCGCGACCCCAGCGCCCGCGCGACGGAGAGGGCCAGCGCCTCGTCGTTGACGACGGCCGGCTCGTTGGGCACCACCGTGAGCGTCGCCGAGCAGCCGTAGGCCCGCGCGGTGCTCTCGACGACCTCGCGCAGCGCCGCGAGCAGCTCGTCGCGCGACGCGTCCAGCGCCCGGACGGTGCCGCGCGCGGTGGCGGTCTCCGGGACGATGTTGGGCGCCGACCCGGCCTCCATCTGCCCGAGCGTGATCACGCCCGCGGCCATGGGGTCGACGCGGCGGGAGACGATGTGGTGCACGCCGGCGACGATCTGGGCCAGCGCCAGCACGGGGTCGCGCGTGCGGTGCGGGTAGCCGCCGTGCCCGCCGCGGCCGTGCACCTCGATCTCGATCTCGTCCGCCGAGGCGTTCACCGGCCCGCCGCGCACCGAGACCGTGCCGCGGGGCAGCTCGGGCTGGACGTGCACGCCGAGCACCGCGCCGACCTCGTGGGCGGCGAACCGCGGGTCGGCGGCCACGTCGGAGGCCCCCGAGGGCGCCTTCTCCTCGCGGGGCTGGAACACCGCGAGCAGCGGGGCGGGCCCGTGGTGCTCCGGCCCGACGCGCGCCATCGCCCGCGCGACCGCGACCAGCGCGGCGACGTGCACGTCGTGGCCGCAGACGTGCGCCGCGGGCCCGGTGGCGCTGTACGGCAGGCCCGTGCGCTCGACCACGGGCAGGGCGTCGAGCTCGGCGCGCACCGCGACCGCGGGCCGCCCGGCCCCCGGCGGCGGGCCGAGGCGCAGCATCGCGCCGGTGTCGGCGACCAGCTCGGGCGTGTCCGGGGCCACGTCGGCGAGCGCGGCGAGCACCAGGTCGCGACTGTCGGCCTCGTCACCCGAGAGCCGCGGGTCGCGGTGCAGGGCGTGGCGCAGCGCGACCGCGTCGTCCAGCTCGGCCTCGAGGGCGGCCCGCAGCGCGGGGTCGATGCGGGGCGGGTCGGCGGGGACGGGACCCCCGGAACCGGGACGGGTCACACCGGCATCCGCCCGTAGACGCGGCGTGCGTTGTCGGTCCCGATCATGGTGGCCACCCGTTCGGCGTCGGCGGGCGCGAGCTCGTCGGTCGCGCAGAGGTGCTCCAGCAGACCACCCAGCGCCGACCGGAAGCGCAGCGCCCCCAGCAGGTGCAGCTCGGGGAGCCCGAAGGCGTCCGAGGAGTAGAGCACCTTGCCGTAGGGCGCCAGCTCCAGCAGCTCGGCGATGACCGTCGCCGCGCGCGGGCCGACGTAGGGCACGGCGAGGCCCACGTCGACGTGCACCACCGAGAACACCTGCGCGAGCCACGCCGCCTCGCGGTGGTACGGGTAGCAGTGCAGCAGCATCAGGGGCACGCCCAGCGGCTCGACGAGGCGCGCCAGCCCCACGAGCAGCGCCGGGTTCGAGCGGTGCAGGTCCTCGTCGGCGTCGCCGAAACCGGTGTGCAGCTGCAGCGGCAGCCCGGTGTCGATGCCGGCCCACAGCCCGTGGCGCAGCAGCACCGGGTCGCGCAGCGGCTCGCCGGTGGCCGCGCGGCGGCGCAGCCACCCGTCGGCGGCCTTCTGCACCTCGTCGGGCTCCGGGCGGGTCGGGTCGACGTCGAGCCCGGCGCGGTAGGCGAGCACGCTCTTGCAGGCCACGGGCACCGGGCGGCGCCCGTCGGTGGTGCGCACGGTCACGGCCTCGACCAGCGCGTCGCCGTAGTCGGCGGCGGCCACGCCGGCGTCCGCGACGTCCTCCGCGACGGCCTCCAGGCGCACGATCTCCCCCACCGACGCGCCGGCCGCGGCACCGAGCAGCGGCGGGGGCAGCAGGTCGTCCGGGGCGAGCCCGTGGTCGACGAGCACCGCGCCCACCCCGGCGCCGCCGAGGAAGCGCCGCGTGACCTCGTCGGGGCCGAGCTCGGCGCGCCGCGCGAGGTAGTCGTCGGGCGCCGTGTGGGCGGGCAGGTCGAGCGCGGGCGCGCACCAGCGGCGCACCGAGAAGCCCAGCGCGGAGTCGAAGCTGCTCGTGCCCGGGGCCGGGCCGGCGCCCTCGGTGAGCAGGGCCTCGAAACCGGGGCGGTCGAGCGGCCCGGCGACGACGCTGTGGCAGTGGTGGTCGACGAGCCGGACGCCGTCGAGGAAGCTCACGGGTCCGGCCGGCACCAGTCCTGCGCTGACCAGGCTGCCGCTCACCGGTGATCCCCTCGACCATCGCCCCGACGCTGCCGTGTTCTTCGTACCGGAGCCGGTCACGGCGCGAGGAGGGTTGCGACACATTCGACGTGGTGGGTCATCGGGAAGGCGTCGAAGGCGCGCAGCGCCCCGAGCCGGTGGCCGTGCTCGGCGAGCGCGGCGACGTCGCGGGCGAGCGCCGCGGGATCGCAGGCCACGAGCACGATCCGCGCGGCGCCGTGCTGCGCGAGCGCGCCGGCGAGACCGCGGCCGAGACCCTTGCGCGGCGGGTCGGCAACGATCACGTCGGGCGGCCCGGGCAGACCGCCCCGATGGGTCGAGCTCCGCTGCGCTCCGTCTCCCGCGAGCACCTTCTCCACCCGCCCGCGCACCACCTGCACCGCGGGCAGGTCGGCCAGGCACTCCGCGGCCGCCGCGGCGGCCGCCGGGTCGTTCTCGACGAGCACCACCCGGCCCCCGGCGCCCACGCGCTGCGCCAGCGGGGCGGCGATGAGGCCGGCGCCGCCGTAGAGGTCCCAGGCGCAGGCGCCCGGCGCGAGTTCCCCGACGCCCTCGAGCACCGCGTCGACGACGGCGTCGGCGGCGTGCGGGTGCACCTGCCAGAACGCCTCCGGGGGCAGCGCCCAGTCGCGGCCCGCGGCCCGCTCGTGGGCGGTGCCGCTGCCCAGCTCGGGGTGCCGGGCGCCCTCGAACAGCTCGGCGGCGTGCACCTCGCCCGCCGCGTCGCGGACGATCTCGACCTCCGCGGTCGGCGTCCACGCCCGTTCCAGCACCGGCGTCAGCGCGCCCGGCGCGGCGATCGGGCAGTCGCCGACGGGCAGCACCTCGTGGCTGCGGTGGGCGCGCAGGCCCGGGCGCCCGTCGTCGGTGACCGCCATCCGCATCCGCGTGCGCCACTCCAGCGGGCCGCCGGGCAGCTCCTCGACCACCACGTCGCGCTCGACGCCGGCCAGCCGCGCGAGCTGCTCGGCGATCACCGTGGCCTTGAGCGCCCGCTGCGCGGCGGGCGTCGCGTGCTGCCAGTCGCAGCCGCCGCACCCGCCGGGGCCGGCCCAGGCGCACGCGGGCTCGACGCGGTCCGGCGATCCGGTCAGCACCGCCACCGCGTCCGCCCGGCAGAACGAGCCGCCGCCGTCCTCGGTGACCACCGCGCGGACCCGCTCGCCGGGCAGGGCGTGGCGCACGAACACCACCCGCCCCTCGTGGCGCGCGACGCAGTGCCCGCCGTGGGCGACGGCGCCGACGTCGACCTCGAGGAGGCGGTCGGTCCAGTCGATCGGCATCGATGGGTCGAGCTCCGCTTCGCTTCGTCTCCCCGCGGTCATCGCGGCGGCCCCGCCGGCTCGGGCCGCGACTTCCGGGGTGGCGGGGCCGGGGCGGCGTCGGTCGGGGCGGAGGCGGTCGCGCCGGCGCCCGTCGGGGGCTCGTAGCCGCGGCGCGCCGAGCCGGGTGCGCCCGGGGGCCGGCGGGCGGCCGCCCGCTTCGACGACTCCAGCTGCCACGGCACGCTGACGACCATGACGCCGGGCTGGAAGAGCAGCCGGCCCTTGAGGCGCAGCGCGCTCTGGTTGTGCAGCAGCTGCTCCCACCAGCGCCCGAGCACGTACTCGGGGATGAACACGGTGACCACGTCGCGGGGGTTGTCGGTCCGGATCCGCTTGACGTACTGCAGGATCGGCTTGGTGATCTCGCGGTAGGGCGACTCGACGACCTTGAGCGGCACCGGGATGTCCCGCGACTCCCACTCCGCGACGAGCGTGCGGGTGTCGGCGTCGTCGACGTTGACCGTCAGCGCCTCGAGCACGTCGGGCCGGGTCGCGCGGGCGTAGGCGACCGCCCGCAGCGTCGGCATGTGCAGCCGCGAGACCAGCACGATCGCGTGGTTGCGGCTGGGCAGCGTGCTCGTCATGACCGCCGGGGCGGCGATCTCCTCGCTGACCCGGTCGTAGTGCTTGCGGATCGACAGCATCATGAGGAACGCCAGCACCCCGGCGACGATCGCGATCCAGGCGCCGACCACGAACTTCGTCACGAGCACGACGAGCAGCACGGTGCCGGTCATCGCCGTGCCGAAGCCGCTGATCCAGCGGGAGCGCCGCAGCCGCGCCCGCTCCCCCGCGTCGCGCTCGGTGCCCAGCAGGCGCGTCCAGTGCCGGACCATCCCGGACTGGCTCAGCGTGAACGACACGAACACGCCGACCGTGTAGAGCGGGATCAGCGCGGTGACCTCGGCGCCGAAGCCGACGACCAGCACGACCGCGAAGAACGCCAGGAACAGGATCCCGTTCGAGAAGGCCAGCCGGTCGCCGCGCGTGTGCAGCTGGCGGGGCAGGTAGCGGTCCTGGGCGAGGATCGAACCGAGCACCGGGAAGCCGTTGAAGGCCGTGTTGGCGGCCAGCACGAGGATGAGGGCCGTGAAGATCGTCACGGCCCAGAAGCCGGGCGGGAAGCCGTCGAACACCGTGCGGGCGACCTGCGCGATCAGCGTCTCCTGGCGGTAGCCCGGCGGGGCGCCGACGAGCTGCTCGGCCGGCCGCTCGGCCATGACCACGCCCGACGAGCGGGCCAGCGCGATCATCCCGGAGAAGAGGAACACCGAGATCAGCCCGAGCATCGCGAGCGTGGTGGCCGCGTTGCGCGACTTGGGCTTGCGGAAGGCGGGGACGCCGTTGCTGATGGCCTCGACCCCGGTCAGCGCCGCGCAGCCCTGGGTGAACGAGCGCAGCACCAGGAACACCAGGGCGAGCTGGGTGAGGTCGTCCGTGGAGTCGCCCCCGCCCTCGGGCCGCACGCCGAAGCCGGCGCTCGGAGCGACGAGGTCCTGGCCGAGCGCGAGCTGCACCCCGCCCCAGACGATCATCCCGACCATGCAGACGATGAAGCAGTAGGTCGGGATGGCGAAGGTGATCCCCGACTCCCGCACCCCGCGCAGGTTGATGGCGGTGAGCACGAGGATCGCCGCGACGGCGAAGAGCACCTTGTGGTCGCCGACGAACGGCACCAGCGCGCCGAGGTTGTCCGCCGCCGAGGAGACCGAGACCGCGACGGTGAGGGTGTAGTCCACGAGCAGGGCGCTCGCCACGACGAGCCCGGCATAGCGGCCCAGGTTGACCGTGGCGATCTCGTAGTCGCCGCCCCCGGAGGGGTAGGCGTGCACGTTCTGGCGGTAGCTGACGATCACGGTGATCAGCACGACGATCACCGCGGCCCCGACCCACGGGGAGAGGGCGTAGGCGCCCAGCCCCGCCAGGGACAGGGTGATCAGCACCTCCTGCGGGGCGTACGCCACCGACGACAGGGCGTCGGAGGCGAACACCGGCAGGGCGATGCGCTTGCGCAGCAGGGTGCCCTGCAGCGAGTCGCTGCGGAACGGCAGGCCGAGCACGAGGCGCTTGGTCGCCGTGGCGAGCTTGGACACGGAGAGAGCGTAGGCGTGTCCATGGGCCCGGGCGCGTCCCGGTGAGGCGTTTCCGGGCGATACGGTGCGCAGCGCCGACGGGCAGGGTGGGTCGGGGAGCCAGGGAGTCGGGGAGGCGGCGTGCACATCGTCGTGATGGGCTGCGGGCGGGTGGGGTCGTCCCTCGCGCTGGCGCTCGAGCGGCTGGGCCACGACGTGGCCGTGATCGATCGTGACCCGCAGGCGTTCCGGCGCCTCGGCAGCGACTTCCACGGGCAGGAGATCGTGGGCGTCGGCTTCGACCGCGAGACGCTGACCGCCGCGGGCATCCACCGCGCCGAGGCGTTGGCCGCGGTCTCCTCGGGCGACAACTCGAACATCATCGCCGCGCGCGTGGCCCGCGAGACCTTCGGCGTCTCGCACGTCGTCGCCCGCATCTACGACGCCAAGCGCGCCGCGGTCTACGAGCGCCTCGGCATCCCGACCGTCGCGACCGTCCCGTGGACCACCGACCGCCTGCTGCGGATGCTGTTGCCCGACGGGGTGGCCACCGCCTGGCGCGACCCCTCCGGCACCGTCGCGATCATGCAACTGCAGTTCCAGGAGGACTGGTCGGGCCGGCTCGTCACCGAGATCGAGGAGGCCACGGGGAGCCGGGTGGCCTTCATCGTGCGGTTCGGCACCGGCCTGCTGCCCACCGCCGACACCGTCCTGCAGGCCGAGGACGTCGTGTACGCCGCGGCCGTCAGCGGCACGGTCGCCGCCGTCACCGCCGCCGCGGCGGCCTCGCCGGAGAGGGCGGAGTAGGGATGCGCGTGACCGTGGCGGGGGCCGGGGCGGTCGGACGCTCGATCGCCGCCGAGCTCGTCGAGGCCGACCACGAGGTGATGCTCATCGAGCGTGACCTCGCCCATGTCGAGCCCGAGGCCGTGCCGCAGGCCGAGTGGGTGCACGCCGATGCCTGTGAGCTCGCCTCGCTCGAAGAGGCGCGCCTGCAGGGCTGCGACGTCGTCATCGCCGCCACCGGCGACGACAAGGTCAACCTCGTCGTCTCGCTGCTCGCCAAGACCGAGTTCGCGGTGCGCCGCGTCGTCGCCCGGGTCAACGACCCCCGCAACGAGTGGCTCTTCACCGACGCGTGGGGCGTCGACGTCGCCGTGTCCACCCCGCGCATGCTCGCCGCGATGGTCGAGGAGGCGGTGTCGGTCGGCGACCTCGTGCGCCTGCTGACCCTGCGCCAGGGCACCGCGAACCTCGTCGAGGTCACCCTGCCCGCCAACACCCCGCTGGCCGGGCGCGCGGTGCGCGAGGTGCCGCTGCCCCGCGAGGCCGCCCTCGTCGCGATCCTGCGCGGCGGGCGCGTCATCGTGCCCCAGCCGGACGACCCGATCGAACCGGGCGACGAGATGATGTTCGTCGCCGGTGAGGACGTCGAGGAGGAGATCCAGCGCGTCCTCAAGGGCGAGCCGGAGGAGTAGGGCTAGTTCAGGAGCCGGCGGCTGCGCCGGATCGCCCACACCGTCACGGCGGCGGCGATCGCGGCGAGCGGGACGCCCATCGCGATGCGCACCCAGCCGAGCCAGGTGTCGGCGTACACCGAGTCGTAGAGCCAGCGCTGCACCACGAAGCGCGCGCCGAAGACGGCGACCCAGGCCAGCGAGGCGATGTCGTAGCCGCGCAGGACCCGCGGGTCGCGGCGCCAGTCCTGGCCCTCGCCGTTGACGAGGTGCCAGATCACGCCGACCAGCGGGCGCCGGGCGATGACCGAGAGCACGAAGACGCCGCCGTAGACGAGGCTCGTCCAGATCCCGAGCAGGAAGAAGCCCCTGGCCTCGCCGGTGCGCCACGCGATGACCGCGCAGACCGCGACGCCGAGCAGGCCCGAGAGCGCGGGCTGGATCGCGTCGCCGCGCGCGAAGCGCCAGATCGCGACGGCCACCGCGGACCCGACCGCCGCCGCGATCGAGGCGACGAGGTTGCCGAACAGCGCCTGGGCCACGACGAAGACGACGACGGGCACGCCCGAGGCGATGATCCCGGAGACGCCGCCCATCTGGTCCATCAGCGTCGGGTTCTTCCGCGGCGGGGCGTCCTTCCCGCCCGCGTCCTCCTCGACCACGTCGACCTCGGCCGGCGCGGCGGGTTCGAACGACTCCGTCGGCGGGTCGGCGCGGCGCAGGTCGACCGGCCCGGTCGGCGGGTCGACGGGGTCGCCGGTGGAGCGCGTCTCGGGTCGGATGGCGGTCTCCCGGGGGGACGGCGGGCGGGACCCGCGCCGGCCGGCGGCCGGTGGGGCCCACGCTACGACGCCGGCCGGAGGGCGGTCGCCCGGCCCGCGCGCTCAGTGCCCGCGCTGCAGCTCGTAGTAGGGGTTGTAGATCACCTTGCGGCCGTCGCGGATGGCCACGCGCCCGCTCGCCCGCACCGTGCGTCCCGGCTCGATGCCCGGGATGCGGCGGCGGCCCATCCAGACCAGCGTCACGCCGTCGGTGCCGTCGAAGAGCTCCGCCTCGAGGGTGGCGACCGATCCGCGCGGACAGATCTCCACCGAGCGCAGGCGTCCCTTGACGGTGACCGCCTCACCCGTGCTCGAGTCGCACGCCCGGTCGCACCCCGACCGCACGGCCTCGGCGGACAGGTCGTCCGCGTCGAGGTCGCCGACGTCGGAGGTGAGGCGACGGACCATGCGACGCAGGAACCCGGTCTCGGCACTCATCATGTGCTCCCGTGCACGTCCCCGCGGCCGTCGCCCCCGTCGGGCGCCGTCGACCGCGGACGCTGCCCAGGATAATCCGATCGTGCGCCACCGGTGGCGCCGGTGTCCCGCGTTGAGACGGGCCGGACACCGGCTCAGGTGCGCCCCGGTGAGGTACCCGCTCCGGCGCGCTGGGGCAGCATCATCGGGATGACCGGTCCCTCGGGCCGGGTGATCTGCCGGGGTTTGGTGGGCATCGACTCGACCAGCGAGTCGGCGAACTCCTCGGGCACGTCCTCGGGGACCTCGAGCGGCAGGAGCGAGCGCACCGGCAGCGGGTCCGACGACCGCGCCACGACGGTGCCGCGCAGCATCTCGCGCAGCATCCCGTGCAGCTTGAGGGCGTGCTCGACCGGCCCGGTGCCGACCCCGCGCAGCATCCAGCGCGGTCCCTCCACGCCGACGACGCGGGCCACGGTGTTGCCGTTGCGGGCGACCAGCTCGCGGCCCCACTCCCCCCGGTCGCGACGGATCGTCGCGCCCTCCTTCTGCAGCTGCGCCGCGAGCTCCTCGACGAGCTCCGGCCACAGCCCGCCGGTGCGCGGCGCCGCGAAGGCGCTGACTGTCAGCCGGCCCTCGGGGACCAGCGCGTGCACCGCCCGCAGCGGGCCGGACGGGTCGGGCTCGGCCTTGAGACGGGCGCCGCGCGGGATCGGGAGCTGCACCGACCCGAGGTCCAGGCGCAGACGCCCGTCGCGCGGCGCGTCCTCGGCGTCCCACGGACCCTGGCGCTGGTGGTGGCGCCGGCCCGCGGGCTCGGCGGCCACCGACACCTGCGCGACGCGCCCGGCCCGGTGCCGGTGCCGTCCCCCGCGCCCGTCCTCGCTCACGGCTGCTGCTCTCCTTCCGTCACGCCGGCGACCCCGGTCGACCCGAAGCCCCCCGCCCCCCGTGCCGTCGGCGCGACGGCGGCGAGCGTCTCGAGGTCGTCGACACCCTCGAGCACCCGGAACACGGTCTCCTCGATCCGCTGGACCACCAGCTGGGCCACGCGGTCGCCCCGGCGGATGGCCACGGTCCGCGACGGGTCGTGGTTGACCAGGCACACCTGGATCTCGCCGCGGTACCCGGCGTCGATCGTGCCCGGCGAGTTCAGCAGGCCGATGCCCTCGCGCACCGCGAGCCCCGAGCGCGGCACCACGAACGCCGCGTGGCCCGCGGGGAGCACCACCGCGACGCCGGTGCCCACGAGGGCGCGCTCGCCCGGGGCGAGCGTCACGTCGCGGGCCGCGCAGAGATCCGCGCCGGCGTCACCGGGGCGGGCCCGCGCCGGCACGGGGAGCCCGGCGTCGAGGCGGACGAGGTCGACCTGCACCACACCCTCCGACACAGCGGGCGAGACTACTCTGGGTGTCGTGAGCACCCCGCGCCCCTCACCGGGACCCGACACGACCCCGCGCGCACCGGCGTACGCCGAGCGCCTGGTCGTGCCGTGGTGGTGGTGGCCGCCGGTCCTGCTCATGGCGGGCCTCCTGGCCGCGGAGCTGCACATGGGCCACCCGGGCGTGCGCGCCTGGCTGCCCTACGTCCTGCTGCTGCCGCTGGCCGTCGTCCTGCTGGTCTGGCTGGGACGCGTGCGCGTCGACGTGGACGGCAGGGGGGCCGAGGGCGCGCGTGAACTGCGCGCGGGGCCCGCGCACCTGCCGGTGTCGCAGATCGGGCGGGTCGACGTCGTGGTCGGCGAGGCCAAGCGCGAGGCCCTCGGCCCCCAGCTCGACCCCGAGGCGTTCGTCCTGCACCGCCCGTGGGTGGGTCCGGCCGTCCGGATCGAGGTCATCGACCCGGACGACCCCACCCCGTACTGGGTCGTGTCCACCCGCCGCCCCGAGGAGCTCCTCGCGGCCCTCCGTGAGGGACTCCGCTAGGGACTCCGTCAGGGACTCCGCCGGCGATCAGGCCGCGCAGTCGCGGCAGATGAACAATCCGCCGCGCTGGTCCGCCAGCCGGCTGCGGTGGTGCACGAGGAAGCAGCTCCCGCAGGTGAACTCGTCCGCCTGCTTCGGGAGCACCCGCACCGTCAGTTCCTCGCCGGAGAGGTCGGCACCCGGGAGCTCGAAGCTCTCGGCGGTGTCGGTCTCGTCGACGTCGACGGCGGCGGACTGCGCTTCGTTGCGCCGGGCCTTGAGCTCCTCGAGGGAGTCCTCGCCCATCTCGTCGGTCTCGTTGCGGCGCGGGGCGTCGTAGTCGGTCGCCATAGCGGTTTCCCACCCTCGGTCGTGCCCGGTTCCTGCCCGGTTCCGTCTCTGTCGTGCGGCAGCACAACGCGGGACGGCGACCGTTTGTGCCGACCGGGAAAGTGACCCGGGTCTCACCTCAGGGGTCCCACGGCACGGACGAGACGACGTCCGCGCTGCTGCGGAGCGGCGGGAGGGTAACCCACGTGACCCGGCGCGGTCAGCTGGCCCCGGGGCAGTGACCGCCCAGTGTCGGGATCGTGATGTCGCCGCGCCACGGTCCGCCGGACCGTCGGCGCCGCGGCCGGGCACCACTACCCTGCTGCCGAAGCGGTGCGGGTCTCTCGGGAGGGGCGTCGGTTGGTCGGCTCGGTCAAGGCGGGCACGTCGCGGGTGCGCGAGGTCTACCGGCGGCGCAACCTCGTGCCGGCCACGGTGCTGGTCGTCGTCCTCGCCGTGGCGAGCATCGTGACGTGGACCGTGGTGTTCACCAACTCGACGGCCGGGTCGGTCACGTCCTGCAACGCCTCGCCGGTGGCCGGGGCCGGGACACCGCAGTCGACCGACGCGCTGGACGACCAGCAGGCGGCGGCGCCCGGCGACGTGCGGGTCAAGGTGCTCAACGGCGCGGGCCAGCGCGGCCAGGCGCAGCTGGCGGCCGCCGAGCTGGGCGAGCTGGGCATCGCCGAGGCGGCGCCGCCCGACAACGACGCGCTCTACCCCGCGCAGGACCTCTCGTGCGTCGGCCAGATCCGCTACGGCCCCGAGGGCGCGTCCGCGGCCCGCACGCTGAGCCTCGTCGTGCCGTGCGCGGAGCTGGTCTCCGACGGCCGGTCGGGTACCGAGGTCGACCTCGCCCTCGGCGACGACTTCCGCGACATCTCCCCGCCCCAGCCGGTCACCGAGGCGCTGCGGGCGCTCGCCCGCCAGACCGCCACCGACGGCTCGGGCACCACCGCGCAGGTGCCGGACAACGCGATGCTGACGAGCCTCCGCACGGTCGACTGCAGCAGCTGACCGGCGCCCGTCTCAGGCGATCGCGCCGGCGCCCTCGGCCACGAGCAGGGCGGTGAGCGGAGCCGCCAGCGCCGGGGCGGCGACGAGCGTGGCCCCGGTCCCGAGGCCGTCGGGGTCGGCGCCCGGAAGCCGGACGGCCGCCCCGGCCTCCTGGGCGATGAGCGCGCCCGCGGCGTGGTCCCAGGGGTGCAGGCCGTGCTCGTAGAACCCGTCGAGCCAGCCGGCCGCCACCGCGCAGAGGTCGAGCGAGGCGCAGCCGGTCCGCCGCACGTCCCCGATCCGTCCGGCGATGCGCGCCAGCACGGCGGCCTGGCGGGCTCGGCGCCCGGGGTCGTAGCCCAGGCCGGTCCCGACCACCGCGAGGGACAGGTCCTCGAGCGTGGAGGTGTGCAGGCGGGCGCCGTCGCACCGCGCCCCGTGCCCGCGGGCGGCCCGCCACACCCGGCCGGAGACGGGCTCCACCACCGCCCCGGCGACGATCCGCCCGTCGACCTCGGCGCCGAGCGACACCGAGAACCACGGCAGCCCGTGGGTGTAGTTCACGGTGCCGTCGATGGGGTCGACGACCCAGCGCACCTGACCGGGCGCGGGCGTGCCGCTGGTGCCGCCCTCCTCGCCGAGGACCAGGTCGTCCGGGCGGGCGGCGGCGAGCCGCTCGCGGACCAGCGCCTCGCACGCCGTGTCGCCCTCGGTGACGACGTCGGTGGCCGAGCTCTTGGTGTCGAGCCGGTCGCGGCCGACCACCCGCTCGCGCACCGACAGCGCCAGCGCCGCGGTCTCGCCCGCGACGGCGACCGCGATCTCCTCGAGCTCGGCAGGGTCCATGGCGGCATCGGACCACAGCCGGGTGTCCACCCGACGAAGGGCGGGGCACCGGGCGGTGATCGCGCCCAGCGACCCCTCGGAATCGATCCCGTAGGCTGCGTCGGAGCTCCACGGGAGCGGCCCCCGGCCGTGAGGTGCGACGTCCGGCGCCCTCGCTCGTTACAATGGACGCGAGCCGAGGCGGTACACCGGGAGGGGCCGGGGCCCTCGCTGTCGTCCCGCGCTCGGGTGGCCATCCGGCGACCCGGGTCGTCGATTCCGTCGCCGTTCAGCCGTTCGTCACGAAAGGTCGTCTGTGGCAGCCGCAAAGTCCGCAACCCGACGCCGCGTCGCCGACGCCGCCGACCCCGAAGCAGCCGCCGCGGGAGGCCCGGTCGGTGTGGTCGCTGCTCCGGATGCCACCGAGGCGCCGGCGAAGAAGACCGCGACGCGTTCCGCCAAGGGCGCCAAGAAGGCGCCCGCGAAGGGCAAGGGCGCGGCCAAGACCGATCCCGAGGCGCCCGAGGGCGCCGAGGAGGTCGACGCCGCCGACGGACCCGAGGGTGCCGACCTCGAGGGGCTCGAGGGCCCCGAGCTCGAGGCCGCGAGCTCCGAGCTCACCGAGGACGTCGTCGTGCTGGGCGCCGAGGTGGTCGAGGCCGCGGAGGTCGAGACCGAGGAGCCGACGGAGGAGGACAAGAAGTCCGGCGACTTCGTCTGGGACGAGGAGGAGTCCGAGGCGCTGCGCCAGGCGCGCAAGGACGCCGAGCTCACCGCGTCCGCCGACTCGGTCCGCGCCTACCTCAAGCAGATCGGCAAGGTGGCGCTGCTCAACGCCGAGGAGGAGGTCGAGCTCGCCAAGCGCATCGAGGCCGGCCTCTACGCCTCCGAGCGGCTGCGCAAGGTCGCCGAGGCCCAGCAGGAGCTCGCGACGCAGATGCGGCGCGACCTGCGGTGGATCGTCCGTGACGGCGAGCGCGCCAAGTCCCACCTCCTCGAGGCCAACCTGCGCCTCGTGGTCTCGCTGGCCAAGCGCTACACCGGCCGCGGCATGGCGTTCCTGGACCTGATCCAGGAGGGCAACCTCGGTCTGATCCGCGCGGTCGAGAAGTTCGACTACACCAAGGGCTACAAGTTCTCGACCTACGCGACGTGGTGGATCCGCCAGGCCATCACCCGCGCGATGGCCGACCAGGCGCGCACCATCCGCATCCCGGTGCACATGGTCGAGGTCATCAACAAGCTCGGTCGCATCCAGCGCGAGCTGCTCCAGGACCTGGGCCGCGAGCCCACGCCCGAGGAGCTCGCCAAGGAGATGGACATCACCCCGGACAAGGTGCTGGAGATCCAGCAGTACGCCCGGGAGCCCATCAGCCTCGACCAGACCATCGGCGACGAGGGCGACTCGCAGCTCGGCGACTTCATCGAGGACTCCGAGGCCGTGGTGGCCGTCGACGCGGTCTCCTTCACCCTGCTGCAGGACCAGCTGCAGTCGGTCCTCGCGACGCTCTCGGAGCGCGAGGCCGGCGTGGTGCGCCTGCGCTTCGGCCTCACCGACGGCCAGCCGCGCACCCTCGACGAGATCGGTCAGGTCTACGGCGTGACGCGCGAGCGCATCCGTCAGATCGAGTCGAAGACGATGTCGAAGCTGCGCCACCCGTCGCGCTCGCAGGTCCTGCGCGACTACCTGGACTAGGTCCCGGTACCGAGCACGTCGCGACGGCCCCCGAGCTCCGGCTCGGGGGCCGTTCGTCGTTCGTGCCACTCGGCCGGACGGCGTGAGCGGTCCGCACCTGGTCGCCCGCCGTCCGGACCTGCGATTTTGCTCCTTGCCCGACAGTTATTCGTGCGTGGAAACTATTTCCATCTCGTGCGGGACCGGTGCCGGGGAGGACGCGCATGGCGACATATGCCTACCGCTGCCCCGCCTGCGGCACGTTCGATGAGACCCGCCCGATGGGGGAGGCCCCGGAGCGCGTGGCGTGTCCACGTTGCGCTGCGTCCTCGCCGCGGCAGTGGACGGCTCCACTGCTCGCCCAGATGAACCCCGCGCTGCGGTCGGCGCTCGCGCGGGAGGAGAAGAGCCAGGACGCCCCCGAGGTCGTCGTGCGCGCCTCGGGCACCACGCGTCGCTGACGCCCGTGTGACGCCCCGGAGCCGCGCGCCGCGCCCGGGGCGCCCTCGGTCCTGCCCGGGAGGGACCCATGGCATCTGTCGGCCTGTTCTACGTCGGCGCGGTCCTGTTCGTGAACGGACTGCTGCTGCTCGGCTTCATCGAGGGCAAGGCAGCAGCCATCATGAACCTGTTCGTCGGGACGCTGCAGGTCGTCACACCGACGTACCTGATCTTCACCGCGAACGGTGACAACGACCAGATCATCCTGGCCGGGGGCCTGTACCTCTTCGGTTTCACCTACCTCTACGTCGGCATCGGCCTGCTCGCCGACCTCGACACCACCGGTGTCGGCTGGTTCTCGCTGTTCGTGGCCATCGCGGCGCTCGGGTTCTCGTACGTCAACTTCACGATGCTCGAGAACGCCCCGTTCGGCGTCATCTGGCTCTACTGGGCGGTCCTCTGGACCCTGTTCTTCCTCCTGCTCGGGCTCAAGCGTGAGGCGCTGACCCGCTACACGGGCTGGGTCACGCTCATCGAGGCCTGGGTGACCGCCGCGATCCCCGGGTTCCTGCTGCTCATCGGCACGTGGCCGACGACGACGATGACCGCGGTCGTCCTCGCCGCGATCGGCGTCGTGATGCTCGTCGTCCTCATCCCGACGCTGCGCCCGCGCCGCGCGGAGCCCGCGCCCGCCGATGCGGCCGGCCAGGCCTACACCCGGACCTGATTCCCGTCCTGCGCCCGTAACCCCCGGTCGGCGAGGAGCCGGCCCCGTCCCGGAGAAGGTGATCGCCCGTGCCCGAGGTCGTGTTCGAGGTCGACCAGTCCAAGTCCATGCGCGACCAGGCCGTGCCCGGCCACAACCGGTGGCATCCGGACATCCCGTTGGCCTCGATGGTCCGGCCCGGGAGCGAGTTCCGGGTCGAGTGCCGGGAATGGACCGACGCACAGCTCGGCAACAACGACTCCGCCAACGACGTCCGCGACGTCGACCTCTCCCACGCGCACATGCTGTCCGGCCCCATCGGGGTGGAGGGCGCCGAGCCGGGCGACCTGCTCGTCGTCGACATCCTCGATCTCGGCCCCTGCCAGCCGCCCCAGGAGTACGGCGACGCGCCCGGGCAGGGCTGGGGCTACACGGGCATCTTCGCGCGGGACAACGGCGGCGGATTCCTCACCGACTCGTTCCCCGACGCGGCCAAGGCCATCTGGGACTTCCACGGCCAGGTCGCGACGTCACGCCACCTGCCCGGTGTGCGCTACACCGGCATCACGCACCCCGGCCTGTTCGGCACGGCGCCCTCGGCGGAGCTGCTCGCGCGCTGGAACCGCCGTGAGCAGGCGCTGATCGACCGCGACCCGGACCGCGTGCCGCCGCTCGCGCTCCCGCCGCTGTCCCAGAACTCGCTGGGCGGTCAGGCCACCGGCTCGCTCGCCGAGCAGATCGCGGCGGAGGGTGCGCGCACCGTGCCCGCCCGCGAGAACGGCGGCAACCACGACATCAAGAACTTCACCCGCGGCAGCCGGGTCTACTACCCGGTGCACGTCGCGGACGCGAAGCTCTCCGGCGGCGACCTGCACTTCAGCCAGGGCGACGGCGAGATCACGTTCTGCGGCGCCATCGAGATGGGCGGCTTCATCGACTTCGGCGTCGACCTGATCAAGGGCGGGATGGAGAAGTACGGGGTCAGCACGAACCCGATCTTCATGCCGGGCAACGTCGAGCCCCGCTACTCGGAGTTCCTGACGTTCATCGGCATCTCGGTCGACCACGACACCGACACCAACGAGTACCTCGACGCGACGCTGGCCTACCGGCGGGCGTGCCTGAACGCCGTCGAGTACCTCAAGAAGTTCGGCTACACCGGCGAGCAGGCCTACCTGCTGCTCGGGTCGGCGCCGATCGAGGGCCGGGTCAGCGGCGTGGTGGACATCCCGAACGCCTGCTGCTCGCTCTACCTGCCGACGTCGATCTTCGACTTCGACATCCGCCCGTCGGCGGACGGACCGGTCAGTGCCGACCGGGGGATGTCGGCGGTCACCAGCTGAGCGGCATCCTCATGGGGTGAGGGCCGGCGGCTCGTCACCGTCCACCCGCGGGCGGGAGGTGACGACCGCCGACCCACCGCAGTTCCAGCACGACGGCTCGGGCTCGCGGTCCCGACCGCCGACGTCGCAGCGAGGGCAGTGCCAGTGGCTGACGATGAGGTCCATGACGAGGCTCCTGACGAGCGGGATCCACGCTCCCGTGACTGGGTCCCCCCACCGCGGCACGTCGCCGCCGACCGCGCCGGTGTGCACAGTCTGTACACAGTTCATCACATCACGGAGGGGCTCGCCGCGGCGGGTGAGCCCGACGAACCCGTCGTGCTCGACCGCCGCGGCCCCCACCGCAGCATCCAGGGGCTGGAGCGCCTGCTCGACGACGCGCTCGAGGAGGAGGCGCGGGAGCGGCGCGACGACGGCGAGGAGGGCTGCTGACGGCAGCGGGGGGCCCGGCGGGTCGCGTCATCGGGCGGTCGGCGGGGCGCACGGGGCCGTCCGGACGATGGTCACCTTCGCCACGGCGTTCCTACACTCCTCGCCGTGACCTCCCCCGCTGTCCGGCGCTCGCCCCAGGGCGGGCTGGCCGAGGTGCTCGACCTCATCCTCGACAAGGGGCTGGTGATCGACGCCTTCGTCAAGATCTCGGTCGTCGGCATCGAGCTGGTCACCATCGATGCGCGCATCGTGGTCGCCAGCGTCGACACCTACCTGCGCTTCGCCGAGGCCACCAACCGCCTCGACCTGCATGAGAAGGGCGGCAAGGGGCTGACCGAGCTGGGGGGCCACATGACGGAGAACGTGACCCACGGCGCCGCGAAGGGGATCACGAAGGGCGTGCTCGACGCCGGGCAGGAGACGTGGCGGGAGCTGCGCGAGGAGCGCAAGGAGAAGAAGCGACGCAGGCGCGGCGGGTAGGACCGGGTCCCGGGCCGGCTGACATGCTGGGCCCCGTGCAGCCCTTCCCCGACACCGATCCCGCCGAGGTCCACCGACGCTCCGTGGCGCTGATCCAGGGCATGGACGGCGGTGACCTCGAGGCCGTGGGGGCCCTGCTGGGCGAGCTGGGCGGGCCCGAGGAGTTCGCGGCGCAGGTGATCAGCCTCGCCAGCCTGGCCCGGCTGCTGCTCGACCAGCGCGAGGACACCGCCCCCGGCGCCGACGAGGCGCGCGCCGCCGTCCTGCACGAGCTCGCCGGCGTCCTGACGGCCGCCGAGAAGTCCTGATCCGGCCCCGACGCGGATCACGCCTTCCCGCCCGGTGCCGCCCCGGACCGTCGGGCAGGATCGGGGGGTGAGTGCCGCGAGGGAAGAGCCGACGGGCCGCGGGACCACCGCCGCCGAGCCCACCGTCGCCGAGGACGCCGCGCTGGCCCGCGAGCTGGCCGACGCCACCGGGGCGCTGCTCCTGGAGCTCCGCGACGACACCGTTCCGGGCATCGACCGCGAGTACCGCGGCGACGCCGAGGCGCACGAGTTCCTGGTCGACGCGCTGCAGCGCCACCGCCCCGACGACGCCGTGCTCTCCGAGGAGGGCACCCAGGACCCGGCGCCGCGCCGCGGTGCGCACCGGCTGTGGATCGTGGACCCCCTCGACGGGTCGAGCGGCTACGGCCGCGGCGGCGACGAGTGGGGCGTGCACGTCGCGCTCGTCGTCGACGGCGCCCTCGCCGCGGGCGCCGTCGCGCTGCCCGCGCGCGGCGAGCTGGCCGACTCGGACACGGTGGCGCCGCTGGCGGACACGCCGGTCGATCCCGAGCGCGGCCTGACGATCACCGTGAGCCGCTCCCGGCCGCCCGCCGAGCTGCGCCGCCTCGCCGCCGTCTTCCCGGTGCGCACGGTCGCCCTCTCCGCGGCCGGTGTGAAGACCCTGGCCGTCGTCGACGGGCAGGTGGACGCCTACCTGCACTCGGGCGGGCAGTACGAGTGGGACAACGCCGCCCCGGCCGCGGTCGCCGTCGGCGCCGGCCTGCGCGTCACCCGCCTCGACGGCAGCCCGCTGCCGTTCGGGGCGGACGACCCCTACTCCCCCGACCTGCTCATCGCCCGCCCCGCCGTGCACGACGCGATCCTCGACATCCTGCTGCGCTGAGCAGGACCGTCGGAGCCGTCTAGTAGCGCCAGCGCCAGGCCGCGAGCACGTCCTCGGTCTCGCGGTCGGCGGCGAACGCGGCGTCCGAGCGGCGCACCGCCAGGAAGGCACCGAGCCGCTCGGGGCCCAGCAGATCGGTCAGGCGCGGGCAGGCCAGCAGCGCGGCCTCCTGGTCGGCCTGGGTCGTGGGGAGCATCTCGAGGCCCGCCGCGGCCCGCTCCTTCTTCTTCCAGGTTCCGGGGTCCGAGTCGATCGGGGCGGGCGGCACGAGGTTCTCCTCGACGCCCGCGACGCCGGCGGTGAGGATCGCGCTCAGCGCGAGGTA
This sequence comes from Actinomycetospora lutea, assembly GCF_028737205.1. Lineage (GTDB taxonomy): Bacteria > Actinomycetota > Actinomycetes > Mycobacteriales > Pseudonocardiaceae > Actinomycetospora > Actinomycetospora lutea. The sequence goes on along the minus strand of NZ_JAQZAL010000001.1, from coordinate 32,022 downwards.
CGGGTTCGCCGAGGCGTCGGAGACCTTGAGCTCGACGTTGGCGTGGTCCAGCCCGAGCAGCGGGGAGCCCGCCACGTAGCGCACGGGCGCCTCGCGGTTCTCGATCCCCCAGAACCCGAAGGCGCCGGCGAAGAAGCCGGGCCGCAGCCGGGCCATCGAGCCGATCGAGGGCGCGGTGATCGCCGCGAGGGCCGGCAGGTCGCGCAGGAGCCCGGCGATGTACCCGCTGCCGGCCGTGCCCGGGCCCTCCTCGCCGCCGGCGAGCAGGTTGGTCCCGTCGCGCCACAGCGAGGTGTGCGCGTGCCATCCGTTGCCCGCCAGGTTGAGCGAGGGCAGCGGCGCGAAACTGACCCGCACCCCGTGGCGCGCGGCGGCGGCGAGGACGGTCTGGCGGGCCAGGAGCTGGTCGTCCGCGGCCTTGAGCGGGTCGGCCGCGCCCAGCGAGAGCTCGACCTGGCCCGGCCCGTACTCGGCGTGGAGCTGCCCGATGCGCAGCCCGTTGGCCTCCGCGTCGCGCAGGACGTCGGTGACGAACGCGTCGATCTCCAGCAGGGCGTGCGGGCTGTACGCGGGGCTGCGGTACGCGGGGACGACCGCCCCGTCCTCGCTGGGCAGGGACACCGCGAACTCGAGCTCGTAGCCCACCAGCGCCGAGTAGCCGCGCCCGGCGAGCGCCTCCACGGTCGACGCGAGCAGCGAGCGCTGGTCCCACGGCCACGGCGACCCGTCGACGGTGACCTGCGTGCCCGGCGCCCAGGCGAGGCCCGGCTGGCCGGCCAGCGGCGTGAGGCGGTCGAGGTCGGGCACCAGGCGGACATCGCCCGAGGGCGTCTCGCGTCCCGGCGCGCCGTACTGGATGCCGTCGTTGGTGTCGAAGATCGAGAAGACGGTGCTCACGCCGATCCCGGTCTGGGCCGCCTGCGGGAGCGACGCCACCGGCACGGTGCGCGAGCGCGGGATGCCGTTGTTGTCCGCCCAGACCACCGTCACGCCCGCGACGCCCTGCTCGCGCAGCTGCTCGGCGAGCCTCCCCGCGCGCTCTGCGATGTCGCCCACCCCGTCGTCGCCCACAGGAGCCTCCCCTCCACCCGGCCGCATGGTGGCGCACAGGCTAGTGGGCGACGCGGGTCCGGCGGTGGCCTCCGCGCGTGACCGGGGTCCGCGGCGCGGCGCGCACGCGGCCGTCCACCACTCGTCGCTCGAGATCGACTCCCGATCGGGTGGTCCCGCCCCATACCCCGGAACGAACGGTTCCTCACCACCGATGAGCGGTTCGTGACGGACGCCAAAGCGGCGCGTGAACACGAGCGGTCGCGGTCGGCGTCTGACACAGTGGAGAAGCGACGGTCGCTCGACCGGAGCTCGCGGGCTCGGACCTCCGTCCGACGCCTCGACGGAGGGAGATGACGATGCCCGGCACCCTGACCCGGCCAGAACTCACCGCCTCGGACCGCTGCGACCGCTGCGGTGCAGCGGCGAAGGTTCGCGCCGTACTGCCCTCCGGTGGAGAACTCCTCTTCTGCGGGCACCACGCCCGGGCCCACGAGGCCAAGTTGAAGGAGCTGTCGGTGGACGTGCAGGCTGGAGAGACCGCATGACGGCCGCCTGACCAGCAGTTTCTTCGAGAAGAGCACCAACGAGACCAACACCGCGACGGGCGGGGACCCCAGGGTCCCCGCCCGTCGTCGTGCGCGGACCGGATCGTCCCCGCCGTGGCCGGCGATCACGACCGGGTCGGTCGGCCCCGAGCGGTTGTCCGATCTGCCCGGATCGGCGGCGGGAGCCGCCGGCGGCGGCTCGTCCGCCCCCGGATCCTCGACCGCTGCGCATCCGGTCCAGCGGCTTCGTCCGGCGCGACCCAGGGTCCGACTGTGCGGTCATCACCCGTTCGTGACGCTGCGGTGAACGGAGTGTCGTCGCCGTGTCGGACCGCGACGGCGGCGACACCGGTGGGACACCACGGTGTGTGATGTGCACCACACGTCACCGCGCGAGCACGCTGCGTGGACGATCAGCGCCAGGACCGCAGGGTCGCGATCCGCTCCTCGATCTGCTCGAGCGACGCCATCGGGGTCGCCGGGCCGCCGCAGTACTTGCGGAGATCCCCGTGGATCTGCCCGTGGGGCTTGCCGGTGCGGTGGTGGTGGGCCGCGACGAGCGCGTTGAGCTCGCGCCGGAGGTCCTTGAGCCGCTCGGCCACACCGACGTCGCGGCGGAACTCGCGGGCGGGCGCGGCCCGGTGCTCGGCCGTCGTCACCGCGGCGGCCGGCTCCTCGCGGGCGGCCTCGCGGTCGAGCTGCTCGCTCTGGCGGCGGCGCAGCAGGGCGCGCACCTGGTCGGGCTCGAGCAGCCCCGGGAGCCCCAGGTAGTCCTGCTCCTCGTCGCTCCCGGCGCCCGCAGCCGTGCCGAACGAGGACCCGTCGTAGATCAGCTGGTCGAGCTCGGCCTCCGCCGAGAGGGCCTCGAACGCCTTCTCCTGCTCGCCGGGCTCGTCCTCGGTGCGGTTGGCCGCCTCGAGGAGGTCGTCCTCCCAGCCCTCCTTCGGGCGGTGGGGCTCGCCGAGCACGTGGTCGCGCTGCACCTCGAGCTCGCTGGCGAGGGCCAGCAGCGACGGCACGCTGGGCAGGAACACGCTGGCCGTCTCGCCCGGGCGCCGCGAGCGGACGAAGCGCCCGACCGCCTGGGCGAAGAACAGCGGCGTGGACGCGCTGGTCGCGTAGACGCCCACCGCGAGACGGGGGACGTCGACGCCCTCCGAGACCATGCGCACGGCCACGAGCCAGCGGTCGTTCGTGCGGGAGAACTCGGCGATCCGCCCGGACGCCTTCGGGTCGTCGGAGAGCACGACCACCGGCTCCTCGCCGGCGACCCGGCGCAGCAGGGCCGCGTAGGCCTTGGCCGTGGTGTGGTCGGTGGCGATCACCAGGCCGCCGGCGTCGGGCACGCCGCCCTGGCGCAGCTGGGTGAGCCGGGTGTCGGCGGCCTGCAGGACGGCCGGCATCCACTCGCCCTTGGGGTCGAGGGCGGTCTTCCACGCGCGGGCGTTCTGCTCGGGGGTGAGGGGCTCGCCCAGCCGCGCGGTCATCTCCTCGCCCGCGCTGGTGCGCCAGCTCGCCTGCCCCGAGTAGGCCAGGAACACCACGGGGCGCACGACGCCGTCGGCCAGCGCGTCGGCGTAGCCGTAGGAGTGGTCCGGCCGCGAGCGCATGGCCCCCGCGGAGTCGGGCTCGTAGGTGATGAACGGGATCGGGCTGTCGTCGGACCGGAACGGCGTCCCGGTGAGCGCGAGCCGGCGGGTGGCGCCCGCGAACGCCTCGCGCGTCGCCTCGCCCCACGACTTGGCGTCGCCGGCGTGGTGGATCTCGTCGAAGATCACCAGGGTGCGGCGGCCCTCGGTGCGGTTCATGTGCAGCACCGGGTGCGCGGCGACCTGCGCGTAGGTGACCGCGACGCCCTGGAAGTCGGTCGAGGTGCGTCCGACGCTGTTGGAGAACTCGGGGTCGATCGCCAGGCCCGCGCCCCGGGCCGCCTCGGCCCACTGGTGCTTGAGGTGCTCGGTGGGGCAGACGATCGTCACGGTGTCGACGGTGCGGTCGCCGAGGAGCTCGGTGGCCGCCCGCAGCGCGAACGTCGTCTTGCCGGCGCCGGGCGTCGCGACGGCCAGGAAGTCGCGGGGCCGGTCGCTGAGGTACCGGGTCAGGGCGCGCCGCTGCCACTGTCGGAGCGGTCGTGCTCCCGAGGGATCGGTGCTGGTCGGGCTACCGGTCGCGCGGGTGGTCAAAGGCCCTCCGGGGCGGAGTCGGACGGGGCAGGGGCCGGCGTGGGCCTACTCCCCGTCGTCACCGCCGCGGGGCATCTTGTTGAAGATCTCCTTGCACTTCGGGCAGACCGGAGAACCGGGCTTGGGCGAGCGGGTGACCGGGAAGGTCTCGCCGCAGAGCGCCACCACCATCGAACCGGTGACCGCCGACTCGGCCACCTTGTTCTTCCGGACGTAGTGGAACATCTTCGGGTCGTCGTCGCCCGTGCGGTCGGTCCCCTGCGGGCGGGTGTCGGGAAGCACCGCGGTCTGGCTCATGTCCCCATGATGCCCCACGCGCCCGACACGGGACCCACACCGGGCGGGGCCCGTCGCGTCGTTCCCGGGTGCACGGGCAATCCCGCGAAACGGCACCCACGCCGTCGCCGCTGCTGTCACGGTGACCGCAGTCCCGGTCCGGCGGCGTGGAGGAGAGCTCGTGACCCATCCGGCCCGCGCCCACGGGCGCCCCGCCGTGCGGGGCGCCGCCGTCGGGCGTGCCGCCCTCGCCGTGCCGCCCGAGGAGCTGCCCGCCGACCCCGGGTCGCTCCGGCGCGACGCGCTCGCCTTCCTCGGCGAGCACCGGGCCCGCCTCGGCCGGCTGGGGCTGCACCTCCTGGTCGCCGCGCTGCCGCTGCTCGCGATCTCCGCGCACGTGTTCGGCCTGGCCCCGATGAACGTGACGGCCGGGCTGGTCGTGGTGCCGCTGACCCTCGCGGTGCTGCTCCTGGCCGTGTTCTCCCCCGTCGGCGAGGACCGGATCGTGCTGACGGGCGCGGTCTGGGGCGTGATCGCGACGCTCGTCTACGACGCGGTGCGCCTCGACACCGTCTACCTGCTGGGGTGGTGGGGCGACTTCATCCCCACGGTCGGCACCTGGATCCTGGGCGCCGAGGGTGGGGCCACCGCCGTCGGCGCGATCGTCGGCTACCTGTGGCGCTACGTGGGCGACGGCGGCGGCATCGGCGTGGTGTTCTTCGTGCTCGTCGCCGCTACCGGGCTGCGCCGGTGGGGCGAGCGGGCCACGGTCGCCGCGGCCGTCGTGTTCGCGGTCTTCCCGGTGTGGACGGGGCTCATCGCCACGGTCGCCGTCGCGCCGCGGGGCGAGCAGCTGATGTTCCCGCTGACGGTCACCACGGTGACGCTCTCCCTGCTGGGCCACCTCGTGTTCGGGCTGGTGCTCGGGCTGGGGTGTGCGCGCTGCCGGGGGCTCGAGGAGCGCTGGCCGTGGCCCCCGCTGCTCGACCGGCCCTGGGCCGGGGTGGCGGCGGCGCCCCTCCCGCCCCCGGGGGCGGGCCGCGCGGCGGCCGACCGCGGGTGGGGCCCGCCCGCGCTCGTCGCCGCCCCGGCGCGGGGGCGGACCGGCGGTGCGGAGCGCACCGCGATCCCCGAGGCGCCCGGCGAGATCACCGAGATCCGTGTCGAGCGCCCGGTCCCGCGCCGGCCCGGCCGCTCGCCCTCCCGGACCCCGCCGCCGTCGGCACCCCTGACCGTGGGTCCCGACTCCGGTCCGGTCCCCGTGCGGCGCGAGCCCGTGTCGGGCCCGGTCCGGGTCGTGGGCACGCCCTCGCACCCGTTCCCGGTGCCGGGCGTGCCCGTCGCCCGGTCGGCGCCGGCCCGGCCCGCGGGGCCGCGTCCGCCGGTGACGGGGCCCTGGTCGCACGCGGTCCCCCGCGAGGGGTCCGACCCGTGGCTCGGCGCGCCGGCGTCGGTGCGGCGTGATCGGCGGGCGCGCGCGGAGGGCGTGAGCTGATGGGCCGGCGCGCGATGAGCGGGTCGGCGCCGGCCGCGAGCCCCTGGGATGCGCTCGACCGGCGACGCCGCGGTCCGCGCCGGGTGCCCGTGGTGCTGCTGGGCCTCCTCGCGGTCGCCGTGCTGGTCGTCGGGGTGGCCCTCGGGGCGGGCGGCACCCCGGTGGTGTCGCACGGCGGGCTGGTGTCGGTCGCCGACGACGAGGAGTCGGGCGACGACGGGGGCGACGGCGGCGGCGACGGCGACGGGGCCGGCCAGCAGGACGGCGACGATCAGGACCAGGAGGAGCAGGACGACCAGGGGGATCAGGGCGACCAGGGCGACCAGGGCGGCGGTCAGGAGGACGACGAGGAGTTCCCGGGCCGCGACGAGATCGGGCGGGCCGCGGCGAACGAGTACGTCGAGATCCAGCGGGTGCAGCGCGGCGCGTTCTCGGGCGAGGGCGGGGCGTTCTCGGGCGGCAGCTACACGATCCGGTGCGCGGTCAGCGACCACAAGAACTCCGACAACTACCTGATCACGCCCGGGAAGCGGAACGGCGCCCAGCACGTGCACGACTACGCCGGCAACGAGGGCACCAACTTCGCCTCGGAGCGCGAGGTCCTCGAGGAGACGGCGACCACCTGCACCAACGGCGACCGCTCCCCCATCTTCTGGCCCGTGCTGCGCGACCTGCGCGCCCCGGGCCCCGACGTCGGCGTCGACGGCGGCAGCCTCGACGGCAACGTGGGCGCGATCGTCGAGCCGACGGCGGTCGACTTCACCTTCCACGGCCACGGCACCCGCCGCGCCGAGGCGCTGCCGCTGAACATCGCGCTGGTCACCGGGTCGGCCAAGGCGGGCACCGACGACGGCGAGGGCGCGAACGCCAAGTACACCTGCACCGGCGCGGGTGGGCGGCTCACCGACCTCTACCCGATGTGTCCGCCGGGGTCGTCACTGCAGCGGATCTACGACTTCCCGAGCTGCTGGAACGGCCAGGACATCGACTCCGAGGACCACACCACCCACATCGTCTACCCCGACGAGAACGGCGAGTGCGACGACGACCTCGTCCCGGTCCCGGCGCTGCGGATCACGGTGAGCTACGACGACCCGCCACCGGGCCGCCAGTTCGCCATCGACAGCTTCCCCGAGCAGCAGCACGACCCGATCACCGATCACGCCCTGCTCGAGTACCTGTCGTCGGAGCGCCGCGCCCAGGAGGGCGTCGAGTGCATCAACGCCGCCCGCCGCTGCGTGCAGGGACCCGAGCAGGACGGGGCCGCGTCGGGGTCGAACGCGTCGGCCGACCGCGTGCCGCGCTCGCAGACCTTCGCCCACGCGTTCGCGACGCACGCGGACACCCACCGGCAGCGGCCCGTGGACCACGGCGCGGGCCACGGCCGCGGTGCCGGGCTCGCGCCCGTCGCCCGTATCCCCGGCGTCGACGGCCCGGCGGCGCAGGCCCCGCCCGCGACGCTGCCCGCACCGCCGGCCGCGGGCGGGCCGGGGCGCCTCCCGGTCGCCGATCCCTCGGACGCGCTCGGGCCGCTGCCCGGGATCACGCGCCTGCCGGGGCTCGCGGCGCCCCTCGGGGTGGCGCGGGGCACGTGATCAGCGCACCGCGTCCCACTCGACGACGATCACCGGCGAGCCCTCGGGGTCGACGCGGATCGGCAGCATCCGCCCCACCCGCACGTCGGCGGCGTGGTGGAACGGCACGCGCACCCGGCGGCGCATCACCCTCCCGTTGACGTCGAGGTCGAGCACCGGGATCGCGTCGTTGCCGATCGCGCTGGTCGTGCTGGTGACGCCGGCGATGCGGGCCAGCGCGGGCGTCCCGCGCCGCGCCGTGCGCCGCAGGGCCGCGGGGCTGCCGAACCAGCGGCGCTGCAGCGCGGTCCACACCAGGCCCTGGACGAGCAGGACGGCCCCGGTGATCCCGAGGGCCAGCGCGGTCGCGAACCGCGTGGGGCCCGCGAGCAGCACCGCGACGACGACGAGGGCGGCCAGGCACAGCGCGGCGGCGGCCAGGAACCAGCGTCCGAGACGCGCGAACGCGATGGTCATCGGCACCCCCCGGGTCGCGGACCGTGGGGCGAGTATCGCGCGTGGTGCCGGTCAGCCCTCGCTGCCGGTGCGGGGGGCCTCGGCGTCGACGGTGCGCGGCGGCTCGTGGTCGGCCCCGTCCTGCGGCGACTGGCGGGGCCACTCGGTGCGCTGGTCGCGGCGGTCGAGCATCTCGGCCGCCTCGATGATCTGCGCGTCCGGCACGGCGCCCAGCTCGCGGTGGCTGCGCCGGTAGCGGTTGGCCTTCTCGGCCTTCTTGGGCGGGCGGTCGTTGGCGATGAGCACCGCGACCCACGGCAGCGGCACCGACAGCACGATGAGGGCGACCGCCACCCAGGGCAGGTCGAACCCGATCCCCGCGACGCCCGCGAGCACCAGGCACGGGATGCGGCACGCCATGATCAGCGAGTAGCGCTTCTTGCGGGCCGCGAACTCCTCGTCGTAGGAGATCGCCGCCTGGGTGATCAGGATCGGCTGTCCGTCGTCGTCCTGACGTCGGTTCACCACGTCTGTCGCCTCCTCGGCACCGGCCGCCCCCACGGGGTGCCCTCGGACACCACCTTGAACCCCGGACGGCGACGGCGCCACCGGGACCCGGGGTCACGTCCGGTTCAGGACGAGGCCTCGGCCTTCGCGGCCTTCGCGGCCTTCGCGGCCTTCTTCTGGGCCTGCTTGAAGTCGCGGACCTCGCCGAGCGTCACCGGGTCGACCACGTCGGCGATCGAGCGCCGCGAGCCCTCGTCGCCGTAGGAGCCCGCGGCCTCGCGCCAGCCCTCGGGCCGCACGCCGCACTGCTTGCCGAGCAGCGCGGTGAAGATCTGGGCCTTCTGCTTGCCGAAGCCGGGCAGCGACTGGAGGTTCGCGAGCACCTCGCGCCCCGAGGCCGCGTCGACCCACAGGCGCTCGGCCTCGCCGCCCCAGTCCTCGACCAGCTGGCGGCACAGCGCCTGCACCCGCTCGGCCATCGACCGCGGGTAGCGGTGCAGCGCCGGCGGGCCGGTGAACGCCGCGACGAGCGCCTCGGTGTCGTACTCCGCGATGCCGGCGGCGGTCAGCGGCCCGCCCAGGCGCTCGGTGAGCAGGGCGGGCGAGGCGAAGGCGCGCTCCATCGGGAACTGCTGGTCGAGCAGCATGCCGATGAGCAGGGCCAGCGGGTTGGCGCTCAGGACCGCGTCGGCGTCGGCGTCCTGGGCGAGGGTCAGGTCGGGCACCGTGTCAGCCTCGCAGATCCTTCTCGAGCACGGCGAACCTGAAGTCGTCGTCGCGCGGCACCCCGACGCCCTCCTCGCCGTACGGGAAGGGCCGGGACTCGCCGGTGCGCACGTAGCCCCGCCGCTCGTACCAGGCGATGAGCTCGGTGCGCCGGTCGATCACGCACATCTCCAGGGTGTGCGCCCCGCGCTCGCGGGCGGTCTGCTCGGCGGCGTCCAGCAACGTCGACCCGACGCCGCCGCGCTGCCCGCCGGGGCGCACCGCGAACATGCCGAACGAGGCGGTGGTGGCGCCCTCGGCGAGGGTGACGGCCGCGCACCCGACGAGGTCGCCCGCCACGAGCACCGTGATGGACGGGTCGGCGACGTCGGCGGCGAGCAGCTCGCGGGTGGTGCGCGGGCCGTCGATGAGGTCGGCCTCGGAGGTCCAGCCCTCGCGGCCCGACGGTCCCCGGTAGGCGCTGTGGACGAGGGCCAGCAGGGAGTCGACGTCGGCGGCGTCGGCGACGCGGACGGTGAGAGAGGCGGTCACGGAGCCCCAGTGTGCCCGTCAGCGGGTCAGCTGTCCCAGCCCGCGATCGGTGTCGGCGGGTGTGCGGGCGACGACGGGCACGCCGCGAGCCCAGAGCCGGATCCCGCGGTGCCGGATGGCGGCGGCGACGCGCAGCGTGACCGCGGGGTGGCGGAGCAGCGCGGCCAGGACGGCGCGCGGGGTCGCGTCCCGGCGGCGCCCGCGCAGCGTCGCGACGAAGGCCGTGGCCCCCTCGCGGCGCAGGACGACGGTCGCGGCGAGCGTCTCGCCGGGCTCGGGGACGCGCATCCGGTACTCGCCGTCGACCGGGAAGAACGGCGAGACGTAGAAGTCCTTGTCGACCCGGGCCCGGCCGTCCTCGTCGACCTCGAGGAGGTAGTGGTGGCGCCCGCCGTAGGTGTTGTGGACCTCGGCGACCACGGCGGTCAGCGCGCCGGCCGCGTCGCGGCACCAGTAGAGCGTGAGCGGGTTGAACACGTACCCGAGCACGCGCGCGTGGGCGAGCATCAGCACCCGCGCCGGGCGCGCGACCCCCCGCGCGGTGAGGAACGCGTCGAGGTTCTCGCGCAGCGTGCGCTGCGGGTCGCCGATGTGGTCCGCCGCGCGGAACCGGGTGAAGGGCCGCAGCGGGGCGGGCAGGCGGGGCAGGTCGTCGAGGTCGACGAGCCAGAGGTAGAGGCGGTGGGTGAACGCGTCGTCGAGACGCTCGGTCCGGCGGTGACCGACCTCGGCCTCGTAGATCGCGGGCGCGGTCACCACGTCACCCCGAGGGCTGCCGCGGCGCGGACGCCGGACGCGCAGCCGTCCTCGTGGAACCCCCAGCCGTGGTACGCGCCGGCGAAGGCGAGGCGGTCGTCGTCCAGCTCCGGCAGCCGGCGCTGCGCGGCGACCGACGCGGGCGTGTAGGTGGGGTGCTCGTAGACCATCCGCGCGATCACCGTCGACGGGTCGACCCGGTCGGTGGCGTTGAGGGTGACGACGTGGGTGTCCGTGCCGGGCAGATTCATCAGGCGGGTCATGTCGTAGCTGACCAGCACGCGGTCCTCCCCGGGCACGCGCAGCAGGTTCCAGGCCGCGCGGGCGCCGGCGGCGCGCGGGAGCACCGAGGTGTCGGTGTGCAGCCAGGTCTCGTTGCGCGAGTAGCGGAACGCGCCGAGCACGTCCACCTGGTCGCGGGTCGGTGCGAACAGCAGCCGCAGGGCGTCGGGGGCGTGCACGGCGACGACGGCGCGGTCGAAGCGGCGCTCGACGTCGGCGTCGTCCCGCACGAGCACCTCGTCGCCGGCGCGCACCAGCGCCCGCACCGGCGTCGACACCTCGACCGCCGTCAGCCCCTTCACGGCGCGCTCGACGTAGGTGCGCGAGCCGCCGACCACCGTGCGCCACCGGTGCGAGCCGCCCACCGAGAGCATCCCGTGGTGGGCGAGGAACGCGAACAGGTAGCGCGCCGGGTACTGCCGCGACAGCTCCGGTCCCGACGACCACACCGCGGACACCACCGGGACCGCGAACGTCTCGACGAAGAACCGCGAGTACCGGCCGGCGTCGAGGAACTCGCCGAACGTCACGTCCTCGCCCAGCTCCGACGTCCCGTCGACGACGGCCCGCGCGGCGCGGTGGAACCGCAGGACCTCGGCGAGCATGCGCAGGTAGCGGGGGTTCGCGAGGTTGCGCGGCTGGGCGAACAGGCCCCGGACCCCGCGGGCGCCGGCGTACTCGAGGCCCGTGACCTCGTCGCGCACGCTCATGCTCATCTCGGAGTCCTGGGTGGCGACCCCGAGCTCGGCGAACAGCCGCAGCAGGTGCGGGTAGGTGACGTCGTTGTGGACGATGAACCCGGAGTCCACGGCCAGCGGGCCGACGTCGTGGGTGTGCGCGTGGCCGCCGAGCCGGGCGTCGGCCTCGAACAGGGTGACGTCGAAGCGCCGCTGCAGCAGGTACGCCGCCGTCAGCCCCGACACGCCCGCACCGACGACCGCGACCCGTTCCCGCACGCCACCACTCCCTCAGTCCAGGGGGACCTCGAGCCCCTCGGGATCCCCGGCCGCCATGGCCTTCGCGACGGCCTCGGTGAACGGTTCGAGCCCGAGGGCCCCGAGCGCGAACCCCGTGACGAGGTCGTGCCAGTCCCCGGCCCGGCGCAGCATGGCGTGGCCGTCGCCGTGGACGTCGAACCGGGCCACCCGGTCGGACACCGTCGCCACGCGCCGGGCGAACCGGAGCGAGCCCCCCGGGTCGGTCATCCGCTCGCGGTCACCGTGGGCGATGAGCACGGTCTGCCCGGCGAGCTGGGCGTACGGCTCGCCGCGCTCCAGCCAGGGCGCCAGCGCGGCCACGCCCGCCACGCCGTCGTCGCCCCCGACACGCAGGGCCGCGCGCCCGCCCATCGAGTGCCCGACGAGCACCACGGGGACCTCGCCGAGGCGCGCCCGCACGTCGCCCAGCGCCCAGCGGGCGTCCTGCACCGGATCGAGGTCGGGCGCGTTCCAGCCCCGGTAGCGGTAGCGCAGCAGCCCGACCTCGACGCCGCGGCGGGCACCGGCGGCGGCCAGGCTGCGGGCGAACGGCACCATGCGCAGGAACGGCAGGCGCAGCCCGTCCGCGGCGTCGCGGCCCTCGGGACGCCCGCCGTGCAGCACGAGCACCGCCCCGACCACCGGCCGACGGGTCGCGGGACGGACGCGGTCGAGGCGCGGCAGGGTCACGGGTCCATCCTGCGGCCGCGGGCCCGTGTCAGCGCGCGAGGACCGGTCCGCGGCGACCGCTCAGGGCGAGGACGAGGTCGGCGGCGGTGCCGCTCACGGGCTCCCCATCGCCGTGCGCCCAGTCGAGGTCGGTCGCGCGCAGCGCGGTGCCGGCGGTGTCCACCCCGAAGACCGTGCGACCGTCGGTGGCGACGAGCTGGTCGAGCACCGTCCGCGCGGCCTCGTCGTCGCCCACCCGGCCGAGCCCCAGCGGCACCGTCACGTCCAGTCCGTGGATCACCACGTGCGCCAGGGACCCGGCCATGCCCCCGCCCGGCTGCGCGAACGACGCCATGGTGTCGCTGCGCAGGTCGGCGAGCAGGTCCGCCGGTGGCAGCGCCGCGCCGGCGGCGGCCAAACGGTCGGAGGTGCGCCGGAAGTCGTACCCGTCGGCGGCCAGCTCGGCGGTGAAGCGGTCGGCCGGGTACCGCGCGGCCATCGTCAGGTGGGCGACGACGTGGGCGACGCTCCAGCCGGCGCAGAGCGACCCGGTCGCCCACGCGTCGGGGCCGAGCGGGGCGAGGGCGTCCGCCAGCGCGGCGAACTCGCCCGCGACGAGGGTCTCGAGAGTGCTCATGTCGTGTCTCCGTCCTGCCGTGCCTGGGTGAGCCGGACCTGGTTGCCGGACGGGTCGCGGAAGCCGGCGTCGAGGCCGTAGGGCCGCGCCTCGGGCTCCTCGGTGAACTCGACACCCCGCGCGGAGAGCAGCGCGTGGTCGCGCCGCACGTCGTCGGTGGCGAGGTAGATCGCACCCGCGAGGCCCTGGGCGGTGACCGCGCGGATCAGCTCGCTCTGCTCGCGGGTCACGACCGGCGGTTCGGGGATCGCCATGAGGACGAGCTCGATCCCGGCCTGGCCCGGGGGCCCGACGGTCAGCCACCGGAACCCGCCGAGCTCGGGGAAGGTCGCGTCGGCGCGCAGCTCGAACCCGACCGTGCCGGTCCAGAACTCGGCGGCGACCTGCTGGTCGTGCACCCAGACGTTGACGCGGTGGACGGCGAGCACACGACGAGACTAGGAAGCCGCCGGCGCCGGGTCCTCTCGAAAACTGCGGTGTTGCGGGCGGCCGAAGAACCGCACGACGCACCCGGGCACCAGCGCGTGGTCGTGGGCCGGCGGGAAGGCCGCCCGGTACGCCGTGGGCGTGCGACCGAAGAGCCGGCGGAAGCTGGCCGTGAAGCTGCCGACGCTGCTCCACCCCACCTCGGCGCCGATCCGGGCCACCGAGTGGTCGGTGTGGCGCAGCAGGGCCGCGGCGCGCTCGAGCCGGCGGGTGAGCAGGTAGGCGTGCGGCGTGACCCCGAACGCCGCGGCGAAGCGCGCGCTGAAGTGCGCCGGGCTCAGGCCCGCGGCACGCGCGAGGTCGGCGACCGTGAGCGGCTCCGCGTAGGACCGGTCGGCCAGGTCCCGCGCGCGCAGGAGATGGCGCTCGACCGGGTGGGAGGTCGGCGAGGGCACACCACCATCATCGCCGAACCGCTCGTCGCCCGGCAGCGAACGCGGTCGGACCCAGCACACCCGGAGGACGACACCGCATGAAGACCGGAGACACCGCCCCCGACTTCGAGCTCGCCGACGACACCGGCACCCGCCGGTCGCTGTCCGCGCTCCTCGCCGACGGCCCGGTGGTGCTGTTCTTCTACCCGCTGGCCTCCTCGGGCGGCTGCACCCAGGAGAGCTGCCACTTCCGGGATCTCGCCGGCGAGTTCGCCGCGGTCGGCGCCCGGCGCGTCGGCATCAGCGCCGACTCCGTCGAGAAGCAGCACGCGTTCTCGAGCGCGAACTCCTTCGACTACCCGCTGCTCTCGGACCCGGACGGCGCCGTCGCCCGGCAGTTCGGCGCGAAGCGCTCGTGGCTGCCGGCGCTTCCCGTCAAGCGCAAGACCTTCGTCATCGACACCGACCGCACGGTGCTCGGCGTCATCGGCGGGGAGATGAAGTTCGACCAGCACGCCGACGACGCCCTCGCGCTGCTCCGCTCGCGTCAAGGCGCGTGACGCGCCCGGCCCGCGCTCAGGTGGCGCGGGCCGGACGCGAGCCCGGGGGCAGCGGCAGGAACCCCGACGTGCGGCGGACGTACTCGTCGTACCCGGGCCGCTGCGCCATCGACCTCTCGGTGAGCTCCTTGCCGGTCACCGACACCAGCAGGTAGGTCATCAGCAGCGGCCCGACGACGGTGACCAGCGCCAGCGGGTGACCGGCGGCCACGACGAAGATCCCCCACCAGACGCAGGCGTCGCCGAAGTAGTTCGGGTGACGGGTCCACCGCCACAGGCCCGAGTCGAGGACCTTGCCCTGGTTGCCGGGGTCCGCCTTGAACGCCATCAGCTGCGCGTCGCCGACCGACTCGAAGACGAACCCGACGAGCCACAGCACCACGCCGACGATCACCACGGGCAGCACCGTCGAGGCCCGGACCATGGCCGCGAGCACCGGCAGCGAGACGACCAGCATCACGCCCGCCTGGGGCAGGTAGACCTTCCGCAGCACGGTGGACGTCACCGCGCCCGGCGCGTGGTCGTCGCCGAGCATCGCGGCGTAGCGCGGGTCCTCGCCCCTGCCGTGGTTGCGCCAGCCGATGTAGATCGCCAGCCGCAGCCCCCAAACCGCGACGAGCGCGAGCACCACCGTGCGCACGACGGCGTCGCCGACCTCCATCACCCCCGAGACCACGTACGCGACGACGGCGACGGCCACGAAGCCGAGACCCCAGGTCACGTCGACGACGCTGTGGCGCCCCGTGGCGCGGGCGATCGCGAGGGTCACGCTGAACGCTGCCACGACCGTCGCCACGGCGCCCGCGAGCAGCAGCCCGAGGGCGGCGAGGTCGAACGCGGGGGTCATGACTCCGGGATACCAGCGTCGGCGCGCGCGGGCACCGACCAGTCGTCGCGCGTCGCGGGCATCCCGCTGCGCCCGCGGTCGGTGGGCCGGACCAGGAGGATCTGGTCGACGCCCATGCGGTTCTCCTCGAAGGCGAGCGCCCCGCCGGCGAGGTAGAGCCGCCACATGCGCGCCCCGCGCTCCCCCAGCAGCGCGACGGCCTCGTCGAAGCGCTCCTCGAGCGTGGCGAGCCATGCCCGGATGGTCGGCACGTAGTGCTCGCGCATGACGTGGACGTCGCGGACCTCGAGACCCGCGTGCTGCAGGAACGTCAGCGTGTCGCCGACGGGGCGCATGACCATGTCCGGCGTCACGTAGGTCTCGATGAACGCCCCGCCACCGGGGGCGTTCGCGCCGCGGGACATCTGCTGCACGAGCGCCCGCCCGCCCGGGCGCAGCGCGCCGTGCAGCGTCGCGGCGAACACCGGGTAGTACTCGTCGCCGACGTGCTCGCCCATCTCGATCGCGCTGACGGCGTCGAACGGGCCGTCGACGGCGGTGATGCGCTCGGCGACGTCGCGGTAGTCGAGCAGGTCGACCTGGACCCTGCCGGCCAGGCCCTCGGCGCGGATGCGGGCGTTGACCTGATCGCGCTGCTCACGGGAGATCGTCACCGCGCGCACCTGGGCGCCGTGCTCGCGGGCGGCGTGGACGGCGAGCGAGCCCCAGCCGCAGCCGATGTCGAGCAGGCGGCGGCCCGGCGCGAGGTCGAGCTTGCGGCAGACCAGCTCGAGCTTGTCGTGCTGGGCCTGCGCCAGGGTGTTCTCCGGCGCCGTGTAGTAGCCCGACGAGTACGCCATCGACTCGTCCAGCAGCAGGGCGTAGAAGGCGTTGCCGGCGTCGTAGTGGTGGGCGATGACGTCGCGGTCGCGCCGGCGGCTGTGCCGGCGGCCCCGGATGCGGATCGCCTCGGGCGGCGGGGCGGGCTTCGGGCCGAGGAGGCCCAGGGTCGCTGCTCTCGCCGCCAGACCCGGCAGCTCCCGGGCGCCGGGGCGGCGCTTCGTGATCGTCCCGGAGTTCACGAGCGCCCACATCGCCGAGAGGCCCTCGGCGAGGTCGCCGTCGACGTCGAGGTCGCCCGAGACGTAGGCGTGCGCGAGCCCCATCTCCCCCGGCTCCCAGAGCAGGCGGCGCAGCGCCCGCCGCGACCGCAGCACCACCGTCGGCACGCCAGGCCCCGGCGCCGCCCCGGCCTCGCTGCCGTCCCACGCCCGGATGCGCACCGGGATCGGTCCGTCGAGGAACGCCCCGACCGCACCCGCCACCCGCTGAGCTGCGCCTGCACCCACGCCGATCTCCCTCCGCCCGTGTCGCAGCATCATCGGGCGGCGGCCGGGATCGGTTCGTCCGGTGCGCATCCGTCACAGCCGCGAGGTCGCGATCAGATGTAGGCGGCGTGTCGTTCGGGTGAGCTGCCTACGGAACGTGGTGACATTCACACCATGGGGGGCCTGGGGGTCAATGACGTCCCGATCGTGGGAGAACCGATCGCGTACGGGACAGGGTTCATCGCGCTGCTGGTCGTGTGCTTCTCGACCTACGTAGCGCGGTACTTCTACTTCTATGCCACGGCCGGCGGGTCA
Organism: Actinomycetospora lutea; assembly: GCF_028737205.1. GTDB lineage: Bacteria > Actinomycetota > Actinomycetes > Mycobacteriales > Pseudonocardiaceae > Actinomycetospora > Actinomycetospora lutea. The sequence goes on along the minus strand of NZ_JAQZAL010000001.1, from coordinate 15,466 downwards.
CTGCTTGTGCGTGTCGGTCTCGCGCGACGCATCAGCGGATTCTGGCTGTACGGAGAGGGCTCGGTGGGAAGCGAGATCGAGGGCAGCGGCGGATGGCCGACCATGGTGCTCGCTCCGCTCGCCTCGTACCTCGGAGCACCTCTGCTCGGATTGGGTGGCGCCGCCCTCATCGCCTCCGGGAACCCGTGGGCCGTCCTCCTCGCCGCCGTCTTCCTCTCGCTCCTCGCACTCCTCGTAGCCCGGAATCCGCTGGCCTTCACGGTCCCGCTGCTCGTGGTCGTGGGCCTCGGCTTCGCCCTGCTCTACGGCAGCGGGGAGCAGCAGGCGTTCGCCGCCGCGTTCGTGGCGTGGTTCCTTCTCCTCGCAGGGGCGGTCTGGTCATTCCGTATTCCCGCCGACAAAGGGCCCTCCGAGACCCTGCCGCGGAGGACCCTGATCCCCGGCCTGCTGTGGCGTCTTCTGTGGATCGTCGTGGCGATCGTCGCCCTGATCGTCGGCGGCCAGCTCCTCCTCCGTCCCGGCTACGGGATCGGTTAGCGGGACTACCGCGCCACGCCGCACCCCAGCAGGATCGGTCGCACTCGGCGACGACGCCGGGGACGCAGCTCTCGACCGCGCGGGAGGACACCCCGATGAGCACGTACGTCCTGGTCCACGGCTCCTGGCACACCGGCGACCTCTGGGAAGGGGTGGCCGAACCCCTCCGCGCCGAGGGCCACACCGTGCACACACCGACCGTCGCCGGGCACGGCAAGGGCGTCGACAAGGCCGTGAACCACGACGACTGCGTCGCCTCGATCGTCGACCACGTCGTCGGGCAGGACCTGTCCGACATCGTCCTGCTCGGGCACAGCTTCGGCGGCACCGTGATCGCCCGCGTCGCCGAGGAGATCCCCGACCGCATCCGGCGCCTGGTCTTCTGGAACGCGTTCGTGCCCGCGCCGGGCAACTGCCTCGACGACGAGACCCCGCCGCACTACCGGGAGCTCTTCGCGCAGCTGGCCGCGTCGACCGACGACGACACGATCATGCTGCCGTTCCCGATCTGGCGGGAGGCGTTCATCCAGGACGCGCCGCTGGAGCTGGCGCAGTCGACCTACGAGCTCCTCTCCCCCGAGCCGGCCCAGCCCTTCCGCGACAAGCTCGCCCTGACCCGCTTCTACGAGCTGCAGATCCCGCGCTCCTACATCAACGCGACCGAGGACATCGCGCTGCCGCCCGGCGAGTGGGCGTGGCACCCGCGGATGTCGAGCCGCCTGGGCATGTACCGGCTGGTGCAGCTGCCCGGGAGCCACGAGGTCATGTTCACCAACCCCGGCCTCCTCGCGCAGAAGATCATCGAGGCCGGGCGCGACTGACGCGCCGAGCAGTCCCACGCATGCACGCCGCGCCCCGGCCAGACATGATCCGGGGCATGGCGCGGCAGGACCGACTCCGGCGGATCTCCCAGTCCCACGACCGTCGGCGTTCGGGGCGGGCGATCCGGCTCTGGCGCAAGCTCGCGATCTGGGTGCTCTACCCCCGCACCGACCGCGGCTTCTGGTACGGGTTCGCGATCGACCTGCTCTGGCCGGTGCTCATGGCCGTGGCGCGCTGGGACTTCCGCGGCGGGAGCCAGGTGCCCACCCGGGGCGGGGCGCTGCTCGCGGTCAATCACCTCTCGCACGTCGACCCGATCGTCCTCGTGTCGTACACGCTCGCGAACGGCCGCGTGCCCCGCTTCCTCGCGATGAAGGAGCTGTGGGGCAGGACGGTGGTCGGTGCGCCCCTGCGCGGGGGCCGGCACATCCCGGTCGACCGCAAGGCCTCCGGGATCGAGGCCTACCGTGCGGCAGTCGAGGCGGTCCAGCGCGGCGAGATCGTCGTCGTCTACCCGGAGGGCGGCTTCGCCGAGCACTCGGACGGCTGGCCGCGCGCCGCCCGCACCGGCGTCGCGCGCATGGCCCTGGAGACCGGCGCGCCGGTCATCCCGGTCGGTCAGTGGGGCTCGAACCACCTGCTGCCGCCCACCGCGAGACGCCCGACCCTGTTCCCCCGCGCCACCCTGCGGGTGCTGGCGGGCCCGCCGGTCGCCCTCGAGGACCTGCGCGAGGGCCGCATCGGCCGCAAGGCCCTGCAGGAGGCCACCGACCGGATCATGGACCGGATCACCGAGCAGCTCGCGGTCCTGCGCGGCGAGGAGCCCCCGACCCGCTCCGACCCCCAGGAGCCCGCCCGTCCGGCCGCCGACCTGCAGCCGCCCGCCGTGAGCTGACCCCGCCCCGGAACGACCGAAGGGCCCCCTCGCTCGGAACGTCCGAGCGAGGGGGCCCTTCGATCACCCACGGGCTAGCCGTTGACCTGCTTCTGCATCTCCTCGACGACCGAGGCGTCGACGAGCGTCGAGGTGTCGCCCAGCTCCTCGCCCTCGGCGATGTTCTTCAGCAGACGCCGCATGATCTTGCCCGACCGGGTCTTCGGCAGGTCGTGCGCGAAGATCACGGAGGCCGGGCGGGCGAGCTTGCCGATCGACTGCGCCACCTGCTCGCGCAGCGCCTGCTCCAGCTCCTCGGTGCCCTGCTTGTCCGCGATGAGAGACACGAACGCGACGATCGCCTGCCCGGTGTCGGGGTCCTTCTTCGCCGCGACCGCGGCCTCGGCGACGTCGGCGTGCTCGACCAGGGCGCTCTCGATCTCGAAGGTCGAGAGACGGTGGCCGGACACGTTGACGACGTCGTCGATGCGGCCCATCAGCATGATGTCGCCGTCGGCGTCGTACTTGGCGCCGTCGCCGGCGAAGTACGCGTCGGAGTACTTCGACCAGTAGTTCTCGCGGAACCGCTGGTCGTCGTTGTACAGACCGCGCATCATGCCCGGCCACGGCTCGGTCAGGACCAGGTTGCCGGTGGTCTCCGCCGGCACCTGGTTGCCCTCGTCGTCACGGATCTCCGGCCGCACGCCCGGGAACGGCTGCTGGGCCATGCCCGGCTTGAGCGTGGTGATGCCGGGCAGCGGCGTGATGAGGATGTGCCCGGTCTCGGTCTGCCACCAGGTGTCCATGATCGGCGCCTTGCCGCCACCGATGTGCTCCCGGTACCACTCCCAGGCCTCCGGGTTGATCGGCTCGCCCACGCTGCCGAGGATCTTGATCGACGACAGGTCGTGCGCCTCGGCGTGCTTCTCGCCCGCCTTCATGTGCGCGCGGATGGCGGTGGGCGAGGTGTACAGGATCGAGACCCCGTACTTCTCGATGATCCGCCACCAGACCTCCTGGTCCGGGTAGCCGGGCACGCCCTCGAAGAGCACCTGCGTGACGCCGTTGGCCAGCGGCCCGTAGGTGATGTAGCTGTGCCCGGTGATCCAGCCGACGTCGGCGGCGCACCAGTAGACCGAGTCGTCCTTGACGTCGAAGACGAGGTTGTGGGTCGTCGCGACGCCGAGCAGGTAGCCGGCCGTGGTGTGCACGACACCCTTGGGCTTGCCCGTCGAGCCCGAGGTGTAGAGCAGGAAGAGCAGGTCCTCCGAGTCCATCGGCTCGCAGGGGCAGCTCTCCGGGTCGTCGGAGACGTTCGCGACGAGGTCGTGCAGGTAGACGTCCCGGTCGCTCATCGGGATGTCCGCGCCGGAGCGCTTGACCACGACGACCTTCTCGACCGTGGTCGGCCCGGCGTCGAGCCCCTCGTCGGCGTTCGTCTTCTGCGCGCCGGCCTTGCCGCCACGCATCGCCTCGTCCTGGGTGATCAGGACCTTGCACTCGAGGTCGTTGCAGCGCTCGGCCACGGCCTTGCCCGAGAACCCGCCGAACACCACGGTGTGCGGCGCCCCGAGCCGGGCGCACGCGAGCATCGCGACGACCGCCTCGGGGATCATCTGCATGTAGATGCCGACCGGCACGCCCTTGCCGACACCGAGCTCCTTGAGCCCGTTCGCGAGCTTCACGACCTCGCGCTGGAGCTCGGAGTAGGTGATGTCCCGGGCCTCCGACGAGTCGGGGCCGTCATCGGGCACCACGTGCAGGGCGACCTTGTCGCCCTTGCCGCCCTCGACGTGGCGGTCGACGCAGTTGTAGCAGGCGTTGAGCTTCCCGCCGACGAACCATTTCGCGTACGGGAGCTGCCAGTCCAGGACCTCGTCGTAGTCCTCGAACCAGTCCAGGCGCGCCTTGGCCTGCTCGTCCCAGAACTCCCGGAGGTCCTGCTCCTTCATCTCCGGCCGCACGTTGGCCGTCTTCGACAGCTCCGGGTCCGGCGCGTAGGTCTTCCCCTCGGTGGCCGTCTGTTCCGACATCCGCGTGTGCCTCCCGGTCGGTCCTCGGGCACCGGCCGGCGCCGGTCGACGCCGGGTGCCCCCTTGCTGTGTGCGCAGCGTCTTGCACAACCCGACCGGTGACAACGGTGCGTTCGGAGAGGTCCGGGACAGGGTGGCGACGACCGACTGCGCAAGCAGTGTGACGATCTGCGCGTGCCCCGACCCGACCCTTCGGACGCTGAACGTCGTCATGCGGACGGTGTCGTCGTTCCAGTTGCCCGAATGTGGCGTGGCTTACGCACCGCGTTGGCCGACGGCGACTTCACCGTCGACCGGGTCGCCGGTCTCCTGGGCCCGACCGCCCGCGCCGCCCTCGACCGCGGCGAGACCACGCCCGCCCGCCGGGCGGCCCGCGACGCGGGGACCGCGGGCACGCTGGTGCGCCTGTTCCTGCTCGGCGACGCCGTCCCGCGCGCCGAGGCCGCGGCCGCCCTCGACCCCGCCGACCTCGACGAGGCCGTCGTCGCCGGGCTGCTGACCGCGCGGGACGGGCAGGTCGCGGCGGCGCTCGACCTGCGCCCGCACGGGGACGCGGCGATCCCCGACGCGGCGCCGTGGTGGGTGCTCTCGGACCTGGAGGTCGGTCCCGCCACGGGGACCGCCGGTCGCGAGCACGTCCTGGGCACCGGGGCGGCGTCGCTGTCGCTGGCCCGGGCGACCGTGCGCCGGCCGGTGGGGACGCTGCTCGACGTCGGCACAGGGTGCGGGGTGCAGGCGTTGCACGCGTCGGGGCACGCGGAGCAGATCACCGCCACCGACGTCTCCGAGCGCGCGCTGGACATGGCGCGGGTGACGTTCGCGCTGTGCGGGCTCGACGTCGAGGTGCTCCCCGGGCCGTGGCTGGAGCCGGTCGCCGGGCGGCGCTTCGACCAGATCGTCAGCAACCCGCCGTTCGTGCCGGGGCCGCCGCAGGTCGACCACGTCTACCGGGACTCCGGGCTCGGCGGCGACGGGGCGAGCGCGCTGCTCGTCGGCGCCCTGCCCGCCCACCTCACCGAAGGCGGCGTGGCGCAGCTGCTCGCCTCGTGGCTGATCACCTCCGAGGACTGGACCGAGCGCCCGCGCACCTGGCTCGCCGAGGCCGGGCACGCGGCCGCCCCCGGCGGGCTCGACGCCTGGGTGGTGCAGCGCGACGTCGCCGACCCGGCCCTGCACGTCGGGACCTGGCTGCGCGACGCCGGCGTCGATCCCGCCTCCCCGGAGGGGGCCGCGCTGTCGGAGCGGTGGCTGGACTTCCTGGCCGCGCAGGGCGTGCACGCGATCGGGTTCGGGTTCGTCACGCTGCGCCGGACCGCCCCCGACGTCGCCGGCACCGTGGTGTGCGAGGACCTGCGCCAGTCCCACGACGACCCCCTGGGCCCGGAGATCGAGGCCTGGCTCGACCGCACGGCCTGGCTGGCGCAGCACCCCGGCGACGCGCTGCTCGACGCGCGCCTGCGCGTGCCCGACACCGTCGCCCTCGAGCGCGGGCTCGTCGGCACCGACGAGGGCTGGGAGCCGGTCGCCGCGACCCTCGTGCGCCTCGACGGGCCCCAGTGGCGCCACGACGTCGACGAGCTGGGCGTGGCGCTGCTCGCGGGCTGCCGCGGCCACCTGCCGCTGCGCGACCTCGTCGAGCTGCTGGCGGTCGCCCACGGCCGCGACCCCGACGAGCTCGCCGCCGCCGCGCTGCCCGTCGTCCGCGACCTGGTCCACCACGGGATGCTGGTGCCCGCGTGAGGGCGGTGGTCAGCCGGGTCGCGTGGGCCCGGGTGGTCGTCGGGGACGAGGTCGTCGGGGCGATCGAGGAGCCCGGGCTGCTCGTGCTGCTCGGCGTGCACCGCGACGACGGCCCCGAGGCGCCGGGCGTCATGGCCCGCAAGCTCCACGAGCTGCGCGTCCTGCGCGACGAGCGCGCACACCCCGATGGTCGAGCTCCCCTCTCGGCGTGCTCCCCTCATCGCTACGTCTCCTGCGCCGACACCGGCGCCGGCCTGCTCGTCGTCAGCCAGTTCACGCTCTACGGGGACACGCGCAAGGGCCGCCGTCCGTCCTGGTCGGCGGCCGCGGCACCGGACGCCGCCCGTGCCGCCGTGGACGCCGTCGTGGCCGCGCTGCGCGAGCGCGGCGCACCCGTCGCCACCGGGAAGTTCGGCGCCGACATGCGCGTTGAGTCGAGCAACGACGGGCCCTTCACGGTGCTCGTCGACGTCTGAACGCCGAGATCTTCACTCGCGTCCCGCGTTGCCCGCGAGTGGCGCCCGCCATGCGTCACGCACGACACAGCGGGCACCCGTGACCGGACGGCCCCGGCGGGAACGAACGCCGACCCCGGCGCGTTCGACCTAGTGACGCGGCGCCCCAGCACCTTCGCGCCGCGCAGGGAGGAAGCAATGACGGCGACACTCGCACCGCAGACCGGGTCCGAGGCTGCTCTGCCCTCGGTGCCTGCTGAGAGCGACCTCGACGCCCAGGGCCCTGCGGCGGACCTCGTCCGCGTCTACCTCAACGGTATCGGAAAGACCGCGCTACTGACCGCCGCCGACGAGGTGGAGCTGGCGAAGCGCATCGAGGCCGGTGTGTACGCAGCGCATCTGCTCGACGAGTCCGGCTCCGCGGACGCTCCCGACCTCGAGCCGCAGCGCGCCGCCGACCTCCGCGCGGTGGCCCGCGACGGCCGCCGTGCCCGCGCGCACCTGCTCGAGGCCAACCTGCGCCTCGTGGTCTCGCTGGCCAAGCGGTACACCGGACGCGGCATGCCCCTGCTGGACCTGATCCAGGAGGGGAACCTGGGTCTGATCCGGGCCGTGGAGAAGTTCGACTACACCAAGGGCTTCAAGTTCTCGACCTACGCGACGTGGTGGATCCGCCAGGCCATCACCCGCGGCATGGCCGACCAGGCCCGCACCATCCGCCTGCCCGTCCACCTGGTCGAGCAGGTCAACAAGCTGGCCCGCATCAAGCGCGACCTGCACCAGACCCTCGGCCGCGAGGCCACCCACGAGGAGCTGGCGGAGGAGTCGGGGCTGACGCCCGAGAAGGTCGCCGACCTGCTCGATCACAGCCGCGACCCGGTCAGCCTGGACATGCCGGTCGGGTCCGAGGAGGAGGCCCCGCTCGGGGACTTCATCGAGGACGCCGAGGCCACCGACGCCGAGTCGACGGTCATCTCCGGCCTGCTCCACGACGACATGCGCCGCGTCATCGCGACGCTCGACGACCGCGAGCAGAACGTCATCCGCCTGCGCTACGGCCTCGACGACGGGCAGCCGCGCACGCTCGACCAGATCGGGCGCCAGTTCGGCCTCTCGCGCGAGCGGGTGCGCCAGATCGAGCGCGAGGTCATGGTCAAGCTCCGCGACGGCGACCGGGCGCGCCGGCTCAAGGCCTACGCCGCGAGCTGAGCGCGAACCTCCCGCGGCACGCTGCGTGACCGGATCGGTCCCGCAGCGGCCACCGGGTCGACGCATTGACGGTGACTCGCCGGTAACGGCAGTCTGAACCGCACGGGCCGGATGTGACCCCACTCACGTGGGGTCACCCGGCCCGGCCAATGACCACGAGACGGGCCTCGAGCGCCCGTCGGCGACGGGAGACCGGGACGGTCGGGGGCCGGCCCGGTCTTCCGGCTTTCTCTCCCTAGGGCACCGCACCCGTGAGGACCACCGGGCGCTCCCCCAGTGGGGCCCGGAGGGTCGCCTCCAGCGGCGGGTAGACCAGCTCCCGCGTGCACGGGCCCGGCCCGGTGCTGAACTGCTCCACGCGCAGCACGACGCGCTCCGCGGTCTGTTCCACCACGGTCAGTCGCGCGTCGGTACACCCGCCCGCGCGGCCGTACACCCCGACGACCGAGTCGCCGCGCGTCCAGACCAGCGTCGGGAGCCCGGCGGGCAGCGCGCTCGCGTCCACCCGCCCCGTGGGCAGCGCGGTCCCCCCGGCCGGGGGCGACGCCGTGAGCGGGTCGGGGTCCGCCGGCACCGGCCGCTGGGACGGCGGCGGGGCGTCGGTCGGGATCGTCGGCGGGGCGCCCGGCGCCGGCCGCGGCGTGTCCGGCTGCCCGCAACCCGCCGCCAGCAGCACCACGGCCGCGAGCAGGCCGAGGCGCAGGGTCGGCGGGAGGACGCGTCGGCGGGGCGGGATCGGGCGCATGGTCCGACCGACCGTAGGGCGCGCCCGTCGCCGGCGCCGCCCCGACACGGTCACTCCTTCGAGGCGCCCGGCCGGTCAGCGCAGCCGGCGCGGACCGGCGTCCCGCGGGCCGGGCGGCGGGCCGAGCATCACCGTCACGCCCGTGACGTGCGCGCCCCGGTCCGCGGCGAGGACGGGGTCGAGCACGAGCGAGCGGATCTCGGGGACCGCGTCGGCGAGTACGCCGATGCGCAGGACGAGGTCCTCGAGGGCCGGTAGGTCGGCGCGGCGGGCGCCCCGGTAGCCGTCGAGCAGCGGCGCCGCCCGGGGCGCGCGCACCAGGGTCGCGGCGTCCATCGTCGACAGCGGGGTGGCCCGGTAGGCCCGGTCGCCGAGCAGCTCGCCGACCACGCCCGCGAGCCCGAACGACACCAGCGAACCGAACGAGGGGTCGTCGCGGATCTCGACGACGCACGGGATGCCCGGCGGGGTCTGCACCTGGACGTACACCTCGTCGGCGCCGGAGAGCTCGACGAGCTGCTCGTAGGCGCTGGAGATCGCCGAGGACTCGGTGAGCCCCACGTGCACCCCGCGCAGGTCGGTGCGGTGCCGCCACCGGCGGTCCGCGGTCTTGAGCACCACCGCGCCGCCGAGCTCCCGCGCGACGTCGACGGCCTCCTGCGCCGAGCGGACCCGGCGGAACGGGGCGACTACCACCCCGGCGCAGCGCAGGAGCGCGTCGGCCTGCTCGTCGGTGAGCACCGTGCGCGGTCCCGGCGCGATGTCGTCCACGAGCGCCCGCGCGGCCTCGACGTCGACCCCTTCGGGCACGACGAAGTCGCCCACCGGCCGCGAGCGCCACTGCGTGTAGCGCACCGCCCGGGACAGGGCGAGCACCGCGCGCTCCGGGCTCGGGTAGGACGGGATGCTGCCGCGCCCCGGCCCCGCGTGCCCATCCGCCACGGTGAGCACCTCGGGCACGCCCTCGGAGGCGAGGAACGTCGAGACCACCGGCTTCTCGGCGCCGCGCACGGCGTCGGCCAGCGCGCGGGCGTGGTCGGTCGGGTCGGTGGTGATCGCGGGGACGAACACGACGACGAGGGAGTCGCACTGGTCGTCGGCCAGCAGGTCGGCCACCGCGGCCCGCAGCTCCTCCGGCCCCGCGGCCGTGCCCAGGTCGACGGGGTCGCGCGCGAGGAACAGTCCCTGGGCGAGCACGACGTCGGCGGCGAGGATGCCGAGCGCGGTCGAGTTGCCGACGATCCCGACCCGCGGACCCGGCGGCAGCGGCTGGTGGGCCAGCAGCTGGGCGGCGTCGAAGAGCTCGTCGACGGAGTCGACGCGGATGACCCCGGACTGGTCGAACACCGCGCCCACCGCGGCCTCGTCGATCGGCTGCGCGCTCCCCGCGAGCCCCGGCGCCGCGGCGACGTGCCGGCCGCTCTTCACCGCGATCACGGGCTTCCGCCGGGCCAGCCGGCGGGCGACCCGGGCGAACTTGCGCGGGTTGCCGAAGGACTCGAGATAGAGCAGCACGACGTCGGTGTCGGGGTCGGTGTCCCAGTACTGCATGAGGTCGTTGCCGGAGAGGTCGGCGCGGTTGCCGGCGGACACGAACGACGAGAGCCCGAGGCGGCGGTCGGCCGCCGCGGCGAGGATCTGGATGCCCAGCGCGCCGGACTGGCAGAAGAAGCCGACCCGGCCCGGCGGCGGCAGGTGCGGCGCCAGCGACGCGTTGAGCGAGACCTTCGCGTCGAGGTTGATGACGCCCAGCGCGCTCGGCCCCACCACCCGCATCCCGTTCGCCCGCGCGTCGGTGACCAGCTCGCGCTGCGCGGCGAGCCCGGTCGGGCCCGTCTCGCCGAAGCCCGAGGTGATCACGACGAGCGCGCGCACCCCCTTCGACAGGCAGGCGTCGAACACGCCGGGCACCTCGTCGGGCGGCACCGCGAGCACGGCGAGGTCGACGTCGTCGGGGATGTCGGTGACCGACGGGTACGCCCGCACGCCGCGCACCGAGCGCGCCTCGGGGTGCACCGGGTAGACGGGGCCGGTGAACCCGCCGCGCAGCAGGTTCGCGAACACCACGTGACCGATCTTCGTCGGGTCCGGCGAGGCGCCCACGACCGCCACCGAGCGCGGCGAGAGCACGTTGGCGACGCTGCGGGCCTCGGCGCGCTGCTCGCGGGAGAGCTGCACCTCGCGGGAGCGCGAGGTCGAGGCGACGTCGATCTCCAGGTGCAGCGTCGAGCCCTCGAGCGCCCGGCTGACCTCGAACCCGGCGTCGCGGAACACCCGCACCATCTGGTGGTTCTCGGTGAGCACCTCGGCCACGAACCGCGTCAGCCCGCACTCGAGGGCGGCCGCCGCCAGGTGCTCGAGCAGGATCGAGCCCAGCCCGCGCCCCTGGTGGTCGTCGCGCACGACGAACGCGACCTCGGCCGCCGTCGACTCCGCGAGGCGCACGTAGCGCCCGATCGCGATGATCTCCCGCCCGAGCCAGAGGACCAGGGCGACCCGGTCGTGGTGATCCACCTCGACGAAGTTCTTGAGGTCGCGCTCGGGGATCTGCGGGTAGGGGCTGAAGTACCGGAAGTAGCGGGTCCGGTCCGAGAGCCGGGCGTGGAACGCGACCACGGCCTCGGCGTCGTCGGTGGAGATCGGGCGCAGGTGCGCCGTCGCGCCGTCGGAGGCGACGACGTCGGCCTCCCAGTGGGCGGGGTAGGGGGCGTCGGGTACCGCCCGGACCTCTGCGGTGGTGGCGTCGGGGTCCGCCGTGTCGGTCATCGTCGCCCTCGGGGAGTCAGGGGCCTGCTCCGGTCAGTCGCGGGAGTCCGCGGGGTCGAGCCCGTGCAGCGGGAACACCGCCCGGCGGGTCTCGAGCAGGAACGGGTCGACCTCCACCTCGGTGAACCCGCCCCACGGCTCGAAGTCGGTCGGCGCGTCCTCGGTCATCGAGGTCGGCAGCGGCCGGCGGGTCTTGCCGGTCGCGTAGGAGGTCCAGTCCGCCGGGATCGTGCGCTGTGGCTCGACGTCGCGGTCGAGCACCGTGGCCAGCAGGTGCGTCCAGGAGCGCGGCACCGCCCGGAAGAGCCCGTAGCCGCCCCCGCCGAGCGCGAGCCACTTGCCGTCGCTGTGCTCGGCGGCCAGCGAGCGCAGGCTCCGGTAGATCGCGCGGTGCCCGTCGACGGTCAGCGAGAGCTCGGCCAGCGGGTCCTCGTGGTGGGTGTCCACGCCGCACTGGGTGACCAGGATCTGCGGCCGGAACGCCCGCAGCAGCCCGGGGACCACCGCGTGGAAGGCGCGCAGCCAACCGGCGTCGCGGGTGCCGGGCGGCAGCGCGAGGTTCACCGCGCTGCCCGACGCGCGCCCGCTGCCGAGCTCCGAGGCGAACCCGGTGCCCGGCCACAGCGTGCGCGGGTGCTGGTGCATCGAGATCGTCAGCACCCGGTCGTCGTCGTAGAACGCGGCCTGCACGCCGTCGCCGTGGTGCACGTCGGTGTCGATGTAGCAGATGCGCTCGTAACCGTGGTCGAGCAACCACGAGATCGCGACCGCGCAGTCGTTGTAGACGCAGAAGCCCCAGGCGTGGTCGGACATCGCGTGGTGCAGGCCGCCGGCGATGTTCACCGCGCGGTCGGCCCGCCCCTCGGCGATCTCGCGGGCGGCGGCGATCGAGCCGCCGCACACCAGCGCGCTCGCCTCGTGCATGCCCTCGAAGATCGGGTTGTCGGTGGTGCCGAGCTGGTGGCGCGGGTCGTCGCCGTGGGACGGGGCCCGTCGCACGGCGTCGAGGTAGGACGCGACGTGGATGCGCTCGACCTCCGCGTCCGGGGCGGGCGACGGCACCAGCGGCTCGATCCCGTCGAGCACACCGAGGGAGGTCGCGAGGCGCATCGTGAGGTCGAGGCGCACCGGGTGCAGCGGGTGGTCCTCCGAGAGCTTGTAGCCCAGCAGGCTCTCGTCCCACACCACGGCCACGCGGGCCGGGTCCACGGTCGGCGCACCGGAGCTGGTCACGTCTGGACCCTACCGACCGACCCGGTTCCTCCGCCCTTCTCCGTGGTCGAGCTCCCCTCCCGGCGTGCTCCCCTCATCCCGCGTCTCCCGTCTCGACGGGACGCCCCGTCCCGCACCAGTGCGACCAGCTGCCCACGTAGAGGCCGGCGGGGTCCTCGGGCGGGCGCAGCCCGGCGTGCTCGAGCCCGAGCACGAGCATCGCGGCGCTGACCCCGGACCCGCAGTACGCCCCGACCGCCCCGGCGTCCTCGACCAGCGGGCCCAGCAGCGCGGCGGCCTCGTCGGGGTCGCGCCAGTGCCCGTCGGCGATCAGCGACGCCGCGGGCAGGTTGGCCGCGCCCGGCACGTGGCCCGCGATCGGGTCGAGCGGCTCGGTCTCGCCCCGGAAGCGCTCGGCGGCCCGGCCGTCGAGCAGCACGCCCTGCTCGTCGGCGGCGATCCCGGCCGCGTCCCCGGCGGTGAGCACCGGCATCGACCCGGCCGTGAGGCGCAGGTCGCCGGGCCGGCGCACACCGCCCGAGGAGGTCGCGACCTCGCCGCCCGCCGCGACCCACGCCGGCCAGCCGCCGTCGAGCACCGCGACCTGGCCGGGGTTCAGGCCGCCCCAGCGCAGCACCCACCAGGCACGCGCCGACGCCATCCCGTCGCCGCCGTCGTAGAGCACGATCTCGGAGTCGGCGTCGGCCCCGGCCCGCTGCACCGTCTCCTCGAGCACGTCGGGGTCGGGCAGCGGGTGGCGGCCCGCGGGCCCCGGCGGCCCGGCGAGCTCGGTGTCGAGGTCGACGTACACCGCGCCCGGGATGTGCCCCGCGTCGTGCTCGACCAGACCCGGCGGGTCCTCCCGCGCGGCGGCCTTGCGCTCCTTCGCGGTGCGGGGCGGCGGGCGCAGCGTCCAGCGGACGTCGAGCACCACGGGACGTCGCCGTTTGATGGTCGAGCTCCGCTGCGCTTCGTCTCCCTCCGGGCGCTCCAGCGCGTCGCGCAACCAGGCGACGGACACGACGGGTGTGGGCAGGGGACCCGGCGAGGTGGCCATGGGACGATCGTGCCCTGCCCCACGGCGAGACCGCCGCCCGGTGTCGGGTGCCGTCGGTACCATGGGTGGACAGAAAGGGGTGGACATGAACGACCTCATCGACACCACCGAGATGTACCTCCGGACGATCTACGAGCTCGAGGAGGAAGGGGTCGTCCCCCTCCGAGCCCGCATCGCCGAACGTCTGGAGCAGAGCGGGCCGACCGTGAGCCAGACCGTGGCGCGCATGGAGCGCGACGGTCTCGTCCACGTGGCCGGCGACCGCCATCTCGAGCTCACCCCCGCCGGACGCGCCAAGGCCGTCGCCGTCATGCGCAAGCACCGCCTCGCCGAGCTGCTGCTCGTCAACGTCATCGGCCTCGAGTGGGAGCACGTCCACGTCGAGGCGTGCCGCTGGGAGCACGTCATGAGCGACGCGGTCGAGCGCAAGCTCTTCACGCTGCTCGGCGAGCCCTCGGTGTCGCCGTACGGCAACCCGATCCCCGGCCTCGAGTCCCTGCGCAGCGGCGCGGACATCGACGGCGAGATCACCGCCCCGCAGCGCACCCCCACGCCCGACGAGGCCGGCCTCGTGCGCCTCGACGAGTTCGCCCGCAGCGGCGGCGGCAAGGTCGAGGTCCGCCGCATCGCCGAGCACATCCAGCTCAACGAGCCGCTCATGGCCCACCTCAAGTCCGCCGGCGTGCTGCCCGGCAGCGACGTCGACGTCATCGCCATCCCCCGCTTCGGGGACGCCGTGGGCGTCGGGCACAAGGGCGCCCGCTCGGAGGTCGACCCCCTTGTCGCGCACGCCGTGCTGGTGCGCGCGCAGTAGCGCGCCCCGCACGGTCACCCGCACAGGAGCTGCCCGGCTCCGCCCGGCACACTGGCGCCCATGACGTTGGTGGTCACGGGCGGGGCGGGCTACGTGGGCAGTGTCTGCGCGCAGCACCTGCTCGACGCGGGGCAGGACGTGGTGGTGGTCGACGACCTGTCCACCGGGCACCGCGACGCCGTCCCGGAGGGGGCGCGCCTGGTGGTGGGCGACGTCGCGGAGGTCGCCGACGAGGTCCTCGGCGCAGGCGGTGTCGACGGAGTGATCCACTGCGCGGCCCGCTCGCTGGTCGGCGAGTCGGCCGTGGAGCCCGCGAAGTACTGGCACGGCAACGTCGTCACCACCGTCCGGCTGCTCGACGCCCTGCGCCGTCACCGCGTGCCGCGCCTGGTGTTCTCGTCGACGGCGGCGACCTACGGCGAGCCGGAGTCCTCGCCGATCACCGAGGACGCGCCGACCCGGCCGACCAACACCTACGGCGCCACGAAGCTCGCCGTCGACCACGCCATCGGCACCTACGCCGCGGCGTCGGACGGGGAGTTCCGCGCGGTGAGCCTGCGCTACTTCAACGTGGCCGGCGCCCACGCCGGAACCGGTCCGGCCCTCGGCGAGCGGCACACCGTCGAGACCCACCTCATCCCGCTGGTGCTCCAGGTGGCCCTGGGGCGGCGCGACGAGATCGCGATCTTCGGCGACGACTGGCCCACCGCGGACGGCACCTGCGTGCGCGACTACATCCACGTCGACGACCTCGCCGAGGCACACCTGCTCGCGCTCGACCTGCTCGCCGGGGGCGAGGTCCCCGACGGCGGCCACCTCGTGTGCAACCTCGGCAACGGCACCGGCTTCTCCGTGCTCGAGGTGATCGAGGCGTGCCGGCGGGTCACCGGCCACCCGATCCCGGCGCGCGTGGCCCCGCGACGCACCGGCGACCCCGGGGTGCTCGTCGCGTCCGCCGCGCGCGCCCGCGACGAGCTGGGCTGGAAGCCGACCCACACCGACCTCGACGGGATCGTCGCGGACGCCTGGGCCTTCGCTCGCACCCGCGTCGACTGACCGCTCGGTAGCGTCAGCCAGCGTTGAACTTCAAGTGGTTGATCTTGAAGTCGATGATGTTGGGTGGGTGGTCTGGCGCAGTGTGGCCCACGCGGGGTGCTGGGTCATGCGGGCGAGCTGGATGGTGATCAGGTCGCGCAGGCCCT
>NZ_JAQZAL010000019.1 GCF_028737205.1 Actinomycetospora lutea | reverse complement strand
TCCCCGCCGACCGGAACCCCACCAACGACCGCGCCGCCCCCGGAGTCGCCGCCGGCGCATCGTGGTGGACCGTCGTGTGCGTCGGCGCGCGAGCCACGTCGGCCCGGGATCGTGTCTCGGACGCTCCGGTCGCCGCCGGTCCCACCGCCTTCGCCCCTCCCACACACACGGGGCGTACGGCGAACGGGGCAGCCGCCGATCGTCACCCGATTGAGCGAACGGCAATGTACGGGTCGATCAGACCTCGACGGAAGGCCCGGGTCTTCCGAGCGACACCGTGATCGGTCGTGCGGGGGAGGCTGCGATCTCCCTGAGCCTGATGGTCCAGCTCAGCGGCCCGCGTCAGCCCACCTGACCACGTCGCGCGCTTCGATCACCATCGCGTGGGCGTTGACGCGACGAGCAGGGCGTGGAGGCTCCCGCGAGCCGGCGTCGAGAAGGCAGGGTAAGAGACTGGTGACTGAACGCCACTACTCGAGGAGCATGCTGCGACCGTGGAGTGAGTAGAACATCGTCCGACAACACGCTGTTATCGTCTGCGCGGTCAGAGCTGCGTCCGCCAGTTGAGCCGACCGAACCAACCGCGGTCACGTGTCGAGCGACGGTGATGTCGTGGAGGAGGGCCGATGGAGGACGGACATCCGGGTGACTCGGACGCCCTCGACGTGCTCGTTCTCGGCATGCACTACACCCCCGAACACACCGGCAACGCTCCGTACACGGCCGGCATGGTGGCTGCCCTGTCGGACGCCGGTCACCGTGTCCGCGTGATCACCGGCTACCCGCACTACCCCCGGTGGGCCCTGTACGACGGTTACACCGGGGTGCGGCGCCACGAGGTCGACGGTGGTGCGCGAATCACGCGCGTCCGCCATCCCGTACCCCGTTCTCCCAGTGCGTGGCGGCGTGCGGTGATGGACGCGGCCTTCACCGTGCACGCCGCGGCAGTCGGGAAGCAGGGCACCCGTCGTCCCGACGTCGTCATCGCGGTGAGCCCCGTGTTGCTGACCGTCCTCGCGGGTCTGCGCTGGAAGAAGCGCGGACGCACGGCGCTCGGCGTCGTCACCCAGGACCTCTACAGCCGTGCGGTGACCGAGACCGGCATCGCTTCGGCCGGCGCCGGGCGGGCGGCCGCGAGGCTCGAGGGCTGGCTGCTCGGGCGGGCCGACGGCATCGCCGTCGTCCACGACCAGTTCCGGGAGGGCCTCGCCGGGCTCGGGATCGACCGCGACCGCGTCACGGTGATCCGCAACTGGTCGCACGTCTCGACCGGGGATGCGGACCGCGCGGTGACGCGGCGCGACCTCGGGTGGCGGGACGACGAGGTGGTCGTCCTCCACGCCGGCAACATGGGCCTCAAGCAGGGACTCGAGAACGTCGTCGACACCGCGCGCCTGGCCGACGAGCGCGGGGCCCCGGTGCGCTTCGTCCTGCTCGGCGACGGCAACCGGCGCGGCACCCTCGAGGCCCGCGGAGCCGGCGTCGGGCGGCTGCAGTTCCTCGACCCGCTACCCGGCGAACGCTTCCCCGACGCCCTCGCGGCCGCCGACGTGCTGCTGGTCAACGAGGCCCCGACCGTCGCCGAGATGTCGGTGCCCAGCAAGCTCACCTCGTACTTCACCGCCGGCCGCCCGGTCGTCGCCGCCTCGTGGGAGCGCAGCGCGGCGGCCGCCGAGCTCCGGCGATCGGGGGGCGGCGTGCGCGTCGATCCGGGCCGGCCGCAGGATCTGCTCGACGCCGTGCAGGGGATCACCGAACCCGCGCGCGCGGCGGCACTGGCCGCTGCCGGCCGTGCCTACGCGCAGGAACACCTCGGTGCCACCGCCGCACACCGCGACTACCAGCGCTGGGTGGAGGGTCTCGCCGCCGCCCGTGTACCCGTAGGGGGGACCCGTGTCTGACCCGCTCGCCGGCTGGGAGCTCGGCCGGCCGTTGCCGCGCGACTCGCGCGTGTTCGTCGCCGGCTCGTCGGGGCTCGTCGGCTCCGCGGTCGTGCGGCACCTGCACGCGGCCGGCTTCACCGACGTCGTCGGGGTGCGCTCGAGCCAGGTCGACCTGCGCGACCTCGCCGCGACCACGCGCTTCCTCGACGAGACCGCTCCCGCCGTCGTGGTCGACGCCGCCGCGCGCGTCGGCGGGATCGCGGCCAACGCCGCCGAGCCCGTCGAGTTCCTGCACGAGAACCTGCGCATCCAGGCGAACCTGCTCGACGCCGCGCACCGCGCCGGGGTGCCGCGCCTGCTGCTGCTCGGGTCGTCGTGCATCTACCCGAAGTTTGCCGAGCAGCCGATCCGCGAGGACTCGTTGCTCACCGGCGCGCTCGAGCCGACCAACGACGCCTACGCGATCGCGAAGATCGCCGGGATCATGGGCGTGCAGTCCTACCGCCGCGAGTACGGGCGGTCGTGGATCTCGGCGATGCCCACCAACCTCTACGGCCCGGGCGACAACTTCGACCTCGAGAAGTCGCACGTCCTGCCCGCGCTGATGCGGAAGTTCCACGAGGCCCGGGTGTCCGGCGCACCCACCGTCACCGTGTGGGGCACCGGCACACCGCGGCGCGAGTTCCTGCACGTCGACGACCTGGCAGCGGCCTGCCTGCACCTGCTCGAGACCTACGACGACCCGGCGCCGATCAACGTCGGTGTCGGCGACGACGTGCCGATCGCCGACCTCGCCGCGCTCGTCGCCGACGTCGTCGGCTTCACCGGCGAGATCGTCTACGACACCTCCCGCCCCGACGGGACGCCACGCAAGCTGCTCGACGTCTCGCGTCTCCAGGCCCTCGGCTGGAAGCCCACCATCGGGCTCGCCGAGGGGCTGGCCTCGACCTATCGGTGGTTCCTCGAGCACCAGGGGGCGCAGTCGTGAGCAAGCGGGCGTTGATCACGGGGATCACGGGGCAGGACGGGTCGTATCTGACCGAGTTGTTGTTGGGCAAGGGTTATGAGGTGCACGGGATCATCCGGCGGTCCTCGACGTTCAACACCGGCCGGATCGATCACCTCTATCAGGATCCGCACGAGCGCGATCAGCGGCTGGTGCTGCACTACGGGGACCTGACCGACAGCTCGCGGCTGGTGACGTTGATCGAGAAGGTGCGCCCGGACGAGGTGTATCACCTGGCCGCCCAGTCGCATGTGCGGGTGTCGTTCGACGAGCCGGAGTACACCGGCAACACCACCGGGGTGGGCACCGCCCGGCTGCTGGAGGCGATCCGGATGGTCGGGGTGGACACGAGGTACTACCAGGCCTCGTCGTCGGAGATGTTCGGGGCCACGCCGCCGCCGCAGAACGAGGACACCCCGTTCTACCCGCGCTCCCCGTACGGGGCGGCGAAGGTCTACGGGTACTGGATGGCGCGGAACTACCGGGAGGCCCACGGGCTGTTCGCGGTGAACGGGATCCTGTTCAACCACGAGTCCCCGCGCCGCGGGGAGACGTTCGTGACCCGCAAGATCGCCCGCGCGGCGGCCCGGATCTCCGCCGGGCTCGAGGAGCACGTGTATCTGGGGAACCTGGACGCGGTGCGGGACTGGGGCTACGCCCCGGAGTACGTCGAGGGCATGTGGCGGATGCTCCAGGCTCCCGAGCCGGCCGACTACGTCCTGGCCACCGGCACCGCGACCACGGTGCGGGAGTTCACGCAGTGGTGCTTCGAGCGGGTCGGGCTGGACTGGGAGCGCCACGTGCGGTTCGACGAGACCTACCTACGGCCCACCGAGGTCGACGCCCTCATCGGCGATGCCTCCAAAGCCCAACGCGACCTCGGGTGGAAAGCCCAGACCATGCCCGAACAACTCGCCCACCTCATGGTCGACGCCGACTTCGCGGCGATCTCGGCGTAGGACGGGGTGCGATGACCCGCGTGCTCGCCCTCGCCAGTCGAGCTCTGCGGCCGAGCGTCGGAGTGAGCCTCGTCGTCCTCGTCGTCCTGCGGGTCGCCGCCGGTCTCGTGCTCGACGCCGGGGACGTGGATCTCTACGAGTTCGGCGTCATCGCGGCTCACTGGGTCGACGGCGACGGCTTCAGCTACTTCACGGCGACCCCGGCGGGAGTGGTGGCCGGCGTCGTGCCGGGTGGTACGCCCCTGCCCGGCGCCTACATGCCGCCCGCCTACGTCGTGGTGGTGGCGGCGGCCACCGCGCTTGCCCGGGCGATGGAACTCGGTCCCGACGGGCTGGTGTGGCTGGTGCGCGCGGCCAACATCCTGCTGGCCGGTGCGGGGCTCCTCGCCATCTCCGTCCTCGTCCGGAGTCTCGCGGACGCCCGGACCGCCCGCATCGCGTGTCTCCTCTTCGCCGTCTACCCGACGTTCGTGTACCAGACGACCCAGGTCTCGGCGTCCAATCTCTACATCCCCCTCGAGATCGGGCTCCTCGCCGGACTGTCCGTCCTCGCCGGCGCCGCGACCTGGCGACGGCTGGTCGTGGTCGGCGTCGGGCTGGGCCTCCTCTGTCTGATGCGCTCCGAGGCCGTGGCCCTCATCCCGCTCGTCGCGATCTGGTCGGCTCTGGCTGCACGGCCGCTGACCTCCGACCGACGGTCGCGACTGACCGTCGCCGCGGTCGTCGTCGTCGTCGCGGTGGCGCTCCCGACCGCATGGGCGGTACGCAACTCGATGGTGCTCGGCGAGCCCGTGGTGACCACGACGACCACCGGTGGCCTCAACCTCTGGAGCGGGAATCACGAGGGCGCCTCCGGCTCACAGAAGGATGCCGAGCCACCACCGGACCTCCAGGCTCGTCTCGCCGCCCTGGCTCCCTCACGCGCCTACGAGAAGGAGCGGGACGACGTGCTGCTCGACGAGGCGTGGGACCACATCGCGGCCGACCCCGGCGGGACGGTGCTGCTCGACGTGCGGAAGTTCGTCATGCAGGTCACTGTCGACCTCACCGATCCGCGGAGCACGAACCCCGTCTACCTGGGCGGGTACCTCCTCGTCGCCGTCTTCGGCGTCTGGGGGTGGGGGCGGTGGTGGCGACGGGCTGCCGGCCAGGACGCTCGGGCACGGAGATGGCTGATCGTGGGCTACGCGGTGACGAGCCTCGCCGTACCGACCGTGTTCTTCGCCCTCGCCCGGTACCGATTGCCGTTCGAGGTCGTCCTCGTCATCGGCACGGCCCTCTTCCTCGCGACCGTTCTCGACGACCCCAGAACTGCCGGCAGGAGACCGCGTGAGGGGTCGGACTCGTCGGCGGCCGGCGCGGAGAGCTTCACAGGGACCTGACCCCGTCGGCAGCGCACGACGTCGCCACAGCGCATCGACGTGTTCGCGGACACGGAGGGTCGTGACGAACGCGCCGCCGACCACCCGGTCGGGCTCCCCCGCTCACGCTTCGGTCTCGTTCTCCCCGCCGACCCCACCGGGCGCGCACGATGGGCGCGGGCCGGGGGATTTCGCCGGCCACGGGGGGAGTGCCGCAACGGGGGTGGCATGTGGGCAGGACGTCAGCGGTGGCGGTCGTCGGCGGGATCGTCGTGCTGGGATGGGTCGTCGCGCCGGTCATCGACATGATCCGTCACGGAACGTGCGATCAGCGCACCGTGCGCGGGTGGCGCTCGGAATCGCAGCGTGACGAAACGGCTACGGAGGATTCCGATGACGTCGCCATTCCGCGACAACGGGGAATGGCGCCGGAGGCCGATGCATCCGATCTTGCCGAGGAGATCCCGCCCGGTCGGGTGAGTCCCGGTGGAGATCGCTAACGCCGGTCGCCGCCGCCGCGAGAACCACCCGACGGCCGGCACAGGGGCCGGCCGCCGCAACCGGGGGGTTCCCATGGCCAAGCACTCGGCACCGCAGACCGTCGCCGTCGTCCCGACCGGCGTCACGATCATCCGACCGGTCGCCGTGAGTGCGGAGGCCTACCTCGGCAAGCTCCGGGCCATGGCCCACGTGGCGGCGCCACCGCCCGGCAGGCACGCGCGCTGAGTGCGGTTCCCGGACCTCGTCGGCCGGCGCGGTGCCGACGACTCCGGGGACCGTCAGGCCGGCTGGACCGTGCCCGCGTGCAGCGGGCCCTCGTCGTTGACGGCCAGCAGCATCGGGGCGGAGCCGCTGGTGTCGATGCGGCAGACCGCGGCGTCGACGAGGTACATGCGCCAGGCGATCTCGATGCCCACGCCCAGCGCCCAGCTGATCGCCGCCTTGATCGGCGACACGTGGCTGACGACGACCACCTCCCCCGTGGCCGCCTCGGCCGCGAGCTCGGTGCAGGCGGCGGCCACGCGGGCGCGCACCGCCACGAGCGACTCGCCGCCGGCGGGCACGTGCTCGGGGTCGGACTGCCAGGCGCGCCACCCGTCGCGGTCGAGGGCGGTCATCGGCTGGCCGTCGAGGTCGCCGTAGTCCATCTCGGTCCACCGGGCGTCGCACTCGACCTCGGTGCCGAACAGCGCGGCGGTCTCGCGGGCCCGCGCGAGCGGGCTGGACACGAGCCGGGTGGGCCGAGGGAGGCCCGCGGCGAGCGCGCGGGCCTGGCGCCGCCCGGTCTCGGTGAGCGGCGGGTCGGACCGGCCGCACATCACCCCGCGGGCGTTGGCCTCACTCTGACCGTGGCGGACGAGGGTGAGCACGTACGCCACGGTAATGCCGCCCCGCCGGGCCACCGGCGCGCATTCGGGCGACCGAGGGCGTCCGCGAGAAGGACGACGGCGCCGGGCAGGCACGAGATCAGCGCCAGCACCCCGTACACGACGGACGTCGCGAGGCCCTGCCCCGCGTCGAGCCCGACGGCGGCGAACGCGACCGCGGCGGCGGCCTCGCGCGGGCCCCAGCCACCGACGGTCAGCGGCACCGACATGGCGAGCAGGGCCACCGTGACCAGCGGCAACAGCTGCCCGAGCGGCGCGGACACCCCGGCCACGCGGGCCGCGAGCACGAACAGCGCGAGCAGTCCGGCGAGCGCCACGAGCGAGCACAGCAGCACCAGCGGCGCGGTCCGCACGCGGCCCAGCCCCTCGCGGACGTCGCCCAGCGCGGCCAGCAGCGCGACCCGGACGCGGGCCGCCCGCCGCGCCGTGGCGATCCACACACCCGCGCCCGCCAGGACGACCCCGAGGGCGCCGGCCAGCACCCCGAGCCCGGGGCCGACCAGCGAGTGCAGCAGCGCCGGGCTGGCCAGCAGCACCGCGACGCCCACGGCGACCACCACGACCTGCCCGGCCACGCGCTCGATCACCACCGCCCGCGCGCCGCGGGCGTCGCCGGGGCGGTGGTGGCGCACGGCGCGGTGCACGTCGCCCAGCACGCCGGCGGGCAGCAGGGAGTTGAGCAGCGTCGCGCGGTAGGCGTCGGCGGTCGCGTCGCGCAGGGACAGCGTCAGCCCGACGCCGCGGGCGACGACGCACCAGCGCGCGGCGCCGGCGACGGTGGTCAGCGCGCCGAGGGCCAGGGCCGCGACGACGGTGGGCCAGGTGATCGCGCCCAGCGCCTCGACGACACCGCCGGCGCCGAGACGGACGGCGAGCAGCGCGGGGATGCCGAGACCGACGACGAGGCGGAGCACGGCGCCGAGACTGCACCGGATGCGTCGGGGAGATCCGGTGTTCGGGGAAATCGGGGCCACGTTCTCGGGGCTGTGGCGGGGCGTGGGGAGCGCCGGCGGGGCGGACGGGGGGAGCGCGGTCGCGGGGAGCGGCACGGGAGGTCCAGACGGGGAGCTGGGGAGCGGTCTGTTCGTGTGCGGGCGGTCGGGTCAGGTCACGGCAGTACTCACGGCAGGGCCAGCAGGTCGAGGTGGCCGACGGTCACGCGTAGACGGCCCTGCTCGGCGGCCTCCAGGCGGCGCTCGAGGTAGGCGTCGGCGTGGCGCGTGAGGTCGGGGTCCTGGGCGGCGGCCGCCGCCACCCAGCCCTGGAGCCAGGCGACGACGAGGTCGACGTCGTCGAGCCCGAGGTGCCACGGGCTCGACCGCGAGCGGACGGCGGCGCCGTGGCGGGCGAAGGCCTCCTCGGCGACGGCGGCGGCGTGCGGGCCGAGCAGGGTCCGCCCGTCGACGGTGCGCTGCTGGTGGGCGTCGAACGCCGTCGCGAAGGCGAGGTCGCGGGGCTCGCCGGGGTCGATGCGCACCGAGCCGACCACCGACAGCGTCAGCAGCGCCGCGCAGCCCGCCCCGACGCACGCGGCCGCGATCGCGTCGATCTCCTCGACCGTGAGCAGGTCGAGCAGCGCGGACGCGGTGACCAGCCCGGTGTGGAAATCCGGGCCGGCGAGGTCCGCGGCCGTGAGCGTGGTGACGTCGAGCTCGCGGGTCTCGGCGGTCACCGGCGAGCCGTCGCGGGCGACGGCCGGCAGGGTGTCCGCGACGTGGCCGAGCAGCGCGGCGTCGCGGTCGGCGAGCACCCAGTGCTGGGGGCCGCCGAGGCGCGGCGCGAGCCAGCGCGCCATCGACCCGGTCCCGGCGCCGAGGTCGAGGATGCGCCCGGGGGCGGGGTGTCCCGCGCGCAGCTCCTCGACGAGATCGACCGCGCGGGCCTCGGCGTCGGCCGCCTCGCGCAGCGCGAGCCAGTCCGCGGCGGCGGGGGCGCCGGGGACGGCGTGGTCGGGCCGCTCGCTCACGCGCGGGGTCGGAACTCCAGCAGCTCGGCGAGCGCCCGGTCCACCCGTCGCGACGTCTGTGTCCACGCGGCAAGACTGCATCGTTGGGACGACGCTGAGATCCGTAACCCGTCCCGGTGCCCGGGTTCGGCGAACCAGCGGCGCAGCGTTGCGACGAGTGCCGGTACATCCTCAGGAGGCGTTAAGACTCCGCCGTTCGCCACGGTGTCGGGCAGCCCTCCGGCGGAACTCGCGACCACGGGGATACCACGCGCGAACGCCTCGGTCACCACCATGCCGTATGTCTCGACCCGGGACGGGGCGACGAGCAGGTCGGTGGCGTGCCACGTCTCGTCCAGGTCGGCGCCGGTGCGCGGGCCGGAGACACGGACCCGGTCGGTGAGGCCGTGGCGTGCGACCGCCGCGCGCAGGTCGGCCACGAACGCCGGCGCGCGGCCGGTGGGCCCGACGAGGTCGAGCGTCCACGGGTGCTCGGGCAGTGCCGCCAATGCCTCGACCAGCAGGTCCTGGCCCTTGGTCGGGGTGACCGCGCCGAGGCAGAGCAGGCGGTGCGCCCCGTCGGTGCCGGCGGCGAGCGGCGCGGGGTCGACGCCGGGGGTCGCGACGACGACGCCGGGGACCCGCTCGCGCAGCCGCCGCGCCGTCCAGGGACTCGTCGCGATCACCACCGCGGCGGCGCGCAGCACGGCGACCTCGCCGGCCTCGAGGTCGGGCTGCTCCGCGCCGAGGGGCAGGTGCACGAGGACGGCGACCGGGCGCCGCGCGGTGTGCGGGACGACGACGTCCGGCACCCCGCAGGCCACCAGCCCGTCGAGCAGCACCGGGTCCCCGCCGTCGGCCAGCACCGCGTCGAGCGCCCGGCGGGCGGCGGCGTCGGGGCGCGGCCACGCCCCGGGGACCTGGGCGTCGCGCACCGTCCACCCGAGCGCGCGCAGACCGGCGATGACCCGCGCGTCGTAGACGTCGCCCCCGCTGACCAGCAGCTCGTCGGCGACGGGGCGGACCGTGGTGAGCGCGGAGCGGTCCCGGGCGGTGGTCACGGGTCCAGGATGACGCGCATGACGCTCCCGCCCCTCGCCGCCGAGGACCACGAGTGCCCGCCGTGCGGGATGCGCTACGTCGACCTCACGATCGCCGGGGCGAGCGCGACCGTCGCCGCGGTGCCGGCGCGGGCCCGGGAGGCGGTGTCCCGGGTCGGGCACCGCCACGGTCGCCCGGCCGAGGGCGTGTGGTCGGTCGCCGAGTACGTCTGCCACCTGCGCGACGTCGCGATGGCGTTCACGATCCGCCTGCACCGTGCGCGCACCGAGGACCGCCCGGCCCTCGAGCCGGTGTTCAACGACCTGCGCGCGCGCCGCTTCCGCTACGACGACCACGACGTCGACGCGGTCCTCGACGAGCTCGCGATCGTCACCCCCGGCCTGCTCGACGAGGTCGCGCGCTTCGGCGACGCCGACTGGGACCGCACGGTCACCCGGCTCCCCCACGAGGAGCGCACGGCCCGCTGGCTCCTGCGCCAGGCCGCCCACGAGGGCGTGCACCACGTCGCCGACATCACCGACCTCCGTGCGCACCTCCCGGGCCGGTAGGCCCGTACCCACGTGGTCAGCGGGGTGGCGCGGGAGCCGGCGTGAGCCGGCCGGTGGAGGTCGTGACCGTGATCGTCTGACCCTCGACGCCGCCGCCGAGCGGGTCCTCGCCGACGACCGTCCCCGCCGGCGCCCGGCTGTCGACCGTCGTCGTCGCCACCGCGAACCCCGCCGCGCGCAGTGCGGCCGTGGCCCGGTCGGCCGGGTCGCCGACCACCGCCGGGATCGTCGTCAGGCGCCCGCCGGTGAGGAACCGGGGGTCGGGCGCCGGCAGCGGCTGCACCGGGCTCGCGCCGAG
Organism: Actinomycetospora lutea; assembly: GCF_028737205.1. Lineage (GTDB taxonomy): Bacteria > Actinomycetota > Actinomycetes > Mycobacteriales > Pseudonocardiaceae > Actinomycetospora > Actinomycetospora lutea. Next base: position 138,043 of record NZ_JAQZAL010000019.1, on the reverse strand, counting down.
GATCCCGGTCATCGCGCGGTACCACGTCTGCGCCGGGGTGGTCCCGCCGAACAGGTTCCCGGTGCCGCACGTCGTCGGCGGGCTGCCGCTGCAGATCGGGCGGGGTGACGACGAGTCGTCGAACGTGATCGCCGCGGCCGCCAGCGAGGGCGTCGCCGCGACGAACGCGCCCGATTCCGAGGTCTGAGTGGTGCCGGTCTTCGCGGCGGTCGGGCGGTTCCAGCCGGCGGCGGTCGCGGCGGCGGCCGAGGTCCCGCCGGGCTGGTCGTCCTTCGACAGCGCGGTCATCTCGGTGTCGGCCAGCGGCCCGGGCACCACCTGCTCGCAGCCCGGGACGTCCAGCGGGACGGGGCGCCCGGCGGGATCGGTGACCGCGGTGACCGGGCTCGGCGGGCACCACACGCCGTGCGAGGCCAGCGTGGCGCCGACGTTGGCGAGCTCGAGCGAGCTCGTCGGGGTCGGGCCGAGGGTGAACGACGCCTGGTGCTGCGAGCGCACCTCGTCGGCGATCGAGGCGTGTCCGGCGCCTGGTGTGTCGGCCAGCGACCGCAGCCCCAGCTTCACGGCCATGTCGACGACGGGCGTGATGCCCGTGGTCTCCTCGAGCTTGACGAACGCGGTGTTCGGCGACTGCGCCAGCGCGTCCTGCAGCGTCATCTGCGGCGGGTAGTCGCCGTCGTTGGACACGACGAACCCCGGGGTCAGCGGCGAGGCGTAGCCGTTGGCGGGCACCGGGATGACGGTGTCGACCCCGCCGCCCTGCGCGAGGTACGCCGACGACGTGAAGATCTTGTAGACGGAGCCGGCGCCGAGGTTCTCAGGGGTGCCGGGCAGGTCGTAGGTCGTCTGCCCCCGGTCGGCGTCCAGCCCGTAGCCGCGGTTGGCGACCATCGCGGTGACCCGGTGGCCGTCCGCGCCCGGCGCCACGATCGAGAGGACGTCGGCGACGTGCGGCTGGGTCGGCGGGACCTCGGCGTCCACCGCGGCCTTGGCCTGGTCCATCGCGGCCCGGTCCATCGTGGTGCGCACGGTGTAGCCGCCGCGGCGCAGCTCGTCGGCGTCGATCCCGGCGCGCGCCAGGTAGTCCAGCACGTAGGAGCAGAAGAACCCGGCGTCGCCCGCGCCGATGCAGCCCTCGGTGAGCCCGTGCAGCACGGGGCCGACGCCGAGCGGGGCGGCGATGGCCTCGGCGGCCTGCGCGGCGGTGATGTCGCCCTGCTGCGCCATCTGGTCGATCACCACGTTGCGCCGGCCCGTCGCGGCCTGCGGGTGATGGATCGGGTCGTCCGCGGCCGGGCTCTGCACCATGCCCGCGAGCAGCGCCGCCTGCGGCACGGTGAGGCGGTCGGCGGTGGTGTCGAAGTACGTCCGCGCGGCGGCCTGGACGCCGAACGCCTGGTTGCCGAACGAGACGACGTTCAGGTACCAGGTCAGGAGCTGGTCCTTGGGCACGGTGTGGTCGAGCTGCTCGGCGACCTCGGCCTCGCGCACCTTGCGCCCAAGGTTCGGCGCGGTGGCCCGCAGCTGCTCGGCGGGGGTCTGGGCGGCGACGTACTCGTCGTAGTTCTTGACGTACTGCTCGGTGAGGGTGGAGGCGCCCTGGGTCGCGCCGCCGGTCGAGTTGTTGACGAGCGCCCGGACCACGCCGCGCGCGTCGAGGCCGGACTCGACGAAGAACCGCCGGTCCTCGATCGCCACGATCGCCGCCTTCATGGCGGTGGAGATCTGGTCCGAGGTCACCGACCGGCGGTCTTGGTCGTACAGGTAGGCCAGCGGGGCGCCGGCGTCGTCGGTGATCGTCGTGGCCGAGGGCATCTCGCCGCTGAGCACGCCCGGCGTCGTCGCCTCGACCCCGTTGACCGCCTGCGCCGCGAGCCCGCCGAGGCCCCCGACCACCGGGTAGAGCAGCCCGGCGAGGAGCACCCCGCCGATCACCCCGACCGCCAGGAGGCGGGCCCCGAGCGTCATCGATCTCCGCACGAGGACCATCCTGCGCCCGCTCGGCGGTGCTGCGTGTGAGCCGGTGACCTGCGGAAACGGGCAACCCGGACGCCGCGGGCGCGGGACGCAGCAAACGCCCGGGAGATCCTGGCGACATCCCCCCGTCCCGGCGACCCCACGTGTGCGTGCGACCGTGCGGGGGAACGCCGGACGTGCTCGACACCCCTGACCCACCACGTCGTCGACCCCGACGACGAGGAGGAGGCTCTGCGATGGCAGGCCGACACCGCCGCTCCCCCGCCCGACGCGAGACCCCCCGCCCCACCACCGGCCGGTCCGTCACCCGCGCCGCACTCGCCCCGCTCGGCGTCGCGTCCGCCGCCGCGCTCGCCGCGGCCCCGCTCGCCGCCGCGGCCCCGGGCCAGCCGGCCGCGCCGGGCCTCGGCGCGCCCCCGTGCGAGGACACCGCCGACGTCTGCGTCGACCTGAGCCGCGGGACGGCCTGGCTGACCGACGACGGGCGCGCGGCGAGCGACCCGATGCCGATCACCTCCGGCTCGCCGGACGACCCCACGCCGACCGGCACGTTCGCGGTGCAGCGCAAGGAGCGCTACCACGTGAGCAAGGAGTTCGACGACGCGTCGATGCCCTACTCGGTGTTCTTCGACGGCGAGGGCCGGGCCTTCCACGCCGGGAGCCGGGCCAGCAACTCGCACGGGTGCGTGCGCCTGGACGAGGACGACGCGGAGCAGCTGTTCACCGCCCTCGAGCCGGGCGACGAGGTCCAGATCGTGCGGTGATGCGCCGCCGGTGAGCGGAACGGGTCGCCCGGGCGACCCGGACCGTTCACGGGAGCGTCAGTTCGTAGCCCGCCGACGCCACGTGCGACTCGTGCAGGGTCACGATGATGCCCGTGAGCCCGCCGGCGTGCGGGCCGAGCCGCCCGTCGCCGGCCCGCTCGGCCAGCCGCCGGGCGATCACCTGCGCGAGGTACTCGGTGGTCGTGTTCACCCCGGCGAACTCGGGGTGGTCGTCGAGGTTGGTGTAGGTCAGGTCGGCGAGGGCGTCGTGCAGCTGCTCGGTCGCCAGCCCGATGTCGACCACGATGTTGTCGGCGTCGAGCTCGGCGCGGCGGAACACGGCGTCGACGACGAACGTCGCGCCGTGCAACGCCTGCGCCGGCCCGAAGACCGCTCCCCGGAAGCTGTGGGCGATCATGATGTGGTCGCGGACCGTCACGGAGAACATGGCGCCATTCTGTCGTCCCTCAGAACAGGACGACGAGGAGCGCCAGGGTCAGGCCCAGGGCCAGCACGACGAGGAAGCGCTCGAGGTCGGCCCGCAGGTCGGCCCGGCGATCGGCCCGACGGCCCGCCCGGCGGTCGGTCCCGGGCGGCCGGCGCCCCGAGACATCCGGCGGCGAGGGGGCCTGCGAGGGGGTCACGGACATGGACGGTCTCCCCGGGGAACGGTGGCGGGCGCGCCGAGGATGCCCGCCCCGTCGTCACGGTATGCAGTCTCCGGCCGCCGCGACAGGGACCTGGGCCCACGCCCGAGCGAGATGTCGGTCGGATATGTGACAGCGCGTAGCACGGGGAGCCGGTCGGTGCCGGTCCGCTGTGTTCGGGCTAGCCGCAGCACCCGCCGCCGCAGCAGCCCCCGCCGCCGCCCGCGGGCGCCATCGCGGGCGGGGTGGCGGTGCGCGCTCGCCCGCTCAGCCCGACGGTCGTCAGCAGCTTCACGGTGTCGTCGTGACCGGCGGGGCAGTCGGCCGGGTCGCTCGCGGCGCTCATCGGCCGGTCGACCTCGAACGTCGAGGCGCAGGTCCGGCAGCGGAACTCGTAGCGCGGCATGGTCGGAGAGCCTACGAGCGGGAAGTCCGCGTGCCCAGGCGCAGCGCGCCCGTCCGTGGCGGTTCAGGGGGCGTAGTCCACGCGCACCGCGAGTCCCGGGCGCTCGCCGGCGGCGAGGGCGGGCAGGACGGTCGGGAGGTCGTCGAACGCGCAGGAGTCGGTCACCAGGGCGTCGAAGCGCGGGTCGGCGAGCAGGCGCAGGGCCAGGCGCAGGCGGTCGGACGTCGCCCACCGCGCGCGGCGGGCGGGCGCCACGCGGCCGACCTGGGTGGCGCGGATCGTCAGGCGCCGCGAGTGGAACGCCTCGCCGAGCGGCACGCGGGGGGCGCGGTCGCCGAACCACGACATCTCGACCACCTCGCCCTCGTCGCCGAGCAGCTCCAGCGACCGCGCGAGGCCGGCCTCGGTGGTGCTCGCGTGCAGGACCAGGTCGCACCCGCCCGCCGCGTCGTCCGGGGTCGCGAAGCCGACGCCCAGCGTCTCGGCCACCGCGCGGCGCGCCGGGTCGACGTCGACGAGCTCCACGCGCACGCCCGGGAACGTCGCGAGCACGCCCGCCACGGCCGCGCCGACCATGCCCGCGCCGACCACCGCGACCCGGTCGCCGACCCGGGGCGCGGCGTCCCAGAGCGCGTTGACCGCCGTCTCCACGGTCCCGGCGAGCACCGCGCGCCCCGGCGGGACGTCGGCGGGCACCTCGACGACCGAGGCGGCCGGGACGACGGCGCGCTCCTGGTGCGGGTAGAGCCCGAACACCGTCCGCCCGGCACCCGGACCGTCCTCGACGACCCCGACCGCGAGGTAGCCGTAGACCACCGGCCCCGGGAAGTCGCCGGTCTGGAACGGCGCGCGCATCAGCCCGTACTGGCTCGCGGGCACCTCCCCGCGGAACACCAGCGACTCGGTGCCGCGGCTCACCGCGGAGTGCAGGGTGCGCACCACGACGTCGTCGGCGCCCGGTGCGGGCAGCGCGATCTCGGCGATCTCCCCCCGGCCGGGCGCTTCCACCCGGAACGCCCGCGTGGTACGCGTCATCGGTCCGACCCCTCCTCGACCCACGGCGATCTCCGGGCAGCCATGCTGGCACGTGTGCGCCGCCCGCCCCCGATCCTGACCGCCGAGCTCGTCGGCGGCGCGCTCGCGAGCGCGGGTCTGCTCGGCGTGCTCGCGCAGGGTGTGGGGCTCGGGCCGTTCGGGATCGTCGTCGGCGCGACGGCGTCCGCCGCGCTCGTCGCGCTGCTCGCCGGCGCGCCCGTCGACGCGCTCGGCCCGGCGGGGCGGGTCACGCTCGTCCGCGGCGTGCTGGTCGTCGGGGTCACCGCGCTCGTCGCCGACCCCGTCTCCACGCCCGCGCTCGTGGTCCTCGCCGCCGTCGCGCTCGCCCTCGACGGCGTCGACGGGGCCGTGGCGCGCCGGCGCGACGTCGCCTCGGCGTTCGGGGCGCGCTTCGACATGGAGCTCGACGCGTTCCTGCTGCTCGTGCTGTCGTGGCACGTCGCCGGGCAGCTCGGGGGCTGGGTGCTGCTCATCGGGCTCGCGCGCTACCTGTTCGTCGCCGCGATGGTGGTGCTGCCGTGGCTGGGCGGCGAGCTGCGGACGCTGTTCTCGGGCAAGGTCGTGGCCGCGGCGCAGGGGGTCGTGCTCGTCGCCGCCGCCTCCACGCTGCTGCCCGCCGTGGCCGCCACCGCGCTCGTGGCGGCGGCGCTCGCCGCCCTGCTCTGGTCGTTCGGGCGCGACGTCGTGCGCCTGTGGCGCGGCGCCGAGGTCCACCCGGTGCGGGTGCGCCGCGGCCTCGCGGGCGTGCTGACCCTGCTCGCCGGGGTGCTGGTGCTGCTCGCGCTCGTGACGCCCGGCGACGTCGCGCGCCTGGTCGAGCCGGCGTTCGTCCGCGTCCCGCTCGAGGTGCTGGTCGCGCTCGTGCTGGCCGTCGCCCTGCCCGCGTGGGCCCGGCGGGTCCTGGCGTGGCTCGCGGGCGCGGTGCTCGGGCTGATGCTCGTGCTCACCCTGTTCGACCTCGGCTTCTCGGCGGCGATCGCGCGCCCGTTCGACCCCGCGCGCGACGCGGTGCTGCTCACCAACGCCTTCGACTTCGTCGCCGAGACCTCGGGGCCCGCAGTCGGGGTGGTCGGGGCCGTGGTGGTCGCCCTGCTCGGGATCGGGCTGGTGGTGGGCACCGGCGGGGCGGTCGCCCGGCTCGCGCGCATCGCCGCCGGCCACCGCGCGGGGGCGCTGCGGCTCGCCGCCGTGCTGGCCGTCGCCTGGTTCGTGGCATGGACGCTGTCGGTGCAGCTGGTGCCCGGGATCCCGGTCGCCTCGCGCGACACCTCGATCCGCGCCGTGGACCGGGCGGCCGAGATCGACGCCGGTGTCCGCGACCAGCAGGCCTTCGCCCGGGAGGCCGGCGTCGACGCGTTCGGCGAGGTGCCCGACGACCGGCTGCTCACCGCCCTGCGCGGGCGGGACGTCGTCGTCGCGGTGGTCGAGAGCTACGGCATGGCCGCCCTCGACGACCCGGCGATGGCGGGCGGGGTCCGCGCCGTCGTGGACGACGGCGAGCGGCGTCTCGGCGCCCTCGGGTACGGCGCGCGCACCGGCCGGCTGACCTCCCCGGTCGCGGGCGGGGGCAGCTGGCTCGCCCACGCGACCCTGCTCTCCGGGCTGTGGATCGACGGCGAGCAGCGCCACACCGACCTCGTCTCGTCGAGCCGCCTGACGCTCACCCGCGCGTTCCACCAGGCCGGCTGGCGCACCGTCACCGTCCAGCCCGGCACCACGGGCCCGTGGCCGGAGGCGGCGTTCTTCGGCCTCGACCGCGCCTACACCCATGACGACCTCGGCTACCGCGGCCCGCGGTTCAGCTGGTCGCCGATGCCCGACCAGTACCTGTTCAGCGCGTTCGACCGCCTCGAGCGCGGACCGGGCGCGCCGCCGACCATGGCCGAGCTCGTCCTCACCTCGAGCCACGGGCCGTGGGCGCCGCTGCCCCGCACCGTGCCGTGGGAGTCGGTCGGCGACGGCAGCGTGTTCGGCCCCGAGGAGCCGCAGCGGTCGTTCCAGTCGATCTTCACGACGCCGGCACCGCAGGTCCGCGACGACTACCGCCGCAGCATCGAGTACTCGCTCTCGACGCTCTACGGCTGGGTCGAGCGCCAGGCCGTGCAGCGCCCCGACCGCGCACCCGTGCTCGTGGTCCTCGGCGACCACCAGGCCTCGCCCGCCGTCACCGGGCCGACGGCGGACCGCGACATCCCGATCTCGATCGTCAGCCGCGACCCGGCGGTGCTCGACGCGGTCGCCGACTGGGGCTGGGCGGACGGCCTGACCCCCGACCCCGCGACGCCGGTGTGGCGGATGGACGCCTTCCGCGACCGGTTCCTCGCCGCCTACGGGCCCCGGCCCTGACCCGGACCCTCAGGCGACCTGCTCCGCGGAGAACCCGCCCGTCGAGTAGGTGATCACGGCGCCCTCCTCGGCCCTTGAGAGCAGGCCCGCGACGGCGTCGCGGCACCGCGAGGCGTCCTCGACGTGGTCGAGCCGGCCGGTCACGTCGATGTTGTCGTGCCGGTGGGTCTCGACGGTCACCATGAACCCGCCGGAGGGGTGCGGCAGGGTCTTCACCGCGACCACCTCGGACACGCGGTACCAGTCGCCGTCCTCGGCGCGGATCCAGCTCGGCTTCGCCATGGGCCGGATTCTGTCCGCCGGGACGTCCTCCCGTCACGCCTCGGTGAGCTCCTCCTCGGCGATCTCCTCCTCGGCGATCTCCTGCCCGGTGTCGTCACCGGCGGGCCGCCAGGCCGAGGAGAGCAGCCCGCTGGGGTCGCGCGGGACGGGCCGCGGGGAGGCGTCGGCGTCCTCCGGGGCCAGCGCGGCGAGCGTCGCCACGGCGGCGGCGAGCTCCGCCGCGTCCACGCCGAGGGCCGCGAGCATCTCGGCCGCCTGCCCCCAGGGCCGCGCGCCGAGCGCCGTGAGCAGCCCGGCGGCCGTCACCTCGCCCGGGTCGCCGACGTCGGCCACGGTGCGCGACGCGTCGCGGAGCACGTCGGCGACCGCGTCCCCGGGCAGCGGCCGCGCTCCGGCGGCGGCCCGGATCACCGGCTCGGACACCGACGAGAGCACGACGAGCTCCATGGCGGCGTCGGCCATCTCGGCGGTGACCCCGGCGACGGCGAGCACCCCCGCCTCGGTGCCACCGGCGCGCACGAGCCCGAGCAGCAGGTGCCCGGTGCCGAAGTACGCGTGGCCGCGCTCGTCGGCCTCCTGCCAGGCGAGCGCGACGACCCGCTCGGCGTCCTCGGCGACCGAGGGCGCGGCGCGCGGGCTGGGTGTGGGCCGGACCGGGACCGCGAGAGGCGCACCGGCCAGCGTGTCGTGGATGGGCGTGGTCGTCCCCATGGAGGCTCCCTAGCGGGTCGCGGGGATCCGGACGAGCAGGCCCGCGGGGCCCCGGGCGCGTCCGGGGCCGGGGTGGCACCGCTGGTCATCGCCCGAGGTCCCGGCCGGGTCGTGCGCGGCGGGGACGGGACGAGGGTGGGGGACGGCGCCCGACGGACGGTGACCCTGCGCCGACGGTCGTGGTCGGCGGGCCCCGTCCGGCGGAATCCCGGCCGACACGCCGACCGGGACGGCGACGCCTCGTTCCCGGGGTCACCCCGCGGAGTGATCGCCGTCGACCCTCGGACCGCACCCCTGGTGCGCAGCAGCGTGCTTCGCCGTGGGTCACCGTCGCGTCGTTCCGAGCAACCCGATAGCCTGACCGAGTGAGCACCGGGGGCGAGTCGCTCACGTTCAGCGATGGGGGGCTGTCATGGGAAGTGCCGTCACCAGAACCCGGCCGCGAGGCCACGGGCGTGGGGGCCTGCCCGGCCTCGCCGAGCTCCCGTCCCTGCGGGGGATGACGCCCGCGGAGGCGCGGGCCGCGCAGGTGCTGGGCATGGCCTGGGACCCGGCGGACGTCGTCGAGCTCGCGATCGAGTGGGCGGGTACCGGCCTCGACAACGCGCTGCTCGTCGACCTCGCCGGCTCCGACTGGGACGACCCGGACCTGCCCGCGCTCTGGGACCACGTACTCGACGACCTCGCCCCGGCGCACCCCGCGCCGAGCACCGCCCGCCGCCGGGTGGCGGCCTACCTCGCCCGGCGGCGCGGGATCACCGTGCGCGTGCGCACGGCGGTCGTGCCCGGGCCACGGCGGCCGATCAGCGCGTCCTGAGGCGTCAGGTCCCCACGAATCCCGTGCGCGGCCCCTCGTCGTGCAGGCGCGCGAGGACCACGGCGTCGGTGCGCACGGTGGTGCCGTCGCCGAGGTCGAGCGTCGGGTGCGACTCGCGGGCCTCGAGGTGGGCCACGATGCGCTGGCGCAGCGATGCGGCGGTGTCGTCGTCGAGGCCGGTGACGGTGTACTCGTGGCCGCTGCGCAGGGCCACGTACAGGCTGGAGCTCATGGCCCCAGCCTGATCCACCCGCGGGCCGGTCGGGGCCGTGTTCGCGCAGAGCAGGAACCCGGAACCAGACGTCCCGGGCAAGGCTCCGAACGGTGGGTCGCCACCGGGCTCACCCTCGACGTGCGGCCGGCCCGTCGACGAGAGGACGCTCACGGACCAGGACACCGTCGTCGTCTTCGCCTCGGTGCGCTGAGGGGAACCGGGAGGATCGAGCCATGGACGCCATCGACGTGCTCGTCGACGCCTTCGGCCGGGCGCAGGGCGATGCGCACCGGGCCGTCGAGGGGCTGACCGCCGACGAGCTGAGCTGGCGCGCGGACGCCGAGGCCAACCCGATCGCCTGGCTGGTCTGGCACCTCACTCGGGTGCAGGACGACCACGTCGCCGACCTCGCCGGCACCGAGCAGGTCTGGACCGCGGACGGGTGGGCGCGCCGCTTCGACCTGCCCCTCGACGACGCCTCGATCGGCTTCGGGCACACCTCCGAGCAGGTCGCGTCCGTGCGCGTCGAGGACCCGGCGCTGCTCACCGGCTACCTCGACGCCGTGACCGCGCGGACCGTCGCCCACCTGCGCACGCTGGCCGGCGACGATCTCGACGAGGTCATCGACGACCGCTGGGACCCGCCGGTGACGCGCGGCGTGCGGCTGGTCAGCGTGGTCGACGACGACATCCAGCACGCCGGGCAGGCGGCCTACCTCGGGGGGCTCGTGCGCCGGCGGCGGTGATCCACGCGCGCCGGTGTTCCTCACCACTGTCCCACCCGATCAGGGGTTAGACTCCGGCGCGGCGATCAACGCACGTGGGGGTGGGGCGGCAGATGCGGAGCCAGGGCGTCCGGGGGCCACGGGTGCTGGCCGCCCTGTCCGCGGCGGCGGCCCTGCTGCTCGCGGCGGGGTGCGAGAGCGGGTCCGCGCGCGCGTCGGCGGCACCGTCCAACGTGCTCGGTCCCGGCCTCACCCACACCCAGTTCAGCGCGATCGACGCCGGCCCGCAGGCGGCCGGGCAGGTCGCCGTCGCCCTCGCGGCGCAGCCGATGCCCCAGGCGCAGCACATCATGGGGTTCGGCGTGGCCAACCCCGAGCCGTCCCCGGGCGAGTACGACTTCGCGGGCCTCGACGCCCGCATGGACTTCATCCGCCGCAGCGGCGGCACCCCGGTGATCACCCTGTGCTGCGCCCCGGACTGGATGAAGGGTGGCGCGGAGGGCACCACGGACTGGAGGCGGCTCGAGGTCGCGCCCGAGCCCGAGCACTACCAGGACTTCGCCGACCTGGCCGCCGAGATCTCGCGGCGCTACCCCGACGTCCACCACTTCCAGGTGTGGAACGAGTTCAAGGGTTTCTTCAACGAGGAGACCAAGACCTGGGACGGCCCGGCGTACACCGACCTCTACAACCGGGTCTACGACGCGCTCAAGGAGGTCGACCCCGGCAACCAGGTCGGCGGGCCCTACATCGAGATGGGCGCGCCGCCGCCGGGCGTGTACACCGGGCCCTCCGAGCTCACCGGCCCCTGGGGGCTGGTCGACCAGCGCGTCCTCGACGCCTTCGACTACTGGAACGACAACAAGCGCGGCGCCGACTTCGTCGTCGTCGACGGGCACACCACCACCGAGGAGGGCGCGCCCGACGACGCCACCGCGCTGGCGAAGATCGGGGACGTCAACCGCTGGATCCAGGGCCGCACGTCGCTGCCGCTGTGGTGGGCCGAGTGGTACGTCGAGCCGGACGCGGCGCGCTGGCCGCCGGAGAAGCGGCTGGCCCAGCGCGCGGCCGGGCTCGTCGAGTTCGCGCGCACCGGGGTCGCCACGTCCTTCTACTGGAACGCGGCTCGCAACGCCGCGTCGCCGTCGGGGCTGTGGAGGCCCGACGGGACACCCGAGCCGTTCCTGGGGACGCTGCAGGAGTTCGCGCGCCAGTTCCCGCCGGGCGCCCCGGTCACCGACGTCGGCGTCGCGCCGCCGGTGTTCGGGGCCCGCGGGCCGCGCGCGACGGTGCTGGTGAACACCAGCGACGCCCCGGTCACCGCGACGGTCGAGGGCGCGGACGTCGAGCTCGGGCCCTACGAGGTCCGCTGGATCCCCCGGGGCGTGTGAGCCCGGGTCAGGTCAGCGCGAACAACCGCTCCACCACCACGGCACCGAAGGCCAGCAGCAGCGGCCCCCACACGAACACGGTGGTGCGCAGGGCGGCGCGGCCGGGGCGGCGCAGCGCCCAGATCTGCTGGGCGAGCAGCACGCCGACCAGCCCGATCAGCACCGTCACCCCGACCGGGGTCCACTCCGTCGGCCCGATGCGCACGCCGAGCAGCTCCGGGACGCGACCGGTGATCGGGTCGAAGGCCTGGGGGTTGCGCGGGACCCAGACCTGGGCCTCGCCGGTGTCGAGGACCTTCTCCAGGCGGGGGTCGGCGGCCAGCGCGGCGCGCAGCTCCTGGCCCCAGCCCGCCGGGTAGCCGGCGCTGACCTCGAGGTACTGCTCCTCGGACCGCGAGGTGACGAAGTAGGTGCTGCCGCCCCAGTAGGCGAGCTGCTCGACCACGACCGACGGGTTGTCGTCGGCGTTCGGCGACGCGAGCGTCGCGCGCACCCCGACACCGATCGCGTCGGTGTAGCCGATCGGCATCATCGGGGTCGCCCCGGAGTCCATCGAGTCGGTGAGGAAGAGGACCTGGGCGCTGCCGGGCCGGTCGTACACCCACTGCACGGCGGCGAGCTCCCCCGGCGAGACCCGCTCGAAGGCCTCGTTGCCGTAGGCCGCGACGGCGTAGGCCGCGCCGAGCACGAGCACGACCAGCCCCGCGGCCACGTAGCGCCACACCGAGCCGAAGGCCGCGCGGAACCCGGTGCCCCGGGAGGTCTCGGGGAAGAAGGCCATCGCGATGAGCACGCACGCGCCGGGCAGCGCGAACATGTAGACCCGCAGCCCGATCTCGCCGCCGTAGCTCTGCACCAGGACCGCGAGGAACGGCGCGGCGAGCAGGAGCGCGACGACCCGGTCGTCCACCCCGCGGTGGCGCCGGCGCAGCAGGCCCACGACCGAGCCGACCGCCAGCACCCCGAACAGCGCGACGCGCACGAGCACCACCACGCCGTGGGCGAGGTCACCGCCGGTGCGGGCGGCGATGCTGGTGGCGACGTTGCCGGAGAGGTCGCCGACGCCGCTGAACAGGTCGTCGAGGTGGCCGGTCCAGTACGCCGCGGTCATGAGGCTCACCCAGGCCACGAGCAGCACGCCGAGCAGCACCGGCAGGCCGCGCAGCGTGGAGCGCCGCCCCAGCGCCAGCGCCGCGGCCGCGACGACCATGACGAACGGGGTGAGCTGGTGGCTCACGGTCGCCGCCGCGAAGATCATCAACAGCAGTCCGAGCAGGGCGACGCGGGTGGCCGGGGACGACGGCCGCGCGGCCGCCTCGCCGGCCTGGGTCGGCGTCCCGACCACGCGACCGACGCCCCGGCGCACCGCGCCCCCGCCGCGGCGCAGCCACGACGGCGTGCGGCGCAGCGCGCCGGCGACCCACGCCGGGCGCCCGGCCGGCCCGACGGCCTCGCGGCCCACCGGGCGGAACCAGGTCAGCAGGATCCCGATGAAGATCATGTAGAGCAGGAACGTGAAGCCCTGCGGCGAGAAGTAGTCCTGCCCGATCCACTGCAGGACCGTGAACAGCAGGGCGGCGAACCACTTGCCGCGCCAGCTCATCCGCAGGTTGCGCAGGATCAGCCACAGCGCGAGCAGGTAGAGCAGGTTCGACAGCAGCGGCGTCACCCGCATGAGCGGCAGCAGCGCGGTCGGCGACGCCCCGTCGGACACGAACGACACGAGGGCGAAGAAGCCGGGCCAGCTGAAGCGGGCGTCGACGTCGGGGGCGACGGTGCCGAAGGTCGAGATGAAGTCGACGAACCCCAGGTGCACGTACGACGTCGGGAACCGGGGCAGCGGCTCGATGAGCGCGGTGAGGCCGTGCAGCGCGCAGCACACGGCGACGAGCTGCGCGGTCAGCAGGACCTTGCGCTCGCGGGCCAGCGCGATCGCGGCCACGACGCTGACCAGCAGCAGCGCGAAGCCCACCAGCGTCAGCACCGGCAGCACCGCCACGAGGCCCCAGCCGCCGAGACCGCCGAGGTCCACCCACACCAGCGGCTCGACGATCATCACCAGCGACAGCAGGCTGGCCATCGCGACGATGACCGCGGGGCCCCCGCGGTCCACCGCGATCAGGAAGCGCTGCCACCGCGAGCGCTGCGGGGTCTCCCGGGGCGGGCCGGGGGCGGGGTCCGCGGCGACCTCCGCGACCTCCGCGGCCGGCTCCTCCTCCGCGGCCGGCGCCGCCTCCTCGGCCGGTGCCGCCTCCTCGGCCGGTGCCGCGTCCTCGGCCGGTGCCCGGTCCCGCACGACCACCTGCAGCGGGACGAGGCGCTGGTCGGCGACACGCGGCACCGGCGAGGGCCTCCACGGGTCGAAGGGGGCCGCGCGCCGGACGGCGATGACCCGCAGCAGGCGCGGCAGCACCATGAGGGCCACGGCCACCTGGCTGAGCAGCACCAGCACGCCGACCCCGGTCACGGGATCGATCGGCATCCCGAGCGTCCCGCCGCCCAGGAACAGGCCCGCCACCACCGTGCCGACGACGACGGTGCCGGAGACGACCTGCCAGCGCACGATCGCGTGGGCCCGGCCCTGCGCGCGCAGCACGCCGAGCCAGACCTCCATCACCGCGCGGCCCAGCGCCGCGAGCGCCAGCAGCTGCAGCAGCGGCGCGGCGGCGGCGTAGTCCGGGCCGAGGAAGCCGAGCAGCGGGCGGGCCAGCAGGAGCAGGCCCACCGCGGCCGCCCCGAGCAGCGCGACCGAGCGCACCAGGGCCGAGCGCGCGTAGCGGGCCAGCCGGTCGGCGTCGAAGACCCCCTCGACGGTGAGGGTCTGCGCGAGGTTGTTCGGCACCAGGTTGAGGACCGCGGCCATCATCCAGGCGATGTAGAACACGGCGAACGTCGACGGCGGCAGCGCGGCGGCCACCACGACCGGGATCAGGTAGATGGCGCCGAAGCCGAAGAGCGCGCCGATGAAGTCGCCGGCGAAGAAGCCGCGGATCTCGGTGCCGGTCGTGGCGCCGCCGGCGGTCTCGCGGGCGTGGCGCGGCACCCGGCGGGCGAAGACGAGCAGGTTGACCGGCAGGCAGAGCAGGATCATCGGCACGATCCACGCGACCCACACCCCGGTGGCGGGCATTGTGGCGGCGAGCAGCACCAGCAGGCCCGCCTTGACCAGGCCGAAGAGGGTGTTCTCGAGCGCCACCCACCCCGCGCCGCGCATGCCGACGAGCACGCCGTCCTGCACGGTGAAGATGTTCGCCGCGATCGCGACGCCGACGAACCCGATCGCCGCCCACGGGCTCGCCAGCAGCCCGAACGACGGCCCCCACCAGCCGAGGGTGAGGACGAACCCGGCGGCCAGCACCGCGACCGCCAGCGAGCTCAGCCCGTAGCTCACCAGCACCAGGCGCGCCGTGCGGCGGCCGCTCTGGGGCAGGAACCGGCTCAGGGTGCCGGTGATGTTGATGCCGACGATCGCCGAGAGGAGGGTCATCGCCGAGATCAGCGCCGAGGCGCGGCCGACGTCCTCGGGGGTGTAGAAGCGGGCCGCGAGGAACCAGAAGACGAGCCCGAGCAGCCCGGTCATCCCGGTGTTGACGATCAGCGCGTACGAGTTCCGCGAGAACGGGTCGGTGAGGTGGGCCCGCAGCCGGGCCCGCCGCGTGGCCGCCGGGGCGCCGCCGACCGTGAGCGTCTGCGTCCGCCCGTCCAGGGAGCCGGCCGTCACGAGCGCACCCGTCCCGCGAGCGCCGACCGTCCACGCCGCACGACCAGGTACCCGGCGGTCAGCGTCCGCTCCTTCCAGTAGATGCGGGCGTGGTGCTCGCCGCGGACCACCCGCCCGAAGGTGGCCAGGTCGGTGTCCCGCGCGACGGTCAGCCGCGGCAGGGCGTAGCCGTCGGCGCCCGGCGTGGCGGCGAAGTTGCCGACGCTCGCGGCCAGCCGGTAGCCGGCGTCGGCGACCGCGCGGCGCACCCGCGCGCTGGAGTAGCCGTAGGGGTAGGCGAGGTGCGGCACCTCGTGCCCCAGGCGCTCGGCGAGCAGGCGCTTGGGGCGGGCGAGCTCGTCGCGCAGCGCCGCGTCCGGCAGCTGGTCGAGCTGGGCGTGGCTGTGGCTGTGCGCGCCGACCTCGATCCCGGCGGCGTCGCACTCGGCGACCTGCGACCACGACAGCATCCGGTCCAGCGGCTGTCCGGCGGCCTCGGGGCCCGCGTCGTCGAGCCAGCCGGTGGTGACGAACAGCGTGCCCGTGGCCCCGGCGGCGCGCAGGCGCGGCAGGGCCTCGCGGTGGAAGTCGGCGTACCCGTCGTCGAAGGTCAGCGCGACCGGACGCTCGGGCGGCGCGACCTCGCCGCGGCGGATGGCGGCGAGCTCGCCCACCGTGATCGTCGTGAAGCCCTCGGCGGCGAGCAGCTCGAGCTGCGCGGCGAACCGGTCGGGGTGCACCGAGAGGGCGTGCGCGGCGTCGGCGGGCCGCTGCGCGACCGCGTGGTACATGAGCACGGGGATGGTCATGACGCGCTCCGGGCGAGCGAGCCGACGGCGTAGCCCGCGGTCGTGGTGAGCAGCCCGGCGGTGATGGCGCCGGCGCGCGCGAGGCCGTGGCGGTCGCCGCGCCAGGCCTGGCGCACCCCGCGCGTCACCCCCCGGCGCAGCGTCACCGCGGCGTAGCTGCGCTCGGCGGCGAGCCCGGCCGCGGCGCCGACGCTCCGCGTGACCAGCGCCTTCGACAGCCCCTCGGCGTAGCAGCGGGAGCGGAAGTAGCGGAAGCCCTCGCGGGCGGCCGGCACCCGGTGCCAGATCACCGCGCGCGGGTCGTGGACGAAGCGCGCGCCGGGGCGGTGCGCCGCGACGCGGATGCAGAACTCGGTCTCCTCGCACCCCAGCGGCCGGGCCCGGGCGGCGGTGCGGCCGATGTGGGTGGGGAAGCCGCCCGCGATGTCGAAGGCGTCGCGGCGGAACGAGGCGTTGCCGCCCAGCAGGTTGCGCACGGGGCCGGGGTCCCGGCCGACGAACGTGCAGCCCACGACCCAGTCGAACTCCTCGGGGAACCACGCCGGCCGGTCGGTGGCCCACCAGGGCAGCGTGAGCCCGCCGACGCCGAGCACGTCGGGGTCGTCGTAGCCCTCGGCGAACGTGCGCACCCAGTCGGGACCGGCGACGGCGTCGTCGTCGAGGAACGCGACGACCTCGCCGGTGGAGGCCGCGACCCCGGTGTTCTTGCCGCCGGACAGGCCGCGGGCCTGGGCGTTCGCGATCACGTGGGCCTCGGGCAGCGCGCGCTCGAGGCGGTCGCGCAGCGCGGGGTGGTGGTCGACGACGACGATCAGCTCGTGGGGGGCGACGCTCTGACCCCCGGACACCGACGCCGCGGCGGCCAGGACGTCGTCCCACCGCTCGTCGGTGTAGGCGCAGATCACCACCGAGACCGTGCGCGTCATGCCGACACCCCGCTCACGTGGCCGGACGGGCGGAAGCGGCCGCGGGCGCGCAGCACCCGGTCGGCCACGTCGTAGAGCCGCGGACTGCGGTCGACGGCGCGGCGCGCGGAGCGGACCGGCGCGGTGCGCGCCCAGGCCAGCGCCGCCGTCGGCACGAGGCGGGCGACCCGCCCCTCGGCGACCGTGGCTTCACCGGACTTCAGCTCGTCCTTGTAGGTCTTGGCGCCGCGGCCCATGTCGATGAGCGCCACCCCGTCGTCGGCCGCCGCACGGGCCATGGCGAGGTGCAGCAGCAGGCCGGGCGAGTACCGGCGCATGCTCGGGTCGTACGCCGGGAACCACGTCGGGACGACGCCGTGGTCGCGCAGGCCGAAGTGCCCGGCGACCAGCTCGTCGCCCGCGTAGAGCAGCGACAGGCACCCCCGGAACGTCCCGGCGCGCTGGTCGAGCAGCTGGTGCACCAGCCCGCGGATCCAGGGCCGGGCGAAGCGGTCCGAGCGCCCGGTGCGCTGGTACTGCGCCGACTTCCACTCCAGCACCGTGTCGAGCGCGTCGACGGCGCTGTCGTCGGCGGCCTCGAGCACGAAGCGCAGCGGGCCGTGCTCGCGCTCGAGGCGCCGCGCGCGCCGGGGCAGGTCGCGGACCCGGGAGGACCGCGTGTGGACCAGCTCGTACCAGGGGTCGAAGCCCTCGGAGAGGTCGATGACCGGCGACGGGGCCTGCGCGGTCCGGTACGCGGCGAGGAGGTGCTGGTCGGCCACGAGGTGGTCGAACTCCCACACCGAGAGCCCGCAGGCCCGCACCATCAGCCGCGCGTCCCACGTGGCGTCGTGCGCGTGCACGAGGCCCTGCGCGTCGCTCAGGCCCGGCGCGACCGGCAGCCCGCGCCCCAGCGGCGCGTGCTCGAAGGGGAAGAAGCCGAGGATCTCGTCGCGCTCGTGGACCACCCCCACGCGCGTGCGGGGCCGGAACCGCGCCACCGTGCGCGTGAACTCCGGGGACAGGAACGGAGTGCGCAGCGTCGGCGTGAGCGTCTGCAGCGCGCGCCACCGGCCGATCTCGCCCGGGGTGAGCTCGGCGGGCCGGACGACGTCGAACCTCACGGGCCCACCTCGGCGGAGGCGTCCGTCCGGGGTGTGCGCCCGGCGGCCGCACGCTCCGAGCGCGCGGTCGCGAGCTCGACGCCGACCCACACCGCCACGCTGATCCCGGTCACGACGAGCACGCCGAGCCGCACGTCCCACGCCCCGAGCGAGAGCATCACCTGGGCGACCACGGTGTCCAGCGCGAGCGTCCAGCCGACGGCGATCACCGCGCGGGCCACCGGTTCCAGGCGGTGGGTGGGCACGGCGACGGCGAGCGCGGGCACGAGCAGCAGGACCGCGGCGACGGGCAGCGGCTCCCGGCCGTCGAGGACCACGGCGGCCCACCAGCCGGCGAGGAGCGCGAGGGCGGCCCCGGCGAGGCTGGCGCCGAGGCGCGCGGTCCGGACGGGGACGCGCCGCAGGAGCGCGGCGGCGGTCACCTCATTTCCCCACGGGATCCGGCGCGGTCGCCGTCCCGGCCGGGCCGGCCGCGATCTCCGCCGCCGGGGCGCGGTGGTGCTCGTGCACGAAGCGGCGCAGGTGCTGCACCGCGCGGCCGCTCGGCCCGCGGTCGTGCTCGCGCAGCAGGGTGCGCAGCACGCGGGTGCCGTCGCGGACGACGTGGAGGTTGGAGTGCCCGTAGCGCCGCGGCATCTCCAGGCTCGGCACCTCGGCGATCCGGAAGCCGGCCCGCAGCGCCGAGATCGTCAGCGACGTCTCCACCTCGAAACCGGGGCGGCTGAGGTCCAGGTAGGGCAGGCAGCGCCGGTGGAAGGCGACGTAGCCGTAGCAGAGGTCGGTGAGGACCGTGTCGTGCATCCGGTTGACCATGCCCACGAGAACGCGGTTGCCGCTGCGGCGCAGGCGCGTGATGTCGCGGGAGCCGCCGCCGCCCATGAAGCGGGAGCCCTTGACGAAGTCGTAGCCGGTGTCGAGGAAGTGCAGGAAGTGCGGGATCTCGTCGGGGGCCATGCTCCCGTCGGCGTCGATCATGACGATGTGGTCGCCGGTGGCAGCGAGGAAGCCCTCCCGCAGCGCGTCGCCCTTCCCCGTCCCCGGCTGCTCGAGGACGCGGATGTCGGGCCGCACCGTCTGCGCGATCATCACCGTCGCGTCCCGCGAGTGGCCGTCGACCAGCACCACCTCGTCGATGCAGCTCGGCACCTGGCGCAGCACCCAGGCGATGTTGGTGGCCTCGTTCATCGCCGGGATGACCAGCGAGACCTTGGCGAGCTCCGAGACCTCGATGACCGTGTCGACGTCGTCCCGGCGGGTCTCGGCCCGCCCCTCGGGCCGTCCCTCGGCCCGACGGGGTCCGACGCGCGGCAGCGAGACGTCGGGGAAGGCGAGGTGCGGCGGGGTGAGGGGTCCGCGCCGCCCCTCACCCGTCGCACCGTTGCGCTGGACGGTCACCATTCCTCCATCGGGCTGATCGGGACCCCCGGGTGCGACGGTGGTGGGTCGCGGCCGACCGTCCCGCGCGGCCGATCCGGTGTCTCGGGGGGCACGGGAGGAGGACCGGGGTCCCTCAGGGAGAGGACGCTACGACGGGATCTCCCGGATCGGATCGCCTCGGAGGAGCAGCCGGGGTAGTCACAATTCACCAGGCGTCGGGGTCCTCGTCGTCCCGTTCGCGCACCAGGCGGACAGGGCGCGACGAGGGCGCCGTCGGGGACGCCGTCGGGGACGCGGGCACGGCCTCCGCGAGCGGGGCGAGACCCTCCGCGCGGGCGATGCGGACCGCCTCCAGCCGGCCGTGCACCCCGAGCTTGCGGAAGATCCGGTGGGTGTGCGTCCGGACCGTGTTCACCGCGACGTCCAGGTGGTCGGCGACGTCGCGGGCGGAGAGCCCGTCGACGAGGGCGCGCAGCACCTCGACCTCCCGCTCGGTGAGCGCGCTCAGGCGCCCGGTGGGACGCCGCGCCTCCGCGATGTCGGCGCGCAGGCCGTCGAGCACCGCGGCCAGGACGCGGGACGGGTAGACGCCGTGGCCCTCGTGCACGAGGCGGACCGTCTCGGTCAGCTCGTCCACCGACGACCCGTACGCCAGCCACCCCGAGGCGCCGGCGCGGGCGGCCCCGTGCGCGCTCTCCTCCCCCGGCTGCGCGAGCACGACCACGCGGAGCCCGGGACACGCTTCGCGCAGGGCCGCCACGCCGTGCTCCCACCGCGGCGGCCGGAGGGCGAGGTCGAGGACGACGACGTCGGCGCGCCGGGCGGCCAGGTCCTCCCAGCCCTCGTCGGTGCGCCCGGAGACGACGGCCAGCCACGGCTCGCGCGACCACCGGGCGACCAGGAGGTCGCGCAGCAGCTGGTCCGCGACGACGAGGACCTGGACGGGGCGCACGGTCCGTGGACACTAGGCACGCCGTGCGCGCCGGTCGTCCCCAAGATGCAGGAGAAACGCTCCGCAGTCGGGATCGGTACCGTTTCGTGACACATAGTCAGGCAACCTCGATCACCATACGACCGAACAGACCACTGATGCACGCCGATCGGTCGCCACTCGCCTTGAGGAACCTGAGAGTCTCCCTCATATTGGTCACTCCCCGTACTTGACGTGCGCTCGATCGGGTGGTCACCCTCATGGGGCCGGGGGGCATGCCAGGATGCCGATCGGTTGAGTTCCTGGGGGGAACCATGGAACTGGTCGTGGGGGGCCGCGGAACGCTGCTCACGGACTTGCTGGAACCGACGCTGGGTGCGCAGGGGCACCGCGTCGCGCTGGGCCCTGCGGATCGGGAGGGGCTGGCCGCCACCGTGGCGACCGTCCGGCCCGACGTGGTCATCGCCGACCACCTCGGCGACGTCGACCGCGACGTCGCCGGGTTCGTGCGCGCGCTCCACGAGGCGGGCGGCGGGCGCACGGCGGTCGTCGTGCTGACCTCCGACGGGCACCGCTCGTCGGTCGAGGCCGCGATCCGCGCCGGGGCCCGGGCCTACCTGCACCGCAGCCACGGCGTCGACTCGCTGCTGCGGGCGCTGCGCCGGGTGGCCGGCGGCGAGACCGTCGTGAGCGCCCCGCGCGCACCGCAGGACCAGGACCCGGCCGGGGCGCGGGCCCGCCGGCTGGTGTCGCTGCTGACCGACCGCGAGCTCGAGTGCCTCTCGTTGCTCGTCGACGGCGTGAGCACGAGCGAGATGGAGCGCAGGCTCGGCATCGCCACGCTGACGGTGCGCAGCCACGTCCAGTCGATGCTCACGAAGCTCGGGGTCCACTCGCGGCTCGAGGCCGCCTCGCTCGCCGTGCGCCACGACCTGCTGGGAGCGCGGGCGCTGCCGTCGCGGGCAGGTTGACGATGGCCCTCCCGCAGGCCCCGGCGCCGCCCGACCTCACCGACCTCGCCTTCTGGGCCCGCCCGGAGGCCGACCGGCTCGCCGCGTTCGCCCGGCTCCGCGCGCTGGACCGGCCCGTGTTCTTCCCCGAGCCCCGGGTGCCGCTGCTGCGGCCCGGCGGCGGGTTCCACGCGCTGGTCCGCCACGCCGACGTGCTGGAGGCGAGCCGGAACAGCGACGTGTTCTCCAGCGAGCCCGCCGCCGTGAGCCCGGAGCCGCCGCCCTGGCTGCCGCTGGTGTTCGGGCGCCCCCTGGTCAACATGGACGACCCGCGCCACGCGCGCCTGCGCCGGATCGTGTCCCGGGCGTTCGCCCCGAAGCGCCTCGACGCGCTCGACGGCGAGATCGCGGACACCGTCGACGAGATCGTGACCCGGCTGGCCCGGCACGGCACCGGCGACTTCGTGGCCGAGGCCGCCCGCGAGCTGCCGATCCACGTCATCTGCTCGATGCTCGGCATCCCCCGCGAGCGCCGCGACCACGTGCTCTCGCGCATCGACGTCATGACCGAGTACTCCGGCGTCCGCGGCGAGATGCACCGGCTGGCCACCGCGCGCCTGCTGGTCGGCAACCTGCGCGCGATCGTCGACCTGCGCCGCTTCGTCGTCGGCCTCGGGCGGGCGCGCCGGCGCGATCCGGGCGACGACATCCTCTCCGCGCTGGTCACCGCCGACGTCGACGGCGAGCGGCTCTCGCTGCGGGAGCTGGGCTCGTTCTTCGACCTGCTGCTGGTCGCCGGCAACGAGACCGTGCGCAACGCGGCGTCCCACGGGCTGGTGCTGCTCTCCGAGCACCCCGAGCAGCGCGCACGGCTCGCCGCCGACCCGGACGCGCTGATGGGCACCGCGATCGAGGAGATCGTGCGGATGTGCTCGCCGATCGTGCAGTTCCGCCGCACGCTGACCCGGGACCACGAGCTGCGCGGCCACCCCCTGCCCGCCGGGTCGAAGGTGGTGCTGTTCTACGGGTCGGCCAACCGGGACGAGGCGGTGTTCGACGCGCCCGACGCCTTCGACGTCGGGCGCCGCCCCAACCCGCACGTCGGGTTCGGCGGGCCCGGCCCGCACCTGTGCCTGGGCGCGCACCTCGCCCGCCGCGAGCTGGGCGCGCTGTTCCGGGCGGTGCTCGACCGGCTGCCGGGGCTGCGCGCGGACGGGCCCACGGTGCCGCTGCGCTCGGCGTTCGACAACGGGATCGTGGCCCTGCCCTACAGGGTGTGAGCCCTCCGCGGTGTGGGCCCTCCGCGGTGTGGGTCCTCCGCGATGGGCCCTACGCGGTCTGACCGCGCATCCTCGTGCGCACCGAGGCCGCGCGCTTGAGCACCGTGTCGGCGGCGCGGTAGAGGCGCGGGTCGTCGAGCACGTGGTTGCGCAGCCGGCGCACGGGCTCGCGGCGCGCCCAGTGCACGGCGGCGGCCGGGCTGCGCCGCACGATCCGCCCCTCGGCGACGACGAGGTCGCGGCTGCGGAAGCAGTCCTTGTAGCCCTTGGCGCCACGGCCCATGTCGATCTCGACGATGCCGGCGGCGGCCGCGTGCTCGGCGAGCATGAGGTGGTGCAGCAGGCCCGGGGAGTAGCGGCGGAACCGGTTGTCGAACGCCGGGAACCAGCCGGCGAGGGCCGGGCCGTTGCGCAGCCCGAAGTGGCCGGCGACCGGGGTGTCGCCGGCGCGGAGCATCGAGAGCGTGCCGGCGAAGGTCTCCGACGGGGTGGCCAGCAGCGACTCGAGCAGCTCGCGGATCCAGGGCACGCGGAAGCGGTCGCTGCGGTAGGTCCGCTGGTACTGCTCGGACTTCCACGCCATGATCTGCCGCAGGTCGGCGACGTCAGCGCTCCCCAGGGTGAACGTCACGGTGCCGTGGTCGCGGCCGAGCGCCCGTCCCTTGCGCTCCAGCTCGGAGAGGAACGACTTGGACCGGGCGCGCACCTCGGCCCGGAACGCCGGGTAGCCACCGCTGAGGTCCATCACCGGCGACGGCACCCGCAGCGCCTGGTAGCGCTCGAAGGGCTTCTGGCCGTCGACGAGGTGGTCGAACTCCCACACCGACAGCCCGCAGGCCCGCAGGAGCTGCTGGGGGTCCCACTCCGCGTCCTGCGCGTGCACGAGGCCGTGCGCGTCGGTGAGGCCGGGCGCGGGCGGCGTGCCGTACCCCCACCGCCCGCGCTCGAACGGGAAGAAGCCGACGGTCCGGCCGCCGTCCTCGAGCACCGCGACGCGCACCGGACGGCCCACCCGGCCCACGGCCTGCACGAACTCCGGGGCGAGGAACGGGTGGGCCGTCGGCCCCGAGCGCTGGAACGCGCGCCAGAGATCGAGGTCGGACGCCCCCAGCTCGTCCGGCCGGACCACGCTGATCTGCACATCCGCCCCCATGTCGCCCCCCACGGGAGGCTAGGCGGCCGGATGCCCGGGCGGCGTCGTCAGAGTGGACGAGTCCGTGTAGTCACCGTGAAGGTGTCGCCTCAGCGGGGGCACAGGCAGAACGGGTGGCCGACCGGATCGAGGAGCACCCGCCACGTCCCGCCCGGCTGGTGTTCCGGCAGCGTCGCGCCGAGCTCGCGGGCCCGGGCGACCGCGGCGTCGAGATCGTCGACGGCGAGGTCGAGGTGGTAGCGCTTGGCGCCGTCGGGGTCCGGCCAGGGCGGCGGGGTCCAGCCCGGCACGCGCCCGAACCCGATCGGCGCGCCCTCGCCCGAGATCATCGCGTACTCCTCCTCGGCGTGGACGGTCTGCCAGCCGAGCAGCGCGCCGTAGAAGGCGGCCTGCGCGCGGGGGTCGGGGCCGTCGAGGTTGATCATGGCGAGCGACGTGGTCATGGCGGTCACGCTAGGAGCCGTTCCTGACAGGTCACGTCAGGTTCGGACCGACATCTCGGCACTCGCCCGGCGCACCCCGTTCACCCGACCCGGTGGACCCGGCCGGTCCGGGCCTCGCGGGGCTAACGGACGCCCGGGCCGATGCGACACCGCTCACACAGCGTCCGACCGGACGCGCGCCAACTAGGCCGGTCGGGGGTCGACATGGGGTAGCACCACCGCCGGGAGGACGCCACGGTCACGCACGCGGACGTCCGGGCGGCCGTGCTCGTGCGCCCCGGTCGCCGCCCCGCGGTGCCGCAGGACGCTCCGCCCGCCGGGCTCGGCTACCCGCCGCCGACCGCGTACCGCCGCGACCCGGTGACCGGCGTGCCGACCCCGCCGCGCGCCGTGCCCACCGCCCCCGCCGCCACCACCCACGCGGCCGCCGGGCCCGTGCCGCGTCGCCGCGCCGGCACCCGCGCCCCGCTGGCCGTCGCCGTGGCAGGGGCCGCGACGGCGCTGGTCGGCCTGGGCGCCCAGATCCCGGGCCTCGTCGACGCGGTGAGCGCGTCCGCGGCCACCGCGCCGGCGCCCGCCGCCGGGTCGCCGGCCGTCGCCGGGCAGTGCGCCACGGTGGTCGCCGACGCCATCGACGAGACCGTCGCGACGCTCGGGCGCACCCCGGCCGGGCAGTGGACGGGCGTCGTCGCCGCCCGCGAGGAGTCCCTCGCCGCGACGTACGGCGACTCCTCCCGCGAGCAGCGCGCCTACGCCGCCGGCGTCGACGACGTCATGGACTGGCTGATGACCGACCCGGTCGCCGCCGAGGACTGGAACCTCGTCACCACCCGCGTCGCCCGCACGGTCGCCACCACCTGCGCCTCCTGACCCCTGTGAGCGCAGCGCGCTCACGGACGGCGGACGACCCCCGCGGCGGCCAGCGCGGCCGAGACGGCGGCGGTCGCGACGGCGACGTCGCGCAGCACGACCGGCAGCAGGACCACGCCCGTCGAGGTCGTGGAGAGGAGCATCCCGCCCGCGCCGGGCTTGCCGGCGGCGCCGTCGGCCGGGGGCGCGCCGGAGGTCGACGACCCCGGGACCTCGTGCGTCGGCGCGTTGCCCGCCGGCTCCGAGCGCGGCGGCGCGGTGTCGGTCACGAGCATCTCGCGGCCCGAGTCGTCCCACGCGTCCTCGAAGGTCGCCCGCGGCACCACCGAGATCGCCCCGCTCGGGTCGCCCGGGTCCGCGAGGTACACGTTCTCGTCGTCGATGCCCGTCACCACCACCGCGTGGTTGGCGTCGGCGCCCCCGTCGGAACCGTCGTCGTCGGTGCCGTACCAGACCTCGTCGGAGTCGACGTAGGCGATGATGTCGCGGTCCGCGTCGAGCAGGGACTCGAGGTCCTTGAGGCTGCCGTGCGTCGTGGTCGCCGGGATCCCGTAGCTCTCGAGCAGCGCCTCGGCGTCCGACGACGTCATGCCCGAGGCGTCGTCCGGCACGCCGTCGCCGGTGGTGTCGGTGGTGGTCAGCCAGCCGTGCGCCACGGCGCGGGAGACGACCTCGGGCTCGCCGACGTTCCGTCCCTGCCACTCCCCCACGATCTGCGCGACGGCGGCGGGCACGCAGTAGCCGTTGACCGACTGCGCGTACCAGTACGAGGACGCCTGCTCCGGGTCGCCGTGCATGCCGTCGTCCCGCGCCGCCGTGGCCTCCCCGGGCAGCACGCCGTCGCGGAGGTCCTCCCGGCGCCACCCGTCGGTCGACCACGCGCCGTCGGTGACGGGGTGGACCTCGTCGGAGGTGACGACCCCGTCCCCGTCGGCGTCGGTCCAGGCGAGGTCGAGCACCCCGTCGCCGTCGGTGTCCACCGCGGTGACGTCGACGAGGCCGTCACCGTCGAGGTCGGCGAAGAGGTCGAGCTCCCCGGCGTCGAGGTCCATGCCGGGTTCGACGATCACCGCACCCCGGGATGTTCCGGGCCGGCCTAGTGCGAGAGCAGCGACTCGGTGCGCACCGCCGAGATGTGCCGGTCGCGCTGGTGGCGGCGAGCGCGGTCCGAGGACTGGTTCTGGGCCACGCTGACGCCCAGCAGCGCCCCGCACAGGAAGATCACGCCCACGACGACCACGCCCACGATGACGAACATCCGACTCTCTCCTTCTGCCCCGAGCGCCGGGAACGCCCCGCACCCACGGATCCAGACGGGTGTCGCGATCGACGGTTGGCGGTCACGCTGCGTCGGCTACGTCACGCCCCCGGAGCCGGTCCGGGGAGCAACCTCGGTCCCGCAACGTGCCCGTGACGCGGAGGCCCGCGTCGGCGCGGCGCGTCCGGGGTACCGCTGCGGTGATGAGCAGCGATCCGCGCACCCCCGACGAGCGGCAGCTCGACGACGAACCGGGCGTCACCAGTCCCGAGCCGACCGACGACGCCGCCCCGGACGCCGACCCCGACGAGGTCGAGCCCGCGTTCGAGATCGACCTCGAGCCCGACGAGCAGGGGCTCGCCGAGGCGGGCGAGGAGCCGACCGGCTGAGCCGCTACCAGCCCAACAGCGACGGCAGCTGCGTCCCGACGGCCGGGGACATCGTCCGGCTGTAGGACGCCGACAGGTGGTTGTCGTCGAGGTAGACGAGCACGTTGCCGATCTCGGGCGGGCACGTCGCCGGGGTGCAGATCTCGTTGCTGAGGTCGAGGAACGCGACGTTGGACGGGACGTCGTCGCGCAGCGCGTACGGCGGGTCCGGGGCCAGCAGCTCGGCGCGCGGGATCCCGCACGGCGCCGCACCGCGCCCGTAGGTCTCGAAGCACTCCGACGGGCGGTGGTCGAAGCGCGGGTTGTCACGGACCGCGACGACCGGGATGCCGAGCTCGTCGAGCGCGCGCCAGCCGGCCACGAAGCCGTCCGGGGTCTGCTCGGTCAGCCCGGCCCGGACGTCCCGGGTGGCGCTGACGACCACCGCGTCCGGCGGGTCGAGGGCGAGGTGCTCGACGGCCGCCGCGTTCCAGTCCACGCAGGTGGCGTCGTCCGGGTCGGTCTCCGAGGCCAGCGAGAAGGGGCAGCGGGCGCGCACCAGGGTGCTGACCTGCCACCCCCGTTCCCGCGCGAGCGGCTCCAGGGCGGGCAGGAGCTGCTGCATGTGCGAGTCGCCGACGACCGTGATCCGGCGCTGGGGCTCGCCCTCGGGCGCGATCGGCACGCACTGCTCGAGCACCGGGTGGTCGGGCACCGGGGCACACGCGTCGCGGTAGTCCGCCCAGTCGTCCTGCACCCGCGCCGTCGAGGGCCGGACGGGCGCGGCGACGTCCCCGCCCGCCCCGCCGGTGGCCTCGTGGTCGGCGACGAGCACGGCGGCGCCGGGATGGTCCTGGTCCCCGACCGCCACCGGGGTGCCGCGGTCCGCGGCGACCACCGCGGCCCAGACGGCGAGGCCGAGCATCGCCGGCAGGAGGCTCGCCGCGACCGCCAGCGCGGCGAGCCCGACCGGGCGCGGCAGGGTGACCCGGCGCAGCGGCTCCTCGACGAGGTGGTGGGTCGCGACCGCGAGGGCCCCCGAGAGCCCGACCACGACCACGCCGCCGACCAGGCCCGGCGTCGCCGTCCCCATCAGCCCGAGCGTCACGACGAGCACCGGCCAGTGCCACAGGTAGAGCGGGTAGCTGATGCTGCCGAGGTACTGGGCGGCCGGCGTGGCGAGGCGCTCCCCCGCGCCCGCGCGCCCGGCCACGAGCACCGCGACCGCCGAGAGCACGGGCCACAGCGCGAGGTAGCCGGGGAACGCGGCGCCGACGTCGAGCACGGCGCCGCAGGTCACCAGCCCGACGACGCCCGCCCAGCCGAGCACCGCGCGTGCCACGCGCCCGAGCCGCACCCGGTCGAGCACGAGGGCGAGCAGGCCGCCCAGCGCGAACTCCCAGAGCCGCGTGCGGGTGTCGAAGTAGGCGAAGGCCTGGTCGGTGGCGGTGGCGTGCACCGAGTGCACGAACGACACGACGGCGACCGCCGAGAGCGCGAGCAGCAGCGCGGACCGCACGTCGACGCCGCGCGAGCGCGCCCACCGGGCGACGAGCAGCACGAGCAGCGGGGCCGCGAGGTAGAACTGCGCCTGGATCGACAGCGACCAGAAGTGCTGCGCGACGCTCGCCGTGCCGTGGTTCGCGTAGTAGTCGACGGCGTCGGTGGCGAGGCGCCAGTTCTCCAGGAACAGGCCGGACGCGACGAGCTCGCGCAGGTTGCGCGCCCACGTCGAGGGCGGCAGCAGGACCGCCGCGGCCACGGTGCTGGCGAGCAGGACGAGCCCGGCCGTGGGCACGAGGCGCCAGAACAGCCGGGTCCACGTGGCGCCGACGTCGACGCGCTCGCCCCGCATCGCGCGGCGGGCCACCATCCCGAGCACGAAGAAGCCCGAGAGCAGGAAGAACACGTCGACGCCGCCGGAGACGCGCCCGACCCAGACGTGGTAGACGACGACGAGGACGGCGGCGAGGCCGCGCAGACCCTCGATCTCGGGGCGCCGCTCGCTGCGGGGACGGGTCGCCGACGCGGTGACGGTCGTCCCGCTGCTCGCCACGTCTCCCGGCCCTCCCTCGCGGTGATCACGCCCTCACCGCCGGACGATTTTTCCGTATGCCGCCGCTCACCCCGACGTCGGGCTGCCGACCATCCTCGCGGGAGGATGATCAGGTGAGCGTGACGCGGCGTCTCGTCGTCTGCTGCGACGGCACCTGGAACACGGCCACCGACCACACCAACGTGCGGCGCCTGTACCACCGCCTCGCGATCACCGACGACCAGCTCCCGCGCTACTTCGAGGGGCTCGGCACCGACGGCGGGCCGGTGCGCCGGGTGCTCGACGGCGCGCTCGGGGTGGGGCTCCCGGAGGCCATCCGCGAGATCTACCGCTGGCTCGCCGAGACCTTCCGGCCCGGCGACGAGCTCGTCCTCGTCGGCTTCAGCCGCGGCGCGTTCACCGTGCGCAGCACCGTCGGGATGCTCACGCGGTGCGGCCTCGTCGCCTTCTCCCCCGAGCAGGACGACGCCGCGCGCGACGCGGTCGTCGCCCGCGTCTTCGCCGAGGGCTACCGGGCCGGGCGGGAGCTCGACGGGCTCGCGTTCCACCCGGGCTTCGCCCCCGACGACCGGGCGCCGATCGCGTTCCTCGGGGTCTGGGACACGGTCGGCGCGCTGGGCGTCCCGCGCACCTTCGGGCTGCTCTCGAGCCTCGCCGGGCGCGACCTCGTCGAGTTCCACGACCTCGAGCTCGCCCCCGACGTGCGCCACGCGCGCCAGGCGATCGCGCTCGACGAGCGCCGCGGCCCGTACGTGCCGTCGCTGTGGCCGACCCCGCCGCCCGATCGCCACACCACCTTCGCCCAGGTCTGGTTCCCGGGCGGGCACGGCGACGTCGGCGGGGGCAAACCACGGACGGGCCTGTCCGACGGGGCGCTGCGCTGGATGGCCGACGAGCTCGACGCCACGATCGCCCCGCGGTGGCGCGACGGTGTCGACGGGGGCCCGCCGCGCCCGGAGGGCGACCCGTGCGCCCCGCTCGACGACGGCGTCGACGGCCTCTGGCGGGTGCTGAGCCCGCGCCCGCGCACCGCCCCGCGCGTGGTCGAGGGCGCGCGGGACGTCAGCGCCTCGGCCGTGGCGCGCCGGCGGTGCGACCTCGATCCGCCCTACCGGCCCGGGCGGGTCCTGGCGGTCGGCGAGTCCGCCGAGGTGGCGGTCGGCGCCGGGGAACCGTGGGGCGAGACGGGGCTCTACCTCGTGCCGGGCCGCTACGCGCTGACGGTGTCGGGGACATGGCGCGACCACGGGGCCGCGTCCCCGGGCACCGGCGCCTCCCCGTGGCCGGTCCCGTCGTGGCCGTCGTACGCGGTGGGGAGCGCGCTCGACGGGGTGCGGCGCCTCGTCGAGCGCGTCACCGGCAACCCGCGCAGCGACGTCGTCGGCAGCCGCCGGGTGCCGGAGGCCGCGTGGCTCGAGCTGGTCGCCGCGGTGGCCGACGACGTCGTGGACGTGGACGGCACCGTGCGCGAGGGCACCACGG
The DNA here is from genome assembly GCF_028737205.1 of Actinomycetospora lutea. Classification (GTDB taxonomy): domain Bacteria; phylum Actinomycetota; class Actinomycetes; order Mycobacteriales; family Pseudonocardiaceae; genus Actinomycetospora; species Actinomycetospora lutea. The sequence goes on along the minus strand of NZ_JAQZAL010000019.1, from coordinate 108,001 downwards.
CCCCGATCGGGCCGACCGGGCACCGCGAGCTCGCCACCGCGCGGGGCGGCTACCTGTACGCCCTCGCCAACGACGCGTGGACCGGCTACGGCACGAACGGCGGCGCGGTGGCCCTGACGGTGGTCCGCGTCACCTGAGACCCGGTCGGCGTCGTCGCCGCTGACGCGGATGCACGCGCGGGGGTTGTCGCTCGTCCGGGTGAGGCGCTCCGGGCCGCCGTTATCGAGTCGTGACCTCACTCGTTGTCCCGATCAAGAGAACGCAGCGTCACGTTCTCCAGACGAACGGGGTCTTCCGGCCCGTGCGTCGTCACCGCTTCCCACCTTGACGCGATGAGGTACAGACCCATGGGTCAGCACTCCGCGCGCCGCTCCGGCGGCGCCATGACCACCGTCGCCGGCCGCGGCCTGTTCACCGCCACCGCGGCGGTCGCCCTGCTGGGCGGCGGCACGAGCATGGCCGTCGCCGGTGAGGCGCCGTCGTCCGGCGGCCACGAGCACGCGCAGAGCGGGTCCGAGCACGCCCAGGGCGGCGAGAGCGGGTCGTGCGAGATCCCGGTCGTCGACGCCACCGTCGAGTCCGGCGAGTCGACCGTCAACGCCGTCACCGGCGACGCGACCGCCCCGGTCTTCGAGGCGGGCGGCCAGGTCACGCAGCCGGTGCACGACGCCGCCTGCCCGCCGGCCAGCGAGCTCCTCGGCCCGATCCTCGGGGGCGCGCCGGCGAGCGCCGACGCCGAGGAGGCCACCCCCGACGAGGCCACCCCCGACGAGGCCACCTCCGAGGAGGAGACCTCGGACGAGTCGCCGCAGGCCGCCTCGTCGGAGACCCCTGAAACCCCCGAGTCCCCCGAGGCGTCGGGCTCCGGCGCCCCGATGGAGCTCCCGATCCAGTAGCCGGATCGGCCAGGACCGGCACGGCCCCGGTGGCGTCCCCGAAACGCCACCGGGGCCGTGTGCTGTCCGGGGCGTCCTGTCCGGGGCGTGCTGGGTGAGGTCGTCCGGAACCGCGTCGGCCCCGGCCCGTCGGGGCGGGCCGGGGCCGTGCGGCGCTGGGGAGCGGGGTCTGCGGGGAGCGAGGTCTGCGGGAGCGGTGCGGGGTGCGGGTCAGCGCACCCGTTCGCGGCGCGCCGAGCGGCGGCCGGCGGTGTTCGCCTCGAGCTGGCGGCGCCAGAGCTCCCAGGTGTCCGGGTCCATCGTCTGGCCGGCGGGCGGGGTCTGCGGGTTCCGCGGGGCGGGGAGCGCGGCCTGGCGGCCGGTGCCCATCGGGAGCGCGGGCATGCTGCCGGTGAGCGGCTCCCAGGGCCACGACTCGCGGACCGCGCGGGAGCGGTGGAAGCCCAGCCCCATGATGAAGCCGAAGATCAGGTGACCGATCAGCGAGAGCGTCAGCGTCGTCGGCGTCAGCGGGAACATCATCGTCTGGCCGCGGGTGGCCAGGTAGACGGTCCCGATGAGGCCGGCCCACACGGGGAAGACGGAGAACGCGACCGCGGCGACCACGCACACCCGGCGCGAGCAGCGCTGCAGCCCGAACGCGGACGCGAGGGCGAAGAACGTGATGCCGATGCCGCCGCCGTCGCCGATGTAGCGCCAGAGGTAGCCGACGACCGCGCCGGCGGTCAGGTCGTCGGGGTTGCCCGTGATCCAGGTGCCCATGACCGGGATGAAGTCCGCCCACCACCCGAACACGTGGACGGTGGTGAGGCGGAAGCCGTCGTAGATCGCGCAGCCGACGATGCCCCAGAGCATGCCGTCGGCGACGACGCGGTCGCCGGCGTGCGGCGCGAGCACCGTCAGGGCGACGATGGCGGCGGCCAGCGGGATCACGAGGATGCCGGCCGAGACGTTCATCGTGATCAGCCCGAAGACGTGGGCGGAGATCGCGAGGAGCGGCAGCGCGGCGAGCAGCAGGTGCAGGCCGATCCGGACCAGCCCGGCTCCGTCACGGCCCCCGGGGTGCTTCGCGGCGGCCGGTCTCGACCCCGTGACGGGGTGCTCCGGCGTGGTCGTCGTACGCATCGCCGGGAACGCTAGGGATTCGCCCGGTCACCAACCGCGAACCTGAGAGACCCTGAGGACACCCGCCGCCCACGCGCCCTCGGGACGCGACGACCGGCCGGGCGGCTCCCCCGATCGGACGAGCGTGTCGGGTGGCCCGGGAGACGTGGCCCTCAGCTCGGGCGATCACGGGGCTGCAGCGACGACGACCCGCGCGGGGCGAGCGGCGAGCGGCCTCCCGGTCCGGTGCGCTCGCCGGCGCCCGCCGCCCGTCGGACCGGTCGTCGACGCCGGACCGACACCGTGCCGTGACCGGACCGCGACCCACCCCGGTCGACCGGGCCGGACGAGCGATCACGGCCGGAGAGCGGCCGACCACGTGACGTGGTCGTAAGGCGGCGGACGGACGGTGCAGCCATCCGCCGCGAGGAGCACACCGTTCGGCCCAGGGCCACGCTCGGGAGCAGGGTGAGGTCACGGGCGGGTGACAGAGTGTCGGCAGACGAGCACGCTGCACGGCCCCGTGACGGGGGCTCCCCTTCACCCGTCCGGACCGACCCGGGAGACGCCCTCGATGACCGACGTGGTCACCCACGCCGACACCTCGCCCGACGGCGGGCGTCGTCCCTCCCGCGGCCCCCGCTCCCGTCGCGCCCAGCGGGGGATGCGCGTCCCGGGCGCCGAGCCGGTCGCGACCGGGACCGGGACCGACGCGCGGGCGCGTCACCGTCGCGCCCCGCGCACCGGGCCGTTCGTGGTGCCGACCGCCGGAACGACCGGTCCCGGGAACCGCCACCACGCCACGGACCCGACGGAGGCCTTCGGCGCCCAGCACCCGAACGTGCCCGGGCCGGGCGGCGGGCGGCACACCGGGGAGCACACGGTCGTCACCGGCCGGTACTCCGAGCCGCGCCCGCGGCACCGTCCCGACCCGGCCGCCGACCCCGCCACCGGGCCGATCGCCGTCGCGCCGGACGCGGCCACGGCCCTGACGTCCGTCACCACCGCGACCTCCACGGGCCGCCACGCGGCCGTCGACACGGTCGCGGTGGCGGAGCAGGCGCCGGTCGCCCGCACCGCGAGCGCCCCGACCCGCGCGTCGCGGCACGCGGCGCCGGCCCCGGTGGCCAAGCCGGCCGTCCCGGACGCCGAGCCGACGCGTCGCACGGGCCTGCCGCTGCGCGCGACGATCGGGCTGATCGGCGGCGGGGGCGTGGCGGCCCTGTTCGCGCTGACCACGCCGGGCTCGCCGCTCCCGGCGTCGGCGCCCCACGACCCGCAGCCCTCCGTCGCGGCGCCCGCGGGCCTGTTCGACTCGGTGCTGCCGAGCGCGCCCGTCGCGGCGCCGCCCTCGTCGCTCGTGCCGGTCTCGCCCTCCGAGATCACGACGACGCCCACCGAGGAGGGTCCGCAGCCGGTGATCGGCGCCCTGTTCGACGCCGCGGCCGGCGCGTTCGACGACCTCTTCGACAACAGCGCCAACGACGGCCTCGTCGAGAACGGGCCGCGGCCCCGGATCGTCGCGAACCCGGACGACCCGGGCCGCCAGGCCTGGCAGTTCTCGCTCGGGCCCGGCGGCAAGCGCAGCGAGGTCCTGCCGCAGGGCCCGGGCACCGAGCCGGTCGACGGCGACGAGCAGTACATCCGCTACACCGCGCACCTGTCCGACGACTTCCCCACGGACACGGACCACTGGCAGCTCATCCTGCAGTGGCACCACGCCCTGCCGAGCGGGTCGCCGCCGCTCGCGCTGCAGGTCACGCGCGGGCAGCTGTACATGGTCAGCGGGGGCGACGACATGCGGGCGATCGGCCCGGTCTCCCCCGGTCAGCGGATCGATCTGACGATGCGCGTCACGTTCGCGCAGGACCCGGACGAGGGCTCCGTGACGGTCTGGCGCGACGGCCGGCCCACCGGGGTCACGAACTGGCAGCCGCGCGACGGCACGATGAGCACCCGAGCGGCCTATCTGAAGATGGGCATGTACCGGGCGCAGGCCATCCGCGAGAACGGTTCGATCATCGTCACCGATCTGAAGATCGGGAAGACCCCCGAGGGGATCGGCGGCATCGGGCCGCGCACCGTCGACTGAGCCTCGCGCCCGGCGGGCGACCTAGGCTGGCGCGATGCCGTCCGTCGCCCACCTCGTGCGGCGCGCCCCGGAGCCGGGGGCTCCCCGCCGGCCGGTGGTCCGGCGAGTCGTGCGCGTGCTGGTGCGCGTGGTCGTGCCGGTGGTGCTCGCGGTGCTGGTGCTCCTGCCGGACCTGGTCGGCCTGGACCGCCACCTGCCGTTCGCGGTGTTCGCGGCGCTGCGTCCCGCGCTGGCGGTGGCCGGCGCGGGGGTGGTGGTCGTGCTGGCGGTGCTCTGTCGCCGTCGTCTCCGGGGGACGACCGCCGTCGGGGTCGCCGGGGTGGCGGTGGTCGTCGCCGTCGCCGCCGGGTTCGTCGTGCCGCGGGCGGTCCCGGCCGCCCCGCCGCCGCCCGGGGGCACGGCGCTGACGGTGCTCGAGCTCAACGCGTTCGAGGGCAGGGCCGACGTGGGTGCGCTCGCCGACGTGGTGCGCCGCGAGCGTCCCGACCTCGTCGTGCTGCCCGAGGCCGGCGAGCGCTTCCGGGGGCGGATCGCGGCGCTGCTGCCCGAGTACCGGTCGTGGACGAACGTGCCGGCCCGGGCCGCCGACGTCCGCGGCATCACGGTGCTGTCGTCGCCCCGGGCCGGCGACGTCACCGCGCGGACGATCTCCGACGCGCCCGGGACGCCTACCGACACCCGCTACCCCTGGGCCGAGATCACCGGGGGGATCCTCGGCCCGGTGCGGCTCGGCGCCGTGCACGTCGTCTCGATCGTCCCCGGCTGGGTCGCCTACTGGCCCGGCGAGCTCGCGCAGATGCAGCGGTGGTGTGCGGCGGGTCCGGCGCTGGTGGTCGGCGACCTCAACGCCACCCCGGACCACTCCGCCTTCCGCACGGGCACGCGGGGGTGCACGGACGCCGCCACCGAACGCGGGGGGTCGCTGGCGGGGACGTGGTTCGCGGGCGCGCCGCGGGCCCTGGGCGCGCAGATCGACCACGTGCTCATGACCGGTGGGCCGCGGGCGCGGGAGGTGGCCGTCCTCGACGTGCCGGGCTCCGACCACCGGGCCCTGTTGGCCCGGCTGACGCTCTGATCGGTGGCCCGCTCACCGGCGGGTGAGGGTCCCCGCGTGGGCGTGACGCGGGCGGACGGGGCGGCCGCGGAGGTCGAGGTGACCGCCGACGAGGCCGCACCAGGAGCACGGTCCGGCGTCCGCGTGTGACACCGCGGCCGACGCCCCGCTCAGCCCGCGCGCCGCGCGACCGGGGATCGCTCGCGCGTCCCCGTGCGCCGCCGACCCAGCGACCGACCGAAGCGACGAACCCGCCGCCGAGCCGCCCGGTGTGGACGGCGACGCCTCGAGGGCCGCCGCAGGAGTCCGCGCCTCCCGCCGCGCGCGCACCGCCCGCACGAGGCGCAGCAGGACGAAACGCAGGAGGGCGAGCAGCACCACCGCCGCGATGGCGACCACCGCGAGCCACTTGGCGAGGAGCAGGGCGCAGAACGCGATGAGCAGCCCGACGATCGTCGTCGTCACCCGCGCACCACCGTCCACGCGGAGGAGGGTACGTCCGCCGGGGGACCACACTGCACCACATTCACCCCGCGTGTCACTGCGACACCTTGAGTCACACGATGGCGGGCCGCTCAACCAGCCCGGACCGGTGAGCCCCGGGCACGGCAAAGCCCCGCGGGCCACCGGGTCGGGGGTCCGGTGGCCACGCGGGGCACCCGGGATGTCGTCACGGGCCCGCGGGCCGTTACACCGCCCGAGAAGAATTTTCCTCCGGGCTGTGTGCACCGTCCGGCCAGGCGACCGTCCGCGTCCGCACGGTGACCCCGTCCGGGGTGTGGCCGCCGGCGAGCTCCGCAGAGCGCACGCAGAACTCGACCCAGAGCAGGTACTGGATCTGCTTGGCCAGCCCGAGGCGGCTGTAGAGCACGTCGGCGATGCGGTCCCCGGCCCGCGCCCACGTCGTGATGCCGAACTCCAGGTCCCCGTCGGGCAGCTCGCGGGCGGCGAACTCGATCTGTCCGGCCTCGAGGTGCCCGTCGAGCGTGCCCAGCCGGAACGACGTCGCCGAGCGTTCGAGCACGCGCACCGGCCCGTCCCACGGCCCGGGCATGCGCACCACGAGCTCCTCGCCGACGCGCAGCGCCCCGCTCGCGGCGACGTAGTCGAACCGCGCCACCCCCGGCACCACGGCGCGGTTCATGTTCCGGGCCAGCGCGTCGATCAGCGCGGACGCGCTGCGCCGCGCCCCGACGACGCGCACGCGGAAGTCCCGGTGCAGCGCGGGCCCGAACCCCTGATCGAGGGGCTGGTCGCGCAGCGTGGTGTCGGGCAGGGGCGGCGGCAGATCGCGGTGGTCGCCCGCCTCGTCGATGGTGTGCACGGCCGCCTCGGGACGCACGCACCGCCAGAGCACCCCGGCGACCCCGCGCGGGAGCCGCGTGAGCATCAGCGCCTCGCGGACCACCTGACGCGGCCCGGGAATCCAGGTCGAGGTGCCCAGAGAAGGATCCGCCATGCCCTGGTCATACCCGCGGCCGGAACCGATCAGCCCGTGACCGTCCTGACGTGGACCCGGCGCGCGACCCCGGTCCGGCTCAGCCCGCGGGTGCGGCGATCCCGCTGCGCCGGCGCGTCTCGCAGTGCGCCTTGAGGTCGTCGCCGAGCTGCTGGAGGTTCGCCTGCACCCGTCCGGCGGTGAGGCGGCCCATCGGCGAGCCCATCCAGCCGGCGCGTTCGTGGGTCACGACGAGCCGCGTGCGGGAGGCGCCCGTGGGCGTCAGCGCGAACCGGACGTCCGCGTGCCCGCCGACGCCCTCGTGGCGCAGCGCGACCCGGTGGCGACGGGCCTGGAACTCGGCCACGCGCCACGTGCGCTCGGGCAGGCCGGGCGCCCGCAGCCGCACCACGCCGTGCAGCGCCAGCGTGCCGCCGCCGAGCAGGGCGGCGTCGCGCACGGCGGAGGTCCAGCGCGGCCAGCGGTTGAGATCGGTGATGACCGCCCAGACATGGTCGGCGCAGGAGTCGATGTCGACCGCGATCTCGCAGCGCATGATCGCCTCTCCGATGAGACCGACGCACCGCGTCCACGGCCGCCCCGACGTACGCCCACCACGGTAAGCGGGCGTCCGGGCACGGACCAGACCCGGGCCCCGCTCAGGACATCACGGTCAGGCCTCGCGGCGTCCGAGGCCGATGCCGGTGAGGCCCGCGCGCCGCAGCGTGGCCGGGTCGAGCAGGTTGCGGGTGTCCACCACGATGGGCTGCTTCATCGCCCCGGCGATCGCCACCCAGTCCAGGGTGCGGAACACCGGCCACTCGGTGAGCACCACCAGCGCCTCGGCGCCCTGCGCCGCCTCCATCGGGTCGCTCACCAGCGGCACCCCGTCGACCTCGTCCGCCGCGATCTTGTCCGGGTTCGACGGGTCGGGCACCAGCGCCGGGTCGTAGCCCACCAGGTCCGCCCCGGCCTGGCGCAGCAGCGCCGCGATCGCCAGCGCCGGCGAGTCCCGCAGGTCGTCGGTGCCCGCCTTGAACGTCAGCCCCAGCAGCCCCAGCCGCACCCGGGTCAGCGAGCCCGTCCGCCGCCCGGTCACCGCGTGCCGCACCTTGTCCACGATCCGCTGGCGCTGCCGGGTGTTGGTGTCGATCGTGGCCCGCAGCAGCCGGAACTCGAAGTCCGCCGCGTCCGCCACCTGCAACAGCGCGTGGGTGTCCTTCGGCAGGCACGACCCGCCCCACCCCGGCCCCGGCGACAGGAACGCCTGCCCGATCCGCCGGTCGTACCCGATCCCCTCGGTGACGTCCCCGATGTCCGCCCCGACCCGTTCGCACAGCTCGGCCATCGCGTTGACGTACGACAGCTTCATCGCCAGGAAGCAGTTCGCCGCGTACTTCATCAGCTCCGCCGACGCCGCGTCGGTCAGCACCGTCGGCGCGCCCAGCCGCGCGTACAGCGCCGCCACCCGCTCCGCGGCCTCCGCGGTGTCGCACCCCACCACGATCCGGTCCGGGTTGAGGAAGTCGTGCACCGCCGAGCCCTCGCGCAGGAACTCCGGGTTCGACACCACCGACACGTCCGCGCGGTCCAGCAGCTCCGCGGTCCGTCCCGCCGTGCCCACCGGCACCGTCGACTTGTTCACCACCACCGTGCCCGCCGCCAGCAGCTCCCGGGTCTCCTCGACCACGGCCTCCACCGCCCGCAGGTCGGCCACCCCGCCGACCCCCATCGGCGTGGGCAGGCACAGGAACACGATCTCGGCGTCCAGCTCGCCGGAACCGGACTCGCCCGGGAAGCCCTCGGACACCGCGTTCGCCGCCCCCACCACGAACGACAACCGACCCGCCGACACCTGCTCGGTCACCAGCTCCGCCAGGCCCGGCTCCACGATGTCGACCACGCCGCGGCGCAGCCGCTCCACCTTCGCGGTGTCGATGTCCGCGCACACCACCTGGTGACCCAGCGACGCCAGACACGCCCCCGTCGTGAGCCCGACATAGCCCGTTCCCACCACGGCCACCCGACGCGTGAACACGGCGTATCCCCCTCGGTTCCCCGGGCCGCTCGGCCCGTGCGATCTCGACGGCTACGCTGCCAGATCACGCTCCGCGCCCGTGTCGCCGGTCCGCCGGCGATCCAGCACCGTCTCGAGCAGCAGGAACACCAGCAGGGACGCACCGAGCAGCGGCAGGGCGATCCCGACCGCGACGGTGACCGCGAGGACGCCCGCGAGCAGCGGGCGCGGCAGGGAGCGCAGGACCCCGTCGGCCGGCACGTGCCCGGGACGCCGGCCCGGTCCGCGGCGCCACCAGAGCACGGAGCCCCAGACGACGGTGCAGGCGAGCCCGGCGGCGAGCGCGGCGAGCACCACCTGGTTGGCGACGCCGAACAGCAGGCCCATGTGCGCGTCGATGCCCCAGCGGGCGAGCTTCGCCGCCAACGGCCAGTCGGCGAACCGCACGACGTCGGTGATCTGCCCGCTGGCCGTGTCGACGGCGATCGCGTCGAGGTGCTGGGGCCACAGGCGGTCGATCTGCGTCACGGTGGTCGCCGCGCCGTCCCCGCCCGGCGTGATCTCGACCGGCCCGGCGAGACCGAAGTCCGCCGCGACCCGCGCGGCGACGTCGAGGTCGACCGAGGCGCCGGACGTGCCCGTCCCCGGCAGGGTCGTCGCCGGCTCGGGGGTCTCCCAGGAGAGCTGGGCGCGCAGGGCGCTGATGTTCTCGCCGGCGTAGGTCGACCACGTCAGCCCGGTGGCCGACAGGAACAGCAGTCCGGGCGCGGCCCACAGCCCCACCACCGCGTGCCACGACAGCAGTCGCGCCCGGCGCCCGCCCGACACCCGGGGGACGAGCAGGGCCGCCGCCCGCTCCCGGCGCCGCCGCCGGACGAGCCCGACCCACAGCACCAGCCCGGCCAGCACGAGCACCCACAGCCACGACGCCGCGACCTCGGTGTAGAGCCGGCCGGCGTCGCCGAGGTGCAGGGTGCGGTGCAGCTGGTCGGCCCAGGCGCGCAGCGGCATCGCCTGCCCGGACCCGTAGGTCTCGAGCACACCGCGCAGGTCGCCGGTGTGCGGGTCGACGAAGGCGGTGCGGTAGGTCGACCCGGGCAGGGCCGGGTCGTCCGCGATCACCTGCGTGCTGTCGGTCGGCGTCGCCCCGGGCCGCACCGCCCGCAGCTCGGTGCCCGGCACGGCGTCGAGGCCCGCCCGCACCTGGTCGGCGAGCGGCACCTGCGCGGCCGACGCCTGCACCGTCAGCTCGTCGCGGTACACGACGGTCTCGAGCGACGGCATGAGCGTGTAGGCGAACCCCGTCAGGGCCGCGACCAGCAGGAACGGCCCGACGAGCACGCCGGCCCAGAAGTGCACGCGCAGCACGAGGGGACGCAGCAGCGACCGGGCGCCGCGGTCGCGGTCCGGGGTGGAGGCGCGCGAGGGCCCGGGCTCGACGACGGTCACGGGGAGCCCTTCCTGGGGGAGCCGGGGATTTCTCAGTGCACGAGCAGCATCAGGGCCATCCCGGCCCCGGTAACGGCCTGGCAGCCGAGCTGCACGGCGGGGGTCTCGACCACGCGCCCGACGCGGGTGCCGAGCCCCACGGACGCACCCCCGCCGCCGGCCGTGACGGTGACCGTCGCCGCGGGGCGCAGGACCGTGCCGACGGTCAGCACGGTGTGCAGGATCAGGTAGATCGCCAGCGCGAAGGAGACGGCCTGCAGCGCCAGCGGCGAGGAGGCGCCGCCGCCGTGCCCGGCGTGCGCGCCCCCGTCCATGCCCGCCGTCGCGACGCCGGCCGGGACCATCGCGACGTACATGACGGCCATGGCCGCGTTGCTCAGCAGCAGGTGGGTCGGGTGGGCCGCGCAGCGGTCGCCGCCGATCGCCGAGCCCAGCGGACGACCCTGCGCGCGCAGCGTCACCAGGCGCACCGCCCACACCGCGCCCAGCGCGCCGAACACCACCGCGCCCGCGACCGGCGCGACGAGGTCGGCCGTCGCGGGCAGCACCATCGCCGCCATCCCGACGCCCATGACGACGTGGTTCGTCTCGGATGCCGCGGCGGCGCGCTCGTGGCGCCCCCGGCGTCGCCACAGGCTCGCCACGCACAGCGCCGCGGCGGCCAGGAAGACCGCGGCGAGGAAGCCCGCGACCGACGGGGGGAGGCTCACCGAGAACCCGCGAGGAGCTCGTCGAGCACACCCGCGCGGGCGTCGTCGACGATGACGGCGAGCTGCGCGAGGCTCATCCGGATGGACCGGCCGAAGTCGTCGGTGATGACCACGCGGCCGTCGTCGTCGGCGGCCGGGTCGACGTAGAGCTCCGGGCAGCCGCACGAGCACTGGCCGCAGAAGGTCGCGACGTGCTGCAGGCCGTCGGTCGGCAGCGGCTCGTGGTCGGTCATGGGGTCCTCCGGGGGGCGTGGCTGTCCTGCGACCTGCGGGGACGGTACGGCGGTCGGACCCGGCCGCACACCGCTCACCTCGCCGCGCGGGTCCGATGTGCCCGGTCGGCGCAGCGTTCTCAGGTGCGCGCCCGCTCCTTCTCAGGCAGGGCTCCTCGGTGGTCGACGAGCCCGGGGGCCTACCGTCGGAGCAGCACGGTAGGCGCCGCGGGGACGGTCGCGGAGCCCGGTTGTCGCAACGGTCACGGCCGGGAACTCCGGGCCGCCGCGCGACGACCACGTGCGTGGGACGACGAAGGAGCAGCCGGGGTGGACGACGCGAGGATCACCGCGCTGGCGCTGCGCGCCCGCGAGGGTGACCGCACCGCGGCCGGCGAGTTCGTCGCCGCCACCCAGCACCAGGTCTGGCGGCTGCTCGGCCACCTCGCCGACCCGGGCGTCGCCGAGGAGCTCGCCCAGGAGACCTACGAGCGCGCGCTCGGGTCGCTGCGGCGCTACCGGGGGGACGCGCCCGCCCGCAGCTGGCTGCTCTCGATCGCCCGGCGGGTCGCCGCCGACCACCTGCGCCGGCGCGCCCGCCGGCCGGTCGCGCCCGCCGAGCCCGCCGAGGACGACCGCCCGCTGGGCCGCGCCCCGCAGCCCGACCCGGCGGAGTCCGCGGCGGTCCGCGACGCGCTGGCCGCCCTGGACGCCGACCGCCGCGAGGCGTTCGTCCTCACCCAGCTGATCGGGCTGAGCTACGAGGACGCCGCCGCGGTGTGCCGCTGCCCGATCGGGACCATCCGCTCGCGCGTCGCCCGGGCCCGCGCCGACCTCGTCGACGCCCTGGGGGAGCCGGGCGCGCAGCGCCGGTCGGGGTGAGCGGGAGACGAAGCGGAGCGGAGCTCGACCCGAGATGACCGGGAACTCCGGGCGCCCGCGCGGCGACCAGCAGGGCATGGCCGGCTCCAGCGACTGCGACGTGTGCCGCGAGGCGGTGTCGGCGGCGCTCGACGGCGAGGCCGGCGCCGCCGAGTCGGCGCGCGTCGACGCGCACCTCGCCGGCTGCGCGGCCTGCCGGGCCTGGCGCCGGGACGCGGAGGCCGTGACGCGCCGCGCCCGCACCGGGGTGGTGGTCGGCGGCCCCGACCTCGTCGACCGGGTCGTCGGCGCCGCCCCCGGTCTGCGGGCGCGCTGGTGGGGCGTGACGGCCCGCGCGGGCCTGGCCGCCGCGGGGCTCGCGCAGGCCGTGCTCGGGCTGGTCGGGCTGCTGGGGGCGGCGACCCACGCCGGTCACGGCGACGACCCGCTCGTGCTGCTCGGCGCGGGTATGGCCCACGCGGCGCACGAGAGCGCGGCGTGGAACCTCGCGCTCGGCGTCGCCTTCGTCGCCGGGGCGATCTGGAGCCGCCACCTCGCGGGGCTGATGCCCGTGCTCGGCGCGTTCATCGCGGTGCTCGCCGTGCTGTCGGGCGTCGACCTCGTCGCCGGGCGTGTCGAGCCCGCCCGCGTCGCCGCGCACCTCGTCCTCGTCGCGGGCTTCCTGCTGGGGCTCGCCGTCGTGCGCACCACCCCGCGCCCCGGCGCCGGCCCCTCGCCGGGCGCGCGGTGGCGCTCCCGGCCCACCGAGCACGGCGCCGCGCCCGAGGGCCTCCGAGCCGCCGCCCCGACCGGCTGGGAGCGTGAGTCCGACGTCGCCTGACCGTCGGACCGTCCTCCTCGGCTGCCTGGGCGTCGTCGGCGTCGGCGCCGTGGTCGCGCTCCTCCGCGGCGACCTGCCCGCGACGCTGCTCGGCGTCACCGCCCCGCCGGTCGCGGTCACGGTCGCGACGGCCCTCGCGCGCCTGGTCGTCCTGCTGGCGGCGGGCGCGACCGTCGGCGGGCTCGTGGGCGCGCTCGTCGCGCGGCCGTCGCGCGACACCGCGCTCGGCGCGCCGGCCTACGCGACGGTGTGCCGGGCGGGCGCCGCGGCCGCCGTGTGGGCCGTCGGCGCGCTGGCCGCCGCCGTGCTCACGGTGCTGGTGGGCACCGGCAGCGACCCGCGCATCCTCACCACCCCCGACGCGTTCCTCGTCTCGGCGGGCGCCCTGGAGGAGCCCGCCGGGTTCCTCGTCGCCGCCGTCCTCGCGGGCGTGGTGGCCACCCTGTGCCGGGTCACGCTGTCGTGGCGCACGACGGCTGGCGATGCTGCTCGCGTCGATGCCCTTCCACGCGCCGACGGCCGGGACGCCACCCGCCGCGACCGGCACGCCGACCGCGACGGCGACGCCGAGCTCGCCGCCTGGAACCGGATGCTCGCCGACCTCGCCCGCGGCCGGTGAGGAACCGTGCGCACCCGCCGCACGACCTGAACCCGCGGCGCCGCACACCCGCCGACGCCCCGACGACGAGGAGGACCCCCGGATGGCCACGCGCCCGAAGCGCCCCGCGCCGGTGAAGCGCACGACGTCCCGGACGCCCACGATCGTGGCGGTCGCCGTCGTGGTGCTGGTCGCGGCCGTGGTGTTCGGCGGCGTACTGCTGTCGGGCAACGGCTCCTCGGGCGGCGGGCAGGGCGCCGCGATCCCCGACACCCCCGCTCCCGCGCAGTACGCGACGGCCGTCGACGAGGGCGTCGTCACCGCAGGCGGACCCGCGCCCCACACCCTCGACCTCTACGAGGACGCGCTCTGCCCCGCCTGCCAGGCCTTCGAGCAGCGCGAGGGCGACCGCATCGCCCAGGCCGTGGCGGCCGGGCGCCTGCAGGTCCGCTACCACCTCGTCAACCTGCTCGAGCAGCGCTCGACCCCGCCCGGCTACTCCTCGGCGGCCGGCAACGCGATGATGTGCGCGGCCGACAACGGCGCGTTCCCCGCGGTGCACACCAGCCTCTACGCCGCCCAGCCGCCCGAGGGCGCGCGCGGCTACGACACCGCGCAGCTCGTCGACCTCGGCCGGCGAGCCGGCGCCGGCCCGGGCTACGCCGACTGCGTCACCGCCGGCCGCCACGTCGGCGAGATCGCGCTGAACTTCCACGACGCCTCGAACGACCCGGCGCTGCAGGACCAGGGCTCGTTCGGCACCCCGACCGTCGTGCTCGACGGCCGCCTCGTGGAGCCGGGCTCGCCGGAGCTGGAGCAGGCGCTCGCCGGCTGAGGCCCATGATTCGCCCGGGTGCTCCGACGGGTCGACCTCATCGCCCCGGAGGAGCACCCGGAGCGATCACGGACCGAGATCGGGCGGATCCGCGGCACGGGGCGCTGCGTCGAACCCCGTGTGGACACCGAGAACGACCTCGCCGCCCTGCTACGCCGCCAGGACGGCGTCGTCACCCGGGCCCAGGCGCTTGCCTGCGGCCTCTCCCGCGCGGCGATCAAGCACCGTCTCGCCCGCGGCCTCTGGACGCTCCTGTGGCCCCGCGTCTACCTGTCGGCGTCGCACGCCTTCGGCCCCCGAGCGCGCCTGCGGGGCGCCTCCCTGTGGTTGGGGCCCTCGGCGACCCTGATCGGCGTCGGCGCGACCTGGTGGTGGCGTCTGGTCGACGAACCGCCGGACGTTCTACGCTTCGCGGTCCCCCCGAGCCGGCGCGTCCGGTCGCGCGGCGGCGTGGTGGCGGTGCGCCGGCGGCTTCCCGGCAGGCGCAGCACCGTCGACGGGGTTCCGGTGGTGTCGAAGGCGTACGCCGTGGTCGACGCCGCCGCCGAGCTCGGCCTGCGCCGCGGCGCCGAGCTGATGGACCGCGCGCTGCTGAGCGAGCGCGTGACGCTCGAGGCCCTCCGGAGCGCGCACCGCAGCCGTCTCGGCCGACCGGGCTCACGGACGGTCGCCCGCCTGCTCGCCCTCGCGGCCGGCGGGGCCCGGTCCGAGGCCGAGCGACGCGTGCATGCGCTCCTCCGGTCGGCGGGAGTGACCGGCTGGGCTGCCGACCTCCGCGTCGTGGTGCCGGATCACGGCGTCGCCGTGCTCGACATCGCCTTCCCGGGCAGCCGTGTGCTCGTCGAGGTCGACGGCTGGGCGTACCACCGCGACCTGCCGGCCTTCCGGCGCGACCAGGAGCGGCAGAACGCCCTCGTGCTCGTCGGCTGGACAGTGCTGCGCGTGAACTGGCACCTCCTCGAGAGCGACAGCGAGGCCGTACTCGCGATGATCACCGGGGCGCTGCGCGCGGCAGGCGCAGGCTCGAGGTCACGACGAGCAGCGACGACAGGGCCATCGCGAGCCCGGCGAGCAGGGGGTTGAGCAGGCCGGCGACGGCGAGCGGGATCGCGGCGACGTTGTAACCGAACGCCCAGCCGAGGTTCACGCGGATCGTGCGGTGCGTGGCCCGGGCGAGCGCCAGGGCCTCGGGGACGGCGGTGAGGTCGTCGCGCACGAGGATCACGTCGGCGGCGTCCAGGGCCACGTCGGTGCCCGTCCCGACCGCGAGCCCGAGGTCCGCGGCGGCGAGCGCGGGGCCGTCGTTGACACCGTCGCCCACCATGGCCACCACCGCGCCGGACGCGCGCCGCTCGGCGAGGAACGCGAGCTTGCCCTCGGGCAGCACGCCGGCGACGACCTCGTCGATCCCCACCGCGTGGGCCACATGCCGGGCCGCCCGCTCGTGGTCGCCGGAGAGCAGCACCGGGTGCAGGCCGGCCTTGCGCAACGTCGCGACGGCCGGGGCGGCGCTGGGCTCCACCTCGTCGGCGAGCACGACGGCGCCCTGCACGCGGGAGTCCCACCCGACGGCGACCACCGTGTGCCCGGCCTCCTCGGCCGCCGCCCACACCTCGGCGAGCGACGCCGGCACCGCGCCGACCAGGTCCGGCCGGCCCACCGTCACCGCCACCCCGTCGACCACCGCGCGCGCCCCCAGCCCGGGCAGCGCGACGAAGTCCTCGGGCTCCGCCGGCGCGCCGGCCGCGGCCACGATCGCCGCGGCGATCGCGTGCTCCGAGCCGCGCTCCACGGCGGCCGCCCGCTCCAGGACGGGTGCGGGACCGAGCACCGACACCACCGTCATCCGCCCGGTGGTCAGCGTCCCGGTCTTGTCGAGCACGACGGTGTCGACGCGGCGGCTGGTCTCGAGGGCGTGGTGGCCCTTGAGGAAGATGCCGCGCCGGGCGCCGCGGCCGGAGGCGACGACCATCGCCATCGGCGTCGCCAGCCCCAGCGCGCACGGACAGGCGATGACGAGCACCGCCAGCGCCGGCGCGAACGCCCCCGCCGCCCCGGCGCCCGCGAGCCACCAGCCCGCCGCCGTCAGCACCGCGAGCACGACCACCGCCGGCACGAACCACGCCGAGATGCGGTCGACGAGCCGCTGCACGTCGGCCTTGTCGGCGCGCGCGTCGCGGACCAGGCGCACCATGCCGGCCAGCGCCGTGGCCTCGCCGACCGCGGTCGCCTCCACCACGAGACGCCCCGACACGGCGATCGTCCCGCCGACCACCCGGTCGCCGACCCCGGCCTCCGACGGCACCGGCTCGCCGGTGAGCATGCTGCGGTCGACCGCCGAGCCGCCCGCCACGACCCGCCCGTCGGCCGCGATCTTCTCGCCGGGCCGCACGACGAACCGCGTCCCGACGGCGAGGGACGACACCGGCACCCGCGTCTCGGTCCCGTCCTCGCAGAGCACCGCCACGTCGCGCGCCGCGAGCCGCGCCAGCGCCGCCAGCGCGTCCCCCGAGGCCCGGCGCGCGCGGCGCTCGACGTAGCGCCCGGCGAGCACGAACGTCGTCACCCCGGCCGCGACCTCGAGGTACACGGGTCCCGCCGGGTGCAGCAGCAGCTCCCACGTGCTCGCCGCCGGCGCGGGCGCGGCCCCGCCGAGCAGGGCGCCGCACGACCACACGGTCGCCGCGACGATCCCGAGCGAGACCAGCGTGTCCATCGACGTCGTGCCGTGGCGCAGGCCCGCGAGCGCCCGGCGGTGCAGCGGCCACGCCGACCACCCCACGACCGGCGCCGCGAGCACCGCGAGCAGCCACTCCCAGCCCGGGAACCGCAGCGAGGGCACCGCGGTCATCACGAGCGCGAGGTCGGCCACGGGCAGGAACAGCGCCGCCGCGACGACCAGGCGGCGCCAGAGGTCGCGCAGATCGGCGTCGTCGTCGGCCTCGACGACCTCGGGCCGGGTGGGCCGCGCCGAGTACCCCAGCGTCGCGACGGTGTCGACGACGGTCGCCGTCGTGACGTCCGGCGAGTCGATGACGACGCGCGCGCTGTCCCCCGCGAGGTCGACGGTGGCGGCGACGCCGTCGATCCGGTTGAGCCGGCGCTCGATCCGCGCCGCGCAGGCGGCACACGTCATGCCGCCGATGTCCAGATCCAGGACCGACGCGGCGGGAGCGCTCACCGGCCCACCAGCCCCGCGGCCCACGCGGGGAACGTCGCGACGATCGCGACGACGATCGCGAGGTACCAGGCCGCGAGCCCCCAACCGTGCCCGCGCAGCGGCGCCGGGGCGCCGCCGAGGTGCCCGGCGCGCAGGGTGGCCACGGTGACGGCCCAGAACATGCCGATCACCGCGACCCACGCGACCATGCACCACGGGCACAGGGCGTGGATCACCGCGAGGCTCTGGACGATCAGCCAGTGCACGAACAGCAGGCCCAGCGTCGTGCCCGCCTGCAGGCCCCACCACGTCCACCGGGGCAGCGCGACCCCGCCGAGCACGAGCGCGCCCAGGGCCGCGGCGACCGGGAAGGTCACGAGGCCGATCACCGGGTTGGGGAACCCGAGCAGCGACGCCTGCCAGGTCTTCATGATCGTGCCGCAGGACAGCACCGGGTCGACGCTGCACGAGGGCACGAACGTCGGGTCGGCGAGCAGCGCGAGCTCGTCGCGCAGCAGGAGCAGCGAGACGACCGCGCCGACCAGGCCCCCGGCGAGCAGGACGGCGCCGACACCCCGCGCGGGAGCGGCCGCCTCGGCGACGGGCTCGTCCACCCCCTCGGCGACCCGCGTGTCCACGGCCCGATCGTCCTCCCGCGCCGCGGGGAAGGCCTCGGTGGGGGCTGTTCGGCTGACCACGTCGTGCTGGTCGTCGCGGGCCCCGGCCCGGTTCCCGCCGTGATCGCCGCGACGGCCGCGCGGTGCTCCACGGCGCCCGGTTCCGGTCCGGGTGCCGATCGCCGCGACCGGCGCTCGGGGGGTCTCGGCCTAGACTCGTCGGCGGCGCCCGTCACCCCACCGGGCGATGCAGCACGGGGCGATGCAGGAGGAACCCGCCAGGTGGAACGGCCCACCCCATGACCTCGGAGACGCCGGGACCCCGCCGCTCGGCGGGACCCTCGCGCGGAGCGACCGCGGCGCCCCTGCCCCCGTACGGCCTGCTGGCGCGCTGGGGCGACTGGTGGCAGGCGCGCGCCGACGGTCGCGCCGGGCTGCCCAGCCTCGAGCCCGGGCGGCCGGCGGGGACGCCGGCGCTCGAGGAACTCCACCAGGACTTCCTCGCCCGCGTCCACCGCGAGCGGCTGCGCCTCGACCTCGAGGTCGCCCCGCTGCACGAGACCCGCGCGACCATCGCCGTGCGCCTGCCCGCCACCGAGGACGCGCTCGCCCGGGCGCGGGCCGGCCTCGACGCGATCCCCGTGCTGCTCGACGCCGAGGCGCTCGCCGTGCGCCGCGGCGGCGAGACCCACACGGCCGCCGACGTCGTCGCCGCACGCCGCGCCCGCGAGCACGAGGCACGGCGGCGCCCCCTGGTCGACGAGGCGGCGCGCCTGCACGCCCAGCTCACGCAGATGCGCACGGAGTACGCCCGGCTGGGCAGCACGATCCGCTCCTGCGAGCTCGTCGGGGCCACCCGCATCCGCCGGCTGCACGCGCAGGTCATGCGCCGCGTCAGCGCCTACGAGCGCCACCTCGTGCGCCACCACCCCGCGGGCGACCGGATCGGCCCGGCGCTCGTGGCCCAGCACCCGGTCGTGCCCGGCTGGGTCGCCGCGGCCGAGGACGCCGACCCGGGGACGCCGGAAACGGGACCCGTCTCGCCACCGACAGGCATGCCGACACCCCGGTCCACCGTCGCCGGCCCCCCGCCCGGACAGGAGTAGCCATGGCCCGCAGGTTCTGGCCCCGGCGCCGCCCCGAGGGCGCCCGGCCGCCGACGCCGACCGGCACCTCGGGGGGCCGTCTGTCCAGCATCACGGCGATCCCCGGCGGGGCGGCGACGCCCGAGGAGCACCGGTTCGCACAGGTCTACGCCGCCGACCGCGTCGGCCCCATGCCCTATCCGAACCAGCCGACGCCGGACGTCTCCGCGGCGCGCGGGCGGGTCCGGTCGCTGGTGGAGGGCATGCTCGACGGCGTCGACGAGGGCAGCGGGCGGGCGCTCGACCCGCTCATCGCCTCGATCGCGTCGGGCTGGCTCGCCCGCGTCGACTCCCAGCACGCCGACCACCACGCCGTCATCGACCGCCTCGTCGGCGGCGCGCGCCAGCAGCTCGCCGAGGCCGAGGCCGCCCACGAGCGCGACCGCCGCGCCCTCGAGATCGCCCGCCGGGACTATGCCGAGGCCCGGGAGCGTCTCGGCGAGCCGGTCGACGACGGGTCGCCCGCCGCACCTCCTGCCGCCCCACCCACCGCGCCATCCGCCGCGCCATCCACCGTGCCCCCGGCCGACCCGCCGACCGGCCCGCTCCCCCGGGAGGACCGCCGATGAGCCGCGACGGCGGCGTGCGCCCCCGCACCTACCGGGACGCCACGCTCATGATCAACCGATCGCGCGAGGACCACCTCGCGCTCGTGATCGTGCTGCTGGCGATCGGCGGCGACATCGCGGCCTTCTACGTCGTGCTGGCCCGGGTCTTCCGCGGCTCGCCGCTGCTCATCGCCGTCGGCACCGTGGGGTTCGCGGCGGCCGCGGTCGGCCTCGCCCACCTCGTCGGGCAGGGGCTCGCGCGGCGCCGCTGCGGCGACCCGCGCGCATCGCTCGTCCTCACCGTGCTCGCCGCGGTCACCTGGCTCGCGCTCGGCGCCGCGGCGTTCTACACGCGGCTCATGACGCCCAGCAGCAGCTCGTCGGGCGGCTTCGGCTCCGGCGGCTCCGGGGGCGGCGGGTTCGGCTCCGGCGGCTCCGGGGGCGGCGGGTTCGGGTCCGGCGGCTCCGGCGGCGGCCTCGGCGGCTCGTCGGGCGGGCTCGGGGACGTGGAGCTCACCGCCCTGCTGCCCGCCCTGCTGTTCGGCGCGCTGTTCCTCGCGAGCGGGATGGCGGCGATGATCGCGACGTTCGTGTCGTTCAACCCCGTCGCGAGCGCCCTGCGCCGCGCCGAGCGCCGGATGCGCGAGGCCACCGAGCGCGAGCGGGCCAGCCGCGCCGAGCTCGAGCGCGCCCGCGAGGCCCTGCGCCAGCAGGAGAACGAGCGCGCCCGCGAGGACCAGCGCTGGCGCGCGGCCCGCCAGCAGGTGACCGCCGAGATGCTCGAGCTGCAGAACTACGCGCGCACCCTCATGGCGTCGAAGAAGGCCGACCCGTCGGTCACCGACGGCCTCACCGGCTCCTCGCCCTTCCCGCTGTTCACCCCGGCGAGCGAGGTGGTGCCCGGCGAGGAGGCGCCGCCCGGGATGCGCGCCGACGTCCCCGCGTTCACGACCGCCGAACCCACCCCGAACGGAGACCCTCGTTGATCCACCGGCGGGCCGTCCTGCCCTTGGTGTTCGCCCTGTCGTGCGGAGGGGCGCTGCTCGCGGGCTGTTCGAGCGGTGACGAGGGCGGCGGCGGGTTCTCGGGCGGGGGTGGCGGCGCCCTGTCGTGCCCGGTGCCCGTCGGCCCGATGGCGTTCGCGGTGTCGGGCCGCGCGAACTCCCCCGAGCCCGGCCTGCCGCAGGCCGTGCAGGACGCCACCGTGTCGGTGCTGACGCGCGCGGTCGACCAGGACGTCCGGCCCCGCATCACGCTGATCAACCTCGACGGGCGGCCCACCTCGGCGGGCAGCGACACCTACTCCAGCGACGCCGGCAACGGCATCGCCGCCGAGGACGACCGCAACCAGTTCCTCAGCGGCTTCGGCGAGGCCCTGACCGGGGTCCGCGCGCAGGCTCCCGAGGCCGACGTGCTGTCCGCGCTCGACCTCGCGGGACGGTCCGCCGGAACAGGGGGGCAGGGCAACCGCCCCGGCACCGTCGTGCTCGTCGACTCCGGGCTCTCCACCGTCGCCCCGGTGGACTTCCGCCAGCGCGGCCTCCTCGACGCCCCGCCCGCCGAGACCGTCGAGGCGCTGCGGGCGAACAACGCGCTGCCGGGGCTGCAGGGCGTCACCGTCGTGCTCGCGGGCCTCGGTGACGTCGCGGAGCCCCAGGCCGCGCTGAGCCCCGCCCAGCGCTCGTCGCTCGTGGGGCTCTGGACCGCGATCGCCGAGGCCGGCGGCGCCTCCTGCATCGCGGTGGTCGACGAGCCGCGGGGCGGCGACGCCCCGAGCGACGTCCCGTCGGTGAGCCTCGTCGACGTCCCGCCGCCGCCGACGATCACGCCGGGCCGGACCACCGCGCTGCCCGACGACAATTCCGTGGGGTTCCGGCCCGACACCGCGGAGTTCCGCGACCGGAATGCGGCGCGCGGCGTCCTGCTGCCGTTCGCGCAGTTCCTGCAGGAATCGCCGACGCGGCGTCTCGCCCTCACCGGCACGAGTGCGCGGGCGGGCACGCCCCAGGGCCAGGTCGATCTGTCCACCCGCCGGGCCGACGCGGTGAAGGCGCTGCTGGTCGAGCTCGGGGCGCCCGCCGACCGGATCAGCACCCGCGGGGTGGGCAGCCAGTTCCCCGGCTACGTGGACGACGTCGGCCCGGACGGGCGCCAGCTGCCGGGTCCGGCGAGCGCGAACCGGACGGTGATCGTCGAGCCGACCGGGTAGCCGGACGGTGACACGGTGTCGCCGGACGCCGCGGTTGCGCATTCCCGGAGAAACGTGGCTGCCATCACAGCACGATGTGGTCACGGAGGTCCCCGTGCGCGCACACCCGGTCGGAGCAGCGCCGATGGCGTTGATCGGCCGAGGCAGCGGGGGCCGCACTGTATCGATTCTGTCGACCGTACGAACTCAGGGCGGGTTCCGGGACGGCCCACGGCTGCCTAGCGTCGACTCCCCGGAAGCGTCCACGACGTCCGGAGGACACATGACCGCAGCCGCAGACCGGAGCCCCGACACCGCGGCTGGCCTCGACGACACGTACACCGAGGCCGATGTTCATCAGGAGTTCGGCGAGAACCCCAACGAGGTCCGCGACACGAACCACTACCAGGAGGAGTACGTCAAGGGGTTCGTGGACAAGTGGGACGACTACATCGGCTGGGAGGGACGCGCCGCCAGCGAGGGTTCGTTCTTCATCGACCAGCTGAGCGCCCGTGGGGTCGAGAAGGTGCTCGACGTCGCCACCGGTACCGGGTTCAACTCCGTCCAGCTCCTCAAGGCCGGTTTCGAGACGGTCTCCGCCGACGGCAGCGCGGAGATGCTCGCCAAGGCCTTCGAGAACGGCCGCCAGCACGGGCACGTGCTGCGCGTGGTCCAGGCCGACTGGCGCTGGCTCAACCGCGACGTCCACGGTGAGTACGACGCGATCATCTGCCTCGGCAATTCGTTCACGCACCTGTTCAACGAGCGTGACCGCCGCAAGGCCCTCGCCGAGTTCTACGCGATGCTGAAGCACGACGGCGTGCTGATCCTCGATCAGCGCAACTACGACGAGATCCTCGACAACGGGTTCTCGTCGAAGCACAAGTACTTCTACTGCGGCGACACCGTCACCGCGGAGCCCGAGTACGTCGACGACGGGCTCGCCCGTTTCCGGTACACGTTCCACGACGACGGTTCCGTGTACCACCTCAACATGTTCCCGCTGCGCAAGGACTACGTGCGCCGGCTCATGCGCGAGGTCGGGTTCCAGAAGATCGACTCGTACGGCGACTTCCAGGAGACCTACGGGACCGAGAGCCCGGACTTCTGGATCCACGTCGCGGAGAAGACCTACCGACCGGATGACGAATTGACCGAGAGCTACTCGACCGCGGTCCACACCGCGCGCGACTACTACAACTCGACCGACGCCGACACCTTCTACCACGAGGTCTGGGGCGGCGAGGACATCCACGTCGGGCTGTACGACAGCCCCGACGAGGCGATCGCGCCGGCCTCGCAGCGCACCGTCGAGCGCATGGCCGAGGGCATGGGCATCACCGCGGAGACGCGCGTGCTCGACATGGGTGCGGGCTACGGCGGGTCGGCCCGCTGGCTGGCCAAGAAGTACGGCTGCCGCGTGACCTGCCTGAACCTCTCCGAGGTCGAGAACGAGCGCAACCGCGAGAAGAACCGGGCTCAGGGCCTCGACCACCTCGTCGACGTCGTCGACGGGTCGTTCGAGAGCATGCCGGTGCAGGACAACTTCTACGACCTCGTGTGGTCGCAGGACGCGTTCCTCCACTCCGGCGAGCGCGGCCAGGTCGTCGAGGAGATCGACCGGGTGCTCGTGCCCGGCGGCCAGGTCGTGTTCACCGACCCGATGGCCGCCGACGGTGCCGACACCGCGGCGCTGACGCCGATCCTCGCGCGCCTGCACCTCGACACCCTCGGGTCGCCGGGCTTCTACCGCCAGGAGTTCACGAAGCGCGGCTACTCGTCGGTCGAGTTCGAGGACCACACCGAGCAGCTCACGACCCACTACGGGCGCGTGCTGTCCGAGCTCGAGGCCGCGGAGCCGAAGTTCAAGGGTGCGATCTCCGACGAGTACGTCTCGAACATGAAGACGGGCCTGAAGAACTGGGTGAACGGCGGAAAGAGCGGCCAGCTCGCCTGGGGCATCTTCCGCATCAAGCGCTGACGCTCCTCGCACGCCACGGGGCCGGTCGGGAATCCCTCCCGGCCGGCCCCGTGCGTTCGTTCGAGCGATGCGGCATCCCTGGCGTCTGACGCCAGGATCGCCACATCCTGGCTGCGCGACACGCCGATGGAGGAGGACGTCGTGCGCCTCGGGGCGACGCTCGTGCACCTCTCCCCGGGGCCGCCGTACGCGGTGGCCGGGTGGGCGCGGCGGCTCGTTGGCGCGGGCTTCGAGAGCCTGTGGTCCCCGGAGGTCATCGGTCGCGGCTCGCTGGTGCCGGATCCGTTCGTGGCGCTGGCGACCGCGGCCGCGGTGACCGACGAGGTCGAGCTGGGCACCGCCACCGTGCAGGTGCCGCTGCACCACCCCGCCGAGCTCGCCCACCGGGTCCTCTCCCTCGCCTCCGTCGCCGGCGACCGCCTGACCCTCGGCGTCAGCCCGTGTTCGACCGAGGCCGACTTCGCGCTCCTCGACCGCGACCACACCGCGCGCTTCCGCACGTTCCGCGAGCAGGTCCCGCGACTGCGCGCGCTGCTCGCCGGGAGCGGCCCGGTCCCGCCGCTCCTGCTCGGCTCCTGGGGCGCCAGCGTCGAGCGCGCCGCCCGGGAGTTCGACGGCTGGCTCGCGTCGGGCCACCGGCGCACGCCGGACGAGATCGTCGAGGCCCACGGCCGCTTCCGCGCCGCCGGCGGCGGACGGGCGGTCGTGTGCGCCGTCCCGGTCACCGACCCCGGGGAGACGCGCGCCGCGCTGCAGCGCTACGCCGAGGCGGGGTTCGACGACGCCGTGGTGCTGCTCGAGCCGGGCGGACCGGAGCCGGAGCAGGTACGGGCGCTGTACCCCTAGATCTCCTCCAGCGCCTTGTCCAGCGCCGCCGCCACGGCCTCGCGGCGGCCGGCGTCCCGGCGCAGCGAGCGCGACAGCTCGAGGTGCACGAACGCCGTCCCCGCACGCGCCGCCGCCCGGCCCTGCACGTTGCGCCGGCCCAGCAGGTCGCCCCAGCGCTCGTCGTCACCCTCGCCCACCCGTTCACCGGCGTCGGCGAGCCGGTCCCGCACGGCCGCCAGCAGCGCGCCCTCCCCCGCCGCGCCCGGCGAGAGCACGACGTCGACGCCCGCGCGGTCGGCGAACCCGTGGAGCTGGATCTGCGGCAGGCCCCGGTCGACGAGGGCCGCCGCGACGCGGGAGAACGGCGCGTCCTCGCGGGCGGCCACGTCGGCGGGGCAGTCGGCGCGCTCGCGGGCCTCCGGGGGCGCGGCGGCGACGCGGTGCGCACCCGCCTGTAGGTAGAGCACGCCCGGGCGGCGCTCGGCGAGGGCGAGCCCGACGTGCTCGGTGGCGAGGTCGGCGTTGGGGTGCGGGACCTGCACCACCGCGTGCGGCGCACACCCCAGCACGATCACCAGCCACGCCCGCTCGGCGCGCGGGTCGGACGCGAGCAGCAGACGGCCGTCGGCGCGTGTCGTCGCGAGCCCCAGGCGGGCACCGGCCTCGACCGCGGCGTCGCCGTGCCCGCGGGCGAGCGCGTCGGCCAGCGCGTCGAGCGCGGCGAGCTCGGACCCCTGGGGCGGGCGGTAGGGCCCGTCGCGGTGCATCGCGGGCACGAGCCGGGTGACCGCCCGGGACGGGTCGAACGTGCCCACCGCCGCGACTCTGCCAGCTGCCGCGCGATCACGCGGTGCCCGGGCCGCAGCGGAGAACACCGCCCGTCAGCGCGCGGGCTGCGGCGGGCCCCAGACGGGGCGTCGGTCGACGATCGGTGTGCCGGGCACGCGCTCGCGGGGGATCGGTGCCCGGCGCACCGGCGGGACTGGCGGCGGCGGGACGATCGGCGGCGGGACGATCGGCGGCGGGACGATCGGCGGCGGGACGGTCGGCGGCGGGGCGAGCCCGGGCGCACCGGCCGACGGCACGGACCCGGGCGGACCCGGCGGTGGTGGCGCCGGCCGGAGGCCGGGCACACCGGCCTGCGCGGTCGGCGCCGCGGGCGAGCCGGGCAGGACGGTGGTCGCGGTCGACGGCGCCCGGTGCCGCGGCGGGAGCGCCGGCCCCGCGGTGACGGTGGCGGTCACCGCGTCGGGGTCGGCGGCGACGGGCCAGGGCACCCGCCGCAGCGGCACGGCGCGCGAGCGGCGCGGCGAGCGCCGGGCCACCGGCGGGGGGTGATCGTCGTCGCGGCGCGCGTGACGCCCGGACGGACCGGGTTCTGCTGCTCCGGAAGGTGCGACCGGTGCTGCCATGCGGACCAGTGTGGACGTCGGA
The DNA here is from genome assembly GCF_028737205.1 of Actinomycetospora lutea. Classification (GTDB taxonomy): domain Bacteria; phylum Actinomycetota; class Actinomycetes; order Mycobacteriales; family Pseudonocardiaceae; genus Actinomycetospora; species Actinomycetospora lutea. Next base: position 81,993 of record NZ_JAQZAL010000019.1, on the reverse strand, counting down.
GATGCCCGTTCTGGACCGGGGGACGGGCGCTCGGCCGTCGGGGTGGCGGGCCGGTGCCCGCTCGTGACCCCGCGGAGCGGAGGATGGCGACACACCCTGTCCGGGGGGACGGTGCTCCCGCGCGGAGCAACGGCTTCGTCACCCTGGACACCACCGTCACCCGTGGACCAGGGAAGCTGAGGCCCATGACGTCCGTGTCCCCGTCGTCGTCGCGCACCCAGCCGGACTTCAGCGAGTCCGCCCGCCTCCAGGCCCGGCTGCACGATCTCGTGCCGGGCGGCGCGCACACCTACGCGCGCGGTTCCGACCAGTACCCCGAGACGATGACGCCGGTCATCGAGCACGGCCGCGGGGCGCGGGTGTGGGACGTCGACGGCAACGAGTTCGTCGAGTACGGCATGGGCCTGCGCTCGGTCACGCTCGGGCACGGCTACGAGCCGGTGACCGCCGCGGTCCGCGAGGTCCTCGACCGCGGGCTGAACTTCTCCCGCCCGAGCCGCCTCGAGGTGGACGCCGCCGAGGACTTCCTCGGCCTGGTCTCCGGCGCCGACATGGTGAAGTTCGCGAAGAACGGCTCCGACGCGACCACCGCCGCCCTCAAGCTCGCGCGCGCGGCCACCGGGCGGGACATGGTCGCCGTCGCCGACCAGCCCTTCTTCTCCACCGACGACTGGTTCATCGGCAACACCCCGATGAACGCCGGCATCCCCGCGACCACCCGCGTGGGCACCGTCGGCTTCGTCTACAACGACCTCGCCTCCCTGCGCGCCCTCTTCGACGCGCACCCGGGCCGCATCGCCGCGGTGTTCATGGAGGCGGCGACGGCGCTGCACGACCCGGCCCCCGGCTTCCTCGAGGGCGTGCGCGAGCTGTGCACGGCGCAGGGCGCGGTGCTGGTGTTCGACGAGATGATCACCGGGTTCCGCTGGTCGGCGCACGGCGCGCAGGCGGTCTACGGCGTCACGCCGGACCTGTCGACCTGGGGCAAGGCGATGGGCAACGGCTTCCCGGTCTCGGCGCTCGCGGGCCGCCGGGAGCTGATGGAGCTCGGCGGGCTGCGCACCGACGCCGACCGCGTCTTCCTGCTCTCCACCACCCACGGCCCCGAGACCGTGGGCCTCACCGCGTTCCGCGCGGTCGTCGAGGCCTACCGCCGCGAGGACCCGGTCGCCACGATGCGCCGCCAGGGCACCAAGCTCGCCGAGGCGTGCAACGAGGTCGTCGCCGCCGCCGGGCTCACCGAGTTCGTCGACGTCGTCGGGCACCCGGCGTGCCTCGTCTTCCGCACGCGCGACGCCGAGGGACGTCCGTCGCAGCCGATGCGCACGGTGTTCCTCGGCGAGCTCCTGCGCCGCGGCGTGCTCGGGCAGTCGTTCGTCATCTCCGCGGCGCACACCGACGCCGACGTCGAGCAGACCGTCGCCGCGGTCGCGGGCGCGCTGCCCGCCTACGAGAAGGCGCTCTCCGACGGGCCCGAGGCGGTGCTCGAGGGCCGTCCGGTCGCGCCGGCCCTGCGGGCCTCGGCGGCACCGAGGCGCCTGACGTGACGACGGCGGGGGGACGCTGGCTCGTCACCGGCGGGGCCGGGTACATCGGCGCGCACACGGTGCGGGCGCTGCGGGCCCGCGGCGACGCCGTGGTGGTGCTCGACGACCTCTCCACGGGGCTCGCCGAGCGCGTCGACGAGGACGTCCCGCTCGTGCGCGCGAGCGTGCTCGACGAGGACGCGGTCGCCGCCGCGCTGACCGACCACGGGCTCGACGGCGTCATGCACTTCGCGGCCCGCAAGAGCGTGCCCGAGTCGGTGGCGCGGCCGCTGTACTACTGGCGCGAGAACGTCGAGGGCCTGCGCAGCGTGCTCGCCGCCTGCGACCGGGCCGGGGTGGGGCGGTTCGTCTACTCGTCGAGCGCCGCGGTCTACGGGGCGACGGCCGGCAGCGCGGTCGGCGAGGACGACCCGTGCGAGCCGGTGAACCCCTACGGCACCACCAAGCTCGCCGGCGAGTGGCTGCTCGCCGACGTCCACCGCGCCACCGGCCTGCGCTACGTCGCCCTGCGCTACTTCAACGTCGCCGGCGCCCGCGACGCGCGGCTCGCCGACCGCGGCCAGGCCAACCTCGTGCCGATCGCCCTCGACGCCGTCGCGCACGGGAGCCCGCCGACCGTGTTCGGCACCGACTACGACACCCCCGACGGCAGCTGCGTGCGCGACTTCGTCCACGTCGACGACCTCGCCGACGCCCACGTCGCCGCCACCGCGCTGCTCGACGCCCCGGGTGCCGAGACGCTCAACGTCGGCGTCGGACGGGGCTTCTCGGTGCTCGAGGTGATGGCCACCGTCGCGCGGATCGCCGGCAGCCGCGTCGACCCGGTGATCGCGGCGCGGCGCCCGGGCGACCCGGCGTCGGTCGTCGCCGACGTCTCCCGGATCGCCGACCGGCTCGGCTGGCGCGCCCGCCACGACCTCGACGACATCGTCGCCTCGGCGTGGGCGGCCCGGACGGTGCCGGCCGGCTGAGCCCTACCGCCGCGCCCGGTCCGCGACCGACGAGGCCAGCCGGGCGCCGCGGCGCACGACCGCGCCAGCGAGCTTCGACGACTTGCGCCCGACCTTCCCGACGAGCTCGCCGAGATCGGTGTGCGGCGTGACGAGGACGCGACGCATCGCGTACGGCGAGGCGTCGGGGCCCGCGAGCCCCGCCCGGGTGGTGATGGCGGCGCGGTAGCCCGCCCGCTCGGCGAGCTCCATGGTCCGCTCGTCGTAGTCACCCTTGTTGCCGTTGGGGTAGGCGAGCAGGTCGACGGCCTGTCCGAGCCCGTCCTCGAGAGCCCGGCGGGACTCGCTGAGCTCGGCCTCCTGGGTCGCGACCTCCTCGCGGGCGAGGATCGGGTGGGTCACCGTGTGGGAGCCGATCCCGTGCCCGGAGGCGGCCAGCGCGCGGGCGCCGTCCCAGTCGAGGAAGAGCGAGGGGGAGGCCGGCGCCGAGGGCGCGATCCGCCCCGCGATGGCATCGACGGCGGCGACGCGGGTGACCCGGTCGACGAGCTTGAGCTCACCCTTCAGCGCCTCCTGGGTGGCGTGTCGAGCCTGCGGCGTCGACAGGTCGTGGATGCGCCCGGCCCACTCGAGGTGGGGCACCTCGGCGCGGTCGAAGGCCTCGGCGAGGTCCTCCCACCAGGCGCCGACACGGCGGGACAGGATGTCCGAGACCAGGAAGAACGTCCCGTGCACGCCCTGGCGGTCGAGCGCGGGGACCGCCGCCTCGAGCCAGTCGGCGTAGCCGTCGTCGAAGGTCAGCGCGACCGCCCTCGGCGGCAGCGATCCGCCCGCGGCGAGGGTGTCGACGGCCTCGCCCAACGGGACCACCGTGGCGATCCGGTCCAGCAGCGCGAGTTGCCGGGCGAATCCCTCGCGCCCGCTGCCCGGCGGGGCCGGCGCGTACGGCGTCGGGTCGATGTTGTGCCAACCCAGGACGAGCAGCCGACGGCTCATACCCGCGGATCGTAGGCGGGCCGCCGTCACGTTCCCGGAGCCCCCCGCAGGGGCAACGTGGAGGGGCCCCGAACGTCCTGGGAGAGGGGTAGGGAGCGGCCCGAAGCGGCCTTTCCGGGCGCTGATAGCTTCGGAAAGCGACCCTGCCGATGCCCGTCGGTGGCCCCTGACGACTGTGAGGACCAGGTGATGGAGCTCGGTGAGCACGACGTCCGGCGGGGGCCTGTCGGGGGAAACCACGGAGAGGAGCGCCGTGACGGGTAGGGCCCTGATCCTGGTCGAGAACCTCTCGGTCCCGGCCGACCGACGGGTGTGGCAAGAGTGCATGACCCTGCGCGACCACGGCTGGGACGTCGAGGTCATCTGCCCCCGCGGCGACGAGCGCGACACCGAGCCCGAGGCCGTCATCGACGGGGTCCACATCCAGCGCTACCCGCTGGACGCCGCTTCCGGCGGTCCTGCGGGCTACGTCCGTGAGTACGGCCAGGCGCTCTGGCGCACCTACCGGGCGCTGCGGCACGTCCGGCGCCGCGGGCCGATCGACATCGTGCACCTGTGCAATCCGCCGGACCTGTTGTTCGTCATCGCGTTGGTGCTGCGGCTCGGTGGCACCCGCGTCGTGTTCGACCAGCACGACCTGATCCCCGAGCTCTATCTCTCGCGCTTCCGCCCGAAGCGCGACGCCCTCTACTGGGCGATGCGGCTCGTCGAGTTCCTCACCTACCGCACCGCCGACGTCGTCGTCTCCACGAACGAGAGCTACCGGCAGCTCGCGGTGCGGCGCGGACGGGTCCGTCCGGAGCGCACGTTCACCGTGCGCAGCGCCCCCGCGGGCGAGCGCTTCCACGAGGTCCCCGTCGAGCCGGCGCTGCGCCAGGGCAAGAAGCACCTGCTCGCCTACCTCGGCGTGATGGGCCCGCAGGACGGCGTCGACTACGCGGTGCGCGCGCTGGCCCACCTGCGCGCGGAGCACCGCGACGACTGGCACGCGGTGTTCATGGGCGATGGCGACGCCCTCGACGACGTCAGGGCGCTGGCCGATGCGCTGGGGCTGTCCGACTGCACCACCTTCACCGGCTGGACGCACACCCCGGACATCCTGCGGTACCTCTCGGCGGCGTCGGTGGGCCTCGCGCCCGACCCGCGCAACCCGCTCAACGACCTGTCCACGATGAACAAGATCGTGGAGTACATGGCGATGGGCATCCCGGTCGTGTCGTTCGACCTGCGCGAGTCGCGGGTCTCGGCCGACGAGGCTGCCGTGTACGCGCGCGACAACGACGAGACCGAGTTCGCCGCGCTGATCTCGGAGCTGCTCGACGACCCTGAGCGCCGGCGGCGGATGGGCGAGATCGGCCGCGACCGGGTCACCGGCCCGCTGTCGTGGAAGCAGTCCGAGCAGGCCCTCGTCGCGGCCTACGACCTGGCCCACCGACCCCGGACGCGATGACCGCCCCCCGCACCCCACGGCGCCTGCAGGTCCTCGTCGCCGGCCCGTCCGCCCGCACCCAGGGCGGGATGGCCAGCGTCCAGCGCCTGCTCGAGCGGTGGGTCCCCGACGACGTGGAGCTGCACGTCGTCGCGACCTACACCGAGGGCGGCGTGGCCACGCGCCTGCGCGCGACCCTCGCCGGTGTCGGTGGGGCGGTGCGCACGCTGATGACGCGGCGGATCGACGTCGTGCACGTCAACCTGTCGAAGAAGGCCAGTGTCCTGCGCAAGGGCGTCATCCTCACTGTGGGCAGGCTGCGCGGCGCCGCCACCGTGGTGCACGCCCACGCCGGGCTCTTCCTCGACTGGTACGACGGCCTGCCCCGGCCCGCGCAAGCGCTCGTGCGCCGGCTGCTCGTGGCCGACCGCGTGATCGTGCTCAACGCGACCGTCCGCGACGGGTACGCGCAGCGCCTCGGCGTCCCGGCCGGGCGGATGGTCATGATGACCAACCCCGTCGAGTGGCCGGCGTCGGTGCCCGAGCGCACCGACGACGGCCCGGTCGTCGCTGCCTTCCTCGGCGCGCTGCGGGAGAAGAAGGGCGTGTTCGACCTCGTCCGGGCGGTGGACCTGCTCCCCGCCGAGGCCCGCGAGCGGCTGCGCGTCGTCGCGGCCGGCCACGAGGACCCGGCGCCGCTGCGGGCCGCTGTCCGCGACACCGGCGTCGGCGACGTCATCGAGGTGTCCGGCTACCTGGACGCCGCCGCGCGCGACGCCCTGCTGGCCCGCGCGCAGGTCCTGCTGCTGCCCAGCCACGCCGAGGGGCTGCCGATGTCGGTGCTCGAGGCGATGGCGTGGGGCGTCACGCCCGTCGTCACCCCGGTCGGCGGCCTGCCGGCGCTGATCCGCGACGGAGAGAACGGCGTGCTGGTGCCGGTCGCCGACCCCGACGCCCTCGCCGCGGCGCTGGGCAAGCTCCTCGTCGACGACGCGGGCCGCCACGAGATCGGCGCCCGCGCCCGCGAGGACGTCCGCGGCTTCGCCGCTGACGCCTGGGCGGCACGGCTGGCCGACCTGTGGCGCGACGTCGCGGGAGTGCGGGCGTGAGCGGCATCCGGCCCCTCGAGCGGCGAGACCTCGACGACGTCGCCGCGCTCTTCGACCAGGTCATGGGCACCGGCACCAGCAGCCGGGCCCAGATCGCCCGGTACTTCGAGCGCACCTTGCTCGACGATCCTTGGGCCGACCCGGACATCCCGTCCCTGGTCCACGAGACCGCCGAGGGGTCGATCATCGGGTTCATCGGCGCGAGCACGCGGCGCCTCCGCGTCGACGGGCGCCCCGCCCGGCTCGCGGTGAGCAGCAACCTCGTCGTCGACCCGGACTGGCGCACGAGGGGCGTCGGCGCCCTGCTGCTGCGCCGGCTCATGGCGGGCCCGCAGGACCTCACACTCGCCGACCGCTCCAACGACGACTCGTTGAAGATGTGGCGCGAGCTCGGCGGCCAGGAGCTCGTGCACGCCTCGGTCGGCTGGTACCGCATCCTGCGTCCCGGCCGGGCCGTCGGCGCCCTCATGGACCTGCAGGAGCGGGAGGGGTTGGTGCGCCGCGTCGCTCGCGGCGTGGCCCGCCCGATCGACGCGCTCGCCCCGCGGGTCCGACGGCTCGCGGCCGAGCCGGGCGAGCCCGCGGGCACCCGCGAGCCGCTGACGATCGAGGGGCTGCTCGAGCAGATGAGCAGCATCGGGCGACGGCTGCGGCTCTACCCGGACTATGACGAGGCGTTCCTGTCGTGGGCGCTCGACGAGGTCGCCGCCGTGCCCCGGATTGGGCGCCCGGTCGCCCGGCTCGTGCGGGCGGCGAACGGCCGGGTGCTCGGCTGGTTCGTCTACGTCCTGCCCGAGCACGGGGTCGCGCAGGTGCTGCAGCTGTGCGCCACCGGCAGCGACCCGGAGCCGGTGGTCGACCACCTGTTCCGCCAGGCCTTCGACGACGGCGCCGCGGTCGTCCAGGGCCGGCTCGAGCCGAGGCTCTCCGGTGTCCTGTCGCGGCCGGGCGTGGTCGTGCGCCGCTCGGCACGGGCGCTGGTCGCGTCGGAGGACTCGACGGCGCTGGCGCTGCTGGGCTCCACCAAATCGTTGATGAGCCACCTCGACGGCGAGTGGCTCGTCTCCATGGCCCGTCGTCTGTGACGCGGGGGGTGACGGGAGTGCCCCGATCGGGGCGCTCGTCGCGTCGTGCCACGATCGACGCGGCCCCGAATGCGCAGGAGGACGTGCGGGTGGCAGGCACCACGGAGCGGCGAGGGCTCGCCGTGCTGATCATCTCCCCGGCTCGCGCGGAGCTGCTCGACCGGGCCCTCGGCGCCGTCGACAAGTGGCTGCCCGACGCCCGGGTGCACGTCTGGGACAACCGGGACGCCGCCACCCCGGCGATCCGCGAGGTCGCCGCGCGCCGCCCCGACGTCACGTGGACCTTCTGGGACGCCGACCTCGGGCCGGTGACCGCCACCAACCGCCTCATGGCGCAGGTGCCCGAGCACGACGCGCTGCTCCTGGACCCCGCCGTCGAGCTGCTGGGCCCGCTGGCCCGCGCCCGCGAGGTGCTGGCCGAGGCCGGCGTCGCCGCGGTCTCGCCCACCGTCCTCGACGCCCACCGCGAGGGCCGGCCCTGGGACATGGCGCGTCGCCCGCAGAGCATCGTGCGCGGTCTCGTCGACGTCGCCGGCTGGTCGGACTCGCTGCGCGGGCGCCGGGTCAGCGAGCTCTACGCGACCGCGCCCGACCGCGTCGACGGGCACCTGCTGCGCCGCTGCCTGTTGGTCTCGCGCGACGCCTACGACGCCGTCGGGCGCTTCGACGAGCGCTTCTTCGACGGCGGCGAGGAGGCGGCCTGGCAGCGCGCCGCGCTCGCCGCCGGGTGGACGCTGCGCCTCGTCGACGACCCCGAACCGCAGGCCCGGTGGGAGGCGCCCGACGACACCGAGGACACGGCCGGCGTCGACGTGCCCGCCGACGAGCGCACCGTCCGGCGTCCCGACGACCTGCGCCGCGCCGCCCGCACGATGGGGCTCGGCATCCGCAACAACGCCGGCCGCGGCGCCCTGTTCGCCGCGGGAGCGTCGCTGCTCGACCGCGTGCAGCCCGTCTCCCGGGCCCGACGGCGCCGGGAGCGCACCGCCGCGGCGGCCCGGGCGGGCGACCGGCCGGCGGTCGTCGTCATCTCCAACGGCCTCGAACTGGGCGGCGCCGAGCGCCAGCGGGTGATGCTCGCCAACGAGCTCCTCGAGCGCGGCCACCCCGTCACGGTCGTGGCGCTGCAGAAGCTCGGCCCCTACACCGCGGAGCTCGACCCCCGCGTGCGGCTGCTGCTCCAGCCGTTCTGGCAGCCGCTGGTCGACGTGCCCACCGACGAGGCGATCCTCGTGAGCGGCGTGACCAACACCGAGATCGGCTTCGCCCTCGGCTGGCGCGCGCAGGGCCGCCTGCACGGCGAGCGGCGTCTGTGGATGCCCGCGAGCCACGACCCGGCCGAGCTCGGGGGGCCCACCTACACCGACCGCCAGGCCCGGGCGCTGCGCGCCGCGGACGCGCTGCTCGTGCTCGCGCGCCAGCACCACGACGACCTCACCCGGTTCCAACCGCTCACCGACACCGTGATGATCGCCCCGAACGGCATCCCCGCCGCGGCCGAGCGCTCCTACGCGCCCGCCACGGAGGGCGGCCCGGTCCGGTTCGGCATGGTCACGCGGATCGTGGAGTACAAGAACCCGCTGCTGCTCGCCGACGCCCTCGACGCCCTGGACCGCCCGGGCGACTGGACCCTCGACATCTTCGGCGAGGGCCCCGACCGCGCTGACCTCGAGGCGCGCACACCCCCGCACCTGGCCGGGAAGGTTCGCTGGCGCGGCCGCGCGTTCGGCCCCGACGAGGCCTTCGGCCAGATCGACGTCCTCTGTGTGCCCAGCGGGTTCGAGGCGTTCCCGCTGGTCATGGTCGAGGCGATGATGCGTGGGGTCCCGGTGATGGCGTCGGTGTCGGGCGCGGTGCCCGAGATGCTCGACGGGGGGCGCGCCGGCGTGATGGTCGACCCCCTGACCCGCGAGCGCTGGACCGAGGCCCTGCGCGCCGTGATCGACGACCCGGCCGGCACCGCCGCGCTGGGCGCCGCCGGCCGCGACCGCGCGCTCTCGCACTACACCGTCGCCGCGATGGCCGACGACTACCAGCGCGCCTTCGTCCGGCTGCTCGGCCACCCGTTCACCGGCGCGCCCGCCGAGCCCGCCCGCACGCTGTAGAGAGGTCCGCCCCCGTGCCGCGTCGGTCCCGCCCCCACGAACCCGCCCGCCTCTGCCTCGTGCTGAACGCCGCGCTCGTCGGCGGCGCCGAGGTGGTGCTGCTCGAGATGTTCCGGCACCTCGACCCGGACAAGGTGCGTCCGGAGCTGGTGTGCCTGCGCGAGGGCGGCACCCTCGCCGACGACTTCCGCGCCTCGGGCTTCGACGTCACCGTCTTCGGTCGGTACGGCTGGAAGGACCTGCGTGCCACCGCGAAGCTCTGGACCCATTTCCGGCGCACGAAGCCGGACGTCGTCCTCGTCCCCCACTTCCAGCGCGCCCCGCTCGTGCTGGGCCCGTGGTTCGCGAAGCTCGCCGGGGTCCCCGCGAACGTCATCGCCGTGCACAACATGGACCTGCACCACGTCGGCGACCGCGCACTGCCGCCCTACGTCGTCGAGACGCTGAAGGTCACCGACGGCCTGGCCCTGCTGGTGCCCAGCCAGAGCGCCTACCTGCACGAGCACGAGGGCGTGGGCCGCTACCCGTGGCGCCGCGTGCCCGAGTACGTGGTGCCCAACGGCATCCGCATCCCCGAGCTCCCGACGCCCGCGCAGCGCGCCGAGGTGCGCGCCGAGCTCGGGTTCGCCGAGGACGACGTCGTCGCGGTCATCGTCGCGCGCGTCACTCCGATCAAGGGACACGACCTGCTCCTGCGTGCGCTGGCGCGGCTCGCGCCGGACCACCCCCGGTTCAGGGTCCTCGTCGTCGGCGAGGGGCCGCTGGCGCAGGAGCGGACGGCGCTCGCCGAGGAGCTCGGGGTCGCCGACCGGGTGGTGTTCACCGGCCTGCGCCGCGACGTGCCGCGCCTGCTCGCGGGCGCCGATCTCGGCGTGCTCCCCTCGAAGCACGAGGGCGTGCCGATGTCGGTGATCGAGCAGATGGCGGCCGGGCTGCCCATCGTCGCGTCCGCCGTCGGGGGCCTGCCCGACATCGTCGCCGACGGCGCGGAGGGCCACCTCGTGCCCGCCGGCGATCTCGACGCACTGGTCCGACGTCTCGGCGAGCTCGTCGGCGACGACGAGCTGCGCCGTGCGTTCGGCAAGGCGGCCCGCATGCGCGCCGAACGGGACTTCAGCATCGAGACGACCGCTCGCTGCTGCGAACGGATGATCTCCGACCTGCTCGCGCACTGACGACAACCTGCGACGACGCCGCACGTCTCACGGTCGAGCGGTCCCGTGGACCACCGTGACCAGCACGCCCGCCGGGCGGGGCTCGACGCCCTGTTCGCTACCGTTCCGGGTGGCCGTGCAGGTGCAGGACAGGCCTGGAGACGGGCCTGGAGCAACAGCCCGTCACACTACGATGTGCCGGCGCACCATCCTCGGGCGGCGCGCCGGAGGCGATCGGACGAAAGGCACGCAATGAGCCCGCTCCTGATCCAGTGGGACCGCATCCGGCGTCGCTGGGTGCTGATCCTCGTCATCGGCCTCGTGGCCGCCGCGGGTGCGTTGGGGGCCTCCCTGCTGCAGGGGACGACCTACACCGGTCGCGCCGCGCTGACGATCGTCTCCCAGGATCGCGCACCCGAGCAGGACACCGTCCTGGCGCAGGGCTACGCGGACTACTTCAACCAGGCCTCCTCCCAGGAGGTGCTGCGCCAGCGCGCCTCGGTGCCGAGCTCGGTCGCGCTCAACGCGCGTATCGCCGCCTCGAGCCCGATCGTCTACGTGGAGGCCACGGCCGACCGGCCGGAGCTCGCGCAGACGTCGGCGACGCGGATGGCCGAGGCGCTGCGCGACGACGTCAACGAGGGCCTCCAGGGCAACAGCCAGGCCCAGATCGCCGAGCTGACACGCCAGCTCGACGCGGCCCGGGCGCAGAACAACTCGGACGAGGTCGGCCGGCTCCAGGACGCGATCACGAACCTGCAGAGCGGCACCAACCAGCTCCAGGATCTCCAGCTCAACGCCGGTGTCGCGTCCAACTCGTCCAACGCCGCCCGCAACGCCGGTGCCGCGCTGGTCGGCGGCCTGCTCCTCGGCGCACTGCTCGCCATCGCGCTCGGCCGCTTCGAGAACCGCATCGTCACCTCGAACGAGGTCCGCGACCGTCTGGGGCTGTCGGTGCTCGCGACCGTCGGCGGCCGGCGCCGCTCCGGCGAGGACGCCCGCGCGCAGCTTCTGCGCTCGCTGATGGGCCTCACCAACCCCTACGGAATGCCCACCCCGGGCGCGCTCGCGATCACCGGGCCCTACACCACCCGGGCGTCGAAGTCCCGCGTCGCCGTGGCCCTCGCCGGCCTGCGTGCCCTGCAGGGCCAGTCGACGCTGCTGCTGCAGACCGACCTCGAGGCCGAGCCGCTGCCCTCCGAACTCGCGACGATGTCCGGCGTCGCCGACTTCCTCGCCGAGCGCGGCGGCAGCCGGGTCGACGGCAAGATCTTCACCAACGGCCGCGCCCTGCTCGTCGCGCCGCAGGGCAGCAAGCGCGACGACCTGTTCGCGCTGTTCTCCAAGACCCACGTGCAGCGCCTGGTCACCCAGGGCACCGCGCTCGCCGACCTCGTCATCATCGACGCGCCGCCCGTCGAGTCGGTCGAGGGCCAGGTCGTCTGCACCGTCGCCGACCGCGCCCTGCTGGTGATCGAGGAGGGCGAGACCCGCGCCAAGGACGCGACCTCGGCGCTCGACGCCCTCGGTCGCACCGGGTCCACCGCTCTCGGCGTCGTGCTGGTTCGCAATCCGAACCAGATGGTCGACCCCGGCTTCCTGTCCGAGCGCAACTGGAACCCCGTGCGGCTCCCGGCGGGCCCGCCCACGGGTCGCCCGCTCCCGGCCGCCGCGCCCGTGGGGGCCGGCGCCCCGGCGGGTCCCGGCCCGCGTCCCGGCAGCGAGGCCGTCCCGCCGGCCGACCGCACGGCACCGATCTCGGCGAAGAAGCTCGAGGAGGCCCGCGAGGCCCTCAACCGTGACGGCTCCGGCACCACGACCGGCGCGGCCGGCGCGGCGGTCGCGGCGGCGGCTGCTGGTACTGCCGCAGGTGCGGCTGCCCCGGCCGGCCAGAACGGCACCAACGGCTCGCACCGCCCCGTCAACGGCACGGCCTCCCCGGCCGGCGAGCCGAAGCGCCGCGACGACAAGCCCGCCGCCGGCTCCGCGCCGACCGGGCGCCCGGGCACGGGCCCGGAGAAGGGCGACCCCTCGCCCGCCGCGCGCCCCAACCCGGCCGGCCCCGGCCGCTCGCCGAGCCCCTCGCCCGCGGCGGGCCAGGGTCAGGCCCAGAGCAGCCAGGCCCCGGTGGGTCAGTGTGGCCCGGCGAAGGGTCAGGGTGGCCAGGGCGGCAAGCCCGGCCTCGACGCCGCGCTGAGTCCGGCGGCCCGCGTGGTGCGCCGCACCGGCGAGACCGGCGGGAAGCCGTCCCCGCAGCCGAAGCCCGGCGGTGAGCCGCCGAACGGTGACACCCGCCAGCCCGGTGGAGCCCAGCCCGGTGGAGCCCAGCCCGGTGGAGCCCAGCCCGGTGGCTCCGAGTCGCTCGGCGGCTCGGCCCAGCCCGGCCCGCCGAAGCCGGCGAAGCCGGCGGAGGCGTCGGACGGGCCCGGCCCGTCGGCCGCGAAGCCGTCGGGGCCGGTGGGCGGCCAGCCCGCCAAGCCCGGGCCGGGTGGGCCCGGGGCCGCGAGCGCCCCGCACGCCGGCCCGGCGGGCGGACCGGCCGGGGGCCCGCCCGCCCGTCCGACCCCGAAGCCCACCCCCTCGGCACCCTCGCCGTCGGGCTCGGCGTCGAAGCCGTCCGCGAAGCCCTCCTCGCCGGGCTCGCCCGCGGGGGCCAAGCGGATCGGCGTCGCGCGCTTCACCAGCCGTGCCGGCAACGGTGCCGGGGCCTCCGCGCCGTCCGGCGACAAGGCCGGCGCCAAGGAGGAGGCCTCCGCCCGGCGCTCCGACTCGCTGTCCGCCCCGACCGTCACGATGCGCACGGAGAAATGAGCCTGCTCCCCCGGCGCCGCGAGGCGCCCTCCCGCACCGACGTGCTGGTCGGTGGCGTGGCCTGCGTCATCGTGCTGGGCCTCGCGGTGACGGCGCCGAGCGACGTCGGCATCCTCCTCGCGGGCGCCGCGGTGGGCGCGCTCGTGGGCCTCGTGGCCCTGGGCGACCCGCTGCTCGCGCTCGTCGTGGTCTTCGCCGCGTCGTTCGGGCGCCTCGCGCAGAAGGAGATCATCTCCACGGAGATGCTCACCCCGGCGCTCGGGCTGCTCGTCATCTCCTATGCGCTGGCGATCAAGCGCGGCGAGAAGAAGCCACCGACGCTCGGCGTCGTCGAGTGGCTGATGGCGGCCTACCTGGCCTGGAACATCCTGTCCTGGATGCTCCCGCACGAGCTGCCGCCCATCGACCCGGTGACCGGCGCCGACCAGGACGTGTGGCGCTGGATCTTCACCGGCACGATCGTGCCGTTCGCGGCCTACATCCTGGCCAAGGGCGTCGCCGACGACGAGCGGGGCGTGCGCTTCGTCCTCTGGGCCACGGTGGTGTTCTCGGCGTACTCGGCCTGGGTCAGCATCCTGCAGTTCCACGGCCCGCAGTCGCTGGTGTGGCCGCGCTACATCATCACCGACCCGAACTGGGACAACCGCGCGAACGGCGTGTTCAACCAGCCCGTGGTCAACGGCCTGATCCTCGACATGGGCTTCCTCGCCTGCGTGTTCCTGGCGACGCGCCCCGGGGTGAAGCGCTGGGTGCGCCTCGCGCTCTACGGCGTGGCCTTCGCGAGTGCGTACTCGGTCTACCTGACCCACACCCGTGTCTCGATGCTGGCCCTGGTCGTCGCGATCGGGATGGGGATCGTGTTCGCCCGGGGCTGGCGGCGCCCCTTCGTCGTGTCCGCGCTGGCCGGCCTCGCGGGTGTGGCGGCCAACGCCTCGACGTTCTTCTCGTCCGATCGCGCGAGCGGCGGTGTCGGGTCGTCCTACGAGGTGTACGACCGCCTCAACATCATGGCGACGTCCTGGCAGGCCATCCAGGAGCACCCGCTACTCGGCGTCGGGATCGCGCGGTTCCTCGCCTACAACACCTGGTACCACGTGCAGTGGTCCCAGCACGTGGAGTGGAACCGCGGCTACAACCTCATCTCCCACGAGAACGAGATCGGCATCGCCGCCGAGCTCGGCATCCCGGGCGCGCTGCTCTGGATCGGGGTCGTGGTCTGCGTCCTGTACCTGATGTGGCGGGCGCTGCGTGAGCTGCCGGCCAACGAGTTCCTCGGCCAGCCGCTGGCGCTGCTCGGCGCGATCGCGATGATCACACTGGTCGTGAACGGGCTCACCGTCGACCTCCGGCAGCTCGACTTCGCCACGTTCGTGCCGTTCCTCTACGCCGGCATGGTCGTGATCCAGCTCGAGCGCCACCGCGCCCGCGGCGTGCGGCCCCGGCCGGGCGTGCCCGGCAGCGGCCTGCCGGGCGGCATGTCGGGCGACGACCAGCGAGCCTGGTGGGACGAGCACGACCGCCCTCACGCCGAGGCGGCCGCGCTGCCCGGCACGCGCCCCCCGGACGGTGGCCCGGAACGTCGTCTCCAGCCGTCCCGGTGACGCTGCCGCACCCAGCAGCCACGATCAGTCCCGTCGGAGCCCGGCCTACGATGGGAGGGCCCGGCCGGGCGGACGCGCCGGGCTCGCGCGGCCCCGTGCCACGCGGGACGCCGGCGACGACGGAAGCATGAGCCAGCCACCGCAGCCCCCGGACGCCGAGGGCCCGCAGACCCCCGCGGGGACGGCGGGCCTCGACGCGGCGACGACGCACCTCGGCGTCCGCGACCCCGACACGCACGACCCGCGCGCCTCGGAGGTCCCCGACAGCGAGCACGATCCCTCCCTCGAGGGCCTCGGCTCGCGGCTGCGCTCGGGCGCCAAGTTCGCCTCGGTCGCGCTGGTCTTCACCCAGGTCATCTCGCTGGCGCAGACGATCGTCGTCGCCCGCATCCTGAGCCCGGCCGAGATCGGGACGTTCACGCTCGGCACGATCTTCGCGAACTTCCTGACGACGCTGACCGACGGCGGCATGCGCGCCGCGCTCATCCAGCGCGGCCGCCAGATCGAGGACGCCGCCAACACCGTCTTCTGGGTCGGCCTGGTGACCGGCACAGCCATGTCGCTCGTGGCGCTCGCGTCGGCGCCGCTGCTCGCGCTGTACTTCGACGACCGGCTCGTCGGCCTGATCTGCGCCGCGACCTGCGGCACGCTGCTGATCCACTCGTTGCTCAACGTTCCCGAGGCGCTGATGCAGCGGCGGTTCAACTTCAAGCGCCGCCTCATCGTCGACCCGACCACCGCATCGACCTTCGCGCTGGTCACGGTCACGCTCGCCCTGCTCGGGTTCGGCGTGTGGGGCATGGTCATCGGCCTCTACGC
Organism: Actinomycetospora lutea; assembly: GCF_028737205.1. Lineage (GTDB taxonomy): Bacteria > Actinomycetota > Actinomycetes > Mycobacteriales > Pseudonocardiaceae > Actinomycetospora > Actinomycetospora lutea. The sequence goes on along the minus strand of NZ_JAQZAL010000019.1, from coordinate 66,387 downwards.
CTCGCAGCTCGCCACGCTCGTCGCCTGCTGGGCGCTCGCGGGCTGGCGGCCGGGCAAGGGCCGCTTCGTGTTCCGCATCTGGCGCGAGATGGCCGGCTACGCGGGGCCCCTGATCGTCTCCAGCGTCGTCGACCAGGCCCGCGAGGCCGTCCAGTCCGCCCTGGTCGGCGGCCGCCTCGACGTCGCCTCGGCCGGCCAGTACCGCTACGGGCGCCGGATCGCGATCCTCCCGGGTCAGGCGATCATCCAGGTCGCCTCGTACGTGCTGTTCCCCGCGTTCGCCCGCATCGCCGTCGACGTGACGCGCTTCCGCGACGGGCTGCTGCGCTCGCTGCGCATGCTGTGGGTGGCCACCACCCCGTTCGCCGCGGTGCTCGTCGCCCTCGGGCAGCCGCTGATCGTGGTGCTGCTGGGCGAGCAGTGGCGGCCGGCGGGCCTGTTCGTCACCGCCATGGCCGGCTTCGGCCCCGGCGTGGCGATGGCCGCGATCGGCATGGAGTCGATCAAGGGGGCCGGGCGCAGCCAGCTCATCAATTGGCTCACCGTGCTCAGCATCGTCGTCGGCATCGGCGGCCTGGTCCTGCTGCTGCCCTACGGCCTGCTCGGCGTCGGCCTCGCCGCGTCCATCGATTCCCTCGTCGGCGGCGTCGTGGCGCTCCTCCTGGCCCGCCGCCTGGCCGGGGTGTCGTTGGGCGACCTCGCCCGCGTGCTCACCCCGCCGCTGGTGGCGGCCACGGTCGCCGCCGGGGTCGTCGGCTACCTCGAGCACGGGGTGGTGCACGCCGACCAGCAGCCGGTCGTCATCGGAATGGTCTTCCTGGCGCTCGAGGGCCTGCTGCTGCTCGGCATCTTCGGCGGGCTGCTCTACCTCATGGCCCCCGACGCCATCCGCGAGCTTCGCGACGGGGTGCTGCGCCGCCGCGGCGGGGACGGGGACGACGGGGACGACGGCGACGGCGACGGCGACGGCGACGGCGACACCGGCGGGCCCACCGGTCCGCCCCCCGACGACCAGCCCGAGTTCCTCGACGCGCCCACCGAGGTCCTGCCGATCCTCGGCCTCTACGGCCCGACCGAGCAGGTCTACTCGCCGTTCCGGCCCGCGATGGCGGCCCCGCGTCCCGCGCTCCCGCGCCGCGTCGCGCCGCCGGCCCGGCCGCCGCGGCCCACCCCGGCGCCGACGTCCACGGGTGCCGACGACCGCGCCCGTCGCTTCGAGAGCGTCGGCCTCGACGCCCCGACCACGGCGATCCCCCCGACCCCGGCCCCGGAGACGGCCGAGGTGCCCGCCGCCCCGAAGGCGCGCGTGCAGGCCACCGTGCGCAAGTCCTCGCGCGCGACGCCGTCCCCGGACACCGCACCCGACGACGGCACCGACGACGAGCGCGACGAGGCGGCGACCGAGACCATGGCCACCCGCTCGCACCCGTCATCCGGACCTGCACCGGCCGGGGCCGCCGAGAAGAGCGAGAACGGTGAGAACGGCGAGGAGAGCGACGAGGATGTCGAGGCGACCCGGACCATGAGCGCCCGATCCGCCGCCGACGCAGACGCCGCGGACGGCAGCGACACCACCCGGACCCTGAGCGCGCAGACCGGGGGCGCCGGCGCCGAGGCGCCCGACGGGCCGCCCGCCACCGAGACGATCGGCAGCACCCCGGGCCACGGCACGAGCAACGGCAGCGGCAAGGGCGAGGGCAAGGGCAAGGGCCGCCTGGTCCCGCTCGTCGAGGTCCCCGGGGCCGAGGACGAGGCGCCGAGCCCGTCCGACGACCGTCGCCGGCGCTGACCGTCAGCAGCCGGGCGGCGCACCGCCGGTACCGTCGGCGAACGGCGGCGCGCAGTCGGCGCGCCGGGGCGTGCCGAGCGCTCCGCCGCCGGGGGTCTCCGGGGCGTTGTTCGTGACCACCGCGAGCTTCGTCAGCAGGTCCAGCATCTGCGCGGAGCTGATGTTGGGGAACTCGTCGAGCGCGGTCGACTGCACGTCGAACGATCCGGACGGCGCGCCGCCGGTCTCATCGACGACGTAGCCCCCGTAGGTCATGAGCGCCTCCGCGACCTTGCGGACGTCGGGCTCGGTGACGGCGGAGAGGTCGGTGTCGGGCGGCAGCGCGAGCAGCGACCCCATGTGGACCTCGGGGTTCTCGCCGCCGTACTTGCCCTCGTAGCCGGAGTCGGCCTTGACCGCGGGCCAGCGGAAGCCACCGCCCTCCGCCGAGCAGCTGGTGGTGCATGGCAGGCTGAACTTCAGCGCGTGGCGCAGCGGCTCCGGGCCGCTCAGCTCACCCTCGCGGATCGTGCCGCCGATCCCGGACATGCCCGACCCGCCGTGGCAGCCCTCGATGCCGGCGCCGGTGAGCGACTGTGCCGCCCATCCGTGGTCCCAGGACGGGTCGCCGCCGGCCTCCAGGGTCATCGGCTGGCCCTGCACGATCGTCACGCGGTCCGGGGTGTCGGCGAGCAGCGTCGAGCAGTTGTTCCAGCTGCCGTCGGCGGTGAGCTCGGGGTCGACGAGCACCGACCCTCCCGGGTCGCCGTCGAGGGTTCGCACGGGCGCGTCGGGGTCCACCGAGATGTTCTCGATGTCGGGGTACACGTCGCCGATCTGCGGGTCATAGGCCTGGTACTGCGCGCTCCGCGCCAGCGGCAGGTTCCAGATCGAGTCCCACGCGAAGGGTCGGGCGTAGACGTCACGGGTGGTGGGTGTGGCATCGGGCAGGGCGACCGCGGTGCCGGCGGTGGCGAGGACGGTGAGCAGCGCCAGCAACGGTGCGAGCAGCCGGGTCACGGGAGCGCCACCCCCGGCGCCGTCACGCGCAGCCCGTCGATCCGCACCGACGTCGCCGGGCCGGTGTCGCGGTAGATGCCCTGCTTGAGGTAGTTCGAGTCGCTGGTCATCGAGGCCCGGGCGGTGCGCGGCACGGTCTGGGACTCGTTCTCCCAGGCCTCGACGAAGCCGTCCTCGGAGCTGCGGGAGAACTTCACGTGCAGCGTGTAATCGACCCACTCGCCGCGGCGGACCGGCCCGATGGTCGGCCGCGGCTCGCCCTTGAGCCCATCTCCGCCGATGTCGACGGTGCCCTCGTTGCTGATGTTGATGGCGAGCGGTGGCGAACCGTCGCCGGCGTGCCACTGCATGACGATGAACCACACCCCGGTCGGGTCCTGGAAGTCCGCCGGGAACTTCATCGACCACTGGTACCAGCGCTCGTCGCCCTCCTTGACGACCGCGCCCTCGGCATCCGAGCGGACCTCGGCGCGCTCGCCGCCGCCGAAGTCGGGGACGTCGCCGGGGGCCAGGTCGAACTGGGCGGCGTAGCGGCCCTGGCGCACGTCGTCGGTGACGATCCGCATCGTCCGGTCGCCGCCGAACCCCGCGCAGTCGGAGTTGATCGTCGCGGTCTGGCAGATGCCCCACTGGCCGAAGTCGCCGGTCTCGTAGTCACCGACGAAGACGGGGTTGCCGACGACCTCGACGGTCGGGACGGCAGGGGGTGCGGCGCCGGCGGACGGGGCGCCCACGACACCACCCGCGAGGCCGAGCACGGCCCACCCCAGGGCGGCCCCGGCCACGCGCCGGCCCCGTCCGGGCGCGACGGGCCGGATGCGTCGCCGACCGTTCATGTCCATCGAAACCCCTTTACCCACCGCTCGTCGCACCACTCGTCACACTGGCTTGATTGAGCCTCATTGGTTTACCACTCGGCGCAGCAGACTGGCCGTTCGTCGCGCATGGCCGCAAGGCACACGTTCCGGCGAGGTCACGAGACGTCCGACGGGGTAGGGCAAACGCCCGGTGCGCGGATCCACAGCTCGGTGGGGGCGCAGGACGGGGCGGGAGACGCCGCCCGATACATTTCTGGAGAGACGCCTGATCAGGAACGTCCACCCGTCCGTGACCCGGCGGACGGCAGATGAGAGGCGCGCGGTGCAGCCCACCGGGGGGTCGGTGATCGTGACGAGCAGGACGCAGGAGGACCCGTCCGCGGGTCCGGGAGCGTCGCGCCCGGCGTTCAGCTTCCTCACGACGGCCTATCGCACGGCGGACACGCTGCCGCGGACGATCGAGTCGGTACTCGCGCAGACGCGGACCGATTGGGAGCTGGTCGTCGTCGACAACGGCTGGGACGACGAGATCGCCGCCGCCATCGAGCCCTACCTCGTCGACCCGCGGATCCGCTTCACGCGCCAGGAGAACGCCGGCGCGAGCGGCGGGACGATGGCCGCCGCCGCGCTCGCCACCGGGCGGTACCTCGTGCCGCTGAACTCCGACGACGCCGTCGTGCCGGAGTTCTGCGCGCGCACCGGCGAGCTCCTCGACGCCGACCCGGACGTCGCCGCGGTGACCACCGACGCCTTCCAGTTCGTCGATCCCGGCGAGCGGCGCCTCGCGCACAGCTACCTCACCGACGCGGGGGTGCGGGGCACGCCGGACGGCCACGCGCCACTGCGGCTCGCCGACGTCATCGACGGGCCCAGCCCGTACTACACGGCCGCGATCCGCCACGAGGTCTGGGACGAGCTCGACGGCATGACCTCGGAGACCCCGCTCGTCGACGACCTCGACTTCTGGCTCCGCATGATCGTCAAGGGGCACGACGTCCGGGTGATCCCCGACCGGCTGGGGCGCTTCCGCGTGCAGGCCGGCTCGGTGAGCAGACCCAACGACAACGAGCGCATCGAGCGGTTCGAGGCCCAGCGCGAGCGCGCGATGCGCAACGCCGTCGAGCGCTCCGGCGACCCGGACGCGCAGGAGGCGCTCGACCGGGTCGTGCGGCGCGTCCGCTACGAGCAGCACATCCGCCGCGCACGGTTCGCGTTCCGGGAGGGCGACCTCGAGGCCGCCCGCAGCCACGTCCGCGCGGCGTACGCGCTGCGCCACAGCGCCCGCAGCGCCGCGGTGCTGGCCGGACTGCGTTTCGCGCCGGGCGTGCTCGGCGCCGTCCACCCCGTCAAGCAGAACCTGCAGAAGGGCTGGCGGGCGCTGTGGTCGGCCGACTGGCTCGACCGCTTCCGCCCGGCCTCCCGGAGATCCGAGTGACGTTCCTGGTCCTGACGTCCCGCCGGCTCGAGTCGCGCCAGAGCGGCTACGACATCCGCGTCGCGCACCTCTGCGCCCACCTGCCGGGCGAGGCCCACCTCGTGATCGCGCCGATGGAGCCCCTCGGCCCGGCGGGGCCCGGGCTGCCGGGCACCGAGGACCTGTTCGCGAGCACCGAGGAGCTGCCCGCGCTCACCGGGCCGGCCAAGAGCCTGCGCCGGCACCTGCGCCGCTCCGACGACCACGTGCTCGAGGCGTTCCACCCGGCGGAGTTCGCCCGGGCCGCCGCCCGCCTGCAGGAGATCGTCGACGAGCGCGGGATCACCGACGTCGTGGTCTTCGGCGGCGACGTCGCCGAGCTGGCGGCCACGCTGCACGGCCCGCGCGTGACCCTCGACGTGTGCGACTCGACGGCCCTGACCACCCACCGCTCGCTCGCGTGGAGCTCGACCCCCGCCCAGGGGCTGCGGCGCTGGAAGGACAGGCTGAAGGTCCACCGGAAGCGCGCCACCGAATCGCGCTTCGCCCAGCGCTTCGACCGTGTGGTGACGATCAGCGGCGCCGACTCGCGGGCCGTGGAGGGCGGGCGCGCCCCCGGCACCGTGGGCGTCGTCCCCAACGGCGTCGACGAGGCGTTCGCCGGACCGCTGGGCGAGCCCGGCGAGCGCCGCGGCGTCGCGTTCTGGGGCAACCTCACGTTCGGCCCCAACCGGGACGCCCTCTGGTTCTTCGTGCACCAGGTGTGGTTGCCGACCCTGCGCCACGAGGGCGTGGAGCTCTGCATCGTCGGCGCCGGGGCCCCGGACTGGCTCGTCGAGATCGCCGGCCGCGAGCCGCTCATGACGCTCACCGGCTGGGTCGACGACCTGCGCCCGGTCGTCCGCCGCTACCCCATCATGATCAACCCGATGCGGTCGGGCAGCGGACTGAAGAACAAGGTGCTCGAGGCCTTCGGGCTGGGTCTGGTGGTCGTCACCACCGCCCTCGGCGTCGAGGCACTGCCCGACGTCGTGGACGGGACGCACGTCGTCGTGGCCGACGAGGCGGACGACCTCGCGGCGGCCGTGCTCGCGGTCCTCGACGCCCCGGCGCGCCGCGAGGCGCTGCGGACCGCGGCTCACTCGCTCGTGGACGAGCACTATCGCTGGGAGGTCATCGGCCGCGCCTGGCGACGCCTGTTCGAGGCGCAACCGTCGGGGGCCCGCCGCCCGGGCGTGTGATCGTTCGGGAACGTTCTCACCTTGGGTGAGCAATGCAATACGCCGTGCGACCGTGGGACCCTCAGCGCCTAGACTGATCGCGGTGTCGTGCCGCCGGACCGTCGGTGCGATCGGCCTCCGCTCCCCCACCACGGTCCTCGGTCCGCTCCCCCATGACAGGTCCGCCCGACGGCCACGGCCGCCCCCCGACGACCGCAGGAACCGGTGACGGGATCGGTACTGCGGCGGACGAGGGCGCCCGGGACGCGGGCCACAATCCCTCACTGAACAAGCTCAGCCGGACCCTCAAGCGCGGGGCGACGATCTCCGCCTCGATGCTCTTCGTCACCCAGCTGATCTCGCTGGCGCAGACGGTCGTCGTGGCCCGCCTGCTCTCGCCGGCGGAGATCGGGGCGTTCACGCTCGGCACGATCTTCGCCAACTTCATGATCGTGATGGCCGACGGCGGGATGCGTGCGGCGCTGATCCACCGCGAGACCGACGTCGAGGACGCCGCCAACACGGCGTTCTGGGCGAGCCTCGTCACCGGCGTGCTCATGTCCACCGCCGCGCTGGCCGCGTCTCCGCTGCTGGCGCTGTTCTTCGGCGACCACCTCGTCGCCCTCATCGCCGCCGCGACGTCGGGCACGCTGCTGGTGCACTCGCTGCTCAACGTGCCCGAGGCGCTCATGCAGCGCCGGTTCAACTTCAAGCGCCGGCTCATCGTCGACCCGCTGACGGCCGGCTCTTTCGCCGTCGTCACCGTGACGCTCTGCGCCCTGGGCCTCGGGGTCTGGGGCATGGTGATCGGGCTCTATGCGTCGCAGATCGCCACGCTGGTCGCCGCGTGGGGCCTGGCGGGCTGGCGCCCCGGCAAGGGCCGCTTCAGCTACCGGCTCTGGCGCGAGATGGCGCGCTACGCCTTCCCGATGATCGTCCAGAACCTGGCCAAGGACGCGCGGGAGATCGCGCAGCAGTCGATCGTCGGGCGCAGCCTCGACATCGCCACGGCCGGCCAGTACCGCTACGGGCGCCGGATCGGGATCCTGCCCGGTCAGGCGATCATTCAGGTCGCGTCCTACGTGCTGTTCCCGGCGTTCTCGCGCATCTCCTCGGACGCCGTGCGCTTCCGCCGCGGATTCGTGCGGGCTCTGCGGCTGCTGTGGACGGCGACGGTCCCGCTCGGCGCGTTCCTGGTCGCCGCCGGAGGGCCCGCGATCGTCGTGCTCCTCGGCCCGCAGTGGGCGCCGGCCGGCGTCTTCGTGGCGGCGATGGCCGGATTCGGCCCAGGGACGGCGCTCAACGCGATCGGCGTCGAGTCGATCAAGGGAGCGGGCGCGAGCAAGCGGCTGCACTGGGCCACCGCGGTCTCCCTCGTGCTCGGCATCGGAGGGCTGATCGCGCTGCTGCCCCTCGGGCTGCTCGGCGTCGGCCTCGCCGTGTCGATCGAGGGCATGATGGGCGGCATCCTCACCGTCGCGCTGGCGCGACCGCTGGTGAAGGTGTTGTGGAGCGAGCTGGTGCGGGTGCTGCTCCCGCCGCTGGTCGCGGGCGTCGCGGCCGGCGCGGCGACGTGGGCGCTCGAGCACCTCGTGCTGCAGTCCGACACCCGCCCGCTCGTGCTCGGCCTGCTCTACCTGCTCGCCGACGCCGTGCTGTTCGCCGCGGTCTACCTCGCCGTCCTGGCCGTGCTCGCGCCCGCCACCGTGGCCGAGCTCAAGGGTTTGCTCGTGAAGCTCCGGCGGCGTGGTGGGAGCGGGGCAGACGCACCCGTGGACGACGAGGGCCCCGACGACACCCGCCACGGCGAGGATCACCTCTTCGACGTCCCCACGATCGTCCTCGCTCTCGGCGACCACGCCACGCAGCGCCTCGCGAGCCAGGGCCGCCGAGGCCGCCACAGTCGCCCCGACGCGCCGCACGAGGCCACGACCGGGCTCTCCCCGGCCGTCTCCGAGGCCCTCACCGCCGCGCTCGACCGCGCCGCGCGCTCCGGGCGCACGGGCCGGGCGCGCCACGCCCTCGCCGAGCCGCCGGCAGGCCCGCCCGAGAGCCCGCCGGTGGGCACGCCGGTGCCGCAGGGACCGGTCGCCGGGCACCCGACGGTCGCGCTGACGACGGTCCGGCGCGGGCGGGACTGACCACCGGTCCCGACGTGCCCATCGCGTGATCGCGATCCCGGTGACGAATCCTCCTCCACCTGCGCGAGCGATCGTCCCCGAACCAGGGATCTCGCGGCCGGCGTCAGCGCGCGGGCGCGACCCGCCGCACGACGGGATCGACGACCACCCACGTCCCGCCGCCCGCCTCCACCTCGGGCATGCGGCGGCGCATCTCGGCGAGCATGTCGGTCACGAACAGCACGACCTCGTCGGGGCGCCGCCCGGCGACCGCGTCCGGAGCGATGATCGGGATGTCGGCGCCCGGGAACCGGCGGCCCTGCTTGCCCGGCGAGCTGTCGGCGACCGCCGGCAGCAGGTCGGCCCCGATCCCGGCGCGGTTGAGCAGCGGCACGGAGCGGGAGGCCGCAGCGTAGCCGAGGACGGTGCGGCGGGCGGCTCGCGACTCCTCGAGGTGGGCGCGCAGGGCGTCGGCGTTGCGCGACGCGGCCTCCTCGAGCCCGGCGACGACGGCCGGGTCGGTGACGCCCAGCGCCGTCTCACGCTCCAGCAGCGCGTCCACCGCGGCACGGTCGCGCGGGCCCTCGACGCCGTGGCGCCGAGCGGCCAGCAGCACGGTGCCTCCGTAGAGGTCGAACAGGAAGCCGTGGGTGGCCTCGAGACCCAACTCGTCGAGCATCCGCGCGAGTACCGGGGTCGCGTAGTAGGCGAAGTGCCCGTGGCGCAGGGCGTTCCAGCCGCCGTCGGCGACGATCGCCGCGAGCGTGTGGAACTGCAGCAGCAGCACGCCGCCCGGAGCGGTCGCCGCGACCCGCTCGGCGAGCCCGGCACGCTGGTCGGCGGCGTGCATGAGGCCGAAGCAGTCGATGACGACGTCCGCCGGCTCGCCGGCGCTCTCCTCGAGCCCCGCGGCGCCCAGCAGGTCCAGCCACGAGCCGCCGTGCGGGCTGCCGAACTCGCGCACCGTGCCCCCCTTCGGCAGCAGGCCCGCCGCCTCGACACGCGCCACGGCGTCGCGCGCCTGGGCCACCAGCGCGTCCGGCTCGGCCCCGCGGGGCTCCTCCGGGGTCGTCGGGTCCTCGGCGAGCTGCGCGAGCCCGCACGTGCCGCACAGCCACATCCGCAGGGGGTGCACGGGGTCGGGCCCGGGATCGTCGGCGGCCGGGAAGTGGTCGGCGGCGGGCTGGTCGCCGAGATCGAGCACGACGGTGCCCTCTCCGGCGCCGCACCAGCGGCAGGGATCGGTGGGGCGGGGGTCCACGGGCGGGATCCTCTCGCGGTCGTCGCGCACGGGGATGGCAGGGTTCGTCGGGTGGAGGTTCGCACGGCAGGTATCGAGGGTGTGCGGGTGCTCGTCCCCACGCCGCACCGCGACGACCGGGGGCTGTTCACCCGCACGTTCGACGCGGCGATCGGCGCGGAGCACGGCATCGACCTGGGCCCGCAGGCCCAGGACAGCCAGTCGCGCTCCCGGCAGGGCACCCTCCGCGGCATGCACGGCCGCCGCGGGCGGGGCGAGGCCAAGCTGGTCCGCGTGGCGCACGGGGCGGTGCTCGACGTCCTCGTGGACGCCCGGCCGGACTCGCCGACGTTCGGGAGGGTGGAGAGCTTCCGCCTCGACGACGAGGACTTCCGGCACCTCTACGTGCCGCCGGGGCTGCTGCACGGCTTCCAGGCGCTCACCGAGGTCGCGGACGTCTGCTACCGCATCGACCGCCCGCACGCGCCCGGCGAGGACGTCGCCGTCGCGCACGACGACCCGGATCTCGCGATCACCTGGCCGCTGGAGGTCACCGCGATCTCCGAGCGCGACCGCACCGCCGGCTCCTGGAAGGACCTGCTCGCCTCGATGTGAGCGAACTTCGGGGCTATCGCCCCGAAGTTCGCTCACACAGCGGGTCAGCTGGGGACGGGCGTGTCAGCACCTGGTCCTGGTCCCCTGGCCCTGGGCGTCCGCCCGGCAGCCGTCGGTCCGCGCGACCGCGGTGTTGTTGCTGCCGTTGCCGGCCCGGGCACCCGTGTCGGTGCCCTGCGCGGTCGCGCTGTTGTTGTCCCCGTTGCCCGAGACGGCGGTGCTGTCCGCGCCCTGGACCCGTGCCCGGTTGTGCTCGTCCCCCGGCTCGTCGCCCGCCGCGGCGTACGTGTTCGGCCCGTGCGCGACGGCCACGTTGCCGCGTCCGGCCTCCGAGTAGCACGTCGCCGTGCCCTGCTGGACGCGCACCGTGCCGTTCGTCGACACGCAGTGGTCGGGTGCCGCGGACGCGACGCCGGCACCGAGACCCGCCAGCAGGCACGCGCCGGCGATGGCCAGCCCGCCACGGCCGAGGAACGAACGCATCATCATGAGAGCCCCCCATCGCCCCTCGCCCGGACGGCGGGGTCACGCGGGCACGATGACCACAGAGCGATACCGACGACAAGTTACGCCACTCTGATGGAGCAGGGACACCCGCGAGTTCGCGACCGTGCGTGAGCGGGACCGCCGCGCCGCGGAGCCGAGCCGGGCCTCAGCTGGGGCGCAGGGACTCGTCGAGGGTGCCGGCCTCCTGGCGGTCCTTGAGGACCGCGAGGCGGGTGAAGCGGCGGTCGAACGCCTCCTGGGTCAGGCCGCGCGCCCGGTACTCCCGGATCAGCTCCTCGGCGCCGTCGGCGACCGACCACGCGGCCCGGAACTCGGGCAGCATCTTGCCGATCTTCGTGAAGTCGACCCGGTAGGAGCGCGGGTCGCCGCCGGTCTCGCCGGTGATGACGAGCTCCGCCTCGGGCACCGCCACCTTCACCGCGTCGGCGATGTCGCGCACCTGGACGTTGTTCTCCGTCGAGCCCACGTTGAACGCCTGCGCGCGCACCGTGTCGGCCGGCGCCGCGAGCGCCGCGACGACCGCGCCGCCGATGTCCTGGGCGTGCGCCAGCGGGCGCCAGGGCGTGCCGTCGCTCATCACCAGGATGCGGCCCGAGAGCAGGGCGTGGCCGACGAGGTTGTTCAGCACGATGTCGGCGCGCAGCCGCGGCGAGAACCCGAACGCGGTGGCGTTGCGCATCGACACGGGGACGAAGTCGTCGTCGGCCATGTCGACGAGGTCGGCCTCGACGCGCACCTTCGACTCCGCGTAGGGGGTCACCGGCTTCATCGGCGCCTCCTCGTCGAGCACGTCCTCGGTGCCCGACGCCCCGTACACCGAGCAGGTCGAGGCGTAGACGAAGCGGCCGACCCCGGCCTCCTTCGCCAGCCGCGCCAGGCGGGTGGAGGCGTGGTGGTTGATGTCGTAGGTGTGCCGGGGCGCCAGGGCGCCGAGCGGGTCGTTCGACAGCGCCGCCAGGTGCACGACGGCGTCGAACCCGGCGAGCTGGTCGACGGTGACGTCGCGCAGGTCGACGGCGAGCGCCGGGGGCTCGGCCGCGGGCAGCTCGCCCAGCACGCAGTCGGCGTAGAGGCCCGAGTCGAGCCCGGTGACCTCGTGCCCCGCCTGCGTGAGCAGCGGCGCCATGAGGGTGCCGAGGTAGCCCTGGTGGCCGGTGAGCAGGACGCGCATCGTGGCGGTTCCCTCCTTGGAGTGGTCTCAGCCAGACGGTACGGGGGCGCCCAGCAGCGCCCGCGTCAGGTGGAACCCCTCCGCGTAGCGCACGCCGGCCTGCACGCCGCGCACGCGCGCGAGCCCCCGGAACGTCTCCTCGTCGAACCAGGCCCGGGCGACCTGGGACGGGTAGTGCTCGTGCAGCAGCCGGACCTTGTCGGCGACCACGTCGGGCGCCAGCGGCCACAGCAGCGGCGGCTGGGCGAGGTCCGGCTCGGCCTTGAGGATCTCGTAGCCGAGCGCGAGGTGGTCGCGGAACACCGTCGGCACGAGCTTCGCGAGCTCGCGATGGTCCTGGTGGTCGTCACCGCGGTGACCGGCGAGGACGAGGTCGGGCTCACAGGTGCGCCGGAACGCCTCCAGCTGCTCCTTGGCCCACTCCCAGTGCGTCGGGAGCCGCCCGTCGGGCATGTCGAGCACGGTGACCGCGAGGTCGGCGCCCGGGCAGAACGCCGCCAGCGCGGCGCGCTCCTCGGCCTCCCGCGGCGTCCCGCCGCCGGAGAGCACGAGCGCGCGCACGCGCAGGCCCGGACGCGCCCGACAGAGCGTCAGGACGGTGCCGCCCGCGCCGATCGGGATGTCGTCGCAGTGCGCGGCGAGCAGGACCAGCTCGTCGACGGTCTCGGGGAGCAGCGCGCGCACGGCTCAGCGGCCGAGGGCCTCGTCGACGAGGCCCTCCAGCGGCGGGCGCTCGGGCTCGCGCTCCCACACCATCCAGGGCCGGGTGCCGGCGCGGTAGGCGGCCTCGAGCGCGTTGCGCTCCTTGAGGGTGTCCGCCGGCTGCCAGAACCCGTCGTAGACGTAGGACAGCAGCCTGCCCTCCTTGGCCAGCGCGGTGCAGGCGTCGCCGACGAGGTCGCCGTTCTCCGGGATGTAGTCGATCGCCTCGGGCCGCAGCGCGAAGTACCCGCCGTTCTCGCGGATCCGCATGTCGGTGACCGGGTAGATCGAGTTGACCCGCTCGCCCGGGTCGATGTCCACGATGTGGAACACCGCCTGCGGCGGGACCGCGAGCAACGACGCCGTCGCGTCCGAGCCCCGGAAGCGATCGATCATGTCGTCGATCGGGGCGTCGGTGAGCACGTCCGCGTAGTTGGCGAGGAAGACGTCCTCGTCCTCCACGAGGTGGCGCACGCGGCGCAGGCGCTCACCGATCGGCGACTCCAGGCCGGTGTGGACGAAGTGGATCGTCCAGTCGGCGATGTCCGAGCCCTGCAGCTCGATCTCGCCATGGCGCATGACGAAGTCGTTCGACTCGGTCTCGTGGTAGTCGAGGAAGTAGTTCTTGACGTGGTGGGCGCCGTAGCCCAGGCAGAGGATGAACTCCTTGTGCCCGTAGTGCGCGTAGTAGCGCATCACGTGCCAGATGAGCGGGCGGGGCCCGACCATCTGCATCGGCTTCGGGGCATCGGAGTCACCGTTGCGCATCCGCATGCCGTAGCCACCGCAGAAGAGGACGACCTTCACGGGTCGACAACCTTGCCAGAGCCCGGCTCGACCACCTGCAGCGAGGGGATGGGGTACACGAGCTTCCCTCCCCAGTCGGCCACGTGCGCGAGCTGCGCGGTGATCTCCTCGCGCAGGTTCCACGGCAGCACCAGCACGTAGTCGGGGCGGTCGGCGTCGATCCGCTCCGGCGGGTGGATCGGGATCCGCGTGCCCGGCGTGTACCGGCCGTGCTTGTAGGGGTTGCGGTCGACGGTGTAGGCGAGCAGGTCCGGGCGGATGCCGCAGTAGTTCAGCAGCGTGTTGCCCTTGCCCGGGGCGCCGTACCCGGCGACGGTCCGTCCGGCGTCCGCGGCCTCGATGAGGAAGCGCACGAGGTCGTTGCGGATGCGCGAGACCTCGCCGGCGAACCCGGCGTGGCCCTCGACCGTCTCGAGCCCGGCGGCGGCCTCCTCGGCCAGCACGTCGGCGACGGCCTGGGACGCGCTCGTCAACCCTGGTCCAGCTCCGCTGCGCTGCGTGTCCGCCCCCAGCTCGGTCGGCCGCGCCCAGCAGCGGATCGACCCGCCGTGGGTCGGGAGCAGCTCGACGTCGACCAGCTCGAGACCGCCCGAGCGCAGCGCCTTCTGCGCGGTGCCGAGCGTGTAGTACTGGAAGTGCTCGTGGTAGATCGTGTCGAACTGGCGGTGGCGCATCAGCGTGAGCAGGTGCTGCACCTCGATCGACACCCAGCCGTCGTCGGCCACCATCGCGCGCAGCCCCTGGGTGAAGCCCACCACGTCGGGGATGTGCGCGTAGACGTTGTTCGCCACGACGAGGGCGGCGGGGCCGTGCTCGGAGCGGACGGCCGCGCCGGTCTCCGGGGACAGGAACGCCGTGAGCGTGGGCACGCCCTTCTCCCGGGCGGCCGCGCCGACGTTGGCGCTGGGCTCGACGCCGACCGCGCGCATCCCGTCGGCGACGACGTGCTGGAGCAGGTAGCCGTCGTTGCTCGCCGCCTCGACCACCAGCGAGTCGGGCCCCAGCCCGGCGCGCGCGGTGGCGGCGGTGACGAAGCGCCGCGCGTGCTCGACCCACGACGTCGAGAACGACGAGAAGTACGCGTACTCGGTGAACGTCTCATCGGGGTCGATCAGGGGCGGCAGCTGCACGAGCAGGCACGAGCGGCAGACCCGCGGGTGGAGCGGGAACGTCGGCTCGGGCGCCTCGAGGGCCTCCTCGGTGAGGAAGAGCTCGCAGGGCGGGGTCGCGCCGAGGTCGACGAAGCTCGCCAGGTCGGCCGAGCCGCAGAGGCGGCAGATGATCTTTTCCAAGGCGTCCGTCTCAGTAGGCACCGTCACCGCGGAACACCGCGGAGACCGTCTTCCACATGATCACCAGGTCCATCGCGGGCGACCAGTTCTCCACGTACCGCAGGTCCAGGCGGACCGACTCCTCCCACGACAGGTCGGAGCGGCCGCTGACCTGCCAGAGCCCGGTCATGCCGGGCCGGACGAGGAACTTGCGCTTGGCGGCGTCGGTGTAGGCGTCGATCTCGCCCGGCAGCGGCGGGCGGGGACCGACGAGCGACATCGAGCCGCCGATGACGTTGAACAACTGCGGGAGCTCGTCGAGCGAGTAGCGGCGCAGCAGCTGGCCGATCCGGGTGACGCGCGGGTCCCTGCGCAGCTTGAACAGCGGCCCGGAGCCGTCGTTGGTGCCGGCGAGCAGGTCCTCGCGCAGCTTGTCCGCGTCCGGGACCATCGACCGGAACTTGATCATCCGGAAGGTCTTGCCACGCTGCCCGACGCGGGTCTGGCGGTAGAACACCGGGCCGCCGTCGAGCTTGACGATCACGGCGATGACCGCGAACACCGGCAGCAGCAGGAGCAGCAGCGCGGCGGTCGTGACCCGGTCGAACATCAGCTTGAACACGCGCGGCACGCCCGAGAGGCGCGGCTCGGTGAGGCGCAGCAGCGGCAGGCCGTCGACGGGCGCGACGTGCAGGCGCGGGCCGGCGACCTCCATGAGGCCCGGGTCGACGACGAGCTCCGAGCCGGTGCCCTCGAGGTCCCACGCGAGGCGGTGCAGGCGCTTCGGGCTCCAGCCCGGCGTCGGGGCGACGGCGACGACGCCGTAGCGCCCGCTGCGCACGCTGGAGGAGAGGTCGTCGAGGTCGCCGATGACCGGGACGCCGGCCACGTGGCCCTGCCCCTCCTCGCCGAGACCGGTCGGGGTGCAGGCGGCGATGACCACCCAGCCCATGTGCGGCACGCGGCGGGTGCGCTCGACGAGGTCGCGCACGGCCTGCTCGGTGCCGACGGCGAGCACCGGCAGCATCCCGCGGCCGCGCTTGCGGGCCTGGTGCAGCCAGCGGCGCAGCAGGTAGCGGCCGGCCATCGTGGCGAGGCCCGCGACCGGCAGCACGCCGAACACCCACGGCCGCACCCCGAGGCGCTCGAACGCCAGACCACCGAGGCCCAGGACGATCGCGGCGGAGACGAACGCCCGGATCAGTCGGCTCCACTCCTCGGCGCCCTGCCCGAGGGTTCGGGGGTCCCACGCCCGGCACGCGACGATCGCCAGCGGGACGATGACGGCGACCGCACCGGCCATGGCCCAGGGGTTCGAACTCCAGGGAGCCTCGGTGCCCTCCCCGAAGCCGATGAAGGCACCGAGGAGGACGCAGACCGCGAGGGTCGCCAGGTCCGAGGCCGCAACCGCCAGCGCGAACTTGCGCTGCCAGCTGGTCGCGACCGCCACGCTGCCCGGCTGCTCCGGGCCCTCGTCCTCCCAGATGCGGACGAAGCCGGGCGCGGTGGGCGCGGGCTCGACGAACACCTCGGAGCTCGCGATCGGGGTCCGGTCGTCCACCAGCCCGCCGGTGAGGTCCTCCGCGAGGCCGCCAGCGGGCCCGCCCACCTCGCGCAGCGGTCGCTGCACGAGGTCGTGCTGTTCGCCGAGCTCTGCTCGCCCGTTCGTCACGTCGCCCCCGTCGTGGGTCGGGTGGGCCTCCACCCTGTGCCCGTCGTCGGAATGGACAGCTCTTCTGAGACGTGGGACGTCCGAGTCGCGCCCGGGTTGCCCCGAGGGTCGGACGTGATCCCACACCTGCCTCCACCCCTCTCGATCAACGCGGCGGACGACGTGAGGTCACGGCGCGTCCCCTCATCCGGCTGCTCCGGACGAGCGAGCGGTCCGACGCCTCCGTCATCCTCGCGTATCAGCGGTCGGTATCGCCCGGGGGTCTCCGCGCGGGGACGGTGGTGCGGCTCGCCCGGGAGGCTGGGCCGACCGTCACCGAGAGCGAGATCACGGGTCACCCGAACCGGTGGGGCCGCAGCCGACGGAGGCTTCACGATGCGCCTCGGTATCGTCGGGACAGGGCGCGCATCGTCGCGCACCGTCCGTGACGAGACGCGGGCCGCCGACGCCGTCCGGCGCCCGGCGCGATGCCGCACCGGCTCTCGCCGGTCGAGACCCAGGGTTGGAGCCCACACCTTGCGGAGCAGACCCGCCGTCCCGCCGCTCACGACGCGTGGGTGGCTCGCCGGCCTCGTGGGCTCCCTGGTCGTCCTGGCCCTCGTCCTCGGGGTGATCGCCGCGGTTCCGGCGGCCGCCTCCCCCGCGTCGTCCCCCTCACCCTCCTCGGACCGACCCCTCTGGTCGCTGCCCGAGTCCGGCGACCTGCTCTCGGCCTTCTCGCGCAACGACTACGACGAGCAGGACGGCTCGCCGCAACAGGTGACCTCGCCGGACGACCCGGCGCGCCAGGCCGTGCAGTTCACGGTGCCCGGCGGCGCGCAGCGCTCGGAGATGCGGCCCCGCGTGCCCGACCAGACCGAGGGCACGACGCAGTACTACACCTACGTGGCGAAGCTCCCCGACGAGTTCCCGGCCGAGGTCGACACCTGGCAGCTGCTGCTGCAGTGGCACCAGTACGGCGACTCGGGCTCGCCGCCGGTCGCCGTGGAGATTCGGGACAACCGGCTCATGCTCGCGGCGGAGGGCGGCGACCTGCAGGACCTCGGGCCGGTCGCGGCCGGCGACCGGATCGACCTCACGATGCGGATCGCCTTCTCCCGTGACCCCGACCAGGGCTCGGTCGACGTCTGGCGTGACGGCAGCCCGGTGCTGCAGGGCTACCGGCCGCCGAGCGGCACGCTGCTCGACGGCGGCAACTACATGAAGGTCGGGCTCTACCGCGACACCTCGGTCTCGGAGACCGGCCGGGTCTGGCTCGAGGACCTGCGGGTCGGGTCGAGCCTGGCTTCGGTGCAATCGTCGATCTCGGCGTCGAACCGCATCCCGTCGGAGAGCGACCCGGCCAACAACCCGAGCGCCCCGGGCGGCGGGTCGTCCACCGAGACGCTCACCTGGGTCGCGGCGGGCCTGCTCGTCGTCGTGGCGGCCCTGGCGGTGCTGTCCCTGCGCCGGCGGCGCACCCACGGCTAGATCGCACGGTGCCGGTCAGCCCGATCGTGGGCGTCCGCCCCGGCGTGGGACGATCGCGGTGACCCGCCGGTGCGGGCGATCCGCCGTGGTGTAAGGGCAACACCTCGGATTTTGGTTCCGATGATCCTGGTTCGAATCCAGGCGGCGGAGCAGGACGTCCGGGGGCCGATCGCTGCCCGGCGACGGCGGACGGTGTCTCCCGCAGGCCGGATCCACCGTGCGGTGGACGGTCCGCCGGCGGCCGCGCGTCGTCGTGTGCACGCCGAGGTGTCCGGTGTCGACACGGACCGGTGACCGCCGGTCGCTCGCGCCGACGGCGTCGCCGAGGCCGTGGAGCTGCTGCGCGCGGCGACGGTGCTCGTCGACCCCGAGCGCGGTCCCGCATCCACGGCCGCCGGGCGCGGGGCAGCGCGGCGGGCACCGAGAAGACGCCGGCCCGGCGCCCGCACACTGACCATGACGAAGAGGTCTGCCCGGGACATCACCCGGGTAGAGCCTTCGCCATGGCGAACTCCGACGGGCCCCACACCGTCGACGGCGTCACCGTCACGCCGCCGAGTCTCGTCCGGCGCGCGGTCACCGCGTCCGGGATCGGCAACGTCACCGAGTGGTACGACTTCGGTGTCTACGCCTATCTGGAGACGACGATCCAGATGGTGTTCCTGCCGCCCGGCACGGCCGGCGGCCCGGTCATCACGGCGGGGCTGTTCGCGGCGTCGTTCCTCGCGCGGCCCTTCGGCGGGCTGTTCTTCGGGCCGCTGGCCGACCGCATCGGCCGCACCAAGACCCTCGCCACGACGATGCTGCTGATGGCCGTGGCCACGTTCGGGATCGGCGTGCTGCCCACGTACGCCTCCATCGGGCTGGCGGCGCCGCTGCTGCTGCTCCTGTGCCGGCTGCTGCAGGGCTTCTCCACCGGCGGGGAGTACGCCGGCGCGATGACGTTCGTCGCCGAGTACGCGCCGGACCGCCGCCGCGGCTTCCTGGCGAGCTTCCTGGAGTTCGGCACGATCACCGGCTACCTGCTCGGCGCCGGCGTGGTCACCGTGCTGCAGGCGGTCCTCGGTGAGGACTCCCCCGAGCTCCTGAGCTGGGGCTGGCGCATCCCGTTCCTCATCGCCCTGCCGATGGGCATGATCGGGCTCTACCTGCGCTACCGCCTCGAGGAGACCCCGGCGTTCACCCAGCTGTCGGAGTCCTCCGAGGAGCAGAGCCAGCAGTCGTTCCGGGAGTTCTTCCGCGCCGCGGCCCGCTACGGGTGGCGCCCGGTGCTCGTCTGCGGTGGCCTGGTGATCGTCTTCAACGTCACCAACTACACGCTCACCACCGTCGTGCCCACCTACCTCACCGAGACGCTCGGCCAGTACGGGGCCCCGACGGTCACGACGACGACGTCGCACGTCCTGCAGATCATCCTGTTCCTCGTGCTCCTGGCCATCGTGCCGGTGCTCGGCAAGCTCGCCGACCGCGTCGGCCGCAAGCCGATCATCCTCACCGGCTGCGTCATGCTCGTGGTGCTCGCCCTGCCGGCGTTCCTGCTGATGCGCACCGGGGCGATCCCGGGCGTCCTCGGGGGCCTGCTCCTGCTGGGGATCACGATGGTGTGCTTCAACGCGACCATGCCCTCCACGCTGCCCGCGCTGTTCAGCACCGGCGTGCGCTACGGGTCGCTCGCGATCACCTTCAACATCGCGGTCTCGGTGTTCGGCGGCACCACGTCGGTCATCGTCGAGGGACTCATCGCCCTCACCGGCGTGCTGGTGATGCCGGCGGTGTACCTGATGCTCGCGGCCGTGGTCGGGCTCGTCGCCGTGCGGTACCTGCGGGAACCGGGCAATCAGCCGCTCCCGGGCTCGCAGCCCTCGGCCACCTCGGACGAGGAGGCCCGCGAGCTCGCCGCGGCGCGCTGAGCGACGTCCGGGTGGCCCGCAGGAGCACGTCCGTGGGCCGCTCGCGCGGGTCGAACGAGCGCGTGCGCTCGACGATCGGTTTGAGCACCAGTCACGCCCACGGCCAGCAGCGCCGTCACCAGCACGCGGACTCGATCCGCGGCGCGGACGAGGCGGCCGTGGCGGCCCGCCCGCAACGGTGTGGCGGTGGGGATCGTGCCCGTCGACGAGCGCGGCATGGCCGTACAGGGTGCCCGATCACCGGGGCGGTTCGAGGGGGCTCCCCGGGACGGGGCAGAGTGGTCCCCCGATGGGCGGTCGTCGGTCGACACCTCGGCGCGTACCGCCACTCTCGGGAGCGCCGGAGGTGGGCATGCCCGCGGACCACGGCCAGGAGCGCGCGCCCACCGCCTCGACGACCACCGTCCACGCCGTCGCCCCGCAGTGGCAGGCCCGCGCCGAGGCGCGCGCCGCGCTGCTCGAGCGCACGAGCAGCGCCCTGCTGACCGCCACCCTCGTCCCCTCCCCCGACCCGCACGGCAGCGCCGCGGAGCTCGACGCCGCGCTGGCCGCGCCCGCCGCGCGCACGGGCGAGCCGGGGCTGCGGGCGCTGCTGCTGCGCCAGAACCTCGTCGCGCGCGTGCTGCTGGCCGCGGAGCCGGGCGGGTCCGGGGTCGCGGCCGCGCCGGACGGCCGGACCGACGCGCAGCTCGACGAGCTGCTGGAGCTCGTCGCCGCCCACGGGCTGTCGCTGTTCGGCGCCGACGCGCAGATGCTGCGGGCGCGGCGCGCGCTGCTCGTCGGCGACGAGGAGGCCGCGCTCTCGGCGGTGGCGACCGGGCTGGCGCACCTCGAGGAGCCCGTCCTCGTCGACCACGCGCCCACCGTCGCCGAGCACCGCCACAACGTGGACTGCTCGCGGCGCCTCGCGGCCAGCACCCTGATCTCGCTGGGCCTGCACGACCTCGCCGACACCCTCGTCGCGCCGCCCGGGGACGACCTCGCCGGCGGCTACGAGCGGGTGCGCCTCGGGGTGTCGTGGGGCCTGCGCCTCGAGCGCGCCGGGCGCCCGGGCGGCGAGCGCCTCGGCGAGGCCCTCGCGGTGGCCGGACGCCTGTGCCGGCGCGCGTCGGGCACCCAGCGCCCGCTGCTCGCCGCCGCCGGGGTGCTCGCCTGCCCGAGCCGCGGGCCGGCGCCCACCGCCGACGAGCGCCGGCTGGCCCGCCGCAGCGCCGCCGCGCTGGCGGCGGGGAACGTGGTGCCCTCCCAGCACGACCGCCTGGTCGTCGAGCTCGCCCGGGCCCGCGCGCTCGAGCGGGCGGGCGACGACGACGCCGCGGTCGCCGTGCTCGCGAGCCGCCGGGCCCGCCCGCCCCGGGGCGAGGCGAGCCTCATGCTCGCCGTCACGCGCGAGCTCGCGCGGTTGCGCACGCGGATCGCGACCTCCGGCGGCCCCCGCCAGGGGGCCGAGGCGGCGCTGGGCGACTACGTCGCCGACCTCGAGGCCGAGCTGTGGGCGCTGCACCGGGCGCGGGCGCTGTCGCTGCACACCGGGCTGGCCCACGACCGCCTGCGCCGCGAGCACGGGCAGGTCACCGCCCTCGCGCTCGCCGACCCGCTGACCGGGCTGCCGAACCGCCGCGCGCTCGACCGGCACCTCGCCGAGGTGCTCGACCGCGCCGCGTCCCCCGCCGTGGCGATGATCGACGTCGACCGCTTCAAGCAGATCAACGACACCGCCTCCCACGCGCGCGGCGACGAGGTGCTGCGCGGTGTGGCGACGGCGCTGCGCTCGTCGCTGCGGGCCCCGGACCTCGTGGCGCGCTACGGCGGCGACGAGTTCGTCGTCGTGCTCCCGGACACCGCGGTCGCCGACGCGGCCGCCGCGCTGGGTCGCGCCCGCGCCGCGGTGGCGGCGCTGCCGGCCGCGCAGGGCCGGCCGGTGACGCTCTCGGTGGGGGTGGTCGCGGCCTGCGCCGGCGAGGGTCCCGCCGACGTCCTCGCCCGGGCCGACGCCGCGATGTACGCCGCGAAGCGGGCCGGCGGCGACGCGGTCCGCACCCACGACGGTCCCGCCACCGGTCCGTGCCCGGCCGGACCCCGGTGACCGGTGGGGGACGCCCCAGGCCGCACGCCCCGGCCGGGCGGTGAGGACGCGGTCGTAGGATCGGCCCGTCGAGCCCCGGACCCGGGGCCGGTCCGTGCAGGAGTGGCAGGAGTGGGAGTCACCGAGCCGATGCCGCCGAGCCCGACCGCCAGCCCGACAGCCGTTGTCGTCCTGGCCGCCGGCGAGGGCACGCGGATGCACTCGGCGACGCCGAAGGTGCTCCACCCCGTCGGCGGGCGCAGCCTGCTCGGCCACGCGGTGCACGCCGCCGCCGGCACGGCCCCCGAGCACCTGGTCGTGGTGGTCGGCCACGAGCGCGAGCAGGTCGGCACCCACACCCTCGGGCTCGCCGCCGAGCTCGACCGGGAGGTGCTCACGGCGGTGCAGGACCGCCGGCGGGGCACCGGGCACGCGGTGGCCTGCGGCGTCGCGCGGCTGCCCGACGACCTCACCGGCACCGTCCTCGTCTCCTACGGCGACGTGCCGCTGCTGGACGCGGCGACCCTGCGCGCGCTGATCGGCGAGCACGCCTCCGGCGACTACGCCGTCACGCTGCTGACCGCCGAGCTCGACGACCCGCGCGGGTACGGCCGCGTCGTGCGGGACGAGGCCAACCAGGTCACCTCGATCGTCGAGCACCGGGACGCCACCCTCGACCAGCTCGCGATCAACGAGGTCAACTCGGGGGTCTACGCGTTCGACCTGGTGTTCCTGCGCGACGCGCTGAGCCGCCTGACCACCGACAACGCGCAGGGCGAGCTCTACCTCACCGACGTCGTGGCGATCGCGGCCCGCGAGGAGCGTGGGGTCGGCGCCGTCGAGACCTCCGACCCGTGGCTCGTCGCCGGCGTCAACGACCGGGTGCAGATGGCCGAGCTGGGCGCCGAGCTCAACCGCCGCCTGCTCGAGCGCTGGATGCGCGCCGGCGTCACGGTCGTCGACCCCCGCTCGACCTGGGTGGACGTCGGCGTCCGCCTCGAGCGCGACGTGACGCTGCACCCCGGCACCCAGCTGCACGGGAGCACGACCGTCGCCGAGGGCGCGGCGATCGGCCCCGACACCACGCTCACCGACGTCGCCGTGGGCGCGCGGGCCGCGGTGGTGCGCACGCACGGGTCGTCGTCGCGGATCGGGCCGGAGACCTCGGTGGGCCCCTTCGCCTACCTGCGCCCCGGCGTCGAGCTGGACGCCCGGGGCAAGATCGGCACGTTCGTCGAGGTCAAGAACGCGCACATCGGCGAGGGCAGCAAGGTCCCGCACCTGACCTACGTCGGCGACGCCACCATCGGCGAGGGCAGCAACATCGGCGCGTCCTCGGTGTTCGTCAACTACGACGGCGTCACCAAGCACCGTACGGTCGTGGGATCGCACGTCCGCACCGGTTCGGACAACACGTTCGTCGCCCCGGTGACGATCGGGGACGGCGCCTACACCGGAGCGGGCACCGTCGTCCGCGAGGACGTGCCTCCCGGCGCCCTCGCGGTGTCCTCGGGGCCGCAGCGCACCCTCGAGGGCTGGGTGACCCGGAAGCGTCCGGGCACCGCCGCGGCGCAGGCCGCCGAACAGGCCGCGAAGGCCGCCACCCGAGCCGCGGGTGAGGGCCGGGACAACCACACGACCGAGCGGCTCGAGCAGGAGGACCCGTGACCGTCAGCATGTCGTCGACCCCGAAGAAGAGCCTCATGCTCTTCTCCGGACGGGCGCATCCCGAGCTCGCCGAGGAGATCGCCAAGGAGCTCGACGTCACGATCACCCCCCAGTCGGCGTACGACTTCGCCAACGGGGAGATCTTCGTCCGCTTCGAGGAGTCGGTCCGCGGCTCCGACGCGTTCGTGATCCAGAGCCACACCGATCCCATCAACCAGTGGATCATGGAGCAGCTCATCATGATCGACGCCCTGAAGCGGGCGTCGGCCAAGCGGATCACCGCGGTCGTGCCGTTCTACGGCTACGCCCGGCAGGACAAGAAGCACCGCGGCCGCGAGCCCATCTCCGCGCGGCTCGTCGCCGACATGCTCAAGACCGCCGGCGCGCACCGGATCATGACGATCGACCTGCACACGGACCAGATCCAGGGCTTCTTCGACGGCCCCGTCGACCACCTGCTGGCCAACAAGGTCCTCGCCGAGCACCTGCGCGACGCCTACTCCGGAGAGGACCTCGCCGTCGTCGCCCCCGACTCCGGCCGCGTCCGCGTCGCCGAGAAGTGGGCGGACATGATGGGCGGCGTCCCGCTGGCCTTCATCCACAAGACCCGCGACAAGACCCGCCCCAACGAGGTCGCCGCCAACCGCGTCGTCGGTGAGGTCGAGGGCCGCTGCTGCATCCTCGTCGACGACATGATCGACACCGGCGGGACGATCGCCAAGGCCACCGAGGCGCTGCTCGCCGACGGCGCGTCCGACGTCGTCATCGCCGCGACCCACGGCGTGCTCTCCGGCCCGGCCGTCGAGCGGCTCTCGACCTGCGGGGCGCGCGAGGTCATCGTCACCAACACCCTGCCGATCCCGGACGAGAAGCGCTTCCCGTCGCTGACCGTGCTCTCGATCGCGCCGGTCATCGCGCGTGCCGTCCGGGAGGTCTTCGAGGACGGTTCGGTCACGAACCTCTTCGACGGCAACGCCTAGCGTCGTAGCCTCCTGAGCCATGGGTCTCTGGACCGAGCACGTCGTCCCGCGGATCGTCGACGTCGCGCTCGGGACCGAGGAGGTCCGGGCGGTGCGCGAGCGCGTCGTCTCCCGGGCCCGTGGCGAGGTCGTGGAGCTCGGGTTCGGCAGCGGGCCGACCCTGCCGCTCTACCCGGCGGCGGTGACCTCGGTGCGCGCCGTGGAGCCGTCGGCGGTCGCGCGACGGCGCGGCGCCCGGCGCATCGCGGAGGCGAGCGTCCCGGTCGAGCACGTCGGCCTCGACGGCGCGCACCTCGACCTTCCCGACGACTGCGCCGACACGGTCGTCAGCACCTTCACGCTCTGCACGATCCCGGACGTGGAGCTGGCGCTGCGCGAGGTGCGCCGGATCCTTCGCCCCGGCGGGCAGCTGCTCTTCGCAGAGCACGGCCTGTCCCCCGACCCCCGCACCGCCCGCTGGCAGCACCGCCTCGACGGCCTGCAGCAGCGCGTCGTCGGCGGCTGCCACCTCACGCGACCGATCGACGGCCTCATCCGCGACGCGGGCCTGAGGATCCTCGACCTCGAGCACGAGCAGGTCCGCGGCCCGGCGGTGGCAACGTACCTCTACCTCGGCGCCGCGACCCCCTGAGCCGGGAGGTCAGCGGCGGCGGGCGAGCAGCGCCGCCTGGGGCATCGGCGCCGCCCGCGACGTCGGCTCCGGTGCGCGGACGACGCGGGCGGTGACGTCGAACCCCGCCGCGTCGAGGAGGGCGGCGACGGCGTCGGGCCGGAGGCGGCGGAAGTCGAGGCGGACGCGGTGACCGAAGGCCTCGTCGTGGTGCGACACGTCGTCGCCGACCTGGAACCCGAGCAGCAGGTGCCCACCCGGCGCCAGCGCGCGCCGGACGCCGGCCAGCACCCCGGGCAGCTCGTCCGTGGGCACGTGGATGAGCGAGTACCAGGCCACGATCCCGCCGAGCGACGCCTCGGTGACGTCGAGGGCGGCCATGTCCCCCACGGCGAACCCGATGGCGGGGTGCTCGGCACGCGCCAGCTCGACCATCGCCGGCGACAGGTCGACACCGCGGACCCGCACGCCGAGCCCGTGCAGGTGCGCGGCGACGCCGCCGGGGCCGCTGCCGACCTCGAGCACCTCGCCGTCGACGATCTCCGCGAACGCCCCGAGCACCGCGCGGTCGAGCGGGGACCCCGCCAGCTCGTCGCGGAAGTGTTCGGCGTACGCCCCGGCGATGGCGTCGTAGCCCGCGCGCGTCGCCTCCCGGTCGAGGGTCACGCACGCACCCTAGGTATCGTGGGCGACGTACTTCGGCGAGGGCCGCCCCCAGGGTCGGCCGTGATCGACGCGGTGCGGCCGTCCCCGGCGTCCGGGTGGGCCGCGCGCGGCGCGCCGACCCGAGAGACCCGCAGACGACCGCAGGAGAGAACACCATGGCCGACGAGGTCCGCATCGCGGCGGAGACCCGCACCGAGTTCGGCAAGGGCGCCGCGCGTCGCACGCGCCGCGCCGGCAAGGTCCCGGGCGTGCTGTACGGGCACGGCACCGACCCCGTGCACCTCGCCTTCGACACCGTCGAGTTCGCCGCGGTGCTCCGCGAGAACGGGCGCAACGCCCTGCTGACCATCACCGGGCTCGGCGGGCAGCCGCAGCTCGCGCTGACCAAGAGCATCGCCCGCGACCCGATCAAGGGCTTCTTCGAGCACGTCGACCTCGTCCTCGTGCGCCGCGGCGAGAAGGTCCAGGTCGACGTCCGCGTCGTGATCATGGGCGAGGCCGCCTCGGGCACGCTGGTCTTCCAGAACGAGGACACGCTGACCGTCGAGGCCGACGCGACCAACATCCCCGAGGAGATCACGGTCGTCATCGAGGAGGCCGAGATCGGCACGCAGTTCCTCGCCGGCGACATCCGCCTCCCCGACGGCGCCGAGCTGGTCTCCGACCCGGAGCTCCTCGTCGTCAACGTCACCGAGGCCCCCACCGAGGAGGCCATGGAGGAGGAGATCGACACCGAGGGCGCGGGTGTCGAGGAGGAGGTCTCCGAGGAGGAGGCCGCCGAGACCGGCGAGTCCTCCGAGGCCGCCGACGGCGACCAGCCCGCGCAGGGCGGCGGGTCCTCCGCGTCCTCCGACGAGAGCTGACCAGCGCACGTGAGCTCCCCCGCTGCCCGGCCCGACGGCCCCCTGCTGGTCGTCGGGCTGGGCAACCCGGGCCCCGACTACGAGGGCACCCGGCACAACGTCGGGTTCGTCGTCGCCGACGTCCTCGCGGGGCGCCTCGGCAGCCGGTTCTCGCCCCACAAGCGCTCCGGCGCGGACGTGGCCGAGGGCCGGTTGGCCGGACGGCGCGCGGTGCTGGCCAAGCCCCGCGGCTACATGAACCTCTCGGGCGGCCCGGTCGCCGGCGCCGCCCGGTTCTTCTCGGTCGACCCGCTCGACGTGATCGTCATCCACGACGACCTCGACCTCGACTTCGGCGTCGTGCGCCTCAAGCGGGGCGGCGGCGAGGGCGGCCACAACGGGCTGCGCTCGATCTCGAAGTCGCTCGGGACCAAGGACTACCTGCGCGTGCGCTTCGGCATCGGCCGCCCGCCCGGGCGCCAGGACCCCGCCGACTACGTGCTCAAGCGCTGGTCGTCGGCGGAGCGCAAGGAGCTCGACGTCTCGGTCGAGCTGGCCGCCGACGCCGTCGAGGCGCTCGCGTCCGAGGGCCTGGAACCGGCCCAGAACAGGATCCACTGAGCCGTCGGGCTAGGCACGCAGGTAGGCCAGGACCGCGAGCACGCGCCGGTTGTCGTCCGGCGCCGCGTGCAGGCCGAGCTTGGTGAACGCCGAGCGCGCGTAGGCCTCGACGGTCTTCTCCGCGAGGTGCAGGCGCTCGCCGATGCCGTGGTTCGACCGGCCCTCGGCCATGACGGCCAGGACCTCGCGCTCGCGGTCGGACAGGGCGTCGAGGGGGTCGACGACGCGGCGCCTGCCGACCAGCTGGGCCACCACCGACGGATCGACGACGATCCCGCCCGCGGCCACGCGGCGCAGGGCGTCGGTGAGCTCCTCGACGTCGGCGACCCGCTCCTTGAGCAGGTAGCCCGCCGGTGTCGCCCTGCACCAGCGCCAGCGCGTAGTGCGGCTCCACGTGCGCGGACAGCACCAGCACCCCGACCCCGGGGTGCTCGGCGGCCAGCGTGCGCGCGGCGTCGAGCCCCTCGGTGGTGTGGGTCGGCGGCATCCGGATGTCGACGACGGCCGCGTCCGGCGGGTCCGCGCGCACGGCCGCGAGCAGCGCCTCGGCGTCGCCGACCTGCGCGGTCACCTCGATGCCGTGGTCGGCGAGGAGGCGGGCGACGCCGACGCGGAAGAGCACGGCGTCGTCGGCCACGATCACCCGCACGGCACGCTCGCCGTCACCCGCGTCCCGCGCCCGGCGGGGCTGGCGACCTCGAGGCCCCCGCCGAGGGCGGCGACCCGGTCGGCGAGCCCGCGCAGCCCGGAGCCGTCGGGGTCCGCGCCGCCGACGCCGTCGTCGACCACCTCGACGCACAGCCCGCCGGCTCCGGACACGTCGGGCACCACGCTGACCTCGACCGTCGACGCGCCCGCGTGCTTGGCCGCGTTGGTCAGGGCCTCGGAGACCACGAAGTAGCAGGTGCGCTCCACGGTCTCGGGCGGGCGCTCCGGCGGCACGGCGGCCAGCACGACCGGCAGCGGCGCCCGCTCGGCGAGCGACAGCAGCGCCGGGCCGAGGCCGCCGTCGGTGAGCAGGGGCGGGTAGATGCCGCGGGCGAGCTCGCGGAGCTCGGCGAGCGCGGCCGTCAGCTCGTCGGCCGCCTCGGCGAGCAGGGCGTCGAGCTCCGCGGGGGGTGCGCCGGCCCGGGCCAGGCGCAGCGCCAGCCCCACCGCGACGAGCCGCTGCTGGGCGCCGTCGTGCAGGTCGCGCTCGACGCGGCGGCGGGCGGCGTCGGCGGCCTCGACGAGGCGGGCGCGCGAGGCCCGGACCTCGCGCAGCTGGTGGCGGACCTCGGCGTGCAGGCGCTCGTTCTCCATCGCCAGGCCCGCGCCGGCGGCGACCGCCTCCACGAGGTCGGGCTCGGCGCTCAGCGCGGGGTCGTGCAGCAGCGCGGCGATCGGCTCGCCGTCGCGCTCGAGGAACGTGACGGCGCGCGCCCCGACCTCGACCGGCGCGCCCCCGGCGTCGACGAACCCGTCGGTGCCGGGCCGGCGGTGGACGAGCGCGACCGAGGGGTCGTGCAGCGTGCGCGCGACCACCGACCGCAGGTGCTCGGGACCGGCGCCGGCCTCGCCGAGCTCGACGACGAGCCGCCCGACCCCGGAGCGGTCGAGGCGGCTGCGCAGCAGCCCCAGCAGCAGCGCCGCCGGCCACACGACCAGCACGACCTGCGAGGACCACGCCAGCCACACCCCCGCCGACGGGGGCAGGAGCAGCAGGATCGCGGTGCGCTGAACCAGCAGGGTGCCGACCACGATCGTCCCGCCGACCAGCCCCGGCGTCAGCGCGCGCCGCGCCGCGGGCCCGCAGGCCCGCCACCGCGACCAGACCGACACCAGCACCGACACGCAGAGCGCGACGACCACGGCCTGCACGGCGAGGTCGACCGCCTCGGGCCGGAACCCACCGCCCGCCGGGGTGATCACCAGCCCGTTGGGCGGCGGTCCCTCGCCCCGGCCCCGCTGCGCCCCGAGGGCGAGGAACACCGCATCGAGCGGCACCGAGAGCAGCCAGCCGAGGCCGACCAGGACCCGCTGCGCGCGGGACTCGGTGCGCCCGGTCGGGAACGTCACGAGCAGCTGCACGAACACCGACAGCGCCACCGAGCCGAGCAGCACGCCGACGACGAACGCGGGGGTCGTGTCGACGGCGACGACGAACCGGGCGAGCCACGCGAACCCGAACAGCACCATGAGCACGCCGGTCCGGCTGTCCGGACGGCGGTGCCGGGCCACGAGCCCGACCCCCACGAACGACCACGCCACGGCCAGGGTCAGCACGAGCGTCGGCGCGACGAGCTCGGCCGGGACCGCGTACCCGCCGCGGACCAGGGCGAGCGCGGCCGCGACACCGGCGAGGACGGCCGCCGCGACCGTGGCCGTCCTCGTCACGACGCCCCCGCCAGCACCCGCCGCAACACCTCACCGGACAGGTCGTCCTTCGCGATGAACCCGCGTGCCGGGCTCGCGTCGACCCGCTGCCCGTAGTCGATCCGGGCCCGGCTGGAGACGAGCACGACGACCGGAGCGTCCTCGTCCCCCGCCAGCACCTCGGCCACACCGAAACCGTCGAGGTCCGGCAGCCGGATGTCCAGCAGCACGACGTCGGGCGCGAGTGCGCGGACGGCGGCGAACGCGTCGGCGGCGTCCCCGGCCTCGCCGACGACGTCGAATCCGTCGGCGACGAGCAGGCGGCGCGCGAGCGAGCGGAACGACGCGTGGTCGTCGACGATCAGCACGCGGGCGGTCACGCTCCGGACACTCGCACCGCCGGGGGCCGGCCCACTACGGGGTCAACCCTGCTCGTCACGAGGGATGTCCTGCTACTGCCGGGCCTGCGCCGCGCGGACGCTCGGCGGCCATGACGGTCGTCCGGAACCACCCCCTGGTCGCGTTCTTCGTGCTGACCTACGCCATCGCGTGGGCGTTCATCCCCGTCGGCTCGTTCGGGGCGTTCGCGCCCCTGGTCGCCGCGCTCGTGGTCGTCCCCGTGGCCCGGGGCCGCGCCGGTCTCGTCGAGCTCGGGCGGCGCATCGTGCGCTGGCGTGTCCGCTGGTGGTGGGCGCTCGCCCTCGGGGTGCCGATCGCCGTGCACCTGCTCGCGATCGTGCTCACCGGCGGGTACCGCGGCATCGCGTTCGCCTCCGCCGGCGACGTCCTGCTCGTCTTCCTCCTGCGCCTGGTGAACCCGACCGACGGGCCCCTCGGCGAGGAGCCGGGCTGGCGGGGGTTCGCGCTGCCGGGGATGCAGTCCCGGCTCTCGCCGCTCGCCGCGACGTCGGTCCTCGCCGTCCTGATCACCGTGTGGCACCTGCCCCTCGTGCTCCTCGCCGAGGGCGACCGGGCGACCACGCTCGCGGGCATGGTCATCGGCACGGTGGGGTGACCTTCTGGTACACGTGGCTGTTCGACCACACCGGGGGCAGCGTCCTGCTGGTGATCGTCGCGCACGCCGTCGAGGGCGCGGTGCAGGACGACACCCTCGTCTACTTCGCCGTCTGGCTGGCGCTGGCCGTCGTCCTCGTCGTCGTCGACCGTCGGATGTGGCTCGGGTGGTGGGCGCTGCTGGTGGCCGGCCTCGTGCTCATGTTCATGGTGGTCAACCCGCTGCTGTTCCGGCCCCCGCGCTCGACGCGGAACTGGGCGTCGAAGGCGGTGCTCGGCGAGCGGATCGGCACCGAGACGACCACCGTGCCGATCCCCGCCCGGTTCCGGACGTGGGTGCCGACGGTGGCGACGGTGTGGCAGCTCGCCGGGGTCGCGCTGCTCGCGGTCGGCCTGGTGCGCCTCGACCTCCTGCTCACCCTCGCAGGCCTGCTCCTGACGCAGTGCGCGAAGGCCTGGTACCTCGACCGCGCCGTGCTGCTCTTCGAGGACATGACGACCCGCGACCCGCACTACGCGAGCTGGGACTTCTGATGGACGACCTGCCCCTGGCCCGCCACGCCGGCCCGCTCGCGGCCGTCGCGGGCGCCCTGCTGGTGCTCACCGACCTGGGCCGGCTCCTCGGCGGCCGCGGCCCCGGGGCGTTCGCCCGCGACCCGCTCACCCTCGTCGCCAACGCGGGCTACGCCGTGTCGTTCGCGGTCCTCGCGGTCGCCCTCGTCGCGGTGTACCTGCACGACGCCCGCGCGACCGGGCGCCTCGGGCTCGCCGCGTTCGTCGTCGCCCTCGTCGGCATCGTCGAATTCGGCGGCAACATGTGGTTCGACGGCTTCGCCGGGCCGTGGATCGCGGCGGTCGCGCCCGGGGCGTTCGCCGCGGAGCGCACGACGATCCTCGAGGTCGGCGGGCTGTCCGGCTACCTGCTCTTCGGGCTGGGCTGGATCCTCACGGGCGTCGCGGTGCTGCGCGCCCGGGTCCACCCGTGGCCGATCGGCGCCGCGTTCCTCGTCGGTGGCGTCCTGGGGCTGCAGGCCGGCATGGCGCCGTTCGGCGCGCCGGTCGGGCTGGCGTTCCTCGCACTCGGGGTGTGGCTGGCGAGATCTAGTCGACCGCGTTCTCCAGCCACGCCTCCTCGAGCTGCTCGCGCTCGCTGACCAGGGCACGGAGCTCGGCGTCCAGTTCGAGCAGGCGCCCGGGCTCGGTGGCCGCGGCGGCGAGCTTCTCGTGCAGCCTCGTCTCCTCGGTGGCGATCCGCTCGAGCCGGCGCTCGATGCGCGCGACCTCCTTGCGCGCGGCCCGCCGCTCCGCCTCGCCGCGCCTGGTGCTCGCGGGCGTGGTGGAGCGAGGGACGCCCTGGCTGCCCCCAGCGGAGCGAGGGACGCCCTCGCTGCGGCCCTCCAGGGCCGCGCGGCGGCGCAGGTACTCCTCGATGCCCCCGGGGAGGTCGGTGATGCGGCCGTCGCCGAAGAGCGCGACCGCGCGGTCGCAGACCCGCTCGGTGAGGTAGCGGTCGTGGCTCACGACGACGAGGGTGCCTGGCCAGCCGTCGAGGAGGTCCTCGAGCTGCTGGAGCGTGTCGACGTCGAGGTCGTTGGTGGGCTCGTCGAGCAGCAGGACGTTCGGCTCGGTCATCAGCAGGCGCACGAGCTGCAGGCGCCGCCGCTCGCCCCCGGACAGGTCCGGGACCGGGGTCCACTGGCGCGAGGCCGGGAAGCCGAAGCGCTCGGCGAGCTGGGAGGCGGTCTGCTCGTGGCGCCCGATGGTCACGCGCTCGGCGACGTCCTCGACGGCCTGGAGCACGCGGCGGTGCATCGGCAGGCCGGAGAGGTCCTGGGACAGGTGCGCGATCCGGACCGTGGTGCCCTGCACGCGGTGCCCGCCGTCGAGGTCGCGCTCGCCGGCCACGGCCCGCAGCAGCGTCGTCTTGCCCGACCCGTTGATCCCGACGATGCCGATGCGGTCGCCGGGCCCGATCCGCCAGGTCTGGCGGTCGACCAGCGTCCGGTGCTCCCCTCCCTCCGGGCTCCCGACGGTCAGGGTCGCGTCCTCGAGCTCGATCACCGTGCGCCCGAGGCGGTGCTTGGCCATGGTCACGAGCTCGACGGTGTCGCGGGGCTGCGGGACGTCGGCGATCAGCGCCTCGGCGGCCTCGACGCGGTAGCGCGGCTTCGACGTGCGCGCCTGCGGGCCGCGTCGCAGCCACGCGAGCTCCTTGCGGGCGAGGTTGCGGCGGCGCTGCTCGGCGGCGTCCGCGAGCCGCGCCCGCTCCGCCCGCGCGAAGATCCAGTCGCCGTAGCCGCCCTCGTACTGCTCGACGTGCCCGTCGACGACCTCCCAGGTGCGCGAGGCGACGGTGTCGAGGAACCACCGGTCGTGGGTGACGACCACGAGCGCGGTCCGGCGCGCGAGCAGGTGCTCGGCGAGCCAGCCGACGCCCTCGACGTCGAGGTGGTTGGTGGGCTCGTCGAGCACGAGCAGGTCGAGGTCCTGCACGAGCGCGGCGCACAGGGCGATCCGCTGGCGCTCGCCGCCCGAGAGGCCGTCGACCGGCGTGTCGAGCCCCCGGTCCCCGCCCGGGCGCAGGCCCTCGACGACGGCGCGGCTGCGCGCGTCCGCGGCCCACTCGTGGTCGGGCACGGAACCCCCGAGCACCGCCTCGCGCACCGTCGCCCCCGAGAGCTGCGTCTGCTGGGTCACCAGCGCCATCCGCAGGCCGCCGACGGGGCTGCGCCGCCCCGCGTCCGGGGTGAGCGCGCCGGCGAGCACCGAGATCAGCGTCGACTTCCCGCCACCGTTGCGGCCGACGACGCCGATGCGGTCGCCGGTGTCGACGCCGAGCGAGACGCCGTTCAGGACCGGCTCGGGGCCGCCGAAGCCGATCGACACCGACTCGAGGTTGACGAGGTTGGGCACGAGCTCTCTTCCGGGGTGGTCGACGGTCAGGCGTAGGCGCCGGGACCGGGGTCGGGACGGGGTGGGGAGGGCGGCCCGGCGGAGCCGCCGTCGCCGTCGACCACGCGCGCGCCGGGGACGGGACCGTGGGCGACACGGACCGTGCGGCACACCCCGACGCCGGCCAGCTCGGCGGCCACGCGGACCGCGGCGTCGTGGCCGTCGCAGAGGAACACGCAGGTCGGGCCCGAACCGGACACGACACCGGCGAGCGCGCCCGCGTCGACACCGCCGCGCAGGGTGCGGCGCAGCCCGGGGTCGAGGCTCACGGCGGCCGCCTGCAGGTCGTTGCCGAGCAGGAGCGCCAGCGACCGGGCCTCGCCGGACGCGAGCGCCTCGAGCACGGGCTCGACGTCGCCGACCCGCCGCGGCGCCTCGGGGCGGGCGCGCAGGCGGTCGAGCTCGCCGAACACCGTCGGGGTCGACAGCCCGTGGTCGGCCACCGCCACGACCCAGTGGAACGTGTGCCGGGAGAGCACCGGGACGAGGCGCTCGCCGCGTCCCGTGCCCAGCGCCGTGCCGCCGTGCAGCGCGAACGCGACGTCCGAGCCGACCTCGGCGGCGATCTCCATGAGCCCCTCGCGGCCGATGTCGAGGCGCCACAGGCTCGCGGCGGCGAGCAGCGCGCCCGCGGCGTCGGCGCTACCGCCCGCCATCCCGCCCGCCACCGGGATCGCCTTGTGCAGCCCGACGCGCACGTCGGGCTCCCGGTCGACGCGCCGGGCCAGGGCCTCGACGGCCCGCCAGGCGAGGTTGGTGGTGTCGGCGGGGACCTCGGTGACGTCGACGCCGTCGGCGCCCGCGACCGCCACGCCGGGCTCGATCGCCCCCGCGACGGCGCGGGTCACCGAGACCTCGTCGGCGATGCTCAACGCCTGGAAGACGGTGACGAGGTCGTGGTAGCCGTCCTCGCGCAGGTCCCCCACGGCCAGGTGGAGGTTGATCTTGGCCGGGACGCGGACGGTGACCGGCGGTCCGACGGCGGAGAGCACCTGTCCAGGGTACGGACCCCCTCCGTTCGCGCTCAGGGCGTCAGGGCGTCCGGCGCCACACCCCGGCCCTGGCGGCGCCGGGCCCGCGCGATCGCGGTGAACGCGGCCACGTCGAGCGCCTCGCCCCGCGCGCCCGGATCGACGCCGGCCGCCCGCAGCACCTCCTCGGCCGCGGGCGCCGACCCGGCCCAGCCCGCGAGCGCGGCCCGCAGCGACTTGCGGCGCTGCGCGAAGGCGGCGTCGACGACGGCGAAGACCTCGGTGCGCTCGACGTCGGTGGGTGCCCGGCCGTGGCGGGTGAACGCCACGAGCCCCGAGTCCACGCCGGGGACCGGCCAGAACACCGCGCGCGGCACCGGTCCGGCCCGGCGCGCGTCGGCGTACCAGGCGAGCTTGACCGACGGCGCCCCGTAGGCCTTCTCGCCGGGGCGCGCGGCCAGGCGCTCGGCGACCTCGGACTGCACCATCACCAGGCCGCGGGCCAGGCCCGGGAGCACGGCGAGCAGGTGCAGGACGACCGGCACGGCGACGTTGTAGGGCAGGTTGGCCACCAGGACGTCCGGCGCGCGCGGCAGGTCGTCCGGCGCGAGCCGCAGGGCGTCGGCGGTGACGACGCGCAGGTCACGTCCGGGCGCCCGCTCCGCCGCGGTGGCGGGCAGCCGGCCGGCGAGCGCCGGGTCGATCTCCACGGCGACCACGGCCCCGTCGCCCGCGGTGGCCTCGAGCAGCGGCAGCGTCAGCGAGCCGAGCCCGGGGCCGACCTCGAGCACCACGTCGTCCGGCCCCACCCCCGCGAGGCGGACGATGCGGCGCACCGTGTTGGCGTCGTGGACGAAGTTCTGTCCCAGCCGCTTCGTCGGCCGCAGATCGAGCTCCGCGGCGAGGCCCCGGACGTCGGCGGGGCCCAGCAGGCGGACCGGGCTCGTCACGACGCCCAGTCTGCCCCCGACCTACTTCTTGCCGCAGACCGGCCAGGCGCCGTAGCCACCGCGGTCGGCGCGGACGCGCTCGGCGACGGCGATCTGCTCCTCGCGC
Organism: Actinomycetospora lutea; assembly: GCF_028737205.1. Lineage (GTDB taxonomy): Bacteria > Actinomycetota > Actinomycetes > Mycobacteriales > Pseudonocardiaceae > Actinomycetospora > Actinomycetospora lutea. The sequence goes on along the minus strand of NZ_JAQZAL010000019.1, from coordinate 30,862 downwards.
GAGGCCTGGTGCGGCAGCGCGGCGTACTGGTCGCCGTCGTAGGCGCGCCAGGTCTGTCGGTCGAACTGCAGGCCGCCGTAGTAGCCGTTGCCGGTGTTGATCGACCAGTTGCCGGTCGACTCGCAGCGGGCGATGCGGTCCCACTTGGCGCCGTTGGACACCGCGGGCGCGCTCGACTTCGGCTTGGTGCCGCGGTGGATCACGCCGCCGACCGGCTGGCGCGTCACCTGCGACTCGCCGACCTGCGTCCGGCCGGTCTCCGCGCCGTTGGTGGCGTTGACCGTCCAGGTGACGATCTCCTCGCCGGCCTGGCCGGGCTCCTCGACGCGGGTCTCGCCCTGCTCGAGGTCCGGGTCGTCGACGGTGCGCATGGGCGGCGCGACCGGGCGGGTCTCGGTGACCTGGTTGACCGTGTTCCGGGTGACCGTCACGGTCGAGCCGTTGGTGAGACCCTCGCCGCCCGCGACCGTGTCGGTCGGGCTGAGGGCCGCCAGACCGTTCTGCGCGAGCAGCTCGGGGCCGGTGAGCGCGGTGGTGGTGACCTGGCGCGGTGCGGCGCCGCCGTCGACGAGCGTGACCGTCTTCGGGGTCCGCACGTCGAGGTTCATCCCGTTGACCGGGATGGCGGCGTTCAGCGGCGCCGAGCTGGCGAGGCCGTCGGTGGGGAGGCCGAGCTGCGCGAGCGCGTCCGAGACGGTGCGGGCCGTCGTCTGGAAGGTCTGCGGGCGGCCGTCGACCATCAGCGCGACGTCGCGCGAGCGGTTGATGACGAGGTGGTCGCCGTCGTGGACGTCGGCGTTCGGGCCGGGGGCGAGCTGGTCGCCCGGGCCGATCTCGATGTCCCCGCTGTCGAGGGCGCCGGCCACGTCGCCGGAGAAGGTGTGCACGACCTGGTCGACGCCGTCGACCGTGACCGTGACCTCCTTGTCGAGCGCGACCGCGGTGCTGCCGCCGGCGGCGACCGCGAGCAGGGCGACGGCGACGCCGCCCTTGACCGCGGTGGAGCGCCGCCTGGTGTCGGGCGCCAGGCGCTCGGGGTCGTCGAACGATGTCAGCCCGGCGGGCGCGGCGGCGGTGAGGTCGCCGTGCGGGTCCTCGGTCGCCTCCTGCTCGCCGGTGAACGACTCGAGGTCGTTCCACTCGTCGAGGTCGGTGAGGGCGATCGGGCCACTCGCCCCGTGCGCGCCCTGCACCGGCAGCGGGCCGGTGATGTCGTCGAACCACGCCGGCGCGCGGTCGTCGAACCCGCGGGCGCCGTAGGCGGTGTCGTAACCGAACTCGTGGGCCGCGTCGTAGCCGTAGTCCGAGCCGTAGTCGGGGGCATACCCGGTGCCGTGGACGTCGTGGCCGACGACGGGCAGGCCCGCGGTGTCGGTCTCGCCGTTCTCGGCGTATCCGGCGCGGCCGCGGCTGGTGGCGGTGTCCGCGCTCATCGTCCGGCCCCGGCGGGGAGCACGACGAGCGAGAGGGCCCTCAGAGCGAGCAGGGAGCGCACAAGCACAGGGGAGTCCACTTCGTCTCGTACATCCGGGCAGGAACCGCGCCCTGGGAGCCGTCACGACCTCGTGGCGGACTCCCTGTGGTGGGGACCTGGGGAAGTCCTCATCACGCGGGCCTCGGGGGTGGTTCCATCCCGGCGAGTCACAGCACGGTAACGAGTTGGGTGTCGCCACCATCAAGCCGACACGACCGTGTTGCGCCGAACGGCACCTCGACGACGACGAGCGTGGCTACTGCGTGCTCTCTCGTGCGACGGAGCGTGAAGGTTGAGGCTGTTCGGCCAACCGGAAGGCCCGTCTGGCGTTGTCGGCGCTGATCCGGGCCAACTGCTCCGCCGGCTCGTCACGCAGCTCCGCGAGCGCGCGCACCGTGTGGGGGACGACGTAGGGCTCGTTCGGCCGACCGCGGTACGGATGCGGAGTCAGGAACGGGGCGTCGGTCTCGACGAGCACGAGCTCCCCCGGCATCCAGGCCGCCGCTCGTCGCAGCTCGGCGGCGTTCGCGTTGCGGAAGGTCGCGGTGCCCGAGAGCGAGGCGAACCAGCCCTCGTCGGCGCAGCGCCGCGCGAGCTCGGGCCCGCCGGAGAAGCAGTGGAAGACGGTCACCGGCGGGGCGCCCTCGGCCGCGAGGACGTCGACGATGGCGTCGTGCGCGTCGCGGTCGTGCACCACGAGCGGCAGCCCGGTGCGCTTGGCGAGGTCGATGTGCCACGCGAAGGCCTCGCGCTGGACGTCGAGCGGCGCGCAGTCCTCGCGGCGCGTGGTCCAGTAGTCGTCCATCCCGGACTCGCCGACCGCGACGACGCGCGGGAGCCCGGTCAGCTCCTCGATCACGCGCCGCGCGTCGTCGGTGAGGTCGTTCGACCGCGTCGGGTGCAGGCCGACGGCCGCGAACACCCGGGGGTCGCTGTCGGCGGCCCACGCCGCCCAGCGCGCGGACCCGAGGTCGTCGGCGGTGGTGACCATCGCCTCGACCCCGGCCTGCGTCGCCCGGTCCAGGACCTGCGCCAGGACCTGCGGCTCCCGGGCCCCGCAGGCATCGAGGTGGGTGTGGGCGTCGACCACCCCCGACCCGAGGGGCTCGGGCACCGGGGGCGGGACGCGGTCCTTGCTACTCACCCGTCTGGATCGGCGCCCACGACGGCCCGGTCTCGCCGAGGCTCGGGTCGAGCTTGGCGAACAGCGGTGTCGGCCGGGACAGCGGCCGGCCGACCGGGATCGGCGTCGACTCCCAGCGCGCCTGCTCGTGGGCGTAGTCGCCGGTGAGCACCGAGTGGCTGGTGCCGAGCTCGCCCGACGTGCCCGCGTCCTCGCGGTGCGGCTGCTCGGCCCAGACCCCGGTGCCGCCGAGGGCCTCGTGGACCTTCTGCGCGGCGTGCGGCAGGAACGGCGTCAGCAGCGTGTTCGCGTCCTGCACCACCTGCAGCGCGGTGTGCAGGATCGTGTCGCGCCGCGCCGGGTCGTCCTTGCGCTTCCACGGCTCCTGGTGGCTCAGGTAGGCGTTCGCCTCGCCGACGATCCGCATCGCCTCGGTGATCGCCTGCTTGAACCGCGAGCGGGCCAGGTGGCCCCCGACCGTCTCGAACGTCGCCCGCGACTGCGCGAGCAGGGCCTCGTCGGCCGGGTCCGGGCTGGTCGGCTCGGGGACCGCGCCGACGTTCTTGGCCGCCATCGACACCGAGCGGTTGACGAGGTTGCCCCACTCGTTGGCGAGCTCGAAGTTCGTGCGCCGCACGAACTCGTCCCACGTGAAGTCGGTGTCCTGGTTCTCCGGGCCCGCGACCGAGATGAAGTACCGCAGCGCGTCGGGCCCGAACTCGCGCAGGAAGTCGCCGACGTAGATGACCGTCCCGCGGCTGGTGGAGAACTTCGAGCCGCTCATCGTGAGGAACTCGGAGCTGACGACCTCGGTGGGCAGGTTCAGGTGGCCGAACGACCCGACCTCGCCGCCGCGGTCGCCCTCGCCGTTGTGGCCGAGCAGGATCGCGGGCCACATCACCGAGTGGAAGGTGATGTTGTCCTTGCCCATGAAGTAGTAGGCCTGCGCGTCGGGGTCGCACCACCACTGCTTCCAGGCGTCGGGCTGCCCGGTGCGCTGCGCCCACTCGACCGACGCCGACAGGTAGCCGATGACCGCGTCGAACCAGACGTAGAAGCGCTTCATGGGGGCGTCGTGCCAGCCGTCCAGCGGGATGCGCACGCCCCAGTCGAGGTCGCGGCTGATCGCGCGCGGCTTGAGGTCGTCGGCGAGGCGGCGGCTGAAGTTCAGGACGTTCGGGCGCCAGTGCGTCCGGGTGTCCAGCCACGACGCCAGCGACTTCGAGAACGCCGGCAGGTCGAACAGCAGGTGCTCGGTCTCGACGAACTGCGGCGTCTCGCCGTTGATCCGGCTGCGCGGGTTGATGAGGTCGGCGGGGTCGAGCTGGTTGCCGCAGTTGTCGCACTGGTCGCCGCGCGCGCTCGGGTAGCCGCAGATCGGGCAGGTGCCCTCGATGTAGCGGTCGGGCAGCGTGCGACCGGTGGACGGGCTGATCGCGCCGAGGGTCTTCTCGGTGCGCACGTAGCCGTTGGTCCACAGCGCCGTGAAGAGGTCCTGGGTGACGCGGTGATGGTTGTCGGTGCTCGTGCGCGTGAACAGGTCGTACGACAGGCCCAGCCCGACGAGGTCGTCCTGGATCACCCGCGAGTACCGGTCGACGAGCTCGCGGGGCGTGGTGCCCTCGGCGTCGGCCTGCACCTGGATCGGCGTGCCGTGCTCGTCGGTGCCCGAGACCATGAGCACCCGGTTGCCGACCATGCGCTGGTAGCGCGAGAAGACGTCGGAGGGCACACCGAACCCGGACACGTGGCCGATGTGCCGCGGCCCGTTGGCGTACGGCCACGCCACGGCGGTCAGCACGGGGATGCTCATGGTGTCCATTCTCCTCACCGGTGCCACCGGACTCCGGGCGCCTCGACGCCGTGACGCGCGGGCACGTTCGGCCCGGCCTCCCGGGGTGTGGGCGACACCACGCCGGGGGCGACGCGGACCGCGCTCGGCCTGCTCCGGGCCGCCGGGGCCGCCCACGACGCTGCGGGACCCCACGCCGCGTCGGGTGTCCGTGTCGCGCGGGTCAGGGCGCCGGGACGTCGGCCACCAGGGGCACCAGCCCGTCGACGACGTCCTTCTGGTGCGGGGCGAGGTCCTGCCCGGCCATGGCGGAGAGGAAGTCGAGGAACGGGTCGTCGGCCTCGGTGCGGATGCCGCTGAGCTCCTCGAGGACGGCCAGCCCGCAGAACGGCACGTAGCCCGCGGAGTACCCGCCCTCGTGCACGCCGAGGAGCCGCCCGCCCGCGGTGGAGGCGGCGACGTCGACCATCCGGCGGGTGAGGCGGCGGAAGCCCTCGCTGTGCAGCATCTGGCGGCCCAGCGGGTCGAGGGCGCTGGAGTCGAACCCGGACGCCACGAACACGAACTCCGGCCGGAAGCGCTCGAGCGCGGGCACCACGACCTCGTCGAACGCGTACTCGTACCCGCCGGTGCCGGTGCCGGGCGGGAGCGGGACGTTGATGTTGCTCCCGTGCCCGGCGCCCTCGCCCCGCTCGTCGGCGTAGCCCGACTCGTGCGGGTAGTAGCCGTCCTGGTGCAGGGAGATCGTGAGCACCCGGGGGTCGTCCCAGAAGGCCTGCTGTGTCCCGTTGCCGTGGTGGACGTCCCAGTCGACGACCGCGATCCGACCGATCTCGCCGGGGCCCGCCGCCTGCAGGTGCCGCGCCGCGATCGCGACGTTGCCGACCATGCAGAAGCCGCGGCCGCGGTCGCGCTCCGCGTGGTGGCCCGGCGGGCGGGTGATGGCGTAGGCGTTGTCGACAACCCGGTCGCGGACCGCCTCGGCCGCCGCGATGACCCCGCCGGCCGCCAGCGCGGCGATCTCGAAGCCACCGCCGGCGAACGGGGTGAGCTCGCCCGCGTCGCCCCCGTCGTCGTCCGACAGCGCCTTCATCCGGTCCACGTAGTCGCGGTCGTGGACCCGGCAGAGCTCCTCGACCGTCGCCTCCCGCGGCGTCAGCCACTGCAGCTGCCCGGACAGGCCCGTCGCGTCCAGCAGGTTCTTCAGCCGCCGCTTCGTCCGCGGGTTCTCCGCGTGCTCGTCGGGCTCCAGCCACCCGCCCGAGGGGATGAACACGCTCGCGTGCCGCGTGTCCCACCACATGTACTTCTCGTGCCACAGCGCACCGGTCGTCATCGCCCGAGCGCACCGCACGGCGCGCCCGGGGTCCATGGGCCGTTCTGCCCATTGCTCCTACGGCATCGCTCCGAACTGGCGGTCCCCGGCGTCGCCGAGGCCCGGGACGATGTAGCCGTGTTCGTTGAGCCGCTCGTCGAGCGCGGCGGTATGGACCGGCACGTCGGGGTGGGTCGCGGCCAGGTGGTCGACGCCCTCGGGGGCGGCCAGCAGGCACACGGCGGCGACGACGTCGGCGCCGCGGGCCTTGAGCAGGTCGATCGTGTAGGCCATCGAGCCGCCCGTGGCGAGCATCGGGTCGAGCACGAACACCGGGATGCCGGCGAGGCTGCCCGGCAGCGACGCCATGTAGGGCGTCGGCTGCAGGGTCGCCTCGTCGCGGGCGACGCCGACGAACCCCATGATCGCCCCGGGCACCTGGGCGTGCGCCGCCTCCGCCATGCCCAGCCCCGCGCGCAGCACCGGCACGAGCACCGGCGGGTTCGCCAGCACCGCGCCCGTCGTCGTCGCCACCGGCGTGCGGACCTCGAGCGGCGCCGTCGCCGCGTCCCGCATCGCCTCGTAGACGACCATCGCCGTCAGCTCGCGGACCGCCGCGCGGAAGGTCGAGCGGTCGGTGGACACGTCGCGCAGGGTGGTCATCCGGACGTCGACGAGCGGGTGGCGCACGACCCGCGGATCAGCCATGGGTCGGCAGGCTAGCGACGAACTCCGCCACCACGCGGCCCAGCGCGTCGCCGGCGTCCTCCTGCAGGAAGTGGCCCGCGTCCGCGATCACCGGGTGATCGCGGCCCGCGGCGCCCGGCACGTGGTCGCGCAGCACCGACGCCATCGGCGCCGTGATCGGGTCCGAGTCCCCGAAGGCGACGAGGAACGGCCGCTCGTAGCGCCCGAGCGCCTCCCAGGCCGCGCGGTTGGGGCCGTTCTCCGGGTCGTCGGGGCGGGTCGGCACCAGCAGGGGCATCGCCCGCGGGCCGGCCTTGGACGACTCGTCGGGGAAGGGCGCGTCGTAGGCGGCGCGCTCCGGCGCGCCGAGGCCCCGCGCGCAGCCGGAGGCGACGAGGCGTCCGACGTCGAGCTGCTCGGCCTTCTCCACCGCCTGCCGGAACCTCCACCACACCGCGGGCATGTCGACGTCCCCGGTCGGCAGCCCGGTGTTCGCCGCGACGACGCCCGCCCACCGCTGCGGCTCGGCGGCCACCAGGCGCAGCCCGATCAGCCCGCCCCAGTCCTGCCCGAGCAGCACGGCGTCGCGCAGCCCGAGCGCGTCGACCGCCCCGGTCATCCACGCGACGTGGCGGGCGTAGCTGTGGTCGGCGATCCGCGTCGGCTTGTCGGAGCGCCCGAAGCCCACCATGTCGATCGCCACGGCCCGCAGTCCGGCGCCGGCGACCGCGTCGATGACGTGGCGGTAGAGGAACGACCACGTCGGCTCGCCGTGCAGCATCAGCACGGCCGGCGCGTCCTCGGGGCCGGCCGCGTAGGTGGCGACCCGGATCGGGTCCCCGCCGTCGGGGTCGTCGACGTGCACCCAGCGGGGCGCGGGCAGGGATCCCGGGAGATCCTCGAAACGGTCGTCCGGCGTGCGCAGCAGGTCCACGGGGGGCAGGGTGGCACGGCGGTACAGGCAGGTCACGACCGTCGTCATAGGGTGCGCCGCGCACCCCCAGTCCCCCGGTTCGCGGAGGCCGCCCGGCATGGCGCAGGACATCATCCCGATCACGCTGGCGCTCACCGCCGGCGACCTCGTCACGCTGTGGGCGCCCCGGTGGCGCCAGGACGGCGAGGAATGGGAGGCCTTCCTCGGGGACGACGAGGCGTTGTTCGCCTTCGCCGACGCCGCCGACCTCGCGGCCTGGGTCGCGACCGCCGAGGAGTCCGGCCAGGAGCACGACCTCGCCGACCACCCCGCGTGGCCCGTCGTCGTCAAGCTCTCGGTCGACGAGCTGACCCCCGAGGACGTGCAGCGCTACGACGTCGTCGGCGTCCCCGAGCTCGTCGCGGGCGACCCGGACACGTGGACGCTCGACGACCTCGCCGAGGTCGCCGCCATGTGCCGCTCGCTCGCCGACGTCTGCGACCTCGAGGTCGTCCACGAGGTCCTCGACGCGACGCCCGCCTTCGCCGCGCTCACCGCCGGGCCGACGGCGTTCGCCGGCCGCGACGGCCAGGCCCTGTGGACCGAGCTGGGCGAGGTCGTCGACGAGCGCTGGGACGAGGTCGTCGACGCGCTCGACGCCATGATCAGCACGCCCGAGGTCGACGAGGGTCTCGCCACGCGGCTGCGGGCCACGGCGACGCCGCGGGACACGGGAGGGGCGGAGGGGGCGGACGACGTCGTCGGCGAGGAGGCCGAGCCCGCCGAGAACGCCGAGAACGACCCGGAGGACCCCGAGGCCGTCGCCACCGACCCGAAGGACGCCGCTGCGTCCGGACCTCTGGCTGACGCGCCCGCCGACCTCCGCGACGACACCGCGGGCGAGTCCCTGCGCAGCGACCTCGTCGACGCCGCCGAGGAGCCCGAGGAGAGCTTCTGGGAGGAGGTCGGCATCGACCCCATCGCGATCACGACCTCCGAGGGCGAGGTCATCACCCTGCGCTGCTACCTCGACGACGCCCCGGTCTTCCTCGGCCGCCGCGGGACGATCGAGACCTTCGGCTCGCCGCGCGCCCTGCGCACGTGGATCGCGAACGAGGGCGCCGAGGGCCACGACCTCGCGGACGTGACCACCTGGGAGGAGGTCGTCGGCGCCGCGACCGGCGGCGACCTGGAGATCGAGGTCGCCCCGGAGAACCGCTACGTGCTCGCCGGCATCGCCGACGACATCGGCGAGGGTCCCGACGTCGTCGACGCCGAGCAGCTCGAGCTCGCCGTCGAGCTCGTCACCGACGCCGCGGACTGGGCCGGCGACACCCGCACCCGCGAGGCGCTGGCGCCGTCGGAGAGCCTCGGCTGGCTCGTGTCGTTCGTCGTGCGCCCGGACCCGACGCGCCTCACGCCCTCCCCGCCCTTCGATCGCGAGGCCGCCGCGTGGCGCGGGCTCGAGGACCGTTTCCTGGGGCGCCTGCGCCGGCACTGAACCCGGGGGCACCCCTGGTGCTCGTGTGGTGGACCTTCGCCTGCCTGTCCATCACCCGGATGGGGTGGCCCTCCGGGGGGTGTTTACGCTTCGGCCCCGCCGAGTCCGACCGTCCCCGGGGCCGGAACCGTCGCAGGAGAGTGGGCGCGCGTGATCGACAACAGCCAGACCATGTCCTTCGACCGCATGCGCAGCATGCTGGTGCGGGCGGCGGAGGTCCGGGACAGCGAGCAGCAGCAGATCTTCGACTCGCTGGACGAGATCCACGGTCGGCTGGCGGCGCTCGACACGCTCGGCGCGCTGCGCAAGCGCCTCTCCGACGTGCCCGACCGCACCGAGATGAGCGTGCTCGCCGAGCGGCTCGACGAGACCGTCGCGAAGCTCGACCACCAGGACTCGTCGATCTCGTCGCTCGCGCGCCTCGTCGAGGGGATCGTCGACCGCGTGGTGGAGCGCATGGCCACGCCGTTCGCCCAGATCGACGGCCGCCTCGACGGCGTCAGCGGCCGCTTCGAGGGCGTCGCGGGCCGGATGGACGGCCTCGAGGACCGCATCTCCGGGCTGCACAAGCGCCTCGACGACCTCGACAACAAGCTCGACCGCCACGAGATGCGCCTCGACGGGCTGCCCGCGGCCGTCACCGGGCCGGTGCGCGAGCGGGTGGACGCCGTCGACGCCAGCCTGCGCGACCGTCTCGACGACCTCGCCCGCGGCGTCTCCGAGGAGATCACCGGCACCCGCGAGGCGGCGCGCACCGACGCGACCACCTCCCGCACCGAGGCCACCACCCAGATCGGCGAGCTCACCGCGCGCCTCGAGGCGCTCTCGGGCCGGCTCGACCAGGTCGGCGGGCGCCTCGACGGCGTCGAGACCGGGATCACCGAGCGGGTCGGCGCGCTGTCGACCTCGGTGGAGAACGGGCTGGACCGCCTCGACGGCACCCTCGTCAGCCGCCCCGACCACGAGGCCGTCGTCGCCCTGGTCCGCCAGGCCAACGAGGAGTCCGAGCGCCGCAACGCCGGCCACCTCGACGAGGCGATGGCGACCTTCGCCGAGATCATCCTCGGCCCGGGCGGCGGCTCGTCGGGCTCGATGCCGGCACCGCGCCCGACCGCGCGCCGCGGCTCGCGCAAGTCCGCCACCCGCGAGGCCCAGAACAACGGCGCCGAGCTCCCGACCGAGAACATCAGCGCCGAGGACTGAGGTCCCCGCCCGCCCCTGGGGCCCGGACCGCGCCGGAGGATCCGGCGCGGCGAGCCGGGAGCGAGGGTCACCCTGGCTGCGTCGCAGGCGGCGAGGGACTCCCTCGCTGCCCGATCGGCGCGCCATCCGCCCGTCGGTCCACGCGCGTCCGACCCCGGCGTCTAGGGTCGCTGCGGTGCGTTCCCGACGGCGCCTCGCGACGGTGACGGTGCTCCTGGCCCTCGCCCTGGGCGCCCTGCCCGGCGCGGCAGCGGCACAGCCGGCCCTGCCCGCCGACGCCTCCTGCCCGTTCGGCACCGCGCCCGGCCCGCCGGTCGACGAGTCCGAGGTGCCGCAGCCCGGCCAGCCCGCGCCCGCCCCGCTGCCGATCCCGGACCCGCCCGTCGGCGGCCCGGCGATGGGCAACTGCGGCGACGTCGTCGCCGAGGGTTCGCCGCCCGCCCCGGCGGTCGGCGTCGTGTCCTACGTGCTCGCCGACCTCGACTCCGGCGAGGTGCTCGCCGCCCGCAACGCGCACGCGCGGCTGCGCCCGGCGTCGCTGATGAAGACGCTGACGGGCCTGCTCGTCGCCCGCAGGCTCCCCCTCGACGAGACGATCACCGGGACGCGGGAGGACGCCGACCAGGAGGGCACGCGGGTCGGCATGGGCCCCGGCGGGCAGTACACGATCCGCCAGGTGTTCGACGCGATGATGATGGCGTCGGGCAACGACGCCGCGCACGCGCTCGCCGTGCGCCTGACCGGCAGCGTCCCGGCCACCGTCGACCTCATGAACACCACGGCCCGCGAGCTCGGCGCGCTCGACACCCGCGCGGCCACGCCCTCCGGGCTCGACGGTCCCGGGATGCAGACGTCCGCCTACGACCTCGCGTCGATCTTCCGCGTCGCCATGCGCGAGCCCCCGTTCGCGCAGGCCGTCGCCACCACCCGCATCCCGTTCCCCGGCTGGGGCCCCAACCCGCCGTTCGAGGTCGTCAACGACAACAAGCTGCTGACCACCGGCTACCAGGGCTACCTGGGCGGCAAGACCGGCTTCACCGACGACGCGCGGCACACCTTCATCGGCGCCGCCGAGCGCAACGGGCGCCGGCTCGTCGTCGTGCTGATGCGCGGCGAGCAGCGCCCGACGCCGATGTACCAGCAGGCGGCCGCGCTGCTCGACCACGGCTTCGCGCTCCCGTCGCTCGACGGTGTCGGCACGCTCACCGACGGGCCGGTCGACGACGGCGGCCCGCAGGTCGACATCGTTCCCGAGACCGGGGAGGCCGGCCCCGTCCCGCCCGAGTCCGGGGAGGCGTCCTCCTGGGGCACGCCGCTGCTGCTCCTCGCCGTCGTCGCGGGTGTCGGCGGTCTCGTCGCCCTGCGCTCCGGGCGCCGCTGAGCGCAGGATCCCGACCATGGTCGAGTCGCTGGGCACCGCGTTCACCCGCATGGCCCGGGAGCGCCCCGACCGGCCGGCGGTCACCGACGACCCTGCGGCACGGAGCGCAGCGGAGCTGCCGCGCGGGACGCCGTCGACCACGACGTGGACGCTCGCCGAGCTCGAGGCCCACGCGAACCGGTGGGCCCACGACCTCGCCGCGCGCGGCGTCCGGCCCGGCGACTTCGTCTCGATCGCGCTGCCCAACGTCGCCGAGCACTACGCCCTCACGCTCGCGGCATGGAAGCTCGGCGCCGTCCCGCAGCCCGTGTCGCACCGGCTCTCCGAGAGCGAGCTCGCGGCCGTGCTCGATGTGGTGCGCCCGCCGGTGGTGGCCGGGCTCGCGCCGGGCACCGACCCGGGTGTCGCGCCGGCGGGCACCACCGTGCTCGAGCTGGGCCACCGCCCCGCCGGCCCGGACACCCCGCCCCCGCCCGCCCCGCCCCCGCCGGCGTGGAAGGCGCCCACCTCGGGCGGCTCGACCGGCCGCCCCAAGGTGATCGTCGCCGGCGAGCCGGGGACGTCCGACATCGTCGCGAGCCGGGCGGCGGTCTACCGCATCGAGCCCGACGGCACGTTCCTCTGCACGGCGCCGCTGTTCCACAACGCGCCGTACCTGTTCTCGCTGCTCGGGCTGATGTCGGGCCACCACGTCGTGCTCATGGGCCGCTTCGACGCCGCCCGCGCGCTGGCGCTCGCGCAGGAGCACGCCGCGACCTGGATCTACGCGGTACCCACGATGATGGGGCGGATGGTGCGCCTGGAGCAGCGGCCGGAGCTCCCCGCCCTGCGCACCCTGTTCCACATCGGCGCCCCGTGCCCGCCCGCGGTCAAGCGCGCGGTCATCGACTGGCTCGGCCCCGACCGCGTGCTCGAGGGCTACGCGGGCACCGAGGCGCAGGCCCGCACGTCCATCACCGGGCGCGAGTGGCTGGAGCACCCCGGCTCGGTGGGCCGCGTGACCGGGGGCGAGATCGAGGCGCGCACCCTCGACGGCGAGCGCCGGTGCGCGGTCGGCGAGGCGGGCGAGCTGTGGCTGCGCCCCGAGCCCGGCCGCACGACCTACCGCTACATCGGCGCCGAGGCGCGCACGCGCCCGGGCGGCTGGGAGTCGCTCGGCGACATGGGCTCCTTCGACGCCGACGGCTACCTCTACCTCGCCGACCGGGCCGCGGACATGATCGTCGTGGGCGGCCAGAACGTGTACCCGGCCGAGATCGAGGCGGCGATCCTCGAGCACCCCGCCGTCGTCTCGGCCGTGGTCGTGCCCGCCCCCGACGAGGACCTCGGCTCGGTGCCGCACGCCGTCGTGCAGACCGAGGGCGACGTCACCGACGCCGACCTGGACGCCCACGTCGCCGCGCGGCTCTCCCCGGCCAAGCGGCCACGGGCGTGGCGACGCTCGGCCGAGGCGCTGCGCGACGACGCGGGCAAGGTCCGGCGCTCGGTGTACCGCTGAGAGAAGGCCGGCCGGCTGCTACTCGTAGCGCAGCGTCCCGTCGTCGAGGTCGGCGGCGGGCAGGGTGTGGCGCTCCTCGGAGTACTCGTGCATGTGCGTCCAGGGCACCCGGTCGCCCTGCTTGAACATCTTGTCCTGCGAGCGCATGACGTAGCCGGAGTTGAAGTTCTCCGGGTCCGACCACGGCCGGATCTCCATGTCGGCGTCCTCGGGCCGCAGCGTGGGCGTCACCGAGCGCGCGCCCCGGCTCTCCATCGTCGTCATCAGCCGGCAGATCAGGTCGCTGACGAGGTCGGCCCGCAGCGTCCAGCTGTGCCGGAAGTAGCCGAAGACGTATGCCAGGTTCGGCAGGCCCGAGATCATGATCCCGCGCCAGGTGATGCGCTGCGAGACGTCGACGGGCTCCCCGTCCACGGTGAACGGGATGTCCCCGAGGGCGCTCAGGTTGAACCCCGTGGCCGAAACGACGATGTCGGCCTCGAGCTCCTCGCCCGACGAGGTCCGGATGCCGGTCTCGGTGAAGGTGTCGATGGTGTCGGTGACCACCGACGCCCGACCGTCGGAAATGGCGGTGAAGATGTCGCCGTCGGGCACGACCGCGATCCGCTGCTGCCACGGGCGGTAGCCCGGGTTGAAGTCCTTCTCGACGTCGTAGCCCTCCGGCAGGTAGGGCCGCATCTCGTCGAGGAGCCAGGTGCGCGCCTCCTCCGGGGTCTCCAGGCACATCCGCGTCAGCTCGTTGAACTGCTCGATGTAGGCCCGGCGGAGGATCTCGTGGGTCCACTCCTCGGGGATGTCGAGCGCGCGCAGCTGCACCGCGAGCTCGTGGGTCTTCGGCACCGCCGCCACGAACGTCGGCGTGCGCTGCAGCATCGTCACGTGCGCGGCCGTCTCGGCCATGGCCGGGACGACCGTCGCCGCGGTCGCGCCGCTGCCGATGACGACGACGCGCTTGCCGGTCCAGTCGAGGTCCTCGGGCCACGTCTGCGGGTGCGCGATGACGCCGCGGAAGCGCTCCGTGCCCGGCCACTCGGGCCGGTAGGGGTCCTCGTGGTTGTAGTAGCCCTGGCACATCCACAGGAAGCCGCAGGTCATCTGCAGCGTCTCGCCGGTGTCGCCGCGCAGCACGTCGACGGTCCACCGCTGGTCCTGCGACGACCAGCTCGCGGCCGTCACCTGGTGCCGGTAGCGGATCACCGCCTTGAGGTCGTCCTCCTCGATGACCTCGTCGAGGTAGTTGGTGATCTCCTCGGAGGTGGCGATCGACGGTCCGCGCCACGGCTTGTGGGCGTAGCCGTAGGTGAACAGGTCGGAGTCCGACCGGGCGCCCGGGAAGCGGTGGGTCCACCACGTCCCGCCCCGGCCGGGCAGCTTCTCCAGGATGGCGAACGTCTTCTCGGGGAAGCGCTCCCGCAGGTGGTGGCCGGCGTCGATGCCGGACACGCCGGCGCCGATGACGAGGACGTCGACGTGCTCGACGTCCCCGCTCCCGCCGGGGTGTGTGGTCGGGCTGCTCTCGGTGATGGTCACGGTGCTCCCTCTCCTCGCGGTCGGGGTCAGGCGGAGACGGTGGGGCTCAGGGCGGGGCGCATCGCGGCGACGGCGTCGTCGAGCGCCACGGCCCCGGACGGCGTGGCGCCGAGCGTCCAGAGGAAGCCGTGGATCATGCCGTCGTAGCGCTTGGCGGTGACGGTGTTGCCGGCCGCCTCGAGCTTGCCGGCGTAGGTCTCGCCCTCGTCGCGCAGCGGGTCGTACTCGGCGGTGGCGACGAACGCCGGCGGCAGTCCGGAGAGGTCGGGCGCGCGCAGTGGGAAGGTGTACGGGTCGTCGGCCGGGTCGGTCGCCCCGAGGTAGTGCGCCCAGAACCACTGCATGGTGGCGCGTCCGAGCAGGTAGCCCTCGCCGTTGTCGTTGATCGAGGGGCTGGTCCAGTCGAAGTCGACGACCGGGTAGAAGAGCAGCTGGAACGCGATCGCCGGGCCGCCGCGGTCGCGGGCGGCGAGGCTCACCGCGGCCGCGAGGTGGCCGCCGGCCGAGTCGCCGCCGACCGCGAGGCGCGCCGCGTCGACCCCGAGCTCCTCGGCGTGCTCGGCGACCCACACGGTGGCCGCGTAGCAGTCCTCGAACGCGGCGGGCGCCACGTGCTCGGGGGCGAGCCGGTAGTCGATCGAGACGACGACGGCGTCCGCGGCGTTCGCGAGGGAGCGGCACGGCCGGTCGACGGTCTCGAGGTCGCCGATCACCCAGCCGCCGCCGTGGAAGTAGACGAGCACGCCGCCCGAGCCGCCGCCGTGGGGCACGTAGATCCGCGCGGGGATGTCGCCGGCGGGGCCCGGGATGGCCCGGTCGGACACGGTGCCGACCTCCTCCGCCGGGGGCTGCAGGTCGACGAAGGCCCCGGCGGCCTGGCGGGCCTGCGGGACGGTCATGCACTCGATCGGCGGCATGCCCTGTTCGACGAGCGCGTCGAGGAGTGCCTGCGCCTCGGGGTGGACGGCCATGGGGGCTCCCGGGAGGTCGGTGACGGGTCCCACCGAGCGTGATGCAGCGCACACGGACCGCGCTTGTGCGGCGGGGACGAATCACCGACCAGCGTCTTGTCCCCGCCGACGCCCCCCGCCGGGATCCACGGGCCGTGTCGGTCCGAGTGCTGGTCGTCACATGCCGGGGCGGCTACGGTCGCTGGACGGGGGCCGACGCGGGCACACGACAGGTGGTGGTCGAGGGGTGGTCATGATCGAGCCCTCCCCCACCCCGGAGGACGCGGTCGCCACGGTCGCCGAGGTCGCGGCCGCCCTCGCGCCCCACCGCGCGGAGGTCAGCGCGTCGATCAGCGACGTGCTCGCGACCCGCATCGACGACCTGCGCGGCGACCCCGCCCTGCTCGACCTCCTCGCCGCGAGCGTCGAGGCCAACGTCGAGACGATCCTGCACGTGCTGCGGCACGACCTCGAGCCGCGCGACGTGGAGCCCCCGGCCGCCGCCATGGCCTACGCGCGGCGCCTGGCCCAGCGCGAGGTGCCCGTCAACGCGCTCGTGCGGGCCTACCGCGTCGGCCAGTCGCACCTCATGGAGTGGGCGTTCGCGGAGGCCGCGCGCCGTCCCGGGGAGGCGGCCGCGGCCGCGTCGCAGCGGATCGTGCTGGTGGTCATGGACTACGTCGACCACGTGACCCAGCACGTCATCGGCGCCTACGAGGCCGAGCGCGAGCACTGGCGCCAGGGCCGGCACGCGCTGCGCCTGGCGCGCGTGCGCGACGTCCTCGCCGGACGCACCCCCACCGATCCCGACGAGCAGCTGGCCGTCGAGACGACGCTCGCCTACCGGCTCGCCCCCGTGCACCTGGGGCTCGTGGTGTGGCTCGACGACCCGCCCGAGGAGGCCGGCGTGACCGCGCTCGAGCGGGTGGCGCTGGACCTCGGCGCCGCGCTCGACGCGGTGGGGCGCCCGCTGGTGGTGCCGTGGGACGCGGGCAGCGCCTGGGTGTGGGTGACGCGTCGCGACGAGGGCGCCCCGCCGGCCGAGGCCCTCGCCCGCGCGGTCGCCCGGCACGGCCCGGGGCTGCACGTCGCGTGCGGGGCACCGCTGGCCGGCGTCACCGGGTTCCGCCTGACCCACGACCAGGCGCGGCGCGCCCGCGACGTCGCGCTCGCGTCCGGCACCGGCGCGCCGGCGGTGACGCTGTTCGACGAGGTGGGCGCGGTCGCGCTGCTGTGCGCCGACCGGGAGGGCGCGCGGGCCTGGGTGCGGCGCGTGCTCGGCCCGCTGGCCGATCCCGAGCCCGGCGTCGGGCGGCTGCGCGAGACCCTGCGGGTGTTCCTGGCGACCGGCGGCAGCCTGGCCACGGCGGCCCGGCGCCTGCAGGTGCACCGCAACACCGTCAAGTACCGCGTCGCCCGGGCCCACGAGGTCCGCGGACGCCCGCTCGGGGACGACCGGCTCGACGTCGAGCTCGCCCTGATGGCGTGCGCCTGGCTGGGTCCGCCGGCGCCGGCGGACTAGCGGCTCAGGCGTCCCGGTCGCGGCGGCGGCCCAGGTTCAGCCCGAGCACGCCGAGGACGGCGCCCGCGCCGAGCAGGGCGCCCGCCGCGCGCGGCCCCGGCGTGCGCCCGACGGTGACGGCCGGCCGGACGATCACCGGCGCGGGCTCGGGGATCTCCTCGCGCTCGTTCTCCTTGAGCGTGGCCGCCCAGGCGGTGACGAACAGGATGAACCGCGAGACGAAGTTGGCGAACACCAGCAGACCGATGATCGGGCCGAACGCGGCGCCGGCAGGCGAGTTGGTCACGCTGCTGATGTAGACGGCCATGACCTGCTGGAGGATCACGAACCCGACCGCGGCGAACAGTGCAGCCCGCACGGCCGAGCGCAGGGTCACCGGCTCCCGGGGCAGCCGGGCGATGACCCAGAGGAAGACCAGCCAGTTCGCCGCCAGGGTGACGACGAGGCCGGCGAGGAAGAACAGGAACGTCGCCCAGGTCTCGTCGGCCAGCCCGAGGAACCCGAGGATCGTGTTCGACAGGCCGGTGCCGACGCCGGTGATCGCGAACGAGAGGGCGAAGGCGAGCCCGAGGCCGATCATGGCGAACAGGTCGCCGACGTACTTCTTGACGATCGTCGGGGGGTCGCCGCGCTGGTCCCACTGCTCGGAGAGCGCCTCGCGCAAGTTGCCCATCCAGCCGAGCCCGGAGAACAGGGCGCCGAGCAGACCGATGATCCCGACCGCGCTGCGCTGGGCGATGGCCTGCTCGATGACCGAGTTGAGCAGGTCGCCGAGCCCCGGCGGCACCGCGGCCGTGATCCCCTGCTGGATCTGGTCGAGCAGCGCCTCGTTGTTGGCCAGGACGAACGCCGCGGCGGCGAACGCGACCATGAGGATCGGGACGAGCGCGAGGATCGAGAAGAAGGTGATCGCCGCGGCGTAGTGGTCGCCGTGCTTGTCGGTGTACCGCGTGGCGGCCCGGATCAGGTGGTCGAGCCACGGGTACTTCGCCCGCAGCTTCTCCAGCTGCGTCGGCTCCGCCGCCCCGTCCGTGTCGGTCGTGCTGGCGCTCGTCATCGCTGGCGCGTTCCTCTCGCGGTCCCCGACTCGCGCGGACCTCTCTCCGGCCCGCGTGGGACGTAGCTACCCCGCGTGGCCGATGGTCACGCGCCGCCGCGCGACCGAGCGGGCACCGGCGACTGGCCGTAGGGCCGGGGGTCGAACGTCCCGTTGCGCGCCCGGAACGAGCGGGCCGTCCCCGGCCAGAGCAGCGTCAGGCGCCCGCTGGTCTCGTCGACGTACCAGCTGCGGCACCCGCCCTGCAGCCAGACGGTGTCCGCGCTCATCGCGTCGATCTCGCGGGTGTAGGCCTCCTCGGCCTCCGCGGTGACCTCGAGGGGCGCGCCCCCGGTCCCGGCGAGGTGGTCCAGCGCGCCCAGCACGTGGTCGATCTGCGCCTCGATCATGTACACCGCGGAGTTGTGGCCGAGGCTCGCGTTGGGCCCGTTGAGCACGAACATGTTGGGGAAGCCGTGCACGGCGGTCGAGGCGTGCGCGGTCATCCCGTCGGCCCAGCGGTCGGCGAGCAGCCCGTGCCGGCCCTCGATGCGCTGCGCGAACGGCAGCCGCGTGGTCCAGAACCCGGTGCCGAACACGAGGGCGTCGAGCGGGTGGTGCGCGCCCGAGGCGGCGACGGCGGTCGTCTTCTCGACGCGGTGCAGCGCGCTGGGCTCGAGGGTGACGTCGTCGCGGCCGAGCGCGGGGTAGAGGTCGTCGGAGATGACGATGCGCTTGCAGCCGATCTCGTAGTCCGGGGTCAGGCGGGCCCGCAGGCGGGCGTCGGGCACCTGGGCGGTGAGGTGGGCGAGCGCGCGGTCGCGCAGCCGGTCGATGTCGGGGCGGACCCGGCGCCGCGCCCCGATGGCGCCCTCGGCCTCCTCGAAGAGCTCCTCGCGCAGGGCCCGCTCGGCGGCGGGGTCGAGGGCGAAGGTGCGGCGCTCCTGCTCGGTGTAGGCGCGGTCGCCGCGCGGCACGACCCACGGCGGGGTGCGCTGGAAGACGACGAGGTGGGACGCGGCGCCGGCCAGCGCGGGCACGATCTGGGCGGCCGAGGCGCCGGTGCCGACGACACCGACCCGTTTCCCGGCCAGCGCGGCGGCGCCGTCCCAGCGCGCGGAGTGGAAGACGGGGCCGTCGAAGTCCGACAGTCCGGGGATCTCGGGGATGCGCGGCTCGGACAGGCGCCCGGCGGCCACGACGAGCACCCGCGCGCGGTAGGTGCCCGACGACGTCGCGATCCGCCATCGCGTGCCGTCCCAGCGGGCGCGCTGCATCTCGGTGCCGAGGCGCAGGTGGGGGTCGAGGCCCTCGTCGCGGGCGGACTCGCGCAGGTAGTCGTGGATCTCCGCACCCGGCGCGAACACCCGCGACCAGTCGGGCTTGGGGCGGAACGAGAACGAGTACAGGTGCGAGGGCACGTCGCAGGCGACCCCGGGATAGCGGTTGTCGCGCCACGTCCCGCCCACCCCGTGGGCGCGCTCGAGCAGCACGAACGACTCGCGCCGGCGGCGGGCCAGCCGCACGCCCAGGCCGATGCCGGCGAACCCGGCCCCGACCACGGCGACGTCGACGTCGGCGGGTGCGCTCACGGTGATCCCGGGGACCCCGCGCCGTGATCAGCCACGACCCGAACCTACGCCGGGGCTCCGGCCCGGTGCCACGTCTCAGGGCGCCGCGCGCAGGGCCGCCTGCCGCTCGGGGGTGGGGTCGCCGTAGACGGTGGTGCGCTGGCGCGGCGTGCGCCCGAGCTCGGCGGCGAGGGCCTCGACCTGCGCGAGCGTGAGCTGCCGGCCCGCCTCCGCCCCGGCGGCCGGGTCGAGCGCGCCGTCGAGGAGCAGGCCGCCGGCGTCGTCGGCACCCCCGCGCAGCACCGCGGTCGTGAGCTCCGGCCCGAGCTTGGGCCACGCCGCCTGCACGTGGTCGATCCGCCCGTACAGCATCAGCCGCGCGACGGCGTGGAGCGCTCGCGTCTCCCGCACGTCGGGCACGGTCCCCGTGCGAGCGATGCGGCGTTGCTGGCGTGTGACGCCAGGATCGCCACATCCTCGATCCGCGACACGCCGCAGTTCGGGCGGCAGCGCCTCGGGCAGGATCGGCATGGCGATGAACTCGGTGAACCCGCCGGTCCGGTCCTGGATCGCGGCGAGCGCGCGCAGGTGCGCGACCTGCTCGGCGCGCGTCTCCACGTGTCCGTAGACCATCGTCGCCGTCGAGCGCAGGCCGACCTCGTGCGCGGTGGTGACGAGCTCGGTCCACCGGGCGGCGGGGATGTCGGTGCCGCCGGTGAGCAGCGCGCGGATGCCGTCGTCGAGGATGCGCGCCGCCGTGCCCGGCACCGACCCGAGCCCGGCGTCGCGGGCGGCGACGAGGAACTCGCGCGGGGAGAGCCCCAGCCGCGCGGCGGCGTCGGCGACCTCCGCGGGCCGGAACGCGTGGAGGTGCATCGGCACCCGGCCGGTGATCAGCGCGACGAGGTCGAGCCGCGCGCGGTCACCGGCGTCGTCGGGCAGCGGGCCCTGCACGCAGATCTCCGTCGCCCCGAGCGCCCACGCCTCGTCGACGAGGGCCCGCGCGTGGCCGGGGTCGCGCACGACGGCGGTGTCGAGGTTGCGGTTGGCGACGAAGGTCAGCTGGTCGCCGACGGCGTCGCGGCGCAGGTCGTCGGCCAGCGCGGCCAGCGCGTCGAGCTCCGCGCCGTCGGCCGCGAGCAGCTCGACGTAGGCCTCGTCGGGCAGGCCTGCGGGGTCGGCCTCGGCGCGGGCGAGGAGGGCGCCGGCGCTCACCGCGTCCCTGCCGGCTGGCGCACCCGGGCCAGCCCCTGCTCGTCGGCCAGGGCGATGAGCGGGTCGACGAGGGCGGGGTGCAGCCACCGGTCAGGATCGCGCACGTAGCGCGGGTAGATCGTCAACCTCGGGCTGAGGGTGAACCCGGCGGTGGCGGTGACCGCCCGCAGCGCGTCGAGGCCGGGCCACGGGCGCTCGGGGTTGACGTGGTCGGGGGTCACCGGCGAGACGCCGCCCCAGTCGTCGATGCCGGCGCGCAGCAGCAGGGCCTGGTCGTCGGCGGCGCTCTGCGAGTCGTCCAGCTCGCCGGCGAGGTTCGGCGGCGCCTGGACACTGACACCGAGTGGCATGATCAGGCGCGCGACGGCCACAGCGGCGACTAACGCGTCGAACTCGGCGTCGGGCTCCCCGCGCATCGCCGTGTCGGGCTTGGCGCGGAAGTTCTGGACGATCAGTTCCTGCAGATGCCCGCCGCGGCGTGCCGACTCGGCGAGCACGAGCAGCGACTGCGCCCGCTCGGCGCGGTGCTCGCCGATGCCGACGAGAATCCCGCTGGTGAACGGCACGCGCGCGCGTCCCGCGTCGTCGACCACCCGGCGGCGCAGCGCGGGCTCCTTGTCCGGCGAGCCGAAGTGCGCGCCGCCCGGCCGCGACCACAGCCGCGTCGCAGTGGTCTCGAGCATCATCCCCATCGACGGCGACACGCCGCGCAGGCGCTGGAGTTCGACGAGGTCCATGACGCCGGGGTTGAGGTGGGGCAGGAGGCCGGTCTCGGTGAGGACAGCCCGGGCCGACTGCTCGACGTGCTCGAGGGTGGAGCCCAGGTCGCGCGCGCCCAGCCAGTCGCGGGCCGCAGTCCAGCGCTCCTCGGGGCGATCGCCCAAGGTGAACAGCACCTCGGTGCAGCCCTGCTCGGCGCCGGCGCGGGCGATCTCGAGGACCTCGTCGCGCTCGAGGTACGCCGCGGGCAGCCGCCCGGGCACGGTGGCGAACGTGCAGTAGTGGCAGCGGTCGCGGCACAGGCGGGTCAGCGGGACGAAGACCTTGGGGCTGTAGGTGACGACGCCCGAACGGCCCTCGCCGGCGAGGTGCTCGTCGCGGCGCGCGGCGGCGAGCGCGAGCAGGGCGTCGAGCTCCTCGCCCCGCGCGGCGAGCAGCGTCGTCGCATCGGCGAGCGTGGCGGGGTGCTCCGGATCGTCGGCGAGCGCGCCGTCCGCGGCCCGTCCGAGCGCGACACGCACCTCGGTACGCGACGGCTCCGCCGGCTCCGGGAGCTCGGCCAACGGCCGCGGGAGCGACACCGGAGCGGGGAGATCGGCCACGGACCCGAACCTACGCGCCGTGCGAGCGATGCGGCATCGCTGGCGCCTGACGCCAGGATCGCCACATCCTGGGTGACGCGACACGCCGGGCCACGGGGGTGTCTCAGCGTGGCGGCCACGCTGACGATCACCGTCAGCGAAGCCCCCACGATCACCGAGCGGACGGTCCGCGCGGGGTCCAGGGTGGGCGGCGTGGAGGCCCGGAGCCGCGCCCTCGCCGCGCTGTGCGTGACCGAGATCGTGAGCTGGGGCGTCCTGTACTACGCGTTCCCGGTGCTCGTGACGTCGATCAGCGCCGACACCGGCTGGTCGGTCGGCGCGGCGACCGGCGCGTTCTCCGTCGGCGCCCTCGTCTCGGCCGGCGCCGGCATCGTCGTCGGGCGGCTCATCGACCGCCGCGGACCCCGGTTGGTCATGACCGCGGGGTCGGTCGTCGGCGTCCTCGGCGTCCTCGCGATCGCGACGGCCCCGACGCTGCCGCTGTTCTACGCGGCCTGGGCGGTGGCCGGTGTCGGGCAGTCCGCGACGCTCTACCCGCCGGCATTCGCGGCCCTGACCGGCTGGTACGGCGAGCAGCGGGTGCGGGCGCTGACGACGCTCACACTCGTCGGCGGGTTCGCGAGCACGGTGTTCGCGCCGCTCACCGCCGCGCTGCTCGGGCCGCTGGGCTGGCGGGGCACGTTCGTGGTGCTGGCCGTCGTCCTGGCCGTCGTGACCGTGCCGCTGCACGCGCTCGTCCTCACCCCGCCGTGGCGCCCGCGCGAGGCCACCGACCGCGAGACCGTGGACCGCGAGCACGCGTCCGAGGTGCTGCGCAGCCCGCGCTTCGTGCTCGTCACCGCGGTCATGGCGCTCAGCGCGTTCGGGCTCTACGCGACGACGATCAACCTCGTCCCGCTGCTCGAGGGCCGCGGGCTGGACCTCGGGCTCGCCGCGCTGGCGCTCGGGCTCACGGGCGTCGGGCAGGTGGCGGGGCGGCTGCTGTTCGTGCCCCTGGTGCGACGGTCGACGCCGCGCACCCGGCTCGCGGGGGTCCTGCTGCTCGGCAGCGCAGGGGTCATCGCGCTGGCGCTCGTGCCCGGCCCGGCGGTGCTGCTCATCGCGCTCGCGGTCGTCGCGGGCGCGGGGCGTGGGCTGCACACGCTCCTGCAGGCCTCGACCGTCTCCGACCGCTGGGGCACCCGCGCGTTCGGCCGGGTCAACGGTGTCTTCTCCGCGCCCGTGACCCTCGCGGTCGCCCTCGCGCCGGCCGGGGGCGTCGCCGTCGCGGGACTCGCGGGCGGGTTCCCGGCGGCGTTCCTCGTGCTCGGGGTGGGGACGGTGCTCGCGGCGCTGGTGGGCCTGGCCGTGTGATCGTGCAGGCCTGACGGTGGACGTCGGCGTGGTCGCCACGCCGGGACACGGCGTGTCGCGTCGTCGAGGATGTGGCGATCCTGGCGTCACACGCCAGCGATGCCGCATCGCTCGTACCGGTCACAACCTCGCGAGGTGCGCAGCAACGGCGGCGTCGAGGCGGGCGGTGTCGCCGGTGGCGAGGAGGTCGAGCAGCGCCCCGCGTAGGACCGCCAGCAGCAGGGTGCGTTCGGCCGCCCCCGCCGGGGTGTCGCGGTAGGGCGCGGGCTGGTGGTCGGCGAGCAGGGCGTCCCAGTCGGCGACGGTGCGCGCCGCGAACCCGGCCCACGGCCCGTCGCCGGGGTCGGCGACGGAGCGGGTGTAGCCCTCGAGCCACAGCCGCAGCAGGGCGCGGTGCTCGGGCGCCGCCAGCCACGCCCAGACGCGCCCGCCCACCGCGGCGAGGTCCCCGCCCTGCCCGACGGCGTCGACGACCGCGAGCTGGTCGGCGCGCGAGCGCGCCAGCAGCGCGCGCACCAGCCCGTCCTTGCTGCCGAAGAGGAACAGCAGCACGCGCGGGCTCGACCCGATCGCCTCGGCCAGCGGGCGCAGCGACATCCCCGCCCAGCCGCGGTCGAGCACCCACGCGTACGCGGCTTCGAGCAGCTCCTGCTGCCGCGCGGAACCCTCGGACACCCGCTCAGTGTGCTTCACTGAAACAGTCGTTTCAGTGAGGAGGTCGTGATGGGTGAGGTGACGATCAGGGAGCTGGGCCGCCCGGGAGACCTGGGCTGGGTCCTCATGGCCCACGGGGAGCTGTACGCGGCCGAGTACGACTGGGCCGTCGAGGCCGTGACCGCGCGGATCGTGGCCGACCACGCCGCGCACGCCCGGCCCGGACGCGACGCGGGGTGGATCGCCGAGCTCGACGGCGCGCGCGTCGGCAGCGTGCTCTGCGTGCACGAGGACGAGCGGACCGCGCGCCTGCGCCTCCTGCTCGTCGACCCGGCCGCGCGCGGTCACGGCGTCGGACGCTCGCTCGTCGCGCGGTGCATCGCGTTCGCCCGCGACGCGGGCCACGCGCGTCTCGTGCTGTGGACCAACGAGCCGCTCGCCGCCGCCCGGCAACTCTACCTGGAGGCCGGCTTCGTCCTCGCCGGCGAGGAGACCCACACCGAGTTCGGTAGCGAGCAGCGCGGGCAGTCCTACGAGCTCGCACTCATCTGAACCCTTGACCGCACCCCTTGGTCCTGTTTTCATATCCAACCAAGAGGTTGTCGACCGAGGAGAAGCACGATGAGCACCACGACCGTCACCGAGGCCCCGTCCGCCGCGCGTCCCCGGGCGGCACGCTGGGGTCTCGTCGTCCTGCAGGTCCTGCTGGCGGCGCTCTACCTGATGTCGGGGTTCGGCAAGGTCTCGCTCGACCCGACGACCGTCGCCGGGTTCGCGATGATGGGGATCGGCCCGGCCGGCGTGGTGGCGCTCGGCGTGGTCGAGCTGGCCGCCGCGATCGGGCTGCTCGTCCCCCGCCTCGCCGGGCTCGCGGCCACCGGCTGCGTCGTGCTGATGACGGGCGCGGTCGTGATCACGGCGGCGACCGTCGGCGGCGCGATGATCCTCCTGCCGGCCGTCGTGCTCGTGCTCATCGCCGTGGTGGCGTGGGTGCGCCGCGCGGAGACCGCCGCGCTGGTCCGCCACCCGCGCGCGGTGCTGCTCGGCCGCTGACCCGACCGACCACGAGGGGCGGCCCGGATCCTCCGGGCCGCCTTGTCGCGTGCGTCGAGCCGGCGGATGTCCTGACGACGGGCGTCAGCCGACCGCCTCCGGCCCGGCCGCTCCCCCGTCGGCGTGCTCCCCGATCGGCGTGCCGTGGGTCGCCGCCACGCCGACACGACCCGAGCCGCCTCAGCCGCCTGAGCCGCCTGAGCCGCCGGGTGACCGCGCCGGCCCCGGGGTCGTGCCGTCGGAGCCGGGGAGCCGGGAGCGCTCCTCCGGGTCGCCGGAGTCCGCGTCGTCGTCCTGCATCTCGGCGACCGCGTCCTGGCTCGGCTCGTCCTGGTTACCGGCGCGCAGGTCGATCTGCTCACCGAAGTAGCGGAGGATCTCGGCGATCACCGCCGCCACCGGGACGGCGAGGAACGCGCCGGCGATCCCGGCGAGGCTCGAGCCGGCGGTCACCGCGAGGATGACGAGCGCCGAGTTGAGGCCCAGTCCGCGGCCCTGGACCAGCGGCTGGAGCAGGTTCCCCTCGATCTGCTGCACGGCGAGGATGAGGATCAGCACGCCGATCGCCGTCCCGGGACCCTGCACGACCAGCGCGATGAGCACCGACAGCGCCCCGGCGACGAGGGCGCCGATGATCGGGATGAACGCACCGAAGAACGTCAGGACCGCCAGCGGCAGGGCCAGCGGGACGCCGAAGATGACGAGCCCGACGCCGATGAACGTCGCGTCGACGAACCCGATCAGGGCCTGGCTGCGGATGAACCCACCGAGACGCAGCCAGGCACGGGCGCCGATCTCCGCGAGATGGTCGCCGGACGTCGGGCCCGCGACGCGGCGCAGCCACGGCAGGAACCTCGGGCCGTCCTTGACGAACAGGAACGCGAGCACGAGCGCGAGCACGGCGTTGATGACGCTGTTGGCCACCGTGGTGAGGCCGGTGAGGACCCCGGTGGCGATCTGCCCGGCGCTCTGCTGGATGCGCTCGACCGCGGCCTGCACGTACTGGCCGATCTGGCTCGCGCCCAGGTTGAACGGCGGGCCCTGCAGCCAGCCCTGGATCTGCTGGATCCCGCCGACGGCGCCCTGGCCGATCGCCGGCGCCTGTCCCGCCACCGCGGGGGCGATGGCCGCGATGATCCCGCCGAACAGCGCCAGCCCCAGCAGCAGCACCACCGCGGTGGCCAGCGTCCCGTTCCACCGGTGGTTGCGCAGCCACGTCACCGGGGGCTCCACCACCGTCGCGATGACCAGCCCGAGGAACACCGGGAACATCACGTCCCACAGCGAGACGACCAGGAACCCGATCACCGTCAGGGCCGCCACGACCAGCAGGAAGCGCAGGCTCCACCGGGCGGTCCACGCGAGCCCCTCGCCGATGAGGTGTCCGCGCGTGGGCGTGTGCCCACGTGCGATGTCCCGGGAGGCGGGGGCCTCGTCCATGGACGCGAGTGTGTCAGTGATGGGGGATCCTCCGGCGGCGACGTGCGGCGGGGCGGGCCGACGGCCCCGGATGCCCACCACCAGCACGGCCTATCCCGCGAGGGCCCCCACGCCGACGGGCCCCGTCCGACCAGGTCGGACGGGGCCCGTTCGGGGGGTGCCGGGTGCCGTCAGCTCGCGACGGCCTTCTGCAGGCCCTCGTCGATGGCGTCGAGGAAGTCCTGGGTGTTGAGGTACGGCGCGTCCTTGCCGATCAGCAGCGCCAGGTCCTTGGTCATCTTGCCGTCCTCGACGGTCCGGACGCAGACGTCCTCGAGCTTCTGCGCGAAGTCGACGAGGGCGTCGTTGCCGTCGAGACGGCCGCGCTGGGCGAGGCCACGGCTCCAGGCGAAGATCGACGCGATCGGGTTGGTCGACGTCTCCTTGCCCTGCTGGTGCTGGCGGAAGTGCCGGGTCACCGTGCCGTGGGCGGCCTCGGCCTCGACGGTGCCGTCGGGCGTCATGAGCACCGAGGTCATCAGGCCGAGCGAGCCGAAGCCCTGCGCGACGATGTCGGACTGCACGTCGCCGTCGTAGTTCTTGCAGGCCCAGACGTAGCCGCCCTCCCACTTCAGGGCGGCGGCGACCATGTCGTCGATGAGCCGGTGCTCGTAGGTCAGGCCGGCCTTCTCGAAGTCGGCCTTGAACTCCGACTCGAAGATCTCCTCGAAGGTGTCGCGGAACATGCCGTCGTACGCCTTGAGGATGGTGTTCTTCGTCGACATGTAGACCGGGTAGTTGCGGTCCAGCCCGTAGCGCAGCGAGGCGCGCGCGAAGTCGACGATCGACTCCTTGAAGTTGTACATGCCCAGCGCGACGCCGCCCTGCTCGGGGAACTTCGCGACCTGGAACTCCATCGGCTCCGCCCCGGAACCGTCCGTACTGTCGTCGGGCGTGTAGCTGATGGTGACCGTGCCCGGGCCGGGCACCTTGAAGTCCTGCGCCAGGTACTGGTCGCCGTGGGCGTGACGGCCGACGACGATCGGCTTGGTCCAGTGCGGGACGTAGCGCGGGATGTTCTGGCAGACGATCGGCTCGCGGAAGATGACGCCGCCGAGGATGTTGCGGATCGTCCCGTTGGGCGAGCGGTACATCCGCTTGAGGCCGAACTCCTCGACCCGCGCCTCGTCCGGGGTGATCGTCGCGCACTTGACACCGACACCGTGCTTCTTGATCGCGTTCGCCGCGTCGACCGTGACCTGGTCGTCGGTCTCGTCGCGGTGCTCGATGCCCAGGTCGTAGTACTCGAGGTCGATGTCGAGGTACGGGTGGATCAGCTTGTCCTTGATGAACTGCCAGATGATCCGGGTCATCTCGTCACCGTCGAGCTCGACGACGGTGCCCTCTACCTTGATCTTCGCCACGACTCGGGAGACCTCCTCCTGGGCGCCGACCACCGGCGCCGGCTGCTTGCCCGCACGCTATCAACGTGGGTGCGGACGACGACGGGTGAGGAATACCCAGGTGGGGCGCGTCACCGGGTCGCGAGAGGGCCACCCGTGATGGTGAGCGAGACGAGGATCATCACGAGCCCGAACAGGACGTAGGTGACGATGTCGACCCGGCGGCTGCGGACGGCCAGCAGACCGGCCGCGGTGCGGGTCAGGGTCGCGCGCAGACCCCCCGCGAGCAGCAGCGCGAGGCCCAGCTCGGTGGTGCCCTCGCGCCAGTGCTGCAGGCCGATCCGGGCGAACGCGACGGCCACCACGAGCATCACCGCGAGGAACGGCAGGTGCCCGCGGATCTTGCGCAGCGTCTCCGCGCGGGTGCGTGGCGGGCGGGCGTGCCGGCCCGCCGGGAGCATCTCGGTGGGGCTCTCGTCGGGCGGCGGGACGCCGGGCCGCGACGGGGGCGCCACCGGGGCGGCCGCGGGCTGCGGGCCCGACCCCGGGGACGGACGCGGGACCGGTGGCGCCGCCGCGCGGGGCGCCCCCGCCGGCGGCGCCGACCGCGATCCCACCGCCGGTGGCCCCGGCGGGGGCCCCGGCGGCTGTCCCGGTCGGGGGGTCACGGCGGTCATCCGCGGTGTCCGGTGGTCATCGGCTGCTCATCCGCCGGCCTGGCGCTCCGCGCGCTCGACGACGTTGGTGAGCAGCATCCCGCGCGTCATCGGGCCGACGCCGCCGGGGACCGGGGCGAGGTAGGAGGCGACCTCGGCGACCTCCGGGGCGACGTCGCCGACCAGGCCGTTCTCGCCGCGGGTGATGCCGACGTCGAGCACGGCCGCGCCGGGCTTGACCATGTCCGCGGTGACCAGGCCGGGGACGCCGGCCGCCGCGACGATGACGTCGGCGGCGCGCAGCTCGGACGCGACGTCCTTGGTGCCGGTGTGGCACAGGGTCACGGTGGCGTTCACCGAGCGCAGGGTGAGCAGCAGGCCCAGCGGGCGGCCCACGGTGACGCCGCGGCCGAGCACGGTGACCTTCGCGCCGTTCAGCGGCACGTCGTAGCGGCGCAGCAGCTCGACGACCCCGCGCGGGGTGCACGGCAGCGGGCCCGGTTCCTGGAGCACGAGGCGCCCGAGGTTGGTGGGGTGCAGCCCGTCGGCGTCCTTGTCGGGGTCGATCCGCTCCAGCACCGCGCCCGAGTCGAGGCCCTTCGGCAGCGGGAGCTGGACGATGTACCCGGTGCACGCCGGGTCGGCGTTCAGCTCGTCGATGGCGCGCTCGACGTCGGCCTGGGTGGCGTCGGCGGGCAGGTCGCGGCGGATCGAGTCGATGCCGACCTTGGCGCAGTCGTTGTGCTTGGCCTTGACGTAGGAGTGCGACCCCGGGTCGTCGCCGACGAGCACCGTGCCGAGGCCCGGCGTGCGTCCCGCGGCGGTCAGCGCCTCGACCCGCGTCTTCAGGTCGTCGAGGATCGCGGCGAGGGTGGCCTTCCCGTCCAGCTTGGTCGCGGTCACGCCCTCATGATGGCAGGTCGGACCTCCTGTTCCGCGTAGCCGACCGCCGCAGGGGCCACGGGGCGGACGCGACCCCCGCCGCGACGAGGGTGAGCAGGGCCCCGAGCACGGTCGGGAGGCCCGGGGCGCCGGCCGCGGAGGGCAGCACGAGGTCGAGCACCAGCGCGCCGACGACCTGCCCGGCCACCGCGCCGAGCGAGAGCAGCAGCACCCCCACCTGTCCGACGACCCACGCCCCGAGCCCGATGAAGATCGCGCCGAACGGCCCGCCGAGGTAGAGGTACCAGGCGCTCGGCAGCGGGTCCGGCGCGCCGAGCACGAGCACCGCGACGATCGCGGCGAGCACCAGGGCCGTCGTCCCGACGATGAAGTTGATCGTCGCGGCCGGGAGGACCGAGGCCACCACCGAGTCCTCGTCGTCCGGCGACGGCCCGGGGCGCGACCCGCCCGCCGCCGCGGCCACCCGGCCGTTGAGCGCCTGCTGGGTCGCGGCCGCGAGCCCGGCGGCGAGCGGGAGCAGCGCGAGCACCACGGGCGCGTCGGTGCTGACCGAGGGCGCCACCGACAGCACGACCGCGCCCAGCATGAGCACGGCCCCGACGACGCGCGGCGGCGTCGTGGCCCGGGGACCGGCCGGCCCGAGCCCGGCGCGGTCGACGACCAGCCCGCCGCTCGACTGGCCGGCGACGACGGCGATGGTGAACAGCGCGGTGCCCAGCACGTGCGCGGTCAGGCCCTGCCCGGCGACGAGCAGCGCGCCGCCGAGCCCGCCGAGCAGGTGCCAGGTGCGCAGCCGCCCGCGGCGCCGCGCCGACGCGCCCGAGACCGCGCCGGCCCGCGGGCAGCAGGGCCAGCAGCACGAGCAGCAGGACCAGGCCCAGCCCGAAGGAGATGGCGGCGGCCACGAGGCCGTTGCCGAGCTCGGCGCCGAGCTCCGCGTTCACCCGGGCCTGCCCGACGACGAACGCGCCGGTGACGAAGGCCCCGGCGAGCCCGAGCGCGGTGCGCGAGGAGGGTGCCGCCACGGGCACGGGAACCTAATGGGAGCGCACCGGCCTTCGTGAGGTTGGCTGGTGTCCGAGCCGCCGGTGAGGTGAGCACTGCAGGCACCAGGCCTGTGAGGTCTAGCGCTAGCGCTGCTGCTCGAGGTCGCGATGTAGATGCGGGTCGTCTTGAGGGCGATCGCGATTGCGCACGGTCGGTGCGATCTTCGCGGTCCAATTGCGCCGGCGCTTCCACGCGGCCAGGTCGACCACGACGAGGTAGAGCGCCGTCATGGCGGCGTGCACACCGACGTGAGCGCCCGACGCGCCGCTTCCTGGTCGGATGTACTCGGCCGTCACGTTGGTGACATGCGGCTGACGGGTGGTCGGTTGGCGCAGGCGGTG
>NZ_JAQZAL010000018.1 GCF_028737205.1 Actinomycetospora lutea | reverse complement strand
CCACGGCCAGCATGCTCGCCGACATCACGCTCAAGATTCAGGAGACACGCCCTAGGTGCTCGCCACCGTCTCCGGCTTCGTCTCCTCGGGGACACGTGTCGCGTGGTAGTCCGAGGTGCTGGTGTGGTCGCGGCCCTCGTCGACGCCGGCCGCGCGCAGCAGCAGCGTGGCGACCACGGCGACGAGGAGGTTGAGGATCAGCGCCAGGAACCCGACGTAGATCTGTACCCGCGAACCGTCCCACGGCGCCCAGCCGAAGAACGACAGCTTGTCCAGGGCGAGCGCCGAGCCGCCGAAGTGCTGCTTGCCGTTGGCCGGGTTGGGGATCTGGTAGAGCAGGTACATCCCCCAGGCCATGCCCGCGGCCCAGCCCGCGACCAGCGCCCCGCGGTGGAACCAGCGCGTGTAGAGCCCGATGGCCACCGCCGGCAGCGTCATCAGAATGATCACACCGCCGATGAGCTGGAGGTCGATGGCGAACTGCGGGTCGACGGCGACGATGAACAGCACGGCGCCGACCTTGACCACCAGCGAGGCGAGCTTGGCCTGCCGTGCCTCGTCGCGCGGGGTGGCGTCGCGGCGGAGGTACTCCTTGTAGATGTTGCGCGTCCACAGGTTCGCCGCGGCGATCGACATGATCGCGGCCGGCACGAGCGCGCCGATCCCGATGGCGGCGAAGGCGACGCCGGCGAACCACGCCGGGAACTGCGTGTCGAAGAGGACCGGCACGATCGTGTTGGTGTCGGCGCGCCCGGTGGAGCCGTTGACCAGCGGCTTCACCCCCGCCGCGATGGCGACGTACCCGAGCAGGGCCAGGAGCGCCAGCAGGAGCGAGTACGCCGGCAGCGCGGCCATGTTGCGCCGGATCGTGCCGCGGCTCTGGCTGGAGAGCACGCCGGTGACCGAGTGCGGGTAGAGGAACAGCGCCAGCGCGCTGCCCAGGGCGAGCGTGGCGTACTGGAGCTGGTTGTTCGCGGTCAGCAGCGTCGAGCCCGCCGGCTGGCCGGTGGTCGGCGACGGCTGCGACAGCTTGGCCTGGCTGGCGTCGAAGATCGGGGCCCAGCCGCCGAGCTTCAGGGGCAGGTAGATGATCGCGACGAGGATGACGATGTAGATCAGCAGGTCCTTGACGACCGCGATCAGCGCCGGCGCCCGCAACCCCGACTGGTAGGTGTAGGCGGCGAGCACGACGAACGCGATGAACAGCGGGGCGTGACCCCAGAAGCCGGTGCCGTTGAGACCGATGGTGCGCAGGACGGCCTCGAGCCCGGCGAGCTGCAGGGCGATGTAGGGCATCGTCGCGACGATGCCGGTGATCGCAATGAGGAGCGCCAGGGTCGGGGAACCGAAGCGGCCGCGGACGAAGTCCGCCGGGGTGACGTACCCGTGCACCCGCGACACCGACCACAGCCGCAGCAGGGGCAGCATGACCAGCGGGAACGCGATGATCGTGTAGGGCACCGCGAAGAAGCCGAGCGCGCCGGAGGAGAAGAGCAGCGCCGGGACCGCGACGAAGGTGTAGGCGGTGTAGAGGTCGCCGCCCAGCAGGAACCAGGTGACCCACGAGCCGAACTTGCGGCCGCCGAGGCCCCACTCGTCGAGGTGCTCGATGTCGGCGGCCCGACGCCAGCGGCTGGCCATGAAGCCCATGACCGCGACGGCGACGAACAGCAGCGTGAAGACGATCAGCTCGACGGTCTGCACGCCGCTCATCGCTCACCCTCCTCGTCGACGTGGCGGGTGATGCGGTGGACCACGATCGTGCAGAGGACCCCGACGGGGATGATCGCGAGCTGGAACCAGTAGAAGAACGGCAGCCCGCCCAGCGTCGGGGTCTCCTGGTTGAACAGGAACGGCAGGATCGTGATCAGCGGGATGAGGAGCAGCAGGTTCCACCAGCGGAACCTGACGTCGGTCCAGCCCCGGGGCGGCGACGTCTCCTCCGTCGGGCTCGAGGACTCCCCGGGTGGTGGGGCGGACGTCGTCATCGCGGGACCTCCTCGTCGGCGGATGCTCACGCAGAGCGCGGTGATGGTAGGCCGAGAGTGAGGTCGAGGTGAAGCGGTTGTGCTGCGCTCTGTACGCAATCGTGCGCCGAGCGTTCACGCGATCGGGTGGCGCGCGCCGGGAGCGACCGAGCGTCGGTACCGGCTGCGCCTGATGCGCACACCCCGGACGAACGAACGGCGCTGTCGCTGCGTCGGTCGCAGCGACGGCGCCGTTCGTTCTCCCGGCGGCGGGGCTAGCTGTCGTCGAGACGCTGCTTGAGGGCGTCGAGCTCGTCGCGCATCGAGGTCGGCAGCTTGTCGCCGATCTTGGCGAACCACTCCTCGATGAGCGGCAGCTCCTCGCGCCACTCGTCGGCGTCGAAGCGCAGCGACGCCTCGATGTCCTCGATCGGCTCGCTGAGCCCCTCGACGTCGATCTGGTCGGCGGCGGGGACGTGCCCGATCGGCGTCTCGGTGGCGGAGGCCTTGCCCTCCATCCGCTCGATGATCCACTTGAGCACGCGGCTGTTCTCGCCGAACCCGGGCCACAGGAAGCGGTTGTCCTCGCCCCGGCGGAACCAGTTCACGTAGAAGATCGACGGCAGCTTGGTGGCGTCGGCGTTCTTGCCCACGTCCACCCAGTGCTGGAAGTAGTCGCCGACGTTGTAGCCCAGGAAGGGCAGCATCGCCATCGGGTCGCGGCGGACCTGGCCCTTGCCGCCCTTGGCCGCGGCCGTCATCTCGCTCGACATGGTGGCGCCCATGAACGTGCCGTGCTGCCAGTCGAACGACTCGGTGACCAGCGGGATCGTCGTCTTGCGACGGCCCCCGAACAGGATCGCCGAGATCGGCACGCCCTGCGGGTCGTCCCACTCGGGCGCGACGACGGGGCACTGCGAGATCGGCACGGTGTAGCGCGAGTTCGGGTGGGCGGCCGGCTTGGCCGAGCCCGGCGTCCAGTCGTCCTCGGTCCAGGAGGTGAGGTGCTGGGGGTCGCCCTCGAGGCCCTCCCACCAGACGTCGCCGTCGTCGGTGAGCGCGACGTTGGTGAACAGGGCGTTGCCCTGCTCGATGGTGCGCATCGCGTTCGGGTTGGTCTTCCAGTTCGTCCCCGGCGCGACGCCGAAGAAGCCGAACTCGGGGTTGACCGCGTAGAGCCGTCCGTCGGCGCCGAAGCGCATCCAGGCGATGTCGTCACCGACGGTCTCGGCGCGCCAGCCCGGGATGGTCGGCTGGAGCATCGCGAGGTTCGTCTTGCCGCAGGCCGACGGGAAGGCGGCCGCGATGTAGTACGCCTTCTCCTCCGGGCTGATCAGCTTGAGGATGAGCATGTGCTCGGCGAGCCAGCCCTCGTCGCGCGCCATCGCCGAGGCGATGCGCAGCGAGTAGCACTTCTTGCCCAGCAGCGCGTTGCCGCCGTACCCGGACCCGAAGCTCCAGATCTCGCGGGTGTCGGGGAAGTGGCTGATGTACTTGGTGTCGTTGCACGGCCACTTGACGTCCTGCTGGCCGGGCTCGAGCGGCGCGCCGACCGAGTGCAGCGCCGGGACCCACTCGGTGTCGCCCTCGTCGAGGCGGCGCTGCACCTCGGGGCCCATGCGGGTCATGATGTGCATCGAGGTGACGACGTAGGCGCTGTCGGAGATCTCGACGCCCAGCTTGGGGTGCTCGGCGTTGACCGGGCCCATGCAGAACGGGATCACGTACATCGTCCGACCGGCCATGCACCCGCGGTACAGGTCGGTCATGACGGCCTTCATCTCGGCCGGGTCCATCCAGTTGTTGGTGACCCCCGCGTCGGCCTCGTCGACCGAGCAGATGAAGGTGCGCTCCTCGACGCGAGCGACGTCGTCCGGATCCGAGGCGGCGTGGAACGAGTTCGGCTTCTTCTCCGGGTCGAGCCGCGTGAACGTGCCGGCGTCGACGAGCTCCTGGGTCAGCCGGTCCCACTCGTCCTGGGACCCGTCGCACCACACCACCCGGTCCGGCGTGGTGAGCTCGGCGACCTCGGCCACCCAAGCGATCACCTCGCGGCGTCGGATCGGCGGGTTCTCGAGTCCTCGGATGGTCGGAACAGCAGTCATGCGTCTCCTCGGTCGCTGGCTCGCTCGCCGCAACGCCGCGGACCGCGAAGCGGCCCCGGTCGCCTCGGGAACGGAGTCATCGCCGGGCACGACGCCGTGCCCGGTCGAATACTCCGACGGTGGGACTCGACGTTAACGAGACTTCCCGAGAAGGACACCGCCGGGCGCTGTCGGGGGCCTCACTTCCACGATCAAGCTGAACGATTCAGGACCGATGGGGTAAACGCAGTGTGTCGAGAGCGGCCGGCAGCACGTCGCCCAGTGCCCCCGTCAACCGGATGCTCGCCACGGCGTCGGCACGGCTCGGACCGCTGGTCACGACCGCGACCGGCAGGCCCCGGCGTGTGGCGGCGTGCACGAACCGGAGGCCGGACATCACCGTGAGCGACGATCCGAGGACCACGAGTGAGCGAGCCCGCTCGACCAGCGCGAAGCAGTGGTCGACGCGCGGGCGGGGGACCGACTCGCCGAAGAAGACCACGTCCGGCTTCAACGGTCCGTCACCGCACGCCGGGCAGGTGATCATCGTGAAGCGGTCGAGCTCGTCGTCGGCCAGCTCGGCGTCGCCGTCGGGGTTGATCGTGACGGCGCGGGCGTCGAGGTCGGGGTTGAGGGCGGTCAGGCGCTGCTGGACCGACGTCCGTGTGGGCATCGCCCGGCACCCCAGGCACACGACGCGGTCGAGCGCGCCGTGCAGCTCGACGACGTCGCGCGCGCCCGCCGCCTGGTGCAGCCCGTCGACGTTCTGCGTGATCACGCCGCCGACCAGGCCGGCGCGCTGCAGCGCGGTGACGGCCCGGTGCCCGTCGTTCGGGCGGGCGGCGGCCATCTGCGGCCAGCCGACGTGGCTGCGCGCCCAGTACCGGTGGCGCGCGACGGGGTCGCCCACGAACGCCTCGTAGGTCATCGGGGCGTGGCGGCGCGCCGCGCTCGTCGGGCCGCGGTAGTCGGGGATGCCGGAGTCGGTGGAGATCCCGGCGCCGGTGAGCACCAGCGCGCCGCCCTCGCCGAGCAGCGTGGCGAGCGCGGGCACGTCGCCGCGCACCGGGACGTCGGCCTCCCACGCCTCCTGCGGCGCGGTGCTCATGGTCGAGCTCCGCGTCGCTGCGTCTCCGGCGGAGCGCATCCTGACCACGCTCTCCATCATGCGCCTGTCCCCCCGTGAGCGAACGTCGGCGTCACAGCCCCTGAGTTCGCTCACGGGGCTCAGCGGCCGGGGGACACCGAGGTCATGTGGTAGTCGGGGACGCGCAGCGGGGGCATGGCGGCGCGGGTGAACCAGTCCTTCCACTCGCGCGGCAGCGTCCGCTCCGTGGTGCCGGCCTCGGTGGCGCGGCGCAGCAGGTCGAGCGGCGACTCGTTGAACCGGAAGTTGTTGACCTCGCCGACGATCTCCCCGCGCTCGACGAGGTAGACGCCGTCGCGGGTCAGGCCCGTGAGCAGCAGCGTCGTCGGGTCGACCTCGCGGATGTACCAGAGGCAGGTCAGCAGCAGCCCGCGCTCGGTCGAGGCCACCATCTCCTCGAGCGTCGCCTCCTCGCCGCCGGTGAGCACCAGGTTGTCGGTGGGCGCGGCGAACGGGACGTCGTACTCGGCCGCCGCGGCCCGCGGGTAGGCCAGCGTCGCGATCTCGCCGTCGCGCACCCACTCGACCCGCCCCGTGGTGGCTCCGTTGTCGAACACCGAGACCTCGTCGCCGGAGTAGGTCGTCGCCAGCACCGGGGTGTAGGCGAGGTCGGGGAAGCCCGGCGCGGCCGGGTCGCCGGCGAGGGTCAGCGGCAGCGCGCCGAGGCGCTCGCCGACCCGCGTGCCGCCGGCCCGCGAGAAGGCCGAGCGGCCCTCCTGCGCGGGCCGCCCGCCCATCGACCAGGCCAGGTAGATCATCAGGTCGGACACCGCCGAGGGCGGCAGGATCGTCTCGTAGCGCCCCGCGGGCAGCTCGAGCCGGCGCCGGCCCCACGGCAGCCGGTCGCGCAGGCGCCCGACCAGCGCGGTGACGTCGATGTCCGCGACGTCGGTCGCGCCCTCGCCGCCCCACACCGACGTGCCGGTCGCGGGGTCCTTGAGGTTGAGCTCGACCGCCCCGCCCGGCTCGACCCAGCGCCGCCGCACCCCGGCCGAGGTGCCGAGCCAGGTGGTGGTGACGCGGTGGTCGGCGAACCCGAACGACGTCTCGTCGGCACGGAACGACGCCCCGAGCTCCTCGGCGAGCCGGCCGAACACGGCCATCGAGGTCGCGCCGGCGGGGTCGTCCCAGTCCCCCGGGGCGCCGTCCGTGGCCGCCGGCAGCGGGGCGGCGTCACGGGCGGGCCCGGCCCGGCGGGCCGCCTCCACCGCGCCGTCCACCGCCTCGCCGATCACGGCGTCGCCCTCGGGGCCGGCCGCGAGCGCGGTGGGCGCGGGCACCGTCGCGACCCCGGCGCCCGTCCCGCCCTCCAGCGGCACGAGCATGATCACCGACAGGCGGCGCTCCACGGTCTGCCCGTTGGTCGTGAGCGTGGAGTTCGCCCAGCGCACGACGGCCTCGGACACCTCGCGGACCAACGCCACGACGCCCGCGTCGGGCGCCCGGCGCGCCGCGATCGCCAGGGTGCGCTCGACCAGCGCGGATCCCGGCGCGCTCACGACCCGCTCCCCGTGTTCAGGACGTTGACCCGGCGCAGCAGCGCCGACGGGCACCCGTGACTGACCGGTGCGACCTGCCCGGGCTGGGCCTTGCCGCAGTTGAACGCGCCGCCGAGGCGCCACGTCGAGCGTCCGCCGACCGCCTCCAGCGAGCCCCAGAAGTCGGTCGTCGTGGCCTGGTAGGCGACGTCGCGGACCTGGCCGACCAGCTTGCCGCCGCGGATGCGGTGGAACCGCTGGCCGGTGAACTGGAAGTTGTAGCGCTGCATGTCGATCGACCAGGAGCGATCGCCCACGATGTAGATGCCGTCCTCCACCCCGTCGATCAGCGCCGCGGTGGACCGGTCGGTGTCCGGGTCGGCGCGCAGCGACACGTTCGCCATGCGCTGCAGCGGCACGTGCTCCGCGGAGTCGGCGTACGCGCAGCCGTTGGAGCGCGCCAGCCCGAGGCGCGGCGCGAACGAGCGGTCGACCTGGTAGCCGACGAGCACGCCGTCGCGCACGAGGTCGAAGTCCTGGGCCGCGACGCCGTCGTCGTCCCAGCCGACACTCGCGAGCCCGTGCGGCACGGTGCGGTCGCCGGTGACGGTGAGGACGTCACTGCCGTAGCGCAGCGTGCCGAGCTGGTCCGGCGTGGCGAAGCTCGTGCCGGCGTAGGCGGCCTCGTAGCCGATGGCCCGGTCGTACTCGGTGGCGTGCCCGATCGACTCGTGGATGACGAGCCACAGGTTGGTCGGGTCGATGACGAGGTCGGTCGGGCCGGCGACGACGCTCGGCGCCGCCACCTTCTCGGCCAGCAGGTCGGGCAGCTCGGCGAGCTCGGCGTCCCAGTCCCACCCGGTGCCGGTGAGGTACTCCCAGCCGCGCCCGGCCGGCGGCGCGAGGGTCCGCAGCGTCTCGAAGCCGCCGCCCGCCCGGTCGACGGTGGTGATCGTGACGTCGGGGTCGACGCGGACCCGCTGCTGGGTCGTCGTGGTGCCCGCGCTGTCGGCGTAGAACGTCTGCTCCTTGACCTGCACGCAGCTCGCGGCGACGTGGTCGACGCCGGGCGCGGCGAGCAGGCCCGTCGACCGCTCGGTCAGCAGGCCGATCTTGTCGGCGACGTCCACGGCCCACGGGTCGACGTCGTACGGCGAGACCCAGGTGACGCCGGCGTGCACCGGCTCGTCGGCGAGCGTGACCCGTTCCGTGACCAGCGCGGCGAGGGTGCCCGACACCTCGAGGGCCCGGCGCGCGGTGGCGGCGGCGGTCTCGGGCGTGAGGTCGACGTGCGCGGCGAAGCCCCACACGCCGTCGCGCAGCACCCGCACCGCGAGGCCGACGGTCTCCTGGTCGGCGGCGACCACGACCCGCCCGTCGCGCAGCTCGAGGTGCTGGCTGCGCAGGCGGTGCACGCGCAGGTCGGCGTGCTGGGCGCCGCCGCGGCGGGCGGCGTCGAGGGCGGCGTCGGCGAGCGCGGCACGGGGCAGGGCGAGGAAGTCCGCGTCCACCGCGTGCGTCACGGGGCTGACCACGAGCGCCGAACCTACCCGGGCGCACCCCGGCCGGGGCGCAATCAGCCGCCGCGGACCCACCGTCCGGTCGCCGGATCGATGGTCGGCGCCGGCGGGACGGGGCCCTCGTCCCAGGGCACGTCCTCCGTGACGACGCCGCCGCCGTCGTGCACGCGCGTGATCACGTCGATCCGCGCGTCGCCGTCGAGGTCGGTGCCCAGCACCAGCGCGTCGGGCCCGGGCACCACCGCGGTGTCGGGGCGGCCGTCGGCGTCGCTGTCGACGGTGGCCGGGCCGAGCACGTGGGTGCCGGTGACGAGCAGGTCGGCCGGCACGGGATCGATGTGGACCTCGGGGTGCAGCTCGGGCACGTCGACCATGCCCCGCAGGCTAGGTCGCGGGCGCCGCCGACGGGTGCGGTTCGGGCACATCCACCCGGTCCCGCAGCTCGGCGAGCCGGCGCAGCAGCGTCTCCGCGCGGTCGCGGCCCTCGCGCGCCTCGGCGGCGGTGCGCGCCGCGACCCGGTCGGCCTCGGCGCGGTCGGCGCCCGCGTGGCGCACGGCGGCCAGCGCGTCGTCCAGGTCGCGCGCCCGGTCCTCGAGCGCGGCGTCGAGGGCGAGGGTCACCTCCCGCTCGGTGGCGATCAGGGCGTCGGCGAGCACCCGCTCGAGGTCGCCGCGCACCTCGGCGAGCGCCTCGACCGACCACTGGCGCAGGTGCGCCCGGTCGGCGGCCAGGCGACGGGCGCGCGCCACCCAGCCCGCCGCGCCCAGCCCGAGGCCCACCGACACGGGCACCAGGACCACCCCGAGCGCGGCCGGAGCGATCGGCACCGCGAGCAGCGGCAGCAGCGCGAGGCGCGAGAGCCCGAGCCCGCCCGACGCGCCGGCCACGACGAGCAGGCGGTCCTCGGCCGGGCGCGGGCGCGGGGCGGGCACGAGCGCGGGCTCGCCGAGGTCGGCGACGCGCAGCGCGGGCAGCTCGCCCGCGGGCACGAGGTCGGCGAGGGTCGCCGCCACCAGGTCGCGCAGCCGCGCCCCGAGCCCCGCGACGACCTCGGCGGCGAGCGTCTCGACCTCGCCCGCGAGCTCGCGGGGCACCGCCGCGAGCCCCGCGCGGTCGGCGTCGTCGATCCGGGCGCGCACCGCGACGCCCAGCGCGCGCACCCGGGCGGCGAGGTCGTCGGTGGCCGCGACCCGGGCGGCCGCGAGGTCGGAGCGCCAGCGCGTGTGGTGGTCGCGGCGCAGCGCGGCGCGGGCGGCGAGGAGCTCGTCGCGCCGTCGGGCGAGGTCCCCGCCGGCCGGGGCCCGCAGGGCCGTCCGGGTCGCCTCGGCGCGCGCCGCGACCCCGTCCAGCGCGCCGGCGAGCAGGCGCAGCGCGTTGGCCTCGGCGAGCATCCGGCGCCGGCGCGCGACCAGCCGGTGCAGCTCGCG
Source organism: Actinomycetospora lutea (assembly GCF_028737205.1). Lineage (GTDB taxonomy): Bacteria > Actinomycetota > Actinomycetes > Mycobacteriales > Pseudonocardiaceae > Actinomycetospora > Actinomycetospora lutea. The sequence continues at coordinate 143,386 of NZ_JAQZAL010000018.1, read as the reverse complement.
CTGCAGGGCGGCGAGGCCGGAGCGCCGGCGCAGGGCCTCGGCGCCCGCCGGCGGCACGTCGCCCGCCCGGCGCGCCAGAGCGGCCGAGACCGGGAACCAGGGCGCGTCCGCGAGCCGCGGCACCCGCGCGGCGACCAGCGCCCGGTCGGCCTCGAGGACCGTGCGCCACCCCCGGTGGGCCTCGGTGCGCGCGAGCGCGAAGACCACGGTGTCGACGCGCGCGGCGGCGCGGGCCAGCGCGTCGAGCTCGTCGACGCCGAGCGGCGCGGCGGCGTCGGCGAGCACCAGCGCCGCGGTCGCCCCGTCGACCGGCCACGTGCCGGGATCGGCGGGGCGGGCGGGCACGACGAGGTCGAGCTCCTCGAGCAGGGGCACCGGGCCCGTCGACGCCGGGGTCGCGCGCACCGCTCCGTCGGCGCCCGGCTCGGGCGGCGTGGCGAGCCCGAGCAGCGCGGCCAACAGCTCCCCGCGCCCGCGTCCCGGCGCGCCGACCAGGGCGACGGTCGGCCGGACCGGGGCCGGCGGCGCGGCGGCCCGGGCGGCGGCGTCGGGATCGAGCCGGGCGAGCAGGGTGGCCAGGGCCTCGCGGGTCCGGGCCACCTCGGCGGGGATGTCGGTCACACCGTCAGCTCCCGCCACAGCCGCACGTAGGTGCGGTGCACGACGTGCGCGAGGTCGGCGATGCGCCGCGGCGCGCCCCACGCCCCGTAGGCGCGCCACCAGGCCGCACGCCGGGACGCGTGGCCCGCGAGCTCCACCGGATGGGCGCCGGGGTGTGCCAGGCGGAGGTCGGGCTGGCCCGGCGCGGCGAGGCGGTCGACCTCCTCCAACAGCTCGGCCGGCAGCCCGAGCACGCCGGCCCGCAGCCGGGCGCGCGCGGCGAGCAGGGCCCGGTCGGCGAAGGCCTCCCGGCGGGCGAGCGAGCCCGCGGCGTCGCCGATGCGCGTGCCCTCGCCGGCAGCCGCCTCCTCGGCCGCCTCGGCCCGCGCCCGCGCGGCACCGAGGGCGGCGAGGTCACGCAGGCCGGCCGCGGCGGCGTGCAGGTCGGCGCGGGCGCGCACCTCGTCGTGCAGCCGCCCGACCAGCGACGCGAGGCCGGACGCGGCGAGCAGGGCGTCGCACAGCTCCCCGACCCCGGCCGAGGCGTCGGCGCGCAGCAGGGCGAGCCCGAGCGCGAGGCCTCGCAGGTCGAGCAGCTCGAGCAGCCGCACCCGCGCCTCGACGCCCACGGGCAGCTCGGCGGTGGTGAAGAGCTCCGCGTCGAGCAGGGCCACCTCGAGCACCGCGGGGTCGGCGCCGGCGAGCAGGCGCAGCGCGCCGACGTCCTCGGTGCGCAGCGCGCCCGTCACCGCGGTCTCGGCGAGCAGACCGATCACCGGCGTCACCGGGCCCACCCGGTCGCCCAGGCGCCGTCCGAGCTCGACGGCCAGCTCGCCCCCGTCGTCGGGACCGACGGTGTCGGCGCGGCCCAGCACGGCCACCACGCCGGCCGGGCCGTGGGTGGCCGGGCCGGGCAGGACCTCGAGGTCGCCCGGGTGGGCCGTGGCGGGCAGCACGACGAGCGCGGCGTCCGCGTGCGCCCCGCCCGTGGGACCCGCCGGGCGGCGTGCCGAGCCGGTGCCCGGGGTGTCGATCACCGTGAGCTCGTCGAGCGCCGCGCTGGTCAGGGTGACGACCAGGTGGTCGACGTCCTCGGGGTGCACACCCAGCCGGTCGCCCACCGCGGCCGGCACCCGCCCCCCGGCGGCCAGGGGCAGCGGGCGGCGGGTGCCGTCGACGAGCACGACGTCGAGCCGGTCGACCGGGCCGCGGACGTAGCAGGCGGTCAGGCCCGTGCACTCGCCCGCGCCGGTGGGTGCGACGCGGCGCCCGATCAGGGCGTTCACCAGCGTGGACTTGCCCGACGACACCGGCCCCGCGACGACGAGCGACGGCGTGGCGAGCATCCGGTCGGCGATCGCCTCGACCTCGTCGGCGGTGGGCAGGGACACCCGCGGGGCCAGCGCACGGCATGTCGCGACGATGGCGCTGCGCAGAGGGCCCACAGTGGTCGGAGAGTAGGCGTCCGGCACGTCACGCAGGGGCGGGTTCCGCAGGTCTGCGAGGGTTTCGGTTGATCGCCCGTCAGGGGAGACTGCTCACGAACCGTCACGCGGGAGGGGAAGCACCCAGTGCTCGACACCGGCACGTACCTCTTCATCGTCGCCGTCGGCGGCGTCATCACGCTGGTGGTGGGTCAGATCCTCATGCGCTCGGGCATCGGCTTCCTGCGCGACGTGTTCGACTCCGAGGAGACCGCGGTCTCCGCCAACCGACTGCTCGGCGTGCTGTTCCACCTCGTCGCGCTCGGCTTCCTCGCCCTGATCTCGACCTACCGCCCGTTCGACGTGCAGGGCACCGTCCAGATCGTCATCACCCAGCTCGGCGGCGTGATGCTGCTCCTCGGTGTGCTCCACGGCCTGACGCTGCTGCTGCTGGCGCGCATCCGCAGCCGTCGCCGCAGCGAGACGATCGAGTCGGAGATGACCGCGCAGTACGAGCAGCAGCGACGTGCCCGGCAGAACCCGCGCCAGCAGGTGATCGAGGGCGGTCCCCCGTCCGGCGGAGCGTCGCACTGACCCGTCGTCCTGCCGAGGCCGTCCGAGCTCGTTCGATCGCCCGACCGGGCGATCCTTCGCTGCGTGGCTAACCCGCTCCGAGATCGCAGCGATGTGCGGGTGTGACCCTCGTCCCCTTGACCCGCCGCCCGCCGCGTGTGGCGGCCGAGCCGCTGACGATGCCGATGCCGCGGCTCACCGACGTCGTGCACGCCGTGACCGCGACGTTCGGCTCGACCGGGTGGACGCTGCGGTTCGGCCCCTCCGGCCAGCAGGTCGTGGTCGACCGGCTCTCCGAGGCGCACGCCGCCGCCCGCCGGCTCGTGGGCGCCGCCCTCGGCCTCCCCGCGGCCGCCGTCCGTATCCGGATCACTCCCGACCGCGCCACGCTCGCGCCGCTGCGCCGCTCCTGAGCCCGGCACCGGCCCCCGCCCGGATCCCGTGTGAAGATCGGGGGGTGGCAGGGCCCGAGCACGACACGCTGTCGACGTCCGCAGGGGACGTCCGGCGTCGCTCGATCCTGAGCTTCACCGACCGCGGCGGGCGGATGACCGCCGGCCAGCAGCGCGCCTGGGACCGGCTGTGGCCCCGCTACGGCGCCCTCGCCCCCGGCTTCGACCGCGACGGTGCGGGGCCGCCGCCACCCACCCGCGACGGGCTGCTGGACGCGCCGGCCTGGTTCGGCCGGGAGGCCCCGCTGCGCGTCGAGATCGGCTCCGGGATGGGCGAGACGACCGCGGAGCTCGCCGCCGCCGAGCCCGACGCCGACCACGTCGCCGTCGAGGTCTACCCGCCCGGTCTCGGCCAGCTCCTCCTGCGCATCGAGGAGCGCGGCCTCGGGAACCTCCGGCTGCTGCGGGGCGACGCGGTCGTCGTGCTCGAGGAGCTGATCGCCCCCGACTCGCTCGCCGGCCTGCGCGTCTACTACCCCGACCCGTGGCCCAAGCGCCGCCACCACAAGCGCCGCCTGGTGCAGCCCGCCACGGTGTCCCTGATGGCCTCGCGGCTGGCGCCCGGCGCGACGCTGCACCTCGCCACCGACGTCGCCGACTACGCCGAGTGGATGCTCGCGGTGACCGACGCCGAGCCGCTGCTGGAGAACCCGCACGGCGGTTTCGCGCCCCGCCCGCCGTGGCGCCCGCGCACCAAGTTCGAGTCCCGCGCCGAGCAGGAGGGACGCCCCAGCCGCGATCTCCTCCTCGTGCGGACCGCGTCCGGGGGGAGCGCCCCCTGAGCACGCGTCGCATCCGGAGGCGGGCGGTTAGAGTCGGCCCCGTGTCCCCCTCGCCCGCCGACCTGGCCACCCCGCCCACCGCGCTGACCGGGGGCGAGGTCGAGGAGACGGGCCCGGCGCAGGCCGAGGAGCCGACCGCGGAGGCCCCCCCGAGCCGCACGCTGCTGGTCTGGGACGCCCCGAACATCGACATGAGCCTCGGCTCGCTGCTCGGCACGCGCCCGACGTCGGCGTTCCGCCCGCGGTTCGACGCGGTCGGGCGCTGGCTGCTCTCCGAGGCCGGCCCGGACGGGCTCGCCGAGGCCACGGTGTTCACCAACGTCGTGCCCGGCTCCACCGAGATCGTGCGGCCCTGGGTCGAGGCGCTGCGCAACGTCGGGTTCGCGGTGTTCGCCAAGCCCAAGATCGCCGACGACTCCGACGTCGACGAGGACATGCTCGCCCACATCGAGGCGCGCCGCGTCGAGGGCGGGCTCACCCACGTCGTCGTGGCCTCCGGCGACGGGCGCGCGTTCCGCGAGCCGCTCGAGGACCTCGTCGCGGCGGGCGTGACGGTCACCGTCATCGGCTTCCGCGAGTACGCGGCGTTCGCCGTCGCGTCCGACATCGTCGACTTCCTCGACCTCGAGGACATCGAGGGCGTGTTCCGCGAGCCGCTGCCGCGCGTCAGCCTCGACACCCTGCCCGACACCGGCGCCTGGCTGCCGCCGCTGCGCTCCCTGCGCTCGCTGCTGGAGCGCTAGTCGGGGGTGGCGCGGAGGCGGAAGAACGCGTTCGCGGCCGGCCGGAACACCAGCACCAGCGCGACGAGGACGGCCGCCAGGTACGTGACCCGCAGGCCGACGACACCGAGCTCCGCCACCCCCGCCCCGGCCAGGGAGGTCGCGGGGGAACCGCCGGCCGCCAGCCAGGTGATCGGCTCGGCGACCGCCGCGAGCGTCCCCACGACACCCATCAGCAGGGCGAGCAACCACCGCACGACGGTGCGGCCCTCGCGCAGGGCGAGCACGAGGACGACGAGCCCCGCGGCGATCACGGCGCGCTTGACCAGCGCGCCCGGCCCGGGAGGGTCCGGCAGCGCGAGGCGGACCAGGGTCTCGGCGACCCCGGCGCCGACGGCGACCAGCCAGACGACGACCGCGGCGCGCACGGGACGAGGGACGGGAGGCGAGACGGTGGGGGTCGACATGCCGGTCACGGTCCGCCGCGCCGCGCGGATCGGACAGCGGGCAGACGCCCGCTCCGGGGTGGGCTGTCCCTACGTGCCGCGCGCCGGGACCCGGTGGGCGCGCTGATGTGAGACTGGCGCCCGTGCGCCGCCGTCTGCATGCCCCGATCGTCCTGCCCTGCGACGAGTCGATGACCGTCCTGCGCGACGCCGTGGTCGACATCGACGACACCGGCCGGATCGCGCACGTCGGGCCGGCGTCCGGTGCGCCGGCGACCGACGCGCCGACCACGCGCGTCACCGGGCTGCTCATGCCCGGGCTCGTCAACACCCACGCGCACACCCCGCTCACCGTGCTGCGCGGCAAGGGCGGCGACCTGCCGCTGATGCGCTGGCTCACCGAGGTCGTGTGGCCCGCCGAGGCGAAGCTGGGCCCCGCCGACGTGCGCGACGGGATGCTCGCGGGCACCGCGGAGATGCTGCGCGGCGGCGTCACCACGTCGACGGAGATGTACTTCCAGAACGAGAACGTGGTCGAGGCCGTGCTCGCGATCGGCTCGCGGGTGGTGCTGACCCCGGGGATCATCACCGCGCCCGGGATGGAGCGCTTCGGCACCTGGCAGCAGATGCGCGACGCGATCAGCCGGTGGATCGACGCCGACGGGCTGCGGTTCGGGCCGGGCGAGCGGATCGAGCTGGGTTACGGCCCGCACTCGGCGTACACGCTGCCCACCGAGGCGATCGTGACCACGGCCGCGCTGGCGAAGGAGCGTGGCGCGCTCATGCACCTCCACGTGGCCGAGGCGGTCGGCGAGGACGACGCGGTGCGCGCGGAGTTCGGCTCGGTACCCGCGATGCTGGAGGCGACGGGCTCGCTGGGCGGGCGGGTGCTCGCCGCGCACGCCATCCAGCTCTCCGACGACGACGTCGCGATCCTCGCCCGCCACGACGTCGCCGTGGCCCACTGCCCGGGGTCGAACGCCAAGCTCGCCGCCGGCATCGCCCGGCTCGCCGACCTGCGGGCGGCGGGCATCCGCACGGGCCTGGGCACCGACTCGCCGGCCTCGAACGACGACCTCGACCTGTGGGAGGAGCAGCGCCTCGCCTCGCTGTTCGCCCGCCAGCGCGGCGCCGACGCGACGGCACTGACCGCGGCGGGCGCGCTCGCCATGGCCACCCGCGAGGGCGCCCGCGCGCTGGGCCGCGACGACCTCGGCGTCCTCGCGCCGGGCGCCTGGGCCGACGTGGCGCACGTGCGCGTCGACGACGCCGCCTTCGTCGACCCCGACGACGACGACCAGCTGATCTCGAACCTCGTCTGGGCCAGCGGCTCGCGGGGCGTGCGCGACGTGTGGGTGGCCGGCGAGCCGGTGCTCGCCGACGGCGCGCCGACCCGCGTCGACCCCGCCGAGGTGCTCGCCGGCGCCCGCCGCGTGGCCGCCAAGGTCCGGATGTGAGCGGAATTCCCGGCTATGGCCGGGAATTCCGCTCACGGGACGATCGCCGCGGCCGGGTCTCGTGCGTGTCGCCCCGCAGCGGCCCCTCGACCAGTCGGGTCAGGCCGTCCACCACGGCCGCGCGGTCCGGGCCGAGCACGCCGAGGACCTCGTCGTAGAGCCCCTGGATCACGGTCGCCGCTCGTCCGACCAGCGCCTCGCCCTCGGCGGTGGTCTCGACGATCCGGGCGCGCCGGTCGGTCGGCGACGGCACGCGGCGCGCGAGGCCCGCCCGCTCGAGCCCGTCGAGCGTGGTGACCATCGTGGTCTTGTCGAGCAGGGCGTCCTCGGCGATCCGGCCCTGCGTGCGGTCGCCGGCGGAGGCCTTGTCGAGCACGCAGTACTGCCGCGCGGTGAGGCCGAGGTCGGCGAGCGCCGTGGTCATCCGGGCCGCGAGCGATTCGCTCGCCTTGTCCACCAGGAAGCTCAGGTCGGGGGTCACGCGCGCCATGTCGGGAGCCTACGGAACCTTCCACAACGGGACGATCTGCGCGACGGGTCAGACGGTGCGCGGGGTCCGGGCGCGTGGCTAGGGTCCGGGCCATGAGTGGCGAGTACCGGCAGGCCTACGACCGCAGCATCAACGACCCCGACGGCTTCTGGCGCGAGGCCGCCGGTCTCATCGACTGGTACCGCGAGCCCGAGACGATCGTGGACGCGTCGGCCCTGCCGTTCTCGCAGTGGTTCGTCGGCGGCGAGCTCAACACCTGCCACAACGCGCTCGACCGCCACGTCGACGGCGGGCGCGGCGACCAGGTCGCGCTCATCCACGACTCCCCGGTCACCGACGACCGCCAGCGCTTCACCTACCGCGAGCTGCGCGACCGCGTCGCCGCGTTCGCCGGCGTCCTGCGCGCGCAGGGCGTCGACAAGGGCGACCGCGTGATCATCTACATGCCGATGATCCCCGAGGCGGCCGTCGCCATGCTCGCCTGCGCCCGGCTCGGCGCGATCCACTCCGTGGTCTTCGGCGGGTTCGCCGCCCGCGAGCTGGCGGTGCGCATCGACGACGCCAAGCCCTCGGCGATCGTCAGCGCGTCCTGCGGCATCGAGGGCAAGCGGACCATCGAGTACAAGCCGCTGCTGGACAAGGCCATCGAGCTCTCCTCGCACGACCCGGGCCCCTCGATCGTCTTCCAGCGCCCGCAGTACACCGCCGAGATGGGCGAGCGCGACGTCGACTGGGCCGAGGCCGTCCGGGACGCCGAGCCCACCGAGTGCGTGCCCGTGGCGGCCACCGACCCGCTCTACGTCCTCTACACCTCGGGCACCACCGGCAAGCCCAAGGGCGTCCAGCGCGACAACGGCGGGCACGCGGTGGCCCTGCGCTGGTCGATGGAGAACATCTACGACGTCGGGCCCGGCGAGGTCATGTTCACCGCGTCCGACGTCGGCTGGGTCGTCGGGCACTCCTACATCGTCTACGCGCCGCTGCTGACCGGGGCGACGACGGTCCTCTACGAGGGCAAGCCCGTCGGCACCCCCGACGCCGGCCAGTTCTGGCGGGTGGTCCAGGAGCACGGCGTCAAGGCGCTGTTCACCGCGCCGACCGCGTTCCGCGGCATCAAGAAGGAGGACCCGGACGCGACGTACCTGCAGCAGTACGACATCTCGTCGCTGCAGACCCTCTTCCTGGCCGGCGAGCGCCTCGACCCCGAGACCTGGACGTGGGCCTCGGAGAAGCTCGGCATCCCGGTGGTCGACCACTGGTGGCAGACCGAGACGGGCTGGCCCATCGCCGCCAACCTGCGCGGGCTCGAGCCGATGGAGCTCAAGGCCGGCTCGCCGTCGGTGATCGTCCCCGGCTACCAGGTGGAGATCCTCGACGTCGACGGCTCCGTGCTGCCGCACGGCGAGGAGGGCGCGATCACGATCAAGCTCCCGTTGCCGCCGGGCTGCCTGCAGACGCTGTGGCAGGACGACGAGCGCTTCCGCGAGTCTTACATGAGCCGCTACGAGGGCTACTACCTCACCGGCGACGGCGGCTACCTCGACGAGGACGGCTACCTCTACGTCATGGGCCGCACCGACGACGTCATCAACGTCGCCGGCCACCGCCTGTCGACCGGCTCGATGGAGGAGGTCCTCTCCGGGCACCAGGACGTCGCCGAGTGCGCGGTCATCGGCGTGCACGACGCGATGAAGGGCCAGGTCCCGCGCGGGTTCGTCGTCCTCAAGGCCGGCGTCGAGCGCGACGAGGCCGAGCTGTCGGCCGAGCTCGTCAGGATGGTGCGCGACGAGGTCGGCGCCGTCGCGTCGTTCAAGAACGTGGCGATCGTCCCGGCGCTGCCCAAGACCCGGTCGGGCAAGGTGCTGCGCAAGACCATGCGCGGCATCGCCGACGGCAAGGACGAGGCGGTGCCCTCGACGATCGACGACGCGACCGTGCTCGACACCCTGCGCCCGGTGCTGCAGAAGGGTCCGGACGTCTAACCGGGCAGGTCGATCAGGGTGAGGACGGCGATCCGGTGGCCGTCCTCACCCGCCACCAGCCGTCCGTCCGCTCACGGGTCCGGCGGACCCGCGGGCAGGATGGTCAGGTCAGTCGGCCCGGCCGAGGCCGTCGTCCGGGATGGCCGCGCCGCCGTAGCCGATGTAGTTGCCGGCCGAGTTGCGCAGGCCGCCGGCCTCGACGTCCTCGATGCTGTGGTTCGCGACCATGGTGCGGACGCCCGCGGTGATGTTGGCGACCGGGTCGAAGATGCCGCGGTCGGCGAGCTCGGGCAGCACGGCGTTGCGGAAGGTCGTGTCGATGAGCTGCATGAGCCCCTTCGACGGCGTGCCCGCCGAGGCGTTGGAGTCCCAGTCGTTGACCGCGTTCGCGCGGCCCGTGGACTCCCGCATGATGATCTTCTTGACGCCGGGGGCCAGGCGCTGCGGCAGGCCCATGAGCCCGAGCGCCTTGGCGATCTGCCCGTCGAGGGTCCGCTCGTTGCCCGCCTCGTAGGGCGTGCCGAACTCCAGGGGGCCGTTCTCCCGCGTGACGCTCATCGACTTGATCAGCGAGGAGACGTCGTCCTCGTCCCCGGCGCTGGCCCCGGAGCCGGACGACGAGGACGCCGACGAGGTCGTCGTGGCCGGCATCGCGATGGGGCTCACCGAGGAGGCGCCGCCGAGCGCGTGGCGCCCGGGCGTCGCGGCAGGAGCGGGCTGGTGGGCCGCGGCGAGCGCGAGCGAGGCGGTCGCGGGGTCGGGCGAGGTGGGGGCCTCGGCGTCGGCGACGTGGGTGTCGAGCGTCTGGATCGCCGGGAGCACGGCACCGGCGGCGACCGCGGCGATGAGGATCGAGCCGGTGGTCGAGGACCGACGGGTTGCGCGCCGGCCGGTCGGGGTACTGCTGAGGGAGAACGGGACGGTGTCGGGGTCACCTACTCCGTGACGGCTCACCATCACCTCCTCGTCGTCGGGATGGGTCCGGCGGTACGAGGGGGAGCCGTCGCCGTGACCGATCCGTGATCGGACCGCCCGAACATAGCGAGGTCCGCGCGACCCGCGGCACGCCCCTCCCCGTCCTCGCGCTCCCTGATCGGGGGCGGTCGCGTGTCCGTGGCGGCGAGAGGTCCGGCGGGCGGCCCGCGATCGCCGATGCCTGCCCGTGCATGCCCGCGGACGGCCGGACGGGCGCGGCGAGCGGTCGACCGGACGGCGGGCGGTCGGGTCGACCGGCGAGGTCGGCGGCCGCGTGGGGCGGGCGACCCTTCGGCGCACGGTGCGGTCGTCCGTCGGGCCGCGCGTGTCGCGGGCCTCAGATCGGGTGCTCAGGCTCCGAGGAGGGCGCCGAGCGCGTCGAGGGCGCGGTCGCCCTCCGCCGCCGCGGCCGCCGACGCGGCGGCCAGCCCGAAGTACCCGTGGACGAGCCCGGCGCCCTCGGGCCGGCGGACCGCGACGCCGGCCGCCTCCAGCGCGTCCGCGTACGCCCGGCCCTCGTCGCGCAGCGGGTCGAGCTCGGCGGTGGCGACGACGGCCGGCGCCACCCCGTCGAGGCCCCCGGGCTCGGCGGCGGCGCGCAGCGGCGCGAGCGCCGGGTCCTCGCGCAGACCGGGCCCGGGCACGTAGTGCCCCCAGAACCAGTCCAGGTCGGCGCGGGTGAGGAAGGGGCCGTCGGCGTTCTCGGTGATCGACGGCGAGCTCATCGTGGGGTCGAGCCCGGGGTAGAGCAGCAGCTGCGCGTCGAGCCGCGGGCCCCAGTCGCGGGCGAGCAGGGCCGCGCCGGCCGCGAGCCCGGCGCCGGCGCTGTCGCCGCCGACGACGAGGCGGTCCGAGGGCCGCAGCGTGGCGGCCCACCGCAGCGCGGTGTGCGCGTCGGTGACGGGCGCGGGGTGCGGGTGCTCGGGGGCGAGCCGGTAGTCGACCGACACCACCGTGGCCCCGAGGTGGGTGCACACCCGGCGGGCCGCGCCGTCGGCGGTGTCGAGGTCGCCGAGCACCCAGCCGCCGCCGTGCAGCCAGACCACGGTGATCGCGTGCTGCTCACCGACCGGCTCGTAGACGCGCACGGCGACGTCGGCGTCCTGCCCGGGCACCACGTCGTCGTGCACCGAGCCGACCGCCGCGGCGTCCCCGCGCCGGATCATCGCCAGCTCGCGGTAGTTCCGGCGCGCGTCGGCCACGTCGGCGCGCCACAGCGGCAGCCGGCCGTCGGCCTCGAGGCGGGAGATCGCGGTGGCGAGCTCGGGGTCGATCCGGGACGCGGGTCCTGGGGTCATGGCACCATCCTCTCCCACAGCTAACTCAACCCGAGGGTTGAACAAGCGGCGGCTCGACGCTATCGTTCTCATCAACCGCAAGGTTGAGCAAGGAGTGAGTGAGCGTGGACGACCAGCTCTCCCGGGTGTTCTCGGCCCTCGCCGATCCCATCCGGCGCGACATGGTGGCCCGCCTGGCCGATGCCGACGCCGGGGTCAACGAGCTCGCCGAGCCCTACGACGTCAGCGTCCAGGCGGTGTCCAAGCACCTCAAGGTGCTGGAGGAGGCCGGGCTGGTCACCCGCACGCGCGAGGCGCAACGCCGGCCGGTCCACCTCGAGGCGGAGGTCTTCGACCTGATGACCAAGTGGATCGAGCGCTACCGGCGCCAGGCGGAGGAGCGCTACCGCCGTCTCGACGACGTGCTCGCCGAGATGGACACCGAGCAGAACCCAGCCCCGACCGACCGCGAACGAGGAGCATCCTGATGAGCACCACGACCCGCGAGACGACCATCACCGCCGACCCCGAGGCCCCGACCGTCGTCATCACCCGCGAGTTCGACGCCCCGCGCGAGAACGTCTTCCGCGCGCACGTCGAGCCCGACCTCGTCAAGCGCTGGCTCGGGCCGCGCGACCTGACGATGGAGATCGACACCTACGACGCCCGCACCGGCGGCTCGTACCGCTACACCCACCGCGACGACAGCGGGGAGTACACGTTCTTCGGCTCGTTCCACGAGGTCCGGCCCAGCGAGCGCATCGTCCAGACCTTCACCTACGAGGGCTTCCCCGACTCGGTGACCCTGGAGACGATGACCTTCATCGACCTCGGCGACGGGCGCACCCGCCTCGAGGGGCTCTCGCTCTTCGAGTCCCTGGAGGCCCGCGACGGGATGATCGCGAGCGGCATGGAGGTGGGCGTGAACGAGGGCTACGAGAAGCTGGACGAGCTGCTCGCCGCCGAGTGATCGCCGCCGAGTGATCGCCGCCCGTCCGGGGGGTCGGCGCGGCAGGATGCCGACCCGTGGACACCCTCGACGTCACCGCGTGGTTCGACGCCTACCTCGACCTGTTCGTCGCCCTCGGCCGCGGCGACCGCGACGACGTCGAGGCGATCCTCGAGTTCTACGGCGTCCCGATGCTGCTCAGCGCCCCGGGCGCGAGCGGCTGGCTGCACGACACCGAGCAGGTGATCGGCGTGGTCCGCGGGCAGGTCGAGGGCCTGCGGCACGTCGGTTTCGACCGGACCGTCGTCGAGGACGCGTCGACGGTGCTGCTCAACGACAGCTGCGCACGCCACGAGGGGCGCTTCCTGCGTCTCGCCGCCGACGCCACCGTGGTCGCGGACTTCCGCGCGAGCTACCTCATCGCCGACGGTCCCGCCGGTCCGCGCATCGCGGCGCTGGTGGTCGGCGGCTAGAGGTCGTCGAAGGGCGCGGCGTAGCGGAACGCCCCCCGGGGCGCGGTGGGCGTGAACCGGCGGGCCTGGAAGTACCCGCCCCACGCCGGGTCGGGGCCGTCGACACCGAGGTCCGCGGCCGGCACGAACCCGAAGCGTCCGTACCAGGCGGGCTCGCCGAGGAGCACGACGAGCTCCTCGTCCTGCGCCTCGGCGGCCCCGAGCAGCGTGTGCAGCAGTGCCGTGCCGACGCCGCGCCCCTGCCGGTCGGGGCGCACCGCGACCGGCCCGATGCCGAGGGCGGGCCCGTCGCCGGCGTGGCCGCGGGTCGCGACGACGTGCCCGACGAGCTCGCCCGCGTCCTCGGCCACCAGCGAGAACCGTGGGATCCAGCCCACGTCCTCCCGGAGGCGGTCGAGCAGGCCCACCTCGACGGGGATCACGCCGTCCCCGCCGTCGAACGCGGCGGCGACCACCGCGCGCACCGCCGGGACGTCCTCGGGACGCTCGCGTCGCACGATCACCCGCGCACTGTGGTGGCGGCGCCGCGGAGTCCGCAACGGGGTTCCCGACGGCCCCGGGAACGACGGCGGCCCGCCCCCGGGTGATCGGTGAGCGGGCCGGTGACCTGCGATGACAGGCGTGGAGCGAGTGACGGGAATCGAACCCGCGTTCTCAGCTTGGGAAGCTGATGTTCTACCATTGAACTACACTCGCGCGTCTTTGCCCGAAGCCTACACGGCGCCCCGTTGTCCGGGCCGAGGGGCTGATCCGGGGTGGTCCGCTCCGGCGCGGGGCGCAATCACAGGCGTGTGGTTCACCGCTCGATCACGGTGCGATCACGAGTCGAGTGCGAACAGGTGGCACACAGCGTCACCGTCGGTTAGGTCGACAGGGTAGATCCGCGAACAGGCACTCCTGTTGGGGCTGCGCGTCGTGTTGGCTGGTCAGCGACATGGGACCGGAGACGCCCGAGGAGGAGGACGCCATGACTGCCCGTGAGCAGCACGAGCGCACCCTCCCGGAACTGTTCGTCATCGTCGCGTCCGCGGAGGACGCGACCGCCCTCGCGCCGCTCGGTGAGCGCGACCCCGAGGTGCGCCCCGTCCTCGTCGCCACCGGGCCGGACCCGATGGCGGTCGACGAGGTGCTCGACGACCTCGGGGCCCTCGCCGGGCGCGTGCTGCTCGTCGAGACGCCCGACGCCGGGCCGGCGGCGGAGGTGGCGACGATGCTGCCGCGGCTCGACGCCCTCGTCGCCGACGACACCCCGTCGGTCGTGCTCGTCCGCGGCGGGTCGTCCACCGCGCTCGCGGCCACCCAGGTCGCGGTGTGGCGCGGGGTGCCGGTGGTGGCGGTGCCCGTCGACGGGGCCTCCGACGTCGAGCGCGCGAACCAGGCGGCCATCGCCGCGCTCCTCGCCACGCAGGGCGCGCCGGACGTCGCCCCGGAGCGCGTGCGCGCGGCGGCCGCCGCGCACCGTCTCGTCCGCGAGCGGCCCGAGCCGGGGCACGGGCCGCGCGTCGTGCGCCTCCCGACCCACCGCACGCTGTCCGCCTGACGAAGGTCACCCTGCGCGACGACCGGACCCGAGATCATCACTCAGTGATGAAGGGTGCACGAAAAGTAGAGGCAATTACCCAGTCCCGGCTAACGTCATGCACCGCAAGCCTGATGGTCCTGGTGGACAAACGACGCACCAGGAGGGCGGGGGACGGTGAGGCGAGCACCGAGGCTGATCCACGAGGTCCAGCGACTGGGCCTCACGGTGTCGATCGCTGCCCTCCTCATCGTGCTGCTCGTCGTCTTCCGGCTGGTCTGGTCGGTGGCCGTCACGGCTCCCGCGGACCAGCGCCTGCAGGACGGTCTCCTCGCGCTCGAGGACTCGCACCAGGCGATGCTCGACATGGACGCTTCGCTGCGGGGCTACCTGGCGACCGGTGACCGGTTCTTCGCCGACAGCGCCACCGACGCCGCCCCGCGGCTCGCGGCGGCCGACAGCCAGATGGTCAACCTCCTCGAGGAGCCCCAGCTCCGCCAGGACGTCCTCGCCCTCCTCCTGGCCCAGCAGCGCTGGCGCACCGAGTGGGCCGACCAGGCACGTCGCCTGCCGCCGCCCGGCGGCGCCGAGACCTTCCTCAAGCAGGGCACGGCGCTGTTCGACGACTACCGCGCCCGCAAGGACGCGACCCGCGTCGACGTCCTCGACGCCATCGAGAGCGCCGACGCCGGCGCGGTCGCGGCCCAGTGGGTCATCGGCGTCCTCATCGCGCTCATCGGTGCCGGCACGCTCGTGGTCGCCCTGCGCGGCCGGCAGCGCCTGCAGCGCCACGTCGTCACCCCCGTCGACGGCCTGCTCGCGTCGGTCCGGGGGATCGGCGAGGGCCGGCTCACGCCGCCGGAGCCGGTCGACGGGTCGGCCGAGCTCGTGGCCCTGCGCGACGGCCTCGCGGACATGACCGTCGCGCTGCGCCGGCAGCGGGAGGAAGCGGCGGCGCAGGCCGAGCGCCTGCAGTCCCAGACCGACCGGCTGCGCACCATCCTGATCATGACCCGCGAGATCGCGGGCAGTCTCAACACCCGCTACGTCATCGACTCCACGGTCCAGGCCGCCGTCGCCGTCACCGACGGGCGGGTGCTGCTGTGGCTGCTCGAGGAGGACGGCAACGGCCTCGAGCTCGCCTACGACTCCGACCGCGGCGCGGTGTCCCCGATGGAGACCCACTGCAACCTCGGGGTCGGCGTCGTCGGGCGCTCGGCGCGCTACGGCCAGATCTCCCGCGGCGACCCCGACACCGGCGAGGACGCGGCGGTCGCGGTCCCGCTGGTCGTCGGTGCGCGGGTGATCGGCATCCTCGAGTGCTACGACTCGCCCGACGGCGAGGTCGACGGCCAGCGCCTGTCCGCGGTCGAGATGCTGGCGACGCTGTCCGGCTCGGCGATCGAGGCCAGCCGCCTGCACGCGGCCACCGAGCGCCTCTCGCAGTTCGACCCGCTCACCCAGCTCGCCAACCGGCGCCGGTTGGGCGCGGACCTCGACTCGGCCGTGGCCAACGCCAAGCGGCACTCCTCGCCGATGTCGGTGATCATGCTCGACCTCGACCACTTCAAGGAGCTCAACGACCGCTACGGCCACCAGCAGGGCGACGTCGTGCTCCAGGAGGTCGCGAGCACCCTGCGCACGGCCATGCGCGACGGCGAGACCGCCTACCGCTACGGCGGCGAGGAGTTCGCCGTCCTCGTCACCCGCGGCGGGCCCGACGACGCGGTCAAGCTCGCCGAGCGCCTGCGGGTCCGCGTCGAGGAGGACTTCCGCCGCGGCGACAAGCAGCTGGTCACCGCGTCGTTCGGCGTCGCCGGGCTGCCCGAGCACGCCGGCGACGGCGAGGCCCTGCTCAGCGAGGCCGACCGGGCGCTGTACTCGGCGAAGAACGCCGGCCGCAACCGCGTGCACCGCGCCGGCGGGCTCGTCGACTAGGAGCCGTCCTCCGGGGGCAGGCCGCGCCGGAAGTTGACGTACGAGCGCGACGGCGTCGGCCCGCGCTGGTCCTGGTAGCGCGAGCCGTAGACCGGCGACCCGTACGGGTGCTCGGCGGGCGACGAGAGCCGGAACAGGCACAGCTGCCCGACCTTCATCCCGGGCCAGAGCCGGATCGGCAGGTTCGCGACGTTCGACAGCTCGAGCGTCACGTGCCCGGAGAACCCGGGGTCGATGAAGCCGGCGGTGGAGTGGGTCAAGAGCCCCAGACGGCCCAGACTCGACTTGCCCTCCAACCGCCCGGCCACGTCGTCCGGCAGCGAGATCACCTCGTAGGTGGAGCCGAGCACGAACTCGCCCGGGTGCAGCACGAACGCCTCGTCGCTCGCCGGCTCGACCATGCGTGTCAGGTCGTCCTGCTGCGTCGCCGGGTCGATGTGCGTGTAGGCGTGGTTGTTGAACGTCCGGAAGTGCCGGTCGAGGCGCAGGTCGACGCTGGAGGGCTGCAGCAGCGTCGCGTCGAACGGGTCGAGGCCGACACGCCCGGCCGCGATCTCGGCGCGGATGTCGCCGTCGGAGAGCAGCACGGGCGGACCCTACCGACGCCGCGACCGGGGACGTCGCGCGCATGGGAGCAGACCCCGGAGACCGAACGGCGCCCTCGCTGCATCGGGAGCAGCGAGGGCGCCGTTCGTTCGTCCGGGAGGGGCGGCCCCGCTACTCCGACGCCGGGTTCTGCACGTTGGCCGAGGTGGCCGCGGTGTCGGGGTCGGAGTCGCCGACACCGTCGGTCTCCGCGCCCTCCGTGGGCTGACCGCGCTTCACGGCCGCGAGGAGCATCTGCGAGACGTCCATGACCTCGGTGCCGACGGCCTTGGCCTCGCTCTGGCGCTCGGTGAGCCCGTCGGTGAGCATCACGCGGCAGAACGGGCAGCCGGTGGCGATCGTGTCGGTCTCGGTGGAGATGGCCTCGTCGACGCGCTCCATGTTGATGCGCTTGCCGATGTGCTCCTCCATCCACATCCGCGCGCCCCCGGCGCCGCAGCACAGGGCACGGTCGGCGTGGCGGGGCATCTCCTTGAGCTCGGCGCCCGCGGCCTCGACCAGCTCGCGGGGCGGGCTGTAGACCTCGTTGTGCCGGCCCAGGTAGCAGGGGTCGTGGTAGGTCACGGTCTTGCGGCCGTTCCCGTTCGACCCCGCGTGCCCGTTCGTCGACTCCTTCTCGGCGAGCGCCACCGCGGCGGGCGCGGCCTGGTCGCCGTCGTGCCCCGGCGTCCCGTGCCCCCTCTCGGCGTGCTCCCCTGATGCCGGGATCAGCCCGCGCTCGGTGCCGTCGGAGTGGGGACCGTGGTACTGCAGGCCGGTCGCCGGGTTGATGTCGATCTTCTTCGCGGCCGGCACCGGCGAGGACTCCGGCGCCACCGGCACCAGTTTCTTCTCGCGCACGAGCTGGTTGAGCAGCTGCGTGTGGTGGACGACCTCGTAGTGCCCCTCGAGCTGCGGGTACTCGCGACCCAGGGTGTTCATGCAGTGCGGGCAGGTGGTGACGATCTTGCGCGTCCCCGGCTCGCGGCCCTCGAAGACGGCGTCGAGCATCTCCTTGGTCTGCATGGCCATCATCTGGAAGAGGAACTCGTTGCCCGAGCGCCGCGCCGGGTCGCCGGTGCAGCTCTCCTCCTTGCCGAGCACGACGTAGTCGACGCCCGCGATGTGCAGCAGCTCGGCGGTGGCGCGCACCGTCTTCTTGGCGTTGTCGTCGAACGCGCCGGCGCAGCCGATGAAGAACAGGTACTCGGTCTCGGGGCGCAGCTCGCCGTCGAACTCGGGCACCTCGAAGGGCAGGTCCTTCGCCCAGTCCATGCGGCTGGAGTTGTTCTGGCCCCAGGGGTTGCCCTTGTTCTCGAGGTTGCGGAACAGCACCCCGAGCTCGGCCGGGAACTCCGACTCGATCATGACCTGGTTGCGGCGCATGTCGATGATGTGGTCGACGTGCTCGATGTCGACGGGGCACTGCTCGACGCAGGCGCCGCACGTGGTGCACGACCACAGGACGTCCGGGTCGATGACGCCGAGGGACTCCGCGTCGCCGACCAGCGGGCGTGTGGCCTGCAGGACGTCGGTGCCGCGGTGGCGCTCGTAGCCCGACTCGGGCACGCCGTGGCCGTGGCCGACCTCGGCCCCGCCCGCGTTGGTGGTGCCGTCCTGGGTGGCCGCGCCCTCGTCGACCTCCTTGCTGCCGAGCATGTACGGCGCCTTCGCGAACATGTGGTCGCGCAGGTCCATGATCAGGAGCTTGGGCGAGAGCGGCTTGCCGGTGTTCCACGCCGGGCACTGGCTCTGGCAGCGACCGCACTCGGTGCAGGTCGCGAAGTCGAGCATGCCCTTCCAGGTGAAGTCCTCGATCTTGCCGCGGCCGAAGGACGCCTCCTCGGGCGGGTCCTCGAAGTCGATCGGCTTGCCCTCGTGCTCGATCGGCGGCACGGGGCCCAGTGCCTTGGGCAGGCGCTTGGCCGAGACGTTGATCGGCGCGATGAAGATGTGGAGGTGCTTCGAGTAGAGCACCACGATGAGGAAGCCCAGCGCGACGCCGATGTGCAGCAGCAGGAAGACCGACTCGAGGACCTCGAGGACGCCGACCGGGATGCCGGAGAACAGTGCGCCGACCCCGATCGAGGCCCAGGCGCCCGAGTCGTACGGGAAGTAGCCCAGCGCCGAGGAGGCGCCGCGGAAGGCGAACAGCGTCCAGACGACGTTGAAGATCAGGAACAGGATCAGCCAGGCACCGCCGGTGTGGCTGCCGTAGAAGCGGGAGGTCCGGGCCCGGCGTTCCGGGGCCTGCTGCACGCGCATGATCGCGAAGGCGATGATCGAGATCAGCACCATGATCGCGATGAAGTCCTGCAGGAAGCCCAGGACCGCCCAGCGCCCGATCAGCGGGATGTGGAAGTCCTCGACGAACAGGGCGCCGTAGGCCTCGATGTAGACCGTCAGCAGGATGATGAAGCCCCACATCGTGAAGAGGTGGGCGAGGCCGGGGATCGACCAGCGCAGCAGCTTGCGCTGCCCGAACACCTCCACGAACTGGGCCCGCACGCGCGCGCCGAGACCGTCGGCACGCTTCGCGTCGGGCTGGCCGGAGGCGATCAGGGTGTAGAGCCACCAGGCCCGACGCGCGGCCACGACGACCACGACGAGGGTCAGGGCAAGCCCCAGGACCAAACGGACGATCACGACGGGACCTCCCCGTGGGCCGGGTCCGTGGTGGAGGACCCGGTGAGACAACGACTGCTTCGGCGGCACTGTAACGGCCGGTAGGGACCTCGGCGCTGTGAGAGGTGACCGATGCTACTCACCGGTAACCGCAGCGCCCGCCCGCACCGCGACACGCCCGACCCCGTGACACGACACGGACGAGCGATGCTTTGCGATCGCGAACGCGGTCGCGCCACGCCGGAGTGTGATGACGGCTCGTGGCGTGTGGATCACGATAGGCTCATCCGGACCAGGAGAGCGGGTCCACACCACCCGCCGGTCGCGGAGGGTCGACGATGCGAGCACGCCTGTGGGGGAGGGCGTGGAGAGCGGGTGCTCAACGGCCGTCGGCGGGTGTGATGGGGCCGTTACCGGAGGTGTTGGATTCGCTGAGGGCGCCGTGTTTACTCGACCGGTCGAGAACGGTTTCCGGCACATCGACCAGCACTGTTGCGGGAGGACCGCTATGACCGTCACGTTCCTCGGCGCCGACCTGGTCGCGCAGGCCCCGGGGACCGGCGGGCTGCAGGGCTGGATTCAGGACAACATCGTTCCGCTGATCCTCCTGGGCATCGCGATCATCATGCTGTGGATCGGCGGGCGCGGCGACAACGCCGGCGTCGCCCGCCGCAGCATCGGTCTGATCATCGGTCTGATCGCCCTCGGCATCGCGCTGACGCCCGGTGCGGGTGCGCGTGTCGGTGCGTTCTTCGCCCAGCTCATCACCGGGTGACGCGGGTGCACATCCGCACCGACGACGAGGTCTACCGCGTCGACGCCGTCTGGTTGGGTCCGCCGCGCGCGACCTTCCCCTGGCGCGCCCGCTACTCCGCCTACGGGGTGGGGCTCGTCGTCATGCTCGTCGTGATGTTCGTGCAGCGCCGCCTCGGCATCGACCTCGGCTTCTTCTCGGTGGCCTGGGCGCTGCTGATCACCGTGGCCGTCACGCGCTTCGTGTCCCGTCGCATCAACGACGAGCGCCCGCTGCTGGAGTGGCTGACGCTCTTCGTCCACGAGCTCCGCGGACCACGGGAGCGCCACCGCGTCACCGGCGGGGCGCTGACCACCGGCCACGTGACCGTGCGTCGCGACCGCCCGAAGCTCACCGGCGCGCCCACCGCGATCGCCCTGCCCCGCGGCAGCAGCGGCACGGCCGGGGCCGGGGGCAGGCCCGCCCGCCCGGTCGCGGTCGACCCCGCCGACGACGCCGCCTGGGGCCCGCCACCACGCGAGGACGAGGCGCCGGTGGTGCCGGTCACGCCCGGGCATGCCGCCCCCGAGACCTCCGCCGAGACCGCCGCCGAGACGCCCGCCGCGACGCCCGCCGAGGAACCGGCCGACACGCCGGCCGCGGAGCCCGCCGACCACGTCACCCCCGGCGTCCCGAAGGCCGGTCCCTCGCACGCGCGGGCGGCCCGCCGCACCGGGGTCCCGAGCGAGGCCACCGTGGCCCGCCGGCGTGCCCGCGCGGAGCGGCGGGCCCGCGCCGCGGCGGAGGCGGACTTCGGGCCGCCGGCGAGCGCGGACGTCGGCGAGCCGGTGTCCCGTCCCGGCGCCGACGAGGCCGCCGACGGGCCTGCGGCGCTGCCGCCCGTGCCCGACCCGCATCCGGGCGACGCCACCATGGCCGCCTGGACCGGGGCCCGCTCCGCACGGCGCGAGGCCGTGCCGGCCCGCCGACGTGACTCCGCCGTCCGCAAGGCCGTGCCCGACCCCGACCCCGATCCCGACCGCACCCAGCGGCGTGCCGTGCGTCCCCGGCGTCGCGCGGGCTGGCCGATGTCCAACGAGCCCGCGGGCCCGTCCGGTGCGGGCGGCACCGGCGGCGCGGCCGCCCCGTTCGGGCCGGGCTCGCGGTCGCGCGAGGCCGACCGACGAGGAGATCCCGGTGCTGCGCCGCGGTAGGTCCCGGCGCGCTCTGGACTCCCCACCCGAGGCGATCGAGGCCGGCAGCAGCGCGAGCGGTCTCCGTCCCGCCCGGACCACCACCGGGAACGGTCCGGCGCGGGGCGGACGACGCGGCCGCTCGCTGGTCGGCGAGTCGCCCGCGGCGGGCTACCGGCCCGCGATCTCGCTGCGCGCCATCGACGGCAACCTCGCGCGCACCGCGTCGGCCGTCACCGCCTGGTACCGCCTGGCCCCGCAGCCCTGGAGCTTCCGCAGCGACACCCAGCGCGAGACGCTCATCCGCCAGATCGCGACCCAGCTCGGCGAGCTGCAGGGCCGCTGGCTGCACATCCGCGTCACGTCGCGGCCCTACCCCGTGGCGCTGTGGGCCGAGACGTTCGACCACAACGCGCCCGGGCGGCTCCCGGACGTCGCCGGCGCGCTGAGCTGGGAGAGCTTCCTCGAGGGCGAGCAGCGCCACCTCATGGGCCTGTCGATGTCCGACAAGGAGGTCTTCCTCGGCGTCGAGGTCTCCGGGCGCTCGGTGGTCGACCGCTGGCTCGAGGGCGCCGCGCCGGTCCTGGGCCGCCTGGTCCCGTCGGCGGCGACGGCGGAGCTGGCCGCGCTCGAGTCCGAGATCGCGCACGTCGAGGCGCTCGTCTCGCGGGCCGGCCTCGACGCGGTGCCGGCGACCGCGGAGGACATGGCCTGGCTGATGCACCGCTCGTGCTCGCTGGGCCTGCCCGCGCCGCGCACGGTGGCGCCGGCGTCGGGGGAGCACTGGGAGGCCGAGGACCTCGCCGCGTTCACCGACGGCGTCGCCCTGCAGCAGGAGCCCTACGCGCCGACCGTGCAGGTGCTCGGGCGCTTCGGCACCCAGCCGGTGCAGCGGCACGTCGCGGTGCTGTCGGTGGGCCTCATGGACTCGCTGCGCATCCCCGAGGCCGACGACCCGTGGATGCAGCGCAGCGACCGCCTGCCCTTCCCCGTGGAGTGGTCGGCGCGGATCTACGTGCGCAAGCCCGAGGAGGTCGCCGGCGAGCTGCAGCGCCAGATGGGCAAGGTGCGCAGCCAGATCCGGCACTACACCCACGACCACGACCTCGACCCCCCGATGTCGCTGTCGCGCCAGGCCGACCGGGTGCTGCAGATCGAGGACGAGCTCTCGGGCGGGCTGACCCAGCTCAACACGCGGGTCTACGGGTGGTGGCGCGTCGCGGTGTCCGGGCGCGACGAGGGCGAGGCGCTGACCCGCGCGCAGCAGGTGCTCGACCTCTACCGGCCCCGGGTCGCGATGGAGCACCCGGAGGCGCAGTACGCCTACGCGCGCGAGTTCATCCCCGGCGAGCCGCTGGCGTCCACGGCCTACCGGCGCCGCGGCTCGGTGACCTGGGTGGCCGCGGGCGTGCCCGCCGCCTCGGCGTCGGTGGGCGACCGGCGCGGGATCATGATCGGCGAGACCTGCACGGCCACCCGCCGCCCCGTGGCGTGGGACCCGTGGATGGCGCAGGAGGTCCGGCGGGCGTCGGGCCTCACCGCCGTCGTGGGCGGCCTCGGCTCCGGCAAGTCGTTTCTCACCGGACTGCTCGTCTACAAGACGCTGCGCGCCGGGGCTCGCTGGACGGTGCTCGACCCGTCGGGCCCGCTCGCCGAGCTGACCAAGCTGCCGGAGCTGGCCCCCTTCTCGCGGCACATCCACCTGCTGGGCGCCGACCCCGGCATCCTCAACCCCTACCGCGTGGTGGCCGAGCCGCGCCGCGACCACTTCCTCGACGAGGACGACCCGGACAAGGCGTGGCGCCGCGAGCGCTCGCTGGCCGCCGCGACCCGCCGGCGCCTGGTGCTCGACGTGCTCACCGGCCTGCTGCCCTTCGACGTGGCCCGCCTGCCCCACACCCGGATCGTGCTGCTGCGCGCGGTCCGCGAGGTCGGCGGCGCGCCGGACCGCGACCCCGGCCAGGTCATCGCCGTGCTGCGCCGCCACGCGCGGGAGGGCGAGGAGCACGCCGACGTCGTCGCCGACTTCCTCGAGGAGCGCCGCGAGCTGCCCCAGGCCGCGCTGCTGTTCCCCGACCGGAACGCCGACCCGCGCGAGGACCCCTGGCAGGGCGAGGAGAACTACCGCCTCACCGTGCTGACCATGCAGGGCATGTCCCTGCCGCGCCCGGGCAGCCCGCGCGAGGAGTGGACCGACGGCGAGTCCCTCGCGGTCGAGCTGCTCAATCTCGCGTCCTGGCTGACCCAGCGCACGATCTACACCGCCGACCGGAACCTGCGGAAGGGCGTCGCGCTCGACGAGACCCACTTCTTGTCGCAGATCCCCACCGGCAAGGTGCTCATCGACCGGCTCGCCCGCGACTCGCGCAAGTTCAACGTCCGCGCGCTGTTCGCCTCCCAGCTCGCGGGCGACCTGCTGCGCGTGCCGGGGTTCGCCTCGCTGGTGAACGCGGTGTTCGTCGGCCGCACCGACGACGAGGAGGCGCAGGCCGAGGCGCTGCGCCTGCTGCGGGTGCCCACCGAGGTCGGCTACGAGGAGATGCTCGGCACGCTCTCGCCGCGCCCCCGCCACGACGACCGGCCCGACGACACGCCGCGCCAGTTCGTGTTCGCCGACGGGCACGGCGGCGTCGAGAAGATCCGGATCGATCTCGAGGGTCCGCACCTCGAGCACCTGCGCGAGACGCTCGACACCAACCCCGACGCGCGCCGGGTGCGCCCGCTGCCGCCCGCGTCACCGGGGTCGGGCTCGCACGCCGTTCCGCCCGAGACCGACGCCGAGCGCACCGGGCCGGTGCCGATCGTGCCGCCGGCGGGACCGCCCGGTGGGCCGCTGCCCACCGCCCCCGGTGCCCCGCAGGGCGCCGCCCGCCCGGCGCCCCCGCGCCGCCCCGCGGCCCCGCCACCCGGCACCGCGCGCGTGTCACCGGTGACGCCGTCGCGCGACCCGCTCGTCGAGCGCACCGTCGTCGAGGGCACGGTCCTGGACGAGCGCGCCGACGCCGAGGCGATCACCGCGGGCCCCGACCTCGACGCCCGCCTCGACGATCTGGCGCCCGATCTCGACGACGACCTCGGCGGTGCACCCGACCCCGCACCCGCGGCCGACCCCGCGGTCGTCGGCGACGACGAGTGGGCCGAGGCCTGGGTCATGGACGAGGGCACGGGCGAGGACGCGGCCACGGGCGACGCGGTCGGCGAGCTGGCCGACGACGCGACCGTCACGACGCCCGCCGACCGCAACCCGGGCTGGCGCGAGGGCAGCGAGGTGCAGGACCCCGGTCGGTGGGTGGGCGCCGGCCGCCGCGCACCGGGGACCCCCGGGTGACGCTCGCCGTCGCGATCCTCGTCGCCGCCCTCGTCGTGGGGTGGCGGCGGTCCCGGCGCGCGCCTGACAACGTCATCGGCGTGTCGCCGCAGCGAGGATGTGGCGATCCTGGCGCTGGACGCCAGCAAAGCCGCATCGCTCGCACCCCCCGGGTGCGCAGCACGGGCCGGCGGCGCGCCGCGACCGTCGTGGTCACCACGCTGACCGGACTGGTGCTGGTCGCCCTGCCCGCGTCGGCGGCGCCGCTGGACTGCAAGGCCCCGCCCGACCCCGACCGCCCCGGCACCGGGCTCGTCGGCTCGCTCGACCCCGCTCCGCTCGGGGTCGGCGCCCCGGGCAGCGTGTACCACGAGGTCGGCTACGCCGGGCAGATCTGGTGGACCTACGACCTCGGCTGCGGCCCCGGCGCCGCCCGCGACCCCGCCGCGGCCACCGACACGTGGCTCGGCAACCAGTTCTTCAACCTCGCCAAGCTGGTCGTCGGCGGCGTGAACTGGGCGCACTACCTCATCGAGCGCGGCTCCGGGCTGCTCCAGCCGCTCGACGGGATCGTCCAGGCCGGCACGGCGGCGATGTACGAGGCGGTGTTCACGACCTGGATCGGGGTCGCGCTCATCGTGCTCGCCGCGATCCTGCTGGTGCTCGCGATGCGCGGCGACCTCTCCCGCCAGGCCCAGCGCGCCGGGATCGCGGTGATCGCGCTGGCCATCGCGGCCGCGGCCTACGCGGCGCCCGTGCGCTGGTCGAGCATGCTCGACGGGGTCCTGCTCGACGGCGTCACCGCGATGCAGCGCGGGTTCCTCTCGCAGGTCGGGGTGGGTGACGCGAACACGCTGCCGACCGTGCTCACCGACCAGATCGTCTACAACAACTGGCTGCGGGGGGAGTTCGGGTCCGCCGACGTGCCCCAGGCCCGTGACATGGGCCGGGAGCTGCTGCGGGCGCAGACGTTCACCAAGCAGGAGATCGCGGACGGCCAGGACAACCAGGCCACGGCGGACGCCAAGAAGCAGCACTACACGGCCGTCGCGGACCGCGCGGGCGACCGGTACAGCTACTTCCAGGGCCGGCAGGGCTCGCGTACCGGCGCCGGGATGCTCGCGCTGATCCAGGCCGTGTGCATCGGGCTGTTCCAGCTGATGAGCAAGCTGCTCATCCTCGTCTCGATGCTGATCATCCGGTTGCTGGTGATGATCGCGCCCGCGCTCGCCGTGATCGCCCTGCTCAAGCCCGAGGTGCTGCCCGCGACCCTGCGCGTCGGCGGCGCCGCCCTGGTCAACACGTTGCTCGTGGGCGCGATGGCGGGCCTGCACTCGCTCATGGTCATCGCGCTGTTCCGGCCCGGGGCCGGGGTGGACACGTGGCTCGCGCTGCTGGTCACCGGGGTCGTGACGATCGTGCTCTGGGCGCTGGCGCGACCGTTCCGGCGGCTCGCGGCGATGGTCTCGCTGACCCGCGACCAGATGAGCGGCGTGCTGCCGCCCGCCGGCGGGGGCGTGTTCTCCCGCTTCCTGCCGCGCTCGCCCGCCCGCCAGGACGACTGGTGGACCGAACGGCGCGAGGCCGCGGGCACCGGCGAGGGCTGGCGCCCCGAGGGCAGCACCCCGTCGCGGACCGACCCGACGGTGGCGGCCGCGGGGCTCGCCGACCCGGCCGGCCCGGTGCGCGTCGACAGCGAGCGGGTGGGTGCGCGCGCGGGCAGCCCCGGGCACGACGCCGACCCCGCCGCCGCCCTGGCCGCCCGCACCGCCGCCCGCGCCCTGCCCCGCGGGAGCGGCGCGGTCCCCGGCGCCGCCCCGCGCGGCGACCGCGACGCGACACCTGCCCGCGCCCAGATCAGCGACGCCGACCGCAGCCTCTACCGCAGCGTCGCCGCGCGGACCGGCGAGGCCGGCGGCCAGGGCGGTCCGCGCCGTCCGGTGCAGGCCGAGCTGGTCGACGGCGCGCCGGTCTACCGGATCTACCGACCCAGCCGCCCGATCGGCGCCGGGTCGTCGGGCCGCTCCTCGCGGTCGACGCCCGCCCCGCGCACCGCCCGCGAGGGAGGCGCCGGTGCCGATCCGGACTAGGCGCGGGCGCGCCGCGGCCTACCGCGCGGTGTGGGAGTGGCCCCTGCACTCCCCGGCGCGCCTGTTCCTCGTGGTGGTCGTGGTCATCGCGATCGCCGTGGGCCTGTCCTACCTCGGCGGCGCTGGCGACGGTCCCGGCGCCGGATCGGGGCGCGCACTGGGCCCGTCGACGTCCGCGCCCGACACCGCCACCGCGGCGCCGGGCCGGCCGACGATCACCGAGCTGCGCCCGCAGAGCCTCCCGCTCAGCGCCGCCCCGCCGGTCGCGCTCGCCGTCGCGCAGCGCTGGACGCAGGCCTGGGCCACGCACCCGCCGGGGACGACGCCCGCGCAGTGGAGCGCCGGTCTCGCGCCCTACACCACCGACGAGTACCTGGCGGTGCTGTCGTCGGTCGACCCCGCCAACGTGCCGGGCTCGCGCGTCACCGGCCCGCCCCAGGCGGTCGACGTGCGCCCGGAGGCGGTGCGCGTGCAGGTGCCGACGGACGCCGTGCGCCTCGAGCTCCTGCTGGTGCAGGTGGGCCCGGGCGACTGGCGCGTCTCCGGTTACGACCGGGCGTCCTGACCCGTGATCACCCCGCCCCGGCTGCCGCCCGGTCTGAGGATCCTGCGCCTGCTGCTGCCGGTGGCCGGGCTCGCCGCGTTCATAGTGATCGTGCTGGCCGGTGGCCTGCTCGTGGCGACCCAGTTCGTGCCCGGCGGCGACGAGGGCGCGGAGAGCGGCACCTGCGAGGCCGGCACGGGCACCGGGGTGGGCGGGGGCACGACAGCCGGCGCGCCGCAGACCTCCGCCGAGCTCAACGAGGTGCAGCGCCAGACGGCCGCCACGATCATCGGCGTCGCCAAGGGCATGGCCGTGCCGCCGCGGGGCTGGGTGGTCGCCCTCGCCACCGCCATGCAGGAGTCCCAGATGGGCACGGTCGGCATGGACGTGGCGGTCGACCACGACTCGCTCGGCGTGTTCCAGCAGCGCCCGAGCCAGGGCTGGGGCTCGCCCGCGCAGGTCCGCGACCCCGTGTACGCCACGCGGACGTTCCTCGAGCGCCTGCTCCTCGTCCCCGGCTGGGACACCATGCCGGTCACGCAGGCCGCCCAGATCGTGCAGCGCTCGGCGTTCCCCAACGCGTACGCGAAGTGGGAGTCGCTGGCCAACAGCCTCGTCACCGACCTCGCGGGCGTCGCCGGGGCGATCCAGGAGTGCGTCCCCGCCACCGAGGCCGGTCCGGGCCCCGCGGCCGCCCTCCCGCCCGGCGTCGCGCGCACGGCCATCGAGTTCGCCACCGCCGAGACCGGCAAGCCCTACGTCTGGGGCGCCACCGGACCGAGCAGCTACGACTGCTCCGGGCTGATGCTGCGCGCCTACCAGCGCGCCGGGATCGTGCTGCCGCGCGTCTCCCGCGACCAGTACCACGCGGGCGCCCACGTCCCGGTCGAGCAGGCGCAGCCCGGTGACCTGCTGTTCTGGGCCTACGACGAGTCCGACCCGGACACCATCCACCACGTCGCCCTGTACCTCGGCAACGGGCAGATGATGGAGGCCCAGCAGACCGGCGTGCCGCTGGGCACCCGCACGGTGACGTGGGGCGAGGGCGAGCTGCTGCCGCTGGCGACGCGCCCGGGAACGGGGTCCGACCGGGCCTGACCTCCGGGCGCCGGGCGCTCCTAGGCTGCGGTGGCATGACTGCTGGCACCCCGGTCGTCGTCACGGGGGCGAACGGGTGGATCGGCGGCCGGGTCGCCGCCGCCCTCCACGAGCGCGGGCACCAGGTCGTCGCCGTGTCCCGCGACCCCGCCGCGGCGCGCGCCCGCGGGCCGGCGTGGGAGTGGATCGGGACGGGCGACGAGCTCGAGGAGGCCGTCGCCGCGGCGGGTGCGGTCGTCAACCTCGCCGGGCGCAACGTGTTCGAGCAGCGCTGGACCCCCGAGTACGTCGAGGTCATGCGGCGCAGCCGCGTCGACGTCACGCGCCGCGTCGTGCACGCGCTGGCCGGCCGCGACGCGCCGGGCGTGCTCGTCAGCGCCAGCGGCTTCACCGTCTGCGGCGACGCGGGGGACACCGAGCTGGCCGACGACGCGCCGGCGTCCCGCGAGCTCGTCCTCGGCGACGTCTACGCCGACTGGGAGGACGCGGCCCTCGCGGCGCCGCCGTCGGTGCGGGTCGTCGTCGCGCGGATCGGGGTCGTGCTCGGGTCCGACCACGGCGCCTTCGACTTCTTCCGGCGCCCGTTCCTCGAGGGCCGCGGGGCCGTCCTGGGGTCCGGCGAGCAGTGGGTGCCGTGGGTCCACGTCGACGACGTCGTGGGCCTGCTGGTCGCCGGCCTGGAGGACGAGCGGCTCCGGGAGGTCGTCAACGTCGTCGCCCCGGAGCCCGTCCGTCACCGCGAGCTGGCCGCGGCGCTCGCGGCGTCGGCCGGCACCCCGTGCCGGGGGACCGAGCCCGCCGACGCCGTCCACGCGCGGCTGGGCCCCGCCGCCGAGATGATCGTCACGAGCCAGCGCATGGTGCCGCGGCGTGCGCTCGACCTGGGGTTCCGCTTCCGGCATCCGCGGCTGACCAGCGCCGTCGACGATCTCGCGCGCTGATTTCGGCGAAGTTGAGCCCGCCGGGAACAAGTCGGTGAGATGCTCCGTTGGTCGGTGTGACACACTTGAGCGAAGCAGACTCAGGTTGCGTTTGCGAGGATGGTCTCGCAGGGCAGATACTTGAGCGCAGAGCACTCAACGACACACGGTCTCGAGAGGAGACACGAGCATGGCGCGAGCGGTCGGCATCGACCTCGGCACGACCAACTCCGTGGTCGCCGTCCTGGAGGGCGGCGAGCCGACGGTCATCGCGAACTCGGAGGGCAGCCGCACCACCCCGTCGGTGGTCGCGTTCGCCCGCAACGGCGACGTGCTGGTCGGCCAGTCGGCCAAGAACCAGGCGGTGACCAACGTCGACCGCACCATCCGGTCGGTCAAGCGGCACATGGGCACCGACTGGTCGGTCGAGATCGACGACAAGAAGTACAGCCCGCAGGAGATCAGCGCGCGCACGCTGCAGAAGCTCAAGCGGGACGCCGAGTCGTACCTGGGCGAGGAGGTCACCGACGCGGTGATCACCGTCCCGGCGTACTTCGAGGACGCACAGCGCCAGGCCACCAAGGAGGCCGGGCAGATCGCGGGCCTCAACGTCCTGCGCATCGTCAACGAGCCCACCGCCGCGGCGCTCGCCTACGGCCTGGAGAAGGGCTCCGACGAGCAGACCATCCTGGTGTTCGACCTGGGTGGCGGCACGTTCGACGTGTCCCTGCTCGAGATCGGCGACGGCGTGGTCGAGGTGAAGGCCACCAACGGCGACAACCACCTCGGCGGCGACGACTGGGACGAGCGGATCATCAGCTGGCTCGTCGACAAGTTCAAGAGCTCGCAGGGCATCGACCTGTCCAAGGACAAGATGGCGATGCAGCGCCTGCGCGAGGCGGCGGAGAAGGCGAAGATCGAGCTCTCGAGTTCGTCGAGCGCCGGCATCAACCTGCCCTACATCACCGTCGACGCCGAGAAGAACCCGCTGTTCCTCGACGAGACGCTCTCCCGCGCCGAGTTCCAGCGGATCACCTCCGACCTGCTGGACCGCTGCCGCAAGCCGTTCAACCAGGTCATCAAGGACGCCGGCATCTCGGTCGGCCAGATCAACCACGTCGTGCTCGTCGGTGGGTCGACCCGCATGCCGGCAGTGAACGAGCTGGTCAAGGAGCTCACCGGCGGCAAGGAGCCGAACAAGGGCGTCAACCCGGACGAGGTCGTCGCCGTCGGCGCCACGCTGCAGGCCGGCGTGCTGCGCGGTGACGTCAAGGACGTCCTGCTGCTCGACGTCACCCCGCTGTCCCTCGGTATCGAGACCAAGGGCGGCGTGATGACCAAGCTCATCGAGAAGAACACCACGATCCCGACCAAGAAGTCCGAGGTCTTCACGACGGCCGAGAACAACCAGCCGTCGGTGCAGATCCAGGTCTTCCAGGGCGAGCGCGAGATCGCGGCCTACAACAAGAAGCTCGGCATGTTCGAGCTCACCGACCTGCCGCCCGCCCCGCAGGGCGTGCCGCAGATCGAGGTCAGCTTCGACATCGACGCCAACGGCATCGTCAACGTCTCGGCGGTCGACAAGGGCACCGGCAAGTCCCAGCACATGACCATCACCGGCGGCTCGGCCCTCTCGAAGGACGAGATCGACCGCATGGTGGCCGACGCCGAGGCCCACGCCGACGAGGACCGGAAGCGTCGCGAGGCCGCGGAGACCCGCAACCAGGCCGAGACGCTGGTCTACCAGACCGAGAAGTTCATCACCGACAACGACGAGAAGCTCCCGTCGGACGTCAAGGAGAAGGTCCAGTCGGCGATCGCCGAGCTGAAGACCGCGCTCGAGGGCGACGACACCGAGGCCATCAAGGCCGCCTCGGAGAAGGTCGCTACCGAGTCGCAGCAGCTCGGGCAGGCCCTGTACGCCCAGCAGCAGTCCGAGGGCGGCGCCGCCGCCGGTGCTGCCGGTGCGGACGAGGCGCCCGGGCAGGCCGACGACGTGGTCGACGCCGAGATCGTCGACGACGAGAAGGACAAGAAGGACTGACCTGGTCGGCGGGGCCGCGCGCGACGCGGCCCCGCCGGTCCGGGACGTCCCGTCCCCCAGCTCGACCACACGTCCCCGGTCCCGGCGCTGCCGGGCCCAGCCTCTCGAGGAGGTCACAGTGCAGGATCCGGTCGTCGGCCACGAGGCTGCCGACGCCACCGACTCCAGCGTCGGCGGGGTGCCCACCTCCGGGCAGGCCGCTCCCGGCGGCACCGCCCAGCCGGACGGGGCCACCGACGGCGGCGAGACCGCCGCGCCGGACGGCGCCCAGACCATCGCCGGCGAGGCCCGCGCGGCCGAGTCCGCCGCCGCGGCATCGGCCGCGAACGGTGCGGCCGCGGAGGGTGCCGCCGGGGGTGCGGCCGACCCCGAGCTGGAGCGCGTCCGCGCCGAGCTCGCGGAGCGCACCGCCGACCTGCAGCGGGTGTCCGCCGAGTTCACCAACTACCGCCGCCGCACCGAGCGGGAGCGCGAGTCGACCGTCGCGGGCGCCAAGGCGGCCGTGGCGGGCGAGCTGCTCACCGTGCTCGACGACCTCGAGCGCGCCCGGAACCACGGCGACCTCACCGGGCCGTTCAAGGTCGTCGCCGACCGGCTCAGCGAGACGCTGCAGCGCGCCGGCCTCGAGGCCTTCGGGGCCGAGGGCGACGCGTTCGACCCGTCGGTCCACGAGGCCGTCGCCCACGAGACCTCGTCCGAGGTCTCCGGCCCGACCGTCACCACGGTGATGCGTCGCGGCTACCGCTTCGGCGACCGCGTGCTGCGGGCGGCCATGGTCGGCGTCACCGACTCCGACGGTTCGGCCCCGTCCTCGCCGGCCGCGTCCTCGGCGGCGCCGTCCGAGCCCGCCGACGCCGGCACCACCTCCTGAGAGCGACCCTGACCACCACACCCCCCACACCGCGGAAGGAGCAGTCCCGACATGAGCGCCCGTGACTGGGTCGAGAAGGACTACTACCGCGAACTGGGCGTGGCCAAGGACGCCTCCGTGGACGACATCAAGAAGGCGTATCGCAAGATCGCCCGCGAGAACCACCCCGACGCCAAGCCCGGTGACGCGAAGGCCGAGGCCCGGTTCAAGGCCGCCGGCGAGGCGTACGGGGTGCTCTCCGATCCCGAGAAGCGCCAGCAGTACGACGAGGCCCGCACGCTGTTCGCCGGCGGCCGCTTCGGCGGCTTCGGCGGCGGCCGGGGGGCCGGCGCGGGTGCCGGGGCCGGGGGTACGGGCTTCTCCGGCGGCTTCGACGTCGGCGACCTGTTCGGCGGGCGCGGTGGCGCCCAGCCCGGGGCCGGGGGGCTCGGCGACCTGCTCGGCGGCCTGTTCGGCGGCGGGGCGGGCGCCCCGACCGGCGGTCCCACCCCGGGCATGGGCGCCACCCGCCCGCGCGAGCAGCGCGGCGCGGACGTCGAGACCGACGTGCGCATCGACTTCTCCGAGGCGGTCGGCGGCACGACCCTGCCGCTGCGCCTGGCGTCGCCGACGCGCTGCAACACCTGCGGTGGCAACGGCGCCAAGCCCGGCACCAGCCCCCGCACCTGCCTGACCTGCGGCGGCGCCGGTGTCGTCTCGCGCAGCCAGGGCGCGTTCGCGTTCAGCGAGCCGTGCCGTGACTGCGCGGGCACCGGCTCGATCGTCGACGACCCGTGCCCCGAGTGCGGGGGCGACGGCGTCAGCACCCGGTCGCGCACCCTCACGGTGCGCATCCCGGCCGGCGTCGATGACGGCCAGCGGATCCGCCTCGCCGGCCAGGGCCAGCCCGGCAGCCGCGGCGGCCCCGCGGGCGACCTGTTCGTGGTCGTGCACGTCAACGCCGACGATCTGTTCGGGCGCTCGGAGCGCAACGCCGACGACTTGACGCTCACCGTGCCGGTGACGTTCCCCGAGCTCGTCGACGGCACGACGATCACCGTGCCGACGATGGACGGCAAGGTCTCGCTCAAGGTGCCCGCGGGCAGCCAGAGCGGGCGCACGCTGCGCGTGCGCGGCCGCGGCGTGCACCGCAAGGACGGGCGCACCGGCGACCTGCTCGTCACCGTCGAGCTCTCGGTCCCGCAGCGCCTGTCCTCCGAGGCCCGCGAGGCGCTCGACGCCTACGCCAAGGCGACCGCCGACCACGACCCCCGCGCCGAGCTCACCCGGCGCGCCGAGGCCGCCGCACGGAGGGAGACGGCGTCATGAGCGGGCGCGGCGAGCGGGGCCCCTGGCCGTCCCCGCTCGGCGCCGCCTCCTCCGTGCCGCCGCTGCCCGCCTGGGCCGATGAGGACACCCCGGTCTTCGTGATCTCGGTGGCCGCCCAGATCGCGGGCATGCACGCCCAGACCCTGCGCTCCTACGACCGCATCGGGCTCGTCACGCCGGGCCGCGCCAGCGGCGGCGGGCGGCGCTACTCGGTGCGCGACATCGCCGTGCTGCGCGAGGTCCAGCGCCTCTCGCAGGAGGACGGCGTCAACCTCGCCGGCATCAAGCGCATCATCGAGCTCGAGCGCGAGGTCGGCGCGCTGACCGACCGGCTCGCGGAGGTCACCGAGGAGCTCGCCGGGTGGCGCGCCGCCGCGGAGCAGGCGGCGCGCAACGCCGCCGACGGCGGCTCGTCCGACCGTCTGCCCGCCCGCCGCACCCAGTCGGTGGTCGTCTGGCAGCCCGGCCCGCGCCGCCGAGACTGACGGCGACTAGTCCGTGAACGGGTCGTAGGTGATGCGGTCGAGCGAGACCCCGTCGACGAGCAGCGCCGACGCAGTCGCGCGGATCATGCCGGGTGAGCCCGAGAGCAACACGTCGTGCCGGGACCAGTCCCCGCCGCGCACGACGGCGTCGGGCAGCGTCCCGGGCTGGCTCCGCTCGTCGAGCGGGTCGTCCTCGCACACCGCGGCGACCCCGAGCCACGGGTGCTGCTCGGCGAGTTCCTGCAGGCGGTCGAGCACCGTGAGGTCCTCGGGCACGCGCCCGCCCACGAACACCGTGCACGGGCGCGGCCGGGCCCAGCGGGCCATGTCCTCGCAGAGCGCGAGCACGGGCGCGCCGCCGGTGCCGCCCGCGACCATCAGCACCTCGCGGGTGCTGCGGGGGTCGAGCCCGAGGCGCCCGGCCGGCGGGCCCAGGCGCCACCGGTCGCCCGGCGCCGCGTGCGCGACCATCGCGCGGCTCACCCAGCCGCCCTCCACCGCGCGGACGTGGAACTCCAGCAGCCCGTCGGGCCGGGGTGCCGTGGCGGGGCTCAGCGGGCGCCACATCCGCGGGCGCTGCGGGATCTCGACGGTGAGGTACTGCCCGGCGCGGTGGGGCACCGGGGCGTCGGGCGCGACGTGCAGCACGGCGAGGTCCCAGCTCAGGCGCCGGTGGCCCACCACCGTGCCCTCGGCGACCGCCGGGGCGGCCGCGGCCCGGACCGCCTGCTCCATCGGGCCCGCGGCCAGCGAGAACGCGCGCACCCAGGCGTGCTCGGTCGCGTCGTCCCAGGAGCGCGCGAAGCGGCGCATCGCTCCGATCAGCGCCACGCCGAGCACCTCGTACTGCTCGGCGCGCAGGCCCAGCGCGCGGTGCTCGTGCACGAGCGGCTCGAGCATGGGGCGCAGCTCCCCGGGGCGGTCGACGGTGCTCATCGGCAGCACGAGCGAGCGCAGCAGCCGGCGCGCCGGCTCGGTGACGCGCGCGGGGAACAGCGCGCGCACCTCGGGCGCGAGGCTGAACAGCAGCGCCGCGAACCAGTCGGCGTGCTCGTCGGCGTGCGGCTCGACCTCGGTCCACGTCTGCCGGACGCGGCGGGCGGCGTGCTGCTCGGCGGTCTCGGCGTGGGTCGTGGGCGCGGGTGTCGGCCGGGGTCTCGGCGTCGGGGCGGGGGCAGGCGCCTCGTTCGCCGGCTCCCCCGGGGTGTCGTCCGGCGCGGCGTGGCGTCCGGACCGCACGATCGGCGTCGTGGGCGGCGGCGGGACGGCGCGGACCGGGGCGAGGCGCCGCGGGGCGCGGCCCGCGCGACCCGGGGAGGTCGGGCCCGGGCCGGCCGGGCCGTCCGGCGACAGCGGCTCCGCGGACATGGACGACGTTCCTCCTCGGCCCCCCGGCGCACAGACCACGTACCCGCGCGACCGCACCACTATGACAGGGCGTCAGCGATCGTCACGCAGGGTCCCCGTCCGGGGCTCGTCGTCCGGCTCGCCGCGTGCGCCGGACGGTGGGTGGACGCCCGCTGAGCAGCGACGACGGCCCGGGACGGCGCGGTTCGCCGTCGTTGCACTGGGTGACCGGTCACCGAGACGAGTCGGGAGGAAGAAACCGTGCTCCCACAGAGTTGAGCCGAGTAGACTCAATGTCAGGGACCGGGTGGCTGGTGGGCCGCCCGTCCCGCACCCGTTGCCAGCGCAGGAGGAACCCGCATGGACTTCACCCCCACCACCCGCACCCAGCAGGCGGTCTCGAACGCGGTCCGCGCGGCCACCGTCGACGGGCACCCGCAGGTCTCGCCGGCCCACCTCGCGGCCGCGCTGCTCGACCAGACCGACGGTCTGACCGAGCCGCTGCTGCGCGCGGTCGGGGCGGATCCGTCGGCCGTGCGCTCCGACGTCGGCAAGGTCCTCGCGAGCCTGCCGAGCGCGAGCGGCTCCAGCGTCGCCGCCCCGCAGTTCGACCGCGAGATGGCGCGGGTGCTCCAGCACGCCCAGCAGCTCGCCGCCGACATGGGCGACGAGTACGTCTCCACCGAGCACCTGCTCGTCGGGCTGGCCGCGGCCGGCGGTCGCACCGCCGATGTGCTGACCCGGCACGGCGCGACGCCCGAGGCCCTCAAGGAGGCGTTCACCAAGGTGCGCGGCTCCGGGCGCGTCACCTCCGCCGACCCGGAGGGCACCTTCCAGGCCCTCGAGAAGTACGGCCAGGACCTCACCGAGCGGGCGCGCTCCGGTGCCCTCGACCCGGTGGTCGGACGCGACGCCGAGATCCGGCGCGTCGTGCAGGTCCTGTCGCGGCGCACCAAGAACAACCCCGTGCTCATCGGCGAGCCCGGCGTCGGCAAGACCGCGATCGTCGAGGGTCTCGCCCAGCGCATCGTCGCCGGCGACGTGCCCGAGTCGCTGCGCGGCAAGCGCGTCGTGGCCCTGGACCTGGGCTCGATGGTCGCGGGCGCGAAGTACCGCGGCGAGTTCGAGGAGCGGCTCAAGGCCGTCCTGCAGGAGATCACCGACTCCGCGGGGCAGGTCATCACGTTCATCGACGAGCTGCACACGATCGTCGGCGCCGGCGCGACCGGCGAGTCCGCCATGGACGCCGGCAACATGATCAAGCCGATGCTCGCCCGCGGCGAGCTGCGCATGGTCGGCGCCACGACGCTCGACGAGTACCGCGAGCACATCGAGCACGACCCGGCCCTCGAGCGCCGCTTCCAGCAGGTGCTGGTCGGCGAGCCGACGGTGGAGGACACCATCGGCATCCTGCGCGGGCTCAAGGAGCGCTACGAGGTGCACCACGGCGTGCGGATCACCGACGCCGCGCTGGTCGCCGCCGCCGCGCTCTCCGACCGCTACATCACCGCGCGCTTCCTGCCCGACAAGGCCATCGACCTCGTCGACGAGGCCAGCTCGCGGCTGCGCATGGAGATCGACTCGCGGCCGGTCGAGATCGACGAGGTGGAGCGCATCGTGCGCCGCCTCGAGATCGAGGAGATGGCGCTGGACAAGGAGTCCGACGACGCCTCGCGCGAGCGCCTCACCGCGCTGCGGGCCGAGCTCGCCGAGCGCCGCGAGGAGCTCGACGCGCTGACCGCGCGGTGGCAGGCGGAGAAGGACGCGATCGACGGGTCCCGGGTGCTCAAGGAGCGCCTCGAGACGCTGCGCGGCGAGTCCGAGCGCGCCGAGCGCGACGGTGACTACGAGCGCGTCGCCAAGCTGCGCTACGTCGAGATCCCGGCCCTGGAGAAGGAGCTGGAGGCCGCGGACGAGGCGTCGGCGGCGCCGGTGATGCTCAAGGAGGAGGTCGGGCCCGACGACGTCGCCGACGTGGTGTCGGCGTGGACCGGCATCCCCGCCGGGCGACTGCTCGAGGGCGAGACCCAGAAGCTGCTGCGCATGGAGGACGAGCTCGGTCGCCGCGTCGTCGGTCAGGCCGAGGCGGTCCGGGCGGTGTCCGACGCCGTGCGCCGCGCCCGCGCCGGGATCTCGGAGGAGGACCGGCCCACCGGCTCGTTCCTGTTCCTCGGCCCCACCGGCGTCGGCAAGACCGAGCTGGCCAAGGCGCTGGCCGCGTTCCTGTTCGACGACGAGCGGGCGATGATCCGCATCGACATGAGCGAGTACGGCGAGAAGCACTCCGTGGCCCGCCTCGTCGGTGCCCCGCCCGGGTACGTCGGCTACGACCAGGGCGGCCAGCTCACCGAGGCCGTCCGGCGCCGCCCGTACTCGGTGGTGCTGCTCGACGAGGTCGAGAAGGCGCACCCCGACGTGTTCGACGTGCTCCTGCAGGTCCTCGACGACGGGCGCCTCACCGACGGCCAGGGCCGCACGGTGGACTTCCGCAACACGATCCTCGTGCTGACCTCGAACCTCGGGTCCACCGCGCTCGTCGACACCTCGCTCGACGACGAGGGGCGCCGGGAGAAGGTCATGGAGGTCGTGCGGCGCTCGTTCAAGCCGGAGTTCCTCAACCGGCTCGACGACGTCGTGGTCTTCCACGCCCTGTCCACGGAGGAGCTGACCTCGATCGTCGACATCCAGCTCGAGCGCCTCGGCGCCCGGCTGGCGGCCCGGCGCCTCACGCTGGCGGTCAGCGACGCCGCCCGCGAGTGGCTCGCGCTGCAGGGCTTCGACCCGGTCTTCGGCGCGCGGCCGCTGCGCCGGCTCGTGCAGTCGGCCATCGGCGACCAGCTCGCCAGGGCCCTGCTCGCCGGCGACGTGCGCGAGGGCGACACGGTGACGGTCGACCTCGACGAGCAGGGCGACGCCGGCGCGGGCGCGCTCGTGGTGCGCGCGGCCTGACGCGTTCCGAGCCGTAGGTACTGGGCGAAGGGCCCCTCCGGTCGACGAGTTCGACCGAAGGGGCCCTTCGGGCGGAACCCAAACCGGGACCGGGCGCACCCCCGAACCGGGCGCGCTCAGTGCCGGGTCGCGGCCGCGGTGAGGACGCCGTCCGGGTCGTACGTCGCGGCGATCGCGTCGAGACGCGCCGTGTGTGCGCCGAACACCGCGTCGCGGTCGGCGTCCTCGTCGAGGCCCGCGAAGTTGACGTACACGCCGCCGGTCGCGGACGGCGTGAGCCCGTCCCACGCCCGCCGGGCCCAGCCGATCGCCGCGTCGTCGTCGGCCGGGTCGGTCCAGCCGGCGTCGATGCTGACGTTGAACCGGGCGCGGCGGTGGGCGAACGCCGTCTCGTCGTCGCCGACCGCGGCGACCGCCCCGCCCAGCGTGCGGACGACCGCGATGCACTGCGGGGTCGGGCGACCCTCGCCGCACGCGACGACGGCCTCGGCCGCCGCGTCGGTGAGCTCCTCGAGGAAGTGCGACTTGAAGAAGTAGCGGTTCCCGGCCGGGAAGAGCGGGTCGAGGGCGGACTGGCTCGCCGAGTAGTCGGTGATCGCGGTGGCGTCCATCAGCGATGTGCCGAGGCGGGCCAGGGGCGCGAGCACCTCGAGCCCCTCCTCGGCCGGGCCCGCGTAGAGCCCGGCCACGGCGATGACCGGCATCCCGTGCATCTCGGCGGGGATCGCCGGGTCCGGGGGCACGCTCCAGATCGCGTACTCCGGCGACACCGTGTCCGGCATCCGCGGCACGAGGTCGCGCCAGGCGTCGAGGACCGTGCCCGCCTGCTCGGCGGGGTAGAGCACGAGCGCGCTCGCCACCTGCGGGCCCAGCGGCCGCAGCGCGAACTCCATCGTCGTCACGACGCCGATGCCGCGCCCGCCGCCGCGCACGGCCCAGAAGAGGTCCGCGTGCTCGGTGGCGCTCGCGGTGCGCACGACCCCGTCGGCGGTGACGATCTCCACCGAGCGCAGGGCGTCGCAGCTCAGGCCGTACGCCCGCTGCAGGGCGCCCATCCCCCCGCCGAGGGTCAGGCCCGCGACGCCGGTCTCGGACACCTCGCCGCCCTGGACGACGAGCCCGTGGCGCTGGGTGGCGGCGTTGACGTCGGCCCAGCGCGCGCCGGCGCCGACCCGCGCGGTGCGGGCCTGCGCGTCGACGGTCACGGTGGTCATCGCCGACAGGTCGATCACGAGCCCGTCGTCGCAGACGGCGCTGCCCGCCACCTGGTGCCCGCCCCCGCGGATGCTGACGACCGGCCGGTAGCGGCGGGCCACGTCGAGCGCCGCGACGACGTCGGCGACGTCGCGGCACCGGGCGATGACCAGGGGATGGCGGTCGATGAGGCCGTTCCAGACCCGGCGGGCCTCGTCGTAGCGGTGGTCGGTGCGGTCGATGACGTCGCCGGTGAGGCTCGCGCGCAGCGCGGCGACGAGGGTCCGGTCCTGGGTGATGGTCATGGTGCTCCTCCGGAGGTGGTGATCGGTCAGGCGTGGGTCAGGGCGCCGAGGTCCTCGTCGACGTCCCAGCCGCGGATCTCGAAGTCGGCGAACGCCGGGTGCTCGCGCAGGCCGGCGACGAGCGGTCCGTCGCGGTAGGCCTCGGCGGCGGCGCGGTCGGTGAAGACGTAGAAGCCGCCGTGGTGGGCCCCGTCGAGCAGCCAGGTCTTGGCGACGAAGCCGGGGACCGTGCGCAGCGCCTCGGCGAAGGCGATGGCGCCGTCCCGGGTCTGGTCGGCCGATGCGGACGAGGTGAACGTGATGTGCAGGGCATGCATGGCGGCCCTCCGATCGTGGCGGTGCGTGCGAACGGGCTGTCCGGTGACGACCACCCTGGGCCGATCGGCTGGCACGCCCCTTGCACGTCGCTGACAGGACGGCATGCTCGTCACGGGGAGTGGTGACGGGTGGAGAACGACGGGCGAAGCGCGGACGTGGGTGTCGACGTGCTCGGGCCGTTGCGGCTCACCGTCGACGGCGCCGCGGTGGACGTGCGCGGTCCCAAGCGTCGCGCGGTGCTGGCGATGCTGGCGCTGGCCGAGGGGCGCCCCGTCACCGTCGAGCAGCTGGTGGACGCCCTGTGGCCCGACGACCCGCCGGAGTCCGCGCGCGCCACCGTGCACAGCCACGTCTCCCGGCTGCGCGCCGACCTCGGCCCGGCGGGGGGCCGCTGCCTGACCACCGCGGACGGCGGCTACCGCCTCCGTCTCGCCGAGGGCGGCCTCGACCTGAGGCGCGTGCGCGCGCTGCGGGACCTCGCCCGCGCCACCGACGACCCGGCGACAGCCGTGGGGCTGCTGCGCGACGCCCGGGCCGCGTGGCGGGGCACGGCGCTCGTCGACCTCGCCGACGTGCCCCCGCTGCGCGCGGTCGCCCAGGCGGCGCACGAGCTCTGGCGCGACGTCACCGACCGCCTCGTCGCCGCCCTGATCGCCGCCGGGGCCGCCGAGCAGGCGCTGGAGCCCGCCGCCGACGCTGTCGCGGACGACCCGCTGCGCGAGCCCGCGGTCCTGCTGCTCGTGCGGGCGCAGGCCGCCACCGGCCAGGCGCCGCGCGCCCTGCGGACCGCCCGCGGGTTCCGGGCGCGGCTGGCCGAGGAGACGGGGCTGGACCCGTCGCCGGCCCTGGCCGCGCTGGAGAGCGAGGTCGCGGCGGGCGAGCTCGTGCCGGTGCCGGCGCCGCGCGCGCCCCAGGAGGCCCGCCCCGGTCTCCACGGGCGGGACGTCGAGCTGGCCGCCGCCGAGCAGCTGCTCGCGACCGAGCGGCTGGTCACCGTGGTCGGGGCCGGCGGCGTCGGGAAGACGCGGCTGGCGCACGAGCTCGCCCGCCGCGCCCCCGGCACCACCACGCTCCTGCTCGCGCCGGTCACCGACCCGGCCGGCGTCCCGCACGCGCTCGCCGGCGCGCTGCGCCTGCACACCGGCACCGGCGACGTCCTCGGCGCGTGTCTCGACGTGCTGGCCGGGTCCCCGCGGCTCGTGGTGCTCGACAACTGCGAGCACCTGCTCGACGCGGTCCGCGGGCTCGCCGCCGCGCTCCTGGAGCACTGCCCCGGGACCACGCTGCTCGCCACCAGCCGCGAGCCGCTCGGGCTCGCCGAGGAGGCCGTCGTCCGCCTCGCGCCGCTGGCGACGCCCGGGGCGGCGTCGCCGCCGGAGGAGCTGCCGGGGGTCGCGGCCGTCGCCGTCTTCCTCGACCGGGCCCGCCGGGTGCGCCCGGACCTCGCGTTCGGGCCCGACGAGCTGGGCGACGTCGCCGAGATCGTGCGCCGGCTCGAGGGCCTGCCCCTGGCCATCGAGCTGGCCGCGGGCCGGCTGCCGACCTTCGCGCCCGCTGCGCTCGCGGCCCGCCTCGACCGGTCGCTGGACCTGCTCGGCAGCCGCGCCCTGCACGAGCGGCACCGGACCCTGCGCGCGACCGTGGCCTGGTCCTACGACCTGCTCAGCGCCGACGAGCAGCGCCTCTTCCGGACCCTGGCGGTGTTCGCCGACGGCGTCGACCTCACCGCGGTGGAGTCCACGGTGGCGGCGCTCGGACTGCGCGGCGACGCCGGCGACCTGCTCGCGCGCCTGGTCGACGCCTCGATGGTCGAGGCGGTCCCCGACCCGGCCGGCCGCACCCGCTACCGCATCCTGGAGACGCTGCGCGCCTTCGGCCGCGACGAGCTCGTGGCCGCCGGCGAGGACGCCGCCGCCGACGCGCTGCTGGTGACCTGGGCGGTGGAGCTCGCGCGGTGGGCGCAGCGGACCTCACGGACCGCCGACGAGGCGGCCGTCGACCGGGCGCTGCGCCGGGAGCAGGGCAACCTGCGCGCGGCCTGGCGCCTGGCCCGCGGCCGCGGCGACCTCGACGCGGCCGTGGCCGTGATCGTCCTGCTCGTGGAGGCGGCCACCTGGCGCGACCTGGAGGAGATCCGCGGCTGGGCGACCGAGCTGCTCGACGACCCGGCCCTGGTCGGGCACCCGGAGGAGGGCCAGGTGTGGGCGGCGGCCGCCCAGGACGCCTACATGCGGGCCGACGCGCCCCGTGCCGACCGGCTCGCGCACGCCGGCCTGGAGCGGCCCAGCGGCGTCGAGGGCCGGCGGTTCAACCGGTCGGTGCTCGCGCAGGTCGCGCTCACGCTCGGCGACTGGGAGGCCGCCGTGGCCCACGACGTCGCGGCGCGCGAGCTGGCCACCGGGCCGGTGCCGCAGCCCGGGGTGGGCGCGCTGGGCGCCCTGTACGCCGGTGACCCGGCCCGGGCGCGGGAGCTGGTCGCCCGCCTGCCGGCCGGCGACGTGCCGACCCTGCTCGGGCTCGCCGCCTACGTGACCGCGGAGATCGACAGCGTCGAGGACCGGGTCGACGCCGCCGAGGACGGCTACACCACCGCGATCGCGCACGCCCGCGCGGTCGGGTCGACCTTCCTCGAGGCCATCGCCGCGGTCGGCCTCGCGTCGCTGCGCTCGCGGGTCGGTCACCTCGGCGCGGCCCTGCGCGGCTACCGCGAGGTGATCGACCACTGGGCCGAGGGCGGCAACTGGGGCCACCAGTGGGTGACCCTGCGCAACCTGGCCGTGCTGCTGCGGACCCTCGACGACCACGCCACCGCCGACCTCCTCGACGCCGCCGCCGACCGCGCTCCCGACGCCCCGGACCCGCCGGGCGGGCGCGGCGCCCCGGACCCCGCCGCGCCGGACCGCGACCGCGCGCTCGCGCTCGCCCGGGACGCCGTCGCCCGCCACCTCGAGGGTCGTGACAGCGACGTGCACGCCCGCTGACAGGCCCCCGACGGACCCTCGACCGCGTCACCGACCGATGCCGAGCGAGGAGACCGCCGTGACCCTCACGACCAGCACCCACACCGCCCCCGTCGTCCGCAGCGTCGACGCCGTCCACCGGCTCGGCACGATCGTCGGCGTCTGGGCCCACCCCGACGACGAGGTCTACCTGTCGGGCGGGCTCATGGCCGCCGCGGCGGCCCGCGGCCAGCGGGTCGTCGTCGTCACCGCGACCCGCGGCGAGCACGGCACCGACGACCCGGGCCTCTGGCCGCCCGCCCGGC
Organism: Actinomycetospora lutea; assembly: GCF_028737205.1. Lineage (GTDB taxonomy): Bacteria > Actinomycetota > Actinomycetes > Mycobacteriales > Pseudonocardiaceae > Actinomycetospora > Actinomycetospora lutea. The sequence goes on along the minus strand of NZ_JAQZAL010000018.1, from coordinate 100,146 downwards.
TCGCGGCCCGGCGCGGCGAGGAGATCGTCGCCAGCCTCGACGCGCTGCACGACACCATCGAGCACCGCTTCCTCGGCGACGCCCGCGGCCGCTGTCACCTCGACGGCTCCCTGCGCGGCGACCCCGGCGAGGACACCGTCGACGAGCTCGCGGCCGTCATCGCCGACGTCGCGCCCGACACCGTCCTGACGTTCGGCCCCGACGGGATCACCGGCCACGGCGACCACCGCGCGGTGTCGGCGTGGACCGGCCGCGCGGTGCGCCAGCTCGCCGGCGCCGCGCCGCGCCTGCTGCACGCCTGCGTCACGGCGCGCTGGGTCGAGCGCTTCGGCGAGTTCGTCGAGCCGATGGACGACACCGGCGACGCCTTCGCGCCGTTCCCGGCCGAGCACCTCGCGGTCGACCTCGAGCTCGACGGCGGTGTGCTCGCACGCAAGGTCGCCGCGTTGCGCGCGCAGACGACCCAGACCGCCTCGCTCGAGGCGGCGCTCGGCTCGACGCGCTACGTGGACTCGGTCGCCGGGGAGTACTTCCGTCCGGCGAGCGCGTCGTGACGACCCGTCCGCACGGGGGCCGGCTGCTGGTCGCGACCGTGGCCGCGACCAGCGTGGGCCTCGGTCTCGCCACCGGCACCGGGCCGCTCGTGGGGCCGGTTGCCGCGGAGTTCGGGGTCGCGCGCGGCGCCGTCGCCGTGATGCTGGCGGCCACCCTGGCCGTCACGCTCGGGCTCGGCGTCATCACCGGCCCGTGGAGCCAGCGCCACGGCGCGCGGCCGCTCGTCGTCCTCGGCGCCGTGGCGATCCCCGCGGGCCTGCTCGTGCTCGCCGGCGCCGGGTCGTTCCCGGTGGCGGCCGCGGGGTTCGCCCTCGGGGTCGGCGGCGGGGCGGGATGCCTGTTCGTGCCGCTGCAGACCGCGGTCGCCGCGGTGATCGAGCGGCGCCGGGACGCGGCGCTGGTGGTCGCGTCCGCGGGCGCCGGGCTCGCCACCGTCGTCACCCCGCCGGCGACGGTCGCTCTCGTCGGCGCGCTCGGGGTCCGCGGCGCGGCCGTGGTGCTCGCGGTGGTCGCCGCGGTCGTCGTCGGGGCGTGCGCGCCGGCGGCCCCGACCGGGCGCCGCGACGCGACGACGAGCGCCGCGGGCCTGCGCACGGTCCTGGCGGACCCGGCCTTCCGGCGCTTCGTGCTCGGGGCCGTCGGGCTGTGCGCAGCGATGTTCGTGCCGTTCGTGCACCTCGCGTCGTTCGCGACGCTGCGCGGCGCCGGCCTCGCGATCGGCGCCCTCCTGGTCGCCGTGGCGGGATCGGCGAGCCTGCTCGCCCGCCTCGTGGCCGTGCCGGCGGTGGCCCGGTGGGGTGCCTGGCCGGTGTGCCGGGCCGGCGCGGTCGCGCTGCCCGTGAGCGTCGCGGGGTGGCTGCTCGCGGACGGCCGGCTCGCGGGTCTCCTCGCGTTCGCCGTCGTGTTCGGGTGTGCCCACGGCGCCTACGTCGGGGTGAGCGGCGCGGCCGCCGCCCAGCTCTTCGGCGTGGCCGGCTTCGGGCTGCGCCTCGGGGTCATGCACCTCGCGGCCGCGGCCGGGGGTCTGCTCGGCCCGGCGGTGGCGGGTCTCGTCGCCGACGCCGCGGGCAGCCCGGCGGCGGGGATCGCGGTGGCGGTGGCCTGCGGCGCGGCGGGGTGCGCGGTGTTCCTCCGCGCCGGCGTCACAGCGAGCGCGCCAGCACCAGCGCCTCGGTGAGCGGGGGCGGCGGGCCCGGCCGCCGCTCCAGCGCGCCGGGCCGCAGCACGTCCTCGACGACGTCGCCGCGGGCGGTGCCGCCGGCGCGCAGCAGGACGTCGGCGTCGCCCGGCCGGTCGGACGCGTGGGCGAGGCGGGCGAGCCAGCGCAGGCTCAGCGCCACCTCGGCGGCGTACCCGAGCCCCGAGTACGCGTCGAGGGCGCGGCGGAGGTGCTCGCGGGCCTCGTCCAGCGCGCCGTCGCGCAGCGCCAGCGCGCCCAGCGTCCGGCGGCCGACGCCCGACCCGATCGGGTAGTCGATCTCCTCGCAGGCCCGCGTCGCGCCGTCGGACGACGCGCGTCCCGCCCGCGGATCCTCCGCCGCGACCAGGCACCCGCGGACCACGCCCGCCCACGCGACCAGCGCCGGGCTGCCGATCGCCGGCGCGGCCCGGTGGGCCGCCTCGACCTGCTCGAGGGCCTCGCCGAGGCGTCCCGTCGCGGCCAGGGCGATGGCGCGGAAGGTGAGCAGCTCGTTGTGCCAGGGCGTCATGGCGTGGGCGGCGGCGACCTCGAGGGCCTCCTCGGCCCAGCGCAGGGCGTCGTCGTCCCGGCCGGTCGTGCGCGCCCGGAAGAACAGCGCGCGCCGGGCGTTCACCGCGGCGAGCGGGGACGACCCGGACAGCGCCTCGCGCGCCAGCGTCGCGCCCCGCTCCGCCGAGCCGCGCAGCACGTGGGCGACGGCCGCCGCGGCCGCCGCCTCGCTCCGGGCGCGCCCGGAGGAGTCCGGCCAGCGCCGCAGCACGGCGTCGCCGAGGTCGGCGACCGGCATCGCGCTGCGGTTCTTGAGCACGCTGCACATGGGGACGAACAGCGGGAGCGCGCGATCGGGCCCGTCGTCGTGGGCGACGCACCAGCGCAGCGCGTCCGCGACGTCGGTGTGCAGGTTCTGCAGCGTGACCAGCAGGTGCGCGGGCCAGGCGTGCACCATGAGGTCGCGGGCGTCGACGGCGGCGGCGAGCACCGAGTCGACCCAGCGGTCGCGGACGGCCTGCTGCTCGCCGCGTTCCTCGAGGCGGTCGCGGGCGAAGCGGCGCATCGTGGCCAGCAGCGCGTACCAGGTGCGGCCCGCCCGCTGCTGCACGGTGAGCATCGACGCCGCGACCAGGCGGTCGAGGTGGTCGACGGTGTCGAGGAGGTCGTCCTCGCCCGCCACCGCGTGGGCGTGGTCGGCGGTGAAGCGCCCGGCGAACACGCCGAGGCGGGCGAAGAAGCGCCGTGTCGGCCCGGGGAGCCGGTCGTACGACCAGGCCACGGTCGCGTCGAGGCTGCGGTGCCGCGCGGGCCCGGAGCTGCCCGTGCGCCGCAGCAGGTCCAGCCGCCGGTCGAGGTGCTCGAGCACCTCCTCGGGCGTGAGGCTGCGCAGCCGCACCGCGGCCAGCTCGAGGGCCAGCGGGAGCCCGTCGAGGCGCCGGCACAGGGCGGCCACGGCGGCGGCGTCCGCCTCCGTGTCGACGCGCGCCCCGCAGGCCGCCGCGCGGTCGGTCAGCAGCCGGGCGGCGGGGCTCTCGCGCACCGCGGCGGGGTCGTCGCGGGCGGGGAGCGCGAGGGTGCCCAGCGCGAGGACGTGCTCCTCGGGCAGGCCCAGCGGCTCCCGGCTGGTGGCGAGCACGGTGACGCCGGGGCAGCGCGCCAGCAGCCCGGTCACGGCGGGCGCGACGGTGTCGAGGACGTGCTCGCAGTCGTCGAGCAGGAGCAGCCGTTCCGCGCTCCCGAGCGCCTGGCCGGCCGCCTCCAGCGACGGGAAGCCCAGCGCGTCGGCGATCGCGCAGCCCACCGCGCCGGTCTCGGTGACGCCGTCGAGCTCGCACAGCGCGACGGCCCGCCCGGTCTCGGCGGCCGCGGCGGCGCGGGCCACCCGCGTCTTGCCCACCCCGCCGACCCCGATCACCGTCACGACCCGGGCGACGGCGAGCAGGCGCGCGACCTCGGCGAGCTCGGCGTCGCGGCCGTGCAGGGACGCCGCCGTGCTGCGGGGCGGCGGCGCGCGGGGCGCCGGGACGACCGCCACCGTCTCCTGCTGCGCGAGCACCGCCGCCTCCAGGGCGCCGAGCTCCGTGCTCGGGTCCAGCCCGGCCTCGTCGGCCAGGCGCGCCCGGTAGCCGCGCAGGACGGCGAGGGCGTCGACGCTGCGCCCCGCGCGGTGGAGCGCGGTGGCCAGCTGGCGGTGCGGGCGCTCGCGCAGCGGGTCGGCGGCCGCGGCGCGCTCCGCGTCGGGGAGCACCTCGTGGTGGTGGCCCGCGGCGAGCTCGGCGTCGAGGAGCTCGGCGCGCACCGTGTGGCGCAGGGCGTCGAAGCGGACACGGTCGGCGGCGAGACCGCCCGCCTCGATGCCGGGGAGGTCGGCGAGGTCGGCCAGCGCGGGTCCGCGCCAGCACGCGAGGGCGTCGCGCAGCAGTCCGGTCGCCTCGGGCGGGCCGGGTGCGGCCCGGGCACGGCGCAGGAGCCGCTCGGCGCGGTGCAGGTCGAGCTCGCCGGCCTCGACCCGGAGCCGGTACCCGGCGGCCTCGCGACGCAGCCGCGCGCCGACGTCGCCGAGCGCGGCGCGCAGGCGCGAGACCGTGGTGTGCAGCCGCGCGCGGGCCCGGTCGGGGGGGTCGTCACCCCATAGCGCGTCGATGAGGCGCTCGTCGCCCACCGGGTGGCCGTCGGCGCAGAGCAACAGGGCGAGCACGGTGCGTGGCCGGGTGCCCCCGAGCGGGACGCGGTCTCCGCGGTGCCGGACCTCGACGGGCCCGAGCACGCCGAACTCGACGTCCACGCTCATCCCTCGCATCCCGGGCTCATCGAGCATAGGACCGCTGGCAGCGCACCGACAGCGGCGTGGCAGCGCGCGCGCCGACCGTCGCGTCAGCCGGCGAGGAGCCGGCACGACGGTCAGGAGGCCGGCATGGACCAGGACAAGGTGATGGAGTTCCTCGGGCAGGTCGTCACGGACATGGGGGCGACCGGCGCCGCGGGGCAGGTGGTGCTCGGCGGCCGGCTCGGGCTGTACCGCGCGCTGGCGCGGGGAGCGGCCACCCCGGAGGTGCTCGCCGAGCGGACCGGCTGCGACGCGCGGTACCTCACCGAGTGGCTGCGGGGACAGGCCGCCGGCGGTTACGTCGCGTACGACGCGACGAGCGGCGCGTTCTCGCTGACCGAGGAGCAGGCGTTCTGCCTGGCCGATCCGGAGGGCCCGAACGTGTCGGCGATCTTCCGGATCGGGCTGGGCTACCTGCGCGCCGAGCCGCGGATCGCGGAGGCCTTCCGCACCGGGGAGGGGATGCCGTGGAGCGACCACGACGAGGACGTGTTCATCGGGTGCGACGCATTCTTCCGGCCGGGCTACGTGGCCGAGCTGGTGCCGCACTGGATCCCGGCGCTCGACGGGGTCGAGGCGAGACTGCGCGACGGCGCCCGGGTCGCCGACGTGGGCTGCGGGCTGGGCACGACCTCGGTGCTGATGGCCGAGGCCTTCCCGCGCAGCACGGTCACCGGCTCGGACTACCACGACGAGTCCATCGCGCTGGCCCGCAAGAAGGCGGCGGACGCCGGGGTGGGCGACCGGGTGACGTTCGAGGTGGCGTCGGCGCAGGGGTTCACCGGCACCGGCTACGACCTCGTGACGATGTTCGACTGCCTGCACGACATGGGCGACCCCGTCGGCGCGGCCCGCCGGGTGCGGGAGGCGCTGGCCCCGGACGGCACCTGGCTGCTGGTCGAGCCCTACGCCGGGGACACCGTCGAGGAGACCCTCAACCCCGTCGGCCGGCTCTACTACGCGGCGTCGACGTTCCTGTGCGTGCCGAACGGGCTCTCGCAGCCCGGCGGCTACGCGCTCGGGGCGCAGGCCGGCGAGTCCGCGATCCGCGACGTCGTCACCACCGCCGGGTTCACGCGCTTCCGCCGCGCCGCGCAGACCGCGTTCAACCTCGTCTACGAGGTCCGTCCCTAGCTGACAGGGGAACGGCAGCGGACCGACAGGTGGTGTCGTCACGGTCGATCCCATGACGACGATCGAGAGCAGTACCCGCACCACCGAGGCCTGCGGCGAGACCGTCTTCGGCTGGATCCTCGGGATGGAACAGACCGCGGCGCTCTACCTCGGCGACCGGCTCGGGTGGTACCGGTCGCTCGCCGAGGAGGGCCCGGCGACGGCGCCGGAGCTCGCCGCGCGGACCGGGACCGCGTCGCGCTACGCGCGGGAGTGGCTGGAGCACCAGGCGGTGAGCGGCATGCTCACCGTCGACGACCCCGCCGCCGCGCCCGACGCGCGGCGCTTCGCGATCCCGGACGCGCACGTCCCGGTGCTCGCCGACCTCGACAGCGAGGCCGTCCTGACGCCGTTCGCGCGCATCCTCGTGGCGACCCTGCGCCGGATCGACGACCTCCTCGAGGCCTACCGCACCGGCGGCGGGGTCAGCTGGGAGACCTTCGGGGACGACGCGCGGGAGGGCCAGGCCGCCCAGAACCGCCCGCTGCTGCGCGACGCGCTGTGCCGCGACCACCTGCCGCTGCTCGGCGACGTCGACGCGGCCCTGCGCGCGGGCGGGCGGGTGGCCGATGTCGGTCTCGGCGAGGGCTGGTCGGCGATCGGCATCGCCCGCGCCTACCCGACCGCCACGGTCGACGGGTTCGACGTCGACGCCGCCTCGGTCGACGCCGCGCGCCGGCACGCCGCGGACGACGGCGTCGCCGACCGCGTCACCGTGCACCGCGCCGGGATCGAGACGGCGGAGGCCGGCGCGTACGACCTCGTCTGCGCCTTCGAGTGCCTGCACGACATGCCCGACCCGGTCGGCGTGCTCGCGGCGATGCGCCGGGCCGTCGCTCCGGGCGGCACCGTCCTGATCATGGACGAGAAGGTCGCCGACGCCTTCGCGCCCGACGGCGACGAGATCGAGCGGCTGTTCTACGGCTTCTCGCTGATGTGCTGCCTGCCCGACGGGATGTCCACACCGGGCTCGGTCGGCACCGGCACCGTGATGCGCCGCGGGACGCTCGAGGCGTACGCGCGGGAGGCGGGGTTCACGACGGTCGAGGTCCTCGACGAGCTCGACCACGAGATCTTCCGCTTCTACCGGTTGGGCTGAGGCTCGACCCGCCCGCTCGTCCCGTCGACGCGCACCCACGACACGTCGGCGAGGCGGGCGACGGCGTCGCGGACGCCCACGACGGCGGGCAGCCCGTACTCGCGGGCGACGACGGCTCCGTGGGAGTTCGACCCGCCCATCTCCATCACCAGCCCGCCGGCGGTGAGGAACAGGGGCGTCCACCCCGGGTCGGTCGACGGGCAGACCAGCACGTCGCCGGGCTCGAGGTGGGCGCCGTGCGGGTCGGTGATGACCCGCACCCGGCCGGTCACCGTGCCCGCCGACGCCGGGACGCCGGTCAGGGCGCCGCCCTCGGCGGGCTCCGGGTCGGCGAGCGCCTCGGGCTCGGTCCCGTCGGAGAGCACGATCCGCGGGACGTGGCGGCGGCGCAGCTCCCGCTCGTAGGTGGCCCTCCGCTGCGCCACCAGGGGGCGCCGGTCGACGTCCTCGCGGGCCTCGGACAGGGTGAGGAAGAAGACGTCCTCGGCGTGCTCCAGGTGCCCGGCGGCGGCCAGCTCGGCGCCCACCACGGCGAGCTCCGCCCGGGCCGCCGCGAGCACCGTGACCAGCCAGTACTTCGGCAGCTCGCGCAGCCCGACGAGCGCGCGGGCGCGGTGCAGGGCGAACGCCACGACCCGCCCGCGCAGGCCGCCGGCGCGCGCGGCGAGGGTGCGGACCGTGGCCTCGGCCTCGGCGGCACCGCGGGCGAACACCGCGTCCGGGGCGCGGGCGGGGTCGTCGAGGCGGACGTAGTTGGCGAGCACGCCGAGCAGGTGCGCCGGGTCGTCGGACCATCGCGGCAGGCCCAGGTCGATCTCGGCGACCGCGCGCCGGCCGTGGACGGCGAGGAAGGCGTCGAGCCCGTCCGGCCGCGCGCCCGCGGTCAGGTCGGCGACGGCCGCGGGGTCGTCGCGCAGGTGGACCGCGAGGTCCCACAGCGCCAGGTCCATCTGCGTGGTGACGTTGTGCGGCAGCCCGCGCAGCACGGTGCCCAGCTCGCCCGGGCGGGCGCGCTCGCCGAGGAGCTCCGCGGCGAGGCCGAGCGCGAGGAACCCGGCGACCGGCGCCGGCGCGATCCGCGGCGCCATCGGGGCGAAGCCGTCGGTGAGCATCCAGCGCACCCGGTCGAGGCGCTCCTCGCGGGTCGCGCCCGCGGGTGACGGCAGGATGCGCTCGCCGCTCCGGATCCGGTCCTCGGCCCGCGCGCGGGCTCGCGCGGGGCGGAGCCAGGCGCCCACGACGTGGACCGGGACGCGGTAGCGGACGGCGATCCGACCGACCCGGCGCAGGGCGGGCAGCGGCGAGCGGCGCGTCACCGCCAGCTCCGGGTCGTCGAGTCGCGTGGCGATGACCTCGGCCGAGCGCCGCTCCATCACCCCGAGCACGCCGAGGGCCCCGGCGCGGCCGACCCGGCTGCGCAGCACGTCGGTGATGTCGACGAACACGCGCTCGCCGGCCACGGACAGCATCGGCGGGCCCTGCTCGGGGTCGTCGACCGGCGTACCGAACAGGCGCGCGGCGCCCGTCGCGAGGTGGCGGGCGGCCGAGAGCCCGACCGGGGTGAACGGGCGGAACACGCCCTGCGCGACGTTCGCCGAGAAGTACACGCGCCGGCCCGGGCGCCCCGGGACGAGCGGGTAGAGCGTGGTGATCGGCCGCGACTGGGTCAGCCAGGCCCGGCCGTCGCCGTCGATCGCCCACTCGGTGTCCTGGGGGGCGCCGAACAGCGCCTCGGCGCGCCCGCCGAGGGCGGTGAGGGCGTGGACGTGCTCGGCGGCGAGGGACGCGGCGTCGGTGCGGGCGACCGTCTCGGTGCCCCCGCCGGCCCGGGCGAGCACGACCGCCCCGCCCGCGCCGGCCCGCCGCTGGGCGACGGTCCCGTCGGGGTCGACCACCAGGTGCTCGGGATCGACCGACCCGGAGACCACCGACTCGCCGAGCCCGGGCGCCGCCTCGATCACCGACTGCCCGCGCCGCCCGGTGACCGGGTTCGCGGTGAACAGCACGCCGGCCCACCGGGCGTCGACCATCCGCTGGATGACGACGGCGAGGGCGACCGCGGCGTGGTCGATGCCCTGGGCGCCGCGGTAGGCCACGGCGCGGTCGGTCCACAGCGAGGCCCAGCAGCGGCGCACCGCCTCGAGCACCGCGTCGGGGCCGACCACGTTGAGCTCGGTGTCCTGCTGACCGGCGAAGCTGGCGTCGGGGAGGTCCTCGGCGGTCGCCGACGAGCGCACCGCCACCGGCCCGTCGGGGCACGCGGCGCGCACGGCGTCGGCGACGTCGTCGGGCACCGGCACGGCGAGGACGGCCGCGCGGGCCTTCTCGGCGAGGACGCCGGTGTCGCCGGGGTCGGAGAGCAGCCCGTCGAGCGCCGTGCCGACCGCCCGCCGGTAGGCGGCCGTGGTGACGCAGACGCCGCCGGGCACCGGGAGGCCGGCGCGCACGAGGGCCGCGAGGTTGGTCGCCTTGCCACCGACACGTCCGAGCGTCGCGGGGTCGGCGGGGTCGATCGCCTCCAGGGCCAGCACCAGGCCGGTCGTCGTGGTCACGGGGTCCTCCTCTCCTGCCGGGCGGCGTCGCCGAGCAGGGCCATCGCGCGTCCCACCAGGGCCCGGTCCGCGGGGTCGAGGCGGTTCATGATCTCGAGCTGGGCGTCGGCCCGGGTGCGCTCGAGGCGGCGGAGCAGCGCGTCACCGTCCTTGCTGATCGCGACCCGGCGGACCCGCCGGTCGGTGGGGTGCTCCTGGCGCTCGACGAGCCCGCGGCGCACGAGGGCGTCGACGAGGCGGCTGGTCGCGGAGTGCGAGCGCCCGACCCGCTCCGCGAGGCCCCCGAGGGACACCGGCTCGCGGACGTCGAGGACGTAGAGCGTGGCGAGCTGCGTCAGCGACAGCTCGTCGCCGCCGTCCACGGCGCTGAGCAGGTCGAGCAGGAACGCCGGGATCATCGCGCGCCGCATGTCGCCGAAGCCGGCCGCTAGGCGCTCGCGTTCGTCCATGCTGATCCTTGCAATCCTGCAATGTGTGCAGTCATGCAAACATCGGGTCGAGGGGGTGTCAAGCGGCGCTACGCTCCCGCCGCGGGTGAAGGGGGCCGTGGTGGGCATGGTGCGGGTCCTGGGAGCGATCGCGGTCGACGACGCCCCGGTCCGCTCGGCGCGCGTGCGCCGCCTGCTCGCCGTCCTCGCCCTCGAGCCCGGACGGGTGGTGGCCGTCGACCGGCTGGTCGCGCACGTGTGGCCCGACGACCCGCCGGAGCACGGCGAGGCGGCCCTGCACAGCCTGGTGGCGCGGGCCCGGCGGGTGCTCGGGGACGGGGTGCTGCGCACCGAACCGCCCGGCTACGTGCTCGACCTGCCGACCGACGCGCTCGACGCGACCGCGGTCGTCGCCCTGCGGGACCGGGCCCGCGCGGGGGCGGGGGCCGCCGACCTGCTCGACGAGGCGCTGGCGCTGTGGCGCGGCCCGGCGTTCGCCGAGTTCGCCGACGAGGAGCCGTTCCGGCCGGTCGCGGCGCGCCTCGGCGAGCTGCGCGCGGACCTCGAGGACGCGCGGGCGCGCGCCGACCTCGACCTCGGGCGCCCCGCCGACGCGGTCGCCCGCCTCGAGGAGCTCGTGGCCGCGGCCCCGTTCCGCGAGCGGCGCCGCGAACTGCTGGTCGAGGCGCTGCACCGCGCCGGGCGGGCGGGTGACGCGCTCGCCGCGGTCGCGGCCCACCGCCGCCTGCTCGCCGACGAGCTGGGCCTCGACCCGGGCCCGGAGATGCGCCGCCTCGAAGCCCTCGTGCTGGCGGGGTCGCCGCCGGCCGCGCCCGAGGTGCTGGCAGCGAATGTCACCTCCGCTGCTCCCGAGGCAGCGAGGGCGTCGTTCGCTGCTCCCCCGGGGCCGGCGCTGCGCGGGCGCGACACCGCGCTCGCGGGGATCGCGGCGGCGATCGGGGACGGGCCGGTGACCCTGGTGGGTCCCGGCGGGGTCGGGAAGACGACGCTCGCCCGGCACGTCGCCGCGGCGGTGGGCGCGTCGTTCGCGGACGGGGTCGTCGTCGCCGAGCTCGCCACCGTCGCCACGGGCGCCGAGGTCGCCCCGGCGGTCGTGGCCGCGGTCGGCGCACCCGGCGCGTCGGGCACCGACCCCCGCGACCGCGTCCCCGCCGTCCTGCGCGGCCGGCGCCTGCTGCTGGTGCTCGACAACGCCGAGCACGTCGTCGACGCCGTCGCCGCGCTGGTCACGGGCCTCGCCGCCGCCTGCCCGACGGTCGCCGTGCTCGCCACCAGCCGCGAGCCGCTCGGCGTGACCGGCGAGCGCGTGCGGCCGGTCCCGCCGCTCGCCGAGGACGCCGCGGTCGCGCTGTTCGCCGAGCGCGCGGCCGCCGCCGACCCCGCCTTCGCGCTCTCCGACGCCAACCGCGAGGCGGTCACCGAGATCTGCCGGCGCCTCGACCGGCTCCCGCTGGCCCTCGAGCTGGCCGCCGCCCGGATGCGCGTGCTCTCGCCCGCCGAGCTCGCCGCCGACCTGCCCCTGCACCGGCGCTTCCTGCGCAGCCCCCACCGCGGCGCCGACCTGCGTCACCGGACGCTGCACGCCGTCGTCGACTGGTCCTACCGCCTGCTCGACCCCCGCGAGCAGACGGTGCTCGCCCGGCTCGGCGTGTTCGCCGGCAGCTTCACCCTCGCCGCCGCGCGGGCCGTCGCCGACGACCCCGACCTCGACGGCGTGCTCGCCGACCTCGTGGACAAGTCGCTGGTCACCGCGTCGGTCGACCACGCCCGCCACGGACCCTCGCGCTACGCCCTGCTCGAGACGGTCCGCGCGTACGCCCGCGAGCGCCTCGAGGAGGCCGGGGAGACCGCCGCGCTGCACCGGCGTCACGCCGAGGAGGCGCGCGGGTTCCTGCGCCGCACCGGGCGCCTCGCGGGGCCGGACGCCGACCGTCGCCTGGCCGCCGTCCTCGCCGAGTGGGACGAGCTGCGGGCCGCGGTGGCCTGGGCGTCCGCGCACGATCCGGCGCTGGCCGCGGATCTCGTCGCCGCCCTGGTCGACGTCGGCGAGGTGCGGATGACACCGGAGCTGTTCGCGTGGGCCGAGGCGCTGCTGGCCGGCGGTGGCGATCTCGGTGCCGCGCGGGCGGCGGTGCACGCGGTGGCGGCCGAGGGCGCGCGGTTCGCCGGCGACCTCGACCGCGCCGAGCGGCACGTGGCCGAGGGGCGGCGGGCCCTCGCCGACGGGGACGACGGGGCCGCCGCCGTCCTGGCCTTCCTGCACTCCGAGGTGGCGGGGTTCGCCGGGCGGTCCGCGGAGTCGGCGTCCGCGGCGGCGGACGCCGAGCGCCTGGCCGCGGCCGCCGGCGACCACCGCGTGTGGGCCCTCGCCTGCTGCTGCCGCGTCCTCGCCGTCGCCTACGACGGGGACCGGGACGAGGCCCTCGCCGGCGCGGACGCCCTGGACGCCGCGGTGCGCGACGGCGGCGATCCCCTGATGCGCCCGTGGAGCGTCTACACCCGCGGCGAGGTGCGCGTGGAGCACGATCCCGCCGCGGCGCTCGACCTCGTCGTCGACGCCGCGCGCCGTGCCCGCGCGGTGGGCGAGCAGTACGTGCTCGGCGTCGCGCTGGTGACCGTCACCTCGCTGCACGCCCGCCAGGGCGACGTCCCCGCCGCCGCCCGGGCGGCCGCGGAGTCGCTGGAGCACTGGCGCGGCACCGGCAACCGCACCCACCAGTGGGTCGGGCTGCGGGCCGTGGTCGAGCTGCTGGTCCAGGCCGGGCGGGACGAGGTCGCCGCGGAGCTGCTCGGCGGGCTGGTGGCGCGCCGGTCGGGCGGGCCGCTGTTCGGGGCGGACGCCGCGCGCCTCGCCGTCCTGCGCGACGCGCTGGCCGCCCGCCTCGGCGCCGACGCCCTCGCCCGCGCCGAGCACCGCGGCGCCGCCCGCGACGACGACGGCCTCGTCGACCTGGCCCGGGAGGCACTCCGGGATTCATGAGAAGGCCCTCACCAGCGTCTCCCGGGCGCCTCACGGCCGCCGCCGACGCTGGTCCGTGCCGGGCGAGGCCCGCGCGAGACACCGGAGGCCGTCATGACCCGCACTCGCTCCCTGCTCGTCCTCGCCACCCTCGGCGGCGCGCTGGCCCTCACCGGATGCGCCGCCACCGACGATGCGCCGATGCCCGTCGCCGTGTCCGTGCCCGCCGTCACGGGGCCGTCCGGGCCCGCCGTGCCGATCCCCGGCGCGCCCGCCGGGGTCGTGGACGACGACGATGACGACGACGGCGTCCTCGACCGCGACGACGCCGACGACCGCGACGGCGCCGATGACCGCGGTGACGACCTCGATGACCGGGACGACGACCGGGACGACGACCGGGACGACGACCGGGACGACTGACCAACCGCCGCGGTGACCGGCCCCCGCGCCTCAGCCCAGCCGGTACCCCATGCCGCGCACCGTCGTCATCCGGTCGGCGCCGAGCTTGCGGCGCAGGTAGCGGACGTAGACGTCGACCACGTTGGAGCCGGGGTCGAAGTCGTAGCCCCAGACGCGGGAGAGCAGCTGCTCGCGCGAGAGGACCTGGCCGGGGTGGCGCAGGAACGTCTCGGCGAGCACGAACTCGCGCGCGGACAGGTCGACCGTCGCGCCGTCGACCGTCGCCTGCCGGGTCCGCAGGTCCAGCGACAGGGTGCCGTGGCGCAGCACGGTCACCTCGCCCGGTCCGGCGTCGGCCAGCCGGCGGCGCACGCGCGCGAGCAGCTCCTCGAACCGGAAGGGCTTGGCCATGTAGTCGTCGGCGCCGCCCTCGAGCCCGGCGACGGTGTCGGCGACGCTGTCCCGCGCGGTCAGCACGACGACCGGCAGCCGCGAGCCCGACGCGCGCAGCTCGGCCAGCACCGCGAAGCCGTCGAGCCCGGGCAGCCCGATGTCGAGCACCAGCAGGTCGTGGTGACCGCCCAGGGCCTGGTCGCGGGCGGCGAGGCCGTCGTCGACCACGGTCGTCGCGAACCCGGCCGAGCGCAGGCCCTTCTCCACGAACGAGGCGATCCGCGGTTCGTCCTCGGCGATGAGGATGCTGCTCACCGCACCTCCGATTCGGCACGCAGGGGCAGGACCAGGGTGAACGTGGCGCCGGGCCCGCTCTGGCCGGGCAGGCCGGTGCCGACGCCGTCGGAGACCTCGACGTGGCCGCCGTGCGCGCCGGCGATGGCGCTCGCGATGGCGAGCCCGAGTCCCGCGCCGTCGGAGCGCCGCGCGGACCCGTTGCCGCGGGCGAAGCGGGCGAAGATGCGCCCGCGGTCGGCCAGGGCGACGCCGGTCCCGGTGTCGGCGACCCGCAGGCGCAGCGTGGCCGCGTCGGCCCCGGCGCCGAGCACGATGCGGTCGCCCGGTGCGGTGTGGTGGGCGGCGTTGTCGGCGAGCACGAGCAGCGCCTGCGTCACCCGCTGGGCGTCGAGGTCGGCGAGCAGGGCCTGCGGCGTCCCCACGAGCGCCCACTTCCGGTCGGCGAGCCCCGAGGCCTTGCTCAGGGTCTCCTCGAGCAGCGCGGGCACGTCGGTCGGCGCCGGGCGCACGAACTCGGGCTGGCCCGACATGGATTACACGCACGACGCTCGAGAGGGCCGCCGAGCTGCGTAAACCCAGCCAGCAAAGATCAAAACGTACGGGCGTTGTCCCCGCCGGCATCACCCCTGCCTGGTCTCGTCCTCCTCGTCAAGCGCTGCCTCAACGATCCGGCGCACCGTGTTCCGGTGCATCCCGGCGTGATCGGCAATCTCCGTGTGCGGCACGCGGGCGCGGTCAGCCGCGAAGATCGCAGCTCTCAGGTCAGACTCCGCCTTATCGGCGGCCGCCTTCGCCTCGTCGCGCTTGCGCTTGGCAACGTCGACCCGGCCTAGCGCGGCTGCCTTCCGGTCCGCGTTCGCCACGCCCGGCACCCTTGCACGGGCTAGTAGCCGGGTCACCTGCACGGACACAAGGCAAGGGCACCTCGAAGAGTCATATGCACCTAGCTAGTGCACACTGCTCTCCATGGCTCGGTATCACCTTCATGCGCGACTACTGACCGGGTCGCTAGCCCAGCCGGACAGAGACGAACTACAGACATCCGAGTGTGAGTCTCAGGACCGTCTGAGGCACCTGGCCGAGGAGCTGTCGGCCCGTGGCTTCACGGTTTGGTTGTTCGCCCACCGTCACGGTCATGACGTGCCTCCGCACGAGCGGTACCGGCTGATCGAGACGTGGCGTCCACAGGAATCGGACGCGACGTGGCCCCAAGAAGACCAGCAGCCTGCTGAGTAGGGCCCGATCGGTACGACCGTTAGATTCATCCGTGTTGCATGATCGCGAAGGCGCGGACTGAGGGACTCCGATGAGTTAACCCGGCTGGTCCTATTTGATCGTTATCGGCCGCGCGACACTGACACTATGGGGGAGGGCCAGGGATCACGAGCGAAACCTGAGCGGAAGCGGTTCTTCGCGCTTGCGGCGGCGTTGATCTCTGTCATCGCTGTCCTGGTTCTGGGTGCCCTCGTCACCGCAGAGGGTCGACGTCCTCCTACCACGGGCACAGCCTCCACAAACATCCCCCCTAATACCCGCCAGTACACCCCCACTTACACCCCTTACTCCACTTACGCCCCCACTCCGTCGACAGCTTCTTTCGAGTTCACGCGTCCGCCCAACCGTGCTGCGCCGGACAGCGCCGGTGGCGGCGGTAGCGGCGGTAGCGGCGGTGGCGGGTCCCGCAGCTCACGCACCCTTCCCGCCAGACCTACTACCCAAGAGCCTCCGGACGAGCCCACCGACGACGAACTCCTAAACGAGCCCCAAGCGGCTCCGCCGACGGAAAACCCTGAGGTCGCCCGCGCTCGTCAACTAGCAGAGCAGAGGCGAGCTGCTTTACGCAATGGCACGATCTTCTTCGGGGTGGCAAATCCAATGCTACAAGGGCAGACGCAGCGGATTATTGTGAGGGCGTCTGACATTGCAGAACGGAGCGTGGCACTCGGCCAATTCCCGAATGACCGGCCAGCTCCATACGAGGAGCCCATACCTGTGGGCCTGAGCCTGACCGCCGAACTCGGCGGCGACGGATTCGAGCCAGTTGCAATTGGAGGGACCGCCGACCGCCCGACTGCTCCGGGCGATGTTGCGGAATGGCAGTGGGACGTGAAAGCCACCAAGCCCGGCTTTAAAGTGTTAACGCTCACTGTGAGATCCTATTACGGAAGTAATGAAGCTGTAGCCGTGCGGTATATCAATCAGTCGATCCAAGTGGATCGGGATTGGGGCTACACCCTCACCAATCTTCTCGGCTCACCGGCCTGGACGGCGACGGGTCTCAGCGTGCCCGTGATCTTGGGGGGCATCGGCGGCGTGTGGGCTTTCCTGCGACGGAGAAGAAAGAAGCAGGCGGACAGTGAGCCTCCGCAGCCGCCGTCACCTCAGCCTGCTGAGAAGGCTGAACAGCCACCCTCCACGGGCTACCTGTAGGGAGTGCCCGCCGTAACGAACCGGCCCTTCGGAGCGATCACGACTGGGAGCAGATAGCGCTGCAATCCAAGTGGAGAGGGCTTGCCGGTGGACCGGAGATTTGACGGTGGTTGGCAATCACGACCGCAGCAGCCACCGCCCAAGTACTCGCCTCCGCCGAATTATCCGCCGCAGCGGCACTATGTGTACGCCCAGAACTATGCCCCGTGGAACGGCCTCGCTATCGTGTCGTTCATCGCGGCACTGTGTTGGTTCTTCTGGATCGGGTCGCTAGTAGCAATTGTCTGCGGGCACATCGCGTATAACGCGACAAGAGATCTAAGGACCGCGCGCGGCAATGGTCTCGCCCTCACTGGTCTAATCTTCGGGTATTTGCAGATAGCTGTCGCGGTGCTGTTAATCGTGGCCGTATTCAACGGCGCGACACAATGACGCACAGTACTCCGGAGGGATTCACGGTCCGCGCCTTTGCGCCGTCCCGGAACGGGCGCAACCGTGGCGGCTACGTGGTGACCCATCCCAACGGCACCCGTGTCACGTTCTATGACGACGGCGACGTTCGGCTGTTCCGTCCAGAGCACAGCATGGAGGAGTACGACCGCATGCGGCACCGGAACAACTCCACCGTGCCCGGCGACAGCGTGAACTACCGCTTCCATCCGATCACCCAGTAGCTAGTTGCTCTCCACGGAGAAGCCTCTCGCGCCAGTCGCCTTCTCTCAGTTCCTGCCCCGAACTCGGCTCGACTTCCACTGTTGCGCGTAGTGGCGAGTGCGATGGCGCAAGTTTCAAGGCGTTCTCAGCGAGAAGCCCAAGCGAGGCGAGAGCAGCCCCGGCAGCAGCAACCCAATCCATCATCTTTAGATGATTCTGGGCGAGTTTTAGCAACTCCTCACTCGCCTGCCGGGGATCATGGACCTCTCCGTCTGCTCCAAGACCGATCGACGGGGTCCTCAAGAACTTGCGGAAGCTTACAAAGCGGAATTGATGCTCGTCGACCATCTTCCCAAATTGTTCCAGCGGGTGATCTTGCATGAAAAACTCCGCAAGGCTTGCTTCCGCGAGGTAGTCGAGACCAAGCCCCTCGGTCCGCGCGCGAGGTAGCAGCTCCTCGGACAGCCTCCGCCACCTTGCCTGGCACACGTACCACATTCGCCGTACTCGAAAACGGTCCCAGAGCGCCATCGCCAGAGCGTCATTAGCCGCAAGAGTTTCAGAGACCTCAACTATAACCTCCTGCGCAAGGTACTCACCCGCCGAAAGCTCTCTGACCTCATTTGCGATACGCTCTAACAGCGCCTGTGAATGGAAACAGCTCAACGTGAGGTCGACGCACGTCTCGTTGTCAAGGATCAAGTCGCTCATTATGCGCATCTCCGCCACGTGCGCCAGCACATCCGCTAGAAGTATCTGCCTCTCCCGGCCTGCCTCCTGTCGGCGGAAAAGTGCTTGCAGCAGGTTGTAGGCGATAGGGACGCCAAAGCAAGCGGAGGCAACTCCGGCCAGCATGTTCGTCAGCAAGCTCAGCGAGCCCCAATTATCCTCTAGGTCGAGATACAGGCCATTTGACCTATTATCGCGCCGGGCACAAACAGGAACCAGAGCGCCGCTCCGAACGTCCATGCCTGGCTCGGATGAGGCCACTTGCGTGTGCGCCTCGCGACCATGAAGCCCTCCTGAACGTGCTCGTGCTGATGACCTTAGCCGGACAGCCACTACCGATAAGTCAAGTAGCGCTGACGCGCGTTCAACACTCTTGAACGTACGTCCGTCCGTAGCGCTCCACCACAACCACCTCATTAGGGCGGGGGTCATGGCGCCCTCTAAAGAGAACCTCGTCCCAGACGCGACCTATGCCCGGAGAATGGTTCTCGCGGCTCTTGGTTCCCGTAGAGCCGATGCCGGACGGCCGCTCGCGCATCGACGAGCGTCCCTCCCCACGCAAGCATGGTGAGTCCGTCCATCGTGGCCCACAGGCCAGAACACACGGAACCGTACAACAGGACCACAAGCGCATCGTGGGAATGAGCAAGGTTCTGGATCACGCGGACCTCCGGGGACTCTCGTTGCTGTCAACGATTCAAGTCCTACTCGGTTCGCCCGCGAAAAGCGAAACTGTAGAGCATAGCGAGAGTGCGGGCGCGGCATCTAAACGCGTTCATGCTGTAGAGCATGAACAGTGTTAGGGATACGTGAGCAGGTCGCGTGCGCGCGGTTGTGTCGTTCGCCACGGTCCGGCGCTACGTGTCCCGGACGTGGGTCCGCCCGTACGCCTCGACGAGCAGCCGCTCAGACGGCCGTGGCACGTGGTGCCCCCGGTAGATCAGCTCAGAGCACTCCCGGGACCGCCACGTCCTGCGCCCGCGCTGTCCCATCCTCGTCCCGGAGCACTCGCAGTGCGACCACCCGACAAGCATTCTCCCCGGCCCTAGCGCGTGCCCGCGCGAGCACGATTCCGGGGGAGTCTCGATTAGCTCCGGGGCGCCACTCATGCCCCCATTATCCGCCTGGCCGTCCCCGCGGGCCTCTCACTCTCCGCAGCTCGAGACGTCACTCTCTGCGGTCAGTTGGGACGTGTACCAACCATTATGCTATCTACCCGTCCGGCTTCGCTGTCACGCACCTACTAATGGCGCACATAATGGGTCCAACGCGTATAGGTGCGTCGCCGTATTGGCTGGTCTAGGGCTTGATTGGATCTGTGACGTAGCCGGTCGGGGGCTCGGCTTGCCTTGACTGTTAAGTGTCACGTAGCGTCTGCGCCGTCAGCCGCAAGTGATCGATTAAGACGAAGGTTCAGAGAATGATCGCGAGCACGATGCACGGGGGAGACGGCGGGAACCGTACCCGCGTGGATCAAGTACGGCGCGCGGCCGGGTGCGAGCACGTGGATTCGCCGCCCAGCATAGTCACGGCGACGGACAAGAGCACCGGGCAGCGACGCGCGTTCTTCCGGTGCACCGAACCTGGATGCCGTGTGGAGTTTGATCCCCGCAAGTAGCGGGCCGTTATCAGCACGCGGCCCGGTGGGAATTCCTGCCGGGCCATCTTTATGCCTTGAGAACGGAGAGGGGATCGGCCCGGAGGGAGACCGGGGCGATACCGCCTACCCAATTCACGAGAACGGAAGCCATCATCCATGGCGCTGTGCGAGAAAGGTCTACATGAGCGGCCGGAAACGGCTGGCAAGTGCCAGCCCTGCAATTCTTTGCTGGTCAAGCGGAGGCGCGCAGCCAAGCGCGGAAAGCCGTTGTGTTGGACCGGCGAGCACCCGGAACCTGTGCCGGGGCTGATTTGCCCGTGCGGTGAGCCGCCCCCGATCCGGGGTGGTTGGACTGGGTAGTAGCGGACCGCCTCGTACACGGCGTCCCAGCGGGCCGTAAGCCCACGTCTGTAGAGGTGTCCTGCGCCGTGCGGACGGTCCTGGTGCAAGAGCACGGACACGATGCGGTTCATCCGCTCGAGCTCGTCGTCGACCAGCCCCACGGTGGCGCGCACGTCGGCGGGGTCGTCGACGTCGACCACCTCGAGGTGGCCGCGCACGATCGTGATCGGGGTCCGCAGCTCGTGGCCGGCGTCGTCGACGAAGCGGCGCTGGGCCCGCGCGCCGTCCTCGACGCGGTCGAGCATCGCGTTGACCGCCCGGACCAGGGCGCCGAGCTCGTCGCGGGTGTCGGCGCGGGCGGTGATGCGCGCGGACAGGTCGGTCTCGGTGATCGCGCGCGCCGTGTCGGCGACGTCGCGCACCGGGCGCAGGATGCGGCCCGCGACCAGCCAGGCGGCGACGGCGGCGAGCACCGCGGTGACGGCGCCGGCGGCGACCATGAGCAGGGCGGCGTCGTCGGCGGCCGAGCGCTCCTGGTCGGCGAAGTAGGCGACGACGATGACACCGCGCGCCGGGTCGCCGGCCAGCGTGACGGGCACGGCGATGTAGCGGACCTCGCCCGCCGCGCTCTCGTAGCGGGCCTCCACCGGCGCCGGCACCGACCCGGCGAGGCGGGCGAACCCCGGGTCGCCGGCGAGCAGCACGGGGCTCTGCTGGCGGCTCTGGTAGCGGAAGACCCCGTCGAGGTAGCCGAGGAACTTCTCGTTGGGACGCGCGAGGTTGTCGGTGATCGCGGTCTGGGGCACCTGGTCGACCGACGCGAACGGCGCGCCGTCGGTGGGGCTGCGGCCCGATGCGGTGAGCGCCGTGAACTCCTCGATCTCGGTGCGCAGCGCGGTGTCCATGCGGGCGTCGGTGGCGCGGATCAGGAGCTGCCAGGTGACGACGGTGACGACGGCCATGCTCCCGAGCACGAGCAGCAGCACCCAGGCGACGATCCGGACACGGGCGCCGCGGGCGCGCAGGTAGCCGACGGGGTGGGCGACGGGGTGATCAGCCGTCGCCACCGTCGTCGTCGCCGGCGTCCCCGCCGTCATCCCCGTCCTCCTGCCCGGCCGGCGGCGGCGCCACGGTCCCGTCGTCGTCCTGCTCCGGGGCCGGGGCGGGCGCCCCGCCCGGCACCGACGGCACCGACACCGGCGCCGGCAGCGGCGACTCGGTGGACGTGTCGCACGCGGTCGCGCCGACCGCGAGCCCGGCGAGCACGAGCGCGGCAGCGATGGTCGAACGAGTCATGCGGCCACCCTCGTCGTCGCGGGTGAGCCGCCGGTGACGCCGGGATGAGAACGTTCTCATCGTTCGTCCGGTTCCCGGAGACGGAGCGAAGCGGAGCTCGACCCGTGACCCGGCTAGTCGATCTCGGTGACCCGTCCCGCGTCGACGTGCCAGTGCCGGGTGGTCGCCACGCCCGCGAGCAGGCGCCGGTCGTGCGAGACGAGCAGCAGGGTGCCCCCGAACGAGGCGAGCGCGGACTCGAGCTGCTCGATGGCGGCGAGGTCGAGGTGGTTGGTGGGCTCGTCGAGCACGAGCAGGTTCACCCCGCGCGCCTGCAGCAGGGCCAGCGCGGCGCGGGTGCGCTCGCCGGGCGAGAGGGTGTCGGCGCCGCGGTGCACGTGCTCGGCGCCGAGCCCGAACTTCGCGAGCAGCGTGCGGACCTCGGCCGTGGGCCAGCGGTCGAGCTCGGGCTCGCGCGAGAAGACGTCGAGCAGGGCCGTCGACCCGGTCAGCAGGCCACGGGCCTGGTCGACCTCCCCGACGACGACGCCCGACCCCAGCGCGGCGCGCCCCTCGTCGGGCGCGAGGCGCCCGAGCAGCAGCGCGAGCAGCGTCGACTTGCCGGCGCCGTTGGCCCCGGTGATCGCGACCCGGTCGGACCGGTCGAGCTGGAGGGTGACGGGGCCGAGGGTGAAGGCGCCCCGGCGGACGACGGCCCCGTCCAGCGTCGCGACGACCGTGCCCGAGCGCGGCGCCGCGGCGATCGTCATCCGCAGATCCCACTCCTTGCGCGGCTCCTCGACGACCTCCATGCGCTCGAGCCGGCGCTCGGTCTGCGCGATCTTCGAGGCCTGCTTCTCGGAGGTCTGCGCGTTGTGGTGCTTGATGAACTTGTCCTTGTCGGTGGCCTTCTTGCGGGCGTTGCGCACGCCCTTGTCCACCCACTGCTTCTGTGTCTGCATCCGCGCGGTGAGCTCGGAGCGTTTCTCGGCGTACTCCTCGTAGGCCTCGCGGGCGTGCCGGCGGGCCGTCGCGCGCTCGGCGAGGTAGGCCTCGTAGCCGCCGCCGTACTGGGTGACCTGCTGCTGGGCGAGGTCGAGCTCGAGCACCGAGGTCACCGTGCGGGCCAGGAACTCGCGGTCGTGGCTGACGAGCACCGTGCCGGCCCGTAGGTCGCGCACCCAGCGCTCGAGGCGCTCCAGGCCGGCGAGGTCGAGGTCGTTGGTGGGCTCGTCGAGCAGGAAGACGTCGAAGCGGGCCAGCAGCAGCGAGGCGAGGTTGGCGCGGGCGGCCTGGCCGCCGGAGAGCGCGGTCACGGGGGCGTCGAGCAGGGCGGCGTCGAGGCCCAGGTCGTCGGCGACCTCGGCGGTGCGCTCCTCGAGGTCGGCGCCGCCGAGGTCGAGCCAGCGCTCCAGGGCCGCGGCGTAGGCCTCGTCGCCGCCGGGGGCGCCCTGCGACAGCGCGGTGGTCGCCGTGTCGAGGGTGGCGGCGGCCGCGGTGACGCCGGTGCGCCGGCCCACGAAGCCGCGGACGGTCTCGCCCGGCACCCGCGCGGTCTCCTGGGGCAGGTGCCCGACGGTCGCCGACGCGGGCGAGAGCGCGACCGAGCCCTGGTCGGGCGCGGCGAGGCCGGCGAGCAGCCGCAACAGGGTCGACTTCCCGGCGCCGTTCACCCCGACCAGCCCGATGACGTCGCCGGGGGCGACGACGAGGTCGAGTCCGGAGAACAGCACCCGGGCGCCGTGCGCGGCGGCGAGGTCCCGCGCGACCAGCGTGGCGCTCACGATCACCGAGCCTAACCGCGCCGCACCACCCGTTTCGGACGTCCCATGTGAGCGGAGTTCGGTGCGATAGCCCCGAATTTCGCTCACGTGGTCCGGCGCGCCGAGGGCGCCCTGCACGATGGGGGGACGCGGGCGTCGTACCCTGCGTGCGTGCCTGCCTGGGTCTGGTTCGTCATCGCGGCGCTCGCCGCGGGCGGCGGGGCGCTGCTGCTGCTCTCCGACCGCGCCCGCACCGGCGGGCACCGTCGCGACCGGCGCAAGTGGGCCGAGCAGAAGAGCTGGGAGTTCGTCGACGTCGATCCCGTCCTGCCGAGCCGCTGGCGCTACGGCGCCGTGCACCAGGGTGGCCACGGCCGCGCGCTCGACCTCGCCACCGGCGCGGTCCCGGGCCCGGGCGGCCGTCGGCTCGCCCACGTCTTCGACCACGAGCAGGCCGGCCAGATCACGGGCATCGTCGCCGCCGTGCGCGGCGTCGCGACGCTGCCGGTGGCCATCGAGCTGCGCCTGCCCTCGGCCCCGCTGCCCGACGACGCGGGCCTCGACTCGCTCGGCCAGGTCGGCGAGCGCTACGCCTTCGTCACCTCGGTGGCCCAGGCCCGCCCGCTGATCACCGGCGACGTCGCGCGCGCCGCCGACCTGGTCGGCGACGACGTGCCGCTGGTCTGGGCCGAGGACACCTGGGTGCTCGCCACCACCGACCCGGGCGCCGACCCCGACCGCGTCCAGGGTCTCCTGCAGGCGCTCGTGGAGCTGTCGGTCGCGCTCGAGGACGCCGCGGGCGGGGGCGACGGCGACGGCGACGGCCCCGAGCCCACCCCGGCCGCTGCCGACCACGACGCGGAGGCCGACGTGCCCGCCGACGAGCCCCGCCCGACCCACCGCGACCGCCCCGCCGACATCCCCTACGACGTCGAGGACGACGAGTTCGGGCCGGGCGCCCGCAGCAGTTCGTCCTCGGGGCGGTGAGCGGGCCCGTACCGCGCCGGACCCTGGTCACGTCGGCCGACACCGACCTCGGCCGCGCGTTCGTCCGGCGCCTGCACGCGGCGGGCGACGAGCTCGTCCTCGCCGGTGGGGAGCGCGGCGCCCTCGAGGCGCTCGCCGACGAGCTCGGCGGCACCCGGCCGGAGATCCTGCCCGGGGACCTCGCGGACGCCGACGACGTCGACCTCGTCGCCCGCCGTCTCGAGACCTCGACCCGCCCCATCGACCTGCTCGTCGTCGGGCCGACGCCCCCGAGCACCGAGGGCCTGCCCGAGGCCGACCCGGCGCGGGTGCGCGCCGCGCTCGACCGCACCGCTGCCGCCGCGCTGGTCCTCGTCCGGGCCGCGCTGCCCGGGATGATCGCGCGCCGGCACCCCGGCCCGGGCGGGGTCATCACGACCGCCGGCCCCGGCGCCTACCTGCCGCTGCCCGGCGCGGCCGGGCTCGACGGCGCCGCGCAGGCCTACGTCGCGATGCTGACCGAGTCGCTGGCGCAGCGGCACCACGCCGACGGGCTCACGCTCACCGTCGTCTGCCCGACCCCGCCCGGCGTCGGCGGGGGCCCGCGGACGAAGCAGGCCGTCCCCCTGCGCGTCGCCCCGCCCGACGTGGACACCGTCGCGGGCGCCGCCCTCGCCGACCACGCCGCCGGACGCGCCGTCTCGACGCCCGGCGTGGGGATGAAGGCGCTGGTCGGGACCTCGCGGCTCGTCCCGTTCGCGGCGCTGCGCGTGTCGTCCGGGATGCGCCGCACGACGTTCGCCGGCGCGCTCGCGGCCCGGCGCGGACCCCGCGGCGCCCGGGAGGGCACCGCGCTCGTCACCGGCGCCAGCTCCGGGATCGGGGCCGCGTTCGCCGAGCACCTCGCCGTCGCCGGGCACGACCTCGTCCTCGTCGCCCGCGACGCCGCGCGTCTCGAGAGCCTCGCCGAGCGCCTGCGGGCCCGCCACGGCGTCGGCGTCGAGGTGCTGGTGGCCGACCTCGCCGCCGCGTCCGGGCGCCGCCGGGTGGTCGAGCGCCTGACCCTCGGCGAGACCCCGGTGGCGCTCCTGGTCAACAACGCGGGCTACGCGACCGCCGGCGAGTTCGTCGACACCGACCCCGGCGCCCTGCGCGCGAACTACGAGGTCAACATGGCCGCGGTGCTCGAGCTGACCGCGGCCGTCCTGCCCGTCATGGTGGCGCGCGGGCGCGGCGACGTGATCAACGTGTCGAGCGTGGCCGGCTTCCTGCCCGGTCGCGGCTCGGTCTACAGCGCGGGCAAGACCTACGTCACGGCGCTCTCGCAGAACCTCGCCCTGTCCCTGGGCGGCACGGGCGTGCGGGTCATGGCACTCTGCCCCGGGTTCACGCGCACCGAGTTTCACGCGCGTCTCGGGCAGGACCGCCCGGGCCCCGACTGGCTGTGGCTGGACGCGGGCACGGTGGTCACCGAGGGCCTGGACGACCTCGAGGCGGGAAAGGCGGTGTCCGTGCCGGGAGCGGTGTACAAGGCGATCGTCGGCGTCACGCGGGTCGTGCCGCGCGCGGTCCTGCGGGCCCTGGCGTCGCGGACGGCGACGGGGCGCGGATGAACGTCCCCCGGAGACGGAGCATCCGGGTGAGCACGCCGACAGGGGAGCTCGCCCCGTGAGACCGGCCGTCGATACCCACGCCCGCGCCCGGCTCGCCGCGCTGGTCGCGGAGCTGGCGGTCGTCCGCGGGAAGGTGACGCTGTCGTCGGGCCAGGAGGCCGACTACTACGTCGACCTGCGCCGCGCGACCCTGCACCACGAGGCGGGCCCGCTCATCGGGCGACTCGTGCGCGAGGCCACCGCCGACTGGGACTACGACGCCGCGGGCGGGCTGACCATGGGCGCCGACCCGGTCGCGCTCGCGGTGATGCACGCGCCCGGGCGCCCCGTCGACGCGTGCGTGGTGCGGGCGGCGGCCAAGACCCACGGCATGCAGCGGCGCATCGAGGGCCCGGACGTGGCCGGGCGCCGCGTGCTCGCGGTCGAGGACACCTCGACGACCGGCGGCAGCGTGCTCACCGCCGTCGACGCGCTGGTCGAGGCCGGCGCGCAGGTCGTCGGCGTCGTCACCGTCGTCGACCGCGCGACCGGTGCGACGGAGGCCGTCGAGGCCCGCGGGCTCGAGTGCCGGTCGCTGCTCGGGCTGGCCGACCTGGGGCTGTGACCGGCCCCGACGAGCCCGCCGACGAGGACGGGCCCGGTCCCACCGAGTGGCGCACCGGCCCGGACCCGGTCGGCGTCGGGCCCTGGCCCGGCGGTCCGGAGACGTGGCCCGACGACCCCCGCTACGACCCCGAGCTCCTCGCGGCGGGCGACCGGCGCAACGTCGTCGACCGCTACCGGTACTGGCGCCGCGAGGCGGTGGTCGCCGACCTCGACGCCCGGCGCCACCCGTTCCACGTCGCGATCGAGAACCTGCACCACGACGCCAACATCGGCACGATCGTGCGCACCGCCAACGCCTTCGCGGCGGCTGCCGTGCACGTCGTGGGGCGGCGGCGCTGGAACCGGCGGGGCGCGATGGTCACCGACCGCTACCAGCACGTGCACCACCACCCCGACGTCGCGGCCCTGCTCGCGTGGGCGCGCGGGGAGGACCTCGCCGTGGTCGCGGTCGACAACGCCCCCGGGGCGGCGCCGCTGGAGACCGCGGTGCTGCCGCGCCGCTGCGTGCTGCTGTTCGGTCAGGAGGGCGTGGGGCTCACGTCCGAGGCCGTGGCGGGCGCGGACACGGTGCTCGCCATCGCCCAGTTCGGTTCGACCCGGTCGATCAACGCCGGCGTCGCCGCCGGGATCGCCATGCACGCGTGGATCCGCGCGCACGCGGACGTCTAGGGCTCGCGCCGTGTGTCGATGACCTGGGTCGGCTCGTCGTTGGCGCCGTCGAGCACGTCCTCGGCCAGCCCCTGCGCCCCGAGCTTCCTCTCGCGCCGCGCCTTGATCATCTCGATGGCGATCGGCACCAGCGACAGCGCCACCACCAGGATCAGCATCATCTCGATGTTGTTCTTCACGAACTCGAACTGGCCGAGGGCGGCGCCGAGCAGCGTCACGCCGGCCGCCCAGGCGACGCCGCCGATCAGCGAGAACGTCAGGTAGCGGCGGGCGTCCATGCGCCCCACGCCGGCCATGACCGTGATGAACGTGCGCACGATCGGCACGAAGCGGCCGAGCACGATCGCCCGGTTGCCGTACTTGTCGAAGAACTTCTGCGTCCGCTCGACGTTCTCCTTCTTGAAGAGCTTCGAGTCGGGCTTGTCGAAGATCGCGGGTCCGGCCTTGAGGCCGATGTAGTAGCCCAGCGCGTTGCCGAGGAACGCGCATACCACCAGCAGGACGCACACCAGCCACAGCGGGGTGCTGATCAGGCCGGTGACGACGGCGAGACCCGTGATGAACAGCAGCGAGTCGCCGGGCAGGAAGAACCCGACCAGCAGGCCGCACTCGGCGAAGATGATCAGGCACACACCGACGAGGGCCCACGGGCCCAGCGACTCGATGATGTACTGCGGGTCGAGCCACTCCGGGCCGAGGGCCTGCACCGTGGTCGTGGCGGCGGCGAGTGTGGGCGACACGTCTGTGAACCGTACGCGGCGGACCTGGGCGCGGGCCTCCGGGTCACCCCGAAACGCCGGCGGGGAGGCTCGTGTGAAGCCCGTGTGGGCGCCGGGTCAGCCCCGTATCAGCTCCGGGTCAGCCCGGCAGGCCCAGCGTGCCGACGGCCGCGAGCGCGCCCGCGATCGCGCCGGCGAGCAGCGCCACGCCCGACCACCAGGCGATCCGGGCCGGCGTCCAGGCCGTCGGACCGGCGTCGTCGGTCGGCACCGGGGGCGGCGGGGCGGCGCCCGGCGCGGGCCGCTGGTGAGGCACACCGGGCCCGGGCGGGCGGACGGGGCCCGTCGGCAGCGGGGGCGCGGGCCGGCCCGCCGGCGGCGGCCCGCCCGGGGGCGCCTGGGGCCAGGGCCGGTCCATCGTCCCGCGCGGGGGACGGGCGGCGGGGCGGGCCATCGGCGGTCCGTTGCGGGGCGGCGCCGGGTAGGGCCCGGTGGAGCCGGCGGGCGGGGTGGGCGGAGCGGGCGGGGTGGGCGGCGCGGGCGTGGGGTGGGCGACGGTCTCGGGCGCGGCGTCGGGGGTGTCGCGGCGACGCGCGAGGGGCCGGAACCGGTCGCGCAGCCGGGAGCCGCTCGAGCCGGCCGGCTCATCGGAGGACGCCGGGGCGGGGGTGCCGTCCGGTGCCGCGTCCGGGGTGCCGCCCGGGGAGGACACACCGCCCGCGGCGTGCGCGCGCAGGGCCTCGGACAGCAGCCGTTCGTCGTCCATCCCGGCCGATGCTAGCGGCGAGCCCCGGCGACCCCCAGGGGCCGTGCGGGGGTCAGCCGCCCTCGACGAGCTTGCCGATGGCCTCGAGGCCCCGGCTCGCCGTGGACTTGACGGTGCCCTTGCTGATGCCCGTGGCCTCGGCGATCTCGGCCTCGGAGAGCCCGCCGTAGTAGCGCAGCACCAGCACCTCGCGCTGGCGGCGGGGCAGCTTGCCCAGGGCGGACACCACGGCCTGGTGCTCGGCGGAGAGCATCGCCAGCGACTCGGCCGAGCGGGCGTCGGCCGTGTGGGGCGGGGTGTACTCGCGGGCGGTGCGCCGGCGCCGCAGCACCGACCGCGACCCGTTGACCACCGCCGTGCGCAGGTAGCCCAGCGCGGCGTGCTCGTCGCGCAGCCGGCCCCAGTGGCGGTGCAGCCCGGTGAACGCCTCCTGGACGACGTCCTCGGCGGTCGCCGGGTCGTCCACGAGCAGCACGGCCAGGCGCACGAACCGCATCCGGTGCTCGCGGTAGAGGTCCTCGAGGGTGCGCGGGGCCTGGTCCTGGGTGGCGACGGGACCGCTCGCGGGCGCCGGCCCGGGTCGGCCGCCCGGCCCCACCGGCGGGGGCGGCGACGCGGGCCGCGCCGACGGATGGACCACCGAGGCGTCCGCGGGGGCCACCGCGTCGATGGCCCGCAGGCTGCCCAGCGTGCGCTCGACCGCGCTCTCCCCGGGATGGGCCACGTCACCGACGATAGCCGCTCACCAGCTGTGGTCCCGGTGGGGACGAGGGTCGGTCCGTGGATCACCCGCGTGGCGCAGGCGGCCACGCAACGGGAAACGGGTCACACCGCACGACGCAGCGCCGGATCGGGCGGGCTGCGTCATACTGCGCCGACGTCCGGCCGGAGGAGTGTCCGCTCCGGTGCCCGGCCCCTGTCGACGCCCCTGGGAGGCACGACGATGCCCATCGCGACCCCCGAGGTCTACAACGAGATGCTCGACCGGGCGAAGGCGAACGCGTTCGCCTTCCCGGCGATCAACTGCACCTCGTCGGAGACGATCAACGCGGCCCTGCGCGGCTTCGCCGAGGCGGAGAGCGACGGGATCATCCAGTTCTCCACCGGCGGCGCCGAGTTCGGCTCCGGCCAGTCGGTGAAGGACATGGTCACCGGCGCGAGCGCGCTGGCCGAGTTCGCGCACGTCGTGGCCGAGAAGTACTCGATCAACGTCGCGCTGCACACCGACCACTGCCCCAAGGACAAGCTCGACGGGTTCGTTCGCCCGCTGCTCGCGATCAGCCAGGAGCGCGTCGACGCCGGCCGGAACCCGCTGTTCCAGTCGCACATGTGGGACGGCTCGGCGGTCGAGCTGCACGAGAACCTCGAGATCGCCCAGGAGCTGCTGGAGAAGGCCGCCAAGGCGAAGATCATCCTCGAGGTGGAGATCGGCGTCGTCGGCGGCGAGGAGGACGGCGTCGCCAACGACATCAACGAGAAGCTCTACACCGCCGCGGGCGACTACGAGCACACCGTCGACGCGCTCGGCGGCGGCGAGAAGGGCCGCTACCTGCTGGCCGCGACGTTCGGCAACGTGCACGGCGTCTACAAGCCGGGCAACGTCAAGCTGCGCCCCTCGGTGCTCAAGGAGGGCCAGGAGGTCGCGGCGCGCAAGCTCGGCCTCGCCGACGGCTCGAAGCCCTTCGACCTGGTGTTCCACGGTGGCTCGGGCTCGCTGCTCGAGGAGATCCACGAGGCGCTCGACTACGGCGTGGTCAAGATGAACGTCGACACCGACACGCAGTACGCCTACACGCGCCCGATCGCCGCGCACATGTTCTCGAACTACGACGGCGTCCTGAAGGTCGACGGCGAGGTCGGCGACAAGAAGGCCTACGACCCGCGCAGCTACAACAAGAAGGCCGAGGTCGCCATGGCCGAGCGGGTCACCACGGCCTGCGAGAACCTGCGCTCGACGGGGCAGACCCTGGGTCGCTGACCGGCTCGGGGCCGGGCGGATGATGGGGCCATGACCATCCCGACCGGCCCCGGCGCGGGGCACGGGCACAACCTGCTCGGTCCCCAGCCCACCTACCTCCCCGAGACGCCGGAGCCGGCGGCGCGGCTGGAGCGCGGCGAGGACCCGGCCGCGGTCGTCGCCGACCACCCGACCTACTCGGCCGGGTGGGCGACGCTCGCCGAGCGCGCCGAGGCCGCCGGCGAGCACGTCGCCGCGTACGCCTACGCCCGCACCGGTTACCACCGCGGGCTGGACCAGCTGCGCCGCAACGGCTGGAAGGGCTTCGGCCCGGTGCCGTGGAGCCACGAGCCCAACCAGGGCTTCCTGCGCTCGGTCGCGGCGCTGGCCAAGGCGGCGCGGGCGATCGGTGAGACCGACGAGGTCGAGCGCTGCCTGCAGCTCCTCGACGACTGCGACCCGGAGGCCGTGGACGCGCTCGGCCTCGCCTGAGGAGCCGGACCGTGGACCGCCTGGAACGGCTGGCGCGCAGCCGGGCCCGACGGCTGCGCGACTCCGGGCTGCCGGTGCTGCAGTGCGCGCTGGCGGCCGGGCTCGCGTACCTCGTGGCGCGCGACGTCGTCGGGCACCCGGTGCCGTTCTTCGCGCCGATCGCGTGCGTGCTGGTCCTCGGGGTCTCGCTGACCAACCGGCTGCGCCGCTCGGTGGAGCTCGCCCTCGGGGTCAGCGTGGGGGTGGCCGTCGGCGACCTCATCGTCGTGCTCATCGGCCCCGGCTGGTGGCAGATCAGCGTCGTCGTGGGACTCGCGCTCCTCGCCGCCCTGCTCTTCGACGTCGGCGCCCTGCTGCTCAACCAGGCGGCGGTGTCGGCGGTGCTGGTGGCGACGCTGCAGCCGCCGGGGACGACCGGGGCGTTCACGCGCTGGATCGACACGCTCATCGGTGCGGCGATCGGGCTGGCGACCGCGGCGACCCTGCCCTCGCACCCGCTCACCCGGGCCCGGCGCGGCCTCGCGGCGCTGCTCACCGAGCTCGAGGAGGTGCTGATCGGCACCGCCGACGCACTGCGGACCGCGGACCCGGAGGCCGCGGCGGCGGTCCTCGAGCGGGCGCGGGCCACGCAGGGGCGGGTCGACGCCCTCGCGGACGCGGTCGACGCCGGCTTCGAGATCACGGCGATCGCGCCGCTGCGCCGCCGCCACCGCGGGGAGCTCGCGCGCCTGCGCGTGGCCGTGCGCGCGGTCGATCTCGCGCTGCGCAACGCCCGCGTGCTCGCGCGGCGCGGGCACGCCGCGATCCGCGACGGCGAGGAGACCGGCGCCGACGTCGTGGCCGTCCTGCGCACCCTGGCCGAGGACACCGCGACGCTGCGCCGCGAGCTGACCACCGGCGAGTCGACCGACGGCGCGCGCAGCGCGCTGCTGGACACGGTCGGCGCGGTGCCGGCGCGCGGCGGGGGCTACTCGGCGGACGTGGTCATCGCGCAGATCCGCTCGATGCTCGTCGACCTCCTGACCGCGGCCGGGATGGACCGCGACGAGGCGGTCGCCGCCACGACGAGCACCCGGCTCGGGGACGACGGCCCGACACCGTCGTGACCCGGCCCGACCCGTGTCCCCGGGACACGGGTGGTGGTCAGGACGCCCGGCGGAGGGCGCCCGGGGCGGGCGCGGCCTGCGGGGTGACGGTCTCGGGGCGGTCCTCGCCCGCGCCCGCGTCGGCCCCCGGGACGAGCGCGAGCGCGGGGGCAGCGGGCTCGGCCGGCTCGGCCGGCTCGGCGGGTGAGGCGGCCGGCAGGGGGCGGCGGACGCGCGGCGTCGGCTTCTCCGTGACGGCGTGGGCCTCGAACCGCTCGAGCAGGCAGGTGACAACCATGATCACGATCGGGAGGAGCACGACCACCACCAGCATGGTGATGTCATACCCCGCCCCCGTGGGGGCATGCACGTCATCGGCAGGTGGGCACGGACGGTGGCTGAGCGGTTGCCCAGCGCACTCGGGCGGCCCACCGTCCGGCGGGAGGATCCCGCCGGACGTCCCAGGCCGCCCGGTCACCGGGCGCATCCGTCAGGGACGCACCAGCCGCCAGTCCTCGGTGTGGCGGTACCAGCTGCGCCGCGACACCGGGCGGTCCCCGGGGACGCCGTCGCGCACGACGGTGACCGCCGGGCGGCTGCCCAGCTGCACCGCGCGCCCCGACTGCTCGGTGACCCGTCCGGCGCGCAGGCCACCGAGCCGGCGCGGCCCGGTGACGGTGACCGTGACGCCGCCGGCGGGGTCGGGGGCGACGGCGATCTCGGCGGCGTCGCCGCGCAGCACCCGGTGCTGCTCGCAGTAGACCTCGCCGTGCACGGGCCCGGTGGTGTGGCGGCCGGCGACCAGCCCGCCGTGGTCGTCGCGCACCAGCGGCGCCGGGCGGGCGGTGCCGTCGCGGGCGAGGGCGAGCGCACCCGCCGCGTCGGTGGGCAGGCCCCAGACAGCGGCGGCCGCCGAATCGGGCGCGGGCAGGACGGCGACCTCGACGTCGAGGCGCCCGCGGCGCAGCAGGCGCACCAGCACGGCGGCGAGGGCGGCGTCGTCGCCGGCCACGACCAGGCGCCCGGCCGCGTCCAGGTCGTCGAGCAGCGGGTCGACGTCACCGCGGGCGGGCAGCGCCGGGAGCCCGACGGGGTCGAGGTCGCGCAGGGCGTCGCCCCAGCGGTCGCGGGCGGGGTCCCCGCAGGTCACCACGCGCATCGAGAACACCCGTGTGGACTACCCTTCCGTTGCACGGGGCGGCCTGCACTCCCGTGCGCGTACCGCAGTCGAGGTCAGGGAGTGTCACATGCCGGCCATCGTGCTCATCGGCGCCCAGTGGGGCGACGAGGGCAAGGGCAAGGCCACCGACATCCTCGGTGAGCAGGTCCAGTGGGTCGTGCGCTACCAGGGCGGCAACAACGCCGGCCACACGGTGGTGCTGCCCGACGGCAAGAACTTCGCCCTGCACCTCATCCCGTCCGGGATCCTGACGCCGGGTGTCACCAACGTGATCGGCAACGGCGTGGTGGTCGACCCCGGGGTGCTGCTCGAGGAGCTCGCCGGCCTGGAGGCCAAGGGCGTCGACACGGGCAAGCTGTTGATCTCCGCGGACGCGCACGTGATCATGCCGTACCACGTGGCCATCGACAAGGTGACCGAGCGCTTCCTGGGCAAGTCCCGGATCGGCACGACGGGCCGCGGCATCGGGCCCGCCTACCAGGACAAGATCGCCCGGGTCGGCGTGCGGATGCAGGACCTGCTCGACGAGAAGCTGCTGCGCGAGAAGGTCGAGGCGTCGCTCGAGCTCAAGAACCAGATCCTCGTCAAGATCTACAACCGGCGGGCGCTGGACGTCGACGAGGTCGCCGACACCGTGCTCGGCCACGCCGAGGGCTTCGCGCACCGGATCGCCGACACCCGCCTCGCGCTGAACCTGGCGCTCGAGCGCGGCGAGACCGTGCTGCTCGAGGGCTCGCAGGGCACGCTGCTCGACGTCGACCACGGCACCTACCCGTACGTCACGTCGTCGAGCCCCACCGCGGGCGGCGCCGCCGCCGGCTCGGGCATCGGGCCCACGCGCATCGGCCGCGTGATCGGGATCCTCAAGGCCTACACCACCCGCGTCGGCTCCGGCCCGTTCCCGACCGAGCTGTTCGACGCCGACGGCGAGTACCTGCGCAAGACCGGCGGCGAGTTCGGCGTCACCACCGGCCGCAGCCGACGCTGCGGGTGGTTCGACGCGGTGATCGCCCGGTACGCGGTGCGCGTCAACGGGCTCACCGACCTGTTCCTCACCAAGCTCGACGTGCTCTCCGGGCTCGAGAGCGTGCCGATCTGCGTGGGCTACGAGGTCGACGGCCGGCGCGTCGACGAGATGCCGATGACCCAGTCGGACGTCGTCGCCGCGACGCCGGTGTACGAGACGATGCCCGGCTGGTTCGAGGACATCTCCGCGGCGCGGCGCTTCGAGGACCTCCCGGCCAAGGCCCGCGACTACGTCGCCCGGATCGAGGAGCTCTCGGGCGCGCCGGTGTCGGCGATCGGCGTCGGGCCCGGGCGCGAGGAGACGGTCCTGCGGGACGCGCCGACCGCCTGAGTCGTCGCGGCGACGAGGCGACGGCCCGGCAGCGCTCCGTCGTCGCACCGTCCTGGCGTTCCCGTCGCCTAGGATCGGTCGGGTGGGCGCCTGCGAACACCTCCTGACCATCGGCACCGACGGTCCGGCCGCCGACCCGGCGCCCGACGCGGTCGCCCGCGACGGCGAGACGCTGATCTGCCCCGACTGCCGGGCCGAGGGCTCCACCGCGTGGGCCCACCTGCGCAAGTGCGTCGAGTGCGGGCACGTCGCCTGCTGCGACTCCAGCCCGTACCGGCACGCGTCCAAGCACCACGAGGACACCGGCCACCCGGTGATGCGCTCGCACGAGCCGGACGAGACGTGGCGCTGGTGCTACGTCGACCGGCGTCTGGCGCCCTGATCAGGGGCTGACGGCGGTCAGCGCGGTGTCCGGGTCGTCGCTGAACACGGCGTCGACGCCGACGGCGACGAACTGCTCGTACTCGCCGAACGCGTCGCCGTAGGTGTCCTTCGGCGCGCCCGCTCCGCCGCGGCGGCGCTGCAGGGGCAGGAACTCGTTCTCGTTGCGGAACGTGTAGGGCATGACCCGCAGGCTCGCGGCGTGGGCGTCCTGGACCAGCCCGGTCGGGGCGCCGGCGGCGTCGTCCGGTCCCAGCGGGACGATCCACTCCTTGCTCGGGCCGAGCCAGGTCGCGTACGTGGCGACGTCGCGCAGGCCCTGCGGGGTGAGCAGCGCGTCGGAGGTCCGCGGGTCGTTCGCGGCGACGACGTCGGCCGGGCGCGTGCCCGCCGAGTCCACGAGCTGGAGCAGCGGGCACCCGACCTGCCCCTTGAGCGCCCGCAGGTTCGCGGTCTCGAACGACTGGATGATCACTCCGGAGTCCGCGCGGTCCCGACCGCGCCGGCGCAGGGTGTCGACGAGCGCGGGCTCGACGGGCAGGCCGAGGCTCGCGAAGTAGGTCGAGTGCTTGACCTCGGGCAGCACGCCCACGGGGCGGCGCAGCTCGGCGGCGAGGCGGTCGAGCAGGTCGAGGACCTCGTCGAACGTGACGACGGGGAAGCGGCCGTCGTAGAGCGTGTTGTGCGGGCGGGTCTCGGGGATGCGCTCCACCGCCCGCAGCGTGCGGATCTCGGCGAGCGTGAAGTCGGTGGTGAACCAGCCGGTCGCCGTGGTGCCGTCGATCTCCTTCGTGGTGCGGCGCGCGGCGAACTCGGGCCGGGTCGCGACGTTCGTCGTGCCGCCGATCTCGGGCTCGTGGCGCGCGACGAGCACCCCGTCGCGGGTGGGCACGAGGTCGACGTCGACGGCGTCGGCGCCCATGCGGATCGCGAGCTCGTAGGCGGCGAGCGTGTGCTCCGGCCGGTAGCCCGAGGCGCCGCGGTGGCCGACCACCAGGATCCGGTCGGGTCCGCCGGGCGCGGTGCCGGTGCCGCCGGGGGACGGGGACGGCGTCGTGCTCGGGGGCGGGGCGCCGGTCGGCGCGGGTGCCGCGGGGCCGGCGGCGACCGGCGTGTCGGCGCACCCGGCGGCGAGCGCCCCGGCGGCGGCGAGCCCGCCCCACAGCGCGGAGCGACGGGTGAACGCGGGCCCCGGCATCGTCATCGGGCGCAGTGTTCCGGGGCCCGCGCGACCCCGCCACCCGCCCCCGGTGAACGCGGGGCGTCAGGGCGAGCCGGTCTGTGCGAGCGATGCGGCATCGCTGGCGTCTGACGCCAGGATCGCCACATCCTCGTCGTGCGACACGCCGCCAGCTCGCGCCTCAGGGGGTGCCCGTAGCGTGTCGCCCGTGCGCGTCCTGGTCATCGGTTCCGGAGCCCGCGAACACGCCCTCCTGCACGCCCTCGCCGGCGATCCGCGGGTGACGGCGCTCGCGGCCGCCCCCGGCAACGCCGGCACCGCGGCGCTGGCCGAGCACCCCGGCCTCGCGGACCCGACCGACCCCGAGCAGGTCGTCGCGCTCGCGCGGCGGTGGCGCGCCGATCTCGTCGTCGTCGGCCCCGAGGCCCCGCTGGTCGCCGGCGTCGGCGACGCGCTGCGCGTGGCCGGCGTGCCCTGCTTCGGCCCGACCGCGGCCGCGGCGCGCATCGAGGGCTCCAAGGCGTTCGCGAAGGACGTCATGGCCGCCGCCGGAGTGCCCACCGCGCGCAGCGAGTCGGTCGACAACCCCGGCGGCCTCGACGCCGCCCTCGCCCGCTTCGAGGCGCCGTGGGTGGTCAAGGACGACGGGCTCGCCGCCGGCAAGGGCGTGCTCGTGACCGAGGACCTCGAGGCCGCCCGACGCCACGCCGCGTCCGTGCTCGAGGCCGGCCACCCGGTGCTGCTCGAGTCGTTCCTCGACGGGCCCGAGGCGTCATTGTTCTGCGTCGTCGACGGCACGACCGTGGTCCCGCTGCTGCCGGCCCAGGACTTCAAGCGCCTCGGTGACGACGACGCCGGCCCGAACACGGGCGGGATGGGCGCCTACGCGCCGCTGCCCTGGGCGTCCGCGGGACTCGTGGACGAGGTGGTCGAGCGGATCGTCGTCCCGGTCGTCACCGAGCTCGCCGCCCGTGGCGCGCCGTTCTCGGGCCTGCTCTACGCGGGGCTCGCCCTCACGTCGTCCGGCCCGCAGGTGATCGAGTTCAACTGCCGCTTCGGCGACCCCGAGACGCAGGTCGTGCTGGCCCTGCTGCGCAGCTCGGCGGCCTCGCTGCTCGCCGCGGCCGCGCACGGGCGCCTCGCCGACGAACCCGCCCCGACCTGGTCGGACGGCGCCGCCGTCACCGTCGTCGTCGCCGCCGAGGGCTACCCCGGCACGGTGCGGACCGGCGACGTGATCCGCGGCGCCGACGACCCGAACGTCCTGCACGCGGGCACCCGGCGCCGCGACGACGGCGCCGTGGTCTCGAGCGGCGGGCGGGTCCTGTCGGTCGTCGGGACCGGCGCCGACCTCGACGCCGCCCGCGCCGACGCCTACGAGCGCCTCGCCGCCGTGCACCTTCCCGGCGGCCACCACCGCACCGACATCGCCCGCGACGCCGCCGCCGGACGGGTTGCCATGCCGGTGCGCGCCTGATTCTCCGAAAGCGCCCCATCGGCGCGGGGCGTCGACCTACTCTCCGCGCATGCCCGACCTCGTCCTGCGCCCGGCGGCCGTCGAGCAGGCGCGCGCCGGCGTCTCCGCGGAGGCGCGACGCCTCCCGGCGATGATCGACCGGGTCACGGTGCCGCGCGCCGGACTCGGCGACCTGACCGCGGCCGGGGCGATGGTCGGCGCGCTGGACGAGGTCGTGCGGGCGCTCGACGCCGAGCTCGGGGCGGCGGGGTCGCGTCTCGACGGTGTCGACCGCGCCCTCGACGCGGCCCTGACGGCGGTGTCGTCGGCCGACCGCGACGCGGCGTCGTCGCTGGCCGCGGCCTGAGGGCATGGCGTTCGACGCCGTCGGCGAGCTCGCCGCGCAGCCGGGCGGGCAGGAGCTCAGCGCGCTGGTCGCCCGTGCCCAGCGGGTGGACCCGGAGGGCCTGCTCGAGATGGGACGCGGGCTCGCGGCGATGGCCGAGGGCGTCGACGACTCGCTGCGCACGCTCGGCCGCCACGGCGACGACATCCGCGCCGCCTGGCAAGGGCGAGGTGCCGACGCGCTGGCCGGCTACCTCGGCGACGTCGGCGCCGCCGGGGTGCGGACCCTCGACGCGACCGGCCGCATCCGGGCGCGCATCGACCGCGCCGGCCAGGAGCTCGCGGGCATGCGGCGCGAGGTCGACGGCCACGTGTCCCGGGCGCTCGACGCGTCCCGGCGTGCGCGGGCGGAGGCTCTTGCCGACCCCGCGCGGGCCCCGTTCGCCGACCACCACGTCGCCCGCGCCCTGGCCGAGCCGACCGCCGCCGCGCGCGCCGCCGTCGTCCGGGCCGAGACGCTCCTCGGCGACGCCGCGGTGGCCGTGCGCGAGCTCGCGGGGGAGCTGTCCGCGTTCTCGCGTCTCCCGTCCCCGGACGTGCGCCCGGTCGCCCCGCCCGCCGGTGCCGGCCCCCTCGGTGGGTCCGGTACCGGACCGGCCGCCACGGTCCCGGCCTCCGGCGGGGCCCAGGGGATCGATCTCGCGAGGGCGGGGTCCGGCGACGTCACGGACACGTCGTCGCTCGACTCGTCGCCGGCCGGCGGGTGCGGGAACCCGTCGGGTGGCGACGCTCCGGTGTCCGACGCAGCGGACCGGGACGACTCGACCTCGGACGGCGCCGGTGGGTCCGAGTCCGCCGGCGGAGATTCTTCGGATGTCGCAGCGTCCGACGAGGATGGCTCGGCCACCGGCGATGACGGATTCACCGGGACGTCGGCCGACCTGGACGGTGCCGCCGGGTCCGGTGGCGGTGACGCTTCGGATGTCGCAGCGTCCGACGAGGGTGGCTCGGCCGCCGGCGATGACGGGTTCACTGGCACGTCGGCGGACCTGGACGATGCTCCGGACTCCGAAGCGTCCGACGGAGACGATTCGACGGAGGAGGGCGACACCGGGCCCGCGGCGGACCGGGACGAGAGCGAGGTCGAGAGCGGGTCGGCTCAGGACGATGCCTCGGTTTCCGAGGCGTCCGGCGCGGGTGACCCGTCCAGCGACGACGACCCACCCGACGACGACCCACCCGACGACGACGCCCGTGACAGCGACCCGGAGGGCGGAGCGGTGACGAGCGCATCGACCGGCAGCGGAGACACGACGGGCGCGGCTCCGACCCCGGCGACCCCGGCTCCCCCGGCGGGCGGCCCGAAGGGCCAGGTCGGCGACTGGATCCGCGAGGCCATGGCGATCCTGCAGGCCGAGGGCGTGCCGGTGGACAAGATGGACCCCGACGACATCGCCACGATCATCGACCACGAGTCCGGCGGCGACCCCGAGGCGATCAACAACTGGGACTCGAACGCCGACAAGGGCACGCCGTCGCAGGGGCTGATGCAGACCATCGGGCCGACGTTCGACGCGTACAAGCTCGACGGGCACGGGGAGATCACCGATCCGGTCGACAACATTCTCGCCGGGGTCCGGTACGCGATCGCCCGGTACGGCTCGGTGTCGGAGGTGCCCGGCGTCGAGGCCGTGGCCCGTGGCGACTCCTACGTCGGCTACTGACGCGGGTTCTCCCGAACGGCACGTGCGCCGGCGCGTCCGCGCCTACCGTTCCGGACATGGCCGACCTCGATCTCCACGTCCGCGCGCTGGAGGAGGCACGCACGGCCGTCGCGGGCGAGTCGGCCCGGATGCCGGGCCTCGCCGACCGCCTCGCGGCGACCCCGACGCCGGACTTCGGCGCGCTGGCGGCATCGGCGGCGCTCGCCGACGCGGTCGTGGCGCTGCACAAGGCGCTGGTCGGCGACCTCGAGTCCGCGGGCGCCCGTCTCGGCGAGGCCGACCGGGCGCTCGACGCGACGATGCGCGTGATGCAGGAGACCGACCGCTTCGCCGCCCGCTCCCTCACGGCGGGCGGGACCTGAGCCGTGCCGGGCGACGTCGAGGGCCAGCTCGCCGGGGAGCCCGCGGCCGCGGAGCTCGCCGCGATCGCCGCCCGTCTGCGCACCGTCGATCCGGGTGCGGTCCGGGCCGCGGCGGCGCAGGTGCTGGCGGTCGGCGACGGCGTCGAGGGCTCGGTGCGCGCGGTGGACCGGGGCCGGGCCGCGGTCGAGGGACGCTGGGAGGGCGCGGGCTCGGCGGCGTTCGGCGCGTGGGTCGCGACGTTCGCGACGGCCGGCGAGCAGGATCGCCGGGCGATCGCCGAGGCGGGGACGACGCTCGAGGGCATCGGCACCACGCTCGAGGGGCTGCAGCGCGAGGTCGACCAGCAGGCGGCGCAGGCCCTCGCGCTGGCGGGCGCCGCACGCCGGGCGGCCCTCACCCCGGACGCCCCGCCCGAGCTCGCCGACCGCATGGCCGGCGACGCCGTGCGCGGCCCGACCGAGGCGGCGCGGGCCGCGGTGCGGCGCGCCGAGGCGGAGCTCGCCGCCGCGGCCGGGCGCCTGCGCGGGGTCGCCGACGAGATCGGCGCGTTCGGCGCGCTCGCGGGTCCCGACGCCGAGGTGATGGCCCCGCCGCCCGGCACCTCGCCGCCCCGGCACCCCGCCGACGCAGCGACCGCCGGCCCCGGAAGCAGCTCGGGGAGGGGCAGCGATGCCCCGACGGGTTCCGGCGCGCCGGTCGTTGCCTCGGGCGTGGTCCCGCCGGGCGAGGTCGGCGACTGGATCCGTCAGGCGACGGCCATCCTGGCGGCCACCGGGGTCCCGCCGGAGAAGATGGACCCGGCCGCGATCGCGACGATCATCGAGCGCGAGTCCGGCGGCGACCCGAACGCGGTGAACGACTGGGACTCCAACGCCGCGAAGGGCACGCCGTCGCAGGGCCTGATGCAGACGATCGGGCCGACGTTCGACGCCCACAAGCTCCCGGGCCACGACGACATCCGGAACCCGATCGACAACATCATCGCCGGCGTCCGGTACGCGATCGACCGCTACGGCTCGGTGTCCCAGGTGCCGGGCGTACAGGCCGAGGCCCGCGGCGACGCCTACGTCGGCTACTGACCGGGCGCCGTGTCAGGGTGGCCGGGTGACGACTCTGGCGCGCCTTGGACCGGCGGTGCGGGCGACGGTCCCCCCGTTCCACGTGATGGACGTCTGGGCGGCGGCGGGGGAGCGCGCGCGGACGCACGGCGACCTCGTCAACCTCTCCGCGGGCCAGCCGTCGACCCCGGCGCCGGTCGACGTCCGCGCCGCGGCCGCGCGGGCCCTGGACGAGCAGATCCTCGGCTACTCCAGCTCGCTCGGCACCGTCGAGCTCCGCGACGCGATCGCCGCGCACCACCGGACCCGCTACGGCGACGACACGGTGCGCCGCGAGGACGTCGTGGTCACCACGGGCGGATCGGGCGGGTTCCTGCTCGCCTTCCTCGCCGCGTTCGACGTCGGCGACACGGTCGTGCTCGCCCGGCCCGGCTACCCCTGCTACCGCAACATCCTCGCGGCGCTGGGCTGCGACGTCGTCGAGCTGCCGTGCGGCGAGGAGACCCGCTTCCAGCCGACCGTCGCGATGCTCGAGGAGCTCGACCGCGTGCCCAAGGGCGTCGTCGTCGCGAGCCCGGCCAACCCGACCGGCAGCGTCATCGAGCCCGACGAGCTGGCGGCGCTCGCCCGGTGGTGCGAGGAGCACGGCGTCCAGCTGATCAGCGACGAGATCTACCACGGCATCGAGTACGGGGACGCCCCGCCGACCGCGAGCGCCTGGAGCACGTCGCGCGAGGCCATCGTCGTGACGTCGTTCTCCAAGTACTGGTCGATGACCGGCTGGCGGCTGGGCTGGCTGCTCGTGCCCGAACGGCTGCGCCGGGCCGTGGACGTGGTCGCGGGCAACTTCACCGTCTGCCCGCCCGTGCCCGCGCAGTACGCGGCGCTGGGCGCGTTCACCCCGGCGTCGCTCGCGGAGGCGGACGGGCACGTCGAGCGTTACGCCCACAACCGCCGGCTGCTGCTCGAGGGCCTGCCGGACCTGGGCGTCACCCGTCTCGCGCCCGCCGACGGGGCGTTCTACGTCTACGCCGACGTCGCCCACCTCACCGACGACACCCTGGCGTTCGGGCAGCGGATGCTCGCCGAGACCGGCGTCGCCGTGGCCCCGGGCATCGACTTCGACCCGATCGACGGCCACTCCTGGATCCGCCTGTCCTTCGCCGGCGCGACCGCCGACGTGCGCGAGGGCATCGGTCGACTCGGACGCTGGTTCCCGACGCTCTAGACGCCTACTCTCCGTGGCCATGGGACCGGACGACGAGGCACGGCTGGAGGCCTGGGAGCGCCGTACCGACTACCCGCTGACCGGCCTGGCGGTGCTCTACCTCGTCGTCTACGCCGTCCAGGTGCTCGCGACCCGGCCGGGACAGGTGTCGTGGTGGTGGCTGGACGCCGCGCTCTGGGCGCTGTGGGCGGTCTTCGTCGTCGACTACGCCGTGCGGATCGTGCTGGCGCGACGCAAGGGGCGGTTCATCATCCGGCACCCGCTCGACCTGCTCGTGGTCCTGGCGCCGTTCTTCCGCTTCCTGCGCCTGCTGCGCCTCGTGGCCGCGATCTCGATCCTCGGGCGGGTGCTGCGCGACGACTTCCGCGGCCGGGTCGGCAGCTACCTGATCGTCTCGATCACCCTGCTCAGCGTGGTCGCCGCGCTCGGGGTGTTCGAGGCCGAGCGCGACGCGCCCGAGGCGTCGATCCTGACCTTCGGCGACGCGCTGTGGTGGGTGCTGACGACGATCACGACCGTCGGCTACGGCGACCTCTCCCCGGTGACGACCGAGGGCCGCCTCGTCGCGGCCGGTCTCATGCTCGCCGGGATCGCCGTCCTCGGCACCGTGACCGCCGCGATCGCGACGTGGTTCCTCGAGCAGGTCGGCGCCCGCGATGCCTCGGAGGCCGTCGCCGCGCCGCCCCGCGCCGACCCGGCGGACCTGCGCCACGCCGAACTGCTCGCCGAGCTGCGCGACCTGCGCCGGCGGCTCGACGACCTCGAGTCCGCGCCCGACCGCCCGACCGAGTCCGCGCCGGGCTGACGGTCCTCGGCGTGTCGCGCCGACGAGCGTGTGGCGATCCTGGCGTCACATGCCAGCGATGCCGCATCGCTCGTACCGCGGGCAGCCCTACGGGGCCGGCGCGGGGACGGTCGCGGCGCGGTCGAGGACCGTCGCGATCATGTCGTCGTCGATGTCGCGGTGGGTCACGAAGCGCACGCCGGGGCCGAAGGGCACCGCGCGCACGTCGGCCTCGAGTAGCGACGCCACGAGCGGGGCCGGCGCGGACGTCGGGACGAGGACGATGTTCGTGTCCGGGGCGATCACCGGCCAGCCGAGCTCCTGCAGACCGGACGCCAGCCGGGCGGCACGGGCGTGGTCGCCGGCGAGGTCGCCCGCCTGGTCGAGTGCCACGAGCCCGGCCGCGCCGACCACGCCGCCCTGGCGCACGCCGCCGCCGAGCATCTTGCGCAGCCGCCAGGCGCCCTCGACGAACGCCGCCGACCCGGCGACCACCGACCCCATCGGCGCGCCGAGCCCCTTGGAGAGGCACACGCTGACGGTGTCCACGCCCGCCGCCAGCGACGCGACCGGGACCCCGAGCGCCGACGCCGCGTGCCAGATCCGGGCGCCGTCGAGGTGGATCGCCAGCCCCGCGTCGCGCGCGGCGGCGACCAGGGCGCGGTGCTCGTCGACCGGGGTCACGGCCCCGCCGGCCCCGTTGTGCGTGTTCTCCAGGCACAGCAGCGAGGTGCGCAGCCCGAAGTACGGGCCCGCCGTCCCCGCGGCCGCCAGCACCGCCGCCGGCGTCGGCCGCCCCGGGCCGGCGTCGTG
The DNA here is from genome assembly GCF_028737205.1 of Actinomycetospora lutea. Lineage (GTDB taxonomy): Bacteria > Actinomycetota > Actinomycetes > Mycobacteriales > Pseudonocardiaceae > Actinomycetospora > Actinomycetospora lutea. The sequence continues at coordinate 56,713 of NZ_JAQZAL010000018.1, read as the reverse complement.
GGTCAGCGGCGCGGGCAGCCCGCCCGCGAGCCACGCGGCCGTGCCCAGCTCCGCCTCGAGCACGTGCGCGCCCACGGGCGCGAGGAACCGGTCACCGCGTGTCAGGTGGTGCATCAGGGCGATGGTGTTGGCCATGCACCCCGTCGGCGTCCAGAGCGCGGCCTCGACGCCGAGGATGTCGGCGACGCGGTCCTGCAGTGCCGCGAGGGTGGGGTCGCCGTCGAGGACGTCGTCGCCGACGTCGGCGCTCGCCATGGCCTCGCGCATCGCCGGCGAGGGCCGGGTGACGGTGTCGGAGCGCAGGTCGATGGACTCGCTCACCGCGGCAGCTTCACCACCGAGACGAAGAAGTCGTCGATCTGGCGGATGACCTCGATGAACCGCTCGAAGTCGACCGGCTTGGCGACGTAGGCGTTGGCGTGGAGGTTGTAGCTGCGCAGGATGTCCTCCTCGGCCTGCGAGGTGGTCAGCACGACCACCGGGATGCTGCGCAGCGACTCGTCGTTCTTGACCTCCTCGAGCACCTCGCGGCCGTCCTTCCGCGGCAGGTTGAGGTCGAGCAGGATCAGCCCGGGGCGTGGGGCGTCGGCGTACTCGCCCTCGCCGCGCAGGAACGCCAGCGCCTCGACGCCGTCGGCGGCGACGTGCAGCTGGTTGCGCAGCTTGTGGTGCTCGAACGCCTCCTGGGTCATGAGCACGTCGCCGGGGTCGTCCTCGACGAGCAGGACGTGGATCTCGGAGATCGGGTCGGTCACGGTGCGGCCTCCGGTTCGGCGGTGCTGCTCGGGGTGCTGCTCGGGGTGCTGCTCGGGGTGCTGCTCGGGGTGCTGCTCGGGGTCGTGCTGACGGGGCTGGACGTGATGGACAGGACCGGCAGGGCCACGACGAACGTGGTCCCGGGGCCGCGGTCGCCGTCGGCGGGGGGTTCGAGCCAGATCGTGCCCTCGTGGTGCTCGACGATCTTGCGGCACATCGCCAGTCCGATCCCGGTGCCGGGGTAGGCGTCCTTGGCGTGCAGCCGCTGGAAGATCACGAAGATCCTCTCGGCGTACTCGGCGTCGATCCCGATGCCGTTGTCGCGGAAGCGGATCAGCCAGCGCCCGGGGTCGTCGGGATCGAGCTCGGCGTCCACCCGCAGCCGCGGCGGGTCCTCGCCGCGGAACTTCAGGGAGTTGCCCAGCAGGTTCTGGAACACGGTGGTGAGCAGGGCGGGCTCGCCGAGGACGGTCGGCAGCTCCCCGTGCTCGACGCGGCCGTCGGCGTCCTCGAGGGCGCGCGCCACGTTCTCGGTGGCCCGGTCGACCAGCTCGCCGAGGTCCACCGGCCGCATCGGCTCGCCCTGGCGCCCGACGCGCGAGAACGCGAGCAGGTCGTTGATCAGCACCTGCATGCGCTTGGCGCCGTCGGCGGCGAACTCGATGTACTGGTCGGCGCGCTCGTCGAGCTGGCCCTGGTACCGCCGCTGGAGGAGCTGACAGAAGCTGGCCACCTTGCGCAGCGGTTCCTGCAGGTCGTGCGACGCGACGTAGGCGAACTGCTCGAGGTCGGAGTTGGACCGCGCCAGCTCGCGGCTGCGCGCGTCGAGCTCCTGGCGCGCCTGCTCGGTGTCGGCCAGCTCGCGCACGATCAGCACGCGCATGGCCTCGACGTCCTCGCCGAGCTCGGCGATCTCGCGGGGGCCGGCGGCACCGACCGAGTGGTCGAGGTCGCCGTTGACCACCTCGCGGACCTCCCGGGCGAGCCGGTGCGTCGGCGCCACGACCACGCGGCGCAGCCACAGCAGCAGCCCGGCGATGCCGAGCGCGAGCCCGAGCAGGGTGACCGCGCCGACGACCCTGAGCGTGCGCGCGGCGCCGTCGAGGTTGTCGCGGGCGTCGTCGCGCTGCTCGAGCAGGCGGGCGCGCTCGACGGCGAGCGCCGCGCGGACGTCGTCGAACGCGGCGCGCCCGACCTCCGGCGAGGGGGCGGGCGTGCCGGCCGCGACGGCGGCGAGCGTGGGGTCGGCGTAGACGGCGCGCCACCGGGCGGTCGCGGCCTCGACCGCCGCGAGGTCGCCGAGGACGGCGGGCTGCTCGGCCGCCAGCCGGCGCAGCTCGCCGATCAGCCGGGCCTCGTCCGCGCGCCCCCGCTCGTAGGGGACGAGGAACTCCGGGCTGGGCGCCAGCACGTAGCCGCGGACGCCGGTCTCCTGGTCGACGGTGGCGGCGTCGAGCTGCTGGGCGGTGGTGAGCGCGGGGTCGAGCCGGTCGACGAGCTCGATCCGCCGGTCGCTGAGCACGGCGAGACCGGTGGCGCCGATGATCCCGGCGACCACGAGCAGCACCGCCACGACCGCCCCGGTGACGCCGAGGATGCGGCCCAGCGACCAGCGGCTCAGGCCCGCGCGCACGGCGCGGCTCGGGCGCGGCAGGGTGCGCCGTCCCCGGCGCGGGGGCGCGGCTCCGGCGGCGGCCGCGGACTCGGGGGCGGTGTCGGTCGAGGTCGCCGTCACCGGTCGGACACCAGCAGGACCGCCGCGACGTCGTCGGTCCGCGCCATCGACAGGGTCCGCACGCGCTCCATCACGGCGTCCAGCATCGCCCCCGGGTCGTCGCGCCACGGCGCCGGTCCCGTGGTGACCTCCCGCAGCAGCGCCTGCAGGCCGTCGGTCCAGAGCACCTCGCCCGACTCCTGGCGGCCCTCGATGAGCCCGTCGGTGTAGAGCAGCAGGGCCCACTTGGGCGGGAGCTCGACCTCGAGCGGCGGCCACGTCCGGCCGGCGCCGATGCCGAGGGGCACGCCGAGGCGCTCGGTGGACAGCAGGTGGGTGTCGTCGCCCTCGCCGACGAGCGCGGGCGGCGGGTGCCCGGCGAGCCGCAGCGTGAGGCGCTCGCGGGTCTCGTCGACGGTCGCGGTGGCGAGCGTGGTGAACAGGGTCGGGTGACTGCGCTCGCTGACGAGCAGCTCGTGCATCGTCGGCAGGACGCGGTCGGGGTCGATGCCCGAGAGCACCAGGGTGCGCCAGGCGATGCGCAGGCTCACCCCGAGCGCCGCCTCGTCCGGGCCGTGGCCGCAGACGTCGCCGATCACCACGTGCAGGCGGCCGTCGGGGCCTTCCACGACGTCGTAGAAGTCGCCGCCCAACAGCGTCTGCTCGGTGCCGGGCTCGTAGCGGGCGAGGATGTGCACGGCCGGGTCGTCGAGCAGCGGCGTCGGGAGCAGGCCGCGCTCGAGGCGGGCGTTCTCGTCGGCGCGCAGCTGGGCGTCGCGCAGGGCCCGGCGCACCCGGTCGCTGCGCCGGCGCTCGACGGCGTAGCGCACGGCGCGCGCCAGCGTCGGGCCGTCGACGGCGTCCTTGACCAGGTAGTCCTGCGCACCGACACCCACCGCGTCGGCCCCGAGCGACTCGTCGCGGCGGCCGGTGAGCACGAGGACCGCCGGGCCGTCGACGTGCAGCAGGCGGCGCAGACCCTCGAAGCCGTGCGCGTCGGGCAGGGCGAGGTCGAGCAGGATGCAGTCCGGGGTGCCCTCGGCCTCGCCGTCGAGCAGCGTCTCGGCCTGCGCCAGTGAGGTGGCGCGCGCGAGGTCCACGGTGAGGTCGGCGTCGGCGAAGTGCTCGGTGACGAGGACGGCGTCGGCGTCGTCGTCCTCGACGAGCAGCACCCGCAGCGGCGCGGACGCGTCCGGTTCGACCGGCTCCATGCGTCCTCCTCCCTGCTCCGGGACTGCTCCGGGTCCGCTCCGGGCCTGCTCGGTGACCTGCTCGGCGACCTGTTCGGGACCTGCTCGCGGGCCCCGACCGTAGTAGGCCCGGGTGCCCGGTCCGGGCGCGGCCGCGGTCACGTGCGCCGACCGGCCCGTAGGCTCGGCCGAGTGAGTGGTCCGACGATCCCGAACGTGCTCGCCGCGCGCTACGCGTCCCCGGAGCTCACCGGGCTGTGGTCGCCCGAGCGCAAGATCGTCCTCGAGCGCGAGCTGTGGATCGCGGTGCTCACCGCCCAGCGCGAGCTCGGCGTGGACGTGCCCGACGGTGTGCTCGAGGACTACCGCGCCGTGACCGACCGCGTGGACCTGGCGTCGATCGCGGCCCGCGAGCGGGTGACCCGCCACGACGTCAAGGCGCGCATCGAGGAGTTCGACGAGCTCGCCGGCCACCAGCACGCCCACAAGGGCATGACCAGCCGCGACCTCACCGAGAACGTCGAGCAGCTGCAGATCCGCGACTCCCTGCGCCTCGTCGCCGACAAGACCGTCGCGGTGCTCGCCCGCCTGGCCCGCCGCGCGTCCGAGCACGCCGAGCTCGTCATGGCCGGGCGCAGCCACAACGTCGCCGCGCAGGCCACGACGCTGGGCAAGCGCTTCGCGAGCGCCGCCGACGAGACGCTCGTGGCGTACCGGCGCGTCACCGAGCTGATCGAGCGCTACCCGCTGCGCGGGATCAAGGGCCCCGTGGGCACGGCGCAGGACATGCTGGGGCTGCTCGGCGGCGGTGCTGACGGGGCGGACAAGCTCGCCGAGCTCGAGCGCCGCGTCGCCGCGCACCTCGGGTTCGGCGAGGTCCTCACCAGCGTCGGCCAGGTCTACCCGCGCTCGCTCGACCAGGACGTGGTCTCCGCGCTGGTCCAGCTGGCCGCCGGCCCGTCCTCGCTGGCGACCACCATCCGGCTCATGGCCGGCCAGGAGCTGGTCACCGAGGGCTTCCGCGCCGGCCAGGTCGGCTCGTCGGCGATGCCGCACAAGATGAACACCCGCTCGTGCGAGCGCGTCAACGGGCTCGCGGTGGTGCTGCGCGGCAACGCCGCGATGGTCGGCGAGCTCGCCGGCGCGCAGTGGAACGAGGGCGACGTGTCCGACTCGGTCGTGCGCCGCGTCGCGCTGCCCGACGCGTTCTTCGCCGTCGACGGGCTGCTCGAGACCATCCTCACGGTGCTCGACGAGTTCGGCGCCTACCCGGCGGTGATCGCCCGCGAGCTGGACCGCTACCTGCCGTTCCTCGCGACCACGGCGGTGCTCATGGGCGCCGTGCGCGCCGGGGTCGGCCGCGAGACCGGGCACGAGATCATCTCCGAGCACGCCCGCGCGGTGGCCCTCGACATGCGCGAGAAGGGCGCCGAGGGCAACGACCTCCTCGCCCGCCTCGGTGCCGACGCGCGGCTCGGGCTCTCGTCGGCCGACCTCGACGCCGCCGTCGGCGATCCGCGCGCCTTCGTCGGCGCCGCCGAGGCCCAGATCGCCGAGGTCGTCCGCCGGGTCGACGCGATCGTCGCCGAGCACCCCGACGCGGCGGCGTACACACCCGCCCCGATCCTCTAGCCTCCGCGCCCGTGCCCCGCCTCGCCGACTACCACCACCTGGCCTCCGGCAAGGTCCGGGACCTCTACGAGGTCGACGACGAGACCCTGCTGCTCGTCGCGTCCGACCGGATCTCGGCGTTCGACCACGTGCTCTCGACGCCCATCCCGGACAAGGGCCGGGTGCTGACGGCGATGAGCGTGTTCTGGTTCGAGCTGCTCGGCGGGGCGGACGTCGCCGCGCCGCCGGTGGCGCACCACCTGCTCGCGGCGCGCGACGAGCGCATCCCCGAGGAGGTCCGCGGGCGCGCGCTGCTCGTGCGCCGCCTCGAGATGATCCCGGTGGAGTGCGTGGCGCGGGGCTACCTCGCGGGCTCGGGCACGACCGACTACCGCCGCGACGGCGCCGTCTGCGGCGTCCCGCTCCCCGACGGGCTCACCGAGGCGAGCATGCTCCCCTCGCCGATCTTCACGCCGGCGACGAAGGCCGCCCGGGGCGAGCACGACGAGAACGTCGACTTCGAGACCGTCGCGGCCACGATCGGGCGCGAGCTCGCCGGGACGTTGCGCGACCAGACCCTGGCGATCTACGCCCGGGGCGCCGCCTACGCCGCCTCGCGGGGCCTGATCCTCGCCGACACCAAGCTCGAGTTCGGGCTCTCGCCCGACGGGACGCTGGTGCTCGGCGACGAGGTGCTCACCCCGGACTCGTCGCGGTTCTGGCCCGCCGAGGGGTACGCGCCGGGCGCCGTGCAGCCGAGCTTCGACAAGCAGTACGTCCGGGAGTGGCTCACCTCGCCCGCGTCCGGGTGGGACCGCCACTCCGGCGAGGCGCCGCCCCCGCTGCCCGACGACGTGATCATGGCCACGCGCGAGCGCTACATCGAGGCCTACACGCGCCTGACCGGCCGGGAGTGGCCCCCCGCTGTGTGATCCGTGCGCTGCGCGTTCGGCCGTCGCCGACCCGAGCGGCGGCGTTCACCCCCCGGACGCATCGACGGCACCTCCGGCTGGCCTCATGGGGGCATGACCCGGCGCCCGGCGGCAGCTCCCCCTCTCGGCGTGCTCCCCCGAACGCTCCGTGCCGCACGCCTGCTCGTGTCGGTGTCGGGCCTGGCGCCCGGCGCGCCGCTGGACGGCGCCGTCGCGCTCGCCGACGCCCTCGACGCCCGCCGCGTGCCGGCGACCTGGCTGGTCGGGCCGCGCCCGCACCCCGAGGTCGCCGCCTGGGCGACCGCCCGCCGCCGGGTCGGTGACGTGGTCCTGCTGCACGGCACCCGCCCGGAGACGGGGGGCGGCGCGAAGCGATCAGGGGAGCACACCGATCGGGGAGCTGCCGCGCCGGAGGCGCGTGACCGGAGGCCCTACCGGCGCCTCCCGGCCCACGAGGCGGGCCTGCGCCTCACCGCCGCACTGCGCTCCCGCGACGCCCTGGGCCTCGCCGTCGACGGGTTCGCCGCCCCGGGCTGGGCGGTCTCGGCCGGCACGCGGGCCGCGCTCGCCGCCGCCGACCTGGGCCTGCTCGTCGACGACGCCGGCGTGCACCGTCTCGGTGCCGACGGCGCGCCGGTGCGGTCGTGGCGGGGGCCGGTTTGCGGGGCGGAGCCGCGGCGCCGGCGCGGGGACCCGCAGCTCGTGCACCTCGCCCTGCCCGTGGGTGCCCCGCTCGCCGCCGCCGGCGCGCTGGTCGACGCGGCCCTCGCCGACGGCGCCACCCCGCTCGGGGCGGGCGAGCTCGTGCCCCGCCGCGGCCCCCGCCGCCCCCGCGTCGCCGGCGACCCCGAGCACTGGTCCATCACCGCCTAGCCATGTCCGTGCTCACAGGGGAAGGGCCTCCCCGCGCGGGGGGACGCGGAGGTCGGTGCCCTGCGGGGCGAGGGTGCGGAACATGCCGTAGTGCAGCTCGGGGTTCGCCAGCACGGCCTCGTGGATCGGCACCGCGAGCGGCGGGGCGACGGCGCGCAGGTAGTCCACGGCCTCGGAGACCTTGAGCCACGGCGCCGCGGTCGGCAGCAGCAGCACGTCGGGCGTGCGCTCGGGGACGGTGAAGGCGTCGCCCGGGTGCAGCACCGAGCCGTCGACCAGGTAGCCGTTGTTGCGGATGCGCGGGATGTCGGGGTGGATCACGGCGTGGTCGTGGCCGACGACCTCGACGCCCGCGCCGCCGACGGTGAACGTCTCGCCGGGCTCGCGGACGGTGTGGGCGATGCCGTGCTCGCGGAGCTGCTCGGCGGTGCCGGGGTCGACGACGAGCTCCGCGCCCGGGTTGCGCTCGAGCAGCGCCGGCAGCTTCTCCGTGTCGAGGTGGTCGAAGTGCTGGTGGGTGATCAGCACCGCGTCGAGGCCCTCGAGGGTCTCGTAGCCCTCCGAGAAGGCGCCGGGATCGACCAGGAGACGGGCCGAGCCGGTGTCGAGGACGACGCACGCGTGACCCAGGTGTACGAGTTCCACGCCACCGGAGTTCCCCCGCCGCGCCCCGGTAACCTGAACGGCGTGGCACGCGTGATCGTCGACGTCCTCCCGAAGGCCGAGATCCTCGACCCGCAGGGCCAGGCCGTGGCCCGTGCGATGGGTCGCCTGGGGGTCGACGGCGTGGCCGACGTGCGCCAGGGCAAGCACTTCGAGCTCGAGGTCGACGACACCGTCGGCGACGCCGAGCTCGAGCACATCGCCGGCACGCTGCTCGCCAACCCGGTGATCGAGGAGTGGGTCGTGCGGAGGGTGTCGTCGTGACGAGCCGGATCGGGGTCATCACGTTTCCCGGGACGCTCGACGACGTCGACGCCGCCCGCGCCGTGCGCTACGCCGGCGCCGAGGCCGTGAGCCTGTGGCACGACGACGCCGACCTGCGCGGGGTCGACGCGGTGGTCGTGCCCGGCGGGTTCTCGTACGGCGACTACCTGCGCGCCGGCGCGATCGCCGCCCGCTCGCCGGTGATGGGCCCGGTCGTGGAGGCCGGGCGCGCCGGGATGCCGGTGCTCGGCATCTGCAACGGGTTCCAGATCCTCTGCGAGGCGGGCCTGCTGCCCGGAGCGCTGGTGCGCAACCACGGCCTGCGGTTCGTCTGCCGCGAGGTGGGGCTGCGCGTGGAGGCCGACACCGCCTGGACCTCGGCGTTCAGGGTGGGCCAGGAGATCACCGTGCCGCTGAAGTCGGGCGAGGGGCGCTACGTCGCCGACGCCGCCACCCTCGACGCGCTCGAGGCCGAGGGCCGCGTGGTGTTCCGCTACACCCGGCCCGCGCCCAATGGCGCGCTGCGCGACATCGCCGGGATCAGCTCCGCCGACGGCCGCGTGGTCGGGCTCATGCCGCACCCCGAGCACGCGATCGACGCGCTGACCGGCCCGGGCACCGACGGTCTGGGGCTGTTCACCTCCGTGCTCCAGCAGCTCACGGCAGCAGCGTGACGCGCAGCTCCCACAGGTCGGCGTAGACCAGCAGCATCCGCCCGCCGAGGTGCAGCACGAGCCCGCGCATCTCATCGGGGTGCTCGACGTGGGTGAGCAGGCGCGACACGTCCTCGATCGCCTCGCCGACGATCTCGTCGAACGGCCCGTCCGTCGAGACGTCGCGGCCGCCCGGCTCGGTCGGCTGGGCGGCGGGGAGCAGGGGCACCACCGTGTCGCCGCGCGCGCCGGGCGCGAGCGCGAGGACGACCACGCCGCCGGAGCCGTCGTCGACGAGGAACTCGAGCATCCCGGCGGCCGCGTCGACGTGCGGGCGCACGCTCTCGGGGACACGTCCGGCGAGCTCGAGGTCGTGACGCCGGACGCCGAGGAGCTCGCGGTCGAGGACGAGGTGGAGCCGGGCGAGGGCGTCGCCGGCTCCCGGCGTGCCGGCCGCGTCACCGGAGGCCGATCCGGTCGCCGAGGAGACGGAGGCGGTGGTCATGGCTCCATGATGTATCGAGGGTCCGACACCCCCGGGATTTGGCCGACACGCCCCGCCGTGTCGCGGTGAAACGTCGGCGGCGGACAGCGAGCGGCCATCCGATCGAGCGAAGGGGTGCGAAAGTTGGGCTGAGTGGCGGTGCACACGGTGGGCGTGTGGTGGATGTCGGTCGATGGTGCCGGTGAGATGAGCCCGGCGGCGTTTACCGACCGCACATCGTGGGTAACGGCGCGTTCGGCGTACACGGGTCGAGTGACACAGCTCTCACCCTGCCGTGACCGCCGGTCCGCGGTGGCCGTCACGGCCCCGCCGGCCCCGGGAGGCCGGACGCCTACCCTCGACGGTGTGACCGTCCCCCAGGGTCCGGCCGCTGCCGCCGCCCCCCTGCAGTCCTCCCCGCCCGCCCCGTCGTCGGTCGCGCCCGTCGACACGGTGGAGCACGCCGCCGCCACCCCCGGCGAGCCCCAGCCGCACGCCGCGCTCGGCCTGCGCGACGAGGAGTACGCCCGCATCCGGGACATCCTCGGCCGGCGGCCCACCGAGGCCGAGCTGGCCATGTACTCGGTGATGTGGTCGGAGCACTGCTCCTACAAGTCCTCGAAGGTCCACCTGCGCCGCTTCGGCGACACCACCACCGAGGCCATGCGGGCGCGCCTGCTCGCCGGGATCGGCGAGAACGCGGGCGTGGTGGACGTCGGTGACGGGTGGGCGGTCACCTTCAAGATCGAATCGCACAACCACCCGTCGTACGTCGAGCCGCACCAGGGTGCCGCGACGGGCGTCGGCGGGATCGTCCGCGACATCATGGCGATGGGCGCCCGCCCGGTGGCGGTGATGGACGGGCTGCGGGTCGGCCCGCTCGACGCCCCCGACACCGCGCGCGTGCTGCCCGGCGTCGTCTCCGGCGTCGGCTTCTACGGCAACTGCCTCGGCCTGCCCAACATCGGCGGCGAGGTCGTGTTCGACCCGAGCTACTCCGGCAACCCCCTGGTCAACGCCCTCTGCGTCGGCGTGCTGCGCCACGAGGGCCTGCACCTGGCCTTCGCCTCGGGCGCCGGCAACAAGATCGTGCTGTTCGGCGCCCGCACGGGGCTCGACGGCATCGGCGGGGTGTCCGTGCTCGCGAGCGAGACGTTCGAGGACGGGACCGGCCGCAAGAAGCTGCCCAGCGTCCAGGTCGGCGACCCGTTCGCCGAGAAGGTGCTCATCGAGTGCTGCCTGGACCTGTTCCGCGACGGCCTCGTGGTCGGCATCCAGGACCTCGGCGGCGCCGGGCTGTCCTGCGCGACCAGCGAGCTCGCCAGCGCCGGCGACGGCGGCATGCACGTCGACCTCGACGCCGTCCCGCTGCGCGCCGCCGACATGACCGCGGCCGAGATCCTCTCCAGCGAGTCGCAGGAGCGGATGTGCGCGGTGGTCACGCCCGAGAACGTCGACGCGTTCATGGCGGTCTGCCGGCGCTGGGACGTCACGGCCACCGTCATCGGCGAGGTCACCGACGGCGAGCGCCTGCGCATCACCCACCACGGCCGGACCGTGGTCGACGTGCCGCCGCGCACCGTCGCCCACGACGGCCCGGTCTACGACCGTCCCTACGCCCGCCCGGAGTGGCAGGACGCGCTGCAGGCCGACTCGGTCGCCGGGCGCCCGCGGCCGTCGGCCCCCGGCGAGATCGCGGCGCAGATCCGCGCCCTCGTCGCCTCGCCGGCCCTCGCGCCGCGGACCTGGGTGACCGAGCAGTACGACCGCTACGTCCGCGGCAACACCACGGCGGCGACCCCGGCCGACGCCGGCGTCGTGCGCGTCGACGAGGCGAGCGGGCGCGGCGTGGCGGTGTCGATCGACGCCAACGCCCGCTTCTGCCAGCTCGACCCCCGGGTCGGCGCGCAGCTGGCGCTGGCCGAGTCGGTGCGCAACGTCGCGTCGTCGGGGGCGGTGCCGGTGGCGGTCACCGACTGCCTGAACTTCGGCTCGCCCGAGGACCCGGCCGTGATGTGGCAGTTCGCCGAGGCCGTCGCGGGTCTCGCCGACGCCTGCGCGGCGCTGGGCCTGCCCGTCACCGGTGGCAACGTGAGCTTCTACAACCAGACGGGCAGCGCGGCGATCCTGCCGACGCCCGTGGTCGGCGTGCTCGGGATCCTCGAGGACGTGGCCCGCGCCGTCCCGCACGGCCTCGGTGAGGCCGGCGACGCGGTGTGGCTGCTCGGCGAGACCCGCGACGAGCTCGACGGCTCCACGTGGGCGGGCGTCGTGCACGAGCACCTCGGCGGGCGGCCACCGCGGGCCGACCTGGCGGCGGAGGCGGAGCTCGCCGCGCTCGTCGCCGGTGCCGCGGCCGACGGCCTGCTCTCGGGTTCCCACGACCTCTCCGACGGCGGCCTGGCCCAGGCGCTCGTCGAGGCGGCGCTCGCCGCCGGCCGGGGGGCGACGGTGACCCTGCCGCCGGCGCCGGGCCTCGACCCCGCCACCGTGCTCTTCTCCGAGACCGGGGCGCGCATGCTCGTCACCGTGGCCCCGGGCGACGAGGCGGAGCTCGCCCGCCGCTGCGCCGAGGCGGGTCAGGCCGCGGCGCGTCTCGGCGAGGTCGGCGGGGACGCCCTGCGCATCGAGGGTGTCGACGACCTCCCGCTCGCCGACCTCCGCGCGCTCGGCGAGGCCACCCTGCCCGCCGTCCTGGGCTGAGCGCTCACTGCTTCAGCGGACGGGGCGCTGCCTCCGGGCGCGCGACCTCCCCGTCCGCGCGGGGAGCGCGCCGTCCAGGGCCTCGACGAACGCGCGCCCGTAGCGCCGGTAGCCCCGGCCGTTCGGGTGCGCGAGGTCGGGCCCGACCTCCCAGAGCCGCATCCGGTGCGTCGCGGCCTCGAGCGCGACGGGCCGCAGGGCCGGGTGGGCGGCGATCACCTCGCGCGCGACGGCCGCCAGCCGCGCCGCGTGCCGCTGCGGGGCCCCGCGCTGCAGGTCGGGGACGTCGGCGACGAGCGCGCCGGCGGGCAGGGCCGCGCACACGGCGTCGAGGTCGCGCCGGAACTCCTCGGGCGCGACGTCCTGCGCGGCGTCGTTGGTGCCGACGGCGAGCGCGACGACGGTCGCCGGGCCGTCGAGCGGCGCGGCCGGCACCTGCGCGGCGAGGACGTCGGCGACGGTCGCGCCGACGACGCCCAGGTTCACGATGCGCACGCGGACGCCGGCGCGGGCCTCCAGCGCGTCGGCGAGCCGCCCCGCCCAGGACCGCTCCGGGTGCACGGCGCCCAGGCCCTGGGCGAGCGAGTCGCCGAGCGCGACGAGCAGCACGTCGCCGGGGCTGCGCCGGCGCCGCCGCCAGTAGGCCGCGTGGTCGTCCTCCATGGTCGTGGCCAGGTGCAGCCGGCGGGCCTGCACGACCACGAGACCCAGGACGGCGGCGGAGGCGACGAGGGAGACGAGGGAGCGGGCGCGCGGCACCCGCCTATCCTGGACGACCGTGCCCCGCCGAGCCCCCGACCCCGCACAGGTGCGCGAGGACCTGCTCGCGGTCGCGCCCTGGGTCCGCGACCCCGAGGCCCACGAGCGTCCGGCGCGCCCCCTGCTGGCCGCGGCCGTCCGCTCGTCGCTGCGCACCCTCGAGCACAGCGCGCCCGGCCATTCGGTCGAGGTGCGGGTGCCGCCGTTCGGTGCTGTGCAGTGCGTCGAGGGGCCGCGCCACACCCGCGGCACGCCGCCCAACGTCGTCGAGACCGACGCGGCCACGTGGCTCGCGCTCGCGCTCGGACTGCTGAGCTGGGAGGCGGCGGCGGATCGGGTATCCGCCTCGGGGCACCGTGCGGCGGAGATCGCACGATGGCTCCCGGTGGTGGACGTGCACCGACGGTGTGAGAACGGCTGAGCCGTCCCGGTTGCGCCCGTACGATGCCCATCACCGGACCGTGACGGACCGGACCAGGAACGGGGAGGGAGGCCTGGTGCAGCGGCCGAGCTGGGCTCCCGACGAGGTGGACATCGACCGGCCCAGTGCCGCCCGGGTGTACGACTACTACCTCGGCGGGCTGCACAACTTCGCGGTCGACCGGGCCATGGCGGCCCGCGCGGTCGCCGACTGGCCCGAGCTCCCGCGCATCATGCAGGCCAACCGCGCCTTCCTGCGCAGGGCCGTGCGCCACCTGGCCGAGCAGGGCATCGACCAGTTCCTCGACATCGGCTCGGGCATCCCGACGGTCGGCAACGTCCACGAGGTGGCCCAGACCGTGCGGCCCGACGCCCGGGTGGTGTACGTCGACATCGACCCGGTGGCCGTCGCCCACTCCCGGGCCCTGCTGGCCGACGACCCGCGCACCGGCGTCGTCCAGGGCGACTTCACCGAGGTCGCGGCCGTCCTCGACGACCCGATCACCCGCTCGCTGATCGACTTCTCCCGCCCGGTCGGGGTGCTCGTCGTCGCGCTGCTGCACTTCGTCGACGACGAGCGCCGGCCCGCCGAGGTGCTCGCCCGCTACCGCGAGGCGATGCCGCCGGGCAGCTTCCTGGTGATCAGCCACGCCAGCGCCGACGGGGCCCCCGAGCGCGCGGGCGACCACCAGGCGCTCTACCGGCGCACGGCCACGCCGATGCGGATGCGGACCCGCGACGAGGTCGCCGCCCTCCTCGACGGCTTCACCCTCGTCGACCCGGGGCTGGTGTTCCTCCCGGAGTGGCGGCCCGACGACCCCGTCGCCGCCGGCGACCACCCCGAGCGCTTCACCGGCTACGCCGCCGTGGGACGTCGTGACTGAGCCCCCCGGATGCGGCGACACGCCCGACCCCGTCGACGCCCTCGCCTCCGCCTGGGCCGACGAGGTCGAGGGGACCAGCTACGTCCCGATGGCCGCCGACGAGCTGCAGGCGCACCTGCGCGAGCTCGCCGGGCTGGTGGTCGACGCCGTCCTCGCCGACCCCCCGCGCCCGGACGCGGGCGCCGAGGTCGGCCGGCGGCTCGTCTCGGCGCACTTCACCGGGCCCGCGACCCTCGAGCGCACTGTGCTGCTCCTCGTCGAGGCGCTGCCCGCCCTCCTCGGCCCCGGCGTGACCCCGGCGGCCCACGCCCTGTCCGGCACGCTCGCCGGCGGCTACGCGGCCGCCCTGCGCGACCGCACCCTCGACGAGCAGGAGGCCATCCGCCGGGCGGTGCTCGCGGCGCGCCACCACACCGAGCAGGCGCTGCACGCCAGCGAGGCCCGGTTCCGCGCGATGTTCCACGAGGCGGCCATCGGCATCGGGCTCGGCGACATGGACGGCCGGATCCTCGAGGTCAACCCGGCCATGACGCGGATGTTCGGGCACTCCGCCGACGAGTTCCGCCGCCTGACCGTCGGCGACCTCACGCACCCCGACGACGCGCCCTCGGTGTGGCGGCTCTACGAGCGCCTGCTGCGCGGCGAGATCGACAACTTCCGCGTCGAGAAGCGGTTCTTCCGGCGCAGCGGCAAGGAGATCGTCGGGCACCTGACCCTGTCGCTGGTGCGCGACGAGGAGGGCAGGCCCACCTACCAGCTCGCCATGCTCGAGGACGTCAGCGAGCGCCACCGGCTCCAGGAGAACCTCGAGTACCAGGCCTACCACGACCCGCTCACCGAGCTGGCCAACCGCGCGAAGTTCACCGAGCGCCTCGAGCGCGTCTTCACCCGCGAGGGCCCGGACTCCACGCGCCGGGTCGGGGTCTGCTTCCTCGACCTCGACGGGTTCAAGACGATCAACGACAGCCTCGGGCACGGCGTCGGCGACCGGATGCTCCAGGAGGTGGCCCGCCGACTCGGCGCCTGCGCCACCGGGGGCGAGCTGGTCGCGCGCACGGGCGGCGACGAGTTCGTCGTGCTCGTGGAGGACTCCCACGGCGTCGACCGCCTCGTCGCCCTCGCCGAGCGCGTGCTCGCCGCGCTGGCCCCGCCGCTGCCGCTCGCCGGCCAGGAGCTGGTGGTCGGCGCGAGCATCGGGGTCGTCGAGCAGGCGGTCCGCGAGACCACCGCCTCCGAGCTGATGCGCGCCGCCGACATCACCCTCTACACCGCGAAGGCCGAGGGGCGCGGGCGCTGGGCCGTCCACGACCCGGGGCGCGACGAGGCCGAGACCGCGCGGTTCACCCTGTCGGCGGCCCTGCCCTCGGCGGTCGCGCACGACGAGTTCTTCGTGCTCTACCAGCCGCTGGTCTCCCTGGCCGACCACCGCGTGCGCGGCGTCGAGGCCCTGGTCCGCTGGCAGCACCCGCGCCTCGGGGTGCTCTCGCCGTCGCTGTTCATCGGGCCGGCCGAGGAGACGGGCATCGTCGTCGAGCTCGGGCGCCGGGTCCTCGAGTACGCCTGCCGCGACGCCCGCGCCTGGCACGACGAGTTCGGCGACGCCGCGCCGTTCGTCAGCGTCAACGTCGCCCAGCGCCAGCTCGCCGAGCCGGGGCTGGTCGCCGAGGTGTCCGCGCTGCTCGACCGCACCGGGCTCCCGCCCGACCGGCTGCAGGTCGAGCTCACCGAGCGCGCGCTGACCATCGACGAGGGCGCGCCGCTCAAGGCTCTCGACGGGCTGCGGGCGATGGGCGTGCGGATCGCCGTCGACGACTTCGGCACCGGCTACTCGAACCTGTCCTACCTGCGCAAACTGCCCGTCGACGTGATCAAGCTGGACGGCTCGTTCGGCGAGGGGCTGCGCGAGGAGGACCTCTCCGACCCCGTCGACGAGCGCATCGTCGGCACCCTGGTCGCCCTCGGGCACGCCCTCGACCTCACGGTCACCGCCGAGGGCGTGGAGACCGAACCCCAGGCCGCCCGGCTGCGCGCGCTGGGCTGCGACGAGGGTCAGGGCTGGCTCTTCGCGCCGGCGCTGCCCGCCACCGACATCGCCCGGATGCTGCGCCGCGGGGCCCCGCTCGGCGACCCGCCGGTCCGGCCGGGCGGGGATCTCCTGGGGGCGTGAGCCCGCCCGCTGAGACGCGGATCGCGGCGTGCCCCGCCCACGGGCTCTCCGCCCCGCGTAGGCTGGGCGCGGCACGACTCGTGGCACCTCGTCGACAAGGAGCCGGCCCGGTGGATGCAGCCGGAAACGATCCGCGGCCCACGTCACCCACCTCCGAGAGCCCTCCCGAGCAGCCCGCGTTCGACGACGGGCCGAAGGAGGAGTGCGGCGTCTTCGGTGTGTGGGCGCCCGGCGAGGAGGTCTCGAAGCTCACCTACTTCGGGCTGTTCGCGCTGCAGCACCGCGGCCAGGAGGCCGCCGGGATGGCGGTCAGCGACGGGCGCCAGATCGTGGTCTTCAAGGACCTCGGGCTGGTGAGCCAGGTCTTCGACGAGCAGTCGCTGTCGTCGCTGCGCGGCCACCTCGCGGTCGGCCACACCCGCTACTCGACCACCGGCTCGCCCACCTGGGAGAACGCCCAGCCGACGTTCCGCACCACCGCGGCCGGCACGGGCCTCGCGCTGGGCCACAACGGCAACCTGGTCAACACCGCCGAGCTCGTCCGGCGCCGTGACGCGCTGGCCGCCGTCGGTACGGGCAACGGCAACGGCGGCGGCAACCGCCGCCCGCGCTCGGCCCTCGACGGTGCGACCACCGACTCGGACGTCGTCACCGGCCTGCTCGCCGACGCCGCGGCCGACCTCGGGGTCGAGGAGGCGGCGGTCCGCCTGCTGCCCGACCTCCAGGGCGCCTTCAGCCTCGTGTTCTCCGACGAGACCACGCTCTACGCCGCCCGCGACCGGCACGGGGTCCGCCCGCTGGTGCTCGGCCGGCTCGACCGCGGCTGGGTCGTGGCCTCCGAGACCGCCGCGCTCGACATCGTCGGCGCCTCGTTCGTGCGCGAGGTCGAGCCCGGCGAGCTCATCGCGATCGACGCCGAGGGCCTGCGCAGCTCGCGCTTCGCCGCCCCCGAGCCCAAGGGCTGCATCTTCGAGTACGTCTACCTCGCGCGTCCCGACACCTCGATCGCCGGCCGCGGCGTGCACTCCGCCCGGGTCGAGATCGGGCGCCGCCTGGCCGACGAGCACCCGGCCGAGGCCGACCTCGTCATCCCCGTCCCGGAGTCGGGCACCCCGGCGGCCATCGGCTACGCCGAGCGCTCCGGCATCCCCTACGGCCAGGGGCTGGTGAAGAACGCCTACGTCGGGCGCACCTTCATCCAGCCCTCGCAGACGATCCGCCAGCTGGGCATCCGGCTGAAGCTCAACCCGCTGCGCGAGATCATCCGCGGCAAGCGCCTGGTCGTGGTGGACGACTCGATCGTCCGCGGCAACACCCAGCGCTCGCTGGTGCGCATGCTGCGCGAGGCCGGCGCCGTCGAGGTGCACGTGCGCATCGCCAGCCCGCCCGTGCGCTGGCCGTGCTTCTACGGCATCGACTTCGCCTCCCGCGCCGAGCTCATCGCCAACGGGCTCGAGGACGAGGGCGTCCGCCGCTCGGTCGGGGCCGACAGCCTCGGCTACATCTCGGAGGACGGCCTCGTCGCCGCCACCGACCAGCCGCGCTCGCGGCTGTGCACCGCCTGCTTCTCCGGCGAGTACCCCATCCCGCTGCCCTCGGACGCGATGGTGGGCAAGCACCTGCTGGAGGACGTCACCGGCGCCAGCTGCGGCGACGGCGGCTCCGGCGGGCCGGTCGTGCACAGCGGGCACGCCGCCACCGGGGCGGGGATGCCGCCGGAGACGAAGCGCAGCGGAGGTCGACCCGAGTTGCTGGGGACGCCGGGTTACGGTGCCGAGGACGCCCTGAGCCGTCCCTGACGGCGTCGGCGACGAGCCGTCTCCCGCCGCCCCGTCTCCCGCCCGCCCCCGACCCAGCCCCTGCGAGGACCCGCACCGATGACCCACGCCCCCGAGGACCCCGACGGACCGAAGGCCAGCTACGCGGCGGCCGGGGTGGACGTCGAGGCCGGTGAGCGGGCCGTCGACCGGCTCAAGCCGCTCGCGGCGTCGACGTCGCGGCCGGAGGTCCTCGGCGGCATCGGCGGGTTCGCGGGGCTCTTCGCGCTGCGCAGCGGCAAGTACCGCGAGCCGGTGCTGGCCGCGTCCACCGACGGCGTCGGCACCAAGCTGGCCGTCGCCCAGGCGGCCGACAAGCACGACACCGTGGGCCGCGACCTCGTGGCCATGGTCGTCGACGACCTCGTGGTGTGCGGCGCCGAGCCGCTGTTCCTGCAGGACTACCTGGCCATCGGCAAGCTCGTCCCGGAGAAGGTCGAGAAGATCGTCTCGGGGATCGCCGAGGGCTGCCGGCTCGCCGGCTGCGCGCTGCTCGGCGGCGAGACCGCCGAGCACCCCGGGGTGATGGAGCCCCACCACTACGACCTCTCGGCCACCGGCGTGGGGATCGTCGAGGCCGACGGCATGCTCGGCCCCGACCGCGTACGCCCCGGCGACACCGTCGTCGCGATGGCCTCGTCGGGCCTGCACTCCAACGGCTTCTCGCTGGCGCGCCAGGTGCTGCTCGAGATCGGGCGGATGTCGCTCGACGGCCATGTCGAGGAGTTCGGGCGCACGCTGGGCGACGAGCTCCTCGAGCCCACCCGCATCTACGCCCGCGACTGCCTCGCCGTGGCCGCCGAGACCGACGTCCGCACGTTCGCGCACGTCACCGGCGGGGGGCTGTGTGCCAACCTCGCCCGCGTCCTGCCCGCCGGCCTCACCGCCGAGCTGGACCGCACGACGTGGACGCCCGCACCGGTCTTCAAGCTGATCGCCGCCCGCGGCCGGGTGACCCGCGAGGAGATGGAGCGCACCTTCAACATGGGCGTCGGCATGGTCGTCGTCCTGCCGCCCGACGACGTCGATCGCGCGATGGCGGTGCTGACCGCCAAGCACGTGCCGTCATGGGTGCTCGGCGAGGTGCGGGCCACCACCGACGCGGACAGCGTGCCCGGCGAGGCGCCGGCCCGTGCCGGCCACGCCGTCATGCGCGGCGATCACCCGAGGTTCTGACCCGCAGCCACGGAGACGCCTGCTCAGTCGTCGGGCATGAGCTCCGAGTGGAGCTTGAGCACCCGCTGGCCGTCGGACTGCTCCAGCACGTAGGCGGGGTTGTCGTCCGACCCGTTGCGGGTCTTCTTCTTGCCGTCGATGGTGCGTTCGACGCGCTCGGTGTGGACTTCCTTGACGGTGGCCTCGGCCTGACCGGGACCCCAGTTCCACTTCACGTCGTCGCCCTTGCTGAACGCCTTGGTCACGCGTCACTCCTCGCCCGTTCGGCCGCTCGTCGTGAACGGCGGACGGGCGCGGTTACCCGGCCGGATCGCGGCGAAGCACGTCGCGACCCGGACGGGCGGACCTTGCGGCTCCCGCGAGCGGTGTCACCGCTCGTCGTAGCTGTACTCACCCCAGCGTGCGTCGGCCTGCTCGTCGTCGTCGGAGCGTCGCGTGAACGGGTCGTCGCCGCTGGCCAGCTCCTGCTGCAGCTTGTCGAAGTCCGTGTTCGGGGAGCTGTACTTGAGCTCTCGGGCCACCTTCGTCTGCTTGGCCTTGGCTCGTCCGCGTCCCATGGGTGGACCCCCTCGCACAGGGCGGGGGCGGCCGGAGCGTCTCCGGCGGCCCCCTGAAATCTGAGGTAACTCTCGTACTCACGACAATACCGTGTGTCCGATCGGGGTCGCGACGTGACATGGCACGATCGGCGCCCGTGCCCGCCCCCTTCGTCTGCTACCTGCGCGTCTACGAGCCGCTGGGTGCGCTGCGCGGACCGTTGGCCCAGCGGGTGCGGGCCGGACTGGCGCGCGGGGCGGTCCCGGTGGTCGACGCGGGGCGCCGCGATCGCGAGGTGTGTCTTCGCGCACAGTTGGGCGTCCCGCCCCGCCTGCTGCCCGGCGAGCGGATCGACGGCACCGCGATCGACGCCCCCGCCGACGTCCTGCTCGCCGAGGGACCCGGCGGCGCCGCGGGCCGGGAGCCGATCGGCCCGCAGACCCTCGTGTGTCCCCTCGAGACGCGCCCGCGGGCCGCGGCGGCGCTGGTCGGCTTCCTGTCGAGCGAGACCCCGGTGCTGCGCACGGCCGCGCTGACCGCCGAGGAGTCGGTGGTCCGGTCGCGGGCGGAGGCCGTGGTCGCCGAGCTCGGCGACTCCGCGACCCACATCGTCTCGGCGACCTGGACGGTCCCGCTGCCGTGGTTCGCGCTCGTGGAGCCCGCCGAGCGGATCCTCGTGCTGCCCAGCGACGACGCGGTGACCGCGCCGGAGGCCCCGGCGCGGCGCTGCTACTGGCGGGTGCCGATGGCCGACGCGCTCTCCCGCGCCGACGCGGCCGCCGACCTCCTCGCCGACACCCTCGGTGACGACGGCCCCTCCGACGTCCTGCGCGACACCGCCCGCTGGCTGCGCCACTTCGACCCGGGCGCGCTGGTCGAGCTCGACTACGGCGGGCTCGTCGGGCTCATGGACGACGAGACGCTGTCCGCCGACACGTCCGCGGAGGACGTCGCCGAGGCCCTCGCGGCGCTGCGCGAAGGTGACGCGGAGCGGGCGATGGCGTGCTACCGGCGGCTGCGGGACTTCTGGGCGGGCCGGGCGGCCCACCAGCGCGCCAACTGACTCACGCGCCCTCGCGCTCCCGGCGCAGCAGGTCGTCCACCGACGCCGAGCCGTCGCGGTAGCGCCGGCCCATCTCGTCGTTGCAGGCGTCCATCACCTGCTGCACGCGGCCGCGGTGCTCCGACACGGAGCCCTCCTCGGCGGCGTAGGCGGTGGCGGCGGCGGCGAGGTCGTCGTCGGTGAGCGTCGCGACGTCGGACAGGCCCGTGTCGGCGAGCAGGGCCTCGACGTGGCGGCGGTGCGACTCGGCCCGCGAGGGCTGGACGGTGTGGTGACGGCCGCGACCCGCCGACGGGCCGAGGGCGTTGTCGGCCAGGATGCGCGGCAGCTCGTCGACCAGCGACGGCTCGTCCTCGCCGCGGGCGGTGGCGACCCGCCTGCGCTGCTCGAACCGGACGATGTCCATCCGCGCGTGCAGGAGACGCCGCAGGTAGGACAGGTCGGTCTCCTCCTGGGCCGCGTCGTCGCGCTTGGCGCGGACGTCGTCCAGCGGGCAGGTGGACAGGTCGGTGAGGAAGGCGGGGTCGAGCACGCGGTCGAGGCGCCGACGACCGCCCTGACGGAACTCGATCATGTGGTCATCGTCGCGCGCGCGGGCGGGCGTGTCATCCCGCGACCGGGTCGGCGCGTCGAGAGGTGCGTGTCGCGCGCGCGCCGGTCGGGGCCGTCGGACGGGTGTCACCCGAACGTCGGCGCGCCCGACGGACCGGCCCGGCCGTCGAGCACGCCGGCGAGCCACTGCGGGTCGACGTTGCCGCCGCTGACGACGGCGACCGTGCGCCGCGCGCGCTCGGCGGTCGGGAGCGCGAGCCACCCCGCCGTGGCCACGGCGCCGCTCGCCTCGCACGGCACGCCCGCGGCGTGCAGGCGCCGCGTGGCGTCGGCGATCGCGTCCTCGTCGACGGTGACGACGTCGGCGACGAGGTCGCGCACGTGCGGCCAGGTCAGCTCGCCGAGCACGGTGGCGCGCAGGCCGTCGGCGGCGGTGGCGGCGACCTGCTCGCGCGGGAGGCGCACCCGCTCGCCGGCGCGCTTGCTGGCGGCGGCGTCACCGGCCAGCGCCGGCTCGGCGCCGAGGACCCGGACGCCGGACCCGCGCAGCGCCGCGGCGATGCCGCTGATCAGCCCGCCGCCGCCGACCGGGACGACCACCTGCTCGACGTCGGGCCGGTCGGCGAGGATCTCGGCGCCGACCGTGCCCTGCCCGGCGATGACGTCGGGGTGGTCGTAGGGCGGGATCAGCGTCCCGCCGGTCTCGTCGACCACGGCGGCCGCGGCGGACTCGCGCTCGTCGGCGGGGACCCGCACGAGGCGGGCGCCGAGGTCGGCCATCGCCGCGACCTTCGCCGCCACCGCGTCGTCGGGCACCACGACCGTGCAGGGCACGCCGAGGCGCCGCGCGACCCAGGCGAGCGCCCGCCCGTGGTTGCCCGAGGAGTGCGTGACCAGGCCGGCCGCCCGCTGCTCGGGGGCGAGCCTGCTCGCGGCGTGGAAGGCGCCGCGCAGCTTGAACGCGCCGACCGGCTGCCGGTCCTCGCGCTTCACCGCGAAGCCGGGTGCGAGATCGGTCAGCGGGGTGCGCACGGCCACACCGTCGAGCGCCGTGGCCGCCGCCGCGACGTCGGACGGCCCGAGCAGGGTGCCGGGTCGAGTCATCGGGTCGAGCTCCGCTCCGCTCCGTCTCCCGGTCTCATCCCTTCAGGCGGCGCATGGCCGCACGGCCCGGGGGCTCGCCGGTGTCGGGCGGGATCGAGTCGGGGTCGACGGCCGCCGGGCCGGGCACGACGTCGCTCTCGTCGGACTCCGCGGCGACCCACAGCGGGTCGCCGCCGGGTGCCGAGGCCACCGCCGAGCGCTTGAGCAGCGCGAGCGCGATCGTGCCGAGCTCGTGGTGGCGCACCGCGGTGCCGATGCGGCCCACGGACCGCCCGCCCTCGCCGGTGAGCACCGGGGTGCCCGGCGGGGGCAGCGGGTCGTCGCCGGCCTGCAGGTGCAGCAGCACCAGCTGGCGCGGGGGCCGGCCCAGGTTGGCCACGCGCGACACCGTCTCCTGGCCGCGGTAGCAGCCCTTCTGCAGGTGCACCGCCGCGCCGATCCAGCCCATCTCGTGGGGGATCGCGCGCTCGTCGGTGTCCACGCCGAGGCGGGGTCGCAGCGCGGTGACCCGCAGGGCCTCGAAGGCGTCGTGGCCCGCGGGCCGGGCGCCGGCGCCGCGCAGCCGCGACCACCAGGTCGCCAGCTCGCCGCGGGGCACGACGAGGTCGACGGCGGCCTCGGGGTCGGGCCCGGGCCACGACATGCGGCGCACGATGCCTGCGTCCTGGGTCGAGCCGTCTCCGCCGCCCGGGAGCGCGAGCGCGGCGTGGTCGCCATGGGGGGCCGGCACGCCCGCGGCCGTGAGCACCTCGTCGACCGCGGGGCCGACGATCGACAGCACGGCCCAGTCGTCGGAGGCGTCGGTGACCTCGACCTGCGACCAGAAGCGCATCTTGTCGAGGTAGTCGGCGAGGCCCGCCGCGCGGCCGGGCTCGACGTCCAGCCACACCGTCCCGTCGACGTGTGCCAGGACGGCGTGGTGCTCGACGCGGCCCTGCGCGTCGAGGACGAGCGCCTCGGTGCCCGCGCCCTCGGAGAGGTCCGCGACCTGCTGGGACAGCAGCAGGTGCAGCCAACTCAGCCGCTCGGGGCCGGTGACGCGCACGACGCCGCGGTGGGATCGGTCGACGACGCCGGCGCAGCGGCTCAGCGCGCGCTGCTCGCCGAACGGGTCGCCGTAGTGGGCGGGGACGGCGGCGTCGCGCAGGTCGTCGCCGGCCTCGTCGGCCGCGGGCTGCGGGGCGACGGCGCCGGGTTCGTCGAAGGACGGGGTGGTCACGGGGCCTCCTCCGCGAGCGCGGCGTCGGCGCTGGCATCGACACCGGCGGCACAGTCGCGACACGCGCCGGAGAGGGCGACGTGGGTGGCGTCGAGCCGGAAGCCGTGGGACGCCCGCAGCGCGCCCGCCAGGTCGTCGAGCGCGTCGGCGTCGATCTCGTCGACCCGGCCGCAGTGGTGGCACACGAGGTGGACGTGCTCGTGCTCGGACGTGGCGTACGTCGGCGCGCCGTGCCCGAGGTGGGTGTGCTTGACGACGCCGAGCTGCTCGAGCAGGTCGAGCGTCCGGTAGACCGTGGTGATGTTCACGGCCGGGGCCGTGGCCTGCACGCGTGTACAGACCGCCTCCGGCGTCGCGTGCCCGAGCTCCGAGACCGCGTCCAGCACCAGCTGGCGCTGCGGGGTCATGCGCAGCCCGCGGCGGTGCAGGGTCTGCCGCAGTTCGGTGTCCACCCCCTCGATGGTAGGCGTCCTGACCATCCGTGCGAGGCCGGGCGCCGGTCCCTACGATCGGGAGTCCGCGCCGGAGTCCACGGTCGCGGAGAGCCCCGGCTGCAGGCAGGTGACGATGACGACCGGTGAGCAGGGACGCACACCGCCCGACGCCGAGCACTACCTGGATCTCTCAGGTGTCGAGGAGGAGGCTCCCGGCCCGCACTTCGACGTCGTCCTGCGGGGATACGACCGCCGCCAGGTCGACGAGCACGTGGCCGGCCTGCGCCGGATGAACGCGCAGCTGCGGGCCCAGCTCGCGGTGCGGGAGCGCCGGCGCAACGGGCCCGGCGCCGCGGACGCGTCCGCCCTCGAGGGCCGCGTGTCCGACACCCTGCCCGAGGCCCGGCGGTCGGCCTCCGCCGACGACCCGGGTGCCGGCAACCCCGACATGGTCGGCGCCTTCAACGACCGCCTGCGCGGCATCCTCCAGGCCGCCGAGCAGGAGGCGCAGCTGGTCCGCAGCAAGGCCGCCGAGTCGCTGCTGGCCGAGCACGCCGAGTCGCGCGCGGCGCTGGCGGACCTGCGCGCGCAGCGCGACGCCGTCGTCGATGAGCTGGTGCGGCTGCGCGGGCGTCTCGACGACATCGTGTCCGGCCCGGTGCGCCCGTCCGCGGTGCCGCCCGGCCCGCCGCGCCCGTCCGGGCCCCCCGGTCCCGGCGGTCCCTGGCGCGGGCCCGGTCGTCCGCCCGGGCCGCCCGGGCCCCGCCCGCCGGCGCCGTACGGCGCCGCCCCGCCCGTCGGGCCGCCCGGGGTCGGTGGCGACCCCGGGGCCGAGGACACCGTGACCGTGGCGGCCGCCGACGCGCCCGCCGACGCCGCCGACACGGCCGGCACCGCGGCCGACACCGCGGCCGACACCGCCGACGCCGTCCCGGCCGTCGCCCCCGGGACCGGCGCCCAGACCCCCGCGGAGCCCCGGACCGAGGCCGACGTCACCGAGGGCGCCGACCCGGCGTCCGGACCCACGCAGGTCACCCCGTCTGCCCCGGAGCGTGCGGCAGACGGGTGACCCGATCGACGGTCCGTGACCGGCGACGCCCGCGAGGTGACTCCGGACGGCGTACTGTGCTCCGACATGGGCGTGCTCGAGTCCCCGATCACCTGGATCGTCGTGGCCGCCGTCCTCGTGGTCGTCGCGATCCTGCTGCTGGTGCTCGCCGCGGCCCGGCGCCGCCGTGCCCGCCGGGCGGCGGCCGCCGCGGCGTGGCCGCCGCCGGCGCTCGAGGCGAGCCGCCCGAACCCGGACGCGCCGTGGACCGGCCCGACCCCGGTCGAGGAGCTCGTCCGGGTCTCGACGCGGCGGGCGGTGTCGACGGTGCCGGGGCGCCCCGAGGCCGACGCGGCGACGCGGTACGCCCAGCCCGACACCGCGCCGCTCGACGTCGACACCATCCGCGCCCGCCTCGCGGCGGAGCCGACGCACGACGCGGAGCCGGCCGCCGAGCAGGTCGCCGCCGCCGGCGGGACGGACCGCCCCGAGCCCGCCGAGCCGGGCCGGCCCGCGGCGCTCCACCGGCCGTACGCGCCGTCGGTCCCCTCCGGCGCGTCCGCCACCCCTGACCCCGGGCCCCACCGGCCCCGCCACGCCGCCGCGGGCACCCCGGACAGCACCGCCGACACGACCACCGCCGACACCACCGCCGACCCGAGGCCGGACGCGGCGGAGTCCGCCAAGGACCGGCTGCTCGGTGTGCTGCTCCGCGACCCGCAGGCCGCGATCGCCGCGCTCGACGCCGCGGGCCGCGACGACACCGCGCCCGGCGAGGGCGACGTCACGGCCCTGCTGCGCGCGGGCCTCAGCCCGGCGCAGGTGGCCCGGCTCGTCGGCCGGGACGAGGGCGACCTCGCGACGGCCGTGGCGCGCAGCCTCGGCCTGCTCCCCGGGGTGACTCAGGCGGGCGGCGGCGTGGCCACCGGCGAGAACCGCACCGACGACCCCGGGCGCAGCTGCGCGAACGCCGCGAGCTCGGCCGGGTCGACCACGCCGACCACGGGGTAGCCGCCGGTCGTCGGGTGGTCGGCGAGGAACACCACCGGCTGCCCGTCGGGCGGGACCTGCACCGCGCCGCCGACCAGGCCCTCGCTGCGCAGCTCCTCGCCCCGCCGGGCGTCGGCCCGCTCGAGGGCCGGGCCCTCGAGCCGCACGCCCACCCGGTCGCCGGTCGGCGCGACGGTCCAGGTCCCGGTGCGCAGCCGGTCGGCGGCGTCGTCGATCCAGTCCGCCCGCGGCCCCAGGTGCAGGCGGACCCGCACGGCGTCGGGCGCGACGGAGACCCCGACCGCTCCCGTCCCGTGGGGCGGGATCGCGGTCGGCGGGCCGACGGGCAGGCGCGTCCCGACCTCGAGCGGTGCCGGCCCGAGCCCGGAGAGGGTGTCGGCGCTGCGGCTGCCGAGCACGGCGGCGACGGCGACCCCGCCGCCCACCGCGAGGTAGCCGCGCAGGCCGGTGGCAGGCGCGGGCACGACGACGACGTCCCCGGCGGCGACGTGCACGGCCTGGTGCGAGGCGGCGACGCGCTCGGGGGCACCGGCGCGACGGACCCGCAGCCCGCCGGGCGGCCCGGTCAGCGCGAGGGTGGCCGCCCCGGTGACGCGCAGGGCGAGCCCGCCGAGGAGGATCTCCAGGCCGGCGGCCTCGGGCGGGTTGCCGACCAGGCGCTGCGCCAGCGCATGCGCCGGGCCGTCGAGCGCGCCGGCGGGCGGGACGCCGATGTGCGCCCACCCGGGTCGGCCGCGGTCGACCACCAGGGCCTGCGGGCCGACCTCCTCGACGACGAGCTCGCGGGTCACGGGCGCCCCGCGTCGCGGAAGCGGACCGTGGTCCCCGGCACGAGCAGCGCCGGCGGGTCGCGGTCGGGGTCGAAGAGGACCGGCGCGTCGTCGGTCAGGCGCCCGATCAGACGCCAGCCGCCGGGGGACGTGCGGGGGTACACGCCGCCGAACTCGCCGGCCACGCCCACCGACCCCGCCGGGATGCGCGGGCGCGGGGTGTCGAGCCGCGGCTGCCGGAGGGCCTCGGGCAGCCCGGAGAGGTAGGCGAAGCCCGGCGCGAAGCCGCCGAACGCCACCGTGAGCTCGGCGCCGGTGTGGGCGGCGACCACGTCGTCGGTCGACCAGCCGGCGTCGCGGGCGACGAGCTCGAGGTCCTCGCCGTCGTAGACGACCGGCAGCTCCACGGTGCCCGCGGCATCCCGGTCGGGGACGGCGGTCGGGTCGACGTGCTCGAGCAGCGTCCGGACCGCGCGCAGCGAGTCCCGCGCGCCCGGCGCCGTCACCAGCACCGTGCGCGCGGCGGGCACGACGTCGACGACCCCCGGCAGCTCGCCCCGGTCGAGCGCGTCGCGCAGGGCGGCGCCGACGGCGGCGACCTCGTCGAGCCCGTCGAGGTCGATCAGCAGCGCCTCCGGCCCGGCCGGGACGACGTCCAACTCAACCGACGATGCGGCGCAGGCGGGCGGAGGTGTGCGGCTGCATCGGCTGGCCCTCCATGGCGCGCTCCTCGACGTAGGCGAGGTCGCCGTTGTCGACGATGCCGTAGAGGCGGGTCGCGCCGACGACGTCCTTCGCGGTGGACGTCCGGGCGATCGCGTCGGTCTGCAGCTCCCACGACGTCTGCGTCCGGCTCGCGCCGTAGTAGAGCTCGACGATCCCGGTGTGGTGGGTCAGCAGGAGCTCGATCGTGCCGTCGTCCTGGGCGCGCCAGAAGCCGGACTCGCGGGCGGCGGGGCGCACCACGGCGCCGCCGGGACCGTCGAGGATCCAGGCGCGGGCCTCCCACGTCAGGAACGGGCGGCCGTCGTGGGCGACGGTGATCTGCTGGCCGAAGTGGAACGGGCCGTCGATCGTCGGGTAGACGACCTCGCCCTCGCCGCGCCACACCCCGACGAGCGGCAGCAGGCCCAGCAGGGCGTCGTTGAGGTCGGGACCGAGCCGCAGGTTCGCGGTGTCGTTCTCGACCGGCAGGTCGGGCCACGCCGGGAGGTTCGCGTCGCGGGTGTGCTGCGCGCGCTCCTCGGCGGCCCGGATCGCCTCGTTGCCGCTGGTGCCCTCGGGCAGGTCCGCGGCGTTCTCCGTCGGCTCGGTCATCGCGTCTCCTGGGCGTCGGGGGAGACGGAGCGTCCAGAGGAGCACGCCGATAGGGGAGCTCGACCGTTCTCGTCGGAGCCGGTGATGAGCTCGTCGCGGAACAGTCGGCGCGTCAGCGCCACGCCGGCGCCGAGGATGCCGGCGCTGCACGCGGCGAGCACCACGGTGAAGAACCACGCCACGCCGACCACCCTAACGACACCGCCCGCCCCACCCGTGCGGGGTGGGACGGGCGGCGGGTCGCCGGAGGGCTCAGGCCACCCGGACCTCGTTGGTGAACAGGCCCGGGCCGCCGACGGCGACCTCGGTCTGCCCGTTGCCCGAGCGCGAGAGCGCGCGGACGGTCCAGGTGCCCGGGGCCGCGTAGAAGCGGTAGTCGCCGGTGGCGGACGCGACGACCTCGGCGGTGAACTCGCCGGTGCGGTCGAGGAGCCGGACGTAGGCCCCGCCGACGGGCGAGCCGTCGGCGGTCACCTTGCCGACGAGCACCGACTCCTTGGAGAGGTCGGTGCCCTCGGGCAGCTCGGCGGTCTGCTCAGGAGCGCTGCACATCAGGCCTTACCGTCCCCGGTCTCGATCGGCACGCCGATCAGCGAGCCGTACTCGGTCCAGCTGCCGTCGTAGTTCTTGACGTCGGTCTCGCCGAGCAGCTCGTGCAGGGCGAACCACGAGTGCGAGCTGCGCTCGCCGATGCGGCAGTAGGCGATGGTCGGGCGCGAGGAGTCGAGGCCCTCGGCCTCGTAGAGCTTGCGCAGCTCGTCGTCCGACTTGAAGGTGCCGTCCTCGTTCGCGGCCTTCGACCACGGCACGTTGAGCGCCGAGGGGATGTGGCCGCCGCGCTGCGCCTGCTCCTGCGGGAGGTGCGCCGGGGCGAGGAGCTTGCCGGAGAACTCGTCGGGCGAGCGGACGTCGACGAGGTTCTTGGAGCCGATCGCGTTGACGACCTCGTCGCGGAACGCGCGGATCGAGGTGTCCTGCTCCTGGGCGGTGTAGCTGGTCTGCGAGCGCTGCGGGATCTCGGTGTCCAGCTTGCGCCCGTCGAGCTCCCACTTCTTGCGGCCGCCGTCGAGCAGCTTCACGGCCTGGTGGCCGTAGAGCTTGAAGTACCAGTACGCGTACGCGGCGAACCAGTTGTTGTTGCCGCCGTAGAGGATGACGGTGTCGTCGTTGGCGATGCCCTTCGACGACAGCAGCTTCTCGAAGCCGGCCTTGTCGACGAAGTCGCGACGCACCGGGTCCTGGAGCTCGGTCCTCCAGTCGAGCTTGACCGCGCCGGGGATGTGCCCCCCGTCGTAGGCGGTGGTGTCTTCGTCGACCTCGACGAAGACCGTGTTCGGGGCGTCGAGGTTCTGCTCGGCCCAGTCGGCGTCGACCAGGGCGTCCTGGCGGCTCATGTGCGGTACTCCTCGGATGGGTTCTCGGGTTCTCGGGACCGTGCCTGCGTCGTCGGCAACGCTCGCGACCGGGACCTGCGGAGACGCGCGGAGACGCGATCAGGTGAACGGTCCGGCGCGACGTCGGCCGGGAGGGGTCAGCGACAGAGGCTGGCGTCGAGGCGGCACAGGTCGACCGTGCGCCGCTGGGTGAGCCCTCCGTTCACGGCCGCCACGCTACCGAAGATTCGGGCGTCGACCGAGGGTGATGTCACCTCGGGTCGTCCGTCCCGGTCACCCGGTCCGCCGGTACGGGGCGAGGGCCTCCAGCAGATCCGCCCGACGGGGCACCCCGACGATGCGGGCGAGCTCGACCCCGGACGGGTCCGCGACCAGCGTGGTCGGCGTGCGCCGGATGCCCAGCAGCCGCACGAGCTCGGGGCGCATCGCGACGTCGACCTCCCGCACCGTGACCCCGTGGTGCTCGGAGGCGACGTCGGTGAGCACGGCGCGCGAGGCGCGGCAGTCGGCGCAGAACTGCGAGGAGAGCTGCAGCAGCGCGAGGCCGCCGGGCGGGGCGGCGAGGTCGCGGGGGAGGACACCGCTGACCGCGGTGCCGGGGCGCGGGGCCACGGCCCGCAGGTCGCGGCGCGTGCCCTCGGGCCCGGCGTCGCCGGCGGGCGCCGCGGCCGGGTCCGGGCGGCGACGCCGCCGGGCGACCACGACCGCGAGGCCGGCGAGGAGCACCACCGCCACGACCGCCACCACGGCCACGACCATCCAGCCCGTCACCCGACCCCCTCCCGCGTTCCCGCAGCGTAGCCCGCGGATCGTGGGGTGCCCGTCGGTGGTCGGCAGCAGTGGTCGGCAGCAGCGGTCAGCACGCGCGGGTGGACCGAGTGACGTCGACCGCGCGCGCGGGTGACGGCGCGGTGAACTGGTCTATCGTTCTCCCCACGATCGCGGAGGGAGACAAGCGTGGAGCTGCTGCTGCTCACCGCCGACCCCGAGCCGACGTCAGTGTTGCCGTCGCTGGCCCTGCTACCCCACGGACTCCGGACCGCGGCCCCCGAGGTCGCGGCCCTGCTCGATGCCGGCCCGCACGACGCCGTGCTGGTCGACGCCCGTCACGACCTCGCCGCCGCCCGCAGCCTCTGCCGCCTGCTGGGCTCCACCGGCCTGGACGTCCCGGTCATCGCCGTGCTCACCGAGGGCGGGCTCGTCGCCGTGTCCCTCGAGTGGGGCGTCGACGAGGTGCTGCTGCCCGGTGCCGGGCCGGCCGAGGTCGACGCCCGCCTGCGTCTCCTGCGGGCCCGGCGCGCCTCGGACGGCGCCGGCGTCGAGGGCGCGCTGGTGCTGGGCGAGCTCGTCATCGACGAGTCCACCTACACCGCGCGCCTGCGCGGGCGCCCGCTCGACCTCACCTACAAGGAGTTCGAGCTCCTCAAGTACCTCGCCCAGCACGCCGGCCGGGTGTTCACCCGCGCGCAGCTGCTGCAGGAGGTCTGGGGCTACGACTTCTTCGGCGGCACGCGCACCGTCGACGTCCACGTGCGGCGCCTGCGCGCGAAGCTCGGCCCCGAGCACGAGCAGCTCATCGGCACCGTGCGCAACGTCGGGTACAAGTTCGTGCGCCCGGTGCGCGGCGTGCTCGGCACGACCCGGCACGGCGACGACACCGGCGACGAGCGCGCCGGCGACCGCGCCGGGGCGGACGAGGAGGACGCGTCCGGACGAGCCCGGGTGCCGGCCACGCCCGTACCCCGCCCGTCCGGGACCCGGGACGACCCGCGGGTGGTCCGGCCGGCCGCGTGGGCCCGGGGCGTCTGACCCCGCCCCGTGGCCCCGGGACGCGCTACGGTCCCGTCCGTGCTCACCAGCCGGTGGTCGTCGACGCCGACGCCGCAGGAGGCCGACCGGGTCCGCGCGCTCGTGTCCGCCGTCGCCGCCGCGGACGGGGTCGACGCGTTCGCCGAGCCCGCGCGGCGCGACATCGCCGCCCTCGGGGGGGCCGGCGGACGGCCCCGCTCGCGGCACCTGCTCGTGCACGACGGAACCGACCTCGTCGGCTACGCGCTGCTCGACGCCGAGGACCTCGACGACCCGGTCGCCGAGCTGGCCGTGCTCCCGGAGCGCCGCCGCCGGGGCGTCGGCGCCGCCGTGGTCGACGCGGTCCTGCAGGAGTCGCCCGGTGCCCGCTTCTGGGCCCACGGCGACCACCCGGGCGCCGCGCGCCTGGCCGAGCGCGTCGGGCGCCGGCGCGTTCGCGAGCTCTGGCGGATGCGCCGCCCGGCGCCGGGCCACGAGGCGCCGCCGCTGCCCGAGCTCGTCGTGCCCGAGGGCGTCACGATCGACCCGTTGCGGGTCGGCCGCGACGAGGACGCCGTCGTCGCCGTCAACAACCGCGCCTTCTCCTGGCACCCGGAGCAGAGCGGGTGGACGCGCGCCGACGTCGCCGAGATCGAGGCCGAGTCGTGGTTCGACGCCGCGGGCGTCCTGCTGGCGTGGGACACGGCCACCGGGGACCTGCTCGGCTTCCACTTCACGAAGGTCCACGAGGTCTCCGCGACCGTCCCCGAGCCCCTCGGCGAGGTCTACGTCGTGGGTGTCGACCCGGCCGCGCAGGGGCGCGGTCTGGGGCGCGCGCTCACCCTCGCGGGCCTCCACCACCTGGCCGGTCGCGGACTGCGCACCACCCTCCTGTACGTGGAGGGCGACAACGCCCCGGCGATCGCGACGTACCGCCGTCTCGGCTTCGAACGTGACGCGGTCGACGTCTCCTACCAGCGATGATCACTAGATGTGACCGGCGTCGCAGCTGATCCCCGATCGGTTGTCCGTCACCGGTCGCGTTCATCCTGCGTTCACCTTGCCAGCTCCGGTCGTCCATCCCGCCTGCCTAGCCTGCCGTGCGGTGGTGCGGGACCTCGCGCCGCGACGCGCCCGCATCGAGGTGGGCACAACGGACTCGGAGGACTCTCTGTGAGGTATCAGCGGCGCGTGGCGGCGGTCGGTCTGATCGCCGCGTCGGCGCTCGTGCTCGGCGCGTGCGGCAGCGACGAGAACGCTGGTGGCGGCGGGGTCACCGCGGTCCAGGGCGTGCAGTGCGGCGGCAAGCCGGACCTGCGCTCGAGCGGCTCGTCGGCCCAGAACAACGCCATGACCCGTTTCGTGGCGACGTACCAGCAGACCTGCCAGGGGCAGACGCTGAACTACACCCCCAGCGGCTCCGGTGCGGGCCGCAACGAGTTCCTCGGCGGCCAGACCGACTTCGCCGGCTCGGACTCCGCGCTCAAGGACGGCGACGAGACCACCCGCGCCCAGCAGCGCTGCGCCTCGCCGGCGTGGAACCTGCCGCTGGTCTTCGGGCCGGTCGCGGTGGCCTACAACGTCGCGGGCGTCACCGACCTCGTGCTCGACGGCCCCACCACCGCCCGCATCTTCAACGGGCAGATCACCACCTGGAACGACCCGGCCGTCGCCGCGCTCAACCCGGGCAAGGCGCTCCCGGCCGCGCCGATCGTCGTGAACTTCCGCTCCGACGAGTCGGGCACCACCGAGAACTTCCAGAAGTACCTGGTGGCCGCCTCGAACGGCGCCTACGGCAAGGAGGCCGCGCAGACCTTCAACGGCGGCGTGGGCGCCGGCGCCCGCGGCAGCCAGGGTGTCGCGGACGCCACCAAGAACACCCCGAACTCGATCACCTACGTCGAGGCGTCGTTCGCCCAGCGCGGCGGTCTGGCGATGGCGCAGATCGTCAACTCGGGCGGCGGCGCCCCGGTCGCCCTCACCCCCGAGTCGGTCGGCGCGGCGATCGACAACGTCCAGGTCTCCGGTCAGGGCAACGACCTCAAGCTGAACCTGGACAGCCTCTACCAGGCGAGCGCCCCGGGCGCGTACCCGATCGCGCTGGCGACCTACGAGATCGTCTGCTCGAACTACGCGGACGACCAGACCGCCCTCGCGGTCCGGGCGTTCCTGTCGACCGCGCTCTCGCCGAACGCGCAGCAGGCCCTGCCGGAGGCCGGCTACGTGCCGCTGCCCGACCAGTTCAAGCAGCGGCTGACCACCGCGGTCAATGCGATCCAGTAGGGCCATCCGGTAAGGACCGGCGAGACCGATCGACAGCGACGACGAGGCGGACGGAACCCCGGCTGTGACCGAACGCACCACGGAGCAGGCCCCGTCGCGGAGCTCTCAGGACGAGACCTCCGCGGCCGGGTCGGCCACCATCGACACCGTGACCGCACCCGACCCTGCTCGTGAGCGGTCCCAGGGGTCGCCCATCCGAGGACGCGGTGAGCGGATCTTCCGGGGGCTGACCTCGGGGTCCGGCCTCCTCGTCGTCGCGGCCGTCGCCGCGATCGGGCTCTTCCTGCTCGTGCAGGCGGTGCCCTCGCTGCTGGCCAACAACGCCAACTTCTTCACGTCGCCGGTGTTCGACACCCGCGACGCGGCGAACCTCAACTTCGGCATCCGCGACCTGCTCGTGGTCACGCTGCTGTCGTCGCTGTTCGCCCTGCTGATCGCGATGCCCGTCGCCATGGGCATCGCGCTCTTCCTGACCCAGTACACGCCGCGGCGGATCTCGCGTCCGTTCGCCTACATCATCGACCTGCTCGCGGCGGTGCCGTCGATCATCTACGGCCTGTGGGGCATCGCGGTCCTCGCTCCCGCACTGCTGCCGATCGCCGAGTGGCTCCAGGGCAACCTCGGGTGGTTCTTCCTGTTCGCCCCGGGCAACCTGCCGGTGCTCACCGGGACGATCTTCACCGGCGGGGTCGTGCTGGCGGTGATGATCCTGCCGATCATCACGGCGGTCACCCGCGAGGTGTTCTCCCAGACCCCGCGCTTCCACATCGAGGCGGCGCAGGCGCTCGGGGCCACCCGCTGGGAGGTCATCCGCATGGCCGTGCTGCCCTACGGGCGCAGCGGTTACATCGCGGGCTCGATGCTCGGCCTCGGGCGCGCGCTCGGCGAGACCATCGCGGTCCTCATCGTCATCCGGGCCGCGACGACGCCCTCGAACTTCAGCCTGTTCGACGGCGGCTACACGTTCGCCTCGCTGATCGCCTCGGCGGCCTCGGAGTTCAGCCAGCCGCTGCCCACCGGCGCGTACATCGCCGCCGGCCTCGTCCTGTTCGTCCTGACCTTCGTGGTCAACGCGATCGCCCGCGTGGTCGCCGGCGGGAAGGTGAACGGCTGATGAGCGCGGACGCGCAGCGCAGCGGAGCCGGACCATCGGGCACCGCGACCGGCCTCGACGCCCCGGACCGGCCCGCGAACGGGCCCACCTTCCAGGCCCTCAGCACGGGCCGGAAGATCAAGAACCACGCCGCGACCGTGCTGGTCACGCTCGCGTTCCTCATCGCCCTCGTGCCCCTGGTGTGGGTGCTCGTGACGGTCGTCGGGCGCGGCGTCGGCGCGATCCTGTCCGCGGACTGGTGGGGCCGCTCGCTCAACGGCGTGCTGCCGGAGTCCTACGCGGGCGGCGTCTACCACGCGATCTACGGCACGCTGATCCAGGCGCTGCTCGCCGCGGTGATCGCGGTCCCGATCGGCATCGCCGCCGCGGTCTACCTCGTCGAGTACGGCCGCGGGCGCCTGGCGAGGACGACCAGCTTCATGGTCGACATCCTCGCCGGCGTCCCGTCGATCGTCGCCGCGCTGTTCGTCTTCGCGGCCTTCATCTCGATCATGGGCGGCGTCCAGAGCGCCTTCATGGTGTCGCTGGCCCTGGTGCTGCTCATGCTCCCGGTGGTCATCCGCAACACCGAGGAGATGCTGCGGCTGGTGCCCGACGAGCTCCGCGAGGCGTCCTACGCCCTCGGCATCCCGAAGTGGAAGACGATCATCCGCATCGTCCTGCCGACCGCGCTGTCGGGCACCGTCACCGGCGTCATGCTGGCGCTCGCGCGCGTCATGGGCGAGACCGCGCCGGTGCTGGTGCTGGTCGGCTACTCGCAGTCGATCAACTTCGACCCGTTCTCCGGCAACATGGCCTCGCTGCCGCTGCTGATGTTCTCGGAGCTGTCGAACCCGGAGCCCGCCGGCCAGTACCGCATCTGGGGCGCCGCGCTCACGCTGATCCTCATCATCATGATCCTGCAGCTCGGGGCGAGCGTCGTGTCGCGCTTCTCCGCCATCTCGAAGTAGAGGGAACCCCGTGGCCAAGCGTCTCGACCTGAAGGACGTCGACATCTACTACGGCGACTTCCACGCCGTGGCGGGCGTGAACCTGTCCGTGGCCCCGCGCAGCGTGACGTCGTTCATCGGCCCCTCGGGCTGTGGCAAGTCCACGGTGCTGCGCACGCTCAACCGCATGCACGAGGAGATCCCCGGCGCCCGCGTCGACGGCGAGGTGCTCCTCGACGGCGAGGACATCTACGACCGCGGCGCCGACGCGGTCGCCGTCCGCCGCACGATCGGCATGGTGTTCCAGCGCCCCAACCCGTTCCCGACGATGTCCATCCGCGACAACGTCGTGGCCGGGCTCAAGCTCGCGGGCGTGCGGGACAAGAAGAAGCTCGACGAGGTCTGCGAGGCCTCGCTGCGCGGAGCGAACCTCTGGAAGGAGGTGTCTGGCCGGCTCGACAAGCCCGGCGGCGGCCTCTCCGGCGGTCAGCAGCAGCGCCTGTGCATCGCCCGCGCGATCGCGGTGGCGCCCGACGTGCTGCTGATGGACGAGCCCTGCTCGGCGCTCGACCCGATCTCGACGCTGGCGATCGAGGACCTCATCGCGGACCTCAAGAAGGACTACACGATCGTCATCGTCACCCACAACATGCAGCAGGCGGCCCGGGTGAGCGACCAGACGGCCTTCTTCAACCTCGAGGCCACCGGCAAGCCCGGCAAGCTCGTGGAGATCGACGACACCGAGAAGATCTTCTCGAACCCGAAGGAGCAGGCCACCGAGGACTACATCTCGGGCCGCTTCGGATAGTCGCCTGGTGCGCGCCGACCGGAGCGTGGCGCCGCAGCCGACACGCTGCGCGACGAAGGAGCGCAACGGGTCGTGACCGGCTCGGCACGACGACAGAGCCCCTCCCGCACCGCGCGGGAGGGGCTCTCGTCGTTCCGGGGTGGGTCGGGCGCTCAGGCCTCGGGGGTGTTGGGCATCTTGCCGGTGACCATGAAGACGACGCGGCGGGCCACGGCGACGGCGTGGTCGGCGAACCGCTCGTAGAAGCGGCCCAGCAGGGTCACGTCGATGGCCGGCGCGACGCCGCTCGGCCACTCCTTGCTCAGCAGCAGGGTGAACAGGTGGCGGTGCAGGTCGTCCATGGCGTCGTCGTCGGACTCCATGGTGAACGCGAGCTCGATGTCGCGGGTCAGGATGACCTGGCGGGCGTCCTGGGCGAGGTCGAGGGCGACCCGGCCCATCTCGGCGAAGTAGGGGGTGACGTCCTCGGGCAGGACCTTGGCGGGGTGCCGCCGGCGGGCCGCCTTGGCGACGTGGAGGGCGAGGTCGCCCATCCGCTCGAGGTCGCCCGCGGAGTGGATGGCCGCGATGACCGACCGGAGGTCACCGGCGACGGGCGCCTGCAGGGCGAGGAGCCCGAACGCCTGCTCCTCGGCCTGGCTGCGCAGGGCATCGATCTTGCTGTCCTCCGAGATGACCTCTTCGGCGAGGTCGAGGTCGCCCTCGA
Source organism: Actinomycetospora lutea (assembly GCF_028737205.1). GTDB lineage: Bacteria > Actinomycetota > Actinomycetes > Mycobacteriales > Pseudonocardiaceae > Actinomycetospora > Actinomycetospora lutea. Next base: position 19,570 of record NZ_JAQZAL010000018.1, on the reverse strand, counting down.
GGAGGGCGCTCGTCGCCTTCTTCATGGCCTCACCGGCCATGAGGGACATCTCGGCCAGCTCGCCGGACAGGGCGTCGAGCTTCTCGTGGTAGGCCGCGCGCATGCGCCGCAACCTACGCGGATCCGCGGACGCGCATCCGACCGTGGCGTGAACCGGGGATGAACGAGACCGGGGAAACCCCTCGTCAGGGGCGTGACGGTCGTCGCTCGGGTCTACGCGCAGGAGGCGTCGGCCGCGGTGATCGTCGGGTTCACCGGCGCGGCGGGGGCGCCGTCCGCGCTCCCGGGCCCGGAGCGCACGCGCCCGTCGAAGTCGTCCCCGAGGACGAGGGTCAGCGTGCCGTTGCCCGACGCCGTCGGCTCGAGGATCGCGCCCGGGACCGCGGCGGCGAGGACCTGCGCGGCGACCGACTGGTCGGGGGAGTACCGGATCGACGTCCCGCGCCCGTCCGGCGACGAGCCGCTGTCGTCGGTGACGACCCCGAAGCCCGCGCCGCGCAGCCGTTCCGCGATCGAGGCGGCGGACGGATCCGACGACGAGCCGCCGTCCTCGGACTCCTCATCGCCGTCCCCGCCGTCACCGCCGTCCCCGTCGGCCGGGGACCGACCGTCGACCAGGCGGACGTCGACGGGCGCGGGCGCCGGCGCGGCGGGGGCGCCCGGAGCCCCGGGCAGCGGGCGGCCCTCGATGATCGCGGTGAACATCGCGCGCTCCTCGGCCGGGCGCAGGACCTCGTTGCCGCGGTCGTTGGCGATGCCCGTGGTGGGGACGGTGACGAAGGCGACCGAGTTCGGGTCGAGGCTGCCGAGCGACTGCGTGAGCGTGAGCAGCTGGTCGGACCCGATGTTCTCGCCGAACGTCGACCGCGAGACCGCCTCGACCAGCCCGTTCAACCGTCCCGGGTCGAGCACCGTGCCCGCCGACAGCACCGAGCGCAGCAGGGCGCCGAGGAAGCGCTGCTGGCGCTGGATGCGGCCGTAGTCGCTGGACGGATCGCCCTCGACGTGGCGGGCGCGCACGTAGTCCAGGGCCTGCTGGCCGGTGAGGACCGTGGGGCCGGCCTGGGTGATGATCGGACCGAGCACCGAGTCCCGCACCGGGCGCTCGACGCAGATCGGCACCCCGCGCACCGAGTCGACCATGCCCTGGAAGCCCTGGAAGTCGACGCCCAGGAAGCGGTTGATCGCCAGCCCCGACAGCTCCTGGACGGCGCGCGTGACGCAGCGCGGGCCACCCGCCGCGTACGCGGAGTTGAGCTTGACCCGCGGCGCGCGCGGGAGCATCTGGGGCGAGTACGCGCCGGTCACCGGGTCCCAGCGCTCGCAGGCCGGTCGGGTGATCTCCAGGTCGCGGGGGAACGAGACGACCGTGACGCCCGAGCGGTCCTCGGGGACGTGCACGATCATGATCGTGTCGGTGCGCGCGCCCGGGACCTCGGCGGTGTCGCCGGCGTCCTCCGAGGGCGGCGCCCCCGCCCGGCTGTCCGAGCCGACGACCAGGAAGTTCTGGTCGCCGGCCTGCGCGGCGGCGTTCTGGATGGCCGGCGAGTTCGGGTCGAGCGCGCCGATCTGCCGCACCGCCGCCTCGACCCACGACGCGGCGCCCCAGCCGAGCCCGCACACCACGACCACGAGCACCGCGCACGTCGCGGTCATCAGCCGCAGCACCCGCGGCCCGGTCCAGCCGCGGCGCCAGGTCGCCAGGCGCGCGCCCGCCGATGCGAGCACGGCCGACGTCGCCGCGTAGTCGGCCTCGCCCACCCGCGCCTCGGCGGCCGGGTGGCGGCGTTCCTCCGCGGGCGGCGACGGGCTGCTCGCGGGTACCGACGCCGGCGGGTCGTCGGGGGTCGCCGGGTCCGGGGGCGTCGGGTCCGGGGGCGTCGGGTCGGGGGTCGCCGGGCCCGGGGGCGTCGGGTCCGGGGGTGTCGAGGTCACCGTCAGGGGCAGCACCGCGCGCGGGGCGGGCGGCTCGGCCGCCGGGGGCTCGGGGACGGCGTCGGTCGGGGGCTCCGCGGGCTCCACGAGCTCCACGGCGGCGGGCCGGGCGGGCTCACCGGGCACCGCCCGCGCGGGCACGCGCCCCGCGGGCAGGGTGACGGCGTCCACGGGCGCGCGGGTCGACGGTGCCGGCGCGGCCGCCGGCGACGGGATGCCCGACGACGGTGTCGCCGGCGGGGTGCGCCCCGCCGGGGCCGGGGTCGGCGCGGTCACCAGCGCCGCGCCGGGCGGGCGCAGGCCGAGACGCGGACCGCTGCGCCGCGTCAGCCGGACCATCGTCGGGCGGCGGTCCGCGACCGGTGTCGCGACGGGGATGCGGAAGGGTGCCGAGGCCGTCCCCGAGAGGGCGGAGGAACGGGCCGCGTCGGATCCGGTCGTCGCGGGGCGAGAGCCCCGGACCGGGTCACCGGCGCGGTCGTCGGTCACGCAACTCCTCGAGGGTCCACGGCCGTGGAGGTCAGCAGCGAGATACTACGGCGCGATCACGTCCCGGCGGCGCGGGGTCCACTACGCCACGCTGACACCCGGACACAACGGGCACCACTCGACCGGGCGACACGCGACCCCCGGAAACGTTCAGCTTCGGCTCAGGCCGTCACGCGGACGGGAACGCGCGGCGCACGGCGGCCCCGATCCCGCGTCGCCCGCCCGCGGCGCCCGCGAGGCGCACCTCGCCGTCGGCGCCGTCGCGGTAGGCCACGGCGTTGCGCCCGGCGCGCTTGGCGACGTAGAGCAGGGCGTCCGCGGCGTCCAGGCCCGGCGACCCGGGGCAGCCGCCGTCGCCGAGGCACGCGACCCCGACGCTGACGGTGACCCGCAGGTCCTCGGCGATCTCGTGCCAGGGGTGGGCGTCCACGCGGGCGCGCGCCTCCTCGCAGACCCGGACGGCCTCGGCGGGCTCGAGCCCGGGCAGCACGAGCGCGAACTCCTCCCCGCCGTAGCGGGCGCAGAACCCGTCCTCGGGGAGCCCCTCGCTCATGAGGTCGACCAGCCGGCGCAGCACCTCGTCGCCGAGCGCGTGGCCGTGGGTGTCGTTGACCTGCTTGAAGTGATCGACGTCGGCCAGTGCCACGCAGACCTGCTCGGCCGCCTCGCCGGTCGGCTCGCCACGCAGCGTGCCCAGACGCTCGTCGAGGTAGCGCCGGTTCCAGGTGGCCGTGAGGCTGTCGCGGCGGCTCTGCTCGCGGGCCTCGGCGCGCTCGCGCCGGAGACGATCGACCTCGATACGTAACTGATCGGGCACGCTGGCCGGAAGTGTCTGCTCGTCGCGCACGAGCGAGACGGCGGCCTTGAGGTGGTGGTAGGCCCGGCGCCAGTCGCCGCGGTCGGCGAGGACCTCGGCGGCGGCCTCGTGGGCCCGCGCCTGGTCGGCCCGACCGTCGGGGGTCGTCTCCGCGGACGGCACGGCGTCGAGGCCGACGATCGGCGAGGTGGGGAACCCGCAGGTGACGGCCGTGCCCGGTGGAGTCGTCGGCGTGGCCGGCCTCGCGGCCTCCTCGCTGCGCGCCGGCTCGGCGGCCGTCACCGCCGCGCTCCCGCGTCCGTGGAGCAGCCCGGCCAGCCGCACACACACCACCTCCGTCCCGCCTCCAGTGTCGCCCCGGATCACCGTGTTGTAACGCTCGTTCGCCGCGTCGCCGACAACTTCAGTCGTCCGGCGCAGGTGACGCTGCGTAGACGAACCGGCGGCCGACCCGTTCGGCCCACCTTGAGTCGCCCGCGCCGGTGGTCCTGCCGGGACGGCGGGACCTGCCCGTGACGTGACCCGCGTCGCTGAGTACGAAGCGTAGCGCCGAGGGGGGTCAGCCGCCGCTATGCATGACGTCGGCGGCGGCCGGGACGGTGTCGTCCTCGGGGTCGTCGAGCCAGCCCTCGGGCAGGGTGACGTGGGCCGGCGAACCCTGGCGTCCGCGCGGCCCGTCGGCGTCGGCGGGGAACGGGAGGCCGTGATCGAGCTCGGCGAGCAGCTCGTCCAGCCGCTCCAGCCCGTCGATCATGCCGAGCTCGCGGCGCAGCTCCGAGCCGACCGCGAACCCGTGCAGGTACCAGCTCATGTGCTTGCGTGCGTCGCGCACGCCCTTGTGGTGGCCGTGGTGGGCGATGAGCAGCTCCACGTGCCGGCGCATGACCCCGGCGACCTCGCCGAGGGTCGGCGGCGTCGGGATCGGGCGCCCGGCGAGCGCCGCCTCGAGCTCGCCGAACAGCCACGGCCGCCCGAGGCACCCGCGACCGACGACCACGCCGTCGCAGCCGGTCTTCTCCATCATCGCCACCGCGTCGGACGCCGCGAAGATGTCGCCGTTGCCCAGCACCGGCGTGCTCGCGGGCAGCGCGTCGCGCAGCTCGGCGATGCGGTCCCAGTCGGCGTGCCCGGAGTAGCGCTGCGAGGCCGTGCGGGCGTGCAGCGCGACGGACGCCGCCCCGGCGTCGGCGGCGATGCGCCCGGCGTCGAGGAACGTCAGGTGGTCGTCGTCGATCCCCACGCGCATCTTCACGGTCAGCGGCAGCCCGCCGCGCGAGGCGGCCTCCACGGCCGTGCGCACGATCGAGCCGAACAGCCGCCGCTTGAACGGCAGCGCGGCCCCGCCGCCGCGACGCGTCACCTTGGGCACCGGGCAGCCGAAGTTGAGGTCGACGTGGTCGGCGAGGTCCTCGTCGACGATCCGGTCGACGGCCCGCCCGATCGTCACCGGGTCGACGCCGTAGAGCTGCATCGAGCGCGGCTTCTCGTCGGCGTCGAAGGCGATCATCTCGGCGGTGCCCGGGTGCTTCTCCACCAGCGCCCGCGCAGTGATCATCTCGCAGACGTAGAGCCCGGCGCCCTGCTCGCGGCAGAGCCGGCGGAAGGCGACGTTGGTGATGCCCGCCATCGGCGCGAGCACGACCGGCGTCGGCAGCTCGAGGGGACCGATGCGCAGCACGACCTCTACTCTCCCAGCTTCTCCGCGCGGATCTCGTGTCCCGCCGAGGTCAGGCACCGGCCGGTGCGCAGGTTGAACTTCCAGTTGTGCAGCGAGCAGGTGAGCACCTCGCCGTCGACCGAGCCGAACTTCGACAGGTCCGCCGACAGGTGCGGGCAGCGCGCCTGCACCTTCCAGCCGTCGAGCTCGATGTCGCGGCCGTCGTCGTTCTGCGCGTCGTACCAGTTCTCCACATAGTCCATCCGCTCCTCGGACAGACACTTGAAGAACGTGTAGAGGTACTCGTTGTACTGGCCCACGCGGGTGGCGGTGAAGCGCACCGAGAGGAACAGCGAGTTCGACCAGTCGACCTCGCCGGTGTCGATGTTCGTCTGCACCAGCGTCGCGGGGACGCCCCAGCGGTAGCGGGCCGACTCGCCGTTCCAGACGCGGATCTCGCGGCCGGTGAAGTCGAACGCGAGCGGCAGCGTGCCGTCCTCGTCGACGCCGGGCGTGTCGGCGGGCACGCCGTGCAGGTCCATGCGCACGACGCCGCCGATGCCGTCGCACATGTGGTCGGCGCGCTTCATCAGCGGCTCGATCCACTCCTTGAGCTGGCGCAGGATGTCGGCCTGCGGCGCCGACCATCCCGCCTTCTGCGACTCGATGGCCGGCCGGACCCGCTCGGCGAAGTCGCGCAGGTAGCGCTCCTTGTCTCCGAAGATCGTCTCGATCTCGGCGTCCGGGATCGGGTGCGTGAGGTCGTCGACGGTCCCGTGGCCGATCTCGGCGGTCGTGCCCGGCAGCAGCAGGTGGCCCTGTTGACCTGATCCGGCCGAGTGGCCCAGCTCCCGCATCCGGCCCAGGAACTCCCACTGGTCCGTGAAGATCGACTCGCCCTCGACGCCCTCGTAGCCCAGCGCGTTCCAGCGAAAGAGCTCGTCGTCGAGGAAGCACGGCGGGCCCGCGGTCGGGAAGACGTGCGACGCCCCGACCTCGCGGATGTAGCGCATGGCCCGGTCCTCCTGGCCGATGCGCTTGCGGCGCGCGAACTCGCGCTTCGCGGGCTTGGGCAGGTCGTAGACCATCGGCCACCAGATGGCGCCGGAGAACTGCGTGAAGTGCGCGTCGTAGGCGCCGAACTCCAGCAGCTTGGGGATGTCGAGCGGGTGCGCGTCGTTCTGGTTGACGATGCGCGCGGTGCCGTCGTCGAGCGACAGCGCCGAGTCGCCGATGGGCCCGTCGCCGGGGCCCTTCAGCGAGGTGATCATGAAACGCAGGCCGCCGTCGAGCTCCTGCGGGACGCCCGACTCGGTGCGCACGAAGTGCCGGAACCCCAGCTCGCGCAGCTCGTTCTCGAGCTCGTCGGTGGGGTAGTCGGGCAGCAGGACGCGCGCGTCCTTCGACACGTGCTCGCGCAGGTTCTCCGCGTCGAAGTGGTCGCGGTGCAGGTGGGAGACGTAGAGGTAGTCGCAGTCCCCCAGCGCGTCCCAGTCCAGCTGCGTGTTGTCGGGGAACGGCACCCACGACGCGAAGAACGTCGGGTTCATCCACGGATCGCACAGCACGCTGCCGCCCGTGGTCTCGAAACGCATTCCCGCGTGCCCGACTCCGGTCACCCGCACGAGCAGACCACCTCCATCGCCTCTCTCGTCACCGATTGTCCGTGGTGGCGCAGCCCACGTCGGTCCCGGGTGGGGTATCCCTGGACACGTGACCGCCCTGCCCGTCGACGGTGACCCGATCGCCGCCCTGCGCGCCGTCGCCTTCTACCTCGAGCGTGAACGGGCCGAGACCTACCGGGTGAAGGCCTACCGCTCGGCGGCCGAACGGCTGGCCGAGCTCGACCCCGCCGAGGTTGCCACGCGAGCCAGCGCCGGAACCCTCACCGACCTCAAGGGCGTCGGGAAGAAGACCGCCGCCGTCGTCACCGAGGTCCTCGACGGCGGGACGTCGACGACGCTCGCGGAGCTCGAGGCGCGCCACACCGGGCCCGTCGGCGGCGGCGCCGCGATCCGCGCCGCCCTGCGGGGCGACTGCCACACCCACTCGACCTGGTCCGACGGCGGCAGCGACATCCTCGAGATGGCCCGCACGGCCCGCGACCTCGGGCACGAGTGGATGGTGCTCACCGACCACTCGGAGAACCTCACCGTCGCGAACGGCCTCACCCCCGAGCGTCGGCGGCGGCAGTTCGACGTGATCGCTCAGGTGAACGAGGAGCTGGCCCCGTTCCGCCTGCTGCGCGGCATCGAGGTCGACATCCTCGAGGACGGCGACATCGACGCCCCCGACGACCTCCTCGAAGAGCTGGACTTCGTCGTCGCGAGCGTGCACTCCAAGCTGCGCGCACCGAGCGAGCTGATGACCGCCCGCATGATCGCCGGGGTGTCGCACCCGCTGGTCGACGTGCTCGGCCACTGCACCGGCCGGCTCGTCACTGGCGGGCGGGGGACGCGCCCGCCGTCTGCGTTCGACGCCGAGGCCGTCTTCGACGCGTGCATCGAGAACGGCGTGGCCGTCGAGATCAACTCGCGGCCCGAGCGGCTCGACCCTCCGCGGGACCTGCTGCGCCAGGCCCTGGCCGCGGGGTGCGAGTTCGTCGTCGACACCGACGCGCACGCCCCCGGCCAGCTCGACTGGCAGCCCTTCGGCTGCGAGCGCGCGCAGGAGTGCGAGGTGCCGGTGGACCGGATCGTCAACACCCGCTCCGCCGACGACCTCGCCGCCTGGCGGCACGTCAACCGGTGACGGCGATCTCGCCGGTCTCCAGGTAGGACTTCAGGTTCGACAGGATCGCCGGCCAGCCCTGCGCGACGCCCGCGCGCATCTCGCTGTCGGGCGCGAAGTCGTCGTGGGTGACCGTGAGCTTGACCGACGTGCCCGCCGGCTCGATGTCGAAGGTGACCTTCGAGATCTTCTCCTGCTGCAGCTCGGCGAGGCGCTCGTCGCTCCACCCGAACATCTCGGCCATCTCGGGCTGGTAGTTGTGCCAGCTGTAGGACAGGCGCCGCGGCGGGTCGGCCTCGAGCACGTGCTGGTCCCAGTCGTGGTGGTCCTCGCCCTGCATCGACCACAGCACCTTCGAGCCCACGCGCCAGTCCGACTGCGGGCCGCCGCCCTCGAAGTAACGCGCGATGAAGGCCGGCTCGGTGAGCGCCTGCCAGAGCTTCTCGGGCGTCGTGCGGATGTAGGTGACGTAGACGAAGTCGTCGGACATCTCGGTCTCCTCGTGGTCCTGCAGGACCGTCCTCAGGTCGGCGAGGGCCTCCGCCCGCGCCCGGTCGTACCGCCGGATCCACCGGTCGGCGACGTCGTTGATCGGCGCGGCGTTGAGGTGGTGGTGCTTCTCCCGCCCGTGCCACGAGGTGACGACGAGACCTGCGTCCTCGAGCACGCCCAGGTGCTTCGCGACGGCCTGGCGGGACATCTCCAGACCCTCGCCGAGCTCGCGCAGCGACTGGCCGCCGCGGTCGTGCAGGGCATCGAGCAGCGCCCGCCGACTGGGGTCGGCGAGGGCGCGGAACACCTCGTCCATCACCACTCCGATCAGGCAACCTCCAGGTTGCCCATCCAACGATAGGGAACCGATCGGTTGCCTGTCAACGACGGGCTCCGGAAGCCGTTTGCGGGGTGATCGCGACGCGCCTACGTTGGGCTGCACACGGGAGAGGAGGTGGTCCAGCGTTGAAGAACGACAGGACTCGTGAGGTGTCCGTCAGCTAGTCGCTCGAAGGCCGTGGAATGGCCGGTCCGCGGGCAGTGGTGACCACTGATCCCGTGGCAGGGCGGCCAGCGAATCCAGGCAGGACACCAGCCCCCGGAGCCCCCGACCCCAGTCCAGTCGGGGCCCGATCGCCCGGCCACGCCGGGGCGACGGGAAATCGCTCCGGGGGCCTGCCTGTCTCCGGGGGCCTGCCTGTCTCCGGGGGCCGAACCGCTACCAGCGCGAGGCGTGCAGCCGGTCGTCGACGCCGAAGGACGAGCCGTAGGGCGCATCGAAGGTCGACCCGTAGGGACGCTCGCCGGTCGAGCTCGAGGTCTCGCCGAGCGGGTCGCCGGCCAGCGGGCGGTCGTCGAGGGCCCAGCCACCCGTCGTGGGGGCGGGCTCCAGCGGGTCGCCGTGACGGCCCCGGGGCCCGGAGGGCGACGCGTCGAGCTGCGGCTCCGGCGGGGTGATCCTGGTGCGGCTCGGCCCCGGGCCGTGCGGGCCCGTCCCGGGCAGGCCGCCCTCGGCGACCCACTTCGCCTCCTGGGCGATCCGGTAGGTCTGGCACGGCCAGCTCGCGCGGGACCCGCCCTGGAAGCACTCGTGGCAGTTCTGCTGGGCGTCGGGCACGTGCTCGGTGAGCACCTTGCGCCAGACGTCGGGCATCTCGGACATGACCACGGCCATCGACATGTCGGTGGCTCCTCTCCGTGCGGCCGGCGCGCCTGAGGCGTCAAGCGCTCCGTCGGGGCCCGCGGGCAACCGTCGCGGCGGTGAGGCGTCGAGTGTCGGGGAATGCTCGACCAACCGCATCGGTCGTGCGTCCCGGAGGCGGGACCTCCGGTACCGCTGTTCGTACTCGTTTCCTCACCGCGGCACGACAGTGACCTCACGGTGACCATCGGTGACGCTGCGTCGGACGATCACCCGGCGGCCCGTCCCGGCGCGTCGCAGCGTGCGTCGGCGCCCGATCTCGGGGCAACGCGCTGACCAGCGAGAACAGAGCGAGGTGTGCTCCGGGCGTCGCGCCGGGCTCACCTGAACGGGAGCGGCCGACTGCACCGAGTGGGGCTCCGCGTACGCAGCGCTCCCGTCTACCGACGGCCACAGGCGTTCGCCGAACGCCACGATGGATGCGCCGAACGGCCCAACGCGACCGGCTCCGGCCCCCGCGTGTGGCTGGTCGACGGGGCTGCCCGGCTACGCTCTCCCTGCGGCTCACCGCGGTCGCGGGCCTCTAGCTCAATGGGTCAGAGCTACGGACTTTTAATCCGTTGGTTGTGGGTTCGAGTCCCACGGGGCCCACCAACTTCGACCGGGGTTACGCTGCTCTACCCGTCCGTGCCTTCCGTCGTGCCCTGCGACTTCGGTAGGTGGGGCGTGAGCGCGGTTGCGAGAGCGCGCAGGTCTCGGGTCTGGAGGAGCAGGTCGGCGGGGCCGGTGAATTCTGCGACCAGGCCCGCGCCCGACGTCACCGATCGGAACAAGCTCCGTGTCGCCTTACGCACGGTGTAGTGGGAGTCGGCGGGCCAGGCGATGAGGTGTCCGGTGTCGACGAGGTGACGCTCGCCGGGAGCGAGAGTGCGGTGTGCGAGAGCGCCGAAGGCGGACAGCAGCACGACGCCGATGCCGGAGGCCTGGAGTACGAACGCGCTCTGGGAAGCGAAGAATGACTTCGCGCCGCCCCACCCGGTGTCGATCTCGACACCGTCGGAGGAGGCGAGGTAGCCGTGCGCGGCGATCGCGTAGGGCCGCCCGGTGAGCTCGACGGGGACGACGTCGCCGGGCGCGGGCGGGGCGAGCGCGAGCTCGCCGGGACCGGTGAAGCGCGAGACGAACCCGGACCGCCCGCCCGCGCTGCGTTTGACGGCGCCCCAGAGTCCGCCCTCCATCGAGGAGTCCAGGGTGACGTCCCCGCCCATGGAGACCATGGCCCCGGACTCGGCGCGCACGGTGTAGCCCGGCGGCAGTGTGAGCGTGGCGAGGGCGGCCGTGGGGCGGAAATCGATGCGGTAGTCCATCCCGTGGGCGTGGGCGTGGCCGTGGTCGGGAAGCATCGTGACTGCGCTATCCATCCGCCCACCTTCCCGCCCCGCGGCTCAACCTCGTGAGTGAACCTCAGAGCCACGGGCACGAAAGGGCACCCCGCCGTCGGGTAAACCGGCTCCGCGCTCGACGGCCTACGGGCTCGGGTAGCGGGGGTGGAGGCGCCAAACGCTGGAGTGGATCATCGAAGCCCCACGCGCGCCGATAACCCGGTTCTATGACACGCTCGGTCGGCCGAGCAGCGCGATTGGTCGCCACTCGACCGAGATCCCGCTTATGGGGCTCTTCCGGATATTGAGTGCACGGGAGGCCGTGAGCGACGGGGCCGGTGAGGCCGTGTCGGTGCAGTGAGGCGGGCCCCGAGAAGTTGATGATGAAGGTTCCTAGGCCACGGACCGGCGAGGTGCCCGGGCTGTGGAGTCGCCGGTAGCTATCGGGACGCCGTGGAGCGGCGGCTGACCGACCTGCCGTTGGCCGGGCACCCGACCCAGCTGCGGGTCCGCGTCCCGCGCTACCGGTGCGCTCGCTCTGGCTGTGACCGCGAGGTGTTCACCGCCGACACCTCGACCGTGGCCCGGCCGGGGTCGACGATCACGCGGCGCTGCGCGGGTTCGTGCTGCGCCGCCTGGCGGTGGATCGGATGACGGTGGCGGCGGTCGCGCGGGAGCTCGGGCGGTCGTGGGACACCGTCAACGGCCTCGCCGTCGCCGCCACCCGCACCCTGCTCACCGGTGACCGCGCTCGGCTCGACGGCGTCCGCGTGATCGGGGTCGACGAGCACCGGTGGGCCCACCCCCGCCACACCGAGGGCGATGGGTTCGTCACCGTGATCGTCGACCTCACCGACGTCGTGGCCGGTCAGGGGCCTGCGCGGTTGCTCGACCTGGTCCCCGGACGCTCCGCCGCGGCGATGCGCGACTGGCTCGCCGCCCGCGACCAGGGCTTCCGCAACCGGGTCGAGGTCGTCGCGATGGACGGGTTCGGCGGCTACAAGACCGCCGCCAGCGAGCAGTTGCCCGACGCGACCACGGTGATGGATCCGTTCCACACCGTCGCCTTGGCCGGCGCGAAGCTCGACCTGTGCCGCCAGCGGGTGCAGCAGGACACCCTGGGGCACCGCGGCCGCGCCGGCGACCCGCTCTACCGGGTCCGCCGCGTGCTGCGCACCCGGCTCGCGCTGCTCACCGACAGGCAGAAGACCCGGCTGGCCGCGGTGTTCGCCGCCGAGCAGCACGCCGCGGTCGAGGTCACGTGGTGGGCCTACCAGCGGATCATCGACGCCTACGCCCAGCCCGACCCCCAGCACGGCCGCCGTCTGCTCACCGCGGTCATCGACAGCCTGCGCCGCGACCTGCCGGGCGGCCTGGAGGAGCTCGCCCAGCTCGGCCGGACCCTGCAGCGGCGCCGCGACGATGTGCTGGCCTACTTCGATCGCCGCGCCTCCAACGGCCCAACCGAGGCCATCAATGGCCGGCTCGAGGCGCTACGCCGCAGCGCCCTGGGCTTCCGCAATCCCATCAACTACTGGATCAGATCTTTGCTGCACTGCGGGCGGCTCGCACTCTAGTTCCGGAAGAGCCGCTTATGGACGACCGGGACACAGTGGTCAAGCAAGGTCTTTGACCCGGTCTGGTCGAGGGTGACTACCACGATCTCGAGCAACGTGATCGCCAGTCTCGCTTGTCCTGAATCAGGCTTCGGGCTCCGATTCCCGCATAAGGTATCGATGGGGGAACATGATTTCGTATCTTTCCTCGATGCGTCGGATCGTCTGGCGCAGGTCGTCGTAAGTTTGGTGCGTTGCGGCGCTAGGCCGTCCGTAGCGGGGGTCTTTGCTGGGGACACGACCGGCATCGGTGGAGATGGTTCGCCCATCCTCGAGCAGCCAGTGATCGCGTTGGTGGAAGTTGCCCGAGCCGTCGCCCGTGTCCCTGTCGAGTCTCTCGACTTCCTGCTCCCGCACGACGATGGTGCTCAGGCGACGAGCAAGAAGCCCCTGGTTGTACTTCTTGACCTCGGGGATGCCGAGTGCCTTCGTCCAGGCGAAAAACAGACGTGACAGCTCATGGTCCGTAGCTTGACGTCGCCGACGAGAGCTCGCTGCCCGGTTAGCGTCAGCCATCGCCCGAGCGGTCTCCGCGGCTCGCCGCTCAGCAAGCTGTGTCGCGTCGGCTTGATCCTCGTGTAACCGTTGACGGACCCGGCGTCGCTGTTCCGCAAGATCCTCCGCCACCAAGCCTCCTCAACGAGCTGACCAGCTTGCTCGCCACCATCTTCGCAGTAGCGCGAAGCGTGGTCGAAGTGCGGGGGATGATGCGGGGCCGACACCGCCTTCGACCAATGGCGGGTGGCGCCACGCCTCCCGTCTTCTGCCCGTCCACCACGACCTCTCCGTTGCCGACGTCACGCCGATTCGGCCTGAGCCACCGCCAGCCAGCACTGCTATTCACGGTCATGAGCGATGCTTCGTGGCGCGAAGAGAGAGGATCAGTGGACGTCGCTGCGCTGCCGCATTCCGCCGGGCGTCGAATCGATCGGGCCGCGAACGTGGCCCTTGTCAAATTGAACGGTAGGCGAGCTAACGGCCCGCGAACGGCGAACATTCAGCAGGGAACCCCAACGATGGCGAACTTGCTGTTGTCGACACTCATGACACCGTCCGGCCGGGGATTCCCGACGAAGCCGATCTCGGTAGTGAAGGTTGCTGAACTCGGTCCTCCGCACGTTCCGCCGGAGCGCCGTGGCTCCGTATCGTACTGCACGAGATAGTCTTCGTCCCGAGGACCAGCGAAGCTGTCAGTGCCGATCGGTGCTCCCGAGCCGCCGCCGGTCGTGCCCAGTCGAACTGTCGTTCGCGCAGTTACGTTCGGTGGAGCCAGCACATACCCGGCTTGGCGAAGGGAAGCCGCCCAGGACCATCCGGTCGGGGTCTGCACAGTGAGCGTGACTCGACAACTGCTCTTTCGTGCACTGTCCGAAACGGCCGACCCCGCTCTTACCAGGAATTGGTCGTAGATGATCTCTGCAGACTGCAGGTCCTCGCGGATCGCCGTGCCGGCTGTTCCGGCGGGACACCCGTCGCCCTGATAGGTGATCGAGCTGATCGTTACGGGGTCCGATGGCAGCGCGGCCTGTGCGTCCTCAGCAGCGGCCGGCGCCGCACCGAGGGCGCAGAGCGCGAGGCCAACCAGCAACACCCGCAGCACTCGAGATCCACAAAGCTCGCGGACATCCATGCTCTCCCCCTTCGTCGGTCAGGGGAATCGGTGGGAGGTCGCCTGCCGTTACACCCGGCCCACTAACGAGCAACTGTAGTCACGGTATGCGTTGCGATCACTGTCGTGCGAAGCATCGCCAGGACGATCTGAGTGGGTTGGGAATGGCTCAAGCATTTGGGGACGGCCTTGTGGTCGAGGCTGGACTTGCGGTGGTGCGGTGCGCAGCGCTCGGCCAGGGGCGTTGATGCTCCTATAGATCACAAGCCTCCGGGCGGCTCGAGGAAGCGCTCCGTCGACCTTCCCGGCCCGGGTCGGGAGCCCCGTTGGATCCTCCCGCGCGCGAGCACTGGGCCGGCCATGCACGTGGACCTTCGCTGGGCTTGTGCGAGCGATACCTGAGCGTGCGACGACGACCTGTCAGAGGTCGATCAGCCGCGCCGGTCGTCGCCGCGCCCGTTGCGGGTTTTTTGCGATAGGCCAGTGAGCGTTCTGAGGAGGGTCGCGTGGACGTCCGCAAGCTTGCCGTGCAGGTGGTCGAGTCCGTGTTGTCGATAGGAGGAGTCCGGGTCGGTACGGAGGAACCGCACTTCCTGCGTCGGCCATTGAGCGGGAGGGTCGAGCTCCGGCGGTACGGGCCGCGGATCGCGGCGGAGACGGTGGTCACGGGGGAGGAGGACCAGGCCCGGAACCTCGGGTTCCGGCGCCTGGCGCGCTACATCTTCGGCGCGAACCACCGCGGCGACGAGATCGCGATGACGGCGCCAGTGGCGCAGCAGCCGGCCGGTGGCGACGAGATCGCCATGACCGCCCCGGTCGCGCAGTCCGGGGCGGACGGCGGTGGGTGGCGGGTCCGGTTCTTCATGCCGTCGAAGTGGACGCTGGAGACCCTGCCCGTTCCCGACGACGACGACGACGAGGTCAGGCTCGTGACGGTGCCCGGGGAGACTGTCGCCGTGCTGCGTTACGCACGGTCGAACATCGTCGAGGGCGTCGGCGGTGAGCATCCGGTTCGTGATGCCGCCCGCCGCGTCGAGGAGCGCGTAGGCCTCGGGCGGCGACACCGGCAGCGCGAGATCGGCAACAGCGTGGCGGTACCTCAAGACTTGGTACACTTACCATGATCAGCGCGCTCGCGTACTTGTGACAGCTTCGCCTTCGTTGGAACAGTGCGAATACGAGATGCACGTTGCTATATATGCCGTGCAGACGCCCACGGATCATTGGTAGCGGAACTCTCGAGATCGAGAGGAAGTGGAGCCTGACGTGGGGGACTACTGGGAGGCCAAGCTCCACGAAGCCTCAACCGCAATCCATGACTTCCGGAAGGCAGTCCGTCGGGAGTACCCATGGCTTGCGTCCGACAACTCATCAACCAGGAGATGGGCTCTAAGTCGACGCGCCACCAGGCGTCCAGCATCGGGGTGCGAGTAGCTCTGCTGCTTTCAGCGGACGCAACACCGGCAGCCACGTGCCCGGAGCGGCCGTCCGGGGCCAAAGGCCGGCAAGGGCAGCTCTGCCGCGGTGGGTGGGGGGTCGGAGGGCGCTTAGACCGCTGGTGGTCTCCTTCAAGACCAAGTCGTCGATCGGCCCTACGACGTGACCAAGCGCACCGAGGCGGGTCAACCGTCGGCGGCGGTGATCGACCGGGCGCACAAAGCCGCGGCCCTGCCCGAACTACTGGCCGCATTGCCTCGTGGTCAGCGGCTGGTGGTGGAAGTGATGAACCTTGACGGGCTGACGGTCGAGGAGGCCGCCGAGCTGTTCGGCGTTGCCGTGAGCACGATCAAGTCCGGCACCTTGCGCACTCAGGCGGCCGTGCGCGCCCACGTGGCCGCCCGGGCGGATGTTCGCCGCCGCACTTGACGGCGACACCCGCGCCGCAGCCCGCCCTGCACCTACTCGGCGGGCTCGACGACACCAACGACACCGCCCCTCCTTCGCCCTGGTGCGCGCCGGCCGCGCCTGCACTGGCCACCTTCCATCCGGCCAGGATTCGGGCGGAGACGATCCTGCTGAGCCGATCCCGCCGGACGTACCCGCCGGCATCGACCAATCTCTGGCCGCCGCCGGCGACCACCACGCCCATCAGGCCCATCACGCCAGGTCACAGCGACCCTGCTGATCTCGCACTAGGCACAGTTTGTGCCTCGCCTCGTGCGACCGCGGGTGCTTGTGCCTGGGGCGGGGAGCCACGAACGGTGATGTGGGGTCCTCTGGCCCGCGTCTCCGCGCCGCGTTGCGCCGGGGGCAGCCCGCTGAGCCGGACCCTGGCCGGCTGAGGGCTGGACCTGTTGGCTGTTCCGGCACACACCAGGCACCCACGTCCCCCCGCACCTCAGGTACCGGCTAGTGAATACGTGGAGTCCCTAGCCTGATCACCTATGGCACGCTCCACCCCGTGCCGACGGGTGGAGGACGAGGGTGACGCGAGCAACCGAACGGACCGAGGTCGAAAACCTGCTGGTCGGCATCGACCTACAAGATTGGCCATACCTCAATCAAATTTCGCGGCAAAGTTCCAACTTAGACCACCTCCATCTGCGTGTATGGACGATCCAGGCTGAGTTTGCAGAACTAGAGGGTCGATTCGCGATGCACTTGGACCAATACCCCCGCCTGCGGGTGAAGCGAATGTCCCTGGCAAGTCCCTGGGACTTGGTCCTTCATCAAGCAGTCGCAGGGACCCCGTACGCGACTGCCGGAGCCCTCGGCTATGGCGTCCTGCGGGGACTCAAGTATCTGCTTGAACTGAAGAAGGAGTGGGACACGCAGCAAAGAGATACAGCATTTGAGACACTAGAACTGCAACAACTCCAACTGGACCACGCTATGGACTCTCTGCGCAAGTATCGCGAGGTGCTCGCGAGCGAAATAGGTGTAAGAACACCCGACTTTGACCCATCGGAGGAGTTCCCTGCGGCTCAAGCGCTAAGCGAAATTGGACCGCTTACCGAGGTCGAGTCCATCCCCGACGACGATCCTCGCGCATAGCCCAAGTATGGTGACAGAATGCTTGCTCCCTGACACGAGCGTTGGCTACTGGCAAGCCTGGGACCAGTGGTGGATTGGCTGCGACGTCAAACCCCTAAATCTGCACGGCTTCCCGATGATCGGGGTTGGCCGAATCGCTAAAGTCCTAGCTTTCGTAGGCGGACTCACGGTAATAGTCGACATAATAGGCCGTGTTCTATGACTTCCCTCTTTCCTTTCGTCTTCCGTGCTCTTGCGCTGATTCTTGACTTTCTCTCTTGCTTCTTCCTTCGTGTGCTATCGGCCGGATGCTGCGCTTAGATCTCATCTGCTCAAGTACTCAACAAGCGGGGTACCCTTTGCAGGGTGCGAGCGCGGTCCGCGGGGCGGGGCTCCTCGGGGTCCGTCAAGTTCAGAAAGCAGCGTCGGTAGGCCTCAGCGCTGCCGATGCCGTCGAAACGTTTTCCGCTCCTTGGGGATTAAGGAGAAACTCGCGGAAGCGATCATGCCGGAACTGGTAGATCATGCCAGATCGACGCAGTATCCCGCGTTCGTAGGCATCGTCGAGAAAACGCAGCGGCCGACGGGGCAACCGGCCTCCTCGGGACAGCATGAAGGAAGCTAGTGAGAAGTTCGCAGCTGAGCACTTCGACGGCAGCAGAGAAATTGCGGTAAGAAAGCCAACAAGTGCGCCGCCGCCCAAGTAGCCAGCAACGTCGGATTGAGTCGCGTTTCCGAGCACCACTGCCAAGGCCACTCCTGCCAGGACTATCACCACCGCGACGACGAGGCCGGCCCGAACATCCGACCGGAGGCTGTCTCGCGGAGTTACCGAACGTACCAACGGAGCCGAGAACATTCGAACTAGCCCGAAAGACAGCGAGGCGATCATCAAAACGACCGCCACGAGGCCCGTGATTTGGTCTGAGAGGGACGCCGAGGTGGCCACTACACCCCAGGCAATCGTCCCTACGGTTCCCGCCGAGATTGCGACCAGGCCGCTCCCAACAGAGCGGAAAGATGGCCGATGTTGATCCGCCGGTGCAGTCCGCACTGTTTTCGACACCAAGCCAGCGATAGCACAAAGTGAGGAAAGAACGATCACAAGTATGGAATCTTGAGATGTGAGTTGACCCTTGGGGGAGTTAGTCAATGCGATGACGGGGAAGCTGACCGCCAAAGCGAGCGTCGCGAGTAGCGTGCTAACCACAAATCGGAAGGTCCAGTGCGGTAAGCACGCCGGTAGCCGCCACCACCGAATACCGCCAGGTCCTAGCTCCGTCGAATGCAATAAGAAGAATGTGAGGTACCTCTGGGCGACTCCTGGTGACAAGTCTCCACGATCGCGGCCGTACACCGCCTTGAGGAGATTCCTTAGTAGGAAAGATTCGACCTCGTCGACCGACTTCATCTCAACCAGCATCGAAGGTTCTGAGGTGGACGCCTGAAACACGGTTCTCGCCAAGGAGAGCATCAACGGGCTAGTTAATGCGATCTGGCACGGGTTCTGCTCCGCGCGAGCGAGGGCGTCCAACACTCGGCTCCAACGCCGTGTGTCTGCGCTGCCGGAATGACGTAGATAATTGGCCGCGAGTTTGCGGTCAAGTGGCGCGACCGTGATGACCGCTGCCCTATCCATCACCTTCTCTTGGGTCGCGCGTGTGTACTGGAGGGTCCTGCAGGTTAGGACTAGGCGATCATTAAGCGTGTGTATGTCCGCAATGCATGCATTCAACAGGTTTTCGGGTACTTCGTCGAGTCCGTCAAGAATGGGCATAACGAGGCGGGCTCCGACCAGGGCTGAGCCGACGGCTGGTGGAACGCGATGCAACAGTGCCAGCTGGGCGGACATCCAACTTTCTATCGATGAACTTTCGGTCCACGCTGACAGCGGAAAGAGGACGGGAACGGGCTCGCCGGGCCTCCTGCGCTCGAGCAAGGCGAGGAGAAGCATTACTGCCGCAGCCGTTTTACCTCCGCCAGGAGGACCGACCACTACGAGGCGGCCGGTCCGTACTCTATCGTAGACATCGCCTATGTTTGACGTGTTTCCCAGTGTAGCCTCGCGTTCGAGCACCTGGACGTCACCCAGATTCCTCCATTGTGCTGGGTGCGCAGAGAGCGCCTCGTCAGCGAGTCGGAGTCTTACCGAGATTGGCATCGGAGACGTTAGACCGCGGTGCGCAGCTTCCTTCGTCCAGAAACTCTCAACCGCGCGCGCTAGCTGATCTGCGGCATCACTTACAGCTTTCGCATCATTGGTCGGGCTCCCAGCACGCCAACTGATGACTCCTTTAGCAAGCCACAGCAAGCACGCGGTGAAACCGACCCCTGTGACTGCTACCAGTGTCTTCAAAGTGTCCGTGCCCAACAGCCGCCAAATTAAGATGCCGGCGGCCAATAGGGCGGCTGACAGTGCGAGCCTTGCCCACGGAAACCCTGCCGGTGTCATAAGTGATAGCTTGCACGAGTGGATCCGGATAATCCAGGTCAGCAGTGTGCGCTTCGTGCCCGTCCCGCGCGCTGTGCCCTTGGGTTTGCACATTCTGATTCAGGTTGGTTACTCTATGTCAGCATTACGGCGGGCCCGGTCAAGGCGGGGAGGCTCTGGCCGCCCGTCCCTCGGTGAGTTGATCGAGATTCTCGCGGACTGCCCTGCACTGCTGGTCCACCTCTAGGGCGTGTCTCCTGAATCTTGAGCGTGATGTCGGCGAGCATGCTGGCCGTGG
>NZ_JAQZAL010000017.1 GCF_028737205.1 Actinomycetospora lutea | reverse complement strand
TGGCAAACAAGGACCAGGCCACCCAAAGAAACCCCAACGACACCACACCCACAAAAGGCGCCATGCCGACGAGGACAAACACACCAAACAATCAGCACACTGTTGAGTTCTCAAAGGACAACCACACCACCGTACCACCCACTCACCGAGTGAGGCCTTCCGGAGGGCGAAGCTCCTAACTTAGTTGTTCGCAGGGCCCGGAGGCAACCCCGTTCCTTGCGATGGCGTGAACTCTACACACGCCGGAAACCTGCCCTGCACCGGGGGGGGTCGATCAGCGCGTCGGCGCTGGTCAAGCAAGGTGCCCGACCGATGGCCAGCCGAAACGCCCGGCGCCCCGGTCAGGTGGCCGCGAGCTCGACGCCCGCGGCGTTGCGCTTGCCCCGTCGCAGGACGAGCCAGCGCCCGTGCAGGAGGTCGGCGTCGGCCGGCTCCCACTCCTCCGACTCGACCTTGGCGTTGTTCACGTACGCCCCGCCCTCGGCGATCGTCCGGCGCGCGGCACCCCGGCCCGTGGACAGGCCGCTGCCCACGAGGAGGTCGACGATCGTCGGGCGCTCGGAGCGCGTCGCGGTGTACGACGGGATCTCCGCCATCGCGGCCGCCAGCGTGTCGGCGTCGAGCTCCGCGAGCTCCCCGCGCCCGAACAGCGCGCGGCTCGCGGCCTCCGCGCGGGCCACCTCCTCCTCGCCGTGCACCAGCGCGGTCACCGCCCGGGCGAGCGCGCGCTGGGCCTCCCGCGCCTGCGGCTTCTCCTCGGTCAGCCGCTCCAGCTCGGCGATCTCCTCGTGCGAGAGCCAGGTGAAGGCGCGCAGGTACGTGCCGACCATCGCGTCCTCGGCCTGGATCCAGAACTGGTAGAAGGCGTACGGGCTCGTCAGCTCGCGGTCGAGCCACACCGTGCCGCTCTCGGTCTTGCCGAACTTCGTGCCGTCGGCCTTCGTGATCAGCGGGGTGCCGAGGGCGTGCAGCGACCGCCCCTCGACGCGGTGGACGAGGTCGGTGCCCGCCGTGAGGTTGCCCCACTGGTCGCTGCCGCCGGTCTGCATCGTGCATCCGTAGCGGCGGAAGAGCTCGAGGAAGTCGTAGGACTGCAGCAGCTGGTAGGAGAACTCGGCATAGCTGATGCCCTCGTCGGACTCCATCCGCCGGCTCACGGCCTCCTTGGCCAGCATCCGGCCCACGCGGAAGTGCTTGCCGACGTCGCGCAGGAAGTCCAGCGCCGACAGGCCCTCGGTCCAGTCGAGGTTGTTGACGAGCAGCGCCGCGTTGGGGGCACGGGACGAGAAGTCGAGGAACGGCCGCAGCTGCGCCCCGAGCTTGTCGACCCACCCGGCGACGACGTCGCGGTCGTTGAGGCTGCGCTCCGAGGTGGGCTTCGGGTCGCCGATCAGGCCGGTGGCACCGCCGACCAGGGCGATCGGCCGATGGCCGGCCTGCTGGAAGCGGGCGAGCGTGAGCCACTGCAGCAGGTGCCCGATGTGCGCGCTCGGCGCGGTCGGGTCGATGCCGGAATAGAGGGTGACCATCCCCGCGTCGAGGTCGCGGCGCAGCGCGTCGAGATCGGTGCTCTGGGCGATGAGGCCCCGCCAGGCGAGGTCGTCGAGGATGTGCAGCTCGGTCACGCGTCCAGTCTGGCAGCCGGGATCCGTGTGGCCGCGATCACCAGTCCGGACCCTCGAGCCGGGCGCGCCCGGCCTTGTACGGGGTCACGGCCCGCGACCCGGCGGCCCAGAACCGCCACGGTCGTTCCTGGCCCGCGGCCACGCCGACGCGGGGGCCGGTGCGGATGTCGGCGTCCTGGACCGGGGTCCCGGCGTACAGGCGCACCGGCGAGGACGGGGCGAGCACGTCGACGCCGTTGTGCTCGCGCTCGAGCCCGAGCAGGGCGCACAGCCGGGCCGGCCCCTTCGCCAGCTCGGCGTCGCGGCCCCGGGCGGTGGGGCGGCGGGCGTGGGCAGCACCGACGTCGGAGAGCACCTCCCCCGCCCGCACGAGGACCGCGCCGGCGACCCCGTCCTGCCGGCAGACGATGTTCGCGCAGAAGTGCATGCCGTAGACGAAGTAGACGTACAGGTGCCCCGCCGGGCCCCACATGACCTCGTTGCGGGGCGTCTTGCCGCGGTAGCAGTGGGACCCGGGGTCGTCGTCACCCCGGTAGGCCTCGACCTCCACGAGACGGACCCGCACCTCGCCCTGCGGGGTGTCGGCCGCCAGCTCGCACCCGAGCAGGCGGCGGGCGGCCGGGAGCACGTCGTCGGCGAGCGCCGCGCGGTCGAGCAGCATCGGCGGTGATCCTGCCCCGCCGGGACCGGCGCTCAGCGCGGCGCCCCCGTTCGGGCCAGGTAGGCGACCGCGGGGACCGGTTCCGCCTCGTCGTACCCGACGGGCAGGTGCACGCGGCCGGCCGTGGTGCGGAAGTAGACCTCCCAGGCGTGGAAGCCAAGGTAGGCGCGCTCGTCGGCCTGCATCACCGCCGCGTAGGCGCGCACGGCGCGGACGTAGCGGTCGTCGTCGTTGTAGCGCTGAAGCGCCCGGTCGAGGCCGGCCTCGGTGTCGCCGCCGTTGGCCCGCAGGTAGTTCGCGGCGCCGAGGACCGCGTCGTGCGGGTCGGTGACGTCCCCGCCGAGCCCGTAGCTCGCCCACGTGCTCGGCATGAACTGCATCGGCCCCCGCGCCCCGGCCTCCGAGTGCGACGCGATCCGGCCCATCCGGCTCTCGACGAGGTTCACCGCGGCGAGCACCGTCCACGGCACCCCGAAGCGGTCCTGCGCCTCGGCGTACACCGCGCGCAGCTCGCCCGGCGGGAGCGGGGCGGCGATCCGCCAGGCCGGGAGCATGTCGCCGGGCCCGCGCTTCGCCATGGACAGGAGCTCGCGGCCGGCCCCGACGATGCGCTCGGTGCTCTCCCGGACCCGCGGCGACAGGGCGGCGAGGACGGGCGGCAGGCGTTCCGGACGGAAGGCGAGCTCCTCGTGCGCGACCTGGGCGGTGCGCGCCGCGGCCGCGACGTCCCCGGGCGTGCGGGCGGGGTCGGCGATCGTGGCCTGCGTGTCCTCGAGCACGCGGGCCAGCGCCCCCGGTTCCTCCGGGACCGACGGTCCGTGCGGGCCGATCGCGGCGCCGGCGTCCGCCGTGGCGGGGGCCGGGACGGGGGCCGGGACGGGGGCGGGCGCCGGGACGGCCGCCGGCGACGGCGCGTCGGCACAGCCGGCCCCGATCGCCAGCACGACCAGGGCGACGACCACCCGGCGGCCCGGCACTGCGCGCACGAGATCCACGCTAGTACCCGGGCCGCGACACGGACGAGGTCAGCGCCGCTCCACCGGCCGACCGGCCCAGGCGTGCGCCTCGATGGCGGCACCGAACACGCGGTCGAGCTGCTCGGCCACCCGCTTCGGGGCGGTGCCGCCGTGGGCGTCGCGCGAGGCGATCGACCCGGCGACGGTGAGGACCGCGCGCACGTCGGGGGTCAGCGCCGGGTCGCACCCGGCGAGCTCGTCGTCGGTGAGCTCGTCGAGCCCGACCCCGCGTTCCTCGGCGGCCCGCACGCAGGCGCCCGCCGCCGCGTGCGCCCGCCGGAACGGGACGCCCTGGCGTACCAGCCACTCGGCGAGGTCGGTGGCCAGGGTGAAGCCGGCCGGGGCGAGCGCGGCGAGGCGGTCGGTGTGGAACGTCAGCGTCCTGATCATCCCGGCCATCGCCGGGAGCACCATCGCGAGCTGGGCCGCCGAGTCGAACAGGGGCTCCTTGTCCTCCTGGAGGTCCCGGTTGTAGGCCAGCGGAAGCGCCTTGAGCGTGGTCATGAGCCCCGCGAGGTTGCCGACGAGCCGCCCCGCCTTGCCGCGCGCGAGCTCGGCGACGTCCGGGTTCTTCTTCTGCGGCATGATCGACGACCCGGTCGACCAGGCGTCCGCGAGCGTCACGTACCCGAACTCGGCGGTGGCCCAGAGGATGACCTCCTCGGCGATCCGCGAGAGGTCCACCGCGATCTGGGCCAGCACGTACGCGCCCTCGGCGGCCAGGTCGCGCGACGCCGTGCCGTCGATCGAGTTGTCGACGGCGTCGACGAACCCGAGGTCGTGGGCCACCGCGGCCGGGTCGAGGCCCAGCGACGTCCCGGCCAGCGCGCCCGACCCGTACGGCGAGTACGCGAGCCGCCGGTCGAGGTCACGGCACCGGCCGACGTCGCGCAGCAGGGCCTGGGCGTGCGCGCCGAGGTGGTGGGCGAGCAGCACCGGCTGGGCGTGCTGCAGGTGCGTGCGCCCCGGCATCACGGCCTCGGGGTGCGCCCGCGTCTGGATGAGCAGCGCGTCGACCACGCCCGCCAGGCCGCGCACGACCGAGCGCAGCTCGTCGCGCAGCCACATCCGCAGCTGGGTGGCGATCTGGTCGTTGCGGGAGCGCCCGGCGCGCAGCCGGCCGCCGACGTCCTCCCCCGCCCGCTCGATCAGCCCGCGCTCGAGGGCGGTGTGCACGTCCTCGTCGTCCGGGGCGGGCTGGAACGCCCCGGACGCGACGTCGTCGGCGAGCCGGCGCAGGGCGTCGAGCATCGCGTCGAGCTGGGAGTCGGTGAGCAGCCCGGCGCCGTGCAGCACCCGCGCGTGGGCGCGGGAGCCGGCGATGTCGTAGGGCGCGAGCACCCAGTCGAACTGCGTCGACTTGGACAGCGCCGCCATCACGGCGTCCGGGCCGGACGCGAACCGTCCGCCCCAGAGGGCGGACCCCTCCGAGGACGTCACTGCTGGTCGCGCTTTGCCAGATCCCGACGTGCGGCGATCTTCGACGGCAGGCCCCAGAGCTGCACGAAGCCCTTGGCCAGCGACTGGTCGAACAGGTCGCCCTCGTCGTAGGTGGCGAGGTTGAAGTCGTAGAGCGACTGGGCGCTGCGCCGGCCCGTCGGGACCGCGCGGCCGCCGTGCAGGGTCATGCGGATCTCGCCGGTCACGTGCTCCTGGGTGGAGTCGACGAAGGCGTCGAGGCTGCGGCGCAGCGGCGAGAACCACAGGCCGTCGTAGACCAGCTCGCCCCAGCGCTGCTCGACCTGGCGCTTGAACCGCGCCTGCTCGCGCTCGACGGTGACGTTCTCCAGCTCCTGGTGCGCGGTGATCAGCGCGATCGCGCCGGGGGCCTCGTAGACCTCGCGGCTCTTGATGCCGACCAGGCGGTCCTCGACCATGTCGAGCCGCCCGATGCCCTGGGCGCCGGCGCGCTGGTTGAGCTGCTCGATCGCCTGCAGCACCGAGACCTTCTGGCCGTCGATCGTCACCGGGACGCCGGCCTCGAAGCCGACGACCACCTCGTCGGCCTCGCGGGGCTCCGCGGGGTTCGCGGTGTAGGCGTAGACGTCCTCGATCGGCCCGTTCCAGATGTCCTCGAGGAAGCCGGTCTCGACCGCGCGGCCCCAGACGTTCTGGTCGATCGAATAGGGCGAGCGCTTGTTGACGTCGATCGGCAGCGAGCGCTCCTCGGCCCAGGCGATCGCCTTCTCGCGGGTCCAGGCGAAGTCGCGGACCGGCGCGATGACGTCGAGGTCCGGGGCGAGCGCTCCCACGCCGACCTCGAAGCGGACCTGGTCGTTGCCCTTGCCGGTGCAGCCGTGCGCGACCGTCGAGGCGCCGTGGGCGCGGGCGGCCTCGGCGAGGTGCTTGACGATCAGCGGCCGCGACAGGGCCGAGACCAGCGGGTAGCGCTCCATGTAGAGCGCGTTGGCACGCAGCGCCGGCAGGCAGAAGCCCTCGGCGAACTCGTCGCGCGCGTCGGCGACGGCGGCCTCGACCGCGCCGCAGTCCAGGGCCCGCTTGCGGATGACCTCGAGGTCCTCCCCGCCCTGCCCCACGTCGACGGCCACCGCGACGACCTCGCGCCCGGTCTCCTCGGCGATCCAGCCGATGGCGACCGAGGTGTCGAGACCCCCGGAGTACGCCAGCACGATCCGCTCGCTCACTGCTCTCCCTCTTCCTGCTCGTCCACGTTCTGGTGTGCGGTGGACGACCGCGCCGTCGTCCTGGTGCTCAGGGTCCGCAGCCGGGCTGCGAGGTCCGCCCCGTCGAGGGGCTCGCGGGCGACGACGAACACCGTGTCGTCGCCGGCGATGCATCCGACCACCTCGGCCAGCGCCGCACGGTCCAGCGCGCTGGCCAGGTAGTGCGCGGCTCCGGGCGGGGTGCGCAGCACCGCGAGGTTGCCGGAGTGGTCGGTGGAGACCAGCAGCTCGCCGAGCAGCCTGGTCAGTCTGTCGGTGCCCCCCACGACCCCGCGCACGGGGCTCCCGTCGTCGGGCACCACGTAGCGCCCGACGCCGCCGTCGACGCCGCGCAGCTTCACCGCGCCGAGCTCGTCGAGGTCGCGCGAGAGCGTCGCCTGGGTGACCTCGACGCCCTCGGACGCCAGCAGGGCCGCCAGCTCGGCCTGGCTGTGCACGTCGCGGTCGGTGAGCAGGGCGACGATGCGCGCCTGGCGCGCCGCCCGCGACGTCACTCCCCTGGTCTCGGTCACCGCGACCGCTCCACCAGCCACGTCAGCACGGCCTTCTGCGCGTGCAGGCGGTTCTCGGCCTCGTCCCAGACCGCCGAGGCGGGCCCGTCGATGACCTCGGCGGTGATCTCCTCCCCGCGGTGCGCGGGCAGGCAGTGCAGGACGGTGACGTCCGGGCGCGCCCGGACGACCGCCGCCGCGTCCAGCCGGTACGGGGCGAGCACCGCGCGGTCGCGCCCGTCGGACTCCTGGCCCATGGAGGTCCAGGTGTCGGTGACGAGCACGTCGGCGCCCTCGGCGGCGCCCGGGTCGTCGGTGACCGTGACCGACCCGCCCGTGTCCGTGGCCCGCGCCCGGGCCGCGTCGACCACCGCGTCGCTCGGCGTGAACCCCGTCGGCGCCGCGACCCGCACGTGCATGCCGGCGGTGGCCCCGCCGAGCAGCAGCGACTGCGCCATGTTGTTGGCCCCGTCGCCGAGGTAGGTCAGCGTCCGGCCCGCGGTGCCGCCCTGGCGCTCGCCGATGGTCTGCAGGTCGGCGAGGACCTGGCAGGGGTGGAAGCCGTCGGTCAGCGCGTTGATCACGGGGACGGTCGCGTGGTGGGCCATCTCCTGGATGCGGTCATCGCTGCTCGTGCGCCAGACGATCGCCTCGACGTAGCGCGAGAGCACCCGGGCCGTGTCGGCGATCGTCTCGCCGCGCCCGAGCTGGGCGTCCCGGCCGTCGATCATCACCGGGGTGCCGCCGAGCGCGGCGATGCCGACCTCGAACGAGACCCGCGTGCGGGTGGAGCTCTTGTCGAAGACCACCGCGACGGCGCGCGGGCCCGCGAGCGGGCGCTGCCCGAACGGGTCGGCCTTCATCGTCGCGGCGAGCTCGAGCACCTCGGACTGCTCGGCCGGGGTGAGGTCGTCGTCGCGCAGCAGGTGCCGGACCCGCGTGTTCACCGAGGTCGTCACGACCCTGCCGCCTCGGCCGCCGCGGCACCCTGGTCGAGCACCTCGGGCAGCGCAGCGACGAAACCGTCGAGCTGGGCGTCGGAGACGACCGCGGGCGGGGCGAGCCGCAGCCGGCCCGGCACCGCATTGTTGATGAGGTAGCCGGCGTCGCGCGCGGCGGCGGTGACCTGGGTGGACACCGGCTCGCGCAGCGCCACGCCGATGAGCAGGCCGGCGGCGTCGACGCCCGCGACCAGCGGGTGGTCGAGCTCGCCGATGCGGCGGCCGAGGTCCTTGCCGATCTCCTCGGCGCGGTCGAGCAGACCGTCGGCGGTGATCGTGTCGAGGACGGCGAGCGCGGCCGCGCAGGCGATCGGGTTGCCGCCGAACGTCGTGCCGTGCTGGCCGGGCCCGAGCAGGTCGCCCGCCGCGCCGAGCCCGATGCAGGCGCCGATCGGCAGGCCGCCGCCGAGGCCCTTGGCCAGGGTGACGACGTCCGGGGTGATCCCCGAACGCTGGTGGGCGAACCAGACGCCGGTGCGCCCGGTGCCGGTCTGCACCTCGTCGAGCACGAGCAGCGCGCCGTGCTCGAGGGTGATCTCGCGGGCCGCCTGCAGGTAGCCCTCGGGCGGGACCACGACGCCGGCCTCGCCCTGGATCGGCTCGAGGAACACCGCGGCGGTCTCGCCGTCGACCGCGGCGCGCAGGGCCTCGGTGTCGCCGTAGGGCACGAACTCGACGCCCGGCACCAGCGGCTCGAACGGCTCGCGCTTGGCCGGCTGCCCGGTGAGCGCGAGCGCGCCCATCGTGCGGCCGTGGAAGCCGCCCTCGGTGGCGATCACCTTCGTGCGTCCGGTGCGGCGGGTGATCTTCAGGGCGGCCTCGTTGGCCTCGGCGCCCGAGTTGCACAGCAGCACCCGGCCCCCACCGGAGATCGACTCGGCACCGAGCAGACCCAGCAGGCGCTCGGCGAGATCGACCGCGACCGGGTTGATGACGAGGTTCGACGTGTGCCCGAGGGTCGCGACCTGCGTGGACACGGCCTCGACGATCGCCGGGTGGGCGTGGCCGAGGAAGTTCACGGCGATGCCGCCGAGCAGGTCGAGGTACTCGCGGCCGTCGGCGTCCCACACCCGCGCGCCCTCGCCACGCACGATGCTGATCGGCGGGGTGCCGTAGTTGTCCATGAACGTCGAGACCCATCGGGTCCGGAGGTCCTCGCTCGTGACGGTCATGTCTAGGCCTCCTTCCCGTCGGCCGGGACGACCATCGTCCCGACCCCCGCGCTGGTGAACACCTCGAGCAGCACCGAGTGCGCCACCCGTCCGTCGATGACGTGCGCCCGGGGCACGCCGCCCTGCACCGCCCGCAGGCAGGCCTCCATCTTCGGGATCATCCCGCTGGACAGGGACGGCAGGAGCGCCGCCAGCTCGGCGTCGTCGATCTGCGAGCGCAGGCTCGAGCGGTCCGGCCAGGCGGTGTAGAGCCCCTCGACGTCGGTGAGCACGACGAGCTTGCGCGCGCCCAGCGCCTCGGCGAGCGCCGCCGCGGCGGTGTCGGCGTTGACGTTGTGCACGACGCCGTCGACGTCGGGCGCGACGGTCGACACGACCGGGATGCGCCCGCCGGCGACGAGGTCGAGCACGGCGGCCGGGTCGACCTCGACGACGTCGCCGACCAGGCCGACGTCGACCTGCTCGCCGTCGACGGTCGCGGTGCGCCGGGCCGCGGTGAACAGGCGCGCGTCCTCGCCCGAGAGGCCGACGGCGTAGGGGCCGTGGGCGTTGATCAGCCCGACCAGCTCGCGGCCGACCTGGCCGACGAGGACCATCCGCACGACGTCCATCGTCTCGGGGGTGGTGACGCGCAGACCGCCGCGGAACTCGCCCTCCATCCCGAGGCGGGTGAGCATGCTGGTGATCTGCGGGCCGCCGCCGTGCACGACGACCGGCCGGATGCCGGCGAGGCGCAGGAAGACCATGTCCTCGGCGAAGGCGCGGCGCAGGGCGTCGTCGGTCATGGCGTTGCCGCCGTACTTCACGACGACGACCGCGTCCTGGAAGCGCTGCAGCCAGGGCAGCGCCTCGGCGAGGACGCCCGCCTTGGCGGCGGCGTCCTGGTAGCGGTCCGGGACGTCGGGGGGAACCGGGATGGAGGTCGTCACGAGGAGTAGGCGCTGTTCTCTTCGACGTAGGCGTGCGAGAGGTCGGTCGTGAGGACGGTGGCGGTCCCGTCCCCGAGGCCGAGGTCGACCTCGACGGTGACCTCCGGGCCCGAGAGGTCGGCATCGTGGCGGTCGCCGACCGCGGCCGCGGCCGCGCAGAGCAGGACGCCGTTGACGGTCACGCTCAGCGTCCCGGGCTCGACCGCCGCCTCGCTCGCCCCGACCGCCGCGGCGATCCGGCCCCAGTTCGGGTCGGAGCCGAAGAGCGCGGTCTTGACCAGGCTGTCGCGAGCGACGGTGCGGGCGGCGACGAGGGCGTCGCGGTCGTCGCGGGCCCCGCTGACGGTGACCGCGATCCGCTTGGTGACGCCCTCGGCGTCGGCCTGCAGGCCCCGCGCGAGGTCGGCGCACACCTCGGTGAGGACCTCGGTGAACGCGTCGGCGTCGGCCTCGACCCCGGAGGCGCCGGACGCGAGCAGCAGCACGGTGTCGTTGGTGCTCATGGAGCCGTCGATGTCGAGGCGGTCGAAGGTCCGCGCCGTGGCCGCCCGCAGGGCGGCGTCCGCCTGGTCGGCGCCGACGAGGGCGTCCGTGGTGATCACGACCAGCATCGTCGCGAGGCTCGGCGCCATCATCCCGGCGCCCTTGGCGAATCCGCCGACCGTCCACCCGTGGCGGCCGACCGCGGACTGCTTGTCGACGGTGTCGGTGGTCAGCACGGCGGTGGCGGCGCGGGTGCCCGCGTCCTCGCCGTCGGCGAGCTGCCCGGCGGCGTCCTCGACCCCGGCGAGCAGCTTCTCGATCGGCAGGCGCTCGCCGATGAGGCCCGTGGAGCAGACGCCGACCTCGATGGCGCCGCAGCCCAGGACGTCGGCGACCTTCTCGGCGGTCCGGTGGGTGTCGCCGAAGCCGTCGGGCCCGGTGCAGGCGTTGGCGCCGCCGGCGTTGAGCACGACGGCGCGCAGGTGCTGCTCCACGAGCACCTGCTGCGACCACAGCACCGGCGCGGCCTTGACCTGGTTGCGGGTGAACACGCCGGCCGCGACCTGCTGGGGGCCGTCGTTGACGACGAGGGCGACGTCGGGGCGCTCGCCATGCGAGCGGATGCCCGCCCGGACGCCGGCGGCCCGGAAGCCCTGCGGGGCGGTGACGCTCACGGGCTGACCCCGGTGGTCGGGAGACCGAGGGTCTCGTCGAGGCCGAGGGCCAGGTTGACCGACTGGAACGCGCCGCCGGCCGTGCCCTTGGTGAGGTTGTCGATGACGGCGGTGACGACGAGGCGGCCGGCGTCGGGGTCGACGACGACCTGGATCTGCACGCTGTTCGAGCCCACGACCGACTTGGTCTGCGGCTGGACGCCGGCGGGCAGCAGGTGCACGAACGGCTCGGCGTCGTAGGCCTTGGCGTAGACCTCGCGGGCCTGCTCCTCGGTGACACCGTCGTCGGCCAGCGGGGCGCTGGCGACCGCGAGGATGCCGCGCGGCATGGGGGCGAGCACCGGGGTGAAGGAGACCCGCACCGGCTCGGGGCTGACGGTGGCGAGGTTCTGGACGATCTCGGGGGTGTGCCGGTGCCCGCCGCCGACGCCGTACGCGGTGGCCGAGCCCATCACCTCGGAGCCGAGCAGGTGCGCCTTGGCGGCCTTGCCGGCGCCGGACGTGCCGGAGAACGCGACGATGCCGACGTCGGGCTCCACGAGCCCGGCGGCGACCGCGGGGAACGCCGCGAGGGTGCTCGCGGTCGGGTAGCAGCCGGGGACGGCGATGCGCCTGCTGTTCCGCAGCCGTTCGCGGGCGCCCGGCAGCTCGGGCAGGCCGTAGGGCCAGGCGCCGGCGTGCTCGCCGCCGTACCAGCGCTGCCAGGCGGCGGGGTCGGTGAGCCGGTGGTCGGCGCCGCAGTCGACGACGAGGGTGTCGGTGGTGCCGTCCGCCCTCCCGAGCTGCGCGGCCAGCTCCGCCGAGCGCCCGTGGGGCAGCGCGAGGAACACCACGTCGTGCCCCGCGAGCTGCTCGGGTGTCGTCTCGGCGATCGTCCGGTCGGCGAGCGTGGGCAGGTGGGGCTGGTGGGCCCCGAGGGTGGTGCCCGCGGACTCGCCCGCCGTCACCGCCCCGATCTCGACCTCGGGATGGCCGAGGGCGAGGCGCAGGACCTCACCCCCGACGTACCCGCTGGCTCCGGCGACCGCGACGCGCATACGTATGAGTATGCGCCCCTTCGAAAATCCATGCAACCGAGGTGATCAACGGCGCCTCTCCCGGCGCGGGCGCGGCCAGGTGTACGGGATCGTCTCCTCCGGGCCGAGGAGTCGCCAGCGGTCCCGCAGCGCGCGGAGCTCCTGCACCGCGATCGCCACCCGGGCGGTCGTGAACGGGCTGGACCCGGTGGCCGTGATGCCCCACGCCGCGTCCAGGGCCGCCGTCGTCGCCGGGCCGTCGCGGTCGACGCTCTGCTGCAGCACGCCGACCACGGTCTCGGCGAGCCGCAACCCGTCGGCGTTGGCCCGGCGCACGGCGTCGGAGCGCTGCCGGCGGTCGTGGCGCTGCTTGCCGGCGACGACCTCGATGCTCTCGAACAGCGCGCCGGCCGCGATCGAGCCCCAGAGCCCCTCGGTGATGCCCAGCGCGCGCTCGCCGACGAGGTGGACGGCGTCGTGCGGGACGTCGCCGGTCCGCTCGTAGGAGCGCAGACGCAGCCGCACACCGTCGTCCCGGTCGATCAGCGCGAGCGACCCGCCGTCGGGACGCTTCGAGAACGCGACGTGCACGGGGCCATGCGACCACGCCGGTCCAGCGATTACTGGCGGGAGCGGTCCTCGCCCCGGGAGTGGCGCGGGCGGCTCGTGGACGGGTACGGCGCGCGGGGGCCGTCGGCCGCGCGCTCGCTCTCCCGCGGGGTGGACGGGAACGACGGGTGCGGCTCGCGGAAGGACCCGGTGTCGCTCGGCCCGCCGAACGACGAGAAGTCCGACGCGAACTCCGCGGAGAACGAGCCCGCGGGGAACGGCTCGGCGAAGGGGTACGACGGGTGCGGGTCGCGCACCGCCGGGATGCCGCCGGACTGGGCCGCCGCGATCTGCAGGGCCGGGATGCCCTGCGAGTCGGTCGCGCTCGACGGCGTCGGCTCCGGGGTCGGGGTGGCGCGCCGGGGCCCCGTGACGGACGGGTCGGCGCCCCAGGTCGGGGTCGGGATCGGGCCCGAGGTCGGCACCGGCGTGGCCCCGGTCGGGGGGTCGAGGGGCGTCTGGGGGCCGGCGACCTGCTCCTCGACCTCGGCGGGCGGCACGACCGTCGGCGGGGCGTCGGTGTCGGGCAGCGGGGCGGCGTCACGGCGCCCGACGGCGACGAGGTCGCGGCCGAGGAGCCCGGAGACCAGCCAGTCGAGGGCGATCCGCACGGTGCGGTCCGCGGTCGGCATGGCCCACAGGTGGTAGGCGCGGTGCAGCACGAACGCCGGCCAGCCCGTCAGGCGCAGCGGGCCGATCTGGGCCGCACCGCGCCGGCGGCCCAGACCGGCCACGGCCCCGGAGTTCTTGTGCCGGTAGCCGCGGAGCAGCCGGCCGGCGAGGAACGCGTCGATGTTGCGGGCGAGCAGGCGCGCCTGGCGCACCGCGTGCTGGGCCGTCGGCGCCGTGGTGATCGGCTCGCCCTCGCGCGGGACCGGCACGGTCACGTCGGGGACCGCGGCGCAGTCGCCGGCGGTGAACACGTGCGCCCGGTCCCGGACCTGCAGGGTCGTCGCGCAGCGCACGCGCCCGCGCGGGTCCAGGGGCAGGTCGGTGCGCTCGAGCAGCGGGTTCGGCACGGAGCCCGCGGCGACGACGATCGTGTCGGTGCGGAAGGTGGGGCCGCCGGCGAGCACGACGGTCCCGCCGTGCGCCGAGGTGATCTTCGCGCCGACCCGGACCTCGATCCCGCGGCGCAGCAGCTGGGCGTGCACGCGGGCGGCGAGCGCCGGGCTGACCTCGGGCATGATCCGCCCGGCCGCCTCGAGGAGCACCCACTGGATCTCCTCGGCGACGTAGCCGGGCTGGTGCTTCGCGGCCCGGCGCGTCATGTCCTCGAGCTCGCCGAGCACCTCGAGCCCCGCGAACCCGCCGCCGATCACGGTGAAGGTCAGCAGGCGGCGGCGCTCGCCCGGGTCGGTGGTCGACGCCGCCGCGTCCAGCCGGGACAGGACGTGCTCGCGCAGGGCCAGGGCGTCGGTGACCGAGCGGAACGGCAGCGCCCGGTCCGCGAGGCCGGGGATCGGCAGGCGCCGGGGCGACGTGCCGGGGGCCACCACGAGGACGTCGTAGCCGATC
This sequence comes from Actinomycetospora lutea, assembly GCF_028737205.1. Lineage (GTDB taxonomy): Bacteria > Actinomycetota > Actinomycetes > Mycobacteriales > Pseudonocardiaceae > Actinomycetospora > Actinomycetospora lutea. The sequence continues at coordinate 143,427 of NZ_JAQZAL010000017.1, read as the reverse complement.
TCGCGGGTGCCGCCGTCGGGCAGGCTGACCACCGCGCGGCGCTGGGCGTCGTCCACCGCGGCGACCGAGCCGGTGATCACGTCGCAGCGGCGCAGGGCCTTGCGCAGCGGGACGGTGAGGTGACGCGGCTCGATCGCGCCGGCCGAGGCCTCGGGGAGGAACGGCTGGTAGGTCATGTGCGCCTGGGGGTCGACCACCGTGATGCCGGCGATGCCGGACGTGGCGGCGCCGGGGCCGAGGTGGCGGCCACCCCGGGTGCCGCCGGGCAGGCGGGCCTGCAGGGCCCGCGCGGCGACGAGCCCCGCGTAGCCGCCGCCGACGACGAGCACGCGCGCGCCTTCGGCAGCCTCGCCGGTCTCGCGCGACCGGAGCCGGGCGAGGAAGACCACCGCGACGACGCACAGGAAGCCGCCGAGCGCCGCGGCGCCCCAGGCGGGCAGCGCCCCGAACACCCAGAACAGCGCGACGATGATCGGGCCGATGACCAGCAGCACGCCGCGCCCGACCACGAAGTCCGTGGTCGCCCAGGCGCTCCCGGAGCTGTCGGAGCCTGCCGCGCCCTCGGGAAGGGGCGGCTCGTCGGGCGCGCTGGACATGCAGGAGCTCCTCGCTGATCGGGGTCGAGGCGGCCGGCCCGGACGGAGGGGAGCCTCCGGGTCACGACCAGGTCACGCTACGGAGACGGATCATGGCGAGGGGCGCACCTGAGAGCGCGACGCGCCGCCGGCCGGTCACGGCGCCCCGCGGCGCGGTCACCGGTCGGGGGATCGCCCGAACGGACGACGAACGGACCGCCGGGCTCTCAGGAACGGCGACGAACGGTCCTCAGGGGAGCCGGGCGTGCGCCCGCCCGACCGCGGCCTCGGTGCGCTCGTCGAGGGTGCCGAACGGCGCGACCTCCAGGCGACCCCGGGGCGCCGCCCACGTCCCCACGATCCGGCCGCGGTGGACGACGGTCGCCCGGAACACCCCGTTGCCCCCGGGGACGATCCGGTCGAGGTGCTCGGGCTCGAGGACGTCGTCGCGGCGGCCGTAGCCGAGCACGAACTCGTCGAAGCCGGGCAGCAGGTGCACGCCCAGGGCCTGCCGGCGGCGCGCCGCGAGGAGGTCGGGCACCGCCGGGTCCATGAGGTAGTCGGTGCCGTCGACGTCCAGGCTCGCGAGTTCGGGGCGGACCAGCGCGAGGCCGACGTCGACGTCGGCGGCGGGGATGTTCGTCCAGCGCGCGAAGTCGGCGCGCGTCGCGGGGCCGTGCGAGCGGAAGTACCGCCGCGCCCACTCCCCCAGCGCCTCGTCGCGCTCCAGCCGCCGGGGCGCGGGGATCCACCGCGCGACGTCGACGATGACGGGCTCGAGCTTCTCCGTGGTCGCGCCCCGCTCCGCGTCGTCTCCGTGGTCGAAGGGCCCGAAGCACAGCACCCCGTCGGCCGCGAGCGCGCCGAGCAGGTGGTAGCCGCGACCCTTCACCGGATCGAGGCCCGCCCGCTCCCAGACCGCGAACAGCGCCTCGCGGGTGGCCGGCACGGCGCCGAGGGCCAGCTCGCCGGCCCGCTCGACGTCCGCGTCGGTGAGCCCCAGCTCGCCGCGGCGGCGCGCCGCCTGGACCCGTGGACGCACCGTGCCGAGCGGGAGCATCCAGCCGAGGTCCTCGGCCGGCACGCAGTGCAGCGTCCCGCGCATCGGCCAGCTGCGCACGACCGTGCCGGCGTCGCACGCCGCCACCACGGCCGCGCGCGAGCGGCTCCGCGTCCGCAGGGCCAGCGACGTGAGCGCGCCGGGGAGGTCCTGGGCCTGGACGGCGCCGAGGTGGCGGACCACCCCGGCGACGTCGTCGCTGTCCGGGCTGACGAGCCCGAGCGATACCAACCGCAGCAGGCCGACCTCGGAGACCCGTCGCCCGCTCATGCGCCCAGATGCTGCCGGAACCACGCGACGGCGTGGGCGTCGACCTCGGCGGCGTGCGGCGTCTGCGGCGCCGGCTCGAGGCCCGGCTCCTCGGCCAGCGCGTGCCCCATCCCCTGGATCACGACGAGGTCCGCCGGCCCGCGCGCGCCCGCCACGAGTTCCCGGGTGGGCTCGAGGAAGGCGGTGGGCTCGTCCTCGGAACCCACGACGAAGCGCACCGGCGTGGTGCCGAGCTCGGCGACCCGCGCGACGTAGTCCATGCGGTCGGCGACCGCGTCGGACTCCGGGCCCCACCGGTAGTCGACCCCGAAGAGCTTGCCGAGCGTCGCGACCACCGGCCGCAGCTGCACGAGCGGGCTGACGGCGACGAGCGCCGTGACGTCGTCGCGGCGCGTGGTGACCTCGAGCGCGACCCCGGCCCCCGCCGAGCCCCCGAACAGGCCGAGCGGACCCTCGATCCCGAACCGCTCGCGCAGGGCGGTCAGCGCGCCGTCGAACTCGTCGGCGGCCTCGGCGTTGACCGGCCCGTGCATGAGCACGACCGCGTCCTCGTAGCCGAGCGCCATGAGCTCGTCCATGCCGCCCGCGGGCAGGCGCGCGCCCATCTTCGGCAGGCAGAGATAGACGCGCCAGGCGTCGAGGCCCGCCAGCGGCAGCGCCGCCGCGAAGGCCGCCTCGCTGCGCGGCGCGTCCATGAGGTGCCAGCCGACGACGACCGGCGCGTCGGCCCGCGGCCCGCCCTCCGGCGGCACGACGAGGAAGGGCACACCGGCTGCGGTCCCGGTCTCGGCCATGGGAGCTCCTCTCACCAACTGTACGGTGTCCAGCATACTGGACGGTGTACAGTTCGTCCATGTCCCGGACCCCCGGTCAGCGTGCCGGACTGACCCACGACGCGGTCCTCGCCGCGGCGAGGACGGTGTTCGCCGAGCGCGGACTGCCCGGGCTCTCGATGCGCTCGGTCGCGGGCGAGCTCGGCGTCGCCCCGAACGCCCTCTACAGCCACGTCACGGACAAGGACGCCCTGGTCGACGCGCTGCTCGACGACCTGCTCGGCGCGCTCGCTCCCCCGGCGCCGGACGCCGACCCGGTCGCCGGGCTGCGCGGGACCATGCTGGCGACGTTCGACCTGCTCGGGCGGCACGCCGACCTCGTGCCGCTCTACCTCGCGCGCCAGGGTGCGCGCGGGCCGCACGCCCGCGCGCTGGGCGAGGCGATGGTCGTCCTGCTCGCCCGTCTGGGCGTCGACGAGGCGGCGGGCCGGGTGGTCCGCGCCCTCATCGTCAGCACGCTGGGCTACGCCGCGCTCGCGACGGCCGACGCGCCGCTGGGCACGGCCGAGCTGCGCGCCGACCTGGAGGTCACCCTGGACTGGCTGCTCCGCGGCGCGGTGGGTTAGCGCAGCCGCGCGCCGACCCGCTCGGAGGCCGTCTCGACGGCCGCGTCCCGCCGGGCGGACGCCTCCTCGAGGGTGAGCGTGCGGTCGGGGGCGCGCAGGCGCAGGGCGAAGGCGAGCGAGCGCTTGCCCTCGCCCACCTGCGGGCCGGCGTAGACGTCGAACAGGCGCACGTCCTCGACGAGGTCGCCGCCGCCGTCGCGCAGCGCGGAGACCACCGAGGCGGCGGGCACGGTCTCGTCGAGCACCAGGGCCACGTCGAGCAGCACCGGCGGGAACGACGACACGGCGGGCACCGGGCGGTCCTCGGCGAGCGGGAGCCGGTCGAGCTCGACCTCCATGGCGCAGGTCCGCGCGGGCAGGCCGAGGGCCTCGAGGACCTTCGGGTGCAGCTCGCCCGCGTGGCCGACCAGCGTGTCGCCGTACCGCAGCGCCGCGCAGCGCCCCGGGTGCCAGGGCGCGTGCACGTCGGCGGACACCGTGAGCTCCGCGCCGTACACGCGGCCCACCACGCGGGCGGCCTCGATCGCGTCGGCCCAGTCGGCAGGCCGCCCGGGTCCCCACCAGCCCGCGCGCTCCCACGCGCCGGCGAGCACCGCACCGACCCGCAGCGGCTGGGCGGGCAGGCCCGCGAGCACCGAGGCGATCGCGGCGTCGTCGGGGCGGGCGTCCACGGGCAGCACGGGCGCCGCGGGCGGGTCGCCCGCACCGGGGCGCACCACCTGCCCGACCTGGTAGAGCGCGAGGTCGCGCAGCCCGCGCGAGACGTTGCGGACCACCGCGTCGAGCAGGCCCGGCAGCAGCGTGGTGGCCATCAGCGACCGGTCGGCGTCGAGCGGGTTCGCCAGGCGCAGGGCGTGGCGGCGGTCGTCGTCGGCGTCGAGGCCGAACGCGTCGAACACCGCGGGCGCGACGAACGGCGAGGGGAGCACCTCGTCGTAGCCGGCGTCGGCGAGGGCCCGCGACACCTGACGGCGCCGGCGCTGGGCCAGCGTGAGGCCGGTGCCCGGATGTGCGGCGGGCAGCTCCGACGGGATGCCGGCGTAGCCCTCGAGCCGCAGGACCTCCTCGACGAGGTCGGCCGGGCGCGTGAGGTCGGGGCGCCAGGTCGGGGGCACGGCCCGCAGGCCGGCGCCGCCGCCGTCGCCCGGGTCGGCGCCGGCGACCTCGACCGCGCACCCGATCTGCGAGAGCCGGCGCACCACGGCCCCGCGCTCGTAGCGCGTGCCGGCCACGCGGTCGGGCAGGTCGAGCGCCATGACGACGGGCTCGGGAGCGGGCACCGGATCGGAGAAGGGGCCCTCGTCGGTGACGCCCGGCGCCACCGTCGCCCCGCCGTAGTTGGCGAGCAGCCAGGCGGCGCGGTCGGTGGCGGCGCGCGCGACCGCGGGGTCGACCTCGCGCTCGAAGCGGCGGGCGGCCTCGCTGGGCAGGCGGTGGCGGCGCGCCGCGCGGGCCACCGACGGCGCGTCCCACGTGGCGGCCTCGAGCAGGACGTCCGAGGTCCCGGCGCCGACCTCCGTGCTCGCGCCGCCCATCACGCCCGCGAGCCCGATCGGCCCGGAGTCGTCGGTGACGACGACGTCGTCGACGTCGAGGGCGCGCTGGGCGTCGTCCAGCGTCGTGATCTTCTCGTCGGCGGCGGCGCGCCGGACGACGACGTCGCCGGTCACCGTGGCGGCGTCGTAGGCGTGCATCGGCTGGCCCAGCTCGAGCATCACGTAGTTCGTGACGTCGACGGCCAGGGAGATCGGGCGGACCCCGCAGAGCAGCAGCCGGCGGCGCAGCCACCACGGCGAGGGCGCGGTCGGGTCGAGGCCGGTGACGCGCCGGGCGACGAAGCGCCGGCACTGCGACGACGGGTCGAGCCGGACCGGCCAGGCGTCCCCGTCCGCGGCGGGCAGGTCGTGGCCCAGGAGCGCCGGGTCGCCGTACGGCGCGTCGAGGGCGCCGGCGAGCTCGCGGGCCAGGCCGCGCACGGAGAGGCAGTAGCCGCGGTCGGGTGTGACGGCGATGTCGAGCACCGCGTCGCCCAGCCCGAGCAGCTCCGCGGCGTCGTCGCCGGGGTCGGCCGTGCCGGGCGGCAGCACGAGGATGCCGCTGTGGTCGTCGCCGAGGCCGAGCTCGTCGAGGGCGCAGATCATGCCGTCGGAGACGTGGCCGTAGGTCGTGCGCGCGGCGATCGCGAAGTCGCCGGGCAGCACCACGCCGGGCAGGGCCACGACGACGAGGTCACCCTCGGCGAAGTTGGTGGCGCCGCAGACGATGCCCCGGGTGCCCGCGCCCTCGCCCTCGGCGTCGTTGTGCTCCGCGCCCACGTCGACCCGGCAGTACCGGATCGGCTTCTTGAACTCGGTGAGCTCCTCGACGCTCGCGACGCGGCCGACGACGAGCGGGCCGGTGGTGGTCGGGACGGCGACGACGTCCTCGACCTCGAGACCCACCCGGATGAGCGCCTCACCGACGGCGTCGGCGGACGGCTCCTCGGAGGGCAGGTCGACGTGCTCGAGGAGCCACGAGACGGGGACGCGCACGGCTGACCGGGCCTTTCTGGAGCGGGATACGGGACGGGCGTCGGCTAGGGCTCGACGGCGAAGGCCGAGGTGAACCGCACGTCGCCCTCGACCATGTCGCGCATGTCGGGCAGGCCGTTGCGGAACATCAGCGTGCGCTCGAGGCCCATCCCGAAGGCGAAGCCGGAGTAGACGTCGGGGTCGACGCCGCAGGCGCGCAGCACGTTCGGGTCGACCATCCCGCAGCCGCCCCACTCGACCCAGCCGGCGCCGCCCTTCTTCTGCGGGAACCAGACGTCGGGCTCGGCCGAGGGCTCGGTGAACGGGAAGTACGACGGCCGCAGGCGGATCGTCGACTCCTCGCCGAACATCGCCCGCGCGAACGCGTCGAGGGTGCCCTTGAGGTGGGCCATGGTCAGGCCCTTGTCGATGGCCAGGCCCTCGATCTGGTGGAAGACCGGGGTGTGGGTCGCGTCGAGCTCGTCGGTGCGGAACGTGCGCCCCGGGCACACGACGTAGACGGGCAGGTCGCGCTCCAGCAGCGCGCGGATCTGCACCGGCGAGGTGTGGGTGCGCAGCACCTGGCGGGCCGGCGCGGGCTCGACGTGGAACGTGTCCTGCATCGTGCGCGCCGGGTGGTCGGGCAGGAAGTTCAGGGCGTCGAAGTTGAACCACTCCGACTCGACCTCGGGGCCCTCGGCGACCTCGTAGCCCATGGCGACGAAGATGTCGGCGATCCGCTCGGAGAGCTGGGTCAGCGGGTGGCGGCTGCCGCGCGGGTGCCGGTCGCCGGGCAGCGTGACGTCGACGGCCTCCTCGGCCAGCATCCGCTCGTCGCGCTCGGCGGAGAGAACCTCGTGGCGCTCGTCGTACGCGGTCTGGATGGCCACGCGGACCTCGTTGACCCGCTTGCCGGACTCCGAGCGCGCCTGCGGCGGCAGCGCCCCGATCTCCCGGCGCGCGGTGAGCACCGGCGACCGGTCGCCCAGGTGCGCGGGCTTGAGCGCCGTGAGCGCCTCGAGCGTGCTGGCCCCGGCGAACGCGGCGGACGCGTCCGCCCGGGCGGCGTCGAGCGTCTCGGGGTCGAGCGCCGCGACCTGCTTGGGGTCGTAGAGGTCGTTGGTGCCGGACATCGAGGTCGTCGCTCCTGGGGGCTCTCGGGTGCCCGACGATGGTATCGGAGCAGGTCGAACGCGTTCGGTCAGGCGTGCTGCGCCCGCGCCGAGGCGTACAGGCAGACCGCGGCGGCCGTCGCCAGGTTGAGGCTCTCGGCGCGGCCGTGGATCGGGACGCGGACCCGGTGGTCGGCGAGCGCGGCGGTGCGGTCGTCGAGCCCGTGGGCCTCGCTGCCGAACAGCCAGGCCGTGGGGGCGGCGAGCAGCGGGTCGGCGGACGCGTCGAGGACCGTCTCGCCGTCCCCGGCCGCCGCGAGCAGGGTCAGCCCCCGCTCCCGCAGGGCGGCGACGACCGCGTCGACGTCGCGCGAGACCGCGAGCGGGAGGTGGAACAGGCTGCCCATCGTCGAGCGCACGCACTTGCCGTTGTGCGGGTCGACAGGCTGGTTCCTGCCGTCACCGGCCAGGACGACGGCGTCGGCGCCGGCCGCGTCGCTGGTGCGGATGACGGTCCCGGCGTTGCCCGGGTCGGCGACGCCGACGAGCGCGGTGACCAGGCGGGGCGCGGCGCCGAGGGCCGCGTCGAGCCCGACGGTGACCGTGGAGCAGACCGCGACCACGTGCTGCGGGGTGACGGTGTCCGAGAGCCCGGCGGCCGCCTTCTCGGTGACGCGGGCGACGCGGACCCCGAGCGCCCGCGCCCGGTCCTCCAGCGTCGGGTCCCGGTCGGCGACGGCGTCGGTGAGGAAGAGGTCGTGCACCCGGGGTGCGCGGGATCCATCGGCCTCGCCGGCCCACGTGAGCGCTTCGTGCACCGGCCGGACGCCCTCGACGAGGAACCGCCCGGCCCCGGAACGCGACGCGCGCCGCAGCAGCTTGCGGGCTGCTGCGACGCGCGGCGTGCGTTCGGTGAGGAGCTCGCTCAGGCGGCGTCCTCGTTCTTGCCCGAGGCGTTCTTGCCCGAGCCGTTCTTGTCCGAGCCGCTCTTGTCCGAGCCGTTCTTGTCCGAGCCGTTCTTGTCGGCGGGGACCGCCGCACGGGCGACCTCGACGAGCGCGGTGAACGCCGCCGGGTCGGACACGGCGATCTCCGCGAGGTTCTTGCGGTCGACCTCGACGCCCGCGAGCTTGAGGCCCTGCATGAACCGGTTGTAGGTCATGTCGTTGGAGCGCGCCGCGGCGTTGATGCGGGTGATCCAGAGCTGCCGGAAGTCGCCCTTGCGCTGCTTGCGGTCGCGGTAGGCGTAGGTCAGCGAGTGGAGCGTCTGCTCCTTGGCCTTGCGGTAGAGCCGGGAGCGCTGACCGCGGTAGCCGCTGGCCATCTCCAGGGTGGTGCGACGCTTCTTCTGCGCGTTGACCGCGCGCTTCACGCGTGCCACGTGGTCCTGCCTTCGATCTGATCAGGGAGCGGAGGTGATCCGTCCGGGGTGGGTCGGGCGGGCGTGAGGGTGCTCAGCGCCCGCCGAGCAGGCGGCGCATGCGGTTCGCGTCCTGCGGCGCGACCTCGTCGTTGCCGGAGAGCGCGCGGGTCTTGTGGCTGGACTTCTTCTCCAGCAGGTGGCGCTTGCCCGCCTTCTCGCGCAGCAGCTTGCCGGTGCCGGTCACCTTGATGCGCTTCTTGGCGCCGCTGTGCGTCTTGTTCTTCGGCATGTCCTGTCCTTGCTCCTCGTGCGGATCGGGTGCTCCGGAGTCGGTGGCCGAGCTCCGCTGCGCTCCGTCTCCTGCCGGGGTGGTCGACGTCCGCCCCGCCCCTCTGACGAAGGACGGTACGGGCGCCCGGGAACCCGGCCGCGCCCACCCCGGGGGGTGGGTGCGGCCGGTCGTGCGGGTGTCAGCCCGCCGGCTCGGGGGCCGGCTCCTGCTGCGCTTCCTGCTGGGAGCGCGGGGCCTTCTGCGGCTTCTTGTTCGGCGCCAGGACCATGGTCATGTTCCGGCCGTCCTGCTTCGGCGTCGCCTCGACGTAGCCGAGCTCACCGACGTCCTCGGCGAGGCGCTGCAGGAGGCGGAAGCCCAGCTCCGGGCGCGACTGCTCGCGACCGCGGAACATGATGGTGACCTTGACCTTGTGACCCTGCCCAAGGAAGCGGGTCACGTGACCCTTCTTCGTCTCGTAGTCGTGCGGGTCGATCTTCGGCCGGAGCTTCTGCTCCTTGATCACCGTCTGCTGCTGGTTGCGCCGCGACTCGCGGGCCTTCTGCGCGCTCTCGTACTTGAACTTGCCGTAGTCCATGAGCTTGCAGACCGGCGGGCGGGCCTGGGCGGCCACCTCGACCAGGTCGAGGTCGGCCTCGCGGGCCAGGCGCAGGGCGTCCTCGATGCGGACGATCCCCACCTGCTCCCCGTTGGGGCCGACCAGTCGCACCTCGGGAACGCGGATGCGCTCGTTGATGCGGGTCTCTGTGCTGATGAGCTCTCCTCGGGTCCGTGACAGTCCGTGCGACCCGGTTCGAGGAGCCCCGATGAACGTCGGGCCCCGCGCCACGCGAGGTGGCGGCAGGGCCCACGGTCGACCGATCCACGTCACCCGGCGGGGAGACGCCGTAGCCACCGCACTCGCGTGCCGCGGCTACCGGACCGGGACCCGCTCACCTGTGCGGTGGACGGGTGGGAGCCGGGGCTCCACTTGCCGCTCGGTGGACGCGGAGCACCCACCGAGCTGGTCGCTCACGGCACAACGTACCACTGCGCTGCGGTGTTCCCGGACGGCGGGCACCCGCCGGGGTCAGCCCGCCTTCCTGGCGCGGCTCTTGCGGACGGGCCCGGCGTCCGGCTCGACGAGCGAGCTGAGGAACTGCCCGGTGTAGCTCTCGGGCACCGCCGCGACCTGCTCGGGCGTGCCCTGCGCCACCACCGTGCCGCCGTTGTTGCCGCCCTCGGGGCCCATGTCGACGACCCAGTCGGACACCTTGATGACGTCGAGGTTGTGCTCGATGACGAGGACGGTGTTGCCCTTGTCGACCAGCCCGTTGATGACGCCGAGCAGCTTGCGGATGTCCTCGAAGTGCAGGCCCGTCGTGGGCTCGTCGAGGATGTAGATCGTCCGGCCCATCGAGCGCTTCTGCAGCTCGGCGGCGAGCTTGACGCGCTGCGCCTCGCCACCCGACAGCGTCGGCGCGGGCTGGCCCAGGCGCACGTAGCCCAGGCCCACCTCGGTGAGCGTCTGCAGGTGGCGGTGGATCGCGCCGATCGGCTTGAAGAACTCGGCGGCCTCCTCGATCGGCATGTCGAGGACCTCGGCCACGTTCTTGCCCTTGTAGTGCACCTCGAGGGTCTCGCGGTTGTACCGCGCGCCCTTGCAGACCTCGCACGGCACGTACACGTCGGGCAGGAAGTTCATCTCGATCTTGATGGTGCCGTCGCCTGCGCACGCCTCGCAGCGCCCGCCCTTGACGTTGAACGAGAAGCGGCCGGGCCCGTACCCGCGCACCTTCGCCTCGTTCGTGGCGGCGAAGAGCTTGCGCATGTGGTCCCACACGCCGGTGTAGGTCGCCGGGTTGGAGCGCGGCGTGCGCCCGATCGGCGACTGGTCGACGCGCACGAGCTTGTCGAGGTGCTCGATGCCGGTGACCCGGGTGTGCCGGCCCGGGACCTGGCGGGCCTTGTTCAGCTTGTTGGCCAGCACGGTCGCGAGGATGTCGTTGACCAGCGTCGACTTGCCCGACCCGGACACCCCGGTGATCGACACGAGGCAGCCCAGCGGGAACGCGACGTCGACGTCGTGCAGGTTGTGCTCGCGGGCGCCCACGACGCCGACCTGGCGCTTCTTGTCGATCGGCCGGCGGATCTGCGGGACGGGGATCTGCTCGCGGCCCGACAGGTAGGCCCCGGTGAGCGACTCCGCGCTCTGCTCGAGGCCGGCGACCGGCCCCGAGTAGACGACGCGCCCGCCGTGCTCGCCCGCCCCCGGGCCGATGTCGACCACCCAGTCGGACGCGCGGACGGTGTCCTCGTCGTGCTCGACGACGATCAGCGTGTTGCCGAGGTCGCGCAGCCGGGACAGCGTGTCGATCAGCCGGCGGTTGTCGCGCTGGTGCAGCCCGATCGAGGGCTCGTCGAGCACGTAGAGCACGCCGACCAGCCCGGACCCGATCTGGGTCGCGAGCCGGATCCGCTGGGCCTCGCCGCCCGACAGCGTCGCCGCCGCCCGGGCCAGCGACAGGTAGTCGAGCCCGACGTCGAGCAGGAAGCCGAGCCGGGCGTCGATCTCCTTGAGCACCGCGCCGGCGATGACCTGCTCGCGGTGGCCGAGGACCAGGCCCTTCATGAACTCGGCGCAGTCGGCCACCGACAGGGCCGTGAGGTCGGCGATCGAGCGGTCGCCCAGCGACTCGTGCCGCAGGGTGACCGCGAGGATCTCGGGCTTGAGCCGGGTCCCGCCGCAGGCCGGGCAGGGCACGTCGCGCATGTAGCCCTCGTAGCGCTCGCGGGCGCTGTCGGACTCGGCCTGGTCGAGCCGGCGCTCGAGGAAGGGCACGACACCCTCGAAGGACGCGTAGTACGAGCGCTCGCGGCCGTAGCGGTTGCGGTAGCGGACGTGCACCTGGTCGTCCGAGCCGTGCAGCACCGCCTTCTGCACCCGCGCCGGCAGCTTGCGCCACGGCGCGTCCATGCGGAAGCCGATCTGCTCGGACAGCGCGGTGAGCAGCCGGGTGAAGTACTCGGCGGACTGGCCGATCGCCCAGGGCGCGATGGCGCCGTCGGCGAGCGAGAGCTCGTCGTCGGGCACCAGGAGCTCGGGGTCGACCTCCTTCTTGATGCCCAGGCCGTGGCACGTGGGGCAGGCGCCGTAGGGCGAGTTGAAGGAGAAGGCGCGCGGCTCGAGGTCGTCGACCTGGAGCTGGTGGCCGTTGGGGCAGGCCATGCGCTCGGAGAAGCGGCGCTCGCGGTCCGGGTCGTCGTCGGGGAGGTCGACGAAGTCGAGCACGAGGATGCCCTCGGCCAGCCGCAGCGCGGTCTCGACCGAGTCGGTGAGCCGCTGCTTGGCGCTCGACTTCACCGACAGGCGGTCGACCACCACCGCGATGTCGTGCTTCTCCTGCTTCTTCAGCGTCGGCGGCTCGGCGAGCGGATACACCGTGCCGTCGACCAGCACGCGGGAGTAGCCCTGGCCCTGGAGCTGGCTGAACAGGTCGACGTACTCGCCCTTGCGCCCGCGGATGACCGGCGCGAGGACCTGGAACCGGCGGCCCGGCTCCATCTCGAGCACCTGGTCGACGATCTGCTGCGGCGTCTGCTTCGAGATGATCTCGCCGCAGGTCGGGCAGTGGGGCGTGCCGGCCCGCGCGTAGAGCAGGCGCAGGTAGTCGTAGACCTCGGTGATGGTGCCGACCGTCGAGCGCGGGTTGCGGCTGGTCGACTTCTGGTCGATCGACACCGCGGGCGAGAGGCCCTCGATGAAGTCGACGTCGGGCTTGTCCATCTGCCCGAGGAACTGGCGCGCGTAGGCCGACAGCGACTCGACGTACCGGCGCTGGCCCTCGGCGAAGATCGTGTCGAACGCCAGGCTCGACTTGCCCGAACCCGACAGGCCGGTGAACACGACCAGGCTGTTGCGGGGCAGGTCGAGGTCGACGCCGGTGAGGTTGTGCTCACGGGCGCCCTGGACGACGAGACGATCGACCACGTGCGGGGCCTCCAGGCTCGGGGCAGGACCTGCCGGGGTGTCAACACGCCCGCCCCACGGAGATATTTCGGGCTGGATGTCTCTTCCCCCGGTCCCTCCATGCTAGGAGCGACCCTCGACAACGGCCGTCCGGCCTCGGTCCCGCGCGACAGATCGGGCCTGCGGGGCGACGACCGGTTGCGCCGTGCGTGTCAGCCGTCCGCCGGGTAGCGCCGGGCGTACCAGGTGGGCGGCTCGCCGAACAGGTCCGCGAAGTCGCGCGAGAGGTGCCCCTGGTCGGCGTAGCCCAGCGTCGCCGCCAGGTCCGCCCAGTCGACCCGCCCGCCGGCCTCGAGCCGCACGACCACCTCCTGCAACCGGTGGCGCCGGATGACCCACTTCGGGCCGAGGCCGACGTGCTCGTGGAAGAGGCGCTGGACGGTGCGCATGCCCAGCCCCGCGGACGCGGCGAGCCGGTCGACCCGGGCGATCGTCGGGTCGGCGGCGATCGCCGCGACGAGCTCGCCGGCCTGCCGCGCGGCGCGGGACGGGCCGCCGGACGGCAGGCGCGCCCGCAGCCAGGCGGCGAGGTCGCCGTCGTGGGGCGGCCCGCCCGCGAGGCCCGGGACGTCCGCGGCGTCGAGCTCCCGGTCGACCAGGCCGCTGACCGGCGCCCCGGCCAGCGCCCGGAACACCCCGGGCCGGAACGCGGCCCCGACCACCGAGCTGCGCCCGACCAGCTCGCGGACCATGTGCCGGCTCCGGGGCCCGACGACGCGGGGCGCGCCCTCGCCGATCACCGACACGTGCACCTGCGGCAACGGCACGATCTTCTGGCGGTAGGGCTCGGCGTAGTCCCAGGACGCGGTCCAGAGCCGCTCGACCCACGGCGCGAGGTCGGCGTCCGGCTCGTGCACGGCGATCCGCTGGGCGGTGCGCCAGTGCCCGCCCAGCTCGCGCGGATCCCGCTCCGGCACTGTCGCGTTCCTCCATGACCCGGGCCGCCGGTGTGGCTAGCGTCCTGCTCGTGTTCCCCGACTTCACGCCCCGGCCGCACCTCGTGGTCGCCGCCGCGGCCCCGCACGAGAAGCTCGTCGCCGCTGCCGCCGAACGCCTGGACGCACCCGTGCCCTGCGAGGACTGGACGGTCCGCCACCTCGTCGAGCACATGATGACCTGGACCCCCGTCCTCGCCGGCTCCGGCCGCGGGGCGCCGCCGGCGGCCCGCACGCCCCGTGCGGAGGGCAACTGGGTCGCCACCCTCGACGCCGGGCGCGAGGACCTGGTCGCCGTCTGGAGCGAGCCGTCCGCGTGGACCGGGACGACGACGATGACCGCGTCCGAGCTGCCCGCGTCCATGGTCGGCACGATGGTGCTCTGCGAGCTCGTGCTGCACGCCTGGGACCTGGCGAAGGGCCTCGGGGAGCCGGTGGGGTGGGACGACGCCGTGCTGGGTGAGGTGCTCGAGGCGATGCAGCAGATGGCGCCGCAGGGGCGCGGGTCGGCCTTCGGTGACGAGGTCCCCGTGCCCGACGACGCCGAGCTGCTCGACCGCATCGTCGCCGTCGCCGGTCGCGACCCGTCCTGGCGTCCCTGAGGCAGCATGGATCCATGAGCGAGATCGACCCCGCGGACCTCGCGCGGCTGCGCGCGCGGAGGGGCTGGAGCGCCGACGCGGGCGCGTGCCGCCACCGCGCCGTGGTGATGAGCGAGGACGAGGTGCCCCGCTGCGAGGACTGCGGGGCGACGCTGAGCCCCGATGCGCTGCGGAGGGCAGGCCACAAGCCCGTCCGGCGCTAGGCTCCCGGCGTGGACCTCCTCGACCAGTACACCGGCCACGTCGAGCCCGGCGGCCCGGCCGCCCGGCGCGACCTGCAGGACGTCTCGATCACCAAGGTGTCGGTCGGGCCGATGGACAACAACGCCTACCTGCTCGTGGACCACGCGTCCGGCGAGGCGCTGCTCATCGACGCCGCCAACGAGATCGACCGCCTGCTCGACACCGTCGACACCGTCGCCGACCGCGGCAAGGTGAAGCGCCTGGCGACCACGCACAAGCACTGGGACCACGTGCAGTCCCTCGAGGACGCCGTGCAGGCGCTCTCCCCCACCACCTACGCGGGCGAGCAGGACGCCCCCGAGCTGCCCGTGGCGCCCGACCACACCGTCGGCGACGGCGACGCGGTCGAGTTCGGCGGCTCGCGGGTGGAGATCATCCACCTCGAGGGCCACACCCCCGGCTCGATCGCCCTGCTCTACCGCGACCCCGCCGGCCACGGCCACCTCTTCACCGGCGACTCGCTCTTCCCCGGCGGCCCGGGCAAGACGGCCGGCCCGGCGGAGTTCACCTCGCTGATGGACGACCTCGAGGCCAAGGTCTTCGGGCAGCTCGACGACGACACGCACGTCTACCCCGGCCACGGCGACGACACGACCCTCGGCGCCGAGCGCCCGAAGATCGGGGAATGGCGCGAGCGGGGCTGGTGAGCCCGAACGACCGCCTCATCGCCGGCGAGCTCGCGGCCGCCGCCTCGAGACCGCGATGCACCCGAAGAGGATCGTCATCGCTCCGGGCGGACACTTCGACGCCTACCAGGGCCCCGGGTTCGAGGTCACGTCGGCCGCCGCCCGCGACTGGTTCGTCGAGCACCTGCAGGTGGGCAAGGGCTGATCCGCGCCGTCACGGCTCCGCGTCCTCCTCCCGGGGCAGGTGCACGACGACGACCTCCCCGGGAGCCAGGCGCACGCGCCGGCCGGTGATCTGCCGGGGTCGCAGGCGGATGGTCCAGGGGTGCGGGCCGCGGGCCCACGGCGTCACCGGTCCCTCCGCGGGGCCGGTGGCGTCCTCGGCGCCGTACCCGACGGCCTGGACGCTCCACCCCGTGCGCAGCGCCGGCTCGATCCGGTCCGCCTCGACGGTGAGCGGGCACCCGGCGCGCACCGCGTCGAGCAGGGGCCCGTCGGCCACGCGGAACACGAGGTCGTCCCCGTCGAGCCCCACGTTGACCAGCCGGATCTCGACGTACCCGTCCGACCCGGCCCAGGCGAGCCGCCCCACCGGGACCGTGCGCAACAGCTCCCGACACGCCGTCGCGTCGAGGACCTCCAGCCCGTCGTCGCCCGTGTCCATGTGCCGCTCCTCCGTCGGGACCCGGAGCGAGGACACCGTGGCCGGGGCGTCGCCGCCAGGGCCGGTGGGCCCGCGCGTCAGGTCACGATGGCGGTCGCGGCGAGGAAGTAGATGACGATCGAGAGCAGGTCCTGGACGACGGTGGCGAGGGGTCCGGACCCGAAGGCGGGGTCGCGACCGAGGCGGTGCAGCAGCGAGGGCAGGGCCAGCGCCACGACGGTCGCGATCGACGAGGCCGCGAACAGGGCCACCGCCACCGCCGCGGCCACCCGCGGGTCCCCCCAGAGCAGCAGGACGACGGGGAAGGTGACCGCGGCGAACAGGACTCCGAGCAGCGGCCCGGTCACCGCCTCGCGGAACGCGATCCGCCCGGTGGGCACCCCCGCGGCGAGGCCCCGGATCACGAGCGCCTCGGTCTGCGTGCCCACCGCGTCGGCGAGGTAGACCACGCCGGGCAGGAAGAAGGCGATGAGGACCTGCTCCTCGAGCTGGTGCTCGAAGGCCCCGACGATGCCTGCGGCCACGAACGCGCCGACGAGGCCGACGAGCAGCCAGGGCAGGCGGTGCCACATCCGCCGCCCCACGCTCTCCAGCGCCGCGGACCGCGCCTCGGACGACGAACCGAGGAACCCGCCGAGGCGGGCGACGTCCTCGTCGTGCTCGGTCAGGAGCACCGCCAGCAGCCGGTCCGGGGGGATGAACCCGCGGAACCGGCCTCCCGGGTCCACCACGGGGAGCACCGACTCCCCCCGGTGCACCGCCCGCCAGGCGGCCTGTTCCTGGTCCGTCGCGGGGGTGACGGTCGGCGGCTCGGGGTCCATGACGTCGCGGATCGGTGTCTCGCCGGCGGACGCCAGCAGCCGCTCCACGGTGACCATCCCGACCAGCGTCCCGTCCGCGGCGCAGACCGCCACCGCCGCCGCGGACTCGAACCGACGCCCCCGCATCCCGTCGAGGACCTGCCCGCATCGCTCGTCCGGGGTGGTGACCGGGACGGCCACCGAGACGTGGTCCTCCGCCGTCCTCGTCCCGGTCCCTCCGACCGGGGCCGACGTCGTCGTGGCCACGTCGGCCCCCCGCGTCGGCACAGCCCCGGCGGGGCGCGGGGCGGCGTGCTCGGACATGGCGGCGGCTCCTCTCGCACGGATCGCGCCCATCCTCGTGACCCGCCGGGCGACGTCCCAGGGCCGAGCGGCCGCGGTTCAGGGCCGCCGGTCCCGTCCCGAGCACGCTCAGATCGCCGACCAGCCCGTCCACCTGGTCACCCCGACGGTGAACGCCGGGCCCTCCGGCGGGTCCGCGCGGTGCTGGGGGTAGCGCTCCCCCAGCGCCGCGCGCGCCCGGGCGAGCACGTCCTCGTCCTCGGTGACGGTCGCGGTGCCGTCGGCGCGCACCCACCACAGCGCGCTCCAGTCGTCGTCGTAGCGGTCGACGAGCAGCGAGACGGCGGGGTTGTCGTCGATGTTGCGCAGGCGCTTGAGGTCGCGGTGGCGCTTGGGCTTCTGGTCGACGGCCATGAGCAGGGTGTCCCCCGCGACCGCGAACACCACGGGCACGAGGTGCGGCTGCCCGTCCGCCGAGACCGTCGCGAGCCGCGCGACGCGCGCCGCGGCGAACCGGCGGCGCGCGTCGTCCTCGTCGAGCCCCGGCATGGTCAGCCGGTGACCTTCGCCAGCTCGTCCAGCTCCTTGAGCACGGTGTCACGGTCGGCGGAGCTCACGCCGTGGATCGCGCGCTCGAGGCCGATGCGGCGGTAGCCGTCGAGCGCCTCGGGCGTGCTCTCGGCGCCGAAGAGCGACATCGGGATCGGGCCGCGGCCGGCGTCGGCGGCGCGCTGCTGCAGCGCGTTCGCGCGCTGCTCGAACTCGTCGATGTTGTCCGGACCCACGCGCTGCGGCAGCCAGGCGTCGCCGTAGTCGAGGATGCGGTCCTCGACGCCCGGGCCCATGCCGCCGACGTAGACCGGCGGGTGCGGCTGCTGGGTCGGCTTCGGCCAGGCCCAGCTCGGCGCGAAGTCGACGAACTCGCCGTGGAACTCCGCCTCCTCCTGCGTCCACAGCTCCTTCATGGCCTTGACCTGCTCGCCCATCAGGCGCATGCGCGTCTTCGGGTTCGCCCCGTGGTGGGCCATCTCCTCGCGGTTCCAGCCGGCGCCGATGCCGAACAGGAACCGCCCGCCGGAGAGGCGGTCGAGGCTGGCGACCTGCTTGGCGGTGTGGATCGGGTCGCGCTGGATGACCAGGCAGATGCCGGTGGCGACCTTGAGCGTCGTCGTCGCGGCCGCGGCGGCCGTCAGGGCGACGAACGGGTCGTAGGTGTGGATGTACATCCGCGGCAGGTCGCCGCCGCCGGGGTAGGGCGACTCGCGCTTGGTGGGGATGTGGCTGTGCTCGGGGAACCAGAGCGAGTCGAAGCCCCGGTCCTCGGTCTCCTTGGCCAGCTCGGCCGGGTCGATGGCGTAGTCCGTCGGGAACATCATGATGCCGTGGTCCACGCTCTCCAGATATCCCGTGGCCGGAGGCGGCACACTAGGCCGCGATGGAGTCCACGCGCGTCGACCGCTGGCTGTGGGCGGTGCGGCTGACCAGGACCCGCGCCGACGCCGCCGACGCCTGCCGCGGCGGCCACGTGCGCGTCAACGACACCCCGGCCAAGCCGGCGACGCCGGTGAAGCCGGGCGACACGGTGCGCACGCGGGTCTACGAGATCGCGCGGATCGTCGAGGTCACGAAGGTGATCGAGAAGCGGGTCGGCGCGCCGGTGGCCGTCACCTGCTACGTCGACCACACGCCGCCGCCCCCGCCCCCGGAGGAGCGCCCGGCCCCGGTCGCGGTGCGCGACCGGGGCACGGGACGTCCGACCAAGCGGGACCGGCGGATGATCGACGCGCTCCGGGAGCACGCCGGCGAGGAGTGATCAGGGCTGTGAACCGGGAAGCGTCGCCGAGAACGACCGCGTCGTGAGGCCCCGGCCGCCGATCCAGGGCTCGAAGCCGGCCTGGACGCTCGTCATGTACCACTCGGGCCTCGCGACCCCCCGGCGCTGCGCGTCGGCGACGAACTGGTCGAGCGGCAGGTCGGTGACCTGCAGCGTCGGCTCCTGGCGCACGTAGCTGATGGTCGGCAGGTCGATGGCGCCGAGCCACACGTCCCACGTGGTGCCGCCGAGGGAGACCTCGGCCTTCTTCTCGCCGATCGGCTGCACGCGCGGGGTGTTCTTCAGCCAGATCATGAGCTCGAGGCCGGTGGGGCGGCCGGTGCGCCGCGGCGTCGGGTCCATCCAGAGGTCGTAGGAGACGTTGTAGTCACCGGTCGGCGGCACCTCGACCGCCCACGACGAGCGGAGTCCGGCGAGCTCGGAGACCTTCTTGGGGAACGGGCTGTCCTTGGTGCAGTTGCCGTAGTTGCAGCCCCAGACCATCGACGGGTACGAGGCCGGCTCGTTCTCCTTGTGGTGGTCGGCGGGGTCGACGACGAAGCCGGTGTCGAAGGCCGTGATGCACTGGGGCGTGTCGGCGCCCCAGACGTTGTTCTGGGCCTCGTAGCGCCCGCCCTCCACCGGGGTGGACTCGGTCTTGCCGCACACCCGCGTGCCCTCGACCCGTGGCGAGTGCGGCGTCCCGGGCAGCGCGGTGGCCAGCGCCGGGCTCACCCCCACCAGCATCGCGAGCACGGCGACGATCGCCACGACCAGTCCGCTCGTCGCCCGCCTGTGACCGTTCATCTGCCGCCACCCCGTCGCTCGACCGTTCGTCGCGGTGAAACGTACGGTGAGCGTGTGGGTGACGGGAGGCCGTCTCCCTCGATCGGGACGATCAGACCCCGTTCCGGGTGAGGGAGAAGGCGTCGGTGGACAGGCCCGCGCCGCCGATCCAGGGCTCGAAGCCGGCCTGGATGTTGGTGAGGAACCAGTCCGGCTGCACCACCCCGCGGCGGGTGGCCTCGGTGACGAACTCGCTGATCGGCAGGTCGATGACGGTGTCGGTCGGCTCCTCGCGCACGTAGGAGATGACCGGGGTGCCGTGGTTCTCGCCGGTCCACACCGCCCAGCGGGCGCCGGCGATCTCGACGGTCGCGCGCTCGGAGCCGATGGGCTGAACGCGGTCGGTGCGGTCGAGCCAGATCATCAGCTCGGCGCCGGTGTTGGCGCCGGCGCGGCGCGGGGTCGGGTCGAGCCAGACGTCGTAGGCGACGTTGAAGTCGCCGCGGCGGGGCACGGTCACCGCCCAGCTCGAGCGCACGTCGCCCATCTCGGCAAGGGGCAGCGGGTAGGGCGAGTCGCGGGTGCAGGTGCCGTAGTTGCAGCCGACGACGATCGAGGGGTAGGCGGCGGGCCCGGAGTCCTTGTCGTGGGTCGCCTCGACGCTGAAGCCGGTGTCGAACGCGGTGGTGCACTGCGGGGTGTCCGCGCCCCAGGCGTTGTTCTGGACCTCGTAGCGCCCGCCCGCGACCGGCACCGATTCCGTCTTCCCGCAGATGCGGGGCCCCTCGCGCGAGCCCTGCGGCGGCAGGGGCGCGAGCACGCCGAGGGCGGGGTCGCCGGTGCCCGCGGGCGGGCCCGGGGCGGTGGTCGTCACCGGCGGCGCGGCGCCGTCACCCGTGGAGCACCCGGCGACGACGAGCGCGAGACCGGTCAGCAGCACGGCGATCACGCGTCGCATGTCCCCCATACGGGCGAGGCTAGCGGGGGCCCGTGGCGGCCCCGAGGCGGGTGGCGAGCAGGGCGTCGAGCGTCGTGCCCTGGTCGGCGAGGGCGGCGAGGACGTCGGTTGGGGGCGCGGCGCCGCGGATCACGGCGGCGGCGAGGGCGGCGGCCGCCGGGGCGGTCTCGATGCCCGACCCGCCCTGGCCGGCGAACAGGTGCAGGCCGCGGTGCTCGGGGCGGTCGCCGATCACCAGGGAGCGGTCCGGCGCGAAGGTGCGCAGCCCGGTCCAGCTCGTCGCGACCGAGCGCAGCCCCAGGGTGGTGACGGCGTTGACGTGCTCGAGGGCGCGGGCGACGTCCAGCTCGTCGGGACGCGGGTCGCCGGGCTCGGCGGGGGTCTCCTCGGACGGGGAGACGAGCAGGTGCTCGCCCTCGGGCTTGGCGTACCAGCGCTCGCCGGCGGAGACGACGAACGGGTCGTCGCGGCGGACCGGCGCGCCCTCGGGGACGCGCACGATCGCGATCGTCCGGCGCAGCGGGCGCAGGCCGACCGGGGCGGCGCCGGCGAGCGCGAGCAGGCGGTCGGTCCAGGCGCCGGCGGCGAGGACGAGCGTGTCGGTGTCGAGGTGGTCGTCCCCCAGGCCCACCCGCCAGGACTCGCCGTGGCGTGCGATGACCGTGACCGGCGCGCCCGTCCGGATCTCCCCGCCGCGGGCGCGCAGGGCGCGGCGGTAGTGCTGGTGCAGGCCGAGCGGATCGGCGTCCTGGGCGTCCTCGACGACGGCGGCGGCGCGCAGGAGGTCACGGCGCAGGGCCGGCCAGCGGGCGACGGCCCCGTCCGGGGTGAGCTCGGTGACCGCGGCGAGGGGCAGCATCTCCTCGCGCAGCGTCCGCTCCTCGTCCTCGTCGTGGGCGACGTGCAGGACGGGGCGCGGGCGCAGGAACGGGTGCCCGGCCTCGTCGGCGAGCGCGTCGAACCGCGCGCGCGACGCGGCGACGAGCGCGCGGGCGGGCGGGGCGCCGTGGCCCGGGATGTAGCTGGCCGCCGAGCGCCCGGTGGTGTGCTTCGCGAGCTCGTCCTCGCCCTCGACGAGCACCACCGGACCGTCGCGCGCGAGCTCCGCGGCCACCGACACCCCGGCGATGCCGCCGCCGACGACGACGACCCCATGTGAGCGAACTTTGGTGCTATAGCCCCGAACTTCGCTCACGTGGCGAGGTCCAGACCCAGGTCGAGGACCGGGGCGGAGTGGGTGAGGGCGCCGACGGCGAGGAAGTCGACGCCGGCCGCGGCGTGGGCGGCGGCGAGGTCGATGGTCAGGCCGCCGGAGACCTCGAGGCCCGTGCCGGGCGCGCGGGCGTCGCGGCGCACCACGGCCTCGGCCGCGTGGTCGGGCGTGAAGTTGTCGAGCAGCACCAGCTCGACGCCCAGCTCGAGCACCTCGTCGAGCTGGGCCAGCGAGTCGACCTCGAGCTCGCAGGGCAGGTCCGGGGCGTGGGCGCGGGCGGCGGCGAGGGCCGCGGTGACCGAGCCGGCCGCCGCGACGTGGTTGTCCTTGATCAGGATCGCGTCGCCGAGGGACATCCGGTGGTTCACCCCGCCCCCGCAGCGCACCGCGTACTTCTGCAGCGCGCGCAGCCCCGGCACGGTCTTGCGGGTGTCGCGGATGCGGGCCCGGGTGCCGGCGACCGCGTCGACCCACGCCGACGTGGCGGTCGCGACCCCGGAGAGCTGGCCGAGCAGGTTGAGCGCGGTCCGCTCGGCGGTCAGCAGGGTGTGCAGCGGCGCCCGGACGGCGAGGGCGACGTCGCCGGGGGCCAGGCGGTCGCCGTCGGCGCGCGTCGCCAGGACCTCGAGGTCCGGCCCGCACACCCGCTCGAGCACGCGGACCGCGACGCCGAGCCCGGCGAGCGTGCCGGCGGGGCGGGTGCGGAACTCGCCGACCGCGACCGCGCCCTCGGGAACGCACGCGATCGTGGTGGCGTCGGGGCCGTCGCGCAGGTCCTCGTCGAGGGCGCGGGTGACGACGGCGTCGACCTCGGCTGGGTCGAGGTCCGCGGGCAGGGCGAGCGAGGCGGTCACGCGACACCTCCGTGACGGGCGTCGGTGGTGCCGACGTGCAGGCGGTCCCCGGACAGGACGACGGTGGACGAGGCGCGCTGCCAGTGGTCGTCGACGGCGGGGTGGTCGGTGCGCACGTGGCAGCCGCGGCTCTCGGTGCGCGAGCCGGCGGCCGCGAGCAGGGCGTGCGCCGCGAGGGTCAGGGCGGCGTCCTCGACGTCGGCGCGGGTCGCCGGGACCCGCTCGGTGCTCGCGGCCTCGACGGCGTCCGAGGCGGCGGCGAGCCCGGCGGCGTCGCGCCCGATCGCCGCGCCGCAGGTCATCGCGGCCTGCAGGACGGCGCGGTCGGCGATCGGGACCGACACGGCTTCGGATTCGCCCGGCTCCGCCAGGCGCCGCGGTCCGGCCAGGGTCGCGGCCACGTCCTCGGCGGCGCGCCGGCCCATCACCAGGCCCTCGAGCAGGCTGTTCGACGCGAGCCGGTTGGCGCCGTGCAGTCCGGTGCGGGCGACCTCGCCGGCGGCCCAGAGCCCGGGGACGCCGGTGCGCCCGCGGTCGTCGGTGATCACGCCGCCGCAGGAGTAGTGCGCGGCGGGGCGCACCGGGACGGGGTCGCGCGCGAGGTCGACGCCGATCGCCGCGCAGGAGGCGGCGACGGTCGGGAAGCGCGCGGCGACGTCCGGGATGCCGGTGGCGTCGAGCCAGACGTGCTCGGCGCCGAGGTCCCCGATCCGCCGCGTGATCGCCGCGGCGACGACGTCGCGGGGCGCGAGGTCGCCCAGCGGGTGCACGCCCGCGGTCACCGACGCGCCGCTCGTGTCGCGCAGCACCGCGCCCTCGCCGCGCAGGGCCTCGGTGACCAGCGGCGCGCGTCCCCGCGGCCGCCACGTCGGGTGGAGCTCCCCTATCGGCGTGCTCCCCTGACTGCTTCGTCTCCCGGCCCCGGTGTACAGAGCGGTGGGGTGGAACTGCACGAACTCGACGTCGGCGAGCGCGGCGCCGGCGCGCAGGGCGAGCGCCCAGCCGTCGGCGGTCGCGACGGTCGGGTTGGTCGTCGTCTCGTAGAGCCCGCCGACGCCACCGGTCGCGAGCAGGACCGCGGGCGCGGCGAGGAGCCCGGCGCGACCCTCGTCGTCGCGGACCTCCAAACCCCCGACGGCGCCGTCGGGCCCGGTGACCACCGACGCGGCGGCGTGGCCGGCGAGCACCGTCAGCTCCTCGCGCCGCGAGGCGGCGAGCAGGGCGCGCTCGACCTCGGAGCCGGTGGCGTCGCCGCCGGCGTGGACGACGCGCAGCGCCGTGTGCCCGCCCTCGCGGGTGCGGGCCAGGCGGTCGGGGTGCCCGTCGAACACCGCGCCCTCGCCGCGCAGGGCGGCCACCGCCGCGGGCCCGGCGGCGAGGATCGTGCGGGCCGCGATCGGGTCCACGAGCCCGCCGCCGGCGGCCACGGTGTCGGCGAGGTGGGTCGTGACGGAGTCGCCGGGCACGTCGCCGAGCACCACCGCGATCCCGCCCTGGGCCCAGCGCGTGCTCCCGGCGTCGGGGGCGTCCTTGGTGACGACGACGACGCGCAGCCCGGCGCGCTGGGCGGTCAGGGCCGCGGTGAGACCGGCGACGCCCGAGCCGACGACGACCAGGTCGGCGGCGCCCTCCCAGTCGGGGCGGCTCACTCCCCACCCCCGGGCTGTCCGATCTCGATCATCCGCTGGACGGCGCCGCGGGCGCGGGTCGCCGTCTCGGGATCGACGTGCACCTCGTCGCGACCCTCGCGCAGCGCCCGGGTCAGCGCGCCGGCCGTGATCATCTTCATGTACGAGCAGGCGGCCCGGTCGTTGACCGCGCGGAAGTCGACGTCGGGGTTGGCGCGGCGCAGCTGGTGGAGCATCCCGACCTCCGTGGCCACCAGCACGCTGCGCTTCGTCGTGTTCTTGGCGGCGTCGAGCATCCCGCCGGTGGAGAGGATGTGGACCTGCTCGGCGGGCACCGCGCCCGCGCCGGCGAGGTAGAGCGCGCTGGTCGCGCAGCCGCACTCGGGGTGGACGAACAGGTCGGCCTCGGGGTCGGCCTGCGCCTGCGCGGCGAGCTCGGCGCCGTTGATGCCGGCGTGGACGTGGCACTCGCCGGCCCAGATGTGCAGGTTGCCCCGCCCCGTCACGCGCTGGACGTGCGCGCCGAGGAACTGGTCGGGCAGGAACAGGACCTCGCGGTCGGGCGGGATGCTCTCGACGACCTCGACGGCGTTCGACGACGTGCAGCAGACGTCGGTCTCGGCCTTCACCGCGGCGGTCGTGTTGACGTAGCTGACGACCACCGGCTCGGGCTGACCAGGGCGAAGGTGCTCGCTCTTCCAGGCGCGCAGCTCGTCGGCGGTGATCGAGTCGGCGAGGCTGCAGCCGGCCCGCGCGTCCGGGATGAGGACGGTCTTCTCCGGCGCGAGGATCTTCGCGGTCTCGGCCATGAAGTGCACGCCGCAGAAGACGATGGTGCTCGCGTCGCTGGCCGCGGCGATGCGGGAGAGCGCGAGCGAGTCGCCGGTGTGGTCGGCGACGTCCTGGATCTCCGGGCGCTGGTAGTTGTGCGCGAGGACCACGGCATTGCGCTCGCGCGCCAGCCGGCGCACCTCGTCCGCCCAGTCCGGGCCGGCGACCACCGGCTCGACGAGAGCCGTGGCTGCGGTGACGGTCATCGCCGTCTCCTCCCCCGGCGGCCCCTCGGCGTCGAGGGCGGCCGGTCTCGGTGGTTTTCGCCTGGTGGTCGAAAACATGGTCGACCGTACCCCGCTCGCCCGCGGCCACGCCAGCACCGATCACGCGGCGTGGTGCGCGCCACCCTCGGCGCGGCGAGCGGGGGCCTTCCCCGACGACGGACACCGGCGTGGTCGGCAGGCTGACCGGTCTACGATCACGCTCCGTGGAGGGCGGGGACGTCGGTGAGGCGGCGGGGACGTACGCGCACGACGTGCTCGCCGTCGTCCTGCGGATCACCGAGGCCGTGCCCAGCGTGCTGCTCTGGCAGCGCGCCCGGGAGCCGCACGCCGGGCGTTGGGCCCTCCCGGGCGGGCGCCTCGGGCCGGACGAGGACGTCGAGGGCTCGGTGCGCCGGCACCTCGCCGAGAAGGTCGACCTGGGCGAGGTCGCGCACGTCGAGCAGCTCGGTGTGTTCTCCGACCCCCATCGCGGGCCGCCCCCGCGCCGGATCGCCACCGCGTTCCTCGGGCTCGTCCCCACCGACGCCGACCCCGCGGTCCCCGACGACACCGCCTGGCACCGGGTCGACCGCCTCCCCGAGACCGCCTTCGACCACGGCGCCATCACCCGCGCCGGCCTCGACCGGCTGCGCGCGAAGCTCTCGTACACCAACATCGGCTTCGCGCTCGCGCCGACCGCGTTCACCGTCTCCGAGCTGCGCGATCTCTACGCCGCCGCGCTCGGGCACCGGGTGTCGGCGACCAACCTGCAGCGCGTCCTGACCCGGCGCGGCGTCCTGGTCCCCACCGGCGAGACCGCCGCCCCGGGACCCGCCGGGGGTCGCCCGGCCGCGGTCTTCCGGTTCTCGGAACACGGACTGCGCGTGACCGATCCGTTCGCCGCGCTGCGACCACCCGGTGAGCCCGCCGGCGAGACCCACCCGGCGGCGACGCGCCCGGGGTCGTAGCGTGGGCGTCGTGGTCGAGACGCTGCCCCTGTTCCCGTTGGGGACCGTCCTGCTCCCGGGTGCGTCGCTACCACTGCACATCTTCGAGCCGCGCTACCGCCAGCTGACGATCGACCTGGTCACCGGCACGCTGCCCGGCAAGCAGTTCGGGGTGGTCGCGGTGCGCGAGGGCTGGAGCCCCGACGACGGGCGCGACGGCCTGCACGACGTGGGCTGCACGGCGACGCTGCGCGAGGTCCGCCGGCTGCCCGACGGCCGCTTCGACATCCAGACCACCGGCGACCGGCGCTTCCGCCTCCTCGAGGTCGACGACTCCGCCGCGCCCTACCTCGTGGCCAACGTCGAGTGGGTGCCCGACGACGAGGACGGCGAGGGCCACGACCTCGCCCCGCTCGCGATGGCCGCCCGCGCCGCCCACCGCCGCTACTGCACCACGGCCTGGCGCCAGCAGGGCGGCGGCGACGGGGAGCTGCCCGCGGAGCTCGCGGAGGAGCCGGCACCCGACGTCGCCGACCCCGAGCTCGCCCACATCCTCGCGGGCGACTGCCTGCTGCCCCTCGCCGACCGCCAGGAGCTGCTCGAGCAGACCTGCCCGATCAAGCGCCTGCAGCTCGTGCGCCAGTCGATGACCCGCGAGGCCGTGCTGCTCGACGAGCTGCGCGCGGTGTGGGCGCCCGCCGCGAAGTTCGCGGTCGAGCACAGCCTGAACTAGGTGTACTCGGCCAGCACCCGGCGATAGGCCTCGGCGGCGGGGTCGACCAGGTCGGCCGGCGCCCACTCGTCGGTGACGTGGCACTGGTCGGGCTCGCCGGGTCCGCAGACGATGGTGTCCGCGCCGCCGAGGGCCCCGGCGAGCACGCTCGCGTCGGTGAAGTAGGTCGCGTAGCGGGGCTCGCCCCCGCCGAGCAGCTCGACCGCGCGGGCCACCCGGCCCGGGTCGGTGTCGATCAGCGGGAGCTCGACGAGGCGCTCGGTCTCCACGTCCACCCCGGCCAGGTCGACGACCGTGGCCTCGGCGGCGTCGGCGGTGTCACCGGGCACCAGGCGCAGGTCGACGGTCAGCGCCGCGCGGTCGGGGACGACGTTGGGCTGGACACCCGCGCGCATCATCCCGACGTTGGCGGTGGTCGCGCCGTGGGTCGGGCTGGTCGGCCAGGCGTCGTGCTCGTGGATGCGCACCGCGGCGCGGGCCAGGTCGACGAGCGCGTTGTGCCCGAGGTCGGGGCGCGACCCGTGCGCCGGGATCCCCGTCGCGTGCAGCACGAGCCACAGCACGCCCTTGTGGCCCAGCACGACGCGGTTGTTGGTGGGCTCGGCGACGAGCAGCGTGCCGGACGGGCGCAGCGCGTCGGCCGGGATCTCGCGGGCGCCCTCGCAGCCGGTCTCCTCGCCGAACGTCAGCACCACCTGCACGCCGGTCCCGCCGCCGCGCACGTGCTCGGCGGCCGCGACGACCGCGGCGGCGACGCCGGCCTTCATGTCGCTCGCGCCCCGCCCGCGCAGCCGACCGTCGACGACGTCGCCCGCGAGCGGGTCGAACGACCACACCGTCTCGTCGGCGGGCACGGTGTCGAGGTGGCCGGTCAACGTCACCGGCGTGGCGTCGCCGTGGTGCGCCACGAGGTTCGCGCGGCCGGGCCGCGTCTCGTGGACGGCCACGACCAGGCCCGCGTCCTCGAGGCGGTCCGCGAGCAGGTCCGCCGCGACCCGTTCCCCGCCGCCGCGGGTGTCGAGGCGGACCAGCTCGCCCGCCAGGTCGAGAGCGTTCACCGAGGTGGTCATGCGGGGTCCCTCCCCATGTCCTCGTGCCCGTCGACGATCGCGGCGAGCACGTACGTCAGCGCCGCCCCGAGCCCGGCGACGAGCACCACCCACCATGGTCCGGGCGACGCCGGCACGCTCGTCAGCACCGCGGGCACCGGCGCGCCCGGCGCCCCGCTGGTGCCGATCGCGGCCGGGTCGACGAGGACCGGCACCGGCGACGCCGACCACGCGAACAGCGCCCCGACCCGTCCCGCGAGGAACGCGCCGACCACCGACCCGAGCACGAGCGCGACGAGCACCACCGGCCCGCGACGGTGCCGGCGCCGCCACGCGACGGCGCCGGCGATCACGCCGTACGCGGCGACCATCAGCGCGAAGATCGCCACCGCGTCGAACGCGTGGTCCGCCTCGCCCGCCGGGGAGCCGGTGCCCGCCCCGGGCAGGGCGACGACGTGCACGTCGGGCGCGAGCAACCCCCACAGCGCCCCGAGCGGGAGCCCGACGACGGTCAGGATCGCCGCGAGGCGCAGCGCTGCGGGGACGTCGCCGCGCAGCTCGTCGCGCGTCAGCCGGCCCTCCGGCTCGGTGGGCAGGAAGTCCTCGTCGAGCGCGGTACTCATCGGTCGAGCTCCCCTGTCGGCGTGCTCCCCCGGACGCTCCGTCTCCCGGTCATGCGAACCCGTTCGTCCCGGCCGACTCGCCGTGCCGGCTGCACCGCGCCGTCCAGCCCATCGGGTCGACCTGCACGACCATCCGCCGCGCGCAGAGCGGGCAGTGCCGCGGCGGGTCGACGGTGGCGAGCCGGCGGTCGCAGGCGGCGTGGTCGCCCTGCGCGCGGGCGGCGCCGCACCAGGCGCAGTACGGCCGGTCGACACCGGCGGTGCCGGCGGGCGGCTCCACGACGGCGCTCACAACGTGTCGTTCAGGGCCTTGATCGGCATCTTGAGGGACTCGAGCATGTCGAGGTCCTGCTCGGCCGGGCGCCCGAGGTTGGTCAGGTAGTTGCCGACGATGATCGCGTTGACCCCGCCGAGCATCCCCTGCTCCGCGCCGAGGTCGCCGAGCGTCAGCTCACGCCCGCCGGCGAAGCGCAGCACGGTGCGCGGCAGCGCGAGCCGGAACGCGGCCACCGTCCTCAGCGCGTCGGCGCCCTGGGGCACCTCGAGGTGCGCGAACGGGGTGCCCGGGTTCGGGATCAGGAAGTTGAGCGGGACCTCGTCGGGCTCGAGCTCGGCGAGCTGCACCGCGAACTCCGCGCGCTGGTCGAGGGTCTCCCCCATGCCGACGATGCCGCCGCAGCACACCTCCATGCCGGCCGCGCGCACCATCTGCAGGGTCTCCCAGCGCTCCTCCCAGGAGTGCGTGGTGACGACCTCGGGGAAGTGCGACCGGGCGGTCTCGAGGTTGTGGTTGTAGCGGTGCACGCCCATCGCGGCGAGCTCGTCGACCTGCTCCTGGGTCAGCATCCCCAGCGAGCAGGCGACGTTGATGTCGACCTCGGCGCGGATCGCGGCGATGCCGGCGCGCACCTGCTCCATGAGCTTCGCGTCCGGCCCGCGCACCGCGGCGACGATGCAGAACTCCGTCGCGCCGGTCTTCGCGGTCTGCTTCGCCGCCTCGACCAGCCGGTCGACGTCGAGCCACGCCGCGCGCACCGGCGACTCGAAGAGCCCCGACTGCGAGCAGAAGTGGCAGTCCTCCGGGCAGCCGCCGGTCTTGAGCGAGACGATGCCCTCCACCTCGACCTCGGGGCCGCAGTGGCGCATCCGCACCTCGTGGGCCAGCGCGAGCGCCTCGTGCAGGCGGTCGGTGGGCAGCTGCAGGACGGCCAGGACCTGCTCCTGCGACAGGCCCTCCCCGCGCTCGAGCACCTGCTCGCGGGCCACGGCGAGGATGTCGCCGCCCGCGGCCTGCGCCGTGTCCTCGGCGGTGCTGCTGGGATCGACGGCCGTCACGCACGGCTCCCTTCGTCGGGGTTCGTCGGACTCGGTCGTGCACTGTCGGGCTCGCCGCAGTGTGCCTCACGGTGTGCGATCCGGGGACCACCCACCGCCGAGGAGGGGACCCAGGCCACACCGCGCGGCCTCGAGGACCCGCTCCGGCGTCGCCGCCCCGAGCCCGGCGGGCAGGACACCGAGCAGCGGGGCCCCGGTGACCGCCGGCAGGTCGGCGAGGTTGGTCCGCTCGGCGAGGTCGGGGTGCTCGGGGTAGGCGCCCACGACCGTCCCGGCCAGCGCCAGCCCGCGTCGGGCCAGCGCCTCGGCGGTCAGGGCGGCGGTGTTGAGCACGCCCAGGCCCGCGCTGGCGACCAGCACCACCGGCGCGGCGAGGCCGGCGGCGACGTCGGCGAGGGTCTCGCCCAGATCGTTCAGCCGGACCAGCAGCCCGCCGGCGCCCTCGACGATCACGAGGTCGGCGTCGAGCGCCCGGACGGCCTCGACCACCTGCGCGGCCATCACCGGCGTCGCCCCCGCCCGCCGGGCCGCGGTCGCGGGCGCGAGCGGCTCGGGGAAGCGGGCGAGCTCGCGGGTGTCGACGTCACCGGCGAGGCGCACGACCGCGGCGAGGTCGCCGTCCTCGCCGGGGGCGACGCCGGTCTGGGCCGGCTTGACCACGGCGACGCGCTCGCCCGCCGCCCGCGCCAGGGCGGCGACGGCGGCGACCACCACCGTCTTGCCGACGTCGGTCCCGGTGCCGGTGACGATCAGGGTCCGCACGGTGCAGGACGGTAGCCGCGCCTCAGACCGTGGAGAGGACCCGGACCGCCCGGCGCTCGGCCTCGTCGTGGACCGCGGCGCGGGCGCAGAACGGGCGCAGGTGCGCGAGGGGGTCGCCGCTCGGGCCCGGTCGGACCGGGATGCCGTGCGGCCCGGTCAGTTCGGAGAACACCGCCTGCCCCGGCTGTGCGCGGACCTCGAGGGTGAGGTGGGCGTGGTCGGGCTCGCCCCGGCGCACGGCGAGCACCGCGGCCTCGTGGACGGCGAGTACGGCGGCGCGCACGGCGTCGCCCTCCAGGCCGGCGCGTGCCGCGACCGCGGCCACGCAGCGGCGCAGCGCGGCGAGGTCGGCGAGGCCGTCGACCCCGACCCGGGCGGCGACCTCGCCCCACAGGGCCGCGGGCGTCGGGCTCGCCGTCGCGGGGGCGCGGTGCCCGGGGTTGTCGACGACGCCGATCGCCGTGGCCATCTGCGGGTGGGTGCGCTCCAGGACGGCGACCAGGTCGGGGTGGAGGTCGCGGCGACAGCAGCAGATCAGCGTCAGCGGCAGGTCGCTACGGACGACACCCACCGCGTCCTCGCCGAAGGCGCAGTCACGGGCGGACATCGTCGGCAGGTACTGGCCGAGCACCGTGGTCCGCCGGCCGGGACGGACCCAGCCGCGCACGGCGGCGAGGAAGTCGGGCTCCGTGGACCGGACCAGCGACGTCGGCGGCGGGAAGGTGATCCGGCGGGCCTCGGACCCGAAGGCCTCGCGCAGGCGGCGCACGACGGCGCGGTCGGCGGCCACCAGGATCTCGTCGCCGCCGTCGAGGGCGCTGCGGAGCGTGGGCAGCGCGCTCGCGACCAGGTCGTCGGGGCCGTCGAAGAGCAGCCCCAGATGGACCAGGCCGGGCTGGACCAGACCGCCCGTCACGGCGCGTCCTCGCTCTCGCGGACCGACGGCGGGCGCCCGACCGCGTCGAACAGCCGCCGCAGGAACCGCGGGCCGCCGTGGAGCACCACGTGCTGGTCGACGGGCGCGGAGCGGGCGGCGAGCATGAGGATCTCGGCGCAGGCGACGTCCATGAAGTCGACGCCCGAGAGGTCGAGGTGCAGGTCGGGGCCGTGCTCGCCCTCGCGGGCCGTGCGCAGGGCGCCGTGCACCGCGGCCCCGAAGCGGCGGGCGACGTGCGCGTCGAGGTCGCCGCGCGGCTGCCAGTGCCCGTCGTCCGCGGTGGCCGACCAGAAGCCGTCGACGACGTCGCGGTGGTGCACGGCGACGGTCTCCCACACCGCGCGCTCGCTCTCGGCGGCCACGCAGAGCTGGCAGAGCATCCGGACCGGCCACCGGTGGGTGAGGTCGTCGAAGCCCGCCTCCCAGCGGGCGTACTCCGAGACCAGGCGGGCGTCGTCGGCCATCGGGAGCTCGGGGCTCTCCTGGGTCATGGCCACGGTGGGCCACAGCTCGTCGAGGGCGCGCTCGACCTCGCCGCGGTACACCGCGAGGACGCCGTCGGACGTCGCGCCGGAGCGTTCGACCAGGGTCGGGAAGTCGAGGAACTCGAGCTGCCCGGTGGTCAGGGCGTCGCGGGCGCCGCGCGGGCCGCTCGGGCCGGTGAGCCAGTGCCCGTCACGGCGTCCGCCGTCGGGCAGCCAGCCCTTGTAGTAGACCTTCGAGCCGAGGGAGAGCTCCTGCTCCACCCAGGACGCCGCGCCCCGCCGGCCCTGGTCGACGGCGTCGGAGACGAGCAACGTGTGCTGCGAGGGTTCGCGCCCGGGGCGCAGCAACGCGGTCACGCTGTCCTCCCCCGGTCGCGCGCTCGTCGGCTCCGACTCCAGTACCCGAACGGTACCGCGATGACACCCTGCGTGACCACGCGTTCCACGCTGGGTGATTCGGCCTAGTCACGCGCGACCGGGCGGACGTACCGGCCCGAGGGTCGCCGGCTAGCGGACGTGGGAGAGCACCTTGTGCAGCACCTGGTCGACGAGCGCGAGGTCGTCGGCGGTCAGATCGGCGCGCGCGGTGAGCCGCAGGCGTGACGTGCCCGGCGGCACCGAGGGCGGGCGGAAGCAGCCGGCGCGCAGGCCGTGCTCGGCGCACGCCGCGGCGGCGGCGACGGCGACCTCCGGATCGCCGAGCACCACGGGCACCATCGCCGCGGTGGGCGCCGGCACGTCCAGGGCGGGGGCGGCGGCGCGCGCCGACGCGGCCACGGTCGCGGCCGCCGCGTGCAGCGCCGCGACCCGCTCGGGCTCGGCACGGACGATCCCGAGGGCGGCCAGCGCGGCGCCCGCGGCGGCCGGGGCGAGCCCGGTGTCGAAGATGAAGGGCCGGGCGGTGTCCACGAGGTGCTCGATGACCGCGCGGTCGCCGAGCACCACGCCGCCCTGGGCGCCGAGCGACTTGGACAGCGTCGCGGTGAGCACGACGTCGGGCGCGCCGGCGAGCCCGGACTCGACGAGCGTCCCGCTCCCGCCGGGGCCGCGGACGCCCAGGCCGTGGGCGTCGTCGACGATCAGGACGGCGTCGCGGGCCCGGCAGACGGCGTGCAGCTCGGCGAGCGGGGCGATCCCCCCGTCGACGCTGTCCACGCCGTCGACGACCACCACGGCGCGGGGCTCGTCGCGCGCCGTGAGCACCCGGTCGACGGCCGCGGGGTCGGTGCAGCGGGCCACCTCGACGCGGGCGCGCGAGAGCCGGGCGGCGTCGACGAGCGAGGCGTGCGCGGCGACGTCGGAGACCACCAGCGCGCCGCGGCCGCTGAGCGCGGTGACCGCGCCGAGGTTGGCGGTGTAGCCCGAGGAGAACACCAGCGCCGCCGGGCTGCCGGTGAAGTCGGCGAGGGCGTCCTCGAGCTCGCCGTGCAGCCGCGTCGAGCCCGTGACCAGCCGCGATCCGGTCGACCCGGCACCCCACGTGCGCAGCGCGGCCGCGCCGGCCTCGACGACGCGCGGGTCGCGGGCGAGGCCGAGGTAGTCGTTGGAGGCGAGGTCGACCACGGGGTCGGCGGCCTCGCGCGGGCGCAGCGTCCGGCGCAGGCCCGCCCCGGCGCGCGCCGCCGCCGTCTCCTCCAGCCACGCACCGAGCCAGCTCACGGCGGCCACCCTACGGTGACCGCATGCGCCTCGAGACGCTGCTGCCGCTGGGCAAGGTCGACCCGGGGCTGCGGACGCCGGACACCCCGCTGGATCTGCGTGCGGTGGCCGCGAACGCCGCGCTGCTCGAGGAGATCGGCTACGGCGGCATGGCGGTCGAGGAGACCAAGGACGACCCGTTCGCCGTCCTCACGCTCGCCGCGGCCGCCACGCGCACCCTGCGGCTGGGCACCGCGGTGGCGATCGCGTTCCCGCGCAGCCCCACGGTGATGGCGCTGCAGGCCTGGACGCTGCAGAAGCTCTCGGGCGGGCGGTTCACGCTCGGGATGGGCACGCAGGTGCGCGGGCACATCCGGCGCCGCTACGGCATCGAGTGGTCGCCGCCCGCGCCGTGGATGCGCGAGTACGTGCAGGCGATGCGCGCGGTGTGGACGACGTGGCAGACCGGCGCACCCCTGGCCCACCACGGCGAGCGCTACCACCTCGACCTCATGGTGCCGCTGTTCGACGCCGGGCCGATCGAGCACCCGGACATCCCGGTGCACCTGGCGGCGGTCAACACCAACATGTGCGCGGTGGCCGGCGAGGTCGCCGACGGTGTGCGACCCCACCCGGTGTGCACACCGTCGTACATCCGCGAGGTGATGCTGCCCGCGGTCCGGCGCGGCGCTGCGCGCGGCGGGCGCTCGCTCGACGGCTTCCGGGTCGCGATGAAGCCGCTGGTGGCCTCGGCGCGGACCGAGGAGGAGCTGGCGGTGAAGGTCCGCGACGCCCGCGCCCGGATCGCCTTCTACGCCTCGACCCCGGGGTACCGCGCGGCGTTCGACCACCTGGGCCTGTCCGACCTCGTGGACGAGGCGAAGGAGCTCTCCAAGGCCCAGCGCTGGGAGGAGCTCCCGGAGATGATCGACGACGAGACCCTCGACCGGTTCGCGGTGATCGGCACGTACGACGTCATCGGCGAGCGGCTGCTGGAGCGCTTCGGCCACGTGGTCACCGACGTCGAGTTCTCGATCGCCGTCCGCGACGACGCCGACCGCGAGACCCTGCGCGCGCTCGCCGCGACCATCCAGACCGCCGACGACACCCCGGCCCGCTCGACCATCCGCGGCATGTGAGCGGACGTCGGGGCCATAGCCCCGAAGTTCGCTCACGACGGACTCAGACCGGGTCGACCGCGGTCACCCGGCACCGGCCGCGGCGACCATCGCCGCCCCGATCCGCCGGACGTCCTCGGCCGGCGTCACGTACGGCGGCATCGCGTAGACGAGGTCCCGGAACGGGCGCAGCCACACCCCGTGCGCCTCGGCGGCGGCCTGCGCCGCGGGGACGTCGACGGGGTGGTCGAGCTGGATCACGCCGATCCCGCCGAGCACGCGCACGTCGAGCACACCCTCGACCGCGCGCGCCGGCGCCAGCCCCTCGCGCAGCCCCGCCCCGAGCGCCGCGACCTCGCCGGCCCAGTCGCGGCGCAGCAGCTCGTCGATGCTCGCCGCCGCCACGGTCGCCGCGAGGGGGTTGGCCATGAACGTCGGCCCGTGCATGAGCCCGCCGGCCTCGCCCTCGCTGATCGCCGTCGCCACCGCCGGCGTGCACAGGGCCGCGGCCGCCGTGAGGTAGCCGCCGGTCAGCGCCTTGCCGAGGCACATCACGTCCGGCGACACCCCCGCCTGCTCGGCGGCGAAGAGCGTGCCGGTGCGCCCGAACCCGGTGGCGATCTCGTCGAACACGAGCACGAGGTCGTGGGCGTCGGCGATCTCGCGCAGGGTGCGCAGGTGCCGCGGGTCGTGGAAGCGCATCCCGCCCGCGCCCTGCACGACGGGCTCGACGACGATGCCCGCGACCTCGCCGGCGTGCGCGTCGGCCACCGCCCGCAGGTGCTCGTCGTAGCCGGGATCGACGGTGCCGTCCTCTCCGGCGGACGGGGGCCGGTCGGCGAACACCTGCTGCGGCAGGAACCCGGTCCACGCGGCGTGCATCCCGCCATCGGGGTCGCACACGCTCATCGCGCCGAAGGTGTCGCCGTGGTAGCCGCCGCGCCAGGTCATCATCCGCGTGCGGCCCGGCCGGCCCCGGGCCCGCTGGTACTGCAGGCACATCTTCAGCGCGACCTCGATCGACACCGACCCGGAGTCGGCGAGGAACACGTGCTGCAGCGGCTCGGGCGTCAGCGCGACGAGCCGCTCGGCCAGCGCCACCGCCGGGTCGTGGGTGAGCCCGCCGAACATGACGTGGCTCATCGCGCCGGTGGCGCGGGCGACGGCGTCGTCGAGGGCGGGGTGCCGGTAGCCGTGCACCGCCGCCCACCACGACGACATCCCGTCCACGAGCTCGCGGCCGTCGTCGAGGGTGAGCCGCACCCCCTGCGCCGAGCGCACGACGAGCGGGTCGCTCCGCCCGGGCATGGGGCCGTAGGGGTGCCAGACGTGCGCGCGGTCCCGGTCGCGCAGGGACTGCTCGGTGGCCGCCGGGAACGTCATCCGCGCACCGTAACGGCGTGGGCCGTCGCGAGCCCTAGGATCACCGGTGATGTCCACCGCCGACGAGAGCGCCCCCGACGCGAGGCCGGACCCGTTCTCGCGGCGGCGCGAGGTCGCGGCCACCAGCGCGCGCTCGCTGCTCGTCACCGTGCTCGGCGAGGTCGTGCTGCCCGGCGGCGAGCCGGTGTGGACCCAGACGGTCGTCGACGTGCTCGGGCTCGTCGGCGTCGAGGAGAAGTCGGCCCGCCAGGCGCTGGCCCGCACCGCGGCCGACGGCATGCTCGTCTCCGAGCGGGTCGGGCGGCGCGTGCGCTGGGACCTGACGCCCTGGGGCCGCGACCTGCTGACCGAGGGCGCGGCGCGCATCTACGCGCACGGCCGGGCGCGGGCGGCCTGGGACGGGCGCTGGCTCGTCGTCGTCGCGAGCGTCCCCGAGCAGCAGCGCGCGCGGCGCCACCGGCTGCGCACCCGCCTCGCGTGGGCGGGGCTCGGCTCGCCCGCCGCGGGCATGTGGGTCTCCCCCGACACGGATCGCCTCGACGAGGTGCGCGAGGTCCTCGCCGAGAACGGGCCGACCGACGCCCACGTCGTCACCGGCGAGTACCACGGCGGGCTGAGCGCGGTCGAGCTCGCGGCCCGGGCGTGGGACCTGGGCGACCTCGAGGCGCGCTACGAGGAGTTCGTCGGCGCCTTCGCCGACCTCGCGCCCGTCGACGACGCCGCGGTGCTCGCGGCGCAGATCCGCCTGGTCGACGCGTGGCGCCGCTTCCCGTTCCTCGACCCGGGCCTGCCCGACGCGCTGCTGCCCGCACCGTGGATCGGGCACCGGGCCGCGGAGGTCTTCCACGGCCGGCACACGGCCTGGGCGGACGCGACGCGCCGCGCCGCGACCGCCCTCGGCCTGTGAGCTACTGGATCCAGATCGTCTTCGCGTTGACGAACGACTGCGGCCCGAAGCTCGCGAGCTCGCGCCCGTAGCCGGAGTTCTTCGCGCCGCCGAACGGCACCTCGGGCGTCGACTCGGTGATCTTGTTGATGTAGACCATGCCGGACTCGACCTGGGTGGCGAACTTGATCTTCTCGTCCTCGTCGGCGGTCCAGGCGCTGCCGCCCAGCCCGAAGTCCGA
Organism: Actinomycetospora lutea; assembly: GCF_028737205.1. Lineage (GTDB taxonomy): Bacteria > Actinomycetota > Actinomycetes > Mycobacteriales > Pseudonocardiaceae > Actinomycetospora > Actinomycetospora lutea. The sequence goes on along the minus strand of NZ_JAQZAL010000017.1, from coordinate 106,238 downwards.
GTCGTTGGCGATGCGGATCGCGTCGTCGGCGTCGCTCGCGCGGAACACCAGCGCCACGGGGCCGAAGAGCTCCTCGCGGTAGGCGCGGGCCTCCTTCGGGATGTCGGTCAGCACCGTCGCCGGGTACCAGTTGCCGGGCCGGTCGACGCGCTCGCCGCCGGTCAGCAGCCGGGCACCCGACTTGATCGAGTCCTGCACCTGCTCGTCGAGGTCGTCGACCCCGTTGCCCTGCGACATCGGGCCGAGGTCGGTGCCCTCGTCCATGGGGTCGCCCATCGTCAGCGACTCCATCTTCTCCACCAGCTTCTGCGTGAACTCGTCGGCGATCTGCTCGTGGACGATGAACCGCTTGGCGTTGATGCAGGACTGCCCGTTGTTGAGCATGCGGCTCGACACCGCGGCGGTGACGACCTCGTCGAGGTCCTCCACCGAGGGCATGACGATGAACGGGTCGCTGCCGCCGAGCTCGAGCACGCTGGTCTTGACGTTCTGCCCGGCGCGGGCGCCGACCTCGCGGCCCGCGGGCTCGCTGCCGGTGAGGGTGACGGCGCGGACGCGGTCGTCGTCGATGATCCCCTCGATCACCGAGGAGCCGACGAGCAGCGTCTGGAACGCGCCGTCGGGGAAGCCGGCGCGCGTGAGGACGTCCTCGATGGCCAGGGCCACCTGCGGGACGTTCGACGCGTGCTTGAGCAGGCCCACGTTGCCGGCCATGAGCGCCGGCGCGGCGAAGCGCAGCACCTGCCAGAACGGGAAGTTCCACGGCATCACGGCGAGCACGGGCCCGAGCGGCTGGTAGCGCGTGAAGATGCGCGCGTGCTCCGGGGCCGTCTTCGGCTTCGGCCACTCGACGTCGGCGAGGTCCTCGGCGGCGTGATCGGCGTACCAGCGGCAGCCCAGCGCGCACTTGGTGATCTCGGCCTTCGCCGCGGCGAAGGTCTTGCCCATCTCGAGGGTCGCGAGCTCGGCCAGGCGCTCGTTCTCGGCGTCGAAGATGTCCGCCGCCGCCCGCAGCCAGCCGGCGCGCTGCTCGAACGTGGTGTCGCGGTAGCTCTGGAACGCATCCCAGGCGCGCTGGAGCTTCTCCTCCAGCTGCGCCTCGGTGAGGGCGTCGAACTCCTTGACGGTCTCCCCGGTCGCGGGGTTCGTCGTTGCGATGGCCATGGGAGATGTCTACCCCGCCCGACGGGCCGGGCAATCCGGGTCCGACGCGACCACCGGCTCCGGCTCCGGCTCCGGCTCCGGCTCCGGGACCGGCCGTGCCCGCGCGGCGGCCTCCGCCCGCGCGAGGGCGACCGCGAACGCCGCCGCCAGGACACCGGCCAGGGCCAGCGCCACCCAGCCCGCCCGCAGCAGGCCGAGCTCCTCGGGCCGGCCGGTCGTGCGGGTGCCGATCACCGACACGAGCAGCGCCACCCCGAGCACCGACCCGATCTGGCGCGCCGTGGTGATCAGCGACGAGCCGGTGCCCCAGCGGTGGGCCGGGAGCGCCACGCCGACCACCGACGACAGGGCGGGCAGGATCAGGCCGACGCCGAGCCCGGTGGCGATCTGGCCCGGCAGCATGCCCACCGCGTAGCCCGGGGTCGCGTCGAGCCACAGCGCCCACCAGGTCGGGCCGGCGGCGAACACCAGCCCGCCCACGACGACGACGCGCCCGATGCCGAACCGCCCCGTGAGGTGGCCCGACAGCCGCGACACCCCGACGACCACGGCGGGCCCCACCGCCAGCGCGAGCCCGGCGACCGGTGCCGACCAGCCCCACGTCCCGGTCAGGAACAGCACGTTGGCGACGAGCATGCCGGCGAACCCGGTGGTGAAGGCGATCATCGTCAACGCGGCGTACCCGACGACCGGGGTGCGGACGACGGCGAGGTCCAGCGCGGGCACGGGGTGACGCCGCGAGCGCCACACCACCCCGGTGAGCCCGAGCAGCGCGACGCCGAGGCCCGCGAGCACCGGGACCGACGCCCACCCCAGGTCGGGGGCGCGGACCAGCGCGTAGGCCAGCGCGCCGACCCCCACGACCAGGCCCACCGCGCCTAGCACGTCGGGCACGCCGGCGTCCTGGGGCACGACCCCCGCGTCCTCGCCGGTCGAGCTCCGCCGCGCGGCGTCTCCCGGCAGCGCCCGCAGCCCCGCGACCAGCGCGACGACGCCGACGGGCACGTTGACGAGGAAGACCCAGTGCCACGACGCCTCGACGAGCAGCCCGCCCAGCGGCGGCCCGAGGGCGGCGGCCACGGCGCCGATCGACGCCCAGGCGCCGACGGCGTGCGAGCGGCGCTCGGCGGGGAACGCCGCGAGCAGCAGCGACAGCGAGGTCGGCGTCACCAGCGCCGCGCCGAGCGCCTGGACCGCCCGCGCGGCCACCAGCAGCGGCACCGACGGGGCGGCCGCGCAGGCCGCGGACGCGAGCGTGAACACCGCGAGCCCGACGAGGAACACCCGCCGGTGGCCGACGCGGTCGGCCAGGCGCCCCGCGAGGGCCAGGAACGCGGCGAATACCACCGTGTAGCCGTTGAGCACCCAGGAGAGCGCACCGAGGTCGCTGCCCGGGAAGTCGGCGCGGATGGCGGGGAACGCCAGGTTGACGATGAACAGGTCGAGGCTCGACAGGAACGCCGCCGCCGAGGTGATGAGCAGGACGGTGCGCGGGCTCGCGCTCACGACGGGCGCTCGTCGACGAGCCGGCGGGCCAGGTCGACCGCGGCCTCGGACGCGACGTGGGCGTCCCAGCGGTCGCGGTAGGCGGCCTGCAGGTAGAGCCCGTCGACGAGCAGCCAGAGCTCCTCGGTCAGGCGCTCGGGGTCGGCGACGCCGAGCGCCGCGACGAGGTCGGCGAGCTGGCGGTGGGTGTCCTCGAGGACGGCGCGGGCGACCCCGGCGGGCGTCGGGGGCCCGTCCGCGTCGCCGAGGTCGGCGTCGTCGGGGAACTCCGCGAGGTAGTTGCGGAATGCGCACCCGCGGAACCACGGGCGGGCCGTGGTCGTCGCGACCTCCTCGACGAGGGCGAGCAGCTGCGCGCGGGGGTCGTCGGCGGCGGCCTCGCGGGCGCGGCGGCCCTGCGCGGCGCGGATGTCGCGGGCCCGCTCGAGGTAGGCCGCCACGAGGTCGGTCTTCGCCGGGAAGTGCGAGTAGAGCAGGTTCTTGCCGGTGCCGGCCTCGGTGATGACCTGGTTCATGCCCACGGCACGCACGCCGTGCTCGTAGAACAGGCGCGACGCGGTGGTCAGGATGCGGTCGCGGGTGTCGGGTGCGGGCGTCCGTGCCACGACGCTCCTTCGTGCCGGCGGCGGACCGTGTGGTCCGGGACCGATCGGTCCCGGACCTGACGGTACCCCACGGCACGGGCGTCCGGGAGCCTCAGGCGCGGGTGGGCGGGTCGACCAGGCCGGGGTAGACGCGCAGGGCGTGGCCGCCGAGCAGCCCCTCGGTGAGCTCGTCGCCGAGCCCGAGCTCCCGGATCGCGGCGATGTTGCGGGCGGGATCGGCCGACGGCGCGTCGGTGCCGAACACCGACTTCCGCGCGACGCGCTCGAAGCCGAACCGCTCGTAGTAGACGGGCAGCTTGTGCGGCGGCAGGCCGGCGAGGTCGAGCCAGACGTTCTCGCGGGTCAGCGCCAGCGAGGCGGCGGCCTCGTAGCTCCAGCCGCGCCCGCCGTGGGCGAGCACGAGCGTCAGGCCCGGGAAGTCGCGCAGGACGTCGTCGACGAGGACGGGGTCGCCGAGACGGCCGGTGGCGCCCGGGAACACCGACGGGCCGGTGTGCACGATCACGGGGACGCCGCGGTCGAGGCAGCGCGCGTAGGCCGGGTAGAGCTGCGGGTCGTTGGGCGCGATCCCGGCGTGCACCGGGTGCACCTTGAGGGCCACGGCGCCCAGGTCGAGCTGGCGGTCGAGCTCCGCGGCCACCGGGTGGTGCACGTGCGGGTTGACGTTGGCGACGATCCGGAACCGCTCGGCGTCGGCGTCGACGAGCGGCAGCATGTCCTCGATCGTCTGCCACCCGGTGGCCTTCGGGCTGTACTCGCAGAACAGCAGGACGCGGTCGACCCCCGCGCCGGCGAAGAGCGCCGAGACCTTCTCGGGGATCGCGGCGCCGTCGCTGTCGTAGCAGGCCGACCACGCCTCACCCGTCCCCGCGGGCCCGATCCACTGCTCCCACGGCACCTTGAGGCGCGCGAGGTGGGCGACGTGGACGTGGGCGTCGACGATCACGGCGCCATCTTCGCCGGTGGGTGCTAGTCGAACAGATCGGGGTCGGTGCGCACGACCTCGTCCCACAGCGGCTGGTAGGAGAACCAGCCGGCGTAGGGCGTGCCGGTCTGCTCGGCGGTGAACTTGGCGTTCTGGTGGTCGATCTGCGTGGGCGTGCCGGCCGCCTCGGCGAGCAACGCCGCCTGGCAGTTGCGCTCGGTGTTGATGAACCACCACGCGGCCTCGGCCACCGTGTCGCCGACCGCGAAGATGCCGTGGTTCTGGTGGAACACCATCCGGCGTCCGGTCAGCCCGGTGGCCAGGGCGCGTCCGACCTCGGGGTCGAGCACGACGGCGCCGCGCCCCTCGGTGACCACGCCGTGGTTCTCGTAGAGGGTGCACGCGTCCTGGGTGATCGGGTCGAGCGGGCGGGCCAGCGACGACCACGCCTTGCCGTACACCGAGTGGGCGTGCGCGGCGGCCACGACCTCGGGGTGGGCGTGGTGCACCGCGGAGTGGATGACGAAGCCGGCCTGGTTCACCGGCCGGTTGCCGTGCACGATGTCGCCCTCGTGGTTCACGGCGATCAGATCCGACACACGGATGTGCCGGAAGCTCATGCCGAACGGGTTGACCCAGAACATGTGCGGATCCTCGGGGTCGCGCACCGTGATGTGGCCGGCGATGCCCTCGCCGAACCCGAAGCGCCCGAAGATGCGGAAGGCGCCCGCGAGCTGCTGCTTGCGGTGCAGGCGCTCCTCGGCGCTCGTGGCGAACGTCGGCGGCTGCGGCATCACGATGCCCTCCTGGGAGGGCCGGAACGCCGGCATCTGGTCGTCGGAGCTGCGCGTGTCCTGCGTGGGGGCGGCCATCTCCCGACCGTGCGCCGGGGCACGGGCCCGGGTCAAGCCCTGGGATCGGCGCTCAGTCGCTTCGCCACCGGGGCGGCGACGGCCGCCATCCCGGCCGCGGTCGGGTGGAACGGCCGCGGACCCCCGAGCCCGGGGAACCCCATCGCCAGGCCGGAGACCCACGGATCGGGCGCGCCGACCCCGTGGTCCCCGCTCGCCGCGGACGCGACCACGAGGTCCGCGCCCGCGTCGGTCGCGGCGGCCGCGAAGCTCGCGACGAGGCCCGCGGCGACGCGCCGGCCCTCGCCGATCTGCGCGGCGCTCAGCGGCACGGTGTCGGGCGTGGCGTGGCGGCCGAGCACGGTGAGGTAGTCGACGAGGACCACGCGGGCCCCGGGCGCGCGGCGGCGCACGTCGTCCACCAGTGCGGTCAGGGCGGCCCGGACCTCGGCGAACGCCTCGGGCGGCGGCACCGCGACCGTGTACCCGAGGCGGCGGCGCACCGGCGCGGGCAACCACGGCAGCCGCGCGGTGAGCGTCCCGCGCAGGCCGGCCGAGACGAGCATGCCGAGGTAGCCGACGTCGTTGCCGCCCGCGGTGACCGTGACGAGCGCGGTGTCCGCGGTGACCGCCTCGACCTGCGGCGGGACCGGCCCGGCGAGCGTGGGCTGGCGGTCGTGACGCAGGTGGGCGGTGGTCGCCCCGGAGCAGGAGACGTCGACCAGCGGCAGCCCGATCTCCTCGGCGAGCAGGCTCGGGTAGTTGCGTCCGGAGCGCAGCACGCCGCGGTCGACCTGCGGCGGGATGCCGGGCCCCGCGGCGAACGAGCTCCCGAGGGCGACGTACCGACCGCCGCCCGCGGGATCAATCACCCGCGCTCTCCCACAGGCCGACGACGTTGCCCTCGGTGTCGCGGAAGTAGGCGGCGAAGCCCATCGCGCCCACCGGGGTCTTGGGCGAGAGGACCGCGCCGCCGTAGCTGCTGACGTGCTCGAGCGTCTCGTCGATGTCGCCGACGTCGACGACGATCACGGGGCTGCGGGGCTCGTCCTCGCCGCGGCGGAACATCCCGCCGTTGATGTAGCCCGGCTCGGTGGGCGCGCCCTGCTCGCCCACGGGCCCGCTCATGGCGATCGTGTAGTCCATGCCCGGCATGTCCTGCAGCGTCCAGCGGAAGACCGCGCCGTAGAACGCGCGCGCCCGGTCACCGTCATCGAACGGGATCTCGAAGTGCACCACCCGGCCGCTCATGACCCTGCTCCTCCTGATGAGGCCTGCTCAGCCCAGACAGCGTGGACCCAGGAGGGCCTTGAGGTCACCCATCAGCGCGCCCGAGTTGGTGACCTTGAGCCCGTCGTCGAGCCGCAGGACGTGGCTCGCCCCGTTGGCGGCGAGCAGCGTCAGGTGGACCTCGCTCGGGCCCGGGTGGGCGACGAGGACCTCCTTGAGCTTGCCGACCCGCTCGGGCGTGCACCGCGCGCTCTCGATGACGACCTTGACCGGCGCGCCGCCGACACCCCCGGACAGGTCGGGCACCGCGAGGTCCTCGACGAACAGGCTCACCCGGTCGTCACGCTTGTTGACCTTGCCCTTGACCAGCACGATCGCGTCCTCGGCGACGTCGATCGACACGGCGGCGTAGGTGCGCGGGAAGAACAGCACCTCGATGCCGCCGGCGAGGTCCTCGATCTGCGCCGACGCCCACGGCTCGCCCTTCTTGTTCACCCGGCGCGTGACGCTCGCGAGGATGCCGCCGACCGTGACCTGGGCGCCCTCGGCGACGTCGCCCTCGAGGATCTTGGTGATCTGGGTGTCGGCGCGGCTGGCGAGCACCTGCTCGATGCCGTTGAGCGGGTGGCCCGAGACGTAGAGACCGAGCATCTCGCGCTCGAGGGCGAGGCGGTGCTTGGACTCCCACTCCCCCTCGGGCACCTTGACGTCGAACATGCCCGTGGTGTCGGCGGTGTCGCCGTCGTCGAAGCTGCCGAAGAGATCGAACTGCCCGTCGGCCTCGGCCTTCTTCGTGGTCATCACCGCGTCGACGGCCTCGGCGTGCACCAGCGCGAGCCCCTTGCGCGGGTGGCCCAGCGAGTCGAAGGCACCGGCCTTGATCAGCGACTCGACCGTCTTCTTGTTGCACACCTGCTGCGGGACCTTGCGCAGGAAGTCGGAGAAGTCGCTGAACGCGCCCTTCTCGCGGCGGGTCGCGACGATCGCGTCGACGACGTTCGTCCCGACGTTGCGGATGGCGCCGAGGCCGAAGCGGATGTCGTCGCCGACCGGGGCGAAGTCGCGGACCGAGTCGTTGACGTCCGGCGGCAGCACCGTGATCCCCATCCGCCGGCACTCGGCGAGGTAGATCGCGGCCTTGTCCTTGTCGTCGCGGACGCTGGTGAGCACCGCGGCCATGTACTCGGCGGGGTAGTTCGCCTTCAGGTAGGCCGTCCAGTAGGAGACGACGCCGTACGCCGCGGAGTGCGCGCGGTTGAACGCGTAGTCGGAGAACGGCAGCAGGATGTCCCACAGCGTCTTGATCGCCGCGGCCGAGTAGCCGTTGTCCTTCATGCCCTGGGCGAAACCCTCGTACTCCTTGTCGAGGATCTCCTTCTTCTTCTTGCCCATGGCGCGACGGAGCAGGTCGGCCTTGCCCAGCGAGTAGCCCGCGAGCACCTGGGCGATCGCCATGACCTGTTCCTGGTAGACGATCAGGCCGTAGGTCTCGCCGAGGACCTCCTTGAGCGGTTCCTCCAGCTCCGGGTGGATCGGGGTGACCTCTTGCCGCCCGTTCTTGCGGTCGGCGTAGTCGTTGTGGGCGTTGGCGCCCATCGGGCCCGGGCGGTAGAGCGCGCCGACCGCGGAGATGTCGTCGAACTCGGTGGGCGCCATGCGCCGCAGCAGGTCGCGCATCGGGCCGCCGTCGAGCTGGAACACCCCGAGCGTCTCGCCGCGGGAGAGCAGCTCGTAGGTGGCCGTGTCGTCGAGCCCGAGGTTGTCGAGGTCGAGCGGTTCCTTGCCGTTGAGCGGGATGTTGGTGAGCGCGTCGTCGATGATCGTGAGGTTGCGCAGGCCCAGGAAGTCCATCTTCAGCAGGCCGAGGGTCTCGCAGACCCCCATGTCGAACTGCGTGATGATGGCGCCGTCGGCCTCGCGCCGCTGGATCGGGATGACGTCGATCAGCGGTTCCTTGGACATGATCACGCCTGCGGCGTGCACGCCCCACTGCCGCTTGAGGCCCTCGAGGTCCTTGGCGGTGTCGACGATCTCCTTGACCTGCGCGTCCGACTCGTAGAGCGCGCGCATCTCGGCGGCCTCGGAGTAGCGCTTGTGGCTGGGGTCGAACACGCCCGACAGCGGGATGTCCTTGCCCATGACCGCGGGCGGCATCGACTTGGTGATCCGGTCGGCCACCGCGTAGCCCGGCTGCCCGTAGAGCACGCGCGCCGAGTCCTTGATCGCGGCCTTCGCCTTGATCGTGGAGTAGGTGATGATCTGCGCGATCTTCTCTTCGCCGTACTTCTCGGTGACGTAGCGGATCATCTCGCCGCGCCGGCGCTCGTCGAAGTCCATGTCGATGTCGGGCATGGAGACGCGCTCGGGGTTGAGGAACCGCTCGAAGATCAGCTTGTGGTGGATCGGGTCGAGGTCGGTGATGCCCAGGACGTAGGCCACGAGGCTGCCGGCCGCGGACCCGCGGCCCGGCCCGACGCGCAGGTTGACCGAGCGCGCGTAGTTCAGCAGGTCGGCCGTCACCAGGAAGTAGCCCGGGTAGCCCATCTGCATGATGACCGACACCTCGTAGTCGGCCTGCTTGCGGTACCGCTCGGAGAAGCCGTTCGGGAAGCGCCAGTGCAGCCCCCGCTCGACCTCCTTGACCAGCCAGCTGCCCTCGGTCTCGCCCTCGGGCACCGGGGCCACCGGCTGCAGGTCGCGGCCCTCGGTGAACTCGACGTTCACCCGCTCGGCGATGGCCAGGGTGTTGTCGCAGGCCTCGGGGAACACGCCGTCCCACTGGGCGCGCATCTCCTGCGCGCTCTTGAGGTAGAAGTCCTGCGCGTCGAACCGGAAGCGGTTCGGGTCGTTCATCGTCTTGCCGGTCTGCACGCACAGCAGGACCTCGTGCGGCTTCGCGTCCTTGGCGTACGTGTAGTGCAGGTCGTTGGTGGCCAGGCCCGGCAGGTCGAGCTTCTTCTTGAGGTCGTAGAGGTCGTCGCGGACCCGGCGCTCGATCTCGATGCCGTGGTCCATCAGCTCGCAGAAGAAGTTGTCCGCGCCGAAGATGTCGCGGTAGTCGCTCGCGGCCTGGCAGGCGCCGTCGAAGTCGTCCTGCTGCAGGTAGCGCGCGACCTCGCCCGACGGGCACCCGGTGGTCGCGATGATGCCCTTGCCGTAGGTCTCGAGCAGCTCGCGGTCCATGCGGGGCTTGTAGTAGTAGCCCTCGAGGCTCGCGAGGCTCGAGAGCCGGAAGAGGTTGTGCATCCCCTCCGTGTTCTCGGCCAGCAGCGTCATGTGGGTGTACATCTGGCCCGGGTTGTCATCGCTGATGACCTGGCCGCCGAGCGTCGCGCGCTTGCGCTCGTGACGGCTGCCGGGCGCGAGGTAGCCCTCCATGCCGATGATCGGCTTGACCCCGTGCGCCTTCGACTTCTTCCAGAACTCGTAGGCGCCGAAGGTGTTGCCGTGGTCGGTCATCGCCAGGGCCGGCATGCCCATCCGCGCGGCCTCGGCGAACAGGTCGTCCAGCCGCGCGGCACCGTCGAGCATCGAGAACTCGGTGTGCGTGTGCAGGTGGACGAACGAGTCGCCGGTCACGTCGCGGGACATCCCTTCCGGGGCCGGGGTCGGGGTGCCGTCGACCGGTCCCGGCGCTGCAGGACGTGGTCGGCGTGTAGGTACACGGTAGCCGCGCCCCCCGACAGCGCCGCCCCTCCCCGAGGGCCTCGGTCGTCGTCGCTGCTCATCTCCGCCGGCCCGGCGTGTCGCCCGGATCCGGGCTCGTCACAGGAGTCACCGGCGCCCCTTCCGTTGCGTGACAAGGGCCGTCCGGTCAGCGGTGCTCGTCGAGCAGGAGGACGTCGAGCCACCGGTCACCTCCGGCTCCCCCGACGACCACGACGGCGGCCAGCAGCCAGATCCTCGCGACCACGACGTCCTCGGGCGCCCGGAGGAAGTGCTCCCGCAGCGCCTCCTGCGCCGCCGGCCCGAGCACGCGAGCGGCGTCGTCCACCGCCGGCCCGGCCTCGCCGAGGGTGCGGGCGACCCACGCCGCGGCCCGTGCCGCCAGGTCGGCCCGCGGGAAGCGTCGCCGCGCCTTCGCCAGCCACGCGCCGGCGACGACCTCGATCAGCGTCCGGTCGCCCCGCGCGACGAAGGCGCGGGCGACCTCGGGGTCGCGCTGCTCGACCGTCGCCACGACGACCTCGCGGAGGCGCTCCCGCAGCACGTCGACGAGGTCGGGTGCGTCGTCCTCGTCGTCCTCCTCCTCGTCCTCCACCCAGAGGTCGAGCTCGTCGTCCGGGTCGTCGTCGAAGGCGTGGGGGAACTGCTCGATGAGCTCGCAGTCGCTCAGCAGCGGCGCGGTGATCCGCGGCTCCACCGCCCGCGTCGCCCGGGTGTGCGGAGGACGCGTCCGCCGTTGCCGCCGTGCCTCGACCGTCGCCGCCCGCCGCCCGCCGTCGCGCCTGCGCCTGCCGCCCATGGCTCCTCCTCGGGGTCGTCCCGTCGAGCAGCATGCGCCGGACCCCCGACAACGCCGGGGCCGGCGATGATCAGGAGCGCGCTGTGGGCCCCGGCGGCGCACCCGAGGCGCACCAGGTACCCGTGATCACGCGCGGGCGCGCGGCGAAGGCGTCAGAGCAGCCCGACACCCGCGAGCGCGGTGCGGACGACGTCGCGCTCGTGCTCGTCGGCCTCGACGAGCGGGAGGCGCAGGCCGCCGGCGCGGTGGCCGAGCAGGTCGAGGGCCGCCTTGATCGGGATGGGGTTGGTGGTGACCCCGAGGGCGTCGAAGACCGGCTTGAGCGAGGCCTCGATCTCGGCGCGCTGGTCGGGCTCGTCGACCATGCGGCGCATCTCGGCGCCCACGACGTGGCTCGCGACGAGGATGCCGCCGCAGCCGCCCATCTCGAGGACCGAGCCGAACAGGTCGTCGTTGCCGGCGTAGATGCCGAGCCCGTCGACGGGCGCGAGGTTGGCGTTGTTGGCCTGCTTGACGTAGTCGATCCGCTCGATCTGGGCGAGCTCGGCGAGGAGCTCGTTCGGGATGTCGATCACGCAGCGCGAGGGGATGTTGTAGAGCACGACGGGCTTGTCGGTGGCCCGCGCGACCTCGCCGTAGTGCGCGAGCAGGCCCCGCCGGTTGGGCTTGTTGTAGTACGGGGTCACCGAGAGGATCGCGTCGGCGCCCAGCTCGGTGGCCCGCTCGGTCATCTCGCAGGCGTGGCGGGTGTCGTTCGACCCGGTGGAGGCGACGATCGAGGCGCCCGCGGGCCGGTGCTCGACGGCCAGCTCCACGAGGCGCAGGTGCTCCTCGGTGGACAGCGTCGACGCCTCGCCGGTGGTCCCGCACACCACGAGCCCGTCGGAGCCGTTCGCGTACACGTGGCCCATGAGGTCGACGAAGGCCTTCTCGTCGACCGCACCGTCGGGGGCGAACGGCGTCACGATGGCGGTGAGGACGGCTCCGAGGGTCATGACCTCCAGGTTGCCCCACGGGGGCGGGCGGGGTCTATGCCGGGTCCGGCCCCTCGACGTTCACCGTCGGCGGGCCCTCGCCGGCACGCCCGATGACGGCGGTGGACCGCTCGCCGGTGGGGTTCGACTCGCGGTGCACGGTGTGCGGCGGCACGCGCAGGAAGTCGCCCGGGCCGGCCTCGACGACGTCCTCGCCGCCGGGGCCGAACTCCAGCCGCATCGCCCCGCGCACCACGTACAGGCTCGTCTCGTGGTCACCGTGGTGGTGCCACCCGGAGGCGGCGCCGGGCTCGGTGTGCACGAGCCCGGCCCACAGGGCGTCGGTCGAGAACGCCACCTCCCGCCGCATCCCGGGCGTCGGATCGCCCTCGGCCAGGTCGTCGCCGTGGAAGACCTCGACGGGTTCGCTGCTCACGGGGACGAGTGTGCCCGACGGCGGGACGTCAGAGCGGCACGAAACGGCGCAGCTTGCCGGTCTGCGCGTCCCGCTCGAGCCGGGGGGCGACCGTGACCGTGACGTCCGCGCGCGGGAGGCCGGCGGCGGCCAGCGCGGACCGCAGGCGGTCGGCGAGTCCGTCGACCAGCGCGGGCGGCTCGAACGCCGTGTCGCCGGGGACGACGGTCACGTCGAGCCCGCGGACGGTCTGGCGGACCTGGTACTCCGCCACCTCCGGGGTCTGCACGAGCACCGTGCGCGCGACGTGCGGGTGCAGGTCCACGGTGCCGAACCGGAACGTCTCGTCGGCACGGCCCTGCACGGTCCCGCGCAGGTGTCCCCCGCCGGGCTCGGCGGTGACGACGTCGGCGAGCTCGTAGCGGATCAACGGCTGGACGTGGTTCTCGAGGTTGGTGACCAGGATCTTCGCCGACGGCGTGCCCGGCGGGACGGGGCGGTGCCGCTCGTCGACCAGCTCGACGATGCAGCCGTCCTCCGCGAACACGACGGTCTCGTCGTCGGGCGCGCTGGCGCCGACCAGGCCCTCGGTGGACCCGAACGTGTTCACGACCGGCACCCCGAAACCCTCCTCGATCGCCGCCCGCAGCGGCGGGGTCAGGGTCTCGCTCGTCGTCGTCACCATCCGGGGCTGGATGCGGAGCCGGCCGGCCCGCTGCTCGGCCGCCAGCCGGGCGAGGACCGAGGGATAGCCGTACAGCAACGGCGGCTGCAGCGCGTCCAGTCGCGCGACGATCTCCGCGACCGGCCTCGTGGCCGGCACGGGCACGAAGTGGAACGGCAGCAGCCCGCCGGCGAGGGCCGCCGCCCCGCCGGTGGGGTGCACCGCCGAGGCGGCACCGACCATCGCGACGGTCAGCCCGCCCGGCGGGGGCCCGCCCGCCTGCTCGATCCGTGCGACGAGACCGCGGCACAGCGAGCCCACGAACTGGAGCAGCGCCGGGCGGTCCAGCACGTAGATGCCTCGCCGACCGGAGCTGCCGCCGGAGGTGAAGGCGAGGTACTCCCCGAGGATCGGGCGCGGCACGTCCCGGGTCGCCTGCAGGGTGTCCTCGGCCCGCCGGAGCGAGACGCGCCGGTCGGTGACGACGTCGTCGAACCGGCTCATCAACTCGGCCTTCGTCATCACCGGGAGTGCGGACAGGTCGCGGGGGTCGACGGTGTCGGGGTCGATCCCGGCCAGCCGGCGGGCGTGGAACGGCGAGTGCTCGACGGCGTGCGCGAGCAGGGCCCGCAGGCGGTCGCGCTGGTGGGCCACGATCCGCGGGCGGTCCCAGGCGAGTCGCGCGATCATCCCCGGCAGCGCCGGCAGCAGCTCGCGCTGCAGGCGATCACGGTAGGCGGGGAACGCCGCGGCCTGCGAGGCCGGGTGTGCCGCGGGGTGCAGGGTCGTCGACATCACGACGCCTCCCTCGATGACGGCGCCGGCTCGACGAGCCGGCGGAGCAGGTCGACGACGATCTCGACGTCGAACCGGGCGGTCCCGGCCGCGTCCTCCAGCACCCGGCCGGTGCCGAGGGCGAGGATCAGGCCCGCGAACACCCGCGGCGGGTAGACCGGGACGAGCCCGCCCCGCTCGAGCACCCGCCGGACGGTCTCACCGAAGTGCTCGAGCGTGCGCTCGTGCAGCGCGGCGTACCGGGCGTTGAGCTCCGGATCGCGTGCCGCGGCCACCCGGAACTCGATGAGCAGCTGGGCCCAGGCGTCCTCCTGCTCACGGCGCGTGTTGGCCACCAGCAGGGCGTGGAGGCCCTCGACGCCGGCGTGGTCGGCGGCGAGCTCGGCATTCGCCTCCGCACGCTCGACGATGCGCTGGTCGAGGAGCGCGAGGAACAGGTCCGCCTTGCCCGCGAACTGCGAGTACACGACGCCCTTGGAGAAGCCCGCCTCCTCGGCGATCGCGTCGAGCCTCGCCCCGTGGTAGCCCGCCGCGAGGAACACCCGCCGCGCCGCGTCGAGGACCCGTCCGCGGTTGCGTTCGGTCTGGGCGGCCCGGCTCATCCTCGTCGTCACGGGAGAATGGAATACCGCCGGTACTCAGATGTCGACGGAATCCGAGTACCGAAGGTATCTCGGATCGGTTGCGACACCCCCGGACACGACCGTGCCCTCCCGCGCGGGACACGGGAGGGCACGGGGGGGACGGTCAGACGAGGCCGAGCTTCTGGACCGCCTCGCGCTCCTCGGCGAGCTCGTTGACCGACGCGTCGATCCGCTCGCGGGAGAAGTCGCTGATCTCCAGACCCTGCACGATCTCGAACCGGCCGTTCGACGCCGTGACCGGGAAGGACGAGACCAGGCCCTCGGGCACGCCGTAGGAGCCGTCGGAGACGATCGCCGCCGAGGTCCAGTCGTTCGGCTTGGTGCCGTTGACCCAGGTGTACACGTGGTCGATGGCCGCGGCGGCCGCCGACGCCGCCGACGAGGCGCCGCGCACCTCGATGATCTCGGCGCCGCGCTTGGCCACGCGCGGGATGAACTCGTCGGTGAGCCAGCTCTGGTCGACCTGGTCGCCGACCGGCTTGCCGTCGACCTCGGCGTAGGTGACGTCGGGGTACTGGGTGGCCGAGTGGTTGCCCCAGATGGTCATCTTGGTGACCGAGCCGACCCGCACGCCGAACTTGGTCGCGAGCTGGCCGACGGCGCGGTTGTGGTCCAGGCGCGTCATCGCGGTGAAGCGGTCGGCCGGGACGTCGGAGTTGGACCGCGCGATGAGGGCGTTCGTGTTGGCCGGGTTGCCGACGACCAGGACCCTGACGTCGTCCGCGGCGCCGTTGAGGGCCTCGCCCTGCGGCTTGAAGATCCCGCCGTTGGCCTCGAGCAGGTCGGCGCGCTCCATGCCCTTGCTGCGGGGCTTGGCCCCGACGAGCAGGCCGACGTTGGTGCCCTCGAACGCCTTCGCGGCGTCGTCGAAGACGTCGATGCCGTCGAGCAGCTCGAACGCGCTGTCGTTGAGCTCCAGCGCGGTGCCCTCGGCGGCCTTCACCGCCTGCGGGATCTCCAGCAGTCGCAGCCGGACCGGCACGCCCTCCCCCAGCAGGTCGCCGGCGGCGATGCGGAAGAGCAGCGCGTAGCCGATCTGTCCGGCCGCTCCGGTGACGGTGACGTTGACGGGGGTGGGCGCCATGCCTTCGCTCCTGCAGTCGTCGAGGGGAGGTGTGCGGGCTCGTCGGTGCGGCAGCCTCGCACGTCACGCTCCGGCTCGCGTAGCCAGGCCGCGCGGTCCGGGGTGTGACGTCAGTCGTCGCCGACGACCATGACCCCGCGCCGTTGCGCGAGATACCGGAACGCCAGCCCGAGCGACACCATGATGCGGTTGCGGTTACCCAGCAGGGCGAAGATGTGCACGAACATCCACGTCAGCCAGGCGAGAACGCCGACGAGCTTGGGCCCGTGGGCGATGTCGGCGACGGCCGAGAGCCGGCCGATCGTCGCCATCGTGCCCTTGTCCTTGTAGTGGAAGCGCTCGGTGGGCTCGCCCGCGACGAGCCGCGCGATCGTGCGACCCGCGTGCCGGCCGGTCTGGAGCGCGGGCTGCGCGAGCTGGGGCAGCGCGTCGTCCTCGATGACCCCGATGTCGCCCGCGACGAGGATCTCGGGGTGCTCGGCGACGCGCAGGTCGCCGCCGACGACGATGCGCCCGCCCCGGCCCTGCGGCAGGCCCCAGCCCTTCACGCGCTCGTGCGCGGCGACGCCGGTGGCCCACACGGTCATCTGGGCCGGGAGCTCGGTGCCGTCGGCGAGCAGCACCGAGTCGGGCCGCACCTCCTTGACCGCGGCCTCCAGGCGCAGCTCGACCCCGCGGGCGCGCAGCTGCTGGGCCGCGTACTCCCGCAGCCGGGGTGCGAACGGCGGGAGGACCTCGTCGGTCATCTCCACGAGCACCACGTGGACCTCGCTCGGGTCCAGCTCCGGGTAGCGGCTGGGCAGCACCGTGTTGCGCAGCTCGGCGAGCGTGCCCGCCATCTCGACGCCGGTGGCCCCGCCGCCGACCACGACCACCGAGGCGCCGCGCGCCTCGCCGGTGGCGGCGATGTGGTCGAGGTAGCCGGTCATGCGGTCGCGCACGGCCAGCGCCTCGCCGCGGGTGTAGATCGGGAACGCGTGCTCCGCGGCCCCCGGGACACCGAAGTAGTTGGTGGTGACGCCGTTGGCGACGACCAGGTAGTCGTAGTGCAGGTCGGGGCCCACGTCGAGGGAGACCGTGCGGGTCTCGGGGTCGACCGTGGTGACCTCGCCCTTGCGGAAGAACGCGCCGGTGTGGGCCGCGAACCCGCGGGCGCCGTAGGTGATGTCGCCGGGGTTCAGCGCGCCCGTCGCCACCTGGTAGAGCAGCGGCTGGAACGTGCTGTAGCTGTGCCGGTCGACGAGGGTGACCCGCACCGGGGCCTTGCGCAGGGCACGCACGGCGGAGAGGCCGGCGAAGCCGGCGCCGAGGACGACGACGTGCGGCCGCGGGTCGGCGTCCGTGATCGACGTGCCCGCGGGCTCGTCGCGGGACGACGGATCGGCGGTCATGGTGCCCGCACTCCTCTCGCATCCGAGTCGTCGGTGCTGGCCGTGACGATTCAGGGCCCCGCCGACGGGCGGCTCCTCACCGCTCTACCCGCCATCGTCCTCCCCCACGCCGTGCCCGTGGGGCCGACCCCGCGCCGTGACCTGTCGGCTCGGTCACGAGCGCGCTACGGCGGGGGGACGGGCCCGTCGTCCGGCACGGGACCGACGGTCTGCGTCTGCTCGGGCAGCAGCGGCGACACCGCGAGCGCGGCGGGGCGGGCGTCCGCGGGCGCCACCTCCACCGCGCGGACACCGGGCCGGGCGGCCAGCGCGGGGGCGAGCGCGGGGTCGGCGTCCACGACCACCGCGAGCACGCACGCGCACCCCGCGGCGAGCCGGGCCGACTCGGTGGCCGCGATGGCCGCGGGCCGTCCCGTGGTGGTGCGGGCCTGCTCGCCCGCCCGGTTGGCCGCCTGCGCCTCGGCCAGGCGCAGTGCCTCCCCCGGGGCGACCGGTCCCAGGGTCACCGTGCGCAGGGCGGTCTGCACCCGTGGCAGCGGCACCCGGAACACCGCCTGGCGCGGGGTCGTGCCGTCCACCAGCGCCGCGGCCCGGGCGACGTCCTGCTCCGCGGCGAAGGTCACCAGCGTCGGCCGCGGACCCGCGGGCCCGGGCGGGACCGCGTGCGTGCGCTCGAGGTAGCCCGCGACGGTCTCCCCCGCCGCCGGCCCGAGACGCGTCGCGTCGGTGCTCCCGGGGACGCCGCCGGTGCCCGGACCGCGTCCGGCGCCGGCCACCCAGGCCGTGACCAGCGTGACGACGAGGAGGACGGCGAGGACGATCGCGACGGTGGGCCAGCGCGGACGGGGCCCGTCGTCGTCCTCGTCGGGCTCCGGGTCGTCCTCCGGCCTGCTCAGCTCGCCGCCCGCAGCGTGTCGAGGGCCTGCGCGAGGTCGGCCGGCGGCTCGCTCACGAACTCCACCCAGCGCCCGTCGGCGGGGTGGTGGAAGCCGAGGCGGTGGGCGTGGAGCCACTGCCGGGTCAGCCCGAGCGTGCGGGCGAGCACCGGGTCGGCGCCGTAGGTGATGTCGCCGACGCACGGGTGGCGCACCGCGGAGAAGTGCACGCGGATCTGGTGGGTGCGCCCGGTCTCGAGCTCCACCTCGAGCAGCGACGCGGCGCGGAACGCCTCGAGCGTGCGGTAGTGGGTGACGCTGGGCCGCCCGTCGGTGACCACCGCGAACTTCCAGTCCTGCTTGGGGTGGCGGTCGATGGGGGCGTCGATCGTGCCCTCGCTCGGGTCGGGGTGGCCCTGCACGACGGCCAGGTAGACCTTGGCGACGGTGCGCTCGCGGAACGCCTGCTTGAGCACCGAGTAGGCGCGCTCGGACTTCGCGACCACCATCACCCCGGTGGTGCCGGCGTCGAGGCGGTGCACCACGCCCTGGCGCTCGGCGGCGCCGCCGGTGGCGATGCGGATGCCCAGCGCGGCCAGCCCGGCGACGACGGTGGGGCCCGACCAGCCGGGGCTCGGGTGCACGGCGACGCCCACGGGCTTGTCGACGACGACGATCTCGTCGTCCTCGTGCAGCACCACCAGGCCCTCGACGGCCTCGGCGGTGACGACCGGCGTCGCCTCGGCGGGCTCGGGCAGCTCGACCTCGAGCCAGGCGCCGGCCACGAGCCGGTCGGACTTGCCTGCCGTCGACCCGTCGAGGCGGACCGCGCCGTCGGCGGCGAGCTCGGCGACGACGGTCCGCGAGAGTCCCAGCATCCGCGCGAGACCGGCGTCCAGGCGCATCCCGTCGAGCCCGTCAGGCACGGGCAGCGTGCGCAGGCTCATGCCGCGTCCTTCTCGGTGCCCTCGGGGCCCTCGGTGTCCTCGGTGCTCGCCCCGGCGCGCGTGCCGTCGAGGTCCCGGCCCAGCAGCGCCAGGAGCACGAGCAGCGCGCCGCCGATCGTGATCGCCGAGTCGGCCACGTTGAACACCGGGAACCAGCCGACCGACACGAAGTCGACGACGTGGCCCTGCAGCGGGCCGGGCCCCCGGAAGAACCGGTCGACGAGGTTGCCGAGCGCCCCGCCGAGCACGAGGCCCAGCGCGAGCGCCCAGCCCTTCGAGCGCAGGCGGCGGGCGAAGCGGGCGATCCCGATGACGACGGCGAGCGCCACCAGCGTCAGCACCCAGGTCATGCCGGTGGCGAAGGAGAACGCCGCGCCCGGGTTGCGGATGAGCGTGAACGACACCAGGTCGCCGATCAGCGGCACCCGCTCGCCGTCGGCCAGCCACGACACCATGACGATCTTGGTGACGAGGTCGAGGAGCACGATCGCCACCGCGATGGCCACCAGCATCCCGATGCGCTTGGGCGGGCGGTCCCCGGGCGCCTCGGGGGCGCTGTCGGGCTCGGTGGGTGCGCTGCTCACCGTCCCATCGTCCCAGGGCCGGTCCCGTCCCTCGGCGGGGTGCCGCGATCGCCGGAACGCAGCGACGGGGTGCCGCCGGTGTCGCCGCGCCAGCGGGCCAGGCGCCCGGAGCGGTCGACCGAGCGCAGCCGTTCCTCGGCGGCGTCGCGGGCGGTCTCGGTGGTGACGACGAGCAGCTGGTCGCCCTCCTGGATCCGGCTCTCGCCCTGCGGGGTGAAGCTCGTCCCGTCGCGGACGACGAGGCTGAGCCCGGAGCCCTCGGGCAGGCGCAGCTCGCGGACGTAGACGCCGTGCATCCGCGAGCCGATGGGGACGGTCATCTGCAGGAGGTCGGCGCGCAGCGTGTCCAGGGGCGCGGCGTCGACCTCGATCTGCTCGACCCGCGAGTCCCCGGCGAGCCCGAGCCGGCGGGCCACGAACGGCAGCGTCGTGCCCTGGACCAGCACGAGCACCACGACGAGCACGAACACCGCGTCGACGAGCGCCCGCGCGCCCGGCAGGCCCGAGGTCAGCGGGATCAGTGCGAGCACGATGGGCACGGCACCGCGCAGGCCCGCCCACGACAGGAAGACCTGCTCGCGCCAGGGCACCCGGAACCCGATCGCGGCCGCGGCCACCGACAGCGGCCGGGCGGCGAAGAGCAGGACGGCGCCGGCGATGAGGGCCGGCACGACGGCGTCGGTGAGGCGCTGGGGCGACACGTAGAGCCCGAGGAGCACGAAGAGCCCGATCTGGGCCAGCCACCCGAGGCCCTCGGCGAACGACCGGGAGCCCTCGCGGTGGGGCAGCGTGGAGTTGCCGAGCACGAGCGCGGCGACGTAGGTCGCGAGCAGGCCCGAGGCGTGCAGCAGCTGCCCGGAGGCGAAGGCGAGGATGCAGACCGCGAGCGTCGCCAGCGGGTAGAGCCCGGTCGCGGGCAGGGCGGCGCGGCGCAGGCCGAGCGCGCCGACACGGCCGAGCGCGGCCCCGAGCAGGCCGCCGACGAGGAGCTCGTAGATCACCAGCAGCGGGTCCACCCAGCTCAGGGCCGCGGTCGACGAGAGGATCACGACGGCGAGGAACACCGGGGCGTCGTTGAGCCCGGACTCCAGCTCGAGCGAGCCGACCAGCCGCCCGCTCAGGCCGAGGTTGCGCAGCACGCTGAACACGGCGGCGGCGTCGGTGGACGACAGCACCGCGCCCCAGAGGAACGCGACGCGCAGGTCGAGATCGAGCAGCGCCCAGAGCGCGAGGCCGGTGACGCCGATGCTCACGGCGACCGCGACCGTGGAGAGGGCGATCCCGAGACCGAGCGCGGGCCGCACCGTGGTCCACCGGGTGGAGAGCCCGCCGTCGGCGAGGATGAGGACCAGGGCGGCGACGCCGAGCGCCTGGGTGAGCCCGGCGTCGTCGAAGCGGATGCCGA
The DNA here is from genome assembly GCF_028737205.1 of Actinomycetospora lutea. Lineage (GTDB taxonomy): Bacteria > Actinomycetota > Actinomycetes > Mycobacteriales > Pseudonocardiaceae > Actinomycetospora > Actinomycetospora lutea. The sequence goes on along the minus strand of NZ_JAQZAL010000017.1, from coordinate 85,714 downwards.
GCCCCGACTCCCCCAGCGCCACCCCGATCCCGAGGTAGATCAGCAGCGAGGGCAGCCCGACCCGCGTCGACACGCGCACGGCGAGGACCGAGACGAGCACGACGGCCGCGCCGATCCCGAGCAGGAAGGGCAGTTGGTCCATGCGTCGTCCCCCCTCCCCTGGTGGAGGGGACGACCCTAGCGAGCGGAGACGCCCGGAACCGCCCGGGATCTCCGGTCTGAGAGGCGGTTCACCGCCCGTTCGACGCGGACGGGCGCGGGGTCAGCGGCGGCTGTCCGCGCTCTGCGCCCCGGTGAGCGCCGCGACCGGCGTGCACCAGGAGCAGCCCGTGAACCCGAGATCGACGGCCTCGCCGACGGGCAGCGGGATCACCTCGCGGCCGTAGAGGTAGCTGCACCGCCCGAGGTGGAACAACGGCTCCTCGTCGATGACGAGGACCTCGTCGTCGAGGCCGACCACCGCCTGGCGGGTGGCGTCGTCGACGGCCTCCTCCTCCGGCTGCGCGGCCGGCGGCGGGGGCGGCGGGGCGCCGGGGGGCGGTCCTCCGGGAGGGCGGCCGGGCGGGGGTCCACCCGGACCCTGACCGGCCGGGGGTGCGCCCACCGGGGGCACTCCGGGCGGGGGCTGCCCGGGCGCGCCCTGCGGGGGCCGGCCCGGTGTCCCGTTCGCGGCGGCGTCGCCGGGGCCCTGCTGCGCGGAGCCCTGGTGGCGCATCCGGGAGATGTCGTTCATGTCGATGCGGGTGGTGGCCGCGTCGTCGCCGCCCTCGCCCCCGGGGCGTCCCGCGGGCGGGGCACCGGTGGGCGCGGGCGGCGCGCCCGCGGCGCCGCCGCCGAGACGGGCCTCCGCCGGCGTGCCCGGCATCGGCAGCATCCCGAGCAGACGCGAGCCCTGGGGCGCGCCGGCCACGCGGGAGGGTTCGGCGCCGGGTCGGGCGGTGGTGGTCGCCCACCGGGAGCCCGCCGAGGATCCGGCCGGCCCACCCGACGGCCCACCGGCCGCGGGAGGTCCGGAGGGTCGGGAGGCCGCGGCGCCGGCCGCGAGACCGGCTGCGCCGAGAGCGGCCGCGCCACCGGCCGCGGCGCCACCGGAGCGGTCGCCGTGGCGATCACCCTGACCGTCGGGGCCGTGCTGCCCGTCCGGCCCACGCTGTCCGTCGGGGCCGTACTGGCCGTCGGGCCCGGGCTGACCGTCGGCTCCGCGCCGACCGCCGGCGACCGCCGTCTCGGCGTTCGCGCCCGGACCCTGTCCGGGCGGCGGACCACCGGGGACCTGCTGACCCTGGTGTCCCGGTGCCCCCGGGCCACCCGCGGGCGGCGCGGATCCTGCGGTGACCGACGTCGACGCCGCCTCCGGGGAGCCCTGTCCCGGGCCCGAGGAGTGCACGCCCGGGGCGATCCCGGAGGGCGACGAGCTCGACGCGATCGGCCCGGAGGACCCGGACGCCGCCGGGGCGGCGGCCTGGCGGCCCGCACGCTCCCGCCGGCGTCGTCGGACGACGTCGGCGACGAGGAGCGCGGCGGCCAGCAGGCTGGCGATCACCGAGCCCCAGGCCCAGGTGGCCACCGAGGTGACCACCGCAACGGCCAGGAGCCCGAAGGCGATCAGCACGCAGAGCAGGACGAGGAGCAGCAACGGTCGGACCCCCGATCAGGGCCACGAGCCCGCTCCGCCGTCAGGCAGGAGCGGGCTGCGCGGCGTCCGTCAGCTGCCGGCTTCGGCGCGCGAGCCGTAGCCGCTGGTGGCGTACCCGCCGGAGCCGTTGCGACCGTTGTCCGGCGCGGCCGAGCCACGTCCGTCCAGGTCGCGGAGCTGCGACTCGAGGTACGTCTTCAGCCGGGTCCGGTACTCGCGCTCGAAGGTGCGCAGCTCGTCGATCTTCTTCTCGAGCCCGCCCTTCTGCTGCTCGATGAGGCTGATCGTCTCGTTGTGCTTGCGCTGCGCGTCGCGCTCGAGGGTCGAGGCCTTGTCGCGCGCCTGGCGCTCGAGCGTCTCGGCGCGGGTGCGCGCGTCGTTCAGCATCGTCTCGGCGCGGGTGCGCGCCTCGTTGACCATGCTGTCCGACTTGGTGCGCGCCTCGGAGAGGAGCTGCTCGGACTTGGTGCGCGCGTCGGCGAGCATCCCGTCCGCCTCGGACTTGGCCTCGGCGGTGAGCCGGTCGGCCATCTCCTGGGCGAGCCCGAGGACCTTGGCGGCCTGCACGTGGTGGTCGCCACCGCCGCCGCCCTGACCCTGCTCCGACATCCCGAACGGCGGCGGCACGACGGCCTGCTGCGTCTGGGCCGGCATGGGCGGCTGCTGGGGCTGCTGCGGCGGCATCGGCTGCTGGACGGTGCGGGGAGCGTCCTCGACCGGGCGGCTCGGCGGCGGGGCCGAGACCTGGGTCTGCGGGCCGGAGCCCGCGTTCTGCGCCGCGCCGGCCTTGCTGCGCGCGTCATCGAGGTCGGCGTGCGCCGACGAGAGCTGCTGCTCGAGCTGCTCCACCTGCTCGCGGAGGTCGTTGTTCTCCTCCAGCAGCCGGCCCAGCTCGGCCTCGACGAGGTCGAGGAAGGCGTCGACCTCGTCCTCGTTGTAGCCCCGTTTCCCGATCGGTGGCTTGCTGAACGCGACGTTGTGAACGTCGGCGGGGGTCAGCGGCATCGGATCTCCTCAAGCACTCCTCGGCTGCGGAACCCCAGGTACCTCGGGCTCTTCGAGCTCCGCCACTCGCAGAGTATGACCTCTGCGAGCGCCAGAACCATAATGGACGGGTCCAGTGACGCGCTCCCCTCACCGCCCGAATGGTGACGCAGCGCCACGAACAGGCCCGCGAAAACCCACAGACCTACCGATTCCGGAGCCGGACGGCGATCCGCCGGTCGGGTCGTGACGATCCGTGACCCTCTACATGCGGTGACAGGACCGGTTCCCGGGCTGGCCGGGCTCCGGGTAGCGGGGAGGACACGCTCGGCGCACGGGAGTGCCCATCCGGCGCGCCGCTCCCGTCGTCGCCCGTTCGGCCGCGCAGCGAACCGTCCGGACCCGTGACGATCACTCTCGACGACCGTCGTGACGTCCATCGCCCGCCGGGCCGCACCCGTGAGCCACCGAGCACCCACGGGGCGCAGAACGTAGCGGATATCTCCTGAACGAACCGCGCCGGGGCGGCGCCGGCCGTCAGGACGTGGACGCGTAGTTGGTCTCCGCGAGCTTGCGGCGCTCGGTCGCCGAGACCTCGACGTTCGGCGGTGAGAGCAGGAACACGCGGTTGGTGACCTTCTCGATCGACCCGCGCAGGGCGAAGGCCAGGCCGGCGGCGAAGTCGACGAGGCGCTTGGCCGCGACGTCGTCCATCTCCGTCAGGTTGATGATCACCGGGATGCCGTCGCGGTAGCGCTCGCCGATCACCCGGGCCTCGTTGTAGCTCTTGGGCTGCAGCGAGGTGATCTCGGCCGGCGCGCTCTGCGGGTCGGCGTCCGAGGACGTGGCGCTCTTGGCGGGCGCGGACGCGGCGGACGCCGCGGCCGTGCCCGACGACGCGGAGGACGAGGACGTGGCCGCCGACGACGCCGACGACGCCGACGACGCCGACGACGCCGACAGCGACGGCGGGGTGCGCGGCGTGGTGGGACGCACCGAGGTGTGGCCCGGGCCGCCCGCGGGGGCCCAGCTGCGCCCGCGGCCGGCACGCGAGACCGCCTCGGTCGCCTCGTCGTCGCGCCGGATCTCGGTGACCTCCGGGTCGCGCGGGCGCGGCGTGCGGCGGTCGCGGGAGTCCTCGTACCGGTCGTAGCGGTCGAACCGGGACTCGCGGGCCTCCCGCGCGTCGCGGACGTCCCGCACGTCCCGCACGTCCCGCACGTCCTCGGTGCCCCGGCCGCGCCCGTAGTAGCCGCTCTCGTAGGAGTCGCGGCCGTCGTAGCGGTCGTCGAAGCGCTCGTCGTAGCGGTCGGCGCCGTAGCGGTGCCGGTCCCCGGACTGCCGCTCGGCCGGGAGCCGGTCGCGGTCGTACCGGTCGTCGCCGTAGCCGTCGTAGTCGTCCAGCTCGTCGGCCGGGACCATGCCGAAGTACGCCTTCACCCGGTGCAGAGTGGTCATGGCCGTCTCCCCTGTCCGACGAGACCCCTCGCGCCCCAACGCGGTGAGTCACATCCGTGTCGTTCACTCACACGGAACGCTAGCTACCGTCGGCCGAGCAGCGCCGTTCCGACACGCACGCACGTCGACCCGTACGCGACCGCGTCCTCGAGATCCCCCGACATCCCCGCCGACAGTGTCGTGGCGCGCGGGTGCGCCGCGCGTACCCGTTGCGCGAGCTCCCACACCGTGGCGAAGGCCTCGGCCGGCGCGATCCCCTGCGGCGCCACCGCCATCACGCCGCCGAGGTGCAGGTGGGCGGAGCCCGCCACGCGATCGGCGAGCCCGGGCACCTCGGCGACGGGCGCGCCGCCGCGGTCGGGGTCGCCGTCGACGCTGATCTGGACGAGCACCTCGAGCGGGTCGACGCGCTCGCCGGCGTCCACGGCCTTCGCCGCCGCGCTCTCGAGGGCGTCGACGAGCCGGGGCGAGTCGACCGAGTCGACGGCGTGCGCCCACCGCACGAGGCTGCGGGCCTTGTTGCGCTGCAGCCGGCCCACGACGTGCCAGCGGACCGGGGCGTCGGGGCGCAGGGCGGCGAGCTCGGCGGCCTTGGCCGCCCCCTCCTGCTCCTTGTTCTCCCCGAACGCCGCGAGGCCGAGATCGGTGAGCAGCGCGACGTCGGACGCGGGCCAGGTCTTGGTCACCGCGAGCAGACCCACCTCGGCGGGGTCGCGGCCGGCGGCCCGGGCGGCGTCGGCGACGCGCTCGCGCACGGCGGCCAGGGCGTCGGCGAGCTCGGCGCGCCGCGCGTCGTGGTCCGCGTCCTCGTCGTGGCCCGGCGCGGTCACGGCCGCGGGTACTCCCACCACGTCACCCCGGCGAGGCGTCCGGTGGGCTGGGCGCGGCGGTGGCTGAAGAGCTGGTCGTCCTCGAAGGTGCAGCGGGCGTCGACGTCGACGCGCGTGACGCCGAGGTCGGCCAGACGGCACCGCAGGCCGGCGCGCAGGTCGAGCGACGGCGTCCCGAGGCGCGTGGTGGCGGCGCTGCCGGGCAGCGCGGCCTCGACCTCGTCGCGCATCGCGGCGGGCACCTCGTAGTCCTCGCCGCAGATGGCCGGGCCGAGCAGCACCTCGACCCGCCCGGTCTCCGCGCCCAGCCCGGCCATCGCCTCGAGCGTGCGCTCGAGGACACCGGCGGCGGCCCCGCGACGCCCGGCGTGCGCCGCCGCCACGACCCCGGCGACGGGGTCCGCGAGCAGCACGGGCACGCAGTCGGCGACGACGACGGCCAGGGCCAGGCGCGGGCGGTCGGTGACCAGGGCGTCGGCCGTGGGCATCTCCCCGCCGGCCGCGCTGACCACCGCGACGTCCGTGCCGTGGACCTGGTTCATCCACGCCACCCGCTCCGGTCCCAGTCCGATGCCCTCGCCGAGCCGGCGGCGGTTGGCGGCGACCGCGGACGGGTCGTCCCCGACGTGGTCGCCGAGGTTGAACCGGTCGTACGGCGGCGCCGACCGGCCCCCGGCGCGGGTGGTCAGGACACGCCGGACACGCACCGACGGAGCGGGGGCGCCGCCGTCGGCGTCGTGCGCGGTCGCGGATCGGGAGCCGGCAGCCACGTCCTCAGCGTCTCATGAACGACGGGACGTCCACGTCGTCCTCGTCGGCGGCGCGGGGCGCCGGGGAGCTGGTCGTGGAGCTCGTCGAGGACCCGGCCAGCTCCCCCTCCGTGCGCGGGAGCGCGGTGGTGCTCTCGACCGACGACGCGGGCGGTGCGGCGGCGTCGGCGCTCGACGCGGAGGCCCCGGCCGGGGTGGCCGCCGGGGTGGCCGGCGTGGCGGGGCGCTCGACGGCGCTGCGGTCGACCGCGGGCGCGGCGGGGATGGTCGGGGCGGCCGAGACCGCGGGCGTGGGCCCGCCAACCGCGGCGCCGTTGCCGTGCCCGTTGCCGTTGCCCGGGCGGTGCACCTGCCCGGCCTGCGCGGAGGCGGTGGCGTTCCCGGACGCCGAGGCGAGCGCCTGCGGCTCGAGCTTCTTGTGGGTCGGCGAGCCGGAGTCGAAGCCGGCGGCGATCACGGTGACCCGGACCTCGTCGCCGAGCGAGTCGTCGATGACCGTCCCGAAGATGATGTTCGCCTCGGGGTGCGCGGCCTCCTGGACCAGCGACGCCGACTCGTTGATCTCGAACAGGCCGAGGTCCGACCCGCCGGCGATCGAGAGCAGCACGCCATAGGCGCCGTCCATGCTGGCCTCGAGCAGGGGCGAGTTGATCGCCTTGCCCGCCGCCTCGACCGCACGGTTCTCGCCGCGCGCCGCTCCGATCCCCATCAACGCGCTGCCCGCCCCGGACATGACGCTCTTGACGTCGGCGAAGTCCAGGTTGATCAGACCCGGCGTGGTGATGAGGTCGGTGATGCCCTGGACACCGGAGAGGAGCACCTCGTCGGCGCTGCGGAAGGCGTCCATGAGGCTCAGGCCCACGTCGCCGAGCTGCAGGAGCCGGTCGTTGGGGATCACGATGAGCGTGTCGCACTCGTTGCGCAGCTCGGTGATCCCGTTCTCGGCCTGCGTGGCGCGGCGCTTGCCCTCGAAGTTGAAGGGCCGGGTCACGACGCCGATGGTCAGCGCGCCGAGCTTGCGGGCGATGCTCGCGACCACCGGCGCGCCGCCGGTGCCGGTGCCGCCGCCCTCGCCGGCGGTCACGAAGACCATGTCGGCCCCCTTGAGGACCTCCTCGATCTCCTCGCGGTGGTCCTCGGCGGCGCGGCGGCCCACGTCGGGCGCGGCACCGGCGCCGAGCCCGCGGGTGAGCTCGCGGCCGACGTCGAGCTTGACGTCGGCGTCGGACATGAGCAGCGCCTGCGCGTCGGTGTTCACCGCGATGAACTCGACGCCCTTGAGGCCGACCTCGATCATGCGGTTGACGGCGTTGACGCCGCCACCACCGATGCCGACCACCTTGATCACGGCCAGGTAGTTGTGCGGGGGCGTCATGGATCCGCCTTTCGAGCTGGGTCTAGGCGACGGTGTCGTCCGGGTCCGGCGTGTCGCGACCCTCGACCTCGAGTGGAGGTTTACGGTGAGGATTCCTGGCGACACGCGCACGGTAGGCAGGCCCCACGCCGCATTTCCACGAGGCGCGCCGGGCGTGTCCCGACCTCACGTCACCCGCTCGCCGGACGGTCGTCGCACGCCGCGAACCCTCGACCACTCCTTGACGGTTGAACTCGCCCGGTGCTGAGCGCTCGCCCGATCTGAGCGAAGCGAGTCAGCGCACGACCGCGAGGTCCGGCGTCGAGACGTCGTAGACCGAGCCGGGACGGGTCAGCAGCGCGGCGAGCACGGCGGCCTTGCGCTCGTTGTCGCCGTCGGCGCCCCAGCGGACCTCGCGCTCGCCGGTGAGCAGGAACGCGACGTCGTAGGGACCGTTGGCGCGCACCTCGAGCAGATCGGCGCGCAGCGAGGCCGGCAGGGCGACGACGACGTCGGCGGCCGAGCGGGTCCCCGGGTCGTCGGGCGACGGGAGCACCCCGGGCGGCAGGATGAGCGCCGGGACGCCCGGCGGGCGGGCGGGCATCGTGCGGTAGCCGAAGCCGGTGGCGTCGATCAGGACCACGCCGCCGCCGGGGGCGGGCGCGGCGAGCACCGGCTCGCGTTCGGCGACGGTGACGACGAGGGTGCCGGGCCAGTCGCGGGACACGTCGACGGTCGCCACCCGCGGCAGCGAGCGCACGCGCTCGGCCACGTCGTCGCCGTCGAGCCACAGCAGCGAGGTCCCCGGCGCGACGGCCGCCGCGCCGCGCACCGCCTCGTCCTGGTCGGGCGCCGCCCCGGCCACCCGGACCTCGCGCACGTCGAGCAGCGGCGAGAACACTGTCAGGGCCACGACCGCGGCGACGAGCAGGACGCCGACGGCGAGCCCGATCCAGAGCCCGCGACGCGGCCGGGCGGGCCCGGGGGCCGCGGGCCGGGGGCGGCGCGCCCGCCCCGGGGAGCCGGCCGCGGCCCCCTCGGGCCGGGCGCCGGCCCCGCCGGAGCGCCGGTCGGCGCGCGCCGCCTTCTCGGGGCGCGGGCCCCGCTCGGTGCGGCCCGCCCGTCCCGACCGGCTGGCCCGGCCGCTGCGGCCGGGTCGTCCGGTGGGTCGGGCCGGGCCGGTCATCCTGCGCCGGTCATGCTGCGCCGGTCACCGCGGGTCGGCCTGCGCTTCGCGGCGCTCGAGCTCGGAGAGGACCTCGGGACCGAGGACGGTGATGTCGCCGGCGCCCATCGTCACGACGAGGTCGCCGGGCCGGGCGAGGTCGGCGAGCAGCGCCGGCACCTGGCCCCACGAGGGCTCGTAGTGCACGTTCTCCTGGGGCAGCGTGAGCTGGCGGGCGATCAGCTCGCCGTTGACGCCGGGCTCGGGCTGCTCGCGGGCGCCGTACACGTCGAGCACCACGACCTCGTCGGCCAGCGAGAGCGCGGCGCCGAACTCGGCGGCGAAGTCGCGGGTGCGCGAGTACAGGTGCGGCTGGAACGCGACGATGAGCCGGCCGTGCTCGCCGAGCACCGGGCGGGCGGCGCGCAGCTGGGCGGCGACCTTGGTGGGCGCGTGCGCGTAGTCGTCGTAGACCCGTACGCCGGCCGCGGTGCCGCGGTACTCGAAGCGCCGGCGCACGCCGTCGAAGCCCGCGAGCCCGCCGAGCAGGCCGTCGATCGGGGCGCCGAGGTCCAGGCCCGCGAGCAGGGCGGCGCAGGCGTTGAGGGCCTGGTGCTCCCCCGGCACCCCGAGGCGCAGCTCGTGCTCCTGCCCGGCGATCGCGATCCGCAGGATCCCGGTGGCCCCCTCGGCGCGGTAGTCGAGCACGCGGACGTCGTCGGGACCGGTGGCCGCCCGGCCGTAGCGGCGTACGCGCACCCCGGCCTCCGCGGCGCGGTCGCCGAGCGTCGCCGAGCCCGGGTCGTCGGCGCACACCACGAGCGCGCCACCGGGCTCGATGCGCGCGGCGAAGGCGTCGAACACGGCCATGTAGGCCTCGGCGGTGCCGTGGTGGTCGAGGTGGTCGGGCTCGACGTTGGTGACGATCGCGACGGCCGGGGAGTACGCCAGGAACGACCCGTCGCTCTCGTCGGCCTCGGCGACGAAGACGTCACCGAGGCCGTGGTGGGCGCTCGACCCGGAGGCGAGCAGGTCGCCGCCGATCATGAACGACGGGTCCTCGCCGCAGGCCTGCAGCGCGACCACGAGCATCGAGGTCGTCGAGGTCTTGCCGGCGCTGCCCGACACGCAGGCGGCGCGGTGGTCGGCCATCAGCTCGGCGAGCACCGCGGAGCGGTGCAGCACCGGGATGCCGCGGGCGGCGGCCTCGACCAGCTCGGGGTTGTCCGGGTCGGCCTGGTGCACCGCCTTCGTCGTCACCAGGCACGTCGGGCCGCCGGGCAGCAGGTCGAGGTTGTGGGCGTCGTGGCCGACGGTGACCTCGGCGCCGAGCGTGCGCAGGGCGAGCACGGCGCGGGAGTCCTTCGCATCGGAGCCCGACACCAGGGCGCCGCGCGCGAGCAGGATGCGGGCGATGCCGCTCATCGCCGCGCCGCCGGCGCCGATGAAGTGCACGCGCGACAGCAGCCGGGGCAGGGGCGGCACGCCGGGCTCGACGGAGTCATGGGACCGGCTCCACTGCGCTTCGCGTCCGGCCTGCTCCGCCTGGTCCGTCGCGCCCATGCCTACGTCCTCCCCGTCGCGCTCGCGCCCACGTGACCCGCCACGTCGAGCACCGTCCGCGCCAGTGTCTCGTCCGCCCCCGCGTGCCCCGAACGCCGGGCCGCCTCCGCGGTCGCGGCGAGCCGTGCGGGGTCGGCGACGAGCCCGGTGACGAGGTCGGCGACCTTCTCCCCGGTGAGCTCCGCGTCGGGCACGATCACCCCGCCGCCGGCGTCCACGACCGGCTTCGCGTTGAGCTCCTGCTCGCCGTTGCCGTGCGGCAGCGGCACGTAGACCGCGGGCAGCCCGACCGTCGAGACCTCGGCGACGGTCATCGCCCCGGACCGGCACAGGGCGACGTCGGCCGCGGCGTAGGCGAGGTCCATCCGCTCCAGGTAGGGCACGGGCACGTAGCCGGGCGCCCCGACGGTCGGCGCGTTCTTCGGGCCGTGCGCGTGCAGGATCCACACGCCGGCGGCGGTGAGCGCGGGCACGGCGGCGGACACGGCCTCGTTGAGCGAGCGCGCGCCCTGCGACCCGCCGAAGACCAGCAGCACGGGCGCCTGCGGGTCGAGCCCGAAGTGCTCACGGGCCTGCGCGCGCAGCCCCGCCCGGTCGAGGTCGGTGATCGCCCGGCGCAGCGGGATCCCGATGACCCGGGCCCCGGCGAGCCCGCTGCCCGGCACGGCGGCGAGGACCTCGCGCGCGAACCGGGCGCCGACCTTGTTCGCGACCCCGGCCCGGGCGTTGGCCTCGTGCACGACGATCGGCAGGCGCATCGAGGCGGCCGCGAGGTAGGCGGGCAGCGCCACGTAACCCCCGAAGCCGACGACGACGTCGGCGCCGACCTCGCGCAGCACGGCCCGGGTGCGGCGCACCGAGCGCGCCACGCGCCAGGGCAGCCGGGCGAGGTCGGCGTTCGGCTTGCGGGGCAGCGGCACGGGCGGGATCAGCTCGAGGGGATAGCCGCGCGCGGGGATCAGGCGGGTGTCGAGGCCCTTCTCCGTGCCCAGGGCCGTGATCCGCGCGTCCGGGCGCAGGCGGCGCACCGCGTCGGCGGTGGCGAGGGCGGGCTCGACGTGCCCGGCGCTGCCGCCGCCGGCCACGACCACGGAGAACGGGGTGTCCATCCCCCCATCGTCCGGCTCGCCCTCGGCGCGGTTCACCGGGCCCCTCCCCGGGCCGCCGGACGCGCCGCGACCTCGGGCTCGGGCAGGCGCAGCAGGCGGGCGAGCCGGCCCTGGCCGTGGGCGCGCAGCACCCGCGCCGCCTCGGGCTCGTGGCGCGCGAAGTTGGCCAGCAGGCCCCCGGAGAGCAGCGCGAGCGCGAGCGACGTGCCGCCCGAGGACACCAGGGGCAGCGGGATGCCGGTCACCGGGAGCAGGCCGACGACATAGCCGATGTTGATGCAGGCCTGCGCGACGAGCCACACCGTCAGCGTCGCGGCGACCACGCGGATCCACGGGTCGACGCTGCGCACGGCGATCCGCAGGCCGACGTAGGCGAGCGTCGCGAACAGCGCGATCACCGCCCCGGCGCCGACGAACCCGAGCTCCTCGCCGATGATCGCGAAGATGAAGTCGTTGTCGGCGTTGGGCAGGTAGTCCCACTTGGCGCGCCCCTGGCCGAGCCCGGCGCCGAACAGGCCGCCGTCGGCGAGGGAGAACAGGGCCTGGCGGGCCTGGTAGGCGGGGCCGAGCGGGTCGGCGGCGTCCGGGTTGAGGAACGCGGTGATGCGGCTCTGCCGGTAGGTGGCGACGACGCCGAGCACCACCGCGGCGACGACGCCGCTCGACACGATGAAGGCCATCAGGCCCAGCGGGGCGCACGCGAACCACAGCAGCGCGAACACGATGATCATCAGCGACACCGTGGTGCCCAGGTCGGGCTGGGCGAGCACGAGCCCGAGGACCGCGAGCGACACCGGCAGCAGCGGCATCAGCGCGGCCCGCCAGGTGCGCGGGTGGGGCCGGTGGCGCACGAGGACGTGGGCGCCCCAGAGCGCGAGCGCGATCTTCGTCAGCTCGGAGGGCTGCAGCGACAGGCCCGCGACGCGGAACCAGCTGCGCGACCCGTTGACCACCGCGCCCAGCCCGGGTACGAGCACGAGGACCAGCAGCACCAGGCAGCCGGCGAGCAGCCACGGGCTCGCCGCGCGCAGCTTGCGCGGCGGAACCCGCAGACCCAGCCAGAACAGGGCGAGGCCGACCAGCGCGAACACGGCCTGGCGGAAGAACACCCCGTAGGACGACCCGCCCGCGGCGTACGCCGACACCGCCGACGCGGAGAGCACCATGACCAGCCCGAGCGCGGTGAGCAGCCCGAACACGGCGAGCACGAGGTGCAGCGACGTCAGCGGGCGCTCGAGCCACTGGTGCAGCGCCGAGCGGGCGGCGGCGAGGACGCCGGGCCGGGAGGGACCCCGCCCCGCACCACGCTGCCGGCCCGGACCGCGGGCCGGCGCGCTCACGGGGTCGGCGACGTCTCGACGTCGGGGGTGGTCGCCGCCCCGTGGGGACCGACCCCGCCCGCGACCGTGCGCGCCGCGGCGGCGAACGCGTCCCCGCGCGCGGCGTAGTCGCGGAACATGTCCATCGACGCCGCGGCCGGGGCGAGCAGCACGGTGTCGCCGGGCCGGGCCAGGGTGGCGGCCGCCCGCGCCGCGCGCAGCATGCCGTCGGTGCCGTGCTCGGGTTCGCTCACCGGCCCATCGTCGCCCCCGCCCACGTCGAGGACGGGGACCTCGGGGGCGTGTCGCCGAAGCGCGGCGGCCACCACCGCGCGGTCGCGGCCCAGGACGACGGCCCCGGCGAGCCGCCCGCGGTGGGCCACGACGACGTCGGCGACGTCCGCGCCCTTGAGCAGCCCGCCGGCCACCCAGACGACGCGGTGGTGCGCGGCGAGCGAGGCCGCGGCGGCGTGCGGGTTGGTGGCCTTCGAGTCGTCGACCCAGCGGACCCCGCCGGCCTCGGCCACGACGGCGCCCCGGTGCGGGCCCGGCGCGACCGCGCGCAGCCCGTCCGCCACCGCCTCCGGGGGCACCCCGTGCGCCCGCGCGAGCGCGGCCGCCGCGAGCGCGTTGGCCTCCCCCGGCGGGCCGGGCGGGGCGACGTCGGTGACCTCCGCCAGCACGACACGGTCGCCGAAGGCTCGGTCGACGAGGTGCCCGTCGACGATCCCCAGCTCGCCGGGGGCCGGCTCGCCGCGGGTGAAGCCGACGTGGCGCGGCGCGGGCGCGGCGAGCAGCAGCGCCGCCGCCTCGCGGTCGTCCAGGCCCCCGACGGCGACCTCCCCGCGCAGCACCCGCGCCTTGGCCGCGCCGTAGGCGGCCATCGAGCCGTGCCAGTCGAGGTGGTCCTCGGCGAGGTTGAGCACCGCGCCGGCGTACGGGCGCACCGACGGCGACCACTCGAGCTGGAAGCTGGAGAGCTCGACGGCGAGCACCCGGTGCCCGGCGCGCAGCGCGTCCACGACGGGCAGGCCGATGTTGCCGCAGGCGACCGTGTCCTCCCCCGCCGCGCGCAGGATCGCCTCGAGCATCGTCGTCGTGGTGGTCTTGCCGTTGGTGCCGGTGACCGCGAGCCAGCGCGGCGGCCCGTCCGGGCACACCGCCGGGTCGTCGCCCAGCCACCAGGCCAGCTCGGGCTCGCCGACCATCGGCACCGACGCGGCCCGCGCCGCCTGCGCCAGCGGGGAGTCGGTGCGGAAGCCGGGGCTCGTCACCACGAGGTCGACGCCGTCGGGCACGCTCGCCATGTCCTGCGTCCGCCCGACGGGCCGCTCGCCGAGGGTGTCGAGCTGGGCGGGGTCGCCGTCGGCGACGGTGACCCGCGCGCCGAGGTAGCGCAGCACGTCGACCGCGGCGATCCCGGTGCGGCGCGCCCCGGCGACGAGGACGTGACGGTCGGGCCAGCTCAATGGTCCGGCTCCGCTGCGCTTCGCGTCCGGCTAGCCACCCGAGGCCGCCAGCCATTCGCTGTAGAACAGACCCAGCCCCAGGGCGCAGCAGATGGCCGCGAGCAGCCAGAACCGGATGATGACCGTGGTCTCCGCCCAGCCCGCGAGCTCGAAGTGGTGGTGGAAGGGCGCCATCCGGAACGGTCGCCGGCGCGTCGTCCGGAAGACCGCCACCTGGATGACCACCGAGAGCGCCTCGACGACGAACACGCCGCCGAGCACGACCAGCAGCAGCTCGGTGCGCGTCACCATGGCCAGGCCGGCGAAGAGCCCGCCGAGCGCGAGCGAGCCGGTGTCGCCCATGAAGATGCGCGCCGGGGCGGCGTTCCACCACAGGAACCCGATGCACGCCCCCATCGCCGCGGCCGCCACGAGCGTGATGTCGAGCGGATCCCGCACCTGGTAGCAGCCCGCCTCGATCTGCACCCCGCAGGCGTTGCGGAACTGCCAGAACGACACGATCAGGTAGGTCGCCAGCACCATCGCCGACGTGCCCGCGGCGAGGCCGTCGAGCCCGTCGGTGAGGTTCACCGCGTTCGAGGCCGCCGTGACGATGAGGTAGCAGAACAGCACGAACCCGACCGCGCCGAAGCCCACCACCGCGATGTCGCGGACGAACGAGAGGTTCGTGGAGACCGGTCTCAGGCCCTGTTCGTCGGGGAACTGCAGCGCCAGCACCGCGAACACCACGGCGCTGACGAACTGGCCGACGAGCTTCGCGGTCTTGTTCAGGCCCAGGTTGCGCTGGCGCCGGATCTTGATGAAGTCGTCGAGGAAGCCGACGACCCCCAGCGCCGTCATCAGCATCAGCACCAGCAGCGCCGACGCCGAGATCGCGACGTCGCCGACGAGGTGCGCGGCGAGGTAGCCGATCCACACCGCGGCGAGGATCGCGACGCCGCCCATGGTCGGCGTGCCGCGCTTGCCGCGGTGGCTCTGCGGCCCCTCCTCGCGGATCTCCTGCCCGAACCCCTGCTTGATGAACAGGCGGATCACGTACGGGGTCAGGAGGATCGACACGGCCAGCGCGACCCCCGCCGCCACCAGCACGCCCCTCATCGGGATCCTCCGTTCACCAGCGTCTCGGCGACCTTCTCCAGTCCGGCGGACCGTGACGCCTTGATCAGGACCACGTCCCCCGGGGCGATGCCGGCGCTCACCAGCTCGGCGGCCGCCGCGGCGTCGGGCACCAGGCGGGAGTCGACGCCCTCCGACGCGGCCGCCTCGTGCAGGGGCCGGGCGGCGTCCCCGACGACGATCAGCCGCTCCACCCCGGTGCGGGCGACCTCGCGCCCGATCTCGGTGTGGGCCCGCGGGGCGTCGTCGCCGAGCTCGGCCATGACGCCCAGCACCGCGGTGTGGCGCCCGCCCATCGCCCGCAGCGTCGCGAGCGCCGCGCGCATCGACTCGGGGTTGGCGTTGTAGGCGTCGTTGAGCACCCGGACGCCGTCGGGGCGCTCGGTGAGCTCCATGCGCCAGCGCGAGCGGGGCGCGGCGGTGCCGAGACGCTCGGCGATCGCCGCGACGGGCAGGCCCGCCTCGAGCGCGATCGCCGCGGCGGCCAGCGCGTTGTCGACGTGGTGGGCGCCGTGCAGCGCCAGCCGGACCGGGGCCTCGCCGGCCGGGGTGACCAGGCGGAACGCGGCGCGCCCGGCGTCGTCGATCACGACGTCGTCCGCGCGGACGGTGGCCTGCGGCGCCCGCCCGGCGTGCACGACGCGCGCGACCGTGCGCCGCGCCATGGCGGCGACCACCGGGTCGTCGGCGCCCAGCACGGCGACACCGTCGCTCGGCAGGGCCTCGACCAGCTCGCCCTTGGCCTGCGCGATCGCCTCGCGCGACCCGAACTCGCCCAGGTGCGCCGACCCGACGTTGAGCACCGCGCCGATCCGCGGCGGCGCCACCCGGCACAGCGCGGCGACGTGCCCCGGCCCGCGGGCCGAGAGCTCGAGGACGAGGTGGCGGGTCGAGCGCGTCGCGCGCAGCGCGGTCCAGGGGTGGCCGAGCTCGTTGTTGAACGACCCGGGCGGGGCGACGGTCTCGCCCGGTCGGTCGTCGAGCCCTTCGAGGAGGTGCGCGGTGAGGTCCTTCGTCGAGGTCTTGCCCGACGAGCCGGTGATGCCGACGACGAGCAGGCCGTCGGCGGCGAGGACGTCGACGACGTGGCGGGCCAGCAGGGCGAGGCCGGCGAGCACCCCCGCCCCGGCGCCGCCGGAGTCGGCGGCGAGGACGTAGGAGCTGGACACGGCCTCGAGCGGCGGCACGATCACCGAGGGCGCGCCGACCTCGCGGGCCGCGAGCACCCCGGCCGCGCCCGACGCCATCGCGGCGTCGACGAAGTCGTGGCCGTCGACCCGCTCGCCGGGCAGGGCGACGAAGAGCCCGCCCGCGCCGACCGCGCGGCTGTCGAACTCGACGGAGCCGGTAACCCGCTCCTTCCCCGTGGCGCCGTGCAGCCGTCCCCCGGTGATGCGGGCGACGTCGGCGAGGGTCAGGTCGATCACGGGCGATCACCGGCCCGCAGGGCGCGCTCGAGCTCCTCGACGTCCGAGAACGGCAGCTGCTCGTCGCCGATCTGCTGGCCGGTCTCGTGGCCCTTGCCCGCCACGACGACGACGTCGCCGGGCCGCGCCTCGGCGACGGCGGCCGCGATGGCCGCGCGCCGGTCGCCGATCTCGTCGACGAGGGCGCCGTCGACGTCGCGCGCCCCCGCGAGGACCTCGGCGCGGATGGCGGCCGGGTCCTCGGAGCGCGGGTTGTCGTCGGTGACCCAGAGGTGGTCGGAGAGCTGGGCGCCCAGCCGGCCCATGACGGGGCGCTTGGCGCGGTCGCGGTCGCCGCCGCAGCCGAGCACGGTGAGCAGGCGCCCCTCGGTGCCGGCCCGCAGGGTCTCGAGCAGCGCCTCGACGGCCGCGGGCTTGTGGGCGTAGTCGACGACCGCGAGGAACGGCTGCCCCACCTCGACGCGCTGCATCCGGCCCGGGACGCGGACCTCCGCGAGCCCGCGGGCGAGCACCGCCGGGTCGTGGCCGGTGGCCGCGCCGCAGGCCAGGGCGAGCAGGGCGTTGGTGACGTTGAAGGCGCCGGGCAGCCGCACGGCCACCGGCAGCACGAGCCCGTCGGGGCCGTGGACGGTGAAGCGCTGCGTGCCGTCCGGGAGCGCGACGACGTCCTCGGCGCGCCAGTCGGCGTCGGGCGCGCCGACGGTCACGGTGCGCTTCCCGCCGCCCTCGCGGACCAGCCGGCGACCCCACGGCCCGTCGACGCAGACCACCTCGACGCGCGCGCGCCCGTCGAACAGGCGCGCCTTGGCCGCGAAGTAGTCCTCCATGTCGGCGTGGAAGTCGAGGTGCTCGGCCGACAGGTTGGTGAAGGCGCCGACCGCGAAGCCGGTGCCGGCGACGCGGCCGAGGCTCAGCGCATGGCTCGAGACCTCCATGGCCACGTGGGTCGCGCCGTCGTCGGCCATGCGGGCGAGCAGGGCCTGCAGGTCGGGCGCCTCGGGCGTGGTGAACGCCCTATCGGCGTGCTCCCCTGGATGCAGGCGCCGCCCGCCGAGCCGCGTCTCGACGGTACCGATGAGGCCCGTGGTCGCGCCGGCCGCCGCCAGCGCCGCTTCGAGCAGGTACACGGTGGTGGTCTTGCCGGCCGTACCCGTCACGCCGAGCACGTCGAGGCGCCTCGAGGGGTCGCCGTAGACCAGGGCGGACGCCGGCCCGATCGCCGCGCGCGGGTCGGCGTGCACGAGGACAGGGACGCCGGCGTCCCGGACGGCCGCGCGCGCGGCGCCGTCGGCGTCGGTGAGCACCGCGGCGGCACCGCGCGCCAGCGCCTGGTCGGCGAAGTCCGCGCCGTGGGCCCGGGCGCCGGGCAGCGCCGCGAACAGGTCGCCGGGGCGGACCTCGTGGGCGCGCAGCGTGGCCCCCGTGACCCGGGCGTCGGCGTCGCCGACGATCTCCACCGGCCCGTCGGCGGGGCGGGCGGAGCGGATGCGCTCGGCCACGGCAGTGATCATCACGGGCTCCGTCCGGCGGGGCCGCAGCGAGCCCGCGTCGGTGGCGTCGGGGCCGCCTGCGGAATCGCCGTCACCGACCGGCCCCCGGGCGGGGCCGGCGGTGTCGTCGAACGTCCTCGGCGGTGCGGCGGGCACGATCGCGCAGGCTACTCACCGTCTCCGGGCCCACTCCGCAGGCCCTGTGGCCTGCGGGGCGTGCGGGACCCGTGTGTCAGGGCAGCGTGAGGGGCACCTCGCGCGGCGGCGCCGTCGACACCGGCACGGCCCCGTGCTGGGCGAGGTAGGCGCCGATCTCGTGGAACAGCGGCGCCGCGGAGTCGCCGCCCGGCGGGCGGTCGAGCATCAGCGCGACGACGTAGCGCGGGTCCTGCGCCGGGAACATGCCGGCGAAGGTGATCCAGTAGTTCGACTGCGAGTAGCAGCCGCAGCCCGGGTCGACCTGCTGGGCGGTCCCGGTCTTGCCCGCCACCGGGTAGCCGGGGATCGCCGCCGCCGGACCGGTGCCGCGGTTGCCGCCGCGGCCGTCCTGGGTCACCGACTGCAGCATGTCGCGCATCGTGCGGGCGGTCTCCGGGCTCATCGCCCGCACGCCCTCGGGCGCGGGCGACGGGATGCGCACGCCGTCCCCGCCGACCTCGGCCTCGACCACCCGCGGCGGCACGCGCACGCCGTCGTTGGCCACCGCCTGGTACATGCTCGCCATCTGCAGGGTCGTCATCGACAGGCCCTGCCCGATCGGCAGGTTGCCGAACGTGCTGCCCGACCAGTCCTCGCGGGCCGGCACGGAGCCGGAGCTCTCGCCGGGGAGCTCGATGCCCGTGCGCTGCCCGATCCCGAGCGCGCGCAGCATCGCGTCGAACCGGTCCGGCCCGAGCCGCTGCGCCGTCATCAGCGTGCCGACGTTCGACGAGCGCCCGAGGACGCCGTTGAGGGTCAGGTTGATCGTCCCGTGCGACCAGGCGTCGCTGATCGTCCGGTCGGCCACCCGGATGCTGCCCGGGACCTGCAGGACGTCCTCCGGCCGGGCGATGCCGTTCTCGATCGCGGCCGCCATCGTCACGATCTTGTTCACCGAGCCCGGCTCGAACGGCGACGTCACCGACGGGTTGCTCAGCTGCGCGCCGGCGGCGCCCGGCGCGGCGGGGTTGAACGACCCCGAGTTCGCCATCGAGAGCACCTGGCCGGTGTGCGCGTCGAGGACCACCGCGCTGCCGCTGCGGGCCCCGACCCGCGCGGTGTAGTCGCGCAGGCGCTGCTCGACGGCGTACTGCAGGTCGGTGTCGATCGTCAGGACGACGTCGCGGCCGGCCTGCGCGGGCTGCTCGGCCCGGGTCGTGCCCGGGATCACGGCGTCGCTGCCCTCAGCGGTGTCGACGACACGGAAGCCGTCGGTGCCCGCGAGCGTGGTGTCGAGCGCGCTCTCCAGCCCGATCGAGCCGCGGATCTTCTGGCGGTCCATGTTCCAGGACGCGCTGCCCACGACGGTCGCCGCGACGTCGCCGGCCGGGTACTGGCGCGACTCGCGGTCCTCCTCGGCGATCTCCGGGAAGGCCTCGCGCACCTGCCGCGCCGCGCCGGGGTCGACCAGCGGGGCCAGCACCACGTAGCTGCGGTCGGAGGTCAGCGAGGCGAAGATCGGGCCGGGGTCGAGGCCGAGGATGCGCCCCATCCCGATCGCGATCGCCGACTTGCGCTGGTCGGGCGTCGGCGCCCCCGGCTGCGCGCGGACGGCCGGCTCGTCCCAGTCTTGCGTGATCCGCCGCGGGTTCGCCACGAGCGCCTTCGCCTCGACGCTGAACGCCAGCGGCGTGCCGTAGCGGTCGAGGATCGCGCCGCGCTCGGCGGGCACGTTGAGCCGCGTGGTGCGCTGCTGCGCCGCGTCGGCGGACAGCTCGCCGGCCCGCAGGCCCTGGACCTCGATCAGCTTCAGCGTGCACAGCAGCAGCACCGCGACCAGCAGCACCCGGCCGACGCGCAGTCGGCGCCGCGGGTCCGGCGGGCGGGCCGCGGGACGGCGCGCGGGACGGCGCGGGGGCGGCGGGGGCGGCGACGGCCGGCGGCCGCCCGGGGCGCGACCGCCCGGCGCGCGGGCGGGCGGCCGGCTCAGGGTCGGCGCGCTGCGCGCCATCACCGACCGGCCGGGGTGGGCGCGGCGTCGGCGTCCGGGGTGTCCTGGGCGTTCTGGGCGTCGGCGTTCTGGGCGCCCTGGACATCGGTGTTCTGGGCGTCGGTGTTCTGGGCGTCGGTGTTCTGGGCGTCGGCGTTCTGGGCGTTCTGGGCGTCGGCGGTCCGGCTCGGGACCGCGGCCAGCTGGTCCTCCGCCGCGGCGGCGCCGGCAGGCGCCGGGGCCGGCTGGCCGTCGGTGGCGGCCTGCGCGGCGGTGGAGCTCTGGGCGGGGCCGACCGGCGCCGCGGGCACGGGCGGCGGCGCGAGGGCCTGCGCGGGCCTCGCGTCGCCGATCACCTGCGAGGACCCGTCCGGCGCGACCAGCAGCACCGCCGGCTCCCCTGCGGGCACCATCCCCTGCGCGCGGGCGGCCGCGGCCAGGGCGGGCGCCGACTGCGCGGCCGCGACGTCGCGGTGCAGGCGCTCGGTCTGCTCGGAGAGGTCCCGGGCGACCTGTCGGGCCTCGTCGAGGCGGTAGGAGTCGGCGGCCGCCGCCGTCGACAGCCACAGCGTTGCGACCAGGCCGCCGGTGAGCAGCACCATGATCAGGAGCACGAAGGGGGCGGTGCCGCCGGAGCGGGTGTCGGTCGTCGTGACGGTGGCCCGCCCGGCGGGGTGCGTGGACGTCCCGGCACGGCGGGCGGCGTCGCGCCCGGCGTCGCGCCCGGTGTCGGGCCGGGTGTCGCCCCGGGTGTCGCGCCCGGTGTCGGGTCGGCTGTCGCGCCGGGTGTCGGGTCGTGTGCTCGTCCCCGTGCGGGGCTCGGCCAGGGTCGCGCTGCTCATGCTGCGGCCTCCCGCACTCGCTCGGCGGCACGCAGCCGCACCGACGCCGCCCGGGGGTTGGCGGCGATCTCGTCGTCGTCGGCCTTCTCGGCGCCGCGGGTGAGCAGGCGCAGGTCGGGCTCGTCCTCGGGCCGCACCACCGGCATGTCCGGCGGGGCCTTGGAGCGGCTGTGCTCGGCGAGCACGCGCTTGACGATGCGGTCCTCCAGGGACTGGTAGGACATGACGACCACCCGGCCGCCCACCGCGAGCGCGCGGACGGCGGCCGGGACGGCCGCCGCCACCGCGTCGAGCTCGCCGTTGACCTCCACCCGCAGTGCCTGGAACGTGCGCTTCGCGGGGTGGCCGCCCGTGCGCCGGGCCGCGGCCGGGATGGCGTCCTCGAGGAGGGCGACGAGCTCCGCGCTGGTGCGCAGCGGAGCCCGCCGCCGGGCACGCACGACGGCCTCGACGATGCGTCGGGCCGCACGCTCCTCGCCGTAGTCGTGGAGCACCCGGATCAGGTCGCCGGGCGCGTAGGTGTTGAGGACGTCCGCGGCGGTCGGCCCCGTCGTCGGGTCCATGCGCATGTCCAGGGGCGCGTCGCGGGCGTAGGAGAAGCCGCGCTCGTCCTCGTCGAGCTGCATCGACGACACACCGAGGTCGAACAGGACGCCCTGCACCGCGTCGTACCCGAGGTCGTCGAGCACCTCGGGCAGCGCGTCGAAGACGGCGTGCACGAGATGCGTCCGGTCGGCGTAGGGCGCGAGGCGCGTTCGGGCAAGCCGCAGCGCCGACTCGTCTCTATCAACACCCACAAGAGTGAGTCTCGAGTGCTGAGAAAGGAGCGCGGCGGAGTGGCCGGCCGCCCCCAGGGTGGCGTCGACGAGCACGGCGTCGCGGTCGGCGAGGGCCGGCTCGAACAGGGCGAGGACGCGGTCGAGGAGGACCGGGACGTGACGCTCGCGGTCCGCGGGGTCTCCCCCCGGGGGCTCTTCCGCGTGCTCGTCCACCGAATCCCTCCACCGACTCGTCGCCCGGGCCGGGATCGGCCCTTCGCCTGCCGGGACACGGGCAGGCTCGACCGAGCTCCGTGTCCCGAGGTCCGATGTCGTCACGTCCCGGTCCGCAGATCGACGGACCTGGCGCCGGGGAAGGTGCGCCAGGGCCGTCGCCCTGCGGGCCGGGGCCTCACGGCACCGGACCGTGCGCCCCTCGCGGGGGCGCTCCCTGTTCGCTTGTCGTCGGTGCGGTCGGCGTCAGAAGACGCCGGGCAGCACTTCCTGCTGGGCCTCGGCGTAGCCGGCCTCGTGCTCGTCCTGGTAGCGCGACCAGGCCTCGCTGTCCCAGATCTCGAGGCGGTTGACCGCACCGATCACGGTGCAGTCCCGCCCGAGCCCGGCGTAGCGACGCAGCTCGGCCGCGATCGGGATACGGCCCTGGGAGTCGGGGCGCTGCTCGTCGGTGCCGGCGAACAGGTAGCGCTGGTACGCGCGCACCCGCTCGTCGGTGAAGGGCGCCTCGGCCACCTTGCGGGCCATCTGCTCGAACTCGTCACGGGGGAACACGTAGAGGCAGTGGTCCTGACCCTTCGTGATCATCAGCCCCCCTGCCAGCTCGTCCCGGAACTTCGCGGGCAGCGTCAACCTGCCCTTGTCGTCCAATCGCGGGGTATGGGTGCCGAGGAACACGGCGCCCACCTCCCCGGTGAGGCCCCGTTCGCCCCACTGTCCACCACCATACCCCACCACGCCCCACAGCCAAACCATTCTGTGGGTGTGGTGGTCCCCGATCGTGCGAGTTCTTGCTGGTCAGCGACGGTGGGGAGCCGTGGGGGAACCGGACGTGACCATGACGGGCCGAGGACCCGGAGGTCCACCGACACGCCGCGCACTCCCCCGCCTTTCCGCGTCTGAGCAGGGCGGATGCGCCGGGTGGGGCGTCCGGTGGGGCGGGGTGGGGCGTCCGGTGGGGGGACGTGGGGGGCTCGGCGCGGGCGTGGAGAGCGGGGGTGGGGCGAGGTGGGGCGCCCCGGCCCGTCGCGGTGATCAGGAGCACCTGGTGCGCCTCGAGCGCGCCTCCGAGGCGCACCGTGCTCTCCTGATCACGGCGCGGCGTCCCCGCGAACGACGACGCGCCGCCGACCACGGAGGTCGGCGGCGCGTCGGGGTACGGGCGAGCGGAGCGGGCTACTCCTGCTCGAAGCGGCGGCGGAAGCGCTCTTCCATGCGCGAGGTGAAGCGGCTGCGCTCCTTCTCGCCGGCGGCGCTCTGGGCGGCGTCACCCTCGGCGGCCGCCTCCTTCTTGCGGGCGCCGAACGAGGTGATCGCGAGGACGGCGCCGCCGAACATGGCGAGGAAGCCCGCCACGCTGACGATGATGCCCGCGGTCGAGGTGCTGAACAGCACCACGCCGAGCACGAGCGCCACGACACCGATCACGAAGAGCGCGACGCCCTGGATCCGCCGGCGACGCGACGGGCGTCGGAGCTTGCCTCCCCGAACCGTGGACGCGAACTTCGGGTCCTCGTCGTAGAGAGCGCGCTCGATCTGCTCGAGCAGACGCTGCTCGTGCTCGGAGAGCGGCATGATTCCTCCGGCACCGGAAGGGAAAGTTCGCCCGACCCGTCAGGGTCCGGCGGGCATCGTCCTGATGACCCAGCACCATCCTACGAGTCCGTCGTCAGTCCGACTACCCGGACCGGCGTGTTGCCGTCACTGATCATCCTTTCGGCGCCGGGCCGATGCCGCACGGGAGGCGGGCGGATGCTGTCGGTGACGGTCCCGGCCCGGGTCCGCGGCCTCGACCGGTGATCGCGCGCGCTCCGGGTCCGGATCACCGAGCAGGCTCGCCGGGCGGATCGCCGCGACCCCGAACCGCGATCGCGCCTGGTCAGCGGCGCGCTCGGCGTCGGACCACCCGTGCTCGGGCTCGCCGAGGACGATCTGCTCGGGCGCGCGGTCGGCCGGCACGAGTCCTTCGCCGCGGACGCCGAGCAATCGGACCGGCGCGGTGTCACCGAGCGCGTCGTGGAGCTCGACCGCGGTGGCGTGGAGGTCGCGGGCGAGATCGGTCGGCGCCGCCAGGGTCCGCGCCCGTGTGATCGTCGTGAAATCGTCGAAGCGAATCTTGAGCGCGACCGTCCGCGCGCGCATGCCGCGGTGCCGCAACATCCGCGCCGCGCGATCCGCGAGGCGCAGCAGTTCGCGGCGCCGGACGGCCGGGTCGACGAGGTCGCGGGCGAAGGTCTCCTCGGCGCCCGCGGACTTCTCGCGGCCGTGCGGGTCGACCCGGCGCTCGTCGATCCCGTGCCCCAGGGAGATCAGGTGCGCCGCGTGCGCCTGACCCACCGCGCGCCGCATCGTCGCGGGACCGGCCGCGGCGACGTCGGCGACGGTGGTGATCCCGTGGCGGCCGAGCACCTCCTCGGTCCGCGCGCCGACGCCCCACAGCGCGCCCACCGGCAACGGGTCGAGGAACGCGCGCACACCGTCGGCGGGGACGAGGTGCACCCCGTCGGGCTTCGCGACGCGGGAGGCGAGCTTGGCCACGAACATCGTCGAGGCGACGCCCACCGAGCACGTGATCCCCTGGCTCGCGGCCACCTCCTCGCGGACCCGCGCCGCGACGCCGAGCGGGGTGGTGCCGAGACGACGCAGCGCGCCGGAGACGTCGAGGAACGCCTCGTCGAGGCTCAGCGGCTGCACGAGCGGGGTCACCGAGCGGAACACGCCCATCACCGCGCGGGACACCTCGGCGTAGGTGGCGAAGTCCGGCGTCAGGAACACGGCCTGCGGGCAGAGCCGGTGGGCGCGGGCCGACGGCATCGCCGAGCGGACCCCGTAGGCGCGCGCCTCGTAGCTGGCCGAGAGCACCACGCCCCGCTCGGGCCCGCCCCCGACCACGACCGGGCGGCCCTGCAGCTCCGGCCGGGACCGGATCTCCACCGCCGCGTAGAAGGCGTCCATGTCGACGTGCAGGACGCCGCACCCGGCGTCGGCGCCGGGACCGTGGGGCGAGCCGTTCAGCCCGGCCGCCGGGCGAGGACGTGCAGGCGCGCGGCCATGTCGCGCAGGGGCGGGGTGCCGGCGGCGATGTCCTCGAGCTCGGCGAGCGGGTCCGACGAGCCGGACTCGAGCACGCCGTCGGGCACGAGGTCGGCGAGCACCCGGTGGCCCTGCACCCGCTCGACCGCGAGCTGCCCGCCGGCCTCGACGAGCGTGCGGATCTCCTCGACGTCCATGCGCCGGCGCAGCGGGTCGTCCGGGCCCCAGCGGCCGGTGGGGTCGACGAGCACCCGGCGCGCCTCGACGAGCCGGCCGGCGACGACCCGCGAGAGCACGGCGGCGAAGCGCCCGGCGACGAGCAGCGAGACCGCCCCGCCCGGCGCGGCGGCGCCCGCCAGCGCACGGCACGACTCGGCGGGGTCGTCGACGTACTCGAGCAGCCCGTGGCCGAGGACGAGGTCGGCCTCGGTGTGACCGACCGCGTCGGCGAGCGCGTCGACGTCGCCCTGGACGGCGCGCACGCCCGCGGCGACCCCGGACTCGCGGGCCCGGCTCTGGAGCACGGCGAGGGCGTTGGCGCTGGAGTCGACCACGGTGACCTCGCAGCCGTCCGCGGCCAGCGGCACCGCCCACGTGCCACTGCCGCCGCCGACGTCGAGCACGCGCGGCGCGGCGCCGTCGCGCCGGGCGCGGGCCGCGGTGAGCTCGACGCGCAGCGTGCGCGCGACGACGTCGACCGGGGCGAACGACGCGGCACGGGTCACCACGACACCGTAGAACGTGGGGCGGGTGTCCGGCGTCACCGACTCATCGGCCCGCGTGGCCGGACCCGATGTCCGTCGACGCGGTCCGGATGGGCCATCACGCGCCCCCGGCCGGTAGGTTCGCCGCGTGCACGTCACGGCGGTCCTGAGCCTCAAGGGCGGTGTCGGCAAGACGACCGTGGTCCTGGGCCTGGCCGGGGCGGCGCTCCGGGCGGGTCTGCGCACCCTGGTGGTCGATCTCGACCCCCAGGGCAACGCGACCACGGCGCTGGAGCCCGAACCCACCGAGACCACGATCGCGCACGCGATGGAGCAGCCCTCGGCGGCCCTGCTCGCGTCCTCGATCGGCATGAGTGCCTGGGGCGACGAGGTCGACGTGCTCGTCGGGTCGGAGGACGTGGAGCGCCACAACCACCCCGACCCGAACTCCCAGCGTCTCGGGCGGCTCGCGCGGCTGCTCGCCGCCCTGCCCCAGGACGGCGAGGACGCCACGGAGACCGGTGTCGCGGCGTACGACCTGGTGCTCATCGACTGCCCGCCCTCGCTGGGCCAGCTGACCCGCTCCGCGCTGGTCGCCGTCGACCGGGCCGTGCTCGTGACCGAGCCGACGATCTTCGCCGTGTCCGGGGTGCAGCGCGCCTTCGAGGCCGTCCAGGCCGAGCGGGAGAACAACCCGGACCTGCAGCCGCTGGGCGTGCTGGTGAACAAGTACCGCTCGCGGTCCTCGGAGCACGAGTTCCGCGTGGCCGAGCTGCGCGAGCTGTTCGGCCCGCTCGTGCTCTCCGGCGTGCTGCCCGACCGGAGCGCCGTGCAGCAGGCCCAGGGCGCCGGGGTGCCGATCCAGCGGTGGGACACCCCGGGCGCCCGCGAGATCGCGAGCCAGTTCGACGGGCTGCTCGGCCGGATCGTCCGGTCGCGCTCGGGGCGGTCGCACCGCGCCCGCGCCCGCCACGCCCCGGACGCCTGAGCCGGGCCCCGGCTCAGCGCGCCCGGCCGGCCACGGTGCGGGTGACGAGGGCGAGGAACAGGTCGGCCTGGCGGACCATGTCGTCGGCGTCACGCTGTGACACGCGTCCCCGCACCCCGGCCTCCACGGCCGAGCGCGTGGCCGAGTGGGCCGCGAAGAACGCCGCCCACTCGCCGTACTCGGGCGCCACCGACGCGAGCAGCGTCCACGCGTCGGTGGGGCGCGAGGCGCGCTTGGTGCGCGCCCGCAGCGCGAGCACCGCCGCCGCGGCGCGCAGGGCTCCGAGGTGGGCCGCGCAGAAGCGCTCGGCGGGCTCGTCCTCGGCCTGCGCGGCCCGCAGCTCGTCACGCGCCGCGCCCAGCAGCTGCACCACGGTGCGCGAGGGCGGCGGTGGCGGCGGGGCGGGCTCGGCGGACCGGCCGGTGGCCCCGCGCGTGGCGGAGCGCACCGGGCGGCCCTCGCGTCCCGGGGCGGGGGCCGGGACGGCGGTCGGGGGCGGGGGCGGGCCGGCGGGCAGGCCGGCGCGGGGGCCGTCGGCCGGCGTGGTGTCGAACAGTCCGGGCATCGCGAGAGCGCTGGTCACGGTCGGTCTCCTCCGAGGCGGGGCGAGCAGGGGTCAGGCACCGGCCCAGCGCAGGTCCCACACGCCGGGCCCGGAGCGCATGCGCAGCACGAACTCGCCGGGCGGCAGGTTCGGCTCGTCGGTGCGGCAGGCGAGCACCCGCCAGCAGCGGCACCGGTCGCCCCCGACGGGCATGGCCGACAGGAACGGCCAGCGCGACTCCTCGATCCAGCGATCGCGCACCTCGGTGACCAGGTAGTGACTGTCTCGCCGGTTGGGGCGGCGATGGAACTCGACGGGGTCGCCGTCCGCGCAGCGGACCTGGACCGGCGAGGGACTGCGAACCACGATGCGTTCCTCCACGGCGGCTCGTGCTCCCCGGCCCGTGGCTCGGGCCGGGTGGGTGCCTGCCACCGTGGGGAGCCGGCGGCACTCCCGGGCGACGGGGCGCTTCCCCCGCCCCGCCGCCCGAGCCATCGAACATGTGTTCGATAGGGACCAGTGAACCCGTTCGGTCCGGCGCCGTCAAGTCGCCGCGAGGGGGTGCGGGGACGGCGGTCAGGACCCGCGGCGCGGGCCGGCGACGGGCCGCCCACGGGTCGCCCGGCGGGCCGCGCCGCGGGGTGGTGTCGTGGTGAGATGACGGGGTGTCGCACCCCGCCTCCGCGGGTCCGGGAGCCGGCCGGTGACCGCCGCCCCCGCCCGCGCGTCCGTCGTCGACCTGACGCCCGACGACCTCGCGGCGCGGCTCGACGAGGCGCTGACCGTCTACGTCCGCGCGATGGGCTACCCGGCGGGCACCGTGCGCCAGCGCCGTCCCATGTGGACCGAGCACTCCCGCCGCCCGGGCTGGCACGCGGCGGCCGCGATCGGGCCCGACCG
The DNA here is from genome assembly GCF_028737205.1 of Actinomycetospora lutea. Taxonomy (GTDB): domain Bacteria; phylum Actinomycetota; class Actinomycetes; order Mycobacteriales; family Pseudonocardiaceae; genus Actinomycetospora; species Actinomycetospora lutea. Next base: position 57,893 of record NZ_JAQZAL010000017.1, on the reverse strand, counting down.
CTCCCTGTGGGGCATCGCCTACGGCTACCCGGGAGCGCGCGGCCAGTGGTGGTACGAGGAGGTGCGGCGGGGCCTGCTGGGCTCCGGGGCGGCCGGCCGCGAGCTGGCCGAGACCGTCCTCGCCGACTACTTCGAGCTCACCGAGCTGCACGTGCGCCCCGACGTCCAGGGCGGCGGGATCGGCGAGGCGCTCGCCCGCCGGCTGCTCGCCCACCCCGTCGATCGCCACGTGCTGCTCTCCACCCCGGAGGCGGACAACCCCACCCGGGCGTGGTCGCTCTACCGGCGCCTCGGGTTCCGCGACGTGCTGCGCCACCACCGCTTCACCAGCGACCCCCGGCCGTTCGCCGTGCTCGGACGCCCGCTGCCGCTCGACCCGCCGGGCCCCTCGGGACCGTCCGGGGGCGAGCCCGGGGACCAGCCCGGGAGTGAGCCCCGGCACCCGGGCCGCGCCTGAGGAGCACCGTCGGGGGCGCCTGGCACCATGCGCGGGTGCCCGACACCGCTCCCGTCCCGACCGCCGGCACCGACCCGGGGACGACGCCCAGGACCGGCACGGGCCGCAGCCGCCGCGCGCTGGTCCTCCTCGCGGTCGTCCTCGCGCTGGTCGGCGTCACGGGGGCCGGCTGCGTGCGGGTCCGGGCCGGCATGGCCGTCTCCCCCGAGGACCGCGTCTCCGGCGTCGTCGACATCGCGACGCCCGACGGGGCGCCGGGCGGGTCGGGCCCGCCGCTGCAGGTGCCCGACGAGCTCAGCGGCGACGTCTCGGTCGAGCGCTACGAGCAGGACGGGTACATCGGCTCCCGCCTGCGCTTCGACGACCTGTCCTTCGACGACGTCACCCGGGTCCTGCCCGCGGTCAGCCCGTCGACCGGCCAGGCCATCCGGGTGCAGATGCGCCGCGCCGGCGACCGCGTGGTGGTCACCGGGCAGGTCGACCTGACCCGCGTGTCGCCGGAGAGCTCCGACGTCCAGCTCAAGATCGCGTTCCCGGGCGAGATCCGCCAGACCGACGGCACCGCCGCGAACGGCGTCATCAGCTGGACGTTCAACCCGGGCACGGTCACCGACGTCAACGCGGTGGTCGAGTACCCGGACCCCGACGCGCCGTCCTGGATCCTCTGGGCGCTGCTGCTGCTCGCCGTGGTCGCCGTGGCCGTGGCGATCGTGTTCGCGCTGGCCAACGCGTCGCGCACCCACACGCACTCGCGCGCCCGCCGCTGACCCCGCCCGCGCAGCGTGCGGACGGGGTCGGCGACGGGACGGATCAGGTGCCCGGCCGGGCCGCGATGCCGAGGCGCTGCACCACGTCCACCACGGCCGGCGAGCGGTTCATGCTGATGTAGTGGATGTTGGTGACGCCCTCGTCGAACATCCGCTGGGACAGCTCGACGCAGAGGTCGATGCCCGCGTCGCGGTAGGCGGCCTTGTCGTCCGCGAGCGGGTCGAGGCGGTCCGACATGGCCTTCGGCAGGGGCGCGCCCGCGAAGTCGGCGCCGCGCTCGGCCGACTTCGGCGTGGTCACCGGCATCAGCCCCGGCATGATCGGGATGTCGCAGCCCGCGGCGGCGATCCGGTCACGCATCCGCAGGAACTGGTCGGCGTCGTAGAACATCTGGGTGATGGCGAACTCCGCGCCCGCCTTCACCTTCTGGATGAAGAAGCGGGTGTCGGAGTCCTCGTCGACCGAGCGCGGGTGCAGGTAGGGGAAGGCCGCGACGCCGCAGCAGAAGTCGCCGAGGCGGCGCACCATGTGCACCAGCTCCTCGGTGTAGCTCAGGCCGGCCGGGTGCGGCACCCAGTCGGCGTCCTTGTCCCCGGGGGGATCACCCCGGATGGCGAGCACGTTGTTGATCCCGGCCGCGGCGTAGGAGCCGATCACCTGACGCAGGTCGTCGAGGGAGGCGTCCACCGCCGTGAGGTGGGCCATCGCCGTCAGCGTGGTGTCGGTGGCGATGCGCCCGGTGGTCCGCACGGTGCGGTCCCGACTGGAGCCGCCCGCGCCGTAGGTGACCGACACGAAGGCCGGGTCCAGGGGCTCGAGGTCACGGATGGTCCGCCAGAGGGTCGCCTCGCCCTCGTCGTCCTTGGGCGGGAAGAACTCCGCCGAGAACGTCGGCACCCCGCGCTGGATGCGCTCCGTCACAGTAGCCATCCGCCGACCCTACGGTGACGGGGCGTCCACGCGGAGGGGCCTTGTGACCGGGACCGCCCGATCAGCCGGTTCCGCCGGACGCCCCTACGCTCGCTCCCATACACGGCGGACGTCCGGAGGGGAAGAGCGCGGATGACGGTGGGCGGGACCTCGACGACGGTCGGGAGCGGGCCTGCGGACCCCTTCGACACCGACGGTGGGGACGACCTCGCCGCCCGGGAACGTGACCTGCCGGCGGCCGTCACCGCCGAGCTCGCGGACTACCTGGCCGGCCGGCGCAACGACGTCCTCGACGTCGCCGAGGAGTTCGCCGAGGCCACCGACGACCTCACGCGCTTCGTCCTCGCGGGCGGCAAGCGCCTGCGCCCGACGTTCGCCTGGTGGGGCTGGCGCGCCGCGGGCGGGCTCGACGACGCCGGCACCGTGCTGCGGGCCGTGAGCGCCCTGGAGCTGATCCAGGGCTGCGCGCTCGTGCACGACGACCTCATCGACGACTCGGCGACCCGCCGGGGCGAGCCGACCGTGCACGCGCGGTGGTCGTCGCGGCACGCCGACGCCGCGTGGGCGGGCGACCCCACCCGCTTCGGCGCCGCGGTCGCGATCCTGCTGGGTGACGTGGCGCTGGCCTGGGCCGACGACATGCTGCACGACGCCGGTCTCGACCCCGCCGCGATCGCCCGCGCGCGCCCCGTCTGGCAGGCCATGCGCACCGAGGTGCTCGGCGGGCAGTTCCTCGACGTCAGCGGCCACGCCTCGTCGGACTCGCGCCCCGAGACCGCGCTGCGCATCAGCCGCTACAAGACCGCGGCGTACACGATCGAGCGCCCGCTGCACCTCGGGGCGGCCATCGCCGACGCCGACGACGCGACCGTGCGCGCCCTGCGCCACTACGGCCGCGACCTCGGCATCGCCTTCCAGCTGCGCGACGACCTGCTCGGCGTGTTCGGCGACCCCGCGGTCACCGGCAAGCCCGCGGGCGACGACCTGCGCGAGGGCAAGCTCACCCTGCTCGTCGCGCTGACCCGCGCCCACCCCGACCGCGCGACGGCGTCCGTGGTCGAGGGGACCCTCGGCAAGCCCGACCTCGGCGCCGACGAGCTCGCGGCCGCCCGCGAGGCGCTCCACGCCCTCGGTGTCGTCGACGACGTCGAGCAGCGCATCGCCGACCTCACCGTGTCGGCCCTCGACGCCGTCCGGGGTGCCGACGCCCCGGTCCTCGCCGCGCCCGCCCCGGAGCGGCTCGCCGACCTCGCCGTCGCGGCGACCAGGCGCACCCGATGACCCGCACCGTCCGGTCGCCCACCGACCACGTCGTCGTCGTCGGCGCCGGTCTCGCCGGGCTGGCGACGGCCCTGCACCTGCTCGGCGCGGGCCGCCACGTCACCGTCGTCGAACGCGACCCCACCCCGGGCGGCCGCGCCGGGCGGCTGGATCTGGAGGGCTTCCGCCTCGACACCGGCCCGACCGTCATCACGATGCCCGAGCTCATCGACGAGGCCCTGGGCGCGGTCGGCGAGAAGATCGGCGACCGGCTCGAGATGGTCGGCCTGCACCCCGCGTACCACGCCCGCTTCGCCGACGGCTCGGCAATCGACGTGCACACCGAGCCCGGCGCGATGGAGCAGGAGATCCGCGAGAAGGTCTCCGCGGCCGACGCCGAGGGCTACCGGCGGCTGCGCGACTGGATGACCGAGCTCTACCGGGTGCAGATGGCGACGTTCATCGACGCCAACTTCGACTCCCCGCTCGACGTCCTGTCCCCCGACCTCGCCCGCCTGGGCGTCCTGGGCGGGTTCGGCCGGCTCGGGCCGCGGATCGGGAAGTACCTCACCGACGAGCGCCTGCGCCGCATCTTCTCCTTCCAGGCGCTCTACGCCGGGGTCCCGCCGGCCCGCGCGCTCGCCGCCTACGCCGTGATCGCCTACATGGACACGATCGCGGGCGTCTCCTTCCCGAAGGGCGGGGTCCGCGCCCTGCCCCAGGCCCTCGCCGACGCGGCCGCCGACGCGGGCGCCGAGTTCCGGTACGGGACCACGGTGACGGGGCTGGAGCGCTCGGCCGGCCGGGTGCGGGCCCTGCGCACCGCCCCGACGGGCGAGCCGACCGCCGACGGCGAGCGCCTCGCCGCCGACGCCGTCGTGCTGACCTGCGACCTGCCCGTCGCGTACGGCCTGCTCGGGCGCACGCCGCGGCGCGCGGTCCCGATGCGCTGGTCGCCGTCGGCCTTCGTGTGGCACGCCGGTGTCCCCGCGGGCACCGGGCTGGGCCACCACACGATCTCGTTCGGCGACGCGTGGGCCGGCACGTTCGACGAGATCATCACCGCGGGCCGGCTGATGTCCGACCCGTCGCTGCTGGTCACGCACCCGACGGCGACCGACCCGTCGCTCGCGCCGGAGGGCCACGAGCTGGTCAGCGTGCTGGCACCCGCCCCGAACACCGATCTCGCCCCGCTCGACTGGGACCGGATCGGTCCCCGCTACCGCGACGAGCTGCGCGGGGTGCTGGCCGGCCGCGGGATCGAGCTCGGCGAGCCGGTCGCCGAGCACCTCATCACCCCCGACGACTGGGGCCGCCTGGGCCTCGCGGCGGGCACCCCGTTCTCGGCGGCGCACACGTTCGCCCAGACCGGCCCGTTCCGGGCCGGCAACCTCGTGCGCGGCGAGGGCAACGTCGTCCTCGCGGGCTCCGGCACGACGCCGGGGGTCGGGGTCCCGACGGTGCTCGTCTCGGGCAAGCTCGCCGCGGCGCGGATCACGGGATGAGACCGGCCGTGCCGTCGGAGCTCGACGCCGCCGGGGTCACCGACCCCGCGCTGCGCGACGCCTACACGCGCTGCCGGGGCCTGAACGCCGCGCACGGGCGCACCTACTTCCTGGCCACGCGCCTGCTCGCCCCCGCCCAGCGCCCGGCGATCCACGCGCTCTACGGATTCGCGCGGATGGCCGACGACGTCGTCGACGACCCCGCGGCCGACGCCTCGCCGGCCGCCGTCGCCGCCCGTCTGGAGGAGGTCCGCGCGCGCATGCGCCGCGGGCTCGCGGGCACCGACCCGCGCGAGCTCGTGGCCGAGGGCGAGCCGGTGGTCGCGGCGCTGGCCGACACCGTCGCGCGCTACGGGATCGACCACCGCCACCTCGAGGACTTCATGGACTCGATGGCCATGGACCTCACCGTCACCGACTACCCCACGTTCGACGACCTCGCCCGCTACGTGCACGGCTCGGCCGCGGTGATCGGGCTGCAGGTGCTGCCCGTGCTCGGGACGGTCGTGCCCCGCGAGGAGGCCGCGCCCTACGCCGCCGACCTGGGCGTGGCGTTCCAGGTCACGAACTTCCTGCGCGACGTCGGCGAGGACCTCGACCGCGGGCGCGTCTACCTCCCGCGCGACGAGCTGGCGGCCTTCGGCGTCGACCGCGAGCTGCTCGCGCACGGCCGGGCGATCGGGCGCACCGACCCGCGGGTGCGCCGGGCGCTGGCCCACCTCGTCGCCCGCACCCGCGCGGTCTACCGGCGCGCCGAGCGCGGCATCGCCCTGCTCCACCCGGTGTCGCGGCCGTGCGTGCGGACCGCGCACGTGCTCTACGGCGGGATCCTCGACGAGATCGTGGCCGCCGACTACGACGTGCTCGCCCGGCGCGTGGCGGTCGGCTCCGGCCGGCGGGTCGCCGTGGCCCTCCCCCGGCTCGCGCACGCCGTCGGCACCCGGTGGCGCCACCGCGTCACCGGGGCGGCGGCGTGAGCGAGCTCGTCCTCGCCTTCGACGCCGACTGCGGGCGCTGCCGCGCGGTGGCCGCGACCGTGGCGGAGACACTGTCGGGCGCCGGGCGCCCCGACCTCGACGTGCTGCCGCTCGCCGACTACCGCGTCGCGCTGTGGCGGGCGGAGGCCGGCGTGGAGCGCGACGCACCCACGCTCATCGAGATCACCGCGACCGACGGCGACGACCGGGTCCGCGCCTGGACCGGGTCCGCGGTGGTCCCGGCGCTGGTCCGCCGGCTCGGGGCGCGCCGCACGGCGCGCCTCGTCGCCGCCCTGCGCGCCCACGGCGTGCTCGGCGACGCCGTGCGGGCCGGGATCAGAAGGCCATCGCCTGGGCGCGGCGCTTGACCTCGCGCCCGCGGTCGGAGCGCAGGGCGTCGATGGGCATGCCCGGCAGCGACTCGTCGTGCGCGAAGAGCCAGCGCAGGATCTCGCCGTCGGCGTAGCCGCCGTCGCGGAGCACCTGGATGGTGCCGGGCAGGCCCTTGACCACCCCGTCCGCGGTGAGGAACGCGGCGGGGACCACCCACCGGTCGTCCTCGCGGATCCCGAGCAGCTGGCCCTGCTTGATCATCTGGCTGACGCGCGTGCGCGGCACGCCCAGACGCTCGGCGACCCGGGCGAGCGTCTCGACCTCGATGTCGTGGCCCACGATGGCGGCGACGGCGGACTCGGACACGCGGTCACTGTGCCAGAGGAGGAGCGCTTTCGGACCCCGCACGCGCCGGGTCCGGGACGGCGTCGAGCAGCGCCTCGGTGAGCCCGTCGGGATTGGCCAGTGCGAGCAGGTGCCCGCCCGGGATCACGACCGCCTCGACGCCGGCGCGCTCGCGGGCCAGGCGGACCTGGAAGTCGGCGGGGAAGAATCGGTCGTCGCGCCCGACGACGACCGTCACCGGCGCGTCCGGCCACGCGGGCAGCGACCAGCCGTCGACGAACGGGCCGTCGGTCTGCTCGCGCTGGTGCTCGGCACCGGCCGCGGCGAGGTCGGGCGGGACGTCGTGGAGGAACTCCCACTCCTCGTCGAACCCGGCGTCCTCGCGCCCCGCCGCGCGGACCGCCGCCTCCTTGGCCTCCTCGTGCCCCGAGGCCGTCCACCAGTCCCCCGGCGACTCGCCGACCGCGGGGATCATGGCGTTGACCAGCACCCACCGGCGCACCGGCGTGGTGCGCGCGATCTCGGCGGCGCTCGGCCCGCCCAGCGAGGACCCCACGACCACGACGTCGGACCGGTCGCCCTCGGACACCTCACCCAGCGCGGCGAGCGCCACCTCGACGTAGCGCGGGATGCCGGCCGTCGGGTCGTCGGCCGGCAGGTCGGGCGCCACGACCTCGTCGCCGCGGGCGCGCAGACGCTCGGCCACCAGGTGCCAGTACCACCCCGCACCACCCGCCCCGGCCAGCAGCAGCCATGTCGTCATGCCGAGCACCCTAGGGCCGTCACCCGACGGGGACCGCGCGTCGCGGTCGAGGATCCCCGCAGGTCATCACCGTCCTCGTAGCATCGCGGCCATGGCCGCACCCACCATCCACCCCGAGGGGACGGTGCTGGAGGGGCGGTACCGGATGGACGGGGTGCTCGCGCGCGGCGGGATGTCGGTGGTGCACCGGGGCGTGGACCTGCGCCTGGAGCGCCCGGTGGCGATCAAGGTCCTGGACCGCGCGCTGGCCGCCGACCCGGCGTTCGTGCGGCGCTTCGAGCGGGAGGCGCGGGCCGCGGCCCGCCTCGCGCACCCCGGGATCGTCGCCGTCCACGACCAGGGTCGCGACCCCGACGGCACCGTCTTCCTCGTCCTCGAGCTCGTCGAGGGCGGGACCCTGCGCGACGTCCTGCGCGACCAGGGCCGGCTGCACCCGGCGGCGGCGCTGACCGTGGCCGAGCAGGTCGTCACGGCCCTGCAGGTCGCGCACGACCGGGGCCTGGTGCACCGCGACGTGAAGCCGGAGAACGTGCTGATCGGGCGCGACGGGTCGGTGAAGGTCGCCGACTTCGGGCTGGTCGCGGCCGCGTGGGAGACCGACCCCGAGGACTCCGGGGAGATGGTGCTCGGCACCGTCGCCTACCTGGCGCCCGAGCAGGTCACCGACGGCCGCGCCGACGCGCGCAGCGACCTCTACGCCACCGGCGTCGTGCTGTTCGAGCTGCTCACCGGCGTCCCGCCCCACGGCGGCGGGGACGCGGTGTCGGTCGCGCGCCGGCACGTGGAGAACGACGTGCCACCCCCGTCGTCGGTGGTCGGGGGCGTCCCGCGGGCGCTGGACCGGCTGGTGATCGCCGCGACCCACCGCGACCCCGAGGTGCGCCTCCCCGACGCCCAGGCGTTCCTCGCCGCCGCCCGCGGCGTGCGGATGGACGCCGACCTGCCCTTCCACCCCGTGCCACTGCCGCCGCGCCGCGCGAGCACCGGGGGCTCCCGTCCGCTGCGGGGCACGCGGCTGCTCGACCTCGGCGAGGACGGGCCGCGCACCCGGCGCCCGCCGCCGCCGTCCCGGCCGCGCGACGACCACGACGACGACCTCCCCGACGGCACCTGGGAGGGCGAGGCGTGGGAGGAGGGCCCCGACGAGGACCTCCTCGACGAGCCCGGGGACCTCGACGACGACCTCGACGAGGACGAGGACGAGGACGAGGACGACGACCGGCCCGCCGGGCGCCGCCGCGCCGACGGGCCGGTCGACGACATCGACGTCGCGATCGAGCAGATCGAGCGCCGGCGCGCGCGGTCGCGCTCGCGCCGGCTGCTCGCCGCGTGGCTCCTGCTCGAGGCGATCGCGACCGTGGCGGCCGGGGCCGCCGGGTGGGGGATCGGCCTGCCGGGGTAGTAGCCGGGCCGGCTACCCCCGGAGCATCTCCGCGACCAGGAACGCCAGCTCCAGCGACTGCTGGGTGTTCAGGCGCGGGTCGCAGGCGGTCTCGTAGCGCCCGGCGAGGTCGGTGTCGGAGATGTCCTGGGCGCCGCCGAGGCACTCGGTGACGTTCTCGCCGGTGAGCTCGACGTGGATGCCGCCGGGGTGGGTGCCGAGGCGCTGGTGGACCTCGAAGAACCCCTGGACCTCGTCGACGACCTGGTCGAAGTGCCGGGTCTTGTAGCCGGTGGAGGCCTCGACGGTGTTGCCGTGCATGGGGTCGCACTGCCAGATGACCTGGTGGCCCGAGGCGGTGACCTTCTCGACGATCGCGGGCAGCACGTCGCGCACCTTGCCCGCGCCCATGCGCGAGATCAGGGTCAGCCGGCCGGGCTGGCGGTGGGGGTCGAGGCGCTCGACGTACTCCACGGCCTGCTCGGGAGTGGTCCCCGGCCCGATCTTGATGCCGATCGGGTTGGCGAGCAGCTCGGCGAACGCGATGTGGGCGCCGTCGAGGGCGCGGGTGCGCTCGCCGATCCAGAGGAAGTGCGCGCCCAGGGAGAACAGGCGCGCGTCCTCGCGGCTGCTGGCCTCGACCCGCGAGTCCAGGCGCAGCAGAGCCCGCTCGTAGTCCAGCACCAGCGCCTCGTGGCTGGCGAAGATCTCGGTGCCGCGCAGCGAGTGGTCGTCGACCCCCGCCGCGGACATGAACCGCAGCGCCCGGTCGATCTCGGCGGCGACCGCCTCGTAGCGCTCACCGGCCGCGCTGGTGCGCACGAACTCGCGGTTCCACTCGTGGACCTCGTGCAGGTCGGCCATGCCCCCGGAGGTCAGCGCGCGGACCAGGTTCATCGCCGCGCCCGCGTTGGCGTAGGCGCGGATCATGCGGCCGGGGTCGGGCACGCGACGCTCCGCGTGCGCGGCCAGCGAGTTGACCATGTCGCCGCGGTAGCTCGGCAGGCCCAGCGCGTCGGTCGCCGACGACCGGGGCTTGGCGTACTGGCCGGCGATCCGGCCGATCTTCACCACGGGCAGCGAGGCGCCGTAGGTGAGCACCACGGCCATCTGCAGCAACGTGCGGATGTTGCCGCGCAGGTGGGGCTCGGTGTTGTCGGCGAAGGTCTCCGCGCAGTCCCCGCCCTGGAGCAGGAAGGCCTCGCCGCGGGCGACGGCGGCCAGCTGCGTCTGCAGCCGGTCGACCTCGGCGGGCACGGTGATCGGCGGGACGTGCTCGAGCACCGTGCGCACGTCCGTCACCGCCTGCGCGTCCGGCCACTCCGGCTGCTGGAGCGCCGGACGCGACAACGCGTCGTCCAGGCGCTCGCGCAGGTGGGAGGGCAGCGGGGGCAGACCGGGCAGAGCATCCACGGGAAGGTCGACGGACCACACGACACGCAAGCGTAATGGTGCGGTCAGGAGCGCCGGCTGTGTTCCCCGCGACCACCACCTCGCCCGCGCGTGTCGGCTACCGGACGGCGGCGTGATCGCTGCCGGAGCGGCGCCGCCAGTGGGCGTCGATCACCTGCCAGCGCGCGAGGTTGTGGCGCGCGTCGGCGAGGGCGTCGTGCGCGTCGGCGGGGGCCGGGGGCAGCTCGGGGCGCCCGACGTCGTCCCAGCGCTGGCGCAGGTCGCGGGTGAAGCGGGGCAGGGCGCGCGGGAGGTCGGGCATCGCGCCCCAGAGCTGGGCGATCGCGACGTGGTCGTACGCGGCGTACCAGGCCCAGAGCTCGACCGGGCCCTCGCCGGCCGTCACGAACTCGTAGAAGGCCTCGCGGATGGCGAGCCGGCTCTTCCACGCGGGGTCGGACATCGGGGGGAGCTTGTCGAGGACGTTCCTGCGGACCCACGGCCCGGCGCGCATCGGGTCGAACTGGCGGGAGATCGCGTAGAACTCGTGGCCCTGCTCGTCGACCACACCCACCGAGACCAGCTCGATGGTGGTCCCGTCCTCGATGAACTCGCAGTCGTAGAAGTACCGGGCCACGCGTCCATTGTCGCGGCCCGCGCCTCAGGCCGCCTGCGGGGCGGCCTGGTCCTTGACGGTGCTGGCGTAGACGTCGACGTACTCCTGCTCGGAGAGCACCCGCACGGCGTCCATGATCTCGTCGGTCATGGCCCGCTCGACCTGGCGGTCGTCGGTGATCCCGGCGTAGCGCGTGAAGTCCAGCGGCGGGCCGACGCGGATGCCGATGCGGCAGGGGCGCCAGAACCGGGAGCCGACGGGGTTGGCCCGGTCGGTGCCGATCATGGCGACCGGCACGACGGGCACGCCGGCCTCGAGCGCCATCCGGGCGACGCCCGTGCGGCCCTTGTAGAGCCGCCCGTCGGGCGAGCGCGTCCCCTCGGGGTAGATGCCGAACAGCCGGCCCTCGCGCAGCACGCCGATGCCCGTGTCGAGGGCGGCGCGCGCGGCGCGGCCGTTGCCGCGCTCGATGGGCACCTGGCCCATGCCGGTGAAGAACCAGCGCTTGAGGGTGCCGACGAGGCCGGGCTGGGTGAAGTACTCCGCCTTCGCGGGGAACGCCATCCGCCGCGGCACCATCAGCGGCAGCACGAACGAGTCGATCACGGCGAGGTGGTTGGACGCGACCAGCGCCCCGCCCCGGCGCGGCAGGTTCTCGGCGCCCTGCACCCGGGGCCGGAACGCGACGCGCATCAGCGGCCCGAGCAGGACGTACTTCATGATCCAGTACAGCATCGGTCCTCCCGTCCGTTCGCCCCCGCCGGCGGCGACGAGCCTAGGTCGTGGCGGGCCCGCGGCGGCACCGCCGCGCGACGGGTCACACCCCGTCGTGCGTCCGATCACCGGAGCCCGGGCACCCGGTTCGCCGCAGGCGGGGACCGTCCGGCGCGACACGGGACCCGGCGCGTGACCCGACCGTGTGGGACATGCCACGATAGGGATCCCGACCGCTCCCCCGCCCCCGTGGCGGCCCGACGCCGCGCCGTCCGGCGCCCGGAGGACCCCGTGCCCGTGTTGCCCGGAGCCGAGCCCTTCGCCTCCGATCCCGGCGACGGAGCGCGCGAGATCGGGGTCGTGCTCAGCCACGGGCTCACCGGCACGCCGCAGAGCATGCGGGCGTGGGGCGAGCACCTGGCCGCCGAGGGCATCGGCGTGCGCGGGCCCCGGCTGCCCGGGCACGGCACGCGCTGGCAGGACCTCAACCGCACCCGCTGGCCCGACTGGTACGCCGAGGTCGAGCACGCCGTCGACGACCTGCGCCGCGAGTACCGCTCGGTGTTCGTGTTCGGCCAGTCGATGGGCGGGACGCTGACGCTGCGCCTCGCGCAGGAGCGCGGCGCCGACCTCGCGGGCATCGCGCTGGTCAACCCGTCGGTGACGACGCTGCGCAAGGACGCCCTGGTCGCCCCGTACATCCAGTGGGTCGTGCCCTGGGTGCCCGGCGTCGCCAACGACATCAAGAAGCCCGGCGCCACCGAGCTGGCCTACGACCGGCTGCCCACCCGCGCGGCGGTGTCGCTGACCGCCCTGTGGCGGCTCGTGCGCTCCGACCTCGGCCGGGTGCGCTGCCCCGTCCTGCTGTTCCGCTCGCCCACCGACCACGTCGTGGAGCCGGTCAACAGCACCCTCGTCCTCGAGGGGGTCGGGTCCGACGACGTCACCGACGTGGTCCTGCACGAGAGCCACCACGTCGCGACGCTCGACAACGACGCGCCCCGCATCTTCACCGACAGCGTGGCGTTCGTCCGCCGCGTGCACGCCGCCCGCTCCGGCGGAGACCGCGTGACGAACCCCGCCGGCTCCACCTCAGGGACCACCGCATGACCGCGCCCGACCCCGACGCCACCGGCCCCGACGGGGTCCGCCCCGACCCGACCGGCCGGCGCCCCGACCTGCCCGAGGACGTCGACGCCGCCTTCGCCTCGATCGTCGCCGACTGGGCGGCCGACGGCGCCCCGCGCTGGCCGGACGAGGAGCCCGGGGCACCGGAGGCGCCGCGGGCCAGTACCGACGACCAGCCGTCCTCGGGCCTGGGCACCGCGACGCCGCCGCGCGGGCAGCGGCCCTCGCCGCCGGCCCCGGACGCGCCGAGCCCCGCGGTGCGCCCGCGGGTCGACCCCGGCGCCGGCGGTCCCCGTCGCCACACGCCGCCGACGCCCCCGGAGGACGAGCACTACGTCCCGCCGGAGCCGCCGCCGCTGCCCCGCCTCGGTCTGAGCAGCCTGCTCGGCCTCGCGCTGCTCGTCGTCGGGGTCGTGCTGCTCGCCGTGCCCGGCCTGCTCGGCGGGCCGGTCGGGCTGGGCATCGTGCCCGGCCTGCTCGCGATGACCGCGGGGCTGGGCTGGCTCGTGTTCGGGCTGCGCCGCCACCGCGAGCCCGAGGACGGGCCGGACGACGGGGCGATCCTCTAAGGACCCGCCGTCCCGGAGCGTGCCGCCCGCTCGCGGGCGTCGAGGGCCGCGCCGATGATCCCGGCGCGCCCGCCCAGCGCCGCCGGGCGGACCTCGGCCATCCGACGGTGCCCGCCGCCGGTGACCTCCTCGGCGTAGCGCCGCCGCGCGCGGTCCAGGTAGAGGGGTGCCGACGCCGAGACCTCGCCGCCGATCACCACCACGTCGGGGTCGAACACGTCGGCGACCAGCGCGAGGGCCTGCCCCAGCCACTCGGCGAACTCGTCCACCACCCGGCGGGCCAGCGCGTCGCCCGCCTCGGCGGCGTGGGCGACGTCCCGCCCGGTGATCGGCTCGGCGCGCTCCCAGCTCGCCCGCAGCACCGAGAAGTCCTCGGACGCGGCGACGAGCTCCTCCGCCGAGCGCCCCAGCGCGGTGCCGCTGCAGTAGCGCTCCAGGCAGCCGCGCTTGCCGCACGGGCACGGACGCCCGCCCCGGACGACGGTGAGGTGCCCGAGCTCCGGGGCCACGCCGTGCGCGCCGCGGAACACGACGCCGTCGACGAGCAGCGCCGCCCCGATGCCGGTGCCCAGGGCCACGAGCACGGCCACCGACGCGCCGGCCGCCGCGCCGACCCGGTGCTCGGCGAGGCCCGCGGCGTTCGCGTCGTGCTCGAGCACCACGGGCACACCGAGGCGCTCGCCGAGCCGGTCGACCACGGGGTCGCCGCGCCACGGCAGGTGCGCCCCGAACGCCACGGTGCGCTTGTCGGGGTCGACGAACCCGGCGACCGCGAGCCCGACCGCGGCGATCTCGTGGCGCGCGGCGAGCCCGCCGACGAGCTCGGCGACGGTGTCGTCCAGCTCGCCGGCGCGGTCCGGGGTCGGCGCCGCGCTCACGTCGGCGATCACCGTCCCGTCGGCGTCCACCACCGCGGCGCGCACCGACGTGCCGCCGATGTCGACGCCGACGGTCAGCACGACGCGTGACCGTCGGGCGGGCCCGGGGAACGGTCCTGGCCCGACGCGCGCCGGCCCTCGCGCTCGGGGCGGCGGATCGCGATCCGCTGCACCGACGGCCGCGCCGCGCCGCTGCTCGGGGACGCCCCGGCCGCGTCCGGCGTGGTCGGGGTCGTCGTGGGAGGGGTCGTCGTGGCCGCCGGGCTCGCCGGGACCGTCCCGGCCGCGTCCGGCCCGGTCGTCGCCCCGTCCGTCGCCCCGTCCGTGGCGGGCGGCACGGTCGCCGAGGTCCCGGTCCCGCCCCCCGCGTCGCGGAAGGCCGCGGAGCGGGGCGATGCCCGGCGGACCGGCACCCGCCGGCCCGCCGGTCCACCCGCGGGGCCCTGCTGTCGGCCGCGATCGTCGCCGCGAGCGCCGGGTCGGCGGGAGCGCGCCGACGCGCGGGGCGCCGCGGGGGCGTCGGGGGCCCCGGCCGGCGCGTCGCCGCCCGCGGGCACGCCGGCGCCGGTCTCGGGGCGCGGCGGCGTCGCGCCCCACCCGTCCCACGCGCCCCACTCGGCCGGCCAGCCCGCGGGCGGGCCCTCGCCGGACGCCGGCGGCGTGGGCGGCGGGGGCGGCGCGGGCGGAGCCGGTGGCGCGGGCGTGGTGTGGGCGTGGTGGCCGTGCGCGGGGTCCTGGTGGGTCTGCACCATCAGCCTCAGCAGCATCATCAGTCCCGAGGCCTGCTCGGCGAGGCGGGCGGTCAGCTCCGGCTGCTCGCCCCGCAGCGCCGCGACGAGCGCGCAGACCGGGCACCACGAGCACGGTCCGGGGCTCTGCGGCGGCCGCATGCCGAGCCGCGCCCGTCCGGTCCGGGTCGGGCCCGGGGACCCGGGCGCGCCGTGCGTCCTGTGCGACCCCGCCGATGCCGTCTCGACGCGGGTGGAGAGCCAGTCGATCAGGGCCGACGCCGTCGCGCGGGCCTCCTCGGTCAGGCGCTCCTGCGCGGCGCGCCCGGCGTCCCCCGCCCCTCCGCCCGGCGTGTTCACCGCATCCACACCGCGGGGTCCGGGCGGAAGACCACCGACAGCAGGTCGTCGTCCAGGTCGGCGCCGGTGACCTCGCAGCGGCGCAGCACCGGCGGCAGCGCGACCGCCCGGCGGCGGCCGTCGACGGTGACGGCGAGCTCGTCGCCGATCCGCGCCAGGTCGACGTCGGCGTCGCCGATGCCCGCGACGTGCAGGTCGAGCACGAACTCGCTGTCCGGGGCCGTCCCGACCCCGGCGGTGCGGCGCACGGCGACGAGCGCGCGGCCGTCGGGGCCGTCGAGCGGGTCGTCGTCGCCGTAGAGGGTGTCGGCGAGCTCGGCGAGCGCGTCGACGCCGACCGGCTCGCCCGCGCTGTGCGGCACCCGCCGGACCGGGACGTCGCCGCCCGCGCCGGCGAGGTCGGCCAGCACGGCCTCCTGGTCCTCGCGCCGGGCACGCACCCAGGCCGCGGCCTCGCCGCGACCCTTGCCGGCGTCGGGCACCAGCCGGTTCGCGACCATCCCGTCGACATGCAGCCCGTGCAGCGCCAGGGCGGTCAGGGTGCGGCGCGTCTCGGCCGCCACGACCCGCTCCGGGGTCAGCACGAGCCGGATCGTCGTCGTGCGGTGGTCGGCGAGGAGGTCACGCAGGCCCGCGAGCTGCTCGGCGAGCCGCGACAGCGACGCCGCGGCGGCGTCCCACTTCGCGACCGTGGTGCTGCTGCCGGCGAGACCGGCCAGCACGCCGCGCACGGCGCGCCGGTGGGTCGGGAAGAGCCGCTCGAGGTAGGTGCCCAGGGCGTCGGGCAGGGCCAGCAGGCGCAGGGTCTCGGCGGTCGGCCCGCAGTCGACGACGACGACCTCCCAGGGCCCGTCGATCGTCGCGCGGCGCACGTCCTCGAGGGCGAGCAGCTCCTCGACGCCGGGCAGCACGGTCAGCTCGTCGGCGACCATCTCGTCGACGCCCGCGCCCGCGAGCAGCGTGCGCAGCTGCGTGCGCAGCGGCTCCCACGCGTCGTCGACGAGCGCGCGGGTGTCGATGTGGGCGGCGAAGAGCCCGGGGTAGAGCTCGGGGGCGATCTCGCGGGGGCTGCCGTCGAGGCGGGTGGCGAGCGCGTCACCCAGCGAGTGCGCGGGGTCGGCCGAGAGGGCGAGCACCTTGCGCCCGCCGCGCGCGAGCGCCACGGCCGTCGCGGCCGCCGTGGTCGTCTTCCCGACCCCGCCCTTGCCGGTGAACAGCAGGACCCGCACTCAGCCCTCCACGCGACGCTTCAGCCCGGTCAGCGCCTGGTCCATGATGCGCTTCTCGGCCCGCCGCTTGAGGAGGCCGGGCAGCGGCACAGCGAGATCCACCGAGAGGGTGTACGTCACCTCGGTGCTGTCGCCGCCGTCGGCGACCCGGTAGCGGCCCCGCTGCGAGCGCTGCATCTGCCCGGACACGAGGTCCCAGGTGACGCCGTCGTCCACCCAGTCGTAGGCCAGCACGTAGGTGTCCTTGATCGGTCCGGCGTCCAGGTTGAACCGGACCTGCTCGGGACGCCCCTCGTCGTCGTGCGTCAGCACCGTCGCCGACGTGATCGAGTCCGCCCACTCGGGGTAGGCCTCGAAGTCGGCGATGACCCCGAGCACGTCGGAGGCCGGCGCCGCGATCGTGATGGATTGGGTCGACTCGTCGGCCATGGCGCGAGAGGTTACCGCCGCGCCCGACGGGGCGGGCACGCCCGGTGCGACCACGAGCGACGGCGCGTGATCGGGCTCCCACCCGGCGGCGGCGAGGTGAGCGGGCCCTCAGGACCGGTGCCACTGCGCGGGCGGCACGCCCGGCGGGCGGCCCGCCTCGAGCCGGTCCTTGAGCCCGAACGCCAGCGCCTTCGCCGCCCGCTGGCGCCGCACGGCCTCCCGCGTCGCGGCGCGCCGCGGCAGCGCCTCGCCGACCGGGTCGACGCGCAGGAACCAGTGCAGCACCGTGCCGTCCCCGACGGCCTCGAGCCAGACCTCCATGCTGCCCCGCCACGCGTCGCCGACGACGCTCCAGCGCACGCCCTTCTCACCGCGGTCGGCGAAGACCCGCAGCTCCAGGTCCGGCCAGAGCCGGCGCCACGCCCCCGGGTCGGCGAACTCGGGCGCCAGCCGCCCGGGCGGCACGGCGAGGAAGGTCTCGTCCACCACGTCGACGGTCGCCACACACCCAGCCTGACAGGCTCGACCGGTCCCGTGCCGGCGCCGCCGTTGGGCGGATTGTCCGGCTACCCGGAGGTAGTCCCCGCGACTATGGTCACAGCCGACGCAGTGAGGCGCGGCGGAGAGGTGACAGATGCAGCAGTACACGGAGCCGGCTGTCGGCAAGGTCGCCGACGACGACAACCTCACGTCCGCGCCGTGGGCCAACGCCGAGGCGCACGGCGGCGACGTCGCCTACCGGCGCCTGGCCCAGGACGCGTGGCAGCCCGTCACGTTCGCGGCCTTCCGCGACGAGGTCGCCGCCGTGGCCAAGGGCTTCATCGCCGCCGGCCTGCAGCCCGGCGACCGGGTGGGGCTGATCTCGAAGACCCGCTACGAGTGGACGCTCGTGGACTACGCGCTCTGGGCCGCGGGCGCCGTCACGCTGCCGATCTACGAGACGTCCTCGTCCGACCAGGTCGAGTGGTGCCTCTCCGACTCGGGCGCGCGCGGCGTGGTCATCGAGTCCGACGAGCACCGCGGCATCGTCGAGGCGCTGCGCGAGAAGCTCCCCGAGCTCGCGTACGTGTGGCAGATCGAGGGCAGCGCCGGCGCGATCGACGAGCTGCGCGAGGGCGGCGCCGGGGTGGACGACGCGACGCTCGAGGAGCGGCGCACCGCGGTGCACGCCGACGACCTCGCGACCCTCATCTACACCTCGGGCACCACCGGGCGCCCCAAGGGCTGCGAGATCACCCACCGCAACCTGCTGTTCGAGGTCCGCGCCGTCGCCGACACGTTCGGCGACCTCATGCAGCCCGGCAACAGCACGCTGCTGTTCCTGCCGCTGGCGCACATCTTCGCCCGCGTCATCCAGTGCGCCGCCCAGGAGTACCGCTACACGATCGGCCACTTCGCCGACACGAAGAAGCTGACCGCCGAGCTGCCGCGCTTCCAGCCGGACTTCCTGCTCTCGGTGCCGCGCGTGTTCGAGAAGGTCTACAACGGCGCGAAGGCCAAGGCCCACAGCGAGGGCAAGGGCCGGATCTTCGACATCGCCGAGACCACCGCGGTCAACTACTCGAAGTCGCTCGACGACGGCGGGCCCGGCATCGCCCTGCGGCTGCAGCACGCGCTGTTCGACAAGCTCGTGTACGGCAAGCTCCGCGCCGCGCTCGGCGGCAAGGTGATCGGCGCGGTCTCCGGCGGCTCCGCGCTCGGCGCCCGCATCGGACACTTCTTCCGCGGCGTCGGCGTCCCGATCCACGAGGGCTACGGCCTGACCGAGACCAGCGCGGCGATCACGGCGAACCCCAACGGGGCGATCAAGGTCGGCACCGTCGGCAAGGCCATCCCCGGCATCACGATCGGCATCGCCGAGGACGGCGAGGTCCTCGCCAAGGGCGACGTGGTGTTCCGCGGCTACTGGAACAACGCGGAGGCGACGGCCTCGTCGATCGTCGACGGCTGGTTCCACACCGGCGACCTCGGCAGCCTCGACGAGGACGGCTACCTCTCGATCACGGGGCGCAAGAAGGAGCTGATCGTCACCGCCGGCGGCAAGAACGTCGCCCCCGCGGTGCTCGAGGACCGGGTGCGCGCCCACCGCCTCGTCAGCCAGGCGCTCGTGGTCGGCGACAACCGCCCCTACATCGGCGCGCTGATCACCCTCGACGCCGAGGCCCTGCCGGGCTGGAGCACCGAGCACGGCAAGGACTCCTCCGACCCGGCCGCCCTCGCCGACGACCCGGACATCCAGTCGGAGATCTCGGCCGCGATCGACGACGCGAACCGGGCCGTCTCGCGCGCCGAGGCGATCCGCCAGTGGCGCATCCTCGGCACCGACTTCACCGAGGAGAGCGGCGAGCTCACGCCGACGATGAAGCTCAAGCGCAACGTCATCGCCGAGAAGCGCGCCGACGACATCGAGGCCGTCTACCAGCGCTGACCGACCACCCGGGCGAGGGCACTCGCCCGGGTGCGTCCGGCGGCTCAGCCGGTGGCGAGGGAGCGCAGGCGGGCGGCGCGGGCGTCCCACGTCCAGTCGGCGCGCATCCAGCGCCGGCCCGCCTCGCCCATCGCGCGGGCGGTGTCGGGCGCGGCGAGGAGGCCGGCGAGGGTGTCGGCGACGTCGGCGGTGGCGCGCCCGTCGACCAGGCGCCCGGTCTCCCCGGGCCGCACGGTCTCGGGCGCGCCGCCCGACCGGCCGGCGACCACCGGCACGCCGCACGCCTGGGCCTCGAGCAGCACGATGCCCAGCCCCTCGACGTCGAGGCCCCCGCCCAGCGTCCGGCACGGCAGCGCGGAGACGTCGGCCGCGGCGTGGTGCGCGGGCACCTCGTCGGGGGTCATCGGACCGGTGAACACCACGTGGTCGGCGACGTCGTGGCGGCGCGCGAGACGGCGCAGGCGGTCGCGGTCGGGCCCGTCGCCGGCGATCAGCAGCGCCGCGCCCGGCACGGCCCGGCGCAGGCGCGGGAGCGCCCCGATCAGCACGTCCTGGCCCTTGCGGCGCACCAGGCGGGACACGCACCCCACCACCGGCCGCTCCCCCAGCCCGTGGCGGCGCCGGATCTCCGCACGCCCGCCGGGGTCGGGGCGGAACCGCTCGGTGTCGATCCCCGACGGCAGCGGCTCGAGGGCGGCGTCGGGCCCGAGCGCCGGCGCGATCCGCCCGCGCGTGTACTTGCTGACCGTCGTCACGACGTCGCTGTCGTGCCCGATGCGCGCCAGGAGCTGGCGGCTCCCCGGGAGCATCGACCACCCGACCTCGTGGCCGTGGGTGCTCGCGAGCACGCGCTCCGCACCGGCGCGCCGCAGCGCCGGCGCCATGAGGCCCAGGGGTGCCGCCGCGCCGAACCACACGGTGCGCGCGCCGTGGGCGCGGACCAGCTCCGCGGCCCGGCGGGTCGCGTCCGGGGTCGGCAGCATCATCGTGGTCGGCAGGCGGTGGACCTCGAACGGCTGCTCGGCGTCGAAGCGCCGGCACGCGTCGCGGGCGTCGTCGGTGCGCTTCCAGGTGGACGCGAGGACCACCAGCTCGTCGGACGGCAGGTGCGTGGCGAGCGCGTGCAGGTAGGACTGGATGCCGCCCGGGCGGGGCGGGAAGTCGTTGGTGACCAGCAGCGTGCGCGCCACCGCCGGAGCCTCGCACGGGCACCCCGGACGGCCGGCACCGGCCGTTCGCGGAGGCGGACTACACCCAGCGGCCGATGAACTCGACGGTCGCCGCGTCGACGACCTCGGGGTGCGACGCGCTCAGGAAGTGCTGGCCGCCCTCGACGATCCGCAGCTCGGCGTGCGGGGAGCGGGTGAACCGGCCGATCTCGTCCTGGGCGTTGGGCACCGAGTACACCGGGTCCGCCGTGCCGTGCAGCCAGAGCACCGGGCAGCGGATCTCGTCGAGGCGGCCGTGCAGCCCGTCGCGGTCCCGCAGGTTGATCGAGGACGTCCGGAGGCGGCGGCGCCCGGCGTCGCCGGTGTAGTTCTGCTGGTGGACGGTGTGCCAGAACGAGCGGGTCTCCTCGTCCACCTCCGCGCCGAGCCCCTCGGCGAGCACCGCGTCGACGAGTTCGACCGGGATCACCCAGCCGTCGCCGACGGGCTCGGCGAGGGCCTCGATCGCCGGCGAGAGGAACGCGATGCCGTCCCAGCACCCGAGCTCGCGGCTGCGCGGGCTCTCGAAGTCCATCGAGGTGCCCAGCAGGACGATGCCCTGGACGACGTCCGGGGCGAGCAGGGCCATCCGGGCGGCGATCCAGCCGCCCTGCGAGGTCCCGAGGACGAACGCCCGCTCGATGCCGAGGGCGTCGAGCACCTGCAGCGCGGCGGCGGCGCTGTCCCAGTAGGTGAAGTCGGCGTACCCGGCGCGGGTGCTGCCGTGGCCGTACGGCTCGACCGCGAGCAGGTTCGCGGTCCGGCCGAGCTCCTCGTCGTGGAACTGCGGGACGTAGAGGTCGGTCGACGTGGTGAACGAGTTGACCATGACGAGCGTCGGGAGCGTCTCGTCGAAGGGCTCGCTGAGCGCGTACCCGATGTGCGAGGAGCCGAGGTGGGGGACGGTGATCGTTCGCGCGGCGCTCATGGGTGCGGAGACTGTGGTGTGGACCACCACCGTGTCAATCGGGCGTCCCGGACCGCGTCTCAGAGCGCGATGCGCCGGACGCCGCTGAGGCTGGAGCGGACGTCGGAGACCTTGACGACGTCGCCGGACTGCGGGGCCTCGAGGAACTTGCCGTCGCCGACGTAGAACCCGACGTGGGTGACGGGGTTGTTGAAGAACAGCAGGTCGCCGGGGCGGGCGTCCTGCATCGACACCGGGATGCCGACCAGCGCCTGCTGCCGGCTCACCCGCGGCAGCCCCACCCCGACCTGGCGGTACGCCCACTGCACGAGCCCCGAGCAGTCGTAGGTGCTCGGGCCGGTGGCGCCCCACAGGTAGGGCTTGCCCTGCTGGGTCAGCGCGACCCGCAGCGCCTCGATCGCGATCCCCGAGCCCGGGATGTTCGTGGGGAAGTCGGTGGTGCCCCCGCGGCGCAGCGCGCCCAGCGTCGCGGGCGAGGCGTCCTCCAGGGCGCGTTCGGCCGCGGCGACCTCGCGGTCGGCGTCGGCCTGGCGGCGCCGCGCGTCCTCGGCGGTGCGCGCCGCGTCGGAGGCCGACCGGTCGGCGTCGAGCGCGCGGGCCTCGGCGTCGCGCTCGGCGGACTCGGCCGCGGCGGTGGCGTCGAGGAAGCGCTGGACGACGGCGCGGTTCTCGGTGGAGATCGTGTCGAGCAGGGTGGTGCGCTCGAGGTAGGCCTGCGGCGACTCGCTGCCCAGCACCGCGGCCAGCGCGTCGAGCTGCCCGCCCTGGTAGGCGGCGCGGGAGATCCGGTCGACGTCGACGAACGCGCGGTCGCGCTCGCCGCGCGCGGAGTCGGCGACCCCGCGGGCCGCCCGGGCGTCGCGCCGCGTGCGGTCGGCCTCCCCGCGGCGCACCCGCAGCTGCTCCTCGGCGTCCAGCGACGCCTCCGTGGCGTCGGCCGCGCGGGCGTTGGCCGCGGCGAGCGCGGTGACGGCGTCGGAGGCTCCGGGCGGGACGATGGGGTCGGCCGCGGCGGGCGGGGCGGCGGCGAGCCCGGTCGCGAGCAGTACCGCCACGAGCGCGGTGACGACACCCGCGCCCAGCGCCCGGACGATGCGGCGTCGGGTACTGGCCACCGCGACCACGGTCCCGTCGGGTCCTCTCTGCGCTGCCCGGCCCGACCGCACTCCCGGCGCCGCGGGCGGCCCTCGAGCACCGCCCCTGCGCCGGACGCGTCGGCCCCCGACGGCCACGATCCGGAGCCCGCGGCGCCACCGGCGCCTCGCGGGTGAGCGAACCCTACCGATGCGTCAGCGGCGCCCTGCACCGACCGGCTCCGAACGGCGGGCGCCCGGGCGGCGGCGGGTCCGACGCGCCGACGGCGGCCTGCGCTCACCCGACCCCCCGGGCGCGGCGCGCGGCCGGACCCCCCGACCGCGTCCGTGGCGGCGCCTGCGGGGTGGGCGGCACGAGCCGCAGCCGCGGGATCAGGCCGTGGTCGGCCAGGACCTCGAGCGCCCGCTGCTCGACGGGGCCGAACTCGAGGGGCAGCGGCCCGCCGGGCGCGGCGTCGGAGGGGCGGACCGCTCCGTCGCCGCCCGCCGGGACCGTGGGCGTGCCGAGCAGCACGCCGACCACGCAGTCGTGGCACGCCACGTCGCGGACGGTGCAGGTGTCGCAGTCGATCAGCATCGGGGCCTCCGAGCGTCGCCCCGGCCGGTCCGGGGTGGTGCGGTGCACGCTAGGAGCGACCCCCGACAACGCCGGGTGTCCCCAGGTCAGATGCGTGAGAGCCGGGTCAGCAGGACGCTCGAGGGCACGGGGTGGGCGCCCTGGCGGCGCACCGAGTCGACCACCGCGCGGTCCGAGGTCACCACGACCAGCGGGCGCCCCTCCGGCTCGGCGCCGACCAGCGAGCGGATGAGGTCGTCCGCGAGCACCCCGGGGTCGCTGAACAGCACCCGCACCCCGCGCACCGAGTGCGTGGGCACCCCGGTGATGCCCGCCCCGTCGAACACGAGCGTCGTCTCCGCGCCCGTGCGCGCGGTGAGCGGGGCGAGCGCCGCCACGAGCCGCTCGCGCTGGACGGCCAGGGACAGCTCCGGCCAGCCGGTCTTGGTGACGTTGTAGCCGTCGACGACCAGGTGCACCTCGGGCAGCGCGAGCAGCCGGTCCAGCGCGGCGGGGTCGGTGACGCGGGCCTTGGGCGCCGACCCGGACCCGGCGCCGACCAGCTCGGCCGGCCGCGCCCCGGTGTCCCCCGCGCGCAGCCCGAGCTCCTGGCGCAGGCCCTCCGCGGCACCCGCGACCGTGTCGACGAGCAGCGCGAGCCGCGCGTCGTCGGCGCGGCGGGCCTCGACCGAGGCACGCCGGGCGTTCGCCAGGTCGTCCGCGGCGCGCCGGGCGCGGTCCTCGGCGGCGGCGGCGAGCTCGCGCTGGCGGTCCCGGTCGCGGCGCAGCTCCTCCAGCTCGGCGCGCAGGCCGCCGTCGCCGGCCTCCCGGGCGGCTCGCAGCTCGGCGGCCTCGTCCTCGGCGCGCCGCACCCGGGTGCCCTGCTCGCGCAGTCGCGCGCGCAGCTTGGCGACCTCGTCGCGGCTGCCCTCCGTCGCCGTCTCGACGGCGGTGCGGGCCCGGTCGAGCTCGGCGGTCACACGGCGCACCTCGGCCTCGAGGCGGTCGGCACGGGCGACCGCGGCGTCCCGTTCGGCGCGCGCCCGCCCCGCGTCCGCACGCTCCCCGAGGTCGCGGACCAGCCCCGAGCCCTCCTCGCGGCCCTCGAGCACCGCGACGGCCGCGGCGTGCACCGGGTCGGGCACCGGGGGCCGCCAGTCCGCCGGGCGCTCCTCGGTCCACCAGTCGACGACGAGCGTGGCGAACCCCGCCGTGCTGCCGAGCGCCCCCAGCAGCGGGCCCGCGCCGGCCCGGGCCCGCTTCGCGGGGGCGAACCGGGCCACCGGGCGGACCGGGGGCGGGAGGTCGGCGACGGGCAGGTTCCCGACCGCGACCGCGACCAGCTCGGCGACCTTCGCGCGCACCGTCTCCGGGGCGGCCTCGAGCAGGCGGACCCGCACCGCGGACCGGGCGGCGACGTCCTCGTCCGGCTCCCCCGACGACGTCTCGGACGGCGTCTCCGACGGCGTTTCCGACGGCGTTTCCGGCACCTCGGCGACCTCGGGCGACGGCGACGAGCAGGCGGCCGCGACGTCGTCCGGCTCGGCGGCCCCCTCCTCCATGACCGGTCAGGCTAGACCCGACGCGACGACCCGGGCCGACCGTCGTCGCCGGGGCTGTCGGGGGTCGCGCCTAGCGTCCGCCGGCGATGGACGCCCCCGCCCGTCCGGTCACCGGCCCGGACCCCCAGCTCTCGTTCGGCGAGCTCGGCACGCCGCTCTCGGCGGTCACGTTCGTGGTGCTCGACCTGGAGACGACGGGCGGGCCGCCCGACTCGGACGCGATCACCGAGATCGGGGCGGTCAAGGTGCGGGGCGGCGAGGTCGTCGGCGAGTTCGCCACCCTCGTCGACCCGGGGGTCGCGGTCCCCCCGCAGATCGTCTCGCTCACCGGGATCACCACCGCGATGGTGCGCGACGCCCCGCGCCTGCCGGCCGTGCTCGGCGCGTTCCTGGAGTTCTGCGCGGGCGCGGTGCTCGTCGCCCACAACGCCCCGTTCGACATCGGCCACCTCCGCGCGGCCTGCCGGCGCCACGGCCCGCCGTGGGCGCGTCCCGCGGTCGTGTGCACGGCCCGGCTGGGCAGCCGCGTGCTCACCCGCGACGAGGCGCCGTCCTGCCGGCTCTCGGCGCTGGCGACCCTCTTCCACGCGCGCACGCGCCCGATCCACCGCGCCCTCGACGACGCCCAGGCCACCGTCGACGTCCTGCACGGCCTGCTCGAGCGCGTCGGCAGCCGCGGCGTCTCGACCCTCGAGGACCTCCTGGCGCTGCAGGTCGAGGTCAGCCCCGCCCAGCGCGCCAAGCGCCACCTCGCCGACGCCGTGCCCGAGGAGCCCGGCGTGTACCTGTTCCGCGGGCCCGGCGACGAGGTGCTCTACGTCGGCACCAGCCGCGACCTGCGACGACGCGTGCGCTCCTACTTCACCGGCGGCGACAAGCGGGCGCGCATGAAGGAGATGATCGGCCTGGTCGAGCGGGTCGACTGGGTCGTCTGCTCCACCGCGCTGGAGGCCGAGGTCCGCGAGCTGCGCCTGCTCGCCGGGCACGCGCCGCGCTACAACCGCCGCTCGCGCTTCCCCCACCGCGGCTGGTGGGTGGCGCTCACCGACGAGCCCTTCCCGCGGCTGTCGGTCGTCCGCACGCCCCGCGCGGACGCGGTCGGGCCGTTCGGGCGCCGCCCGGACGCCGTCAACGCGGTCGCGGCGCTCCAGGACGCGCTGCCGCTGCGCCCGTGCACCCAGCGCATCCCCGCGCGCGGGGCCTCGGGCACGCCGTGCGCCCTGCACGAGATGGGACGCTGCGGCGCGCCGTGCGCCGGTCACCTGGACGTCGAGGCCTACCGGCCCGTCGTCGCCGACGCCCGCGCGCTCGTCCGCGGCGCCGACGACACCGGGCTGCGGCGGCTCTCGGCGACGCTCGACGCGCTCGCCGACGCCGAGCGCTTCGAGGACGCGGCCGCCCACCGCGACCGCCTCGCCGACCTGGCGACCGCGCTCGGGCGGGTGCAGCGGCTCTCGTCGGTGGCGGGTGCGCCCGAGATGATCGCCGCGCGCCCCGACGGCGCCCGCGGGTGGGATCTCGCCGTCGTGCGCCACGGCCGCCTCGCGAGTGCCGGGCGGGCGCGCCGCGGGGTGCCGCCGATGCCGGTGGTCGAGGCGCTGGTCGCGTCGGCGGAGACCGTGGTCCCCGGTGACGGGCCGCTGCGGGGCGCGCCGCCGGAGGAGGTCGCGGTGGTCACGCGGTGGCTCGAGAAGCCCGGCACGCGCATGGTGCGCACCACGACGCCCTGGGCGATGCCCGCGCTCGGCGCCGGGGCGTGGGCCGGCTGGGTGGGTCGGGCCCGCGAGGCGCGCCGCGATCCCGTCGGAGCGCCGGGCGAGCCGCCCTAGACTGCCCGGGCGCACCACCCACCGATCACCGAGGAGCGCCCGTGATCACGGCTTTCGTGCTGGTCCACGCCGACGCCGACCGCATCCCCGAGACCGCGCAGGCCATCGCCGACCTCGACGGCGTGACCGAGGTCTACTCCTGCGCGGGCGACGTCGACCTCGTCGCCGTGGTCCGCGTGCGCGAGCACGAGCAGCTCGCCGACGCGATCGCCGGCGGGCTGTCCAAGGTCGAGGGGGTGCAGAGCACGACCACCCACATCGCCTTCCGCTCGTACTCCTCGCGCGACGACGCCTCGGCCTTCTCGGTCGGGCTGGACTAGCCGCTCGACCGACGAGGACCTCGAGGACCTAGCCCCGGACGGCGCGGGCGACGGCCGACCAGCGCTCCAGCAGCGCGGTCGCCGCGCCCGAGTCGACGGCCTGCGCGGCGCGGCGCTGCCCGGCCGCCACGCCCTCGTGCAGGTCGGTCATCGCCGTCCCGGTGACGGCCTCCTCGTACGCGGCGAGCGCGGCGCCGGCGTTGAGCAGCACGGCGTCGCGGACCGGCCCGTGCTCGCCCGCGAACACCGCGCGGGCCACCGTCGCGTTGTGCGCGGCGTCGCCGCCCCGCAGGTCGCCCGCCGCGGAGACGGGCACCCCGAGCGACGTCGGGTCCAGGGTCTCGACACGCACCCCGCCGGGGCCCGCGTGCCAGACGGTGGTGGTCGTGGCGGTGGTGACCTCGTCCAGCCCGTCGTCGCCCCGCACCACCACGGCGCGGTCGCCGCGCGCGGCCAGCACCTCGGCCAGGATCGGCGCGAAGCGCACGTCGGCGCACCCGATGAGCGCCGCGCCCGGGCGGGCCGGGTTGGTCAGCGGCCCGAGCAGGTTGAACGCGGTGGGGACGCCGAGCTGCCCGCGCACGGGGCCGGCGTGGCGCATCGCGGGGTGGAACACCTGCGCGAAGCAGAAGCCGATGCCCACCTCGTCGACGCAGCGCGCGACGGCCTCCGGGCCGAGGTCGACGGGGACGCCGAGCGCCTCGAGGACGTCGACCGACCCGCTCTGCGAGGACGCGGCGCGCCCGCCGTGCTTGACCACGCGCGCGCCCGCCGCGGCCATCACCACGGCGGACATGGTGGAGATGTTGACCGTGTGGGCCCCGTCGCCGCCGGTGCCGACGATGTCGACGACCGGGCCCGGGACCTCGACCGTCCGCGCGTGGGCGAGCATCGCCGTCGCGAGCCCGGCGACCTCGGGGGCCGTCTCCCCCTTCGCGCGCAGCGCCACGACGAACCCGGCCACCTGCGCGGGCGACGCCTCGCCGGACATCACCTGGTCCATCGCCCACTCGGTCTCGTCGGCCGCGAGGTCCTGGCCCGCGAGCAGGCGGCCGATGAGCCCGGGCCAGCTCGGGGCCCCGCCCGGCACGGTCACCCGCTGACGGTGGGGAGGGCGCGCTCGCGCAGGACGGTGGCGACGGTCTCGGCCGCCGTCACCGGGTCGAGCGGCTGCACCAGGACGGCGTCGGCCTGCGACCACGTCGCGAGCCAGTGGTCGTCGCGGCGGCGCACGACGACGATCACCGGCGGCGGATCGTCGCTCTCGTTCTTGAGCTGGCGGCAGACCCCCATCCCGCCGGTGGGCTGCGCCTCGCCGTCGAGCACGGCGAGGTCGATCTCGCCCGCGTCGGCCGCGCCGAGCACGTCGGCGACGTTGCCGGCCTCCACGAAGCGCAGGCGCGGGAGGTCGGGGGCGGGCCGGCGCCCGACGGCCCCGGCGATGGCCTCGCGGACCTCCGGCCGGTGGCTCATGACGACGACCGTGAGCGTCGGGGTCGGTGTCGTCATCGGGTGCTGCGCTCCGTGTCGTGCATGCCCGGATGCTAGCGGGCGGCGCACGGCGTCACGACCACCTGCCGACACGGGCCGGGATCGGTACGACGCCCCGACGTACGACGGCGGGTAGGAGAACACACAGGTGAGAGGTGGTGCAGGTCGGCGCGGGTCCGGGGGCCGCCGCGGCGGGCGCCGCGGGACGACACGGCGGCGACACCACGAGCCGTCGCCCCGACGGGCTCGTGTGGGCCGGAGGTGTCATCATGACGCCCGTGACGACCGCCCAGGGTGCGCCGGCGCCTTCCTTCAGCGCGAGGATCCACTCCCTCAACCGGCCCAACGTCGTGAGCGTGGGGACCATCATCTGGCTCTCCAGCGAGCTGATGTTCTTCGCCGGGCTGTTCGCCATGTACTTCGTCGCGCGCGCGAACGCGACGGAGGGCTGGCCGCCGGAACCCACCGAGCTCGATGTGCCGTACGCGCTGGTCAACACGATCATCCTCGTGGCCTCGTCGTTCACGTGCCAGTACGGCGTGTTCGCGGCCGAGCGCGGGGACGTCTTCGGCCTGCGGCGCTGGTACGCGATCACCTTCGCGATGGGCACGATCTTCGTGCTCGGGCAGGTCGTCGAGTACCACACGCTGGTCACGGAGCACGCGACGACGATCTCCAGCAGCTCCTACGGGTCGGTCTTCTACATCACGACCGGTTTCCACGCGCTGCACGTCACGGGCGGTCTGATCGCGTTCATCCTGCTCATAGCCCGCACGTTCCTCAGCCGGTTCACCCCGGCGCAGGCCACGGCCGCGATCGTCGTGTCGTACTACTGGCACTTCGTCGACGTCGTCTGGATCGGCCTGTTCGCCGTCATCTACTTCATCCGCTGATGGCGGCGACCCCGCACGACGACACGCCGCACGACCGCCAGGACCACCACCCACGGCGAGGAGAGCTCGAGGTTGGGCACCCGATGAGTGACGAGAAGCCGCGTCCCGCCCGCACGCGGGCACGGCGCGGATCCAAGATGCGCCGTCGCCTGTCCGGGCTGCTCGCGCTGGGCGTGGCCCTGGTCGCCGTCGGCGGCCTCTACACCGTGTTCACCCCGAAGCCGGACCAGGCGATCGCGGCGGACCCGGCGATCGTCCGTGAGGGCCAGCAGATCTACGACAACTCCTGCATCACCTGCCACGGCAGCAATCTGCAGGGCGTGGAGGGGCGCGGCCCGAGCCTCGTCGGTGTCGGCGAGGCCTCGGTCTACTACCAGGTCTCCACCGGCCGGATGCCGCTCGCCGCGCAGGGCGCGGCCGCGGAGCGCAAGCCCCCGCGCTACGACGAGGCCCAGGTCGACGCCCTCGGCGCCTACATCCAGGCCAACGGCGGCGGCCCGGTGCTGCCCGAGGAGCGCGGCGAGGCGCTGCGCGGCGAGGAGCTCGGGCGCGGCGGCGAGCTGTTCCGCCTCAACTGCGCCTCGTGCCACAACTTCACCGGTCGCGGCGGCGCGCTGTCGTCGGGCAAGTTCGCCCCGAACCTCGACCCGGCGAACGAGAGCCAGATCTACGCCGCGATGCTCTCGGGCCCGGCGAACATGCCGACGTTCGCGGACTCACAGCTCTCCCCCGAGGAGAAGCGCGACATCATCGGCTACATCAAGTCGGTGTCGAGCAACAACACCGGCGCGAACCCGGGCGGCAACGGCCTCGGCGGGTTCGGCCCCGTGCCCGAGGGCATCGTGGCGTTCTTCGTCGGCCTCGCCGCCCTGATCGGTATCTCCCTCTGGATCGGAAGCCGCCAGTGAGCACGCGCCCCGCCGACCGCGGCGCCAACGCGCCCAGCGAGCCCCACCCGACGGACGCCACCCCGCGCATCCCGTCGGACGAGGAGCTCGCGCAGATGAGCACCGACGACCTCGTCCGGCTGGGCAACCAGATCGACGACATCGAGGTCGTCTCGTCCCGCGAGCGCTTCCCGGTCCCCGGGACGCGCGCCGAGAAGCGCGCCGAGCGCCAGGTCGCCGGCTGGTTCATCATCGCGCTGATCTCGGGGATCGCGTTCATCGTCGCGTTCATCGCGTGGCCCTGGGAGTACCGCTCCCCCACCGAGGAGGGCGCGTGGGTCTACGCGCTCTACACCCCGATCATCGGCATCACCTTCGGGCTGGCGGTCTTCGCGGTGGGCATGGGCGTCATCGCGTACTCGAAGAAGCTGCTGCCCGAGGACCTGACGATCCAGCAGCGCCACGACGGGCGCTCCTCGGAGGTCGATCGCCGCACGGCCGCCGCGCGTCTCGTGCAGACCGGGCAGCAGAGCGGGCTCTCGCGCCGCAAGCTGATCTACCGCTCCATGGGCGCGGCCGGCGGTGTGCTGGGCCTCGGCGTCCTCGTCGCGGCGTTCGGCGGCCTCGTGAAGAACCCGTGGAAGGAGGGCCCGAACTCGCCGCTGCTCGTCACGGACTGGAAGTCGAAGGACGGCGAGCGCGTCTACCTGCGCAAGAACTCCGGCGTCCCGACCGACGTGGTCCTGGTCCGGGCCGGTGACCTCGAGCCCGGCGCCATGGAGACGGTCTTCCCGTTCCGCGAGTCCGACCGCGAGGACGAGGAGCACCTCAAGGAGGTCCTGCGCTCCTCCGACTCCCCGGTCATGCTCATCCGCCTCCGGCCCAACGTCGCGGTCATCAAGCGCGAGGGTCAGGAGGACTTCAACTACGGCACGCTGTTCGCCTACTCGAAGATCTGCAGCCACATGGGGTGCCCCACGTCGCTGTACGAGGACCAGACGAACCGCATCCTCTGCCCCTGCCACCAGTCGCAGTTCCAGGCGAACGAGTACGCCAAGCCGGTCTTCGGCCCCGCTGCCCGTCCACTGGCGCAACTACCGATCACGGTGGACGATCAGGGGTACCTGTACGCACGCAGCGACTTCATCGAACCGGTGGGTCCGGCGTTCTGGGAGCGGAACTCATGAGCTCGATCACCACACCCACCCGCAAGGGCGGTGGCCTGGCGATGAAGCTCGCCGGCACCGCCGCCGACGAGGTCGACAGCCGCGTCCATCCCGCGGGCCCGATCCGTCGTCAGATCAACAAGGTCTTCCCGACGCACTGGTCCTTCATGCTCGGCGAAGTCGCGATGTACAGCTTCATCGTGCTGCTGATCTCGGGCACGTGGCTGGGGGTCTTCTACGACCCGTCGATGGCGGAGACCACCTACGAGGGCACCTACCCCGGCCTCCGGGGCGTCACGATGTCGATGGCCTACGAGTCCACCGTCAACATCTCGATGGACGTCCGCGGCGGCCTGTTCATCCGCCAGGTGCACCACTGGGCGGCACTGCTCTTCGTCGCCGCGATGATCGCGCACATGATGCGGACGTTCTTCACCGGAGCGTTCCGCCGCCCGCGCGAGACCAACTGGATCCTCGGCGTCGTGCTGCTGCTCACGGGCATGATCGAGGGCTTCCTCGGCTACTCGCTGCCGGACGACCTGCTCTCCGGAACGGGCCTGCGCACCGGCCTCTCGGCGATCGTGCTCTCGATCCCGGTGATCGGGACGTGGCTGCACTGGGCGATCCTCGGGGGCGAGTTCCCGGGCACGATCATCATCCCGCGCCTCTACATCGTCCACGTGTTCCTGCTGCCCGGCATCATCACCGCGGTCATCGCGGTGCACGTGGCGCTCGTGTGGTTCCAGAAGCACACGCAGTTCCCCGGCCCCGGGCGCACCGAGCGCAACGTCGTCGGTGTCCGCATCCTGCCGACGTTCGCCACGAAGGCCGGCGGCTTCATGGTCGTGTCGGTCGGCGCGATGGCGATGATGTCGGGCATGTTCCAGATCAACCCGATCTGGAAGCTCGGCCCGTACGACCCGACACAGGTCTCGGCGGGCTCCCAGCCCGACTGGTACATGGCGGTGTTCGACGGCGCGGTCCGGTTGTGGCCGTCGTGGGAGATGTACCTGTTCGGCCGGTACACGATCCCGGCGATCTTCTTCCCGGCCGTGATCGGGATGGGCATCCTCACCACGCTGCTGGCGCTCTATCCGCTGATCGAGCGCAAGCTCACCGGCGACGAGGCACACCACAACCTGTTGCAGCGCCCGCGCGACGTCCCGGTGCGCACCGCGACCGGCATGATGGCCATGTTCTTCTACTTCTGGCTGCTGCTGGCCTGCGGGAACGACATCTTCGCCTACACGTTCGACATCTCCCTGAACGTGATGACGTGGGTCGGGCGCATCGGTCTGCTCGTGGGCCCGCCGCTCGTGTACTTCGCGACCTACCGCATCTGCCTGGGCCTCCAGCGCAGCGACCGCGAGGTGCTCGAGCACGGCATCGAGACCGGGCACATCAAGCGCCTGCCGCACGGCGAGTTCATCGAGGTCCACCAGCCCCTCGGCGGCGTCGACGACCACGGCCACGCCGTGCCGCTCGCCTACCAGGGCGCCAAGGTGCCCAAGCGCATGAACGACCTCGGCTCGGCCGGCCAGCCCCTCAAGGGCGGCTGGTTCCGTCCCGACCCGGCCGAGGAGCAGGACGCCCTCGGCGCCGGCGGCGGCGACCCGCTGCAGGTCGAGCCCGGCGAGACCCGCGAGCTCGCGGGTCGCCCGGACGCCGGCCGTCCGCGCGACATCCAGGAGTAGGCACCCGCACGACCCACGACGGGCCGGGAAGCGTCACCTCGACGCTCCCGGCCCGTCGTGCGTCTGCTGCCGTGTGTGCGAGCGATGCGGCATCGCTGGCATGGGAGTGGGCGTGGCCCCCCCGCCACCCGTTGATCACGAGCACGTGGTGCGCCCCGGAGGGGCCTCTCAGGCACACCACGCGCTCCTGATCACGCACTCGCGCCGCCTCCCGAGATCAGCAGGCGGAAAAGCACCTCCCGCCCGCCCCGCGCGGTGCCTTTCGCCCTCCTGATCAACGCCGCGAGCGACCACCGGGCGAGCACGCCGTACGCCCACGCACGCTGGCCCCGGCGCACCATGCGCTCCTGATCACGGGCGTGGGACGCGGCGCGCCATCACCAGGCATCACCACCCGCCGACCGGCAAGCACCGCATGATCAGCGAGCTCGCCGGCCTGCCGGACGTGCCTCTCGCGCCACACGAGCCCGCTCCCGACGACACGAACGCGCCGTTCGCTCCCGGGCCCGCCCGCCGACCAGAGCCGAACCCCCGAGACCACGGGAGCACCCCGCCGGCCCCGCAGAACGCGTCTCAGGCCCCCGCAGCACGCCTCCAGACGCACCACGGCCCCGCTCCGACGAGTGCGGAGCGGGGCCGTGGGACGTGAGGGCGGGCGTCAGTGCGCCTCGGGGCCCGCGTGGTACTCGAAGACGAGGCCGCAGATGGCGATCAGGAGGCCGATGCCGGCCAGGACGATCAGCCACCACTGCCACAGGGCGATGCCCAGACCGGTCATGGCGGTGCCGCCGGCGACGGCGAGCGGCCAGTAGCTGCCCGGGCTGAAGAAGCCCAGGTCGCCGGCACCGTCGGACACCTCGGCCTCGGGGTTGTCCTCGGGGCGCTCCTCGAGGCGTCGGGCCACGAAGCGGAAGTAGGTGCCGACGATGAGGGTCAGGCCGCCGGTCAGCGTCAGGGCGACGATGCCGACCTCCTCGCCCGACAGGATCCCGTAGACGATCGCGCAGACGAAGCAGAAGACGGTGAGGATCTCGAAGATGCGGGATTCGACTCTCATCGGGTCCTCACTTGACGGCGATCTGCGAGGTGGGGCTCTGGTCGTACGGCGGCGTCGTGATCGACAGCGGGGAGCACAGCTCGCCGCAGTTCATCGTCGCCAGCGCGTCGGCGGTGGTGTAGCCCTGCCCGGTCTGCGGGTTGACCTGCCCCCGCAGCCGCAGGAACTGCTCGAACTGGTCCGGCGGCAGGGCGCGGACCTCGAAGTTCATCATCGAGTGGTACGCGCCGCAGAACTCCGCGCACCGGCCGACGAAGGCACCGGGGCGTTCGATCCGGTCGATCACCCAGGTGTTCTTCTGGTCGTTCTCCTCGGGGTTCGGGAGGACGTCCCGCTTGAACAGGAACTCCGGCACCCAGAACGAGTGGATGACGTCCTGCGATTGCTGGGTGAACGCGATCGGGCGATCGGTCGGCAGCACGAGGATCGGGACCTGCGACGTCGTGCCGATCACCGAGGCCGGTTCGCCGTTCGGTGCCGGTGTCTCGGGATAGCTGAACTCCCAGTTCCACTGGAACCCGACGACGTCGATCTTGAGTTCGTTGCCGGCCGCGTTGCGGTCGACCACGTTCTGCACGACGACCGTGAAGTAGAAGAGCACCGCGACGATGATCAGCGGGACGACCGTGAGCACCAGCTCGAGCGGCAGGTTGTACTGGAACTGCCGCGGCAGGTCCGAGGCGCCGGCCTTCTTGCGGTGGAACGCGACGGTCCAGGCCGTCAGACCCCACACGATGGCGCCGACGACGAGGGCGGCGACCGCGGCCCAGGTCCACAGCGTGCGCATCTGCGTGGCCTCGGGCGTCACGCCGACGGGCCAGCCGAAGCGCAGGACCTCGTCGACGGAGCAGCCGGCGGTGGTCACGGCCACGGCGACGGCCGCGACGGCCAGGCCCACGGCCCGGCGCACGCGACCGGTGCGGCTCCGGACCGGCGTCCCATCTCGGCGCACTGCTGGCTGCCTTCCTTCTCGGGCGGTGCCACCACGTCCGCGCTGGTCGTACAGCCCGGCACCGGCGTGGTGAGCGGCCCGGCGGACCCGGGCCCCGACGTCGGTCCGGAGACTATCCGAGCCAGCCACTACGCGCTGTCGGAGGGGCGCGGCGCGTCCCCCGCGTGCGCCACGCAACGCAGCGGAACGGCCGCGCCCGGAGGCCGGGGACCTCCGGGCCGTCGGGGCGTCCCCGGATCGATCCCGAGGGGTCGTCATACTGGCCCGGGCCCGGCTCGTCCGGGCCCGACGGCGACCCCGGAACCGAGAGGTGTCAGCGGACGCGTGTGCGGCCTGATGGGATTGATCACGTCCGACGGTGGTGCCCCGGCGCGCGCCGAGGCGGTGCGGGAGAGCCTCACCTGCATGCGCCACCGCGGGCCCGACGAGTCCGGTGAGTGGCACGACGACGACGTGGTGCTCGGCTTCAACCGGCTGTCCATCATCGACGTCGAGGGCTCGCACCAGCCCCTGACCTACGCGAGCGACCGCTACCGCATCGTCTTCAACGGCGAGATCTACAACTACCTCGAGCTGCGCGAGGAGCTCGCCCGCGACCACGGCGCGCAGTTCGTCACCGACGGCGACACCGAGGCCATCGTCGCCGCCTACGACGTGTGGGGCGCCGACGCCGTGCGCCGGCTGCGGGGCATGTTCGCGTTCGTCATCTGGGACACCCACGAGCGCGTGTTGTTCGGCGCGCGCGACCCGTTCGGCATCAAGCCGCTGTTCGTCACCGCCGGCCCGCACGGGGTCGCGTTCGCGAGCGAGAAGAAGAGCCTGCTCGAGCTGGCGACGGCCCTCGGTGAGCCCACCACCGCGCCCGACCCGACCGCCCTGCAGCACTACCTGCAGCTGCAGTACGTCCCCGAGCCGCTGACGCTGCACCGGTCGATCCGGCGCGTGGAGTCCGGGACGAGCTTCACGGTCTCCCCCGGCGAGCCGATGACCGCCGAGCGCTACTTCGTCCCGCAGTTCGACGAGAAGCCGGTCGACGACGAGGCCCGCCTGCACCACGAGATCACCGAGGTGCTGCGCGACTCGGTGGCCAAGCACATGCGCGCCGACGTCACCGTCGGCGCCTTCCTCTCCGGCGGCGTCGACTCGACGGCGATCGCGGCGCTGGCCCGCGAGCACAACCCGGACCTCATCACCTTCACCACCGGTTTCGAGCGCGAGGGCTACTCCGAGGTCGACGTGGCCCGGGAGTCCGCCGAGGCGATCGGGGTGCGGCACGTCGTCCGCACCGTCGACGCCCAGGAGATGATGGACGCGCTGCCGCTCATCGTCTGGTACCTCGACGACCCCGTCGCCGACCCCGCGCTCGTGCCCCTGTGGTTCGTGGCGCGCGAGGCCCGCAAGCACGTCAAGGTCGTCCTGTCCGGCGAGGGCGCCGACGAGCTCTTCGGCGGCTACACCATCTACAAGGAGCCGCTGTCGCTCGCGCCGTTCGAGAAGCTCCCCGGCGCCGTGCGCAAGCTCGCCGGCGCGCTGTCGACCCGGCTGCCCGACGGCATGCGCGGCAAGGACCTGCTGCGCCGCGGCGCGCTCCCCCTCGAGGAGCGCTACTACGGCAACGCGCGCATCTTCCGCAACGACCAGCTCGCGGCCGTCCTGCGCGGCCACGACCCCGGCCTCTCGCACGTCGACGTCACCGCCCCGCTGTACGCCGACTCGGGCAGCTGGGACCCGGTGGCGCGGATGCAGCACGTCGACCTGTTCACGTGGCTGCGCGGCGACATCCTCGTCAAGGCCGACAAGATGACGATGGCCAACTCGCTCGAGCTGCGCGTGCCGTTCCTCGACCGCGAGGTGTTCGAGGTCGCGTCGCACCTGCCCACCGAGCAGAAGGTCGCGCACGGCACCACGAAGTACGCGCTGCGCCGGGCGATCGACGGCATCGTGCCCCCGCACGTGCTGAACCGGCGCAAGCTCGGGTTCCCCGTGCCGATCCGCCACTGGCTCGCCCACGACATGCTGGACTGGGCGCGCCAGATCGTCCGCGACTCGCAGACCGACGCGATCCTCGACAAGGCGGCCGTGCTGCGGCTCATCGACGAGCACCGGGCAGGACACGCAGCGGAGCGGAGCTGGACCGCGGGAAGCAGTCCCGTCGACCACTCGCGCCGCATCTGGACGCTGCTCGTGTTCATGCTCTGGCACGGCATCTTCGTCGAGCAGCGCATCCGGCCGGAGATCCCCGAGCCCAACTACCCAGTGTATGCGTGAACGTGCGCCACGCAACGCTGCGGTCCCGGTCGCGCTGAGTTTCGCCTAGGGTCGATCGCTGGTCCGAAGGACGTAAGCGTTTCGAGAGGCAGGCATGGACGTACTGGGTATCGGCAACGCGATCGTCGACGTGCTGTTCCGCACGGACGACGACACCATCCGCGCGCACGAGCTGCCCAAGGGCGGCATGACGCTCATCGACGAGGCCCAGGCCGAGAAGCTCTACACCGAGGCCGGCGACACGACGGAGCGTTCGGGCGGCAGCGTCGCCAACACCATCGCCATCGCCGCGGCCCTGGGTGCCGACGCCGGCTACGTCGGCAAGGTGTCCGACGACCGTCTCGGGACCTCGTTCACCGAGTCCATCCGGTCGCACGGGGTCTCGTTCACCACGCCCGCCCTGTCCGGCAGCCCGGCGACGGCCCGCTGCCTGGTCATGGTCACGCCCGACGGCGAGCGCACCATGAGCACGTTCCTGGGCGCCTGCACCGCGCTCGGCCCCGACGACATCGAGCAGGACCAGGTCGCCGGCAGCCGGGTCAGCCTGATCGAGGGCTACCTCGCCGACACCGAGCACGCCCGCCGCACGATCGGCAAGGTCGTGGACGCGGCCGCGAAGAGCGAGGCGCGCGTGGGCCTCACGCTCTCGGACGCCGGCTGCGTGGAGCGCCACCGCGAGTACTTCCGCGAGCTGACCCGGGAGAACGTCGAGATCCTCATCGCCGACGAGGACGAGGTCGCGGCGCTGGTCGGCGACGACCCGGTCACCTCGCTGCTGCGCGGCAACGGCGGCAACTGCGAGGTCGTCGTCGTCACCCACGGCCCGAAGGGCTCGACGGTGTACGACGCCGACGGCAGCGTCGAGGAGATCGGTGTCCGTGACGCCGACGAGCTCGTCGACACCACCGGGGCGGGCGACGCCTACGCCGGCGGGTTCCTCTACGGCTGGAGCCGCGGGCTCGGCCACGCCACCTCCGGGCACATCGGCGCCGTCGCGGCCTCGCACGTCGTGGCCCAGCTCGGCGCCCAGCCGCCCGAGGACCTCCGGGCCAAGGTCGCCGCCGAGGTCCCCGTCCTCTGACCTGCGGACACACGACGGCCCCGGACCTCACCGAGGTCCGGGGCCGTCGTCGTCAGGGGGCGATCAGTTGAAGCTGTCGCCGCAGGCGCACGACCCGCCCGCGTTGGGGTTGTCGATCGTGAAGCCCTGCTTCTCGATGGTGTCGACGAAGTCGATGACCGCACCCTGCAGGTACGGGGCGCTCATGCGGTCGACCGCGACGGTCAGGCCGTTGAAGTCGCGCTCGAGGTCGCCGTCCAGGCTGCGGTCGTCGAAGAACAGCTGGTAGCGCAGGCCCGCGCAGCCGCCGGGCTGCACGGCGATGCGCAGCGACATGTCGTTGCGGCCCTCCTGGTCGAGCAGGGCCTTCGCCTTCCCGGCGGCCGAGTCGGTCAGCTCGACGCCGTGCGGCTTGGTCTCGGCCTCGGTCGGCGCGGCAGGGTTCTCGACGGTCATGGTTCTCCCTTGAGCTCCCGGGACGGACGGTGTGCACCCACTTGCCGAGCACAACCCGGTCGCGGTGCCGTGTGTTCCCTCGGGGTCGGGGATACCCGGCCCCGCGGCCTGATCCCATCGTCGCACACCGGGCGCGGTGCTTCATGCGAGCGCGCTCACGCCGGCGGTCGGTTCCCCCACCTCCGGGCGACGCCCTCCGCGAGGTCGGCCAGGCGGGCCGCCGGCTCGGCGAGCGCCGCCTCGACCGACCCGACGTCGGCGGCCACGGAGTACGCGCCGTCCAGCCCGGCCTCGGTCGCCTCGCCGGTCGACATGTCGACCTGCCCGGCCAGCGCGATGCACGGCACCTCGTGCTCGCGGGCGCGCGCGGCGACCACCGAGACGAGCTTGCCGTGCAGCGACTGCCCGTCGAGCCGTCCCTCGCCGGTGACCACGAGGTCCGCGCGGTCCATCGCGGCGTCCAGCCCGGCGACGTCGCGGACGAGCTCACCGCCGGGCACGCGGGCGGCGCCCAGCGCGGCCAGGGCCGCCCCCAGGCCGCCGGCCGCCCCGGTGCCGGGCTGCCCCGCGAGGCCCGGGAGCCCGCACTCCTCCCCGAGCACGCCGCCCCACGTCGCCAGCGCCGCGTCGAGGGCGGCCACGGTGTCCTCGTCGGCGCCCTTCTGCGGGCCGAACACCGCCGCGGCGCCCTCGGGGCCGGTCAGGACGTGGTCGACGTCGGCGGCGACGACGAGCTCCACGCCGGCGAGGCGCTCGCGCACCCCGGGGAGCCCGACCAGCCGCGTCACCCCCGCCAGCGCGCCCCCGCCGTCGGGCAGCGGGTGGCCGTGGTCGTCGACGGCGACCGCGCCGAGCGCGGCGAGCATCCCGGCGCCGCCGTCCGTGCAGGCCGAGCCGCCGAGACCGACGACGATCCGGTCCGGACGCCGCTCGATCGCCGCGGCCACCAGCTCGCCGACGCCCCGGCTCGTCGCGGCGGCGGCGGTCTCCGGGGTGCGCTCGGGCACCAGGTGCAGGCCGCACGCCGAGGCCGACTCGACGTACGCGGTCCTGAGGGTCGAGCTCCGCTCTGCCGCGTCTCCGGGGCCGTCCAGCTCCAGCCACGTCGCCGTCGTCCGCTCCCCCAGCGGCCCGGTGACCTCGAGGTCGTGCCGGGTGCCGCCGCGCGCGGTGTGGAGGACCTCCACGAACCCCGTGCCGCCGTCGGCGAGCGGCAGCAGCACGGTCGTGTCGTCGGGATGGGTGCGGGCCCAGCCCTCCGCCATCGCCGTGGCGGCCTCGGCGGCGGTGAGGCTGCCGCCGAAGGAGTCGGGGGCGAGCAGTACGCGCATGCGGATCACGGTAGGGGGTAGGCGGTGTGCCCTATCCTGGTCGGCGTGAAGTTCCTGCGCCGCGGCACCGCCTCCTCCTCCGAGTCCACCGACGCCACCAGCGCCTCGGACGACGGTGCCGAGGCGCGCGAGGCCGTCGTCGTCGGCGACCGGACGCGGTCGCAGACGGCGGGCAAGGGACGGCCCACGCCGTCGCGCCGCGACGCCGAGGGCAAGAAGCGCGGCCCCGTCGCGCCCGCGCCGAAGAACCAGCGTGAGGCGATCAAGCGCGCGAAGTCGCTGCGCGGCAGCAAGGAGGACCGCCGATCGGCCTCCGCCGAGCGCCGCAAGCGGATGATGGCCGGCGACGACGCCGTGCTCATGCCCCGCGACCGCGGTCCCGCCCGGGCCTACGCGCGCGACATCGTCGACGGCCGGCGCAACCTCATGGGCCTGTTCATGCCGCTGGCCGTGGTCATCTTCGTGACCGTGATCGTCCCGGTGCCCGCGGTGCAGACGGCGGGCAGCCTGATCTGCCTGATCATGCTCGTGATGATGGCGCTCGAGGGCGTGCTGCTCGGGCGGCTCGTGGTCTCGAAGGTCCGGGCGAAGTTCCCGGACGAGCAGGTCGGCGGCCTGTCCTACGGCTGGTACGCGTTCACCCGCGCCACCCAGATCCGCAAGCTGCGCATGCCGGCCCCGCGGGTGGCCCGCGGCACCCAGGTGACCTGATCCCCCGCGTCCTCGTCCTCGGCGGCACGCGGTCGGGCAAGTCCGCGTACGCCGAGGCGTTGCTCGACGCCGACGCGCCCGCCCTCTACGTGGCGACCGCGCGCGGGGTCGACCCGGCCGTCGACCCCGAGTGGGCCGACCGCGTCGAGGTCCACCGCGCCCGCCGTCCCACGCCCTGGCGGACGGTCGAGGACGTCGACGTCACCGCGGTGCTCGCCGGCGCGCCCGCCGACCCGGTCCTGGTCGACGACCTCGCCACCTGGGTGACCGGCCTGCTCGACGACGCCCGCTGGGAGCGCGACGCGCCGTCGGTGGCGGCCGCACGGGCGGACCTCGTCGCGGCCGTCGCGGGGTTCGCGGGAACGCTGGTGCTCGTCTCGGCGGAGGTCGGGCTCGGCGTCGTGCCCTCGACCAGCGCGGGACGCCGCTTCCGCGACGAGCTCGGCGCGCTGAACCAGGAGCTCGCGGCCGTCTGC
The DNA here is from genome assembly GCF_028737205.1 of Actinomycetospora lutea. Classification (GTDB taxonomy): domain Bacteria; phylum Actinomycetota; class Actinomycetes; order Mycobacteriales; family Pseudonocardiaceae; genus Actinomycetospora; species Actinomycetospora lutea. The sequence continues at coordinate 16,764 of NZ_JAQZAL010000017.1, read as the reverse complement.
GACGAGGTCTGGCTGCTCGTGGCCGGCGTGCCCCTGCGGCTGCGGTGACGCCGCCGGTGGATACCGTCGAGGGCGTGCAGCCCGCGACCCCGACCGCCTCGTCGCACGCCGTGGCGCCGCCCGACGAGACCGCCCGGCGCGAGGCGCTCGCGGCGATGCCGGGCGGGAGCTACGGGCGTCTCGAGGAGCTCGCCGCGTGGCTCGCCGCCTGCCAGGGCCGCGCCCCGGTGCGCGCGCCGCGGCGGGTGCGGGCGGTGCTGTTCGCCGCCGACCACGGGATCGCCGCCGCCGGGGTGTCCGCGCACGCGCCCGCCGAGACCGCGGCGCGGGTGGCCGCCGCGCGGGACGGGTCCGCGGCGGTCTGCCGCTTCGCCGAGGTCGCGGGGGCCGGGCTGCGGGTCGTCGACGTGGGCCTCGCCGAGCCCGCCGTCGGCGACGCCCGCGACGACCGCGCCGTCGTGCGGGGCGGCGGCCGCCTCGACGTCGAGGACGTGCTCACCGGGGAGCAGGCCGCCGCGGCCGTCCGCGCGGGCCGCGAGGTGGCCGACGAGGAGGTCGACGAGGGTGCCGACCTGCTCGTCGTGGGCGAGCTGGCCGTCGGGGTCAGCACCCCCACGGCGGTGCTCGCCGCGGCGATGACGGGCCGCGAGCCGGTGGCCGCGGTCGGGCGCGGCAGCGGGATCGACGACCGCGTGTGGATGGTGAAGGCCGCGGCGGTGCGCGACGGCCTGTGGCGTGCCCGCGCGGTGCGCCGCGACCCGCAGGGCCTCCTGCGCGTCGCGGGCGGCGCCGACCTCGCCGCGCTCGTGGGGTTCCTCGCCCAGGCCGCACGGCGGCGGACCCCGGTGGTGCTCGACGGCGCGGCGACGGCCGTGGCCGCGCTTCTCGCCGACACCGAGGCGCCCGGCGCGCGGGCCTGGTGGGTCGCCGGGTCGCGGTGCACCGAGCCCGCGCAGGCGCTCGCGCTCACCGTCCTCGACCTCGAGCCGCTGCTCGACCTGCAGATGCGGGCCGGTCAGGGCACCGGAGCGCTCACCGCGGTCGGACTGATCCGCGCGGCCGTCTCCGTGTGAGCCACATCGGCGCGGGCGTCGCGCTCGCGGTCGCGATGTTCACGGTGGCCCCGGTGCGCGCGTCCCGGATCGACCGGCCGGCGGCCGGGGTCGCGCTCGCCGTGGTGCCGCTGGTCGGGGTGCTCCTCGGCGGGCTGCTCGGCGCGGCCGCGGCGGGTCTCCTCGCCCTCGGGGCCCCGGGGCTGCTCGCGGGCCTCGTCGCGGTGGGGCTCGGGGCGGCGGCCACCCGCGGCCTGCACCTCGACGGGCTCGCCGACCTCGCCGACGGCCTCGGCAGCCACGGCGACGCCGCCCGCACACTCGCGGTGATGCGCGACCCGGGCACCGGGGCGTTCGCGGTGGTGTGGCTGGTCGTCGTGATCGGCGTGCAGGCCGGCGCGCTCGGGGCGCTCGCGGACCGGGGCCTGCTCCCGGCCGTCGTCGCCGGCGCGCTGGCCCTCGGGCTCGGGCGCGCGGCCTTCGCCTGGATCGCCCGTCGCGGGGTGCCGGCGGCGTCGCCCGACGGCCTCGGCGCGCTGGTCGCCGGGACCCAGCCGGCGTGGGTGGCGCCCGCCTGGGCCGTCGTGCTGGCGGCGGGCGCGTTCCCCGTGCTCGGCCTGCGCGCGCCGGTCGCGGCCCTGCTCGCCGCCGCCGTCGTCGTGCTCGTCGCGGCCCACGCGCGCCGGCGCCTCGGCGGCGTGTCGGGCGACGTGTTCGGCGCCTGCGCCGAGCTCGCCGCCACCGCCGCCCTCATCGTCCTGGCGACCGCCTGAGCACCCCGGCGGCCAGACCTCAGGCGAGCTTGTGCATCCAGCCGCGCGGGTCGGGGGCCGCGCCGCGCTGGATGGCGGTGAGGCGGTCGCGCAGGCGGTGGGTCATCGGGCCGGGCGTGCCGTCGCCGATGTCGTAGCTCCCGCCCTCGTGCTTCACCGTGCCGACCGGCGTGATCACCGCGGCCGTGCCGCACGCGAACACCTCGGTGAGGTGGCCCGCGGCGACCTCCTTCTCCAGCTCGTCGGTGGAGATGCGCCGCTCGGTGACCGTGGCGCCCTCCTCCTGGGCGAGCTCGAGCAGCGACCGGCGGGTGACGCCGGGGAGCAGCGAGCCCGAGAGCTCCGGGGTGACGACCTCGACCGCGCCCGAGGAGTCGGTGAACACGAAGAAGAGGTTCATGCCCCCCATCTCCTCGATCCACCGGTGCTCGAAGCCGTCGAGCCACACCACCTGGTCGCAGCCCTGCGCCGACGCCTGGGCCTGCGCCGCGAGCGAGGCCGCGTAGTTGCCGCCGCACTTCGCCTCGCCGGTGCCGCCGGGCACCGCGCGCACGTAGTCGGTGGACAGCCACACGGTGACCGGGGCCAGGCCGCGCGGGAAGTAGGCGCCCGCCGGGGAGGCGATGAGGAGATAGAGGTACTCCTCGCTGGGCCGCACGCCGAGGCCCGAGGACGACCCGAACATGAACGGCCGCAGGTACAGCGAGTCCTCGCCGCCGGCCGCCGGGACCCAGCGGTGGTCGACCGCGATCAGCTCGTGCAGCGAGTCGAGGAACAGCTCTTCGGGCAGCGGGGGCATCGCGAGCCGCTCGGCCGACCGGGCCATCCGGTCCGCGTTGGCCGCCGGGCGGAAGGCGTGCACCGAGTCGTCGGCCCAGCGGTACGCCTTGAGCCCCTCGAAGATCGTCTGGCTGTAGTGAAGGACGACGGCGGCGGGGTCCATCGAGAGCGGCTGGTACGGCCCGACGGTGGCGTCGTGCCAGCCGCGGGCGGCGTCCCAGGAGATCGAGACCATGTGGTCGGTGAAGAACTTCCCGAACCCGGGCGCGGCCAGTACCTCCGCCACACGCTCCGCGGTCGCCGGGGCGGGGTGCGGGGCGTGGGTGAAGGTCGTACTCATGCGGCCAGGGTAGTCCGTCGATCGGGTCGGACGCGCCCCCGACGGCCCCGGGGCCCAGCGGCCGGGGCGGCGGCGCCCTCCCCCGGCTCAGGCCCGCCGGCGCCGGGTCATCGACCAGTGGTTCGCCCCCGCCTCGCGGGCGTAGGTGACCTCGTCCACCGCGGCCCGGGCGAGGGCGAGCCCGCGCCCGCGCTCGGCCGAGGGGTCGGGCAACGAGGCGCCGGCCGGGTCCGTCCCCGCGGGCGGCCCGTCGTCGTAGAGGTCGGCCGTCAGGGCCGCCGGATCGGCGGCGAGCACGACGACCAGCCGGACGGGCTCCCGGGCCCCGGCGTGCTCGATCACGTTCGCGACGAGCTCCGCGAGCGCGGTCTCGAACCCGAGGCGGTCGGCCTCGGCGACGTCGGCGACGTCGCCGAGGAGGTCGGCGAGCAGCGCGTGGACCCGCTCGAGGCACTCCGGCGTGGCCGGGACCCGCAGTGTGCGGTGGTGCGCGCCGTCAGCCCTCACCGACGGCCTGCTCGACGGTGCCGTGCGGACGCAGCACCCGATCGAGGTTCGTCAGGGAGAGCACGGTGCGCACCTGCTCCGGGACGGCGGCGATCCGCAGGTCCCCGCCGGCCTGGCGCGCCGTCTTCAGGCCCGCGATGAGGGCGCCGAGCCCCGACGAGTCCATGAACTCCGTGCTGCCGAGGTCCACGACGACCCGCGACCGGCCGCCCTCGACCGTGGTGGCCACCAACTCGCGCATGCGCGGCGCGAGCACCATGTTCAGCCGCCCGTGCGGCCGCAGCACCGCGGTGTCGGGCGCGAGGCCCTCGGTCTCCACGTCGATCACGTGCTCTCCTCCTCACTGGCGTCCGCGTCCGAGCCGCGGAACCGGACGGCCTGGATGACGACGCTGAGCACCACGAGGTCGTAGACCACCCAGGCGACGTTGACGACGGTGCCCTGCACGGTCGGCGCGTAGCCGAGGACCGCCCGCACGATCCCGGCGGCGGCGGCGACGACGAGCAGTCCCATCGCGATCAGCTGCGGCCGGATCAGGCCCCAGGACGGTCCGCCGGTGCGCCGTTCCTTCGACGTGACGACGAAGCCCAGGCTGCGCCCGAAGAGCACGTTGGCGACGGCCGTCGTGGTCGCCCGGATCCACAGCGGGAACAGGGCCAGGCTGTACTGCTGGCCACGCCAGGTCCTGATCCCCCAGCCCACGACGAGGAACAGCAACTGGTTGACCACGAGAAACGGGATCAGGCGGGAGAGGAAGTCGCCACCGAAGCTCTGGACCGGCTTCACTCCGAAGCACAGGTAGATGACCGGCGCCGCGATGTACACGAGGGCCGCGAAACCGGAGAGGTAGCTCCACATGGTCGCGAAGTACATGAGGCGCTGGCCCCAGCTCAGCCCCCGCTGGACCAGCGGGTTCTCGCGCAGCATCACCTGCAGCGTGCCCTGGGCCCACCGCAGCCGTTGGTGCAGCATCGTGCCCAGGTCCTCGGGCGCCAGTCCGGTCGCGAGGATCTCGTGGTGGAACACCGACCGCCACCCGAAGGCGTGCAGGCGCATCGCGGTCGCCATGTCCTCCGTGACCGAGATAGTCGCCATCGGCATCACCGGCTGGGCCTCGTCGCCGCGGTCGACGTCGACCGACCCGACGAGCGCCCGCACCGACTCGATCGCCCCGAGCGGCGACCACTCCCGCGCGCTGAGCTGGTCGAGCACGTCGTCGCCCACCGCCGCGACGTCGAGACCGTGCCGGCCGGTGGGCAGCTCACCGATGACCGCGAGGTCGGCGCGCATCCGCTCGACGTCGGTCGTGACCAGCCCGCGCGCGGCGTCGTCCACCGCGCGCTGGAAGCGGTAGGTGACCTCCGCGACCGGGTGGCCCGCGTCGAGCGCGGCCATCGCGTCGTCGACGGCGGACCGCACGTGGTCGAGCGCGGCCACGGCTTCCGGTCCGGCCGCCAGGGCCTCGTGGCGGGCGCGGCGGAGGAGGTCACGCCCGCTGCGCAGCGCCCGGCGCACGCCGCGCTCCACCTCCCGGACGTAGCCCAGGATGCCCAGCTGCATCAGCGCCTCGCGGCGGACGACCGCATTGGACCCGCAGAAGAACGCCGCGTTCCAGCCGTCCTTGCCCTGCTGGATCGGCCCGTAGAACAGGGGGGCCTGACTGCCCAGGGGGTCGGCCTCCGTGACGTTGGAGAACCACTGCGGGGTCTGCACCAGGGCGACGTCGTGGTCGGAGAAGTAGCCGAGCGTCCGGTCGAGGATCCGCGGCTCCGGGATCTGGTCGGCGTCCAGGATCAGCAGGAACTCGCCCTCGGTGGCGAAGAGCGCGTTGTTGAGGTTGCCGGCCTTCGCGTGGCGGGGCCGGTCGGCCCAGTCCTCGCTGCGGGTGAGGTAGCCGACGCCGAGGGCCTCGGCGGCCTCGCGCATCTCGGGGCGTGCGCCGTCGTCGAGGATCCAGGTGCGGTGCGGGTAACGGATCGCCGCCGCCGCGCGCGCCGTCGTGGTCACGAGGTCGATCGGTTCGTTGTAAGGTGACGTCGTCGCCGAGGTCGTCCCCGCCGGCCAGGGCCTCGACGCGCTCGACCACGTCGCGCGCGGACCGCGAGCCCCGCAGCAGATCCGCGATCTGCTCGAGCCCCGCGAGCGGGTCGCGGAGCAGGTCGAGGACGCCGTCGCTCACGACGACGAACGTGTCACCCGGGCGGAGCTCGACCTCGACCACGTCCCAGCTCTGCTCGGCGAGCACCCCGAGGGGCAGGCCGCCGCCCCGGCTTCCCGTCCACGACCCGTCGGCGCGCAGCACGAGGGCGAGGCCGTGCCCGGCGTCGACGTGGCGCACGACACCGCGCCCGGTGTCGAGGCGGCCGTGGAACAACGTGACCAGCGTGTGGGTGGGGCCGAGATCGGCGTCGAGGGCCGCGGCGGCCGTCGCGACCGTGGCGCCCGGGTCCGGCTCGGTCGCCGCGGACCGCAGGGCCGCCCGCGCGGTGGCCATGAGGATGGCGGCCCCGATGCCCTTGCCCATGACGTCGGCGAGGGTGAACCCGACGGCGCCGGGCTCGGGGTACCAGTCGTAGAAGTCGCCGCCCACCGCACGTGCCGGCCGGCAGCGCGCCGCGAGCTCGTAGCCGGTGGGGTCCGGTGGCGGACCGGGCAGGAGGGACTGCTGGATCTCCGCGGCGCGGTCCAGCTCCTCGGACCGGGCGAGCTCGTCCTGCGCCCAGGCCGCGAGCTCGGCGAGCAGGGCGCGGTCGGCGTCGGAGAAGGGGCGCGGGCGTTCGTCGAGCAGGCACAGCGTGCCCACGGGCTGGTTCCCGGGTGCCTCGATGGGGTGTCCGGCGTAGAAGCGCAGGTGAGGATCACCGGCGACCATCGGGTGCCCGGCGAACCGGTCGTCGGCGCCGAGGTCCTCCAGCACGTACGTGTCGGCCTCGGCGATGGTGGCGTTGCACGGCGAGTGGGTCCGCGGCGCGGCGTCGGCCTCGAAGCCGGCCCGCGCGAGGAACCACTGCGTGTCGCGGTCGAGCATGGTCACCGTCGCCACCGACACGCCGAACAACCGTCGCGCGAGCCGCGTCAGGCGGTCGAGACGCTCGGTCCCCTGCGCCGACGCGCTCACGAGGACGTCCTCGGCCGCGCGGACCCGGCGCTCCTCCCGGTCGGCGTCGACCGCCTCTGTCATGACTCCCTGCCCCCCGACTGCGCGTGCTGTTAGGCCGAACGGCCTACATCAGACCACGGCGGAACGGCCGTGCGCGCCGCCCTGCATGCCGGTCGCTGGCGGAGGAACGGGCGCGTGCGGCACGGTGCGCCGGTGCCCCTGGCCCTCGGACTCCAGGCCGACGCTCCGGACGCTCTCGACGCCTTCGCCGCCGCCACCGGCGTGACGCCGTCGGTCTACGGCTGGTTCGAGGACTGGAGCGGGAACCCGTCGTTCGATACGGCCCGGGCCGATGCGGCCCGCGATCGCGGCGCGCTGCCGCTGCTGACCTGGGAGCCGTGGATCGCCGGACGCGGGCGCGACCAGCCGGAGTACGCCCTCTCCCGGATCGCGGCGGGCGGGCACGACGACCGGGTCGCCGAGGTGGCCGGGGCGATCCGCGACTGGGGTGGGCACCTCGCGCTGCGTTTCCTGCACGAGCTCGACGCCCCGCACTATCCCTGGGGCGCCGGTGTCAACGGGAACACTCCCGGCGACGCGATCGCCGCCTGGCACCGCGTCCGGGCCGTCTTCGACGCCGTCGGCGCACGGCGCGTGACCTGGATCTGGTGCGTGAACGTGCACGCCCCCGGTGGTGCCGGGTACGACGCGCTGTACCCCGGTGACGGGTCGGTGGACTGGGTGGGACTCGACGGCTACAACGGCGGCACGGCCCTGCCCTGGGGCGGCTGGCGCAGTCTGGTCGACGTGTTCGCGGCGTCGCTGACGGACCTCCGACGGGTGTCGGGCCGCCCGCTCGCCATCACCGAGGTCGCCTGTACCGAGCACGGCGGCGACAAGGCCACGTGGGTCCACGACCTGTTCGCCCTGGCGGACGACCACGACGTGCGCGTCCTGGTCTGGTTCGACCACGACAAGGAGACCGACTGGCGCATCGCCTCGTCCCCCGCGGCGGTCGCGGCGGTGCGGCACGCGCTGCGCGCCCCGGGCCGCGTCGGCGCGCCGCCGTGACGCCGCGCACCGCCGTGACGCCGCGCACCGATCGCGTCGAGCCACCGGGTCGTGCACCGCCCAGGACACGGCTCGTGTGGACGCGTCAGGATGTCCCCGTGACGTTCCCGGGCTTCGGCGACGCGGTCGTCGACTTCTACGAGGGTCTCGAGGCCGACAACACCAAGGCGTACTGGACCGACAACAAGGCGATCTACGACGAGCAGGTGCGGGCGCCGATGGTCGCGCTGCTCGCCGACCTCGAGGGCGAGTTCGGCGCGGGCAAGGTGTTCCGCCCCTACCGCGACGTGCGGTTCGCGGCCGACAAGACGCCGTACAAGACGCAGTGCGGGGCCACCGCGGGCCCGCACTACGTCCAGGTCTCCGCCGACGGCGTGATGGTGGCCGGCGGCTACTACCGGATGACCTCGGCGCAGGTCGCCCGCTTCCGGGCGGCGGTGGACGACGACCGCCACGGGCCGGCGCTCGAGGCCATCGTCGACGGCCTGCGCGAGGAGGGCTTCACCATCGGCGGCGAGCAGCTGAAGTCGCGCCCCCGGGGTGTCGACCCCGGACATCCGCGCCTCGCGCTGCTGCGCCACAAGAGCCTCTTCGCCTGGTACGCCTGGCCGCCGTCGGACGAGCTGCACGAGCCCGTGCTCGCCGACCGCGTCGCGGGCACCTGGCGCCGCCTCGCGCCGCTGGGCCGGTGGCTCGACGACCACGTCGGTGTCGATCTCGACGACGCCGCCGAGCGCCCGGGGCGCCGCCGCTGATCCCGCTCCGCGCGACTCAGACCGGGGTCAGCTCGGTGGCCGCGCGGAACGAGCCGTCCATGTGGAAGGGCACCGACTCGTGCTGGTGGACGATCGCCCAGGCACCGTCCCGGCGGCGCAGGGCGTAGGTCGAGCGGAACCACAGGACGAACGGCTCGGGCTCGCCGACCGGGGTGGCGGTCATGCTCGTCAGCCCGTGTGGCCCGGATCGCCGCGGCCGGCGCGCGGTTCGACGAGCCCTCGCCCGCCGAGCGCGAGGCCCGGTTGCCCGCGGTCCTCGAGGTCCTCTACCGGATCTTCACCGAGGCCCACACCGCGACCGCGGGCGAGGACCTGCAGCGACCGGACCTCGGGTCGGAGGCGATCCGGCTCGCGCGGCAGCTGCACGGCGAGTGGCCCGGGCACGGCGAGGTGACCGGGCTGCTCGCGCTCATGCTGCTCACCGACGCCCGCCGGCCCGCGCGCCACCGCGAGGACGGGACGCTCGTCCCGCTCGCCGAGCAGGACCGGGGACGCTGGGACCGGGGCGTGATCACGGAGGGCGTCGGGCTGCTCGAGGGCGTGCTCACGAGCGCCGAGCCCGGTCCGTTCCAGGTCCAGGCCGCCATCGCCGCCGTGCACGACGAGGCCCCCTCGCCCGAGGCGACCGACTGGCCCCAGATCCTGGGCCTGTACGGGGCGCTGGAGGTGCTCGCGCCCTCGCCGATCGTCACCCTCAACCGCGTGGTCGCGCTGGCCATGGTCGAGGGCCCCCGGATCGGCCTGGAGCGCCTGGACGCGCTGGCCCCGCAGCTCGAGGGCCATCACCGTGTCGACGCCGTCCGCGCCCACCTGCTCGAGCGCCTCGGTGAGCGCGACGCCGCCGCGGCGGCCTACCGCCGCGCCGCGCGCCGCACGCTCAGCGGCCCCGAGCAGCGGTACCTGGTCCGACGTGCGGCGGCCCTGTCGGGATGCGCGCCCTGACTCACCATCAGCACGCGCCGGCGCGCCTACCGTGGATCTCGTGGAGACCAGGAGCCGCGCGCCCGTCGGGACGGCCGTCCTGCTGGTCCTCGCGCTGCTCGCCGGCCTCCTGTGGTGGGTGGCCGCCGAGCGCGGTCTCGGCGCCCGCGACCTGTGGGAGGTCGTCGACCCGCCGCCGCCGGAGCCGTGCACCGAGAGCGATCCGACGACGCCGGGCTGCCTGACCCCGACGGCGCTGCGGCTGCACGAGGCGGCCGTCGCCCGCTTCGGCGCCCCGGGCCGCGACGCCCCGGTCCGGTCGATCACCTGCTGGTCCGAGCACACCTGGAACCCCGCGAGCGACCACCCGCACGGGCGCGCCTGCGACTTCTTCCCCGCCCGCTCGGGCGCGTTCCCGCAGGGCGACGACCTCGCCGACGGCTGGGCGGTGGCCCACTGGCTGCGGGCGGAGGCCCGCGAGCTCGACGTCCGCTACGTCATCTGGCAGGGCCGCATCTGGTACCGCGGGGGCGCCGACGCGTCCGACGGCTGGGGCCGGCCGTACCGGGGCGGCGGCGTGTACGACCCGGAGGACGCCACCGGCGGGCACTTCGACCACGTGCACGTCAGCGTCGGGCGCTCATGACGGGATGGGGCCGCTCTCCCAGTCGCGCAGGTTGACCTGGTCGCACTCGAGGGCGAACTCGTCGATCTCCTCGGGCGAGGCGCCGCGGGCGAACCGCTCGGCCAGGCCGCGGAAGTAGTGCTCGCGCGGATACCGGGACGCCGGCGAGCCGGGCACGAAGAGGATGAGGAACCGGGCCTGCTCGTCGCCCACGGCACGGAAGGCGTGCACCCCGTTGACCGGCACGTGGGCGAAGTCGCCGCTGCCCAGCACCTGCCACTCCCGCCCGCTCATCACCGCGAGGCGTCCCGAGATCACCCAGAACGCCTCGGTGAACCCCGTGTGGAAGTGCGGCACGGCGCCCATCCGCCCGGGCTCGGCGGCGCTCTCGAAGAGCCCGTACCCGCCGCCGGTCACGCCGCCGGGCGCGAGGAAGATCGCCGGCCCGGCCTGCTCGGCCTCGGAACGGAAGCGGAAGACGCCCGGGTCGGCGTCGGGGATCTCCGTGGGGAAGCTCACCCGCGCATCCTCACCGCACGTGGGAGGCCACGAAAGGCGGGGTGACGACCTCGCACTCGAGGGTCCTTCCGCGCACGTCGACCGCCACGACGTCGCCCTCGTCGAGGCCCGCGGCGGTGTCGAGCAGGGCGAGCGCGATGCCCGTCCGGAGCGTCGGCGAGAAGGTGCCCGAGGTCGTCTCGCCGACGACCTCGTCGCCGCGCTTCACCGCCATGTGCCCGCGCGGCACCCCGCGCCCGGTGGCCCGCAGGCCCCACGAGCGGCGCCGCGGCCCGGCCTCGCGCTCGGCGAGCAGGGCCTCGCGCCCCCAGAACGCGTCCTTCTTCCAGCCGACCGCGAACCCGCACCGCGCCTGCAGGGGCGTGATGTCCGGGCCCAGGTCCTGGCCGTGCAGCGGGAGCCCGGCCTCGGTGCGCAGCGTGTCGCGCGCGCCGAGCCCGGCGGGCAGGCCGCCCTGCTCCGCCACCACGGCGGCCAGCGCGTCCCACAGCACGCCCGCGCCGTCGGACGGGGCGATGAGCTCGTACCCGCGCTCGCCGGTGTAGCCCGTGCGGCACACGCGCACCGGGCGCCCGTTCCACTCGGCGTCGACGAAGGCCATGTAGTCCAGCGGGTCGGCGTCGGTCAGCAGCCCGACCTCGGCGAGCACCGCCGGCGACGCCGGTCCCTGCGCGGCCAGCACCACGTGCCGGTCGTGCTCGTCGTCGACGGCGATCCCCTCCGGTGCCACCTCGGAAAGCCGCCGCCCGACGCCCGCGGAGTTCGCGGCGTTGGGGACGGCGAAGACCTCGTCGGGCCCGACGAGGTAGAGGATGAGGTCGTCGACGACGCCGCCGTCGTCCGCGCAGCACAGCGTGTACTGCGCCTTACCCGGCTGGATGCGGGAGAGGTCGTTGGTCAGGCAGCGGTCGACGAACGCCGCGGCACCCGGCCCGCTGATGCGGACCTTGCCCAGGTGGCTGACGTCGAACAGGCCGACGGCCTCGCGCGTGGCGGTGTGCTCGGCCACCGTGCCCGAGTACTGCACGGGCATCTCCCAGCCGCCGAAGGGCGCGAAGGAGGCGCCGAGGGCGACGTGGTGGTCGTGCAGCGGACTCCGGCGAGGATCGGTGACGGACACCCGCGGCACGGTAACCGAGCGCGTCCGGTCCTAGCATGTGATCGAGACCGCCGACCCGGGGAGAGACCGCACGTGAGCAGCACCCCCGCCCTCGAGGTGCTCGGCGCCACGCCGGGCGCCGACACCCTCACCGACGCCGACGCGCTCGTCGTCGGCGTCCGTCCCGGCGAGGGCGGTGGGGACCCCGTCGTGGCGGGTGACACGACCGTGCTCGGCGACCTGGCGGGTGAGCTCCCGGCCCTGGTGGCCCTCCTCGGCGGCACCGGCAAGGCCGAGGAGGTCACCCGGGTGCCGACGCGCGGGGCGATCGGCACCCCGCTGGTCCTCGCGGTCGGGCTGGGCAAGGAGCCGGGCGACGCCGCGGGCGAGGCGCCCGACCTCGCCGAGCAGGTCCGCCGCGCCGCCGGCGCCGCCGCGCGCGCCCTGCACGGCAAGGCCGCGCACGTCGTCACCACGCTCTCCACGCTCGACGTGGCCGCGACGGTCGAGGGCGTGCTGCTCGGCGACTACGCCTTCACCGACTACAAGAAGGCCCCGGACACCGCGCCGACCGAGCTCGCGCGCGTCGGGCTGGTCGGCGACGCGGACGACGCCGCCGTCACCCGCGCGGCGACGGTCGCCCGCGCCGTGCGGAACGCCCGCGACCTCGTCAACACCCCGCCCAACGACCTCTACCCCGACGCCTTCGCCCGGCGGGCCCGGGCGCTGGCCGAGGCGGCGGGGGTCTCGGTGGAGATCCTCGACGAGTCCGCGCTGGCCGAGGGCGGCTTCGGCGGCGTCCTGGGCGTCGGCGGCGGGTCCTCGCGGCCGCCGCGGCTGGTCCGCCTGACCTACACCCCGGCATCGGGGGAGCACGCCGACGGGCCGCGGAAGAAGGTCGCGCTCGTCGGCAAGGGGATCACGTTCGACACCGGCGGCATCTCGATCAAGCCGGCCGCGAACATGGACCACATGACCTCGGACATGTCCGGGGCCGCCGGCGTCGTCGCCGCGACCTGCCTGGCCGCCGACCTCGGGCTGGACGTGGAGGTCGTCGCCACCGTGCCGATGGCCGAGAACATGCCGTCGGGCACCGCCTACCGCCCCGGCGACGTGCTGCGGATGTACGGCGGCACGACCGTCGAGGTCCTCAACACCGACGCCGAGGGCCGCCTGGTGCTCGGCGACGCGATCGCGCGCGCCTGCGAGGACTCCCCCGACTACCTGCTCGAGACCTCGACGCTCACCGGCGCCCAGCTCGTCGCGCTCGGGTCGCGCACCCCCGGCGTCATGGGCACCGACGAGTTCCGCGACCGCGTCGCCGGGCACGCGGTGGCCGCGGGCGACGGCGGCTGGGCGATGCCGCTGCCCGAGGAGCTGCGCGGTGACCTCGACTCGCGCGTCGCCGACCTCGCGAACGTCACCAACCACCGCTTCGGCGGGATGCTCGTCGGCGGCATCTTCCTGCGCGAGTTCGTGGCCGACGGCGTGCCGTGGGTGCACCTCGACATCGCCGGACCGGCGTTCAACACCGGCGGCCCGCACGGCTACACCCCCAAGGGCGGCACCGGCGTCCCCGTCCGGACGATCGCGGCCGTGCTGGACGACATCGCGCGGCATGGCTGAGCGGCGCCGACGGGGGACGGGGTGAGGTGGAAGGATGAGGCCGGACATCGCCTCGCCCCGGCCACCACTCCGGATCGAGGGCGCCGCACGCCACACGCCGACGCGGGAGTAGCAGCAGTGAGCGACACGTACGACGTCATCATCCTCGGAGCCGGCTCGGGCGGTTACGCCTGCGCGTTCCGGGCCGCCGAGCTGGGCCTGTCGGTCGCACTGGTCGAGAAGGACAAGGTCGGCGGCACCTGCCTGCACCGCGGCTGCATCCCCACCAAGGCCCTGCTGCACGCCGCCGAGGTGGCCGACTCGGCCCGCGAGGGTGAGCAGTTCGGCGTGAAGAGCTCGCTGTCGGGCATCGACATGAGCGGCGTCAACTCCTACAAGGACAACGTCGTCGCCCGCCTCTACAAGGGGCTGCAGGGCCTGGTGAAGGCCAACAAGGTCACGCTGATCGAGGGCGCGGGCAAGCTCGTCGGCCAGGACACCGTCGAGGTCGACGGCCAGCGCTACCAGGGCCGCAACATCGTCCTGGCCTCCGGCTCGTACTCCAAGACGCTGCCCGGGCTCGAGCTCGGCGGCCGTGTGCTGACCTCCACCGAGGCCATCAACCTCGACTTCGTGCCCGACCGGGTCGTCGTCCTGGGCGGCGGGGTCATCGGTGTCGAGTTCGCCAGCGTGTGGAAGAGCTTCGGCGCCGAGGTCACCATCGTCGAGGCGCTGCCCAACCTGGTGCCCAACGAGGACGAGTTCCTCTCCAAGCAGCTCGAGCGCCAGTTCCGCAAGCGCAAGATCGCGTTCAAGACCGGCACGAAGTTCACCGGCGTCTCGCAGACCTCCGACTCGGTGACGATCTCGCTGGAGACCGGCGAGCAGATCGAGGCCGACCTCCTGCTCGTCGCCGTCGGCCGCGGGCCCAACACCGCCGACCTCGGCTACGAGGAGAACGGCATCACGCTCGACCGCGGGTTCGTCCCGACCACTGACCGGCTGCACACCGGGGTCGGCAACATCTACGCCGTCGGCGACATCGTCCCCGGCCTCCAGCTGGCCCACCGCGGCTTCCAGCAGGGCATCTTCGTCGCCGAGGAGATCGCCGGGCTGCACCCGCCGGTGATCGACGAGAAGGGCATCCCGCGCGTCACCTACTGCGAGCCCGAGGTCGCGTCGGTCGGGCTCACCGAGGCGCAGGCCAAGGAGCTCTACGGCGAGGTCAAGACCATGACCTACGACCTCGCCGGCAACGGCAAGTCGCAGATCCTCAAGACCGCCGGGGCGGTCAAGCTCGTCAAGGGCGGCACCGACGACGACGCCCCCGTCGTCGGCGTGCACATGATCGGCTCGCGGATGGGCGAGCAGGTCGGCGAGGCGCAGCTGATCTACAACTGGGAGGCGCTGCCCGACGACGTCGCCAACCTCGTCCACGCCCACCCCACGCAGAACGAGGCCCTCGGGGAGGCGCACCTCGCGCTCGCCGGCAAGCCGCTGCACAGCCACTCCTGACCCCGAGACACCGAGCGAGGAGTTCGAGCACGATGGCCTACTCCGTCCAGATGCCTGCCCTCGGGGAGAGCGTCACCGAGGGCACCATCACCCGGTGGCTCAAGCAGGAGGGTGACCACGTCGACGTCGACGAGCCCCTGCTCGAGGTCTCCACCGACAAGGTCGACACCGAGATCCCGTCGCCGCAGGCGGGCGTCCTGCAGCGGATCGTGGCGCAGGAGGACGAGACCGTCGAGGTCGGCGGCGAGCTCGCCGTCATCGGCGACGAGGGCGAGGCCGCGGGCGGCGGTGGCGGCCAGTCGGCGCCCCAGCCCGAGGCGGCGGCCGAGCCGGAGCCCGCCCCGTCCCAGCCCGAGCCCCAGGCGGCACCCGAGCCGGAGCAGCCCTCCTCGCCGGAGCCGGCGCCCGCCGCCGCGTCCTCGGCCCCGTCCGGCGGGGGCTCGGGCACGACGGTCGAGATGCCCGCGCTCGGCGAGTCGGTCACCGAGGGCACGGTGACGCGCTGGCTCAAGCAGGTCGGCGACACCGTCGAGGTCGACGAGCCGCTGCTCGAGGTGTCCACCGACAAGGTCGACACCGAGATCCCCTCGCCCGTGGCCGGCACCGTCCTGGAGCTCAAGGCCGGCGAGGACGACACGGTCGAGGTCGGCGGGGCGCTCGCCGTCATCGGCGACGCGTCGCAGGGCTCGGGCGGCGGGTCGGCGGCGCCGGCGCAGGAGCAGCCCGCTCCGTCTCCGGAACCCGCCCAGGCATCGCAGCCCGCCCAGCCGTCGGAGCCCGCCCAGGCGTCGCAGCCGGCCCAGCCCTCACAGCCGGCCCAGCCCTCGCAGCCGGCCGAGCCGGTGGCGGCGTCCGGGGCCGACGACTACGTCTCGCACGAGACCGAGCGCTCGACCACCGCGAGCGGCCCGGCCAACGCCGGCGCGCTCGAGCCCCGCGGCGGGGGCAACGGGACGTCCGCCGCCGCCGACACGGAGGGCTCGGGCACCACCGAGACGGGCTCGCCGTACGTCACGCCCCTGGTCCGCAAGCTCGCCACCGAGCGCGGCGTCGACCTCTCGTCGCTGACGGGCACCGGTGTCGGCGGGCGCATCCGCAAGCAGGACGTCGTCAAGGCGGCCGACGAGCGGGACCAGCAGCAGGCGGCCCCGGCCGGCGACGCCCCGGCCCAGGCCGCGCCCTCGGGCGGCTCGGGCAGCGGCACCGTGCACGGCGGCGAGGTGCAGAAGCCGGCGGCCGCCGCGGCGCGCGGCGCGTCGAGCGCGCCGGCCCCGGACACCTCCGGGCTGCGCGGCACCACGCAGAAGATGTCGCGGCGTCGCCAGACGATCGCCAAGCGCATGGTCGAGTCGTTGCAGGTCTCCGCGCAGCTCACGACCGTCGTCGAGGCCGACGTCACGCGCATCGCCCGCCTGCGCGACCGCGTGAAGGGCGACTTCCAGCGCCGCGAGGGCGTCAAGCTCTCGTTCCTGCCGTTCATGGCGCTGGCCACGGTGGAGGCGCTCAAGGCCCACCCGTCGGTGAACGCCTCGATCGACACCGAGAAGAGCGAGGTCACCTACCACGGCGCCGAACACCTGGGCATCGCCGTGGACTCGCCGGCCGGGCTGATCGTGCCGGTGATCCACGACGCCGGGGACCTCAACCTGGCTGGGCTCGCCCGCAAGATCACCGACGTCGCGGACCGCACGCGCGCCAACAAGATCACCCCGGACGAGCTCGCCGGCGGCACGTTCACGATCACCAACACCGGCTCGCGCGGCGCCCTGATCGACACGCCGATCATCAACCAGCCCCAGGTCGGCATCCTGGGCACGGGCGCCGTCGTCAAGAAGCCGGTCGTGCTCCAGGACGACTCGGGCGGCGACGTCATCGCGGTGCGCTCGATGGCCTACCTGTGCCTGTCGTACGACCACCGGATCGTCGACGGCGCCGACGCCGCCCGCTTCCTCACCACCATGAAGGACCGCCTCGAGGGCGGCGCCTTCGAGGGCGAGCTGGGCATCTAGTACTACAGCCTGAGTTGTAGTCGTCTAGCTCGGGTGCGGTAGTGGCAGGTGCGGGCTCGGGCTTGGTGGCGT